>NZ_JBALNB010000001.1:0-119433 GCF_036962345.1 Neobacillus vireti
CATCCACTGATGGTTTATAGACAATTTCCAACGATTCCAGCCCTCTAGAAATCCCCTTATGAATGGGTTTAGCCCAATTTTCAAGCAAATAAAGAAACTCGAATCGCTTTAAAACAATCTTTACGGCCATATTAATAAACTGCTCGGTAAGAATTTCAAGCATGGTTTGGTCAGTCTGTTTTTTTATCTGCAGCATTTTCAAAAAATGATTACGCTGTTGTAGTATTTTCTGATATTGACTCATATCATGTAAATAAACAGGTGAAACCTGTCCAATTTCCATATCAATAAACCGCCGTCTTACTTGCGGGCTGCCCTTAACTAAATTGAGATCCTCTGGTGCAAACATGACAACATTCATATTCCCAACATATTGACTCAATTTTTGCTGTTCCATATGATTACATTTAGCCTTTTTGCCCTTTTTTGAAATAATTAATTGTAAAGGCAGTGAGCTATATTGCTTTTGAACCCTACCCTCTATTTTAGCATATTCTTGGTCCCAGCGAATAAGTTCTTTATCATTTGAGGTACGATGGGATTTTGCCATTGCCAAAACATAGATAGATTCCATCACATTTGTCTTCCCTTGGGCATTTTCCCCGAGAATCACATTCACTTTATTTTCAAATTCAACCGATAGGCTTTCATAGTTTCGATAATTTTTTAGCGCTAATTGTTCAATATACATAATTAGTCGGTAATCAAAAACTCACCAAACCCAGGAATTTGAATCTTGTCCCCAGCTCGTAGCTTTCTTCCTCTTCTTTGATCTTGTTCGCCGTTAATAAAAATTTCATGTTCACTCAAAAACCATTTTGCCATTCCACCAGATTGGATGACGTCAGCCAATTTAAGAAATTGACCTAACGTAATAAACTCAGTACTTAGCTTTAATTCTTCAGGCAATGTTTATCACTCATTTCTAAAATGGTCTCAATACTATATTTTACTAAAAATTAATAAATAAAGAAAGTCACCAAAAACATGGTGACTATTTTGTCCTAATACGTTCGGACTGGCAAAATCAGCTGCAAAGTGGTTTCATCGTGCATCGGCTTGATAACAAAAGGTCTCATAGCACCAGTAAAACTTACTCGTATATCTGTACCCTCAAGTGCTTTTAAGGCATCCATCATGTATTTAGCACTGAAGGAAATCTTTAATTCTTCACCATCAATAGACTGGCTTTGAATTTCTTCGACAACTTTACCCACTTCAGGTGTATTTGAGGAAATTTCAATCACACCTCCATCAATGGTTGAAAGTTTTACAACATTGTTCCTGCCTTCACGTGCTAGTAATGATGCGCGATCGATCGCATGAAGGAAATCCTTCGTATTAACGGTAATATCAGTTTTACTTTCATTTGGAATCAGTCTGGATGTGTCAGGATAATTACCTTCTAATAATCTTGAGAAAAACAGCAGATGTTTTGCTTTAAATAAAATTTGATTTTCAGTAATAACAATATCAATCAATTCATTTGAGTCATCAATAATTTTACTTAGTTCGTTCAAACTTTTACCTGGAATGACGACATTGTAGTTTTCATTATTTTCCGTTTCAATTTTTGCTTTTCTTAAAGCTAGGCGGTGGCTATCTGTTGCAATACAGTTTAGTTCGCCATTTTCGATTCTCCAGTTTACACCTGTCAAGATAGGGCGTGTTTCCGATGTAGACACGGCAAAAGAGGTCTGTCGAATCATGGTTTTTAAAAGGTCTGTCGCAATATGAAATTTATTATTTTCCTCTATTTGCGGGAGGTGAGGATATTCTTCTGCATCTAGACCATTTAAGTTAAATTCTGATTTTCCAGAACGGATTACGGTTTGCAATGATCCCAGTACCTCAATTTCAACGCTGTCTGTAGGCAGTTTTTTAACAATTTCACTAAAGAATTTTGCTTGAAGGACAATTGAACCACTTTGTTTAATCTCAACGATTTCGTCTCCAGCTTCCTCTTTTGGTATAAATGATTCAATCGAAATATCCGAATCACTACCTGTTAAGGTAACTCCTTCGCTGCTAGCTGTAATTTTAATTCCTGTCAGAATGGGAATAGTCGTTCTTGATGTGACGGCCTTCATTACATCTTGAACACTTTGAACGAGGCGATCCCGTTGGATGATAAATCTCATTTAATAATCCTCCCAGCAAATTTTTATTCTAAGTATGCATAAATGGAATTTCTTAAACATATAATAATAAGTTTTTTAAATAAAAAACAGTAGAAGTACTAGTAGGGCCTGTTGATATGTGGATAACTTATTTTACACCATAGGAACACAGCCTATCCACATGTGGACAGACTGTGTATAAAGGAGTACAAGTTATTCACAGATGTATTAAACTTTCAACAGCTCATTTATCTCTTTCATTTGCCTTTGCAGCTGAATATCAGTTTGTAACAGCTTAGAAATTTTTTCGTGAGCATGAATAACTGTAGTATGATCACGGCCTCCAAACTCTTCACCTATTTTGGGTAATGAATAATCGGTTAATTCCCGTGATAAATACATTGCAATTTGTCTAGGGAATGCCACAGATTTCGTTCGTTTCTTCGCCTTAAAATCTTCAAGTTTAACACTAAAGTGTTCACCCACGGTTCTTTGGATATCGAGTATGGTGATTACCTTAGGCTTTGAACTTGGAATAATGTCCTTTAAAGCTTCGGAAGCTAAATCTGCGTTAATATCTTTATTAATTAAGGAAGAATAAGCGACTACTCGAATCAATGCTCCCTCAAGCTCTCTAATATTTGTATCAATTTGGTTTGCTATATAGAGCATAACTTCATTCGGTATATCCAAACCTTCTGCTTTAGCCTTTTTCCTAAGAATGGCAATCCTTGTTTCTAGATCGGGCGGCGTTATATCCGTAATTAATCCCCATTCAAAACGTGATCGTAAGCGGTCCTCAAGTGTCGGAATTTCCCTAGGCGGCCTGTCACTAGAGATAACAATTTGTTTGCTTTCCTCATGAAGAGTATTAAAAGTATGGAAAAATTCCTCTTGTGTTGATTCTTTTCCAGCTAAAAATTGAATATCATCTATTAGCAAGACATCTACATTTCGATATTTATTACGGAATTCGACAGCTTTATTGTCTCGAATTGAATTGATAAATTCATTTGTAAATTTCTCTGAGGATAAATAGACAACTTTGGCGTTTGGTTTATGTTCTAACACATAATGACCAATCGCATGCATTAAGTGTGTTTTGCCTAAACCTACCCCGCCATAAATAAATAATGGATTGTACGCTTTTGCTGGAGCTTCTGCAACAGCAAGGGAAGCTGCGTGAGCAAATCGGTTTCCTGAACCAATAACAAAAGTGTCAAATAAGTACTTTGGATTTAGAATATTTTGAGGAAAATCATGTTGATCGTCCTCTCTTTTTGCCTTTTTAGCAGGCAAATGCAAATCTGAATCATCCTCTTTTTGATTTTGCGGAATAATGAACTTTATTGATAGTTCTTCCCCAGTAATTTCATAAAGAATACCGGAGATTAACTGGGAATAGCGCTCCTCAAGCCAATCGCGTGCAAATTCATTGGGAGCAGTAATCACTAGTAGATCGCCTTGAAGGGAATGGGCTTTAGTGGACTTCAGCCAGGTGTCAAAACTAGGCTTGCTAATCTTTTTCTCAATATTGGATAGAGCAGCGTTCCAAAGATCCGCAATATTCTCCAACGGTTATCCCTCCTTTTTCTTTTTATCTGTCTATTATTGAAATGCACTTTGCAGGTATGTTTTTTGTCTAAACTCCATATATAAAGATATTTTTTCACAAACAGTTGTGAAGTATCCTTGCATCATTTTTATATCAAAATGGACAAGAGTTCCGCGGAAAAACAATGTTATACAAGTTGTACAACCTACTAATTTATAAATATACGAAACAATGATTGTGGAAAAACATAATATAGGAAATAAAGTGGAGTTTCGACAATATCCACTGCTTGTGGACAAGTTTCTTCAGTGTGCTTGAACAACTTGTCCACATGTTATCCACAGTTTGTGGATAACGTATTTAGGGGGCAAAGTTATTCAGAGTGAAAACACAAATATAATATCAAATAAAATGCAGATACGCAATGCCTTTTAATGGTTTATCCACAACCACAACAATATGTGATTAAAACTTGTCCACAAGTAGTGTTTCCTGTGTAAAAACTGTCAATATCTTGTGAAATGGTGAAAAAAATGTCGAAAAAAGTATCCACAGGATAAATTTAAGAGGAAATTGGAGTTATTAAGATTTTTTGGGATGAAAAAAATCTGTGTGAAAAAAATAGTGATACAAGTACAATATTTTACGGGTAGTTGACAAGATAAAAGTCCGTCTTTATAATTAGTTAGACTGTCTTTAACAGCTATTCCTCAGGGAGGTGTCATATAATGAAAAGAACATATCAACCAAAAAAACGTAAACATAGTAAAGTTCACGGTTTCCGCAGTCGTATGAGCAGCGCTACTGGACGTAAAGTTCTAGCACGCCGTCGTCAAAAAGGAAGAAAAGTATTATCAGCTTAGGCCACTGAAACATCAGTGGTCTTTTTTCTAATATAGCTGTTGCCTAATGCTTATTGTTAAAATCTTAAAGCTGATTTTAACGCGGCAATAGCCTTTTGTGCTTAAGAATTAAATTTGTAGGCACTTTTCTTAATGAGTTATTCTTTCTCCGGAAAACTTAGCGCAATCATTAATTTTGTTCCAAAAACAAAAATGTAACAGAAAAGTGCCTATAATAAAGTGTCTTTCTCAATGGAAAAGTTTTGGTATAGATGGAAGGTGTTTTCTATGAAGAAAGAATTACGTGTGAAGAAGAATAAGGAATTTCAAGAGGCATTTCAAAAGGGGCAATCCTTTGCGAATCGACAATTTGTTGTATATAGTCTAAAAAAGGAAGATCAGGACTATTTTCGGATTGGACTTTCTGTAAGCAAGAAGATAGGAAATGCCGTAACAAGAAATCAAGTTAAACGATACATAAGACAAGCCGTTTTCGAATTATCCGATTTGCTGATGCCAGGGAATGATTACGTAATCATTGCTAGGAAGCCTGCAGCAGAAATGGATTTTTTTGAGGTAAAAAAGAGTTTAACTCATGTCTTTAAAGTGGGAAAGGTCTTAAAAAAACGATAATTTGTCAAAATATAGAGGTATCGTCATAAATTTAGGAGACAAATTATTCTAAAAGATGGTAAAATACCTATGAAATATTCCAAATGGATATAGTAGTTTAATCTATATATATATATACATTGTTCAAGGAGGAAAATTCAGGTTGAAAAAACGAATATTACTTTTGCTTGGTTTTGTTTCTGTCATTCTATTCCTTTCAGGATGTACTGAAATCAATAAACCAATCGATGCCGAAAGTACAGGTTTTTGGAATGAGTACATCGTATACCCGCTATCCTGGGTCATTGTGAAATTTGCAGATATACTAGGCGGAAGCTTTGGTTTTTCATTGATAGTCGTAACAATTTTAATTCGATTAGCGATTTTACCGCTAATGATCAAGCAGACAAGAAGCTCGAAAGCAATGCAAGCATTACAGCCAGAAATGAAGGCGCTTCGAGAGAAATACAGTTCAAAGGATCAAAAGACTCAGCAAAAGCTGCAGCAAGAAACAATGGCACTTTTCCAAAAGCATGGAGTAAACCCAATGGCAGGCTGTTTCCCATTAATCGTTCAGATGCCGATTTTAATTGGTTTTTATCATGCTATCTCTAGAACAAGGGAAATTGCAGATCATAGTTTCCTTTGGTTTGATCTAGGGGATAAGGATCCATATTTTATTCTTCCGATTGTTGCAGGGATCACAACATTTATTCAGCAAAAGTTGATGATGGCTGGACAGGAGCATAATCCTCAAATGGCGATGATGCTTTGGATGATGCCGATTATGATCGTCATTTTTGCTTTCAATTTCCCAGCAGCACTTTCTTTGTACTGGGTAGTTGGTAACATTTTCATGATTGTACAAACTTATTTCATTAAAGGACCGGACTTGAGGAAGACTGCAGAGGCCGGTAAAGCGGGAGGAGCAAAAAAGTGAAACAAGTAACTGCTACCGGACAAACTGTCGAAGAAGCAGTGGAATCAGCTTTAGCTCAACTAAACACAACAAAAGACCGCACGGATGTAGCCATTATTGATGAAGGAAAAAGGGGTATTTTTGGAATATTTGGTTCTCGCCCTGCTGTCGTTAAGGTTACGGTTATTATCGATCCAATTGATGAGGCAAAGAAGTTTCTGCTTCAGGTTAGTGAACAAATGGGTGCGCCTGTCAGTATTGAAGTTAAACGGGATGGTAAACAAGTGCATTTCGTTTTGACAGGCGAAAAGATCGCTCTTTTGATTGGAAAAAGGGGACAAACATTAAATTCATTACAATATTTAACGCAGTTAATCATCAATCGCTTTTCGAATCATTATTTAACCGTTATTTTAGATGCAGAGGATTACCGAAACCGGAGAAATGATACGCTTATCCAATTAGCACATCGTCTAGCCCTGAAGGCAATTAAAACAGGCAAGGATGTTGCATTGGAACCAATGCCTTCATATGAGCGTAAAGTTATTCATACAGCTTTATCCGATAATAAACGAGTAAAGACGTATTCAGATGGTTCAGATCCACATCGCCATATTGTTATTTCACCTGTCAGATAAATAAGAAAAGGCATCCTTTTTTGAAGGATGTCTTTTTTTTGGTCTAAATGACCTGTGAATAACAATTATTTGAAATTCTATGTTTTATTGTTATTCACATGTGGATAAGTTAAAATAATACGTGGACATTTATTTGGTTGTGGATAATTATTTTATAAGGTTTTTTGGTTTTTACACAAAACCAGATGTGGTATTCTAATATTTTGAGAAAAATAATTTGTATTTATATATATAAAGAGTGGTGAATGTAATGGAATTTGATACGATAGCTGCCATATCGACACCAATGGGTGAGGGAGCAATTGCAATAGTACGATTGAGTGGCGATGATTCCATTAAAATTGCGGATCAAGTTTTTCGAAGCATTAGTGGAAAAAGGTTGATAGAGGTACCAACTCATACGATCCATTATGGACATTTAATCGATCCAAAGAAGGATCAGGTTATTGAAGAGGTAATGGTATCGGTCATGAAGGGACCTAAGACTTTTACAAAAGAGGATGTAGTTGAAATAAATTGTCACGGCGGGATTGTATCTGTTAATCGTGTTTTGCAGCATGTATTAGCTCATGGAGCTAGACTTGCAGAACCAGGTGAATTTACCAAGAGGGCGTTTTTAAACGGACGGATTGATTTATCACAAGCAGAAGCCGTAATGGACTTAATTAGGGCAAAAACAGATCGGGCAATGAATGTGGCTCTAGGACAAATGGAAGGACGATTATCGAAGTTAATTAGGGGATTGCGTCAGGAAATCTTAGAGATCCTCGCACACGTTGAAGTAAATATCGATTATCCTGAATATGACGATGTTGAAGAAATGACTCATAAAATGTTATTGGAAAAGTCCATTTATGTTCGGGATGAATTAAGAAAGCTGCTGCAAACCTCACAGCAGGGGAAAATTTTACGAGAGGGACTATCGACCGTTATTGTCGGCCGCCCGAATGTTGGAAAGTCTTCTTTATTAAATAGTCTTGTTCATGAAAATAAGGCAATTGTTACCGATATTCCTGGGACAACCCGTGATGTAATTGAAGAATATGTAAATGTCCGCGGAGTCCCGCTAAGACTATTAGACACAGCGGGTATTAGAGAAACGGAAGATATTGTTGAACGCATAGGAGTAGAAAAGTCACGGCAGGTATTAAAAGAAGCTGATTTAATCTTGTTAGTGCTAAACTACGCAGATGAATTTACAAAAGAGGATGAAAACCTTTTTGAAGCGGTTAAAGGGATGGATGTCATCGTCATTGTGAATAAGACTGACCTTGAACAGCATATTGATATGGACCGTGTTAAGGAGTTGGCAGCGGAGCATAAAATCGTCACCACTTCCTTATTAGAGGACCGTGGTGTGGATGAACTTGAAGAAGCAATATCCTCTCTGTTCTTCGCCGGCTCCATTGACGCTGGTGATATGACCTATCTCTCAAACAGCCGCCATATTGCGTTGATTGGGCAAAGTTTGCATACGATAGAAGAAGCCATCGCTGGAGTAGAAATGGGCACTCCAATTGATATTGTCCAAATAGACGTTACAAGAACCTGGGAGATACTTGGGGAAATTATCGGTGATAGTGTTCATGAAAGCCTCATCGACCAGTTATTCTCACAGTTCTGTTTAGGAAAATAGGAAAATAATAAAAGCAGCAGCACCTTCGGAACAAGCACAGCTTGTTCCTGCGAAGATTATTCTAAGGAGCATTCCTTAGCGTTCAGCCCCGAGGTTACCTCGGGGGGCTAGGTGCTGCAGCTAGAAAATAAGAAAGTTGGTGAAGTAAAATGTCATACGAAGCAGGTAATTTTGACGTTGTGGTCATTGGTGCTGGCCATGCTGGCTGTGAGGCTGGCCTTGCGGCGGCACGAATGGGCGCAAAAACATTAATGCTTACCATTAATCTCGACATGGTTGCTTTCATGCCATGTAATCCATCAATTGGCGGACCCGCAAAAGGGATTGTTGTTCGGGAAATTGATGCACTTGGCGGGGAAATGGGAAAAAATATAGATAAAACACATATCCAAATGAGAATGTTGAATACGGGTAAGGGTCCTGCAGTCCGTGCACTGCGGGCTCAAGCCGATAAAGTTGACTATCAGTCCGAAATGAAAAATACAATTGAAAATACTCCAAATCTCACACTCCTTCAAGGAATGGTTGAAAGATTAATCGTCGAAAATGGCGTCTGTGTTGGGGTTATTACAAAAACAGGTGCCATTTACCGTGCAAAAACAGTCGTCATTACGACCGGTACGTATCTTCGCGGTGAAATTATCCTCGGAGAATTGAAGTACTCCAGCGGTCCGAATAATCAACAGCCATCCATAAAATTATCTGAGCATTTAGAAGAACTTGGGTTTGAGCTTGTTCGTTTTAAGACTGGAACTCCGCCGCGTGTGAATAGCCAAACAATTGATTACAGCAAAACGGAAATTCAGCCTGGTGATGAGGAACCGAGGGCGTTTTCTTATGAAACCACTAAATATATCACCGATCAGCTCCCATGCTGGTTAACCTATACAAATGAACAAACACATACGTTAATTGACCAAAACCTTCATCGGTCACCCATGTATTCTGGAATGATAAAAGGAACAGGTCCACGCTATTGTCCATCCATTGAGGATAAAGTAGTCCGCTTTAATGATAAGCCTCGTCACCAGATCTTTCTAGAGCCTGAAGGAAGAAAAACACAAGAGGTTTATGTTCAAGGCTTATCGACCAGTCTTCCAGAAGATGTTCAACATCAACTCATTAGAAGCGTTCCTGGATTGGAAAATGCACAAATGATGAGGGCCGGATACGCGATTGAGTACGATGCGATTAATCCAACACAGCTTTGGCCGACTTTGGAAACAAAAGTGATAAAAAACCTTTATACGGCTGGTCAAATTAATGGAACATCCGGATATGAAGAGGCAGCTGGCCAAGGGATTATGGCCGGCATTAATGCTGCACTGAGTATACAAGGAAAAGATTCATTAATTCTTAGCCGTTCAGATGCCTATATCGGTGTATTAATAGATGATTTAATTACAAAGGGTACCGCTGAACCTTACCGCTTGTTGACTTCACGTGCAGAATACCGTCTTTTGTTACGACATGACAATGCAGACCTAAGATTAACGGAACTAGGGCATTCGATTGGCCTTATTCAAGAGGAGCGTTATCAAAGATTTCTTGTAAAGAAAGCAGCAGTTGAATCAGAAAAAGAAAGACTTTTATCCGTTAGACTAAAGCCCTCAGCCGAAGTTCAAGAACTCATTAGAAGCATGGGCGGCAGTGAGCTTAAAGACGGAATTCTAGCTGCAGATTTATTGAAACGTCCTGAGATGACATATGAACATATTGAGAAACTAACTCCTAGTCATGTGGAATTAGATCAAGATATTAAAGAGCAAGTTGAAATCCAAATTAAATATGAAGGTTATATTGAAAAATCACTCCAGCAGGTTGAACGCCTAAAGAAAATGGAGAATAAGAAAATTCCTGACAATATTGATTATGATTCGATATCTGGGCTTGCAAATGAAGCGAAGCAAAATTTAAAACAAATCAAACCATTATCTCTTGCTCAGGCTTCAAGGATATCTGGTGTAAATCCAGCGGATATTTCAATCCTCCTTATTTATTTAGAACAAGGAAAAATAGCTAGGACGAGTAATCTATAATTTTGAAAAAAAGAGGAAGTTTTGCTGATGAACGTCGAACAATTCAAAGCTATGCTTCTTGAAAAGGGCATTACCCTTAGCGATGAGCAGCTGCACCAATTCGAAAATTACTTTCATACCTTGGTTGAGTGGAATGAAAAAATGAACCTAACGGCCATTACAGATCAAAGTGATGTTTATTTAAAACATTTCTATGATTCCATATCTGCTGCCTTCTATTTTGATTTTACGCAGCCTCTTCACCTTTGCGATGTAGGTGCGGGCGCAGGGTTTCCAAGTATTCCATTAAAAATTGCCTTTCCTCATCTAGAGGTAACCATTGTTGATTCATTAAATAAGCGGATATCCTTTTTAAACCATTTAGCAAATGTTTTAAAATTGGATAAGGTCCACTTCATTCACGATCGTGCTGAGACCTTTGGGGTGAATCCATCCCATAGGGAATCATACAATCTTGTGACTGCCCGGGCAGTTGCGAGAATGTCTGTACTTAGTGAGCTCTGCCTGCCGCTTGTAAAAGTTGGCGGACATTTTATCGCTATGAAAGCGGCACATGCAAATGATGAATTGGCAATAGGGCAGAAGGCAATTACAACCCTTGGTGGAAAGTTAGAGCAGATGTTTACTTTTACTTTGCCGATGGAAGACAGTGAAAGAAATATTCTTGTGATTAAAAAAGAAAAACAAACGCCAAAAAAGTATCCAAGAAAACCAGGAACACCTGGCAAAATGCCAATTGAATAGGATGATTTATTTGTTTAAATAAAGCCTGCTTACGTAAAGATTGTTGTTAAAATCTTAAAGCCGATTTTAACGTGGAAATAGCTATTTTGCACTTTAGAATATAGTTTGCAGGCTCTTTTCTTATTAAATTTTGCTAATTTCTGCAGAGATTTAGCATTATCATTAAGTTTTGTTCCTACAGGCAACAAAGTTTAAGAAAAGAGCTTAAATAAAACAGCGGAATTGGCAGGAAGTAAAAGGATAGACAGCGAATAAGTAATAGGGAGTTTCGTAAAGGTGGTGTTGGGGATGAAGAATTCGTTTTCACGCTTTTTTGGCCTCGGCGAAAAGGGAGATCAAAAGGTTGAGTTAGAAAAAGAGCAAAACCAAGAGCTTGATGGCGTAAAAAATGAAGAAATAAAAAAGATTCCGATTGAAAGAATTGTTCCAAACCGTTTTCAGCCTCGAACCGTATTCGATGACGAAAAAATAGAAGAATTATCACGAACAATTCATACACACGGAATCATACAGCCAATTGTTGTCCGCCAGTTTGATGGAAATTATGAGATTATTGCCGGGGAGCGCCGCTTTCGTGCAATGAAGAAGCTAGGCTGGGATGAAGCGCCCGCAATTATTAAGAATTATTCAGACACAGAAACCGCTTCGGTTGCTTTAATTGAAAATTTACAGCGGGAAGAATTATCTCCAATTGAAGAGGCGATTGCTTATGGAAAGCTGCTCGAGCTCCATAATTTAACGCAAGAGGCTCTTGCTCAGCGGCTTGGAAAAGGGCAGTCAACCGTAGCAAATAAGCTAAGGCTTCTTAAACTGCCGCAGCAAATCCAAGAATCCTTGTTGAATAAGGAAATAACGGAGCGGCATGCACGAGCCCTGATCCCGCTTAAGGATCCAGAGAAGCAAGTTTTACTCATGCAGGACATTATTGCAAGAAATCTTAATGTGAAGCAGACAGAAGATCGAGTGGCACGGCTGCTGGAAGAAAAAAACCAAAAGCCAAAGCCAAAACGGAAGGCCTTCAGCAAGGATATGAGAATTGCAGTAAACACCATTCGTCAATCATTAACGATGGTGACAGATAACGGAATTTCTCTCGACGCCGAAGAGGAAGAATTCGAAGAGTACTATCAATTTACAATCAAAATACCAAAGAAAAAATAAAATATTCTACAAAATGGAACCAGACTTTTCAGTAGTTTGGTTTTTATTTTGTGTAAAATAGTGGAAGTTAAACACAGCCTAATCATTATTAATATTTTATGAAAAAAAATAACAATAAATCAGTTTCATGATAAAATAACAGAGCATGGATTTTTATATTACTAGTTTTACTTACTAGACTTTAAGTTTTATTATTTGAAACAAGGGTAGGTGACATCGTGGGCAAAACCATTGCAATCGCGAATCAAAAAGGCGGGGTTGGAAAGACAACTACCTCTGTCAATCTAGGCGCCTGCTTAGCATACATTGGGAAAAAGGTTTTATTAGTAGACATTGACCCTCAAGGAAATGCAACAAGCGGAATTGGTATTGATAAAGCAGATGTAGAGCAGTGCATCTATGATGTTTTAGTAGATGATGTGGAAGCAAAGGATGTTATAAAATCAACATCAGTGGAAAATTTATATGCTATACCTGCTACCATCCAGTTGGCGGGGGCAGAGATCGAGCTTGTTCCTACAATTTCAAGAGAAGTCCGGTTAAAGCGTGCCCTTGAAGAAGTCAAAGACCAATTTGATTATATCATTATCGATTGCCCTCCTTCATTAGGGTTATTAACACTCAACTCCTTAACAGCTTCTGATTCTGTATTAATTCCAGTTCAATGTGAGTATTATGCTCTAGAAGGTTTAAGTCAGTTATTAAACACTGTGCGTCTAGTACAAAAACACCTAAATCAAGACCTAAAAATAGAAGGTGTTTTGCTGACAATGCTTGATGCACGGACCAACTTAGGCATTCAAGTCATTGAAGAGGTTAAGAAGTACTTTCAAGACAAAGTATATAAAACCATTATTCCAAGAAATGTACGTCTAAGTGAAGCACCGAGCCATGGCGAACCAATTATTACGTATGATTCAAAATCTCGAGGAGCAGAAGTTTATTTAGATCTAGCAAAGGAAGTGGTCTCAAATGGCTAAGGGTCTAGGAAAAAAAGGCTTAAATGCATTTTTTACGAATATCGAGGCCGGTAAGGAAGAGACTGTCCAAGAAATTAGTGTAAAAGAGCTGCGTCCGAATCCTTACCAGCCAAGGAAAACCTTCCAGCAGGAAGCAATTGATGAGTTGAAAGCATCAATTCTAGAACATGGAATTCTCCAGCCGCTTGTAGTAAGAAAAAGCATAAAGGGCTATGAAATTGTTGTTGGAGAAAGACGCTTCCGAGCAGCAAAAGAGGCAAAACTAGAAAGTGTGCCAGCAGTTGTTAGAGAGTTAACAGAGCAGCAAATGATGGAGTTAGCGGTATTAGAAAACCTCCAGCGAGAGGACTTGAATCCAATTGAAGAGGGTCAGGCTTACCAGACATTAATGGAAAAGCTAAAATTTACCCAAGAAGAGGTAGCGAAGCGTTTAGGAAAAAGCCGCCCGCATATCGCGAATCATATTCGATTGCTCTCCCTTCCTGTTAAGATTCAAGAGTTAATTTCCGATGGGAAAATCTCGATGGGTCATGGACGCGCGCTATTGGGCCTTCGTCAAAAGGCCAAGGTCCCAGCTTTAGTGGATAAAATTATTCAAGAGTCCTTGAATGTACGCCAGTTAGAGAAACTCATTCAACAATTGAATGATAATGTTCCACGTGAAACAAAAAAGCCTGAAAAGAAAAAGGATGTATTTATCCAGGAGCGTGAACACTCCCTTAGGGAACGCTTCGGGACAACTGTAAATATTAAACAATCAAAAAATAAAGGGAAAATTGAAATTGAATTTTTTTCCAAAGAAGATCTAGAACGAATTCTAGAAATGCTTGGTCAAGAAGAATCACTTTAAGCCATCAAATCGGATGGTTTATTTTTTTTGCCAGAGCTTTGATAAAACGGACTTTTCCAAAAATAAATATCTTTTCATTGACCATAAAACATGATAGGTTAATACTATTATAAATTTCGAGATTCGAAGAATAGGTGAACAAACGATGTTTTTATTAGGGACGCTGGTCAATGGAGCATTAATCATTATTGGTACTTTAATAGGAAGACTTTTGAACCGAATACCTGAAAGCATGAAAACAACGGTCATGTATGCAATCGGATTGTCGGTGATTGTCCTGGGATTACAAATGGGCTTGAAAAGTGAGAATTTCCTGATTGTCATTATTAGCTTGGTGATAGGAGCCGTCCTAGGTGAACTCATGCAATTAGATGAAAAGCTAAATCAGTTAGGTTTTTGGCTGGAAAAGAAAATTGGTTCTTTGGGAATAGGCTCTACTGGAAAAGGCAGCATCTCAGAAGGATTTGTTACAGCTACTTTAATCTTTGTGATTGGGGCTATGGCAATTATTGGAGCCCTCGACAGTGGTATCCGCGGTGACCATGATGTTTTGTATACGAAGGGGCTTATAGATGGATTTACATCGATTATATTAACCTCTACCCTTGGAGTCGGCGTTATTTTTTCTGCCATTCCTGTCATGCTCTATCAAGGGCTGATTGCATTATTCGCCACCCAAATTGATCGTTTTATTCCGCAGCTCTTGATGGATCAATTTATCGTTGAACTAACTGCGACCGGCGGAGTCATGATTTTTGCAATCGGATTGAATCTAACTGGATTAGTAAAAATAAAGGTTGCGAACCTCCTCCCTGCTATTCTCGTAACGGCGATTATAGTAGCCATTCTCTATCAATATCATCAGTATTTTTAATTTACTTACAAGAAACTCCAAAAAGAGCAATTGGGCTATTCCCGATTGCTCTTTTAATTCGTCTTTTTCTGCTCTTGCATTAACTCCTGCAGACGTCCCTTTGAATGGAGAATACTCGCTTGATAAATACCATTAGCAATTGTTTTTGCCATTTTCATGACGAGATTTAGACGGGTGTTTTGGAGGACAAAAAACTCCATAAAGCCGCTGACATTAACAATTCCGGTAATATGGATATCTCCGACAGCAGGAAGATCCTTGTTTACCCCAGCACCTGGTTTCACAGGGCCATCAGCTACCTGAATTACCCCAACATTTTTCATTCTTCCTAAGCAGGCATCAATGCCAATGATATAGGGATCTTGATGTTTGAGTGTAATTTCCGACAATCGTTCAGTAAGATTTACGGCATGAATAGGCTCATCTAATGTACCGTACACATGAAAAAAAGGAATATCCTTTTCTTCTAAAAATGATCCCACAAGTGGCCCTAATGAATCTCCTGTTGAGCGGTCAGTTCCAATACAAACAAAAACGATTGGCCGTTGTGACGTCCTGGGTAAAAACTTGACTAATTCCATGGCGAGATTTTCAACTGCTTGAAAATCCTCATGATTAATTTTTTGTGTATTGGTCCTCCTATCAAGAAAACTTGGCTTCAGGTTCATAAGTCCACTCCTTAACTTGTGACCACTTATTGTTTTAAAAATTGCTTTCTAACAGTATACGGAAAATTTTGAAAATCTATACGTAGTCAATGAAAGATATTCCTATTGAAAAAATGAATAAATCACAATACTATAAACTACAAAGGAAAATTGATAAAATAAGTGTGATTCAATAGGAAACGAGGGATTGGTTTTTAAATGAATTCAGTTATTAACAGATTTATTGATAAATTTCAAAACGAAGATACCTGGCTGGCCATCGGGGAAGGTGTACTTAAAATCATTGCCATTTTGATTGTTGCCAAAATTTTAATTAAGTTAGGCAGCGTAGCAATTGATAATGTATTTAAGATTCGAACACGCTCTCCTCTAAAGACTTCAGAACGACGAGAAGAAACTTTGTATAAACTTCTCGATAATGTACTTACATATGTTGTCTATTTTATTGCCTTTATGATGATTCTTTCTGTTCTAACGATTGACGTAAAAGCCTTGATTGCCGGGGCAGGAGTTGTAGGACTCGCCGTTGGTTTCGGGGCACAAAGTTTGGTCAAAGATGTAATAAGCGGCTTCTTTATTATTTTTGAAGATCAGTTTTCAGTTGGCGATCAAGTTCGCATTGACCAGTTTGAGGGAACGGTTCAGGCAATTGGTCTCAGGACAACAAAACTAAAAAGCTGGACGGGAGAAGTACACATTCTTCCCAATGGAAGTATCATTCAAGTAACCAACTTCTCTTTAAATAACAGTCTGGCTATAATTGACATTGCAATTGCCTATGAAGAGGATATTGATAAGACGCAGAATATTATCCGAAACTTACTTGAACAAATGCCCGATAAATACGAACAATTAACAAAGGTACCCGAACTGTTAGGTATTCAAACCTTGGGATCAACAGAAGTAGTATTACGAATTGTAGCGGAAACCTTGCCAATGAAACATGCAGGTGTTTCTCGTGATATTAAAAGGGATATAAAACAATCTCTAGATGAACATGGAATTAAAATCCCATATCCACGTATGGTCATGTACTCAAAGGATTCTGGAAACGTTAATGAACCTAGTGTTTAAAAGGAGAGGAATTTAATGGAGGAAAAGGAATTTGGGTTAAATGATGTCGTAGAAATGAAAAAGCAGCATCCATGCGGGACGAATCGTTGGAAGATAATTCGGATGGGGATGGACATCCGCATTAAATGTGAAGGCTGTGAACATAGCGTAATGATTCCAAGACGTGAATTTTCACGGAAAATGAAGAAAATATTGGTTAAGCATGAGCAGTAGTTCATGCTTCTTTTTTTTGAGTAAATAGATTATCCTTTTTAAATATGGATGTTTTCGTAAAGATTGTTGTTAAAATTATATAGATTGATTTAGGGGGTGGGGAAAATGACTGAAATACGTAAATCGGCTTGTCCGCTAAATTGTTGGGACAGCTGCGGTTTCCATGTAACGGTAGAGAACGATAAAATAACTAAAGTAGAAGGAGACCCTTCCCACCCAATTACAAAAGGGAAAATTTGTGGAAGAGGTAGAATGCTAGAAACGAGGACCAATTCAACAGAACGTCTTCTTCATCCCTTAAAAAAGGTAAATGGCGAATTCAAGCAAATATCATGGGATCAGGCTCTTGATGAAATAGCTCTCAAGTTGAAGGAAATTAAAGAACAGTATGGATCGACTGCCGTTCTTCATAGTCATGACTATGCGAACAATGGAATATTAAAAAATTTAGATCAACGGTTTTTTAATTCGTATGGCGGTGTTACGGAAGTTTATGGATCACTCTGTTGGGGTGCGGGAATTGAGGCACAGAAATGGGATTTTGGTAATGCCTGGAGTCATGAACCGGAGGACGTTTTAAACAGTAAAAACATCGTCATTTGGGGCAGAAATGTCGCAAGAACTAACATGCACTTCTACGAAAAGCTCTTAGAAGCAAAGAAAAAAGGAGCAAGAATTCTTGTTATTGATCCACTATTTAATGCCACTGCAAAAATAGCAGATAAATATATATCAGTAAAACCTGGAATGGATGGTCTTTTAGCTGCGGGTATTATTAAGGAAATTCTCCGATTAGGGCTAGAAGATCGGGAATTTATCGATCATCATACCCTTGGCTTTCGCGATGTAGAGAAGATGGTTGACAGTATTACACTAGAGAAAATTAGCAAAATGACAGAGGTTCCTGTAGAAAATATTCAATATTTAGGACAGATTTTTGGCGATCGTCCAACCTCTACCTTCATGGGACTTGGGATGCAGCGCTATAAAAATGGCGGAAATACCATCCGCTTGATTGATGCCCTTGTCGCGATAAGTGGAAATATTGGAATTCCTGGCGGAGGTGCCAATTATGCAAACCTCCAAGTAGGGCAGAGCTTTGATATCGGTAATTTAACATTGAATCATCGAAAGAGCAGCCACAGACAGTTTTCGATCATGAAACAAGCAGAGGAAGTATTGGCTGCAGTAGACCCAGAAATCAAAATGATTTTTGTTACTTGTGGCAATCCACTGACACAGGTTCCGGATTCATCTATTGTAGAAAAAGCATTTTCTTCCGTTTCCACGCTCGTCGTGGTGGAACAATATATGACAGACACAGCTCGTTTAGCGGATTATATTCTGCCAACGACAACTTCTTTTGAGGAAGAAGATTTCTATTACTCTTCTATGTACCATCATTACGTCAATTATGGGCCAAAACTTGTTTCTGCCCCTGGAGAAGCGAAATCTGATTTATGGATTTGGACTCAGCTTGCAAACAGGCTGGGATTTGGAGAGGATTTTGCTTTTTCAAGAGAACAATGGATGGAAATGGCTCTGGAATCATTAGCAAAAAAGGGAATCACTTTTGAGCAGCTTAAAGAAAAACACACACTGGAGCTTCCGGTGGAACCCATCCCGTGGAGCAATTATAATTTCAAAACTCCTTCCGGAAAATATGAGTTCACATCGATTGGGAAGGGGGATGACGGCCAGTTAAAATTGGCCCTTCCTGAAGAGTCAAAGTGGAGTAACCCAGAACTAGCTGAGAAATATCCGTATCATTTATTAACCATTCATCCTTTAAGATCGAATCATTCGCAAAACTATCATCTATTTTCTAAGGATCCTGAGCTAAAGGTGGAAGTTGCAGAAAATATTGCGGCAGATAAACAACTTACGAATGGAGATTTAGTGAGAGTATGGAATCAGCGTGGTGAGGTAAAAGGGGTTATTTCTATTTTACCCAAGGCACATCCCAATACGATTAATATCGATGAGGGTATTTGGAAAAGGTTTGGCGGTCCTGTCAATAGCCTAACCTCAAGCGGGGAATCAGATAATGGATTAGGCAGCACTTTGTATGATTGCCTTGTTAATCTTGAAAGAACAACTTAGCTGGTGCCTTAGGTACCAGCTAAGTTGTAATCCAGTTCCGACGCCCAGCCCCTCGAGGTCAAATACCTCTCCCCAATGAAGTCAAAGTGCGGAATTCATCGGGGAGAGGTTATTTGCTTGTCGGGGCTAATCAAGGCGTCTCCACTTTTTGTTGTTCTTGTCTTTTTAGCTTCTAATGCCTATAATTGTGAGAGGCTTTTTAAAATTTGTACGTAAATTTATTATAAAATAGATGGATTTTTTATGAGGAGTGAATTTTATGGCTTTAACAGCAGGTATTGTGGGACTTCCAAACGTGGGTAAGTCTACATTATTTAATGCAATTACACAAGCTGGGGCAGAATCAGCGAACTACCCATTCTGTACCATTGATCCAAACGTAGGAATTGTAGAAGTACCGGATGACCGCTTAAATAAATTAACGGAACTCGTTCAGCCGAAGAAGACAGTTCCCACTGCCTTTGAATTTACCGATATTGCAGGAATTGTAAAAGGTGCAAGTAAAGGTGAAGGACTTGGAAACAAATTTCTGTCCCACATTCGTCAAGTGGACGCTATTTGCCAAGTGGTTCGCTGCTTTGCAGATGAAAATATCACGCACGTAGCAGGGAAAGTAGATCCTATTTCCGACATTGAAGTTATTAACTTAGAGTTAATCCTTGCTGACATGGAATCTGTTGAAAAACGGATTAGCCGTGTTGAAAAATTGGCCAAGCAAAAGGATAAAGATGCGGCTGCTGAGTTTGAAGTTCTTTCAATGCTTCGTGAAGCATTTGAAGCTGAAAAACCAGCACGGACCGTAGAATTTACCGAAGAGCAAATGAAAATCGCAAAAATGCTTCATCTTTTAACGATTAAGCCTGTTTTATATGTAGCAAATGTTGGTGAAGATGATGTAGCAGATCCTTCAGGAAACGAATATGTACAAAAAGTACGTGAATTTGCTGCGGCAGATAATGCTGAAGTTATTGTAGTTTGTGCAAAGATTGAAGAGGAAATTGCTGAACTGGATGGCGAAGAAAAGCAAATGTTCCTAGAGGAGCTTGGAATCGAAGAATCTGGACTTGATCAATTAATTCGGGCTGCCTACAACCTGCTTGGATTAGCTACTTATTTTACAGCTGGTGTACAGGAAGTTCGTGCATGGACGTTCCGACATGGCATGAAGGCTCCACAATGTGCGGGAATCATTCACTCCGATTTTGAAAGAGGATTTATCCGTGCTGAAACCGTTTCTTATGAGGACTTATTAGCAGCTGGAAGCTATAATGGCGCTAAGGAAGCTGGAAAAGTCCGTTTAGAAGGTAAAGAGTATTTAGTAAAAGATGGAGATGTCATTCACTTCCGATTTAATGTGTAAAACAGTAAGCCTTGCATCTGCAAGGCTTTTTACCATTCTACAAGGAATATCTAGAATTGGTGAACAACGTTGCATTCCAACGAATCCTATGCTATAATCTTACATTGTGAGTAATGAATAATTGCTCCTTGCCCAAATGGGCCGTTTAGACCAAAAGGAGGTGACTGTGATGAATAAGTACGAAATCATGTACATCATCCGCCCAAACATTGAAGACGAAGCGAAAAAGGCTCTTGTAGAGCGTTTCAACGGAATTCTTCTTGAAAATGGTGCGGAAACTGCTGAAACAAAAGATTGGGGTAAGCGTCGTCTAGCTTACGAAATCAACGATTTCCGTGATGGATATTACGAAATCGTGAAAACTACATCTTCAGCTGACGCGGTACAAGAATTTTCTCGTCTTGCGAAAATCAGCGAAGATATCATTCGCCATTTAGTAATTAAAGAAGAAGCTTAATATAAATATACTTTGGTTTAAATGTTCCACATGGAACATTTTACCAGAAGAAAAGGAGTTGATTCTGATGATGAATCGTGTCGTGCTTGTAGGCCGTTTAACAAAAGATCCTGATTTGCGTTATACACCAAATGGGGTTCCTGTAGCTACCTTTACTTTAGCAGTTAACCGTCCGTTTTCTAGTCAGTCAGGTGAGCGTGAAGCAGACTTTATTAACTGTGTTGTTTGGCGAAAACCTGCTGAAAATGTGGCAAACTTCTTGAAAAAAGGCAGTCTTGCAGGTGTCGATGGCCGCATTCAAACCCGCAACTATGAAGGACAAGATGGTAAACGTGTATACGTTACTGAAGTTCAGGCAGAAAGTGTCCAATTTCTTGAGCCTAAAAATTCATCAGGCGGCGGTGGCGGAAGAAACGACAATGATTACTTCGGTGCACCACCAAGGGAACCGCAGGGAAATCCTTATGGCGGCGGCAATCAGAATCAACAACGCCAATATCAAGGCAATAACAATAATAACAATAATAACAATAACAAAGGTTTTCCTAAAGATGATGATCCGTTCGCAGGTAACGGTCAAATAGACATCTCCGATGATGATCTACCATTTTAACGTCAACCTTTTCTGAACGTAATCATAACTAAAAGGAGGGAATTTTCATGGCAGGTGGAGGACGTAAAGGCGGACGCGCGAAGCGCCGTAAAGTGTGCTATTTTACAGCAAATGGTATCACTCGCATCGATTATAAAGAAGTAGATTTACTTAAAAAGTTCATTTCTGAGCGTGGAAAAATTTTACCACGTCGTGTAACTGGTACTAGCGCTAAATATCAACGTAAACTAACAGTTGCAATCAAACGTGCACGTCAAATGGCATTATTACCATTCGTTTCAGGTGAATAATAAAGCGTAAGCGCCTTGACAGGGGCGACAGGCATAAGACGAGCCGGCAAGAGGTTGCTTTTTACCTTCTTGCCGGCTTGGCCTATGACCCGAGCCCCTAGGCGCTAAGGCTAGAGTAAATTGTTCTAAGGCAGCCAGGGTCATCCCTTGCTGCCTTTTTTATTTTTAAAGTTGAATAGCAATGCTTTTCTAGCTAAAATTAAGGAATAGGCTTTTTGATATATTGCTGTTTTTGAAACGACTGTTGTTAAAATCCTAAAGCCGATTTTAACGTGGAAATAGCTATTTTGCGCCATTGAAATTAGCGTGCTAGCTCGTTTCTTATTGTATTTTCCTGTTTACGGTGAAGACACAGCAGAATCATTAAATTTCATTATAAAAAGCAACAAAGTTTAAGAAAAGAGCCTAAATAATTGAGGTGAAGCAGTGAAAAATGTTCGTAAACTAACAGAAGGTGCTATCCTTTTAGCAGCCTTTGCAGTCTTATTATTACTTACCATTTATGTTCCGGTTCTTGGAATGCTTGTGAATTTATTTTTAGCTGTACCCTTTATATTATTTGCCGCTAAAAATAATGGCAAAAGTATTTTTGTTTTTATTATTGCATCCCTTTTCCTTTCGTTTATTGTAGGGACGATTATGTCGCTGCCATTAACGTTAGCATACGGAACAACAGGTGTTGTGATTGGGTACTTAATTCAAAAACAAAAGAATATGGGGATATTATTTATTAGCGGGTCCCTTGTCTTTTTAATAAACTTAATAATTATTTATGTGACAAGCATTGTTTTATTTAATGTGAATATGATTACTGAAATGATTGATATATTGCGTGAATCATTCGATACATCCGCAGGTTTGCTGGGGAGTTTTGGTAATCCAGAGGACAATAAAAAAGTTATAGAACAATTTAATAATGGATTAAACCTTATTAAAACCTTAATTCCAACTTTATTTGTTGTCACTTCATTTTTCATCGTTTTCATTATGCAGCTTGTATCGTTTCCGATTATTAAGAGATTTGGCGTTAAGGTAGAAAAGTGGAAAAGCTTTAAAGAGATTTCCTTGCCAAAAAGTTTATTATATTATTTTCTTCTTACCTTGTTACTGAGCATGTTTATGAACCCTGAAGAAGGCACCTTCTGGTATATGGCTATAATTAATTTGACTTATATCCTCCAGTTTTTAATGGTGTTGCAAGGATATACATTTATATTTTATTACTTCGATCAAAAGGGTATTTCGAAGGCTATCACTATTACAATAGCGATTGTCGCTTTTCTAGTTCCAATTTTCCTTTATATTGTAGGGATATTAGGTATAATTGATTTAAGCTTTGATTTACGAAAAGGCTTTACTAAAAAAGAGAGATGACTACTGTTTAGGAGCTGAAAAAATTGCCTGCATTTATTGAAAAACGCTCGATTCGCTATCCTTTTTACGGGCTGATAGGCATTACAGTGGTGCTGCTCATTGTCCTGACCTACTATAATTGGATATTAAGCTTGGTGGGATTATTTCTGATCATTCCGCCGTTATACTATATGATCGTCATCGAATCCCGCCAAAGAAAAGAGATGGAAGATTATATCTCAACCCTTTCTTACCGAGTAAAAAGGGTAGGCGAAGAAGCGCTGATGGAAATGCCGATAGGGATTATGCTTATTAATGACGAATATTTTATTGAGTGGACCAATCCTTTTCTTTCCTCCTATTTCGATGAAGATACGCTGGTTGGTAAGTCTCTTTACGAGGTGGCAGACACATTAATACCGTTAATCAAGCAAGAAGTTGAAACAGAAATCATTACCCTTCATGAACGTAAATTTCGAGTGATTCTCAAAAGCGAGGAAAAGCTTCTATACTTTTTTGATGTCACTGAACAAAAAGAAATTGAAAAAATGTATCATGATGAACGGACCGTTATTGCCATTATCTTCTTAGATAATTACGATGAACTAACACAAGGTATGGATGACCAAATGCGCGGAAGCATTAATAATATGGTTACATCTACCCTCAATAAGTGGGCGCATGACAATGGTATTTTTCTAAAAAGAATCTCATCCGAACGATTTATCGCAGTGTTTAATGAAGCGATTCTGCAACTCCTTGAAAGAGGTAAATTTCCTGTCCTTGATGATGTTAGGGAAATGACTTCTAAGCAAAATATATCCTTTACCTTAAGTATTGGAGTAGGTGCTGGAACCCCTTCACTGCCTGAATTAGGCGTGTTAGCACAATCCAGTCTCGATCTAGCATTAGGAAGAGGCGGAGACCAGGTAGCGATAAAACATCCAAATGGAAAAGTAAAATTCTTTGGCGGGAAAACAAATCCTGTTGAAAAACGGACAAGAGTACGTGCCCGCGTTATTTCTCATGCGTTGAAGGATTTAATTACGGCAAGTGATAAAGTCATTATTATGGGTCATAAAAATCCTGACATGGATTCGATTGGGTCTTCCATAGGTATATACAAAGTAGCACAGATGAATCAAAAAGACGCCTACATAGTTTTGAACATACAAGAAATGGATAGCGCTGTTCAAAGACTTATGGGGGAAATCCGTCAGCAGGAGCAATTATTTTCTCGATTTATTGGACCAGAAGAGGCATTGGAAATCGCCACTGAAAAAACACTACTGGTGGTCGTGGATACCCACAAGCCGGCACTCGTAATTGAAGAGCGTCTCCTTAATAAAATTGATAATGTCGTTGTAATTGACCATCATCGCCGCGGAGAAGAATTCATTGAAAATCCGGTACTTGTTTATATGGAACCCTATGCGTCATCGACTGCGGAACTTGTAACCGAATTTCTTGAATACCAGCCAAAACGCGGTAAAATAGAAATGATAGAAGCAACTGCACTTTTAGCTGGAATTGTGGTGGATACCAAGAGTTTTACATTAAGAACAGGTGCCAGGACCTTCGATGCAGCCTCTTATTTAAGAGGTCAGGGTGCAGATACCATCCTTGTACAGAAGTTTTTAAAAGAAAGCGTTGATACGTATATAAAAAGAGCAAAATTAATTGAATCGGTTCTTTTTTACCGCGATGGTATTGCTATTGCAAAAGGCAGTGAAAATGAACATTACGACCAAGTCCTTCTTGCCCAGGCAGCAGATACACTCTTGACGATGGACGGTGTAGCAGCCTCATTTGTAATTGCAAAACGCAGCGAAGGGCTTATTGGAATAAGTGCCAGATCGCTTGGAAATGTAAATGTTCAGGTGATTATGGAGAAGCTTCAGGGCGGCGGGCATTTAACCAATGCAGCCACACAATTAGCTGGTATCTCGGTGTTAGAAGCAGATAGACAATTAAAGCTAGCAGTTGAAGATTATTTTGAAGGTGGGAGTAAAGAATGAAAGTAATTTTTCTGAAGGATGTTAAAGGAAAAGGAAAAAAAGGTGAAGTGAAAAATGTAGCCGATGGCTATGCACATAACTTTTTGATTAAACAAGGTCTTGCGATTGAGGCAAATAGTGCCAATATCAGCACGTTAGAAGGACAAAAGAAAAAGGAAGACAAACGCGCTGCTGAAGAGCTTGAGGAAGCGAAAAAACTTGGTGAGCAGTTAGATAAAATAACGGTTGAATTATCAGCAAAAGCCGGTGAAGGCGGCCGTCTATTTGGTTCAATTACAACGAAGCAAATTGCGGAAGAGCTTCAAAAGAAACACGGAATTAAAATTGATAAACGCAAAATGGAACTTGCAGATGCGATTCGTACCCTTGGTCACACAAAGGTTCCGGTGAAGCTTCATCATGAAGTTACAGCGACATTAACAGTTCAAGTAAAAGAGGTAAAGTAATTTCCAGTTCAAATTTTAGATAAACATGTTAGAATAATAAAAGTGATGTGATCGGTTCTGGCTGGTCACTTTTCTTTATTCTGGCTTTTTTTCTTAAACTTAATTTGGACTTAAACTATGAAAATATATAAATGATCCTCTTAATAAATGGAGGTTTTGATAGATGAGCGATTTATATGCAGATCGTCTGCCGCCGCAAAATATTGAAGCTGAACAGGCTGTATTAGGTGCTATTTTCCTAGAGCCGTCTTCATTAACTGTGGCATCAGAAATATTAATACCAGAGGATTTCTACCGTGCTTCCCACCAAAAGATCTTTAATGCCATGCTGAAGCTGAACGACGAAGGCAAGGTAGTTGACCTTGTAACCGTAACGGAAGATCTAGCAGCACAGAAACTCATTGAAGATACTGGTGGAGTAAGTTATTTAAATGAATTGGCTAGTTCTGTCCCAACAGCTGCCAATATTGAATATTATGCGAGAATTGTAGAAGAAAAGTCTTTGCTGAGACGATTAATTCGAACAGCAACGGAGATTGCCTCAGACGGCTATTCCCGTGAGGATGAAGTCGAAGCACTTTTAAGCGAAGCAGAGAAAAATATTCTCGCAGTCGCGCAGCGTAAAAATGCAGGTTCTTTTCATAATATTAAAGATGTTTTAGTTCGTACGTATGACAATATTGAAGAAATGCACAACCGTGTTGGAGATATAACCGGTATATCTACAGGATTTGCTGAATTGGACCGGATGACAGCAGGGTTCCAGCGCAATGATTTAATTATCGTAGGGGCCCGTCCTTCCGTGGGTAAAACAGCCTTTGCCTTGAATATTGCTGCCAATGTTGCGACAAAAACAAGTGAGAATGTCGCTATTTTCAGTCTCGAGATGGGTGCTGAACAGCTTGTTATGCGTATGCTTTGTTCGGAAGGAAATATCGATGCGCAAAGATTACGTACGGGTTCCCTTACGGATGATGACTGGGGCAAGCTGACAATGGCCATGGGAAGTCTATCGAATTCGGGGATTTTTATCGACGATACACCTGGGGTTAAAGTCAATGATATCCGCTCAAAATGCCGCCGTCTGCAGCAAGAGCATGGTTTAGGCATGATCCTAATCGATTACTTGCAGTTGATCTTAGGAAGCGGTCGTGCTGGAGAGAACCGTCAGCAGGAAGTATCAGAGATTTCCCGTTCCCTAAAACAATTAGCACGTGAACTTAAGGTTCCAGTTATCGCCCTTTCTCAGCTTTCCCGTGGTGTGGAACAGCGTCAGGACAAGCGTCCAATGATGTCTGATATCCGTGAATCCGGTTCAATCGAGCAGGATGCTGACATCGTTGCTTTCTTATATCGTGATGATTACTATGATAAAGAGTCAGAGAACAAAAACATCATCGAAATCATCATCGCTAAGCAGCGTAACGGCCCAACAGGCACTGTATCACTCGCCTTTGTAAAAGAATACAATAAATTCGTAAATCTTGAGACCCGGTATGATCCGAGTGCATAGACTTTTTGAGCCAGCCAGCTATTTGGCTGGCTTTTTTTTTATCTGGGGTTAGCGGTTTTTCTAAAAAAGGTAGTTTAGAGGGGGTGGTTCCTCCTGTGGGGAGGGGAAATTCAGAGGATCGAAGGAAATAAAGACCTTTGATTCCCCTCATGAGGTAAAACAGGGCTTAGAGGGAACCAAAAGAAGTCTTTGATTCCCTCTAGTATTAAAAAAACTGTTTAGAGGGAATCAAAAAGGAACTTTGGTTCCCTCAAGATGGAATACAACGGTTTGGAGGGAACCAAAAAGGGTTTTTGGATCCCCAATAGCTGTAATAACCAGTACGATGGGAAACAAAAAAGCTCTAGGCATTATTTATAAACATAATGAGCTGAAGTCCTATGTCCAACCAGTTTAAAATCCCTACCCAGTACCCTCCGGATTACCTTCTTTGACCTAATCCCTCCGCACCACTCATAGATCTCATTGGTGGTAATCTTCCTCTCTGGAAACAGCAGGATAAATTCTCTTACACTCCTCAATATCGCCGTCTCTGCCTCATCTACGTATCCACAATTCTTACAGAGCAGTGCGCCCTCATAAATTGCCCTGCATTCGGGGCAGGTAATTCCTTTCTTTAATTGATCATAGGTATAGGAGAATATCCGTTCATAGGGGGAGTCCTCAATGTTACGATCAACAAGCTGCTGTGCTAACTCGTAGTACCTTTTATGGAGCTTGACTTGTCTGGTATTTAACTTTTTTAAAAAGCGGTTAAGCTGTGTTGGAAAAATGATAGCAGGATTATTGGAGGTGGTATATAAATGAAACTCGGGGTGGTTGAAGATTAAATAGGATTCAATTGAATAGTGAAAGCCCCACTCATGCAGCATTCTTTGAAATAAGGTCTCACACCTCTCCAACTGGTGTAATGGGTTCTTTTCAGGTTTTCCTGTTGGAGTAGACCACTTATCTTCTTTAAACGTGTGATCACCTTCCCAGTATTTAATATCCAATATGTATAACTTTTCATACGCAATAAGCAGGGTGTCAATTTGAAAGCGGGAACCATGATAGTCAAATAATAAATCATTTAGAATCAACCACTCGTCTGCTAACCCTTTAAGCCAATCGTCACTTTTAAGCTCTCCCTCATAGCCTTTTTCAATGGTGAAGAAGGTTAGTGCTTGACCTTCGTTAAACACCATTCGGGGATGTAAATACTGTAAAAGAATCAATTTCATATTTTCTGGCCGTGCTCTAAAAATCATATAACGCCTCCCTATCATTATTTTAATAAAGCTATATTATCTATTTTATGGAAAAACAAAACGAATGACAACCTAGATTGCTAAAGTAATATTTTTACGAACGTATTTTAATATCTTAATATAAATCGTTCGGGTTTTATTGACTTTTAGCTCCATTAATTGTTAAACTTGTGTATGGAAAAAGAAAAGCGTATTTAATTTGGAGGTGCCTATATGACGTCAGTAGTGGTAGTTGGTACACAATGGGGAGACGAAGGAAAGGGCAAAATCACTGATTTCCTTTCTGAAAATGCAGAGGCAATTGCTCGCTATCAAGGTGGAAATAACGCAGGACATACCATTAAGTTTAATGGAGAAACATACAAATTACACTTAATTCCATCTGGAATTTTTTATAAGGAAAAAATCTGTGTGATTGGCAACGGGATGGTCGTTGATCCAAAGGCTCTTGTAGCAGAACTTGCCTACTTACACGAAAAGGGAATTACAACGGAAAACCTTCGCATCAGTAATCGTGCACATGTCATCCTTCCTTATCATTTGAAGCTTGACGTTGTAGAAGAAGAAAGTAAAGGTGCGAATAAAATTGGAACCACTAAAAAAGGAATTGGCCCTGCTTACATGGATAAGGCAGCACGCGTTGGAATTAGAATTTCCGACCTATTAGAGCGTGATGTTTTTGAAGAAAAGCTGGAACGCAACCTTGCAGAAAAAAATCGTTTATTTGAACGTATTTATGAGACAACTGGTTTTACAAAAGAAGAAATCTTGGATGAGTATTATGAATATGGCCAGCAAATCAAGCAATATGTTTGCGATACATCTGTCGTTTTAAATGACGCATTGGATGAAGGAAAACGTGTTTTATTTGAAGGTGCACAGGGCGTTATGCTGGATATTGACCAAGGTACGTATCCATTTGTCACTTCTTCAAACCCTGTTGCCGGCGGTGTAACAATTGGTTCTGGCGTAGGCCCATCCAAAATTACTCATGTTGTGGGAGTTTGTAAAGCTTATACCTCTCGTGTAGGTGATGGACCGTTCCCAACAGAGTTATTTGATGAAATTGGAAATCAAATTCGAGAGGTTGGCCGTGAATACGGCACGACAACTGGCCGTCCGCGCCGTATTGGCTGGTTTGACAGTGTAGTTGTTCGCCATGCCCGTCGTGTCAGTGGTTTAACAGATCTTTCTCTAAACTCAATCGATGTATTATCCGGAATTGAAACATTGAAGATTTGTACGGCATACAGCTATAAGGGTGAATTGATTACCGAATATCCTGCCAGCTTAAAGATTCTATCTGAGTGTGAGCCTGTATACGAAGAACTTCCAGGCTGGACTGAGGATATTACAGGAGTTAAATCGTTAGATGAACTGCCAGTGAATGCTCGTCATTATGTGGAACGTGTTACGCAGCTAACTGGAATTCCATTAACTACTTTCTCAGTTGGACCAGACCGTAATCAAACAAATGTGGTTCGCAGTCCTTGGAGACAAATTTAGACTAATATAAGCCCTCAATTTTGGGGGCTTTAAAATTTATTAAAACTTTTTTCAAAAAAGTATTGCACGATAGCTACATGCCATGCTATTATAAAAAGCGTCGTCACGAACGAGTAACAATCTTAAGTACGAGCCATTAGCTCAGTTGGTAGAGCATCTGACTTTTAATCAGAGGGTCGAAGGTTCGAGTCCTTCATGGCTCACCAAAGTTTTTTCGCGATAGCGAAAATAACTTTCCATTTGCGACAGCAAAATAAACTTCCATAGTAAATAACATTTTAAAACATGGCCCCTTGGTCAAGTGGTTAAGACACCTCCCTTTCACGGAGGTAACACGGGTTCGAATCCCGTAGGGGTCATTGGCATTTGATTGTTGGTAAGCGATTGGCAAGTCCGGTCTGCTTGCTAACGATCATACTATAATATTGGTCTGGTAGTTCAGTTGGTTAGAATGCCTGCCTGTCACGCAGGAGGTCGCGGGTTCGAGTCCCGTCCAGACCGCCATAACTTGATTTTAGGAAACAATCCTAAGAGTTGGCTCAGTAGCTCAGTCGGTAGAGCAAAGGACTGAAAATCCTTGTGTCGGCGGTTCGATTCCGTCCTGAGCCATTATAAAAGGGAAGCTTACTATGTGTAAGCTTCTTTTTTATTTGTTACAAACGTAACATTTTTGTAAAAAAACATCCAAGTATTTACATATTTTTTTACGAGGCTTGTCTTGTTTTGTAAAAGATAGTCATTTTCTATTAACAGCTATAACCATTGATATAATAACTTTTACCTATGAATATAGGGAAAATATCATAGGGGAATTTATAATTTTCCCCTGTTTCCAACTCCTACCAATGTAGTAAAATGTCAGCTTTTATACAATTTTGTTACATTATCAAGACTAATCGTTATTTAAATTGAAATTGTGATAAAGTTATAGAGTAGAAAATGAGGCAAATTTCTTTTTGATGGTTAAAAAGCACTAGATTAAGAGAGTTGTTTCCGTAATTTAGGAGGATTCCAATGTTATTTTTTAATAAAGGAAGAAAATCAAGTAAATTAGAGAAAAAACAATCTTTAAAGACAGCTGTTATGACAGCGTTTGCGGCTTCCGCATTACTATTTAGCACTATTTCAGGAAGTGCTGCTGCTTCAATTAAATTGACAACTGTTTACCATGTATACCATAACCAACAATATGTAGGTACTGTTTCCGATAAAGAGGTTGTTGAAAAAATTGTCGAAGAAAAAGCAGAAATGCTAAAAGAATCCTTGAAGGATAAGGACATAGAATTTGGCTCAAATATTGAGTACATAAAAGAGCAGGTTTTTCGTTCCACAGCAAATAACGCTGAGACGGTAAAAAATCTCGAGAACACAATCCAGCTTCAGGCAGAGGCTTCCGCGATTGCGATTGACGGTCAGCCAATTGTTTTCTTAGAAAACCAAGAAACTGCTGAAGAGGTCATGAACAGACTTAAACTTGCCTATGTAACGCAGGCTCAACTAGATGAGGTAGAAGCAAGAAAAGCAGCACCAGCAACAGAACTTCCACCACTTGCTGAAAATGAAACTCGTATATTAGACGTAAGGGTATCTAAAAATGTTTCATTTAATCCAGAAAAAGTTACTCCGGATAAAATTCTGTCAGTTGATGAAGCTGTAATCTTTTTACAAAAGGGCACATTAGAAGAGAAGAAATATGTTGCTCAAGAAGGCGATGTACTTGGAACGATTGCCAATAACCATGGGCTGCCACTAGCAGACTTTCTTGCACTAAATCCTGACCTGACAGATAGTTCTATTGTAAAGATCGGTCAAGAGGTCAATGTTACGGCATTAAAACCGTATCTTGAAATTATTGTCGATAAAGAGGTAAATCAAAAAGAGGCTATTCCATATGGTAATGAAATCGTTAATGATGATTCTATGCCAAAAGGTGAAACTAAAGTCCAGCAAGAAGGTAAAAACGGAGAACGCTCTGTAAATTACCGTATTTCCACACAAAACGGAGCAACTGTTAGCAATGAAGTTACAAGCGAGGTTGTCCTTTCACAGCCCGTTAATCATATTGTTGTAAAAGGAACAAAAGTAATTCCATCACGTGGTACTGGTAACCTTGCATGGCCGACATCTGGAGGCTATATATCAAGCCAGCAGGGCATGAGATGGGGTAAAAGTCATAAAGGTATTGATATTGCAAGACCAAGCAACAGAACAATTAAAGCAGCAGATAATGGTAAAGTTGTATCAGCTGGATATGATGGCGGTTATGGAAACAAAATTGTAATTGACCATCAAAATGGATTACGTACCGTATATGCTCACCTTGAATCCATCAGCGTAAGTGCTGGGCAAACTGTTTCACAAGGTTCAGGTATTGGGGTAATGGGTACAACAGGAAACTCAACTGGCGTGCATTTGCATTTTGAAGTATATAAAGATGGTGCGTTGCAAAATCCTCTTAGTTATTTAAAATAAGGGTAGATTAAATAATAAGGGTCTCTAGTCCGTACTAGAGACTCTTTCTGTGTTAAATACTGCTAATACGTGAATTACTGAAGAAACCATGGTAAAGTAAACTAGAGTAGAAATGACATTTTGTATTTATTTTTTAAAACAAAGGAGCAATGGGTATGGAAAAGAAAATTCTCGTAGTAGATGATGAAAAACCGATTGCGGATATTTTGCAGTTCAATCTAAAAAAAGAGGGCTACGATGTTTACAGTGCTTATGATGGAAATGAAGCCCTTGTGATGGTGGAAGAAGTACAACCAGATTTAATTCTTTTAGATATTATGCTTCCATTAAAAGATGGTATGGAGGTTTGCCGCGAAGTCCGCAAGAAATATGATATGCCGATTATCATGCTGACCGCCAAAGATTCTGAAATAGATAAAGTACTAGGACTTGAGCTTGGTGCAGATGATTATGTAACAAAGCCGTTTAGTACAAGGGAATTAATTGCCCGAGTGAAAGCAAACTTACGTCGTCATCAGGTGGTAGTTTCTCAATCAGATGAGGAAGTTGAAACCAATGAGATTGAAGTTGGCTCACTGACCATTCATCCAAATGCATATGTAGTTTCAAAACGCGGAGAGACAATTGAATTAACACACCGTGAATTTGAGCTGCTCTATTATTTGGCGAAACATATTGGACAGGTCATGACAAGGGAACATCTTCTTCAAACCGTTTGGGGCTATGATTATTACGGAGATGTTCGTACAGTAGACGTAACAGTTCGCCGATTACGTGAAAAAATTGAAGATAATCCAAGCCACCCTACATGGATCGTTACGCGTAGAGGAGTGGGCTACTATTTACGTAATCCAGATCAGGAGTAATGCCTTTTATGAAAAAGGTTAGTTTTTTTCGATCGATACATGTGAAATTTGTCATCATTTATGTCCTGCTTATTTTAGTTGCTATGCAGGTTATTGGCGTTTATTTTGTCAGGCAGCTCGAAGAAACATTAAGGACCAATTTCCAAACTTCTATAAAAGAACGAGTTAATTTATTGGCCTATAATGTTGTCGAGGAGATGGAGAGGAAAAGAACACCTGAGGATCCTATCCTTGAAGGCGAAATCAGAAAAATTCTTCGAGATTTTGAGTCTGCAGATATTTTTGAAGTCAGTGTGATTGAAGGAAAGTCACGCAAAATCCTAGGAACTTCAGGCGCCAATCAGGGAGTCGTCGGTCAAAGGACAACTGAACTGCGGATTACACAGTCCATTAATTTAGCAGAGGACCAAAGCAGTATCAAGATTGATAAAAAAAGCGGCCATCGAATATGGGTGCTGTCTACGCCAATAAAATCAGGCAGTCAAGTAATTGGTGCGATTTATCTGGAAGCAAAAATAGAAAATGTATTTACCCAAATGAAAACAATCAATAGTATTTTTGCGACTGGGACCGGTATTGCTTTAGCCATTACTGCTTTTTTAGGAATCCTCCTTGCCCAAACCATTACTAGACCGATTACAGATATGAAAAAGCAAGCAATGGCAATGGCGAAGGGAAATTTTTCGCGAAAGGTTCGAGTGTATGGTCAGGACGAAATAGGGACCTTAGCGATGACCTTTAATAATTTAACGAAAAAACTTCAAGAGGCTCAGGCTATGACGGAGGGAGAGAGAAGAAAGCTTTCTTCTGTCTTATCCTATATGACCGATGGTGTTATTGCGACAGACCGAAAAGGCAGAGTAATCTTAATCAATGAACCAGCAGCAGAGATGCTGAATGTTTCACGTGAAACGGTCCTCTCTCAGCCGATTGTTTCTTTGTTAGGTTTAACGGACACGAATACCTTTGAAGATTTATTAGAAGAAAAGGATTCGTTGATTCTAGATTATAGTACAAAAAAGGAACGGTATATTTTACGAGCAAACTTTTCTGTTATTCAAAAGGAGACTGGGTTTGTGAATGGATTGATTGCAGTCCTTCATGATATAACCGACCAGGAAAAAATTGAAGCAGAACGAAGAGAATTTGTTGCCAATGTATCACATGAATTAAGAACACCGCTTACTACGATGAGAAGCTACTTAGAGGCACTGGCTGATGGTGCATGGAAGGATGAAGAAATTGCCCCTAATTTCTTAGAGGTTACACGTACAGAAACAGAAAGAATGATACGTCTGGTAAATGACCTCCTTCAACTTTCAAAATTAGATAGCACCGATTATCGCCTGTCAAAAGAATGGGTGAACTTTGTTGATTTCTACGACCGAATTATTGACCGGTTTGAAATGGCGAAGGATCAAAATGTCAGCTTCAGAAGAAATCTGCCAGGCCATGCTATCTTTGTTGAAATCGATGAAGATAAGATGACACAAGTTCTCTACAATATCATTTCAAATGCATTAAAGTATTCTCCTGAAGGCGGGCATGTCACTTTTTCAATCAAAGAGGAAGAGGAAAAGATTGTAGTCAGTGTCTCGGATGAAGGTGTGGGAATTCCAAAGGAGAATATCGGAAAGATATTTGACCGTTTTTACAGGGTTGATAAAGCAAGAACAAGAAAATTGGGCGGTACGGGGTTAGGTTTGGCCATTGCAAAGGAAATGGTAAATGTTCATAGTGGCATAATTTGGGCTGAAAGTGTAGAAGGCAAAGGCACTACGATTTCCTTTTCACTTCCATACGAGCAATCTGAAGAGGATGAATGGTCATGAGGTATGAAAGTAGTAAATCAGCGATTCTAATATTTCTAATCCTGGTCAGCATTGTTTTAACCTGGAATCTTTGGACGTACCAGCCTAATTTTGACTGGATGGAAAACAGTGATTATGTTGCTGAGGTGACGTTGAAAGAGAAGCAGGAGCTCCAGGAGATCATCCGTCCTGATTTAGCGCTATTTCATGTTAATGGTCAGCACTATGGAACAACCAATGCAGCAGACCTTGATAAGATGATAAGTGAAATAAGAGGATGGTCATTCTATGACGTAACTGATTATTCAGATCATGTTAGTGATATCAAGGAATTGGTGCATGGAAATGGGAATACAGAAATTGTTTTTCCTGCTGATGTCCCGATTGATCTTTATAGAAGTGTATTAAAATTTGAAGAAAAAAAGATTCCTGCTTTTAATTTTAATCGTATGATTATTAATGTTGAAAATTCGGATAAGGGAAATGGGAAAGTTTATTTTATTTCTTCTGATTATCGGCGGGTATATATGAGCCATATCTCACCAGAGTTATTAAATGGATTTAACCGTACTTTTTTTAAAAATGCCGAGCAATATCAGCGTTATTTTGCCTTTGAAACAACAGCAGAGCGGACAATTTTTATCCCTGATGGTAAATTGGAAATGATGGAATATACGTATTTACCGGTCATTTTAAACTCGGAGGCATTCAAAGAGGCGTTGTTTAGTGACCCAAGATTTGTCCAAAGGGGAACGATCGTTAACGGAGAAGAATACAGTGATGTTTCAAGTAAGATGACCGTAAACAACCAAACCAATATGCTGCATTATGTCAATCCAAACGTCGATCCTAATTTTATTGCCAACTCTTATGATTTACTTACTAGAAGTATTGATTTTATTAATGGACATGGGGGTTGGACAGATCCTTATCGGTATGTTGCTATGGATTTGAAAAGAAAATCTGTGAAGTTCCGTTTATATAGTATGGATGGCTACCCTGTCTTTAATGAAATTGGCATGTCAGAAATTCATGAGGTTTGGGGCAGAGAAGAGATTACAAAATATACAAGATCAAATATAGCATTAGAGCTTCCGTTAACCACAGAAATGGTAGAGGTAACACTTCCATCAGGCTCTGAGGCGCTGGAATTTCTTAAAAGCCGAAAGAGTTTTAAACCAGAATTACTGGAACAACTTGTTTTAGGATACCGGATGGCAAGGAACACCGATGAAAACAAACTGATCCTCCTAGAGCCTGCTTGGTTCTATCGATATAACCAGTCATGGGGACAAATCACGAAGGAAGACCTGGGGGGATTGTTACATGGATTGGAGTAAAATAAAAACGATTTTTATCTTAACGTTTTTGATATTAGATGTGTACCTTTTGTTTCAATTTATGAAAATTAGAGACGCAAATAAGTACGAAATTATTGCAGAGGCATCAATTGAGGAAAAGCTGGATGCAGACGAAATTAGCTATAAAGAATTGCCGAAGGCACCTATAAAGGACCAGTACCTTAGTGCAGAACCTAAAATGTTTACCAAGGATGATATAACGAAACTTAAGGGACAAACAGTGAATCTGAAGGAACCAAGCGCTACATTGCAGGTGAAGTTGGATAAGCCATTACAATTAAATGCAAAGTTCGAAGCTGCAGAGCTTACTCCTTTTATCAAGGATCATGTTTTGTTTGGGGACGAATATCACTTTTGGAGGAAAAATGATAAAAAGAATACAATCATCTACTTTCAACATTATGAGAATATGACCTTATATGAAAACCTCAGCGGGATGATTATCTTTCAACTTGATGATAAAAATCAAATCATATCCTATGAACAAACGTATTTAGAGGATATTGAAAAAATGATAGAGAGGAAGGAACTTCTCCCTCCTTTGAAGGCACTTGAAACCTTGCATCAAAAGGGTGCCCTGAAGCCAAAAAGCAAGATTACAAAGGTTGAGCTTGGTTATTCTACCTTAATACAGCTGGCAGCTTCACAAGCATTAGCTCCTACGTGGCGTTTCGTGGTGGATGATAAAGAAAGTCTCTATGTCAATGCATTAGAAGGACAGATTATTCAATTTAACAGCGATGGAAATTAGAGATGGAGTGAAAAAGTATGGATTTGAGGTTTAGCATTTTAGCGAGCGGAAGTACGGGGAATTCGCTATATGTAGAGTCAGATGAACACTCCTTTCTAGTCGATGCCGGATTTAGCGGCAAGCAAATGGAGGCATTTTTCAAACATATAGATCGTGATATAAGTAAATTAACAGGAATTTTTGTAACCCATGAACACAGCGACCATATTAAAGGAATTGGTGTTTTGGCCCGTAAATATAAATTGCCAGTTTATGCGAATGAAAAAACCTGGCAGGCAATGGATCGTCTGGTTGGGGATATTCCATTAGAGCAAAAGATGATTTTCGGTACAGAATGTGTAAAGAGCTTCGGCTCAACAGATATTGAATCCTTTGGTGTATCCCATGACGCAGCAGAACCAATGTTTTATGTATTTCATCATTCTGGTAAAAAGCTGGTATTGATTACGGATACTGGCTATGTAAGTGATCGGATGAAAGGAATCATCTCAAATGCAGATGCCTATATTTTTGAGTCCAATCATGATGTGCAAATGCTCAGAATGGGAAGATATCCTTGGAGTATTAAACGAAGAATTCTCAGCGACCTTGGCCATGTCTCGAATGAAGATGCAGCGATTGCGATGAGTGAAGTCATTGGCGACAATACAAAAAGGGTATATCTAGCCCATTTAAGTCTCGACAATAATATGAAGGACTTAGCAAGAATGTCAGTAGCACAAACATTGCAAAGCCAAGGATTAATCGTCGGTGAGGGATTTGATCTCTATGACACGGATCCCAAGGTACCAACGATTCTTACTGCAGTCTAAGGGGGAACAAAGATACTTATCTTTGTTCTTTTTTATGCTCTTTTCTTATTAAATTTATGAAAAAATTTAATAAGAAAAGAGCTGCAAACTAAATTAAAAGCGCAATATAAATCTTGCCACGTTAAAATCGGCATTAGGATTTTAACAACAAACATTAAGAAAACAGCCTTTTTTTTATAAAATTCTCCCTGAAAGAGTATAATTGTAAGTATAAGCCAAAATATAAATAAGCTCACTTATGAAAGGGAGACGTGGTGGAAATGGGTTATTATGATGATCATTCACAAGAGCGCTACCAAAAGAAAAATGGAAGCAGTAGAGGATATCTTTTTTCAAGTATCGTTGGTGCAATAATTGGAGCTATGCTTGTTGTTCTTTTGATTCCGACACTATCAAATCAGGGATTCCTTCCCTATAATGTTCAGCCAAATCAAAATCAGCCTGCGGGATCAAATAATGATAATCAGAACAATTTTATCCAGCAACAGGTATCGTATGATGTACAAACAGATACAACGAAGGCGATTGATAAGGCTGCAGATGCGGTAGTTGGAATCAATAATATCCAGACATCTAACTTCTGGTACGATGAGTCTGGGGACAATCAGGGGCCTGCTGGGACGGGCTCGGGTGTTATTTATAAAAAGGACGGAAATAAGGCTTATGTTGTGACCAATCAGCATGTGGTAGAAGGTGCTACTCATTTAGAGGTTACCCTTAATGATGGGACAAAGATACCCGCTAAACTGCTTGGCGGGGATGTATGGACAGATTTAGCCGTCCTTGAAATTGACGCAGATAAGGTTGAGAAAGTAGCGGAGTTTGGCGACTCAGACGCCTTAAAAATGGGCGAGCCTGTTATGGCGATTGGAAATCCGCTAGGTGCTACATTCTCAGGTTCTGTTACCCAAGGAATTATTTCGGGAATTAACCGTACGATTCCAGTTGATATCAATCAAGATGGGATTATGGATTGGAATGCAGAAGTATTACAAACAGATGCAGCGATCAATCCTGGGAACAGCGGCGGTGCATTAATTAATATTGCTGGACAACTTATCGGAATAAACTCGATGAAAATTGCCCAAAGTGCTGTTGAAGGGATTGGCTTATCGATTCCAATTAATTACGCGAGACCAATTATTAATGACCTAGAGCAATTTGGCGTGGTTAAACGCCCATATATGGGAGTCGATTTAAAATCTGTTGCAGAGATCCCAGGATATTATCAAGAGGAAGCGTTAAAATTACCTCGTGATATCACGTATGGAGTTGCACTTCGTCAGGTTATGCCAAACTCACCTGCAGCGCAGGCTGGATTAAGAGAGCTCGATGTTATCGTTGAAATGGATGGCGAAAAAATCCACGATGTCATTGATCTAAGAAAGCATTTGTATCAAGAAACAAAAATCGGCGATAAGATGGAAATAAAGTTTTATCGTGAAGGAAAGCTGCAAACGACCACTATCACATTAGCTGAAGATCAGTCATAACAGGAAGCAGGAAGGTGATATAGCCTTTCTGCTTTTTAACGAAAATTTTGTGGATAACTTATCAACAGGGTGTGAATTCTGACAAATTGCAGCTGTATATATTGTGGCGAACAAATGATTCCATACAAGATGTGGATAAAAATTGTGGACATGTGGATAACTTTTGTGGATAACTTGTTTGTAAACTGTTTGTAAACTGTTTGTAAAATAAAAAAGGGGGTTGTGGATTGTGAATATCTCAATTGTCACGGTTGGCAAATTAAAAGAAAAATATTTAAAAATGGGGATCGATGAATATTTAAAGCGATTGAATTCCTATGCGAAAGTGGAAGTCATAGAAGTCCCAGATGAAAAGGCACCTGAGGAGCTAAGTGATGCGGAAATGCTCCAAGTAAAGCAAAAAGAGGGAGAACGAATATTGGCTAAGATTAGCCAGGATACATATGTGATTGCATTAGCGATCAATGGAAAAATGCAGTCTTCTGAGGAGCTTGCGGATACGTTAGATAAGCTGGCTACCTACGGGAAAAGTAAGATTGCCTTTATAATCGGCGGGTCTTTAGGTTTAAGTGAGGAAGTAGTTAAGCGATCGAACGAACAGCTTTCTTTTTCAAAAATGACCTTTCCGCACCAATTGATGAAGTTGATTCTTGTAGAGCAGATCTATCGGGCTTTTCGGATTAACCGAGGTGAACCTTACCATAAATAGAGGCGGTTTTTAGTTTTAAAAACGGAAAAATGACATTAAATCATAGGCAGCCCTTTATTTCAAAGCGGGGTTACCTATGATTTATTTCATACCATTGACTAGCTATTAATTATAGCTAAATATTATGCGGCTTTAACATTATTCTCCTACATATTCCACCGAGTAAATATGGGTTTTCGTTAAATTAATTATTTCTTCGATAAATTCATCTTGGGATTCTTTGAAACCACAATTTATCCAATTTAGAAGGATTCCGTAAAAGCCATAGGCTGTATAACGTTTAAAATAACCCATGTTTACTGAGATATTGTTTATCGTCTCGAATTTAAACTTTTCTTGATAGATTTTTAGGATGGACTGAGGGAATCTTGTATGTAATCCCGGTAAGGTATCATTATATTTGATAAGATCAAAAAATTCCCTCTGCTCAAATATGTAAGTAATAATATTAAAAGATAGTGTTTGCAACTTTGCTGTATATACCTTTTGTCCAGGTACATAAGGTTGTCCTACTGAATCTTCTAACCCTTGAAGCATGGATTCGAGTAAATCTTCAGCTAATTGTATTTTATCTTGATAATGAAGATAAAAGGTACTTCGATTATAAGCAGCATAATCTACAATGTCTTTTACAGTAACAGAATGGTAACCATTCAGTTTTATTAGTTTAATTAATGCTAGCTTTAAATGTTTTTTTGTCCGATTATTCCGTTTGGATGACATAATTTGTTCATATTTCATGGAGAATCCTCCTCACTAAACGACAGTTTTCTACTAAATGTCTACTAATTCTACATTTAATGATATCTTAATGGTTGTTAAATGTGAACAGAATAGTACAATTAAATTGTGAACAAAATAGTACATATCTTAATTATTCTATGAATTTTAATTAAAATATGTTATACAAAATTAATAATCTGACAGGGGGATTATATGATGGGAAAACTACAAAACAAAGTAGCCGTAATTACTGGTGGAGCATCTGGTATTGGAGCAGCGACAGCACAATTATTTGTTTCAGAAGGTGCTAAAGTAGTACTTGTAGATTTAAATGAAGAAAAGGGAAAAGCTTTTGAAGCAGAGTTGAAAGCGCTTAACGGGGAAGCTCTATTTGTTAAAGCGAATATTACAAATGAAGATGATGTAGCTAATGTATTTAAACAAACAGTTGAAGCCTTTGGCAGAGTCGATGTTGTATTTAACAATGCAGGCATTGGCCGAGTTCACTCTTCACATGATTTAGAATACTCCGAGTGGCGCAATACTGTAAACGTTGACTTAGATGGTGTATTTTTAGTAGCACGTGAAGCAATCCGTGAAATGTTAAAAACGGGTGGAGGTACAATTGTGAATACGGCCTCTATGTTTGGTTTAGTTGGATCATCAGGGTCAGCAGCCTATAACGCGGCAAAAGGTGGAGTGATTAATCTAACACGTTCACTTGCAGTTGAATATGCAGAAAGGAATATTCGTGTAAATGCACTATGTCCTGGTTTCATAGACACACCAATTATTCCTGAAGAAAGTAAGCAGGCATTATCTGAAGCTACTCCGATGAAACGCCTTGGCAAAGCGGAAGAAATGGCAACAGCAGTATTATTCATGGCTTGTGATGATTCTTCTTTCATGACTGGAAATTACTTAGTTCTTGATGGTGGATATACATCTCGATAATCTGTTTCGTCAAGGTTATTGTTTTTTGACATAAAATAGATTTGCATCGTAATGTAACTCATAATATAAAATATAGTAAGGAAACCCCCGCTGAATTCGTTGGGGGTTTCTTTAGTTTAATTGATATAAAACCGCTAATATAATCGGTGAGGTGAACCGTACCATAAGTAAATGAGGTTATTTAGGACCTTTCCCCCAAGCCTACAACGGTGAAAGCAAAGGCTAATCCTTATTTCTATGGCTACACTCCTGAAATTACAGTAGGTAAGAATGGTAAAACATCAGTTGAAAAACATTACAGTACAGGACGTTTCTCTCATGAGTTAGCTAAAGTAATGCCTGATAATAAAACTGTTTTTTACGGTGATGACGGCGGCAATACAGGAATGTTTATGTATGTAGCTGACAAGGAAAAAGATTTATCATCAGGTACACTCTATGCAGCAACATTCAAACAAACAGGTACTGAAAACGGTGGTTCAGGAGATTTACAATGGATTAATTTAGGACATGCAACGGATAAAGAAGTGAAAGATATTATTGATAGCGGCATTACATTCAATGATATTTTTGAAACTTCAGATGCTCCTAAAGAAGGTTTTACGGCTATTAAAACATACTCAAATGAAGGAAAAGTTGAGTACCTAAAGCTTAAACCTGGCAAAGAAAAAGCAGCAGCCTTCCTTGAAACTCGCCGTTATGCAGCCATGCTTGGTGCGACTACAGAATTTAACAAGATGGAAGGTCTAGCGCTAAACGAAAAGGATAAAAAAGTATATATTGCCATTGCCGATCAAAGTAAGGCTATGGAAAAAGATTCAACTGGTAAAGATCCAGCAGACCATATTCAATTACCAAAAATTAAAGCTGGAGTAACTTATCAATTAGACTTGCAAGGCGGCCAAAAAGATAGCAATGGAAAGGCTATTAATAGCTCGTATGTAGCACCATCCATGTCTGGGTTGGTAGTAGGGGAAGACCTTCCTGCTGCCGATGCATATGGAAACACTGCGAATGTAGATAAAGTAGCTAATCCAGATAACTTAAGTTACTCTGAAGCAATGAGAACTCTCTTTATTGGTGAAGATAGTGGCGCCCACACAAACAACTTCGTTTGGGCTTATAATGTTGACACAAAAAAATTAGAACGTATTTTATCTGTCCCAGCTGGAGCAGAAGCAACTGGATTATTCGCTGCTGATGACCGCAATGGATTCTCATACATCTTCAGTAATTTCCAGCATCCTGGTGATGAAGTAGATGGTAAGTCCATTACAGCTGTTAATAAAGAAGAACTGCTTAAAGCTGTTGACGAACAAATTGGTATTAATAAAACAGGTGGTATTGGTTATATCTCCGGTATGCCATCTGTAACAAAAATGCCAAAGAATAAATAAGGTAACTGATTTAAGCAACATCTATTAAAAATAATTTAAATAGTTATAAATTGGGCTCCAGTCATATTAGACTGGAGTTTTATTTTTTTCTAGGATCATAGTTATAAGTGCCTAGTCACCACCCGATTTTATAAATTGGGGCAGTTTTTTTACATTAATTTCTCTGAACAGTACAATAGGTAAATGAGTTTCTATGAAATCAGTAAATCAGTTTCAACTGCCATTAATGGTTTTTGAAAAAACAGTGCCTGCCCCCTCCAATGCGTTAAAGCTTTGTATCATGGGGAGCAGGCACTGTTTCCATATCTTTAAATTTAAAACCTTCTAGGGAATTGTCTCACAATCGCAACCGTTATGGTATCTGCCATTTCTAAAGCTTCCGCCTCAATTTTATCAAACACGTCGATACTAGCTTTAAAATGCTTTTGAAGAATTAATACTGCCTCCTGTATAGTGAGTGCTAGATGTTCAAAAAACATTTCTCTGAATTCTCTTTCTGATATAAAGGGATTTATTCTACTAAGGAATTTGGAAATTTCTGCTCCATTTGCGTACCAACGTCTCTCTGCGTCCGCTACAGCTTTTTGATTGCCTGCTTTTGCAGCTTTAACAATTTCAGCAGCAATGACCAGGTGATCCCTGATTAAGTTGCTGAAAGTATCTGCTACTCTATTTCCATAGAAAGGCTTTAGTAAATTCCCCATATCTGTAGCGTTTCGGAGAAGACGTGCGGTAACAGCATCTAAATCAGGTAAATTAAATGCTATGCTATTGATTGTCATTCTTGTCCAATATACATGTTGTTCCCAAGCTAAACGCATAGCATTACTTAAACGAACTTCCTGTTCACTAATATAAGAACCGTTAAACCAAGGTGTATTCATGATTTCACCTCCACATTCAAAATCATTCCAGTATATTCAATTTATAAATAAATGCTTGTACATACTTATTTGCAATCGTTGATTTTAACTAAGACACTCGAGAGCAGAAAAAGTTTAAAAAAAGCTGTGGGGTAAAAAGCTAGGAGTTTGTCCTCCTTGCTTTTTGTCTTAGAATACTTTGCCAATTTAGCGCAATTCACGAGCAATATTTTTTGAAGGCAAATACCCAATAAAGGTAGTTGGAATAAAAAACTGCAGGTATAGTAGGTGTGGTGAATCGTATCATAAGTAAATGAGGTCTTTGAAAATTTTTATAAATGCGAATACCGTCCTCCTCAGTACCACGAAGAGTAATGAATATTTTTCAGGATAAGGATAGCGAATAAATAACCTCAGTAGGTTTAGGTAGGTGTTTACAATGGTTAATAGTAATGAAATTTATGTAAACGAAATGGAGCGAAGGGGCAGAGTCAGTTTAATCAAAATTGGGTGCCAGACACCATCGAGATACAATTTAAGGATTTTAAATGAGTGTATTTTTTAGAAATCGTTATTGTACCAGCCCCGCCTTTGTTATAGAAAGATATGAATTGAAATATCAATAAAAAACCATGGGGGAAAACCCCCATGGCCCTTAAAAGCAAATTTGTGCACCTTCTATTTACTCATTAAACGCTGGGAACGCTCGGAAGTAAACCATGAAGAGCTTGGAGCAGGCCGTTAGCGATGTCTGTTTGCTGAGCTGTAAGTGGACCTGTTCCGCCAGTATATACAGTGACACAGACAGGGCAAACATCCACGTGGATACCCAATAGGTTAATGGCTAGTCCACCAGGAATGCTCACAGTAAGGATCGGAGTCGAACCTTGTGGAGGGGTACATGTCTGACAATTTCCATCATATGCAGCAATATTACTCATTGTTTCGTCTGTTATCGAGGTTTCGGGAGTTCAGTCGTGGTGCAACTGCTTCTGCAGTAGTTTTCCTGTTAATGGCTTTTACTCTGGGTATAGCGCTCGGTGTGATTGGGTTAAAATTAAAATCCAGCTAAACAAATCTGTTTCCATTGGCAGAGGGAATATACTGTTGGTTGACCAGAACGATGAATTTGAAGGATTGCTTCAGGAGCGATAAAAAAATCCCCTTTGTCACGGGATGAATTCCTATTTACGGAGGAGAAATAAGGAAAATTAACAATGCAGCTAAATTAGACTTAGGAGCGGTGTATGCTATCACATGTTAAAAACTGGGCAAAAACTGCTGCTTAGGCAGGTGCGGTGAACCGTATCATAAATAGAGTCAAAAGTTGGAGACTTTCCTCAAATGTTTTCTTACATGGCGTTGGCTTTGTTAAGCTTTGTTGCAATATTCTCTAACGATCTATCAATTGTATTTATTAGTTCTGTGGAACCGCAATGTTGGTAGGGACTTAGTAATAATTCATCTATTGTTTTACATAAGTAACGACTAAAACTTTTATCATAAAGAAAAACACATTGAATTATGGGATTCAGTGTGTTTTTCAGCAGCTTCTCAAATGGAAAAGTTTTTTTACTCAGGTTTAACAGCAATAAATTCGTCAATAGTTTCAGGGGTATGTTTACCTTCTTTTCCTTGGAAAAGGTCGATATTAACGGTCACATCCATGCAACCAAGATATTTTCCGTTTTTATCACGCACTGCCATGAACTTTTGATAAATTTGACCAGTTTCACCAGTACGTTTTGGGAACCAAAATTCCCATTCGTCACGTGTTCCTGAATGAAAGTCCTTCAACAGTTTTTCAACGTGGTGAGCCACTTTTGGGTGAAGCTCAAGTACATGGCGTCCAATCGCGTCTTTACGACGGCCATGGACACGGTTAGGATTATTTGAATACCAGCGGAAAATATCGTCGGCATCACAAAAACCCATTTCAAAGGGTAAAAGATTGATAATCGAATCCAGAGTGCTTGCTTTAATTGCACCAGTTTCAAAATTAATGACAGCTTCAGGACTAATTAATTCAGACAACTTTCCATCAAACATTTAAAAACCTCCTATATAATCTCCGTTTATAAGAAGAATAAAATAGTACGAATATTAGCGAAAAAAAATCAGCCACTTTCAGGCGATTATTACCAACCTCATTAATAATGATAGCATTATTAATAATAGACAAATGTGATTTATCTCACAGAGATTGTTTTTGATTAATATTTGTAATTGAATGTTTAGGAATTACAGATTAATATTGCCGGTTGAGTATATATCTTTAATTTAATTTAAAAGGTTACTTTAAAAATAAAAAAGCCGAGGTTACTGCCTCGGCTTTTCCTAATATAATTTATTTTAAACTAAAGCCAACTGTTTTAGGAGCTTTATGTTTACGGTATTCTTAGTATAATCAAAGTATCAAAAAATATATAAACGGGAGAGTCATATGAATCTGGATGAAATCATTATCAATATAGATTTTGAGGACAGAACGGGATTAGGGTATGAGATATTCGAGGTTTGTGAGAAAAATGGGATCGATAAAATCAGCATGGAGGTCATTCCAGATCAGGGAATGTTTATCAAAATGCGGGCGATTGAAGAAAATAAATTAACGTTTCTGCAGGATTTAAAGGGAATAAAGGGTGTAAATAAGATTTCATTTCGAAATTATATGCCCTATGAATCTCGTGAACATAAATTAAACACAATTCTTAATGCTATTAGTGAGGGTGTCGTTGCTGTAAGCGAAAATGGGGAGATCCAGCATATAAACAAACTGGCCTGTAAAATTTTTGAATGTGCAAGCGAGGAGGCATTAGGCCGAGGTGCCGATGAGCTATTTGGCAAAAATCCACCGATTCTTGAGACACTTCAAACCGGACGATCTCATCGTTTGATTGAGAGGAAAATAAGAAGAAATCAAAAGTTCATTCGGATTCTGACTAGCAGCGACCCAATTGTTGATTCAAAAGGCAATGTGATTGGTGCTGTGGCAACAATAAAAGATTTTAAAGATGTGGAAGAGATTATTTCAAAGGTAGATTTAAAGAATGGTTTAACAACATTCGACGATATTATTTATCAAGGTTCAAAAATGAAATACTTAATTGAGATGGCTAAAACGGTAGCACGTGGGAATTCAACCATTATGCTTAGGGGGGAAAGCGGGACTGGCAAAGAGCTATTTGCAAGAGCCATTCATATGGAAGGAAATCGGGCAAATGCCCCTTTTATTGCTATCAACTGTGCTGCTTTGCCGGATTCATTATTGGAAAGTGAATTATTTGGTTATGAAGAGGGTGCCTTTACTGGTGCCTTAAAGGGTGGAAAAAAGGGGATATTTGAACAAGCCAACAATGGCACTATTTTTTTGGATGAGATTGGAGAAATATCCCCGTCGGTACAAGTCCGTTTATTAAGGGTACTTCAGGAGGGAACAATCCGAAGGGTAGGAGGAATGAAAGAAGTTCAGGTAGATGTCCGCATTATCACTGCTACGCATCGTAATCTGGAAGAAATGATTAAAAAGGAGCTTTTTAGAGAGGATCTTTATTATCGCTTAAATGTAATTCCATTAACAATACTACCTTTACGAGAACGAGTTGAAGATATTCAACCGATTGCGGAACACCTTTTAAGAAAAATTGCAAAGAAGCTGGGAAAAAAAGAAGTTTGGTTAACAACGGAAAGTATCAATCTTCTAAAAATGCAGGCATGGCCGGGAAACGTACGGCAGTTGGAAAATGTGCTGGAACGGGTGATGAATATGATGGATGGACAGGTAATCACGCTGCAGCATTTTTATGATTGGACGGATCTTTCAACGCCAATTCTCAAAGCTGAAAATCATGACGGTGAAGAATTTACTATAAGGGTCCCAGTCAATCAGCAATTTCCTAGCATGAAGGAAATCGTTGCTCAGGTGGAATATCAAGTTCTATCACATGTATTAAAAGAACATAATTCGTCGAGAAAAGCCGGGAAGATTCTAGGTGTATCCAACACGACCATATTAAATAAAATGAACGCCCTGGGTATTACTAGTACAGTTAAGTGACAAGTTTTTTTATCAGTGACAAATAATATTGTCACTTTTTTTTATCACTCCTTCAGAAGTCTATGGAAATCCGGTTTTTTAGAGCGCTTTCAAACTGGCATGGAACTTGCATAAATAATCAATGTAGAGATTTTACAAGCAATTTAGTGACATTGATCTATTTTATCTTTTAGGAGGAGTTTGAATATGGCTATAAAATATGTTGCAGAACCATTTAGAATTAAATCCGTAGAACCGATCAAGATTTTATCCCGTGAAGAAAGAGAAGAGAAAATTAAAGATGCGAAATTCAATTTATTTGGGTTAAAAGGTGAGGACGTTTACATTGACCTTTTAACAGACAGCGGAACAAATGCAATGAGTATCGATCAGTGGGCCGGCATAATGAAAGGCGACGAGGCATATGCCGGGGCTTCTAGTTTCTTTAAGCTGCGCGATGCAGGTATTGATATATTCGGTTATCAGTACATACAGCCTGTTCACCAAGGTCGTGCGGCTGAGAAAGTATTGTTCCCAACCTTTTTAACTGAAGGAAAATATGCAATCTCAAATATGTTCTTTGATACCACACGTGCTCATGTAGAACTTGCCGGTGCAAGGGCCATTGACTGTGTCGTAGAAGAAGCAAAGGATCCTTCCATTCGCAGTCCTTTTAAAGGAAATATGGATGTTGAAAAGCTAGAAAAGTTAATCAATGAATACGGCCCAGAAAATATCGGCCTCGTGGTTATGACAATCACCAATAACTCAGCAGGCGGCCAGCCAGTTTCCATGAAAAATATGAGAGAAGTATCCGAGATTTGTAAAAAATATAATATTCCTCTTGATATTGATGCAGCTCGTTATGCAGAGAATGCATACTTTGTGAAACAAAGAGAAGAAGAATGCAAGGATATGTCTATTAAGCAAATTATTCGGCAAATGTTCAGCTATGGCGATATGTTCACCATGTCTGCCAAGAAAGATACCATTGTTAATATGGGCGGTTTAATCGGGGTTAAGGATGGTAATTCCCCATTAATTCTAAAAATAAAAGCGAACTGTATTTCTTATGAAGGATTCTATACTTACGGCGGTCTATCCGGACGAGATATGGAGGCGCTTGCAATTGGAATGTATGAAGGAATTGACGAATCTTACCTTGCTTATCGTATTGGTCAAAGCGAGTATATCGCAGCACGTTTAGATGAAGCAGGAATCGGTTACCAGGCACCAGTTGGCGGACATGGAGTGTTTGTAGATGCACAGGCTATGTTCCCGCACATTCCTTACAATGAATATCCAGGACAAGTGTTAGCGATTGAATTATATAAAGAAGCTGGAATCCGTACCTGCGATATTGGCTCTTATATGCTCGGAAATGACCCTGACACCAAAGAGCAATTGAAGGCAGACTTTGAATTTACCCGCTTGGCTATTCCAAGAAGGGTATATACACAAGCACATTTAGATGTTGTAGTGGATGCATTAATTAACATTAAAGAAAGAGCACATGAAATCAAGCGCGGATACAAAATCTCTTGGGAGCCGCCAATTCTTCGCCACTTCCAGGCAAGCTTAGAACCAATTACTGGAACAGCTGAAGAAACTGCAAAAAAAATTGAAGAGCTAGTTACAATCTAATAGAATAGCAACCAACCATTCGTGCTGGACTAACCCTGTCTATAGTATTTTTGTAAAAGGCGGCGACTTTTCAACGGGAAAGCGCCGCCTTGCTTTAAGCAAAATGCAAAAAAAATGTCGATATAATATACTTCTAAAAAGGGGATTTATAACATGAAACTGATTGAAACAGCAAATGCACCTGGGGCAATTGGACCATACTCACAAGGCTATGAGGTTAACGGAATGGTTTATACTTCAGGCCAGATTCCGGTTAATCCTGAAAATGGAGAAATTCCCGAAGGCATTCGTGCGCAAACAGAACAATCCTGTAAAAACGTCGGTGCTATCTTAGAAGCTGCTGGGGTCAATTTTGAAAGCGTTTTTAAAACAACGTGCTTTTTAGCAGATATGAATGACTTCACAGCTTTTAACGAAGTTTATGCCAAGTATTTTGTGTCAAAACCTGCACGCAGTTGTGTAGCTGTAAAGGAGCTCCCAAAAGGGGTATTGTGTGAAGTAGAAGTAATTGCTGTAAAATAACAAGGTGAGTCTTTTAAAAAGTTAGTCCCTTGGAAATGAAAGTGATCGAAACAAAATAGGCTGCCGACCTCCACCTCAGTCATTCCATCTTTGAGGACGTCTACCTGTAGAATCCTCTTTCAGTCCGTCTTACCTGATTTTCTTTTATTTCAGATCCAAATTTGCTTTATTAAATCATTCGTTTGTAACAATGCAAAACAAATTGGAGCGTGGGAAATATGGAGGAAAACCAAGAATTAAAAAGGGGTCTCAAAAATAGGCATATCCAGTTGATTGCTCTAGGAGGGGCTATCGGGACAGGCTTATTCTATGGCTCGGCCTCAACAATCGGGCTTGTGGGGCCAGCAGTAATGTTATCGTATGCACTCGGTGGATTTTTTATTTTCCTAGTTATGCGCTGCATGGGTGAAATGACTGTACATACACCTGTTTCAGGTGCATTTAGTACGTTTGCTTATAAATATTGGGGGGAAATGGCAGGTTTTATTTCCGGCTGGAACTATTGGTTCTGTTATGTGGCTGTATCAATGGCTGAAATAACCGCGGTGGGGATCTATGTCAACTATTGGTTCCCTGATATTCCGCAATGGGTGTCTGGATTTGTAATGTTCCTGATTATTACCGGCATAAACCTAATTGGAGTAAAAGCTTTTGGCGAAATAGAATTTTGGGGAGCAATTATTAAAGTTTTAGCAGTTATTGTTATGATTCTTTTTGGCCTTGCGATTGTTTTCTTCGGTTTTGGGTATGGAGGAGAAGCAATTGGGTTTTCGAATTTATGGGAACATGGGGGATTCCTGCCTAAGGGATTTAAAGGATTATTGTTGTCCTTGGTCGTTGTAACCTTTGCGTTTGGCGGTGTCGAGTTGATTGGTATTACTGCCGGTGAAGCAGAAAACCCTGACAAAACGATTCCTAAAGCCATCAATCAGGTACTTTACCGAATCCTTATTTTCTATGTAGGTTCCATGCTTGTATTGGTCACTTTATTCCCTTGGGATAAAGTAGGCTTAAAGGGAAGTCCATTCGTATTGATTTTTGATCAGTTAGGAATTCCAGCGGCTGCATCCATTTTAAATGTTATCGTACTTACCGCAACATTCTCTGCATATAACAGTTGCTTGTATAGTAACGCCCGCATGCTTTTCGGACTTGCAAATCAAGGAAACGCTCCGAAATTCCTAAAAAAGGTTGGAAAAACAGGCGTTCCAATTTATTGTGTATTATTTTCATCGGGTGTTGTCGGTATAGCGGTTATTTTAAACGCATTTTTGCCAGGGCAAGTATTTGGGATTGTCATGTCAATTGCAGTTCTAGCTATTATTATTAACTGGATTATGATTTTAATCACTCATAATAAGTTTAGAAGAATCATTAGTCCTAGTGAAGCAGGGCTGTTAAAGTTTAAAATGCCTTTCTACCCGATTTCTAATTATGTAACAATGGCTTATTTAGGAATGTTGATTGTTTTAATGTGGTTCCTGCCAGATTTCCGTGTATCCCTTTACCTTGCCCCAGTTTGGTTGGGAATTTTAATTATTGCCTATAAACTTAAGGGACGTGGAAAAGGAATGGACGATAGCAAATATCTTAAGAAAGCTAATTAGTCACCTAGACATTAACAGATTCATATTTAAAAAAATTGACTTTTGTTGAAAATATTAATGATCCCCTTGCATAGAAATGCGAGGGGATTCCTATTTTCAATTCTGCTCTCTCATCCGCTTTGGCGCCTTTGAAGCGACAAGTCCACAACAATCTTTAAGGGTGCTTTTGTAAATATGCCTGTTCCACGTGAAACAAATAGTGCCAAGAAGAAAGCCGCCATTTAATTAGGTGCGGGGAACCGTATAATAAATAAGCGCGTTTTTTTATTTTAGAATTTGCTGTTAGGGTAATCATTTTTCTCTTGGAGGTTAGAACATCATAAGTCTTCTTAAAGTGATAAGATAAGAATAACAGCACTCATTAATTTTAAGAATCTAAACAGATGGGAAAGTTCCACTTAATAGGAAATACTAATAAAAATAGTGGCAAAGTGGAGTGAAGAATATATGGTTGATATCAGCAAAATTATTCAAGGGAAAAATTTATCAGAAATAGAAGTTCAAATTGTACAATATATCATTATTAACATCGATAATGTCTTGCAAATGGGAGTACGAAATATTGCGAAAAAGAATTTTACCTCTCCTGCAACTGTAATTCGCCTTTCTAAAAAATTAGGCTATACGGGATTCATCGATATGTATTACCACCTCCTCCCTCTGGTTAAAAAAGCGGATTTACCGAAAAACGGCGTGATGGAGGACTTTTTTGAGATTAATTCAAAGGATTTTATGACCCATAATACAGTGGAGGATATTGGAATCTTCATTAAAAAAGTCTTAACCCTCCGCCAAAGTTATATTTTTATTTATGCTACAGGTTTTTCAGCAATTGCAGCAGAGTATTTGTACAAAAAACTATTAGTACTTGGGAGAAAGACAATCTTTGCCAGTGGAACCGATTCGATTGGCGTATTCGAAAATAATCTTGAAGATATCGGTGCTTTAATAGTCATTTCAAAATCAGGTGAAACACAGCTTGTCCTCGATAAAATACAGGCTGCCAAGGAGCACCATATTTTCACTGTTTCTTTCACAAAGGAAACTGAAAATAGGATTGCAGAGCTTTCCGATTTAAATTTTAAAATCACCGATCATAATAAACTAGATGATAGAAACATGCTGCCGAATAGTTTTTTTCCCGGTCTACTGCTGATGTTCGAATATATTGTCAAACAGTATGTTGGAACACTATTACCAATAAAAGATAAGAATGAGTGAAACGTGTTTCAATATGTGAAACACGTTTTTTATCTTGTTGAATCTATCGACTATAAAACGGTTACATTGTATTCTAAACCTGTCAACAAATCATGATAAAAGGGGGAGGCAAAATGAAAACAAAAGTCATGGAAGGCATGCAGCGCTTTTCCAAAGCAATGTTCATTCCAGTGCTTATTTTGCCGATTGCGGGTATTTTAATTGCTCTGGGAAATTTATTTACAAATCCAAGATTAATAGAAGTTATCCCGTTTTTAGATAATCCGATTACTACTGGTTTTGGTACGATTTTAACCGGATCATTGGTTTCGATTCTCGGTAACTTGGGACTTATATTTAGTGTCGGTATTGCAGTTGGTTTAGCCAATAAAGAAAAAGCGGTGGCGGGATTTACGGCCTTACTTGGCTACCTAGTATTTGTCAATGCGATGAATAAATTTATGCAGCTGAGCGGTGTGCTGTTTGAAGGCGAATCTCTGCAGGGTACCGGGCAGACCTTGGTCTTGGGTGTACAAATCCTCGATATGGGTGTATTCCTCGGGATTATCCTCGGGATTGTCACTGCGATGGTTCATAACAAATTTATTGATAAAGAATTTAAAGGTGCGTTTCAGATTTACGGCGGATCACGCTTCGTCTTTATCGTACTGATTCCAATCGTTGTTCTTTTATCAATTGGACTTACTTTTATCTGGCCGTTTTTCCAAGCCGGAATTAATAACCTTGGTACACTAATCAATCACAGTGGAAGCTTCGGTATTTTCTTATATGGAATGTTAGAGCGTTTGTTAATTCCAACCGGGCTGCACCACTTAATCTATACGCCATTCTTATATACCTCATTGGGTGGTACAGCTGAAGTTGGCGGACAAATTTTTGAAGGAGCAAGAAATATTTACTATGCGGAGATTGCAGATCCAACGGTAAAAGTGCTTTCTTCATCTGTAGTTTGGGACGCACGTGGTATTTCAAAAATGTTTGGATTAATCGGAGCCTGTTTAGCGATGTATCATACAGCCAAGCCTGAAAACAAGGCTAAGGTAAAAGCGATTTTGATTCCAGCTGCCGTTACTTCCTTTATTGCAGGTGTTACAGAGCCTATTGAATTCTCATTCATGTTTGTCGCACCTCTGTTATTTGTTGTTCACGCGGCCTTAAGCGGTTTAGCGATGGTGACGTTTAATCTATTGGATGTCAGAGCCATTGGCCCAAACGGCATGATCGACTTCCTATTATTCAACCTGCCGCTTGGAATTGAAAAAACACATTGGCCAATGTACATTTTGATTGGACTAATCTTCTTCTGTATTTACTATTTGGTCTTCCGATTCTTAATCGTGAAATTTAACTTCAAGACAGTAGGAAGAGAAGATGAAGGCCACGAGACAAAATTATATTCGAAGAAAGATCTAAAGGAAAAGCAACACCAAGGAAAAACCGGGGCTTCAGGGCCGCAGGGGAATGACGGAATTGCCCCAGTGATCGTCGATGCATTAGGCGGAGCAAGCAACATTAATACAGTAACAAACTGTTACACAAGACTTCGTTTAACACTGGATAACCCTGAAAAGGTCAACGAAGAAGTTTTGAAAAGAGAAACTGGTGCCAGTGGAGTCGTGATTAAAGATAAGAATGTTCAGGTTGTTTATGGCTTACAGGTAACAAACATTAGAAAAGCTGTCGACAGCTATTTAGGATTAACAACAAACGAGTAGAACCGTGAAGAATACAATAACAAAGATTACTAGAAGGGAATGGGGAAAATGAAAAAGTTCTCAGTCGTTATTGCAGGTGGAGGAAGTACCTATACACCAGGGATTGTTATGATGTTATTGGATAACCTGGACCGTTTCCCGCTTCGAACATTAAAATTATATGATAATGATGGTGAAAGACAAGCGGTATTAGGGGAAGCTATCGAAATTGTATTAAAAGAAAAAGCACCGGAAATTGAATACTGCTATACAACGGATCCGGAAGAGGCCTTCACAGATATCGACTTCTGTTTTGCACATATCCGGACTGGAAAATATGAAATGCGTGAAAAGGATGAAAAAATTCCATTAAAGCACGGTGTTGTCGGGCAAGAAACTTGTGGACCTGGCGGAATTGCTTATGGGATGAGAAGCATCGGTGATATGATTGAATTGATTGACATTATGGAAAAATACGCACCAAATGCGTGGATGTTAAACTATTCCAATCCTGCAGCCATTGTTGCAGAAGCTTGCCGCGTACTTCGTCCAAATTCAAAAGTATTGAATATTTGTGACATGCCAGTAGGAACCTTGCGCAGAATTTCACATATCATCGGAAAAGAGCCGCAGGATTTAGAAGTCCGTTATTTCGGATTAAACCACTTTGGCTGGTGGACTAGCGTTAAAGATAAAGAAGGTAATGAATATCTGCCTCAAGTCCGAGATTATGTTGCAGAGAACGGCTATCTTACTCAAAAAGAAGTAGATACTCAACATACGGATGCCAGCTGGCAGGAAACACATAAAAAAGCGAAAGATTTGTTAGCTGTGGATCCAAGATTCCTGCCAAATACGTATTTAAAGTATTATTTATATCCTGATTACGTGGTCGAACATTCAAATCCAGAATATACAAGGGCCAATGAAGTTATCGCCGGCAGAGAAAAAACAGTTTTTTCAACAGCTAGAACCATCATTGAAAGAGGAACAGCAGAAGGCTGTGAATTTGAAATGGGCGCTCATGCAACCTTTGTCGTTGACCTAGCCCGTGCTATTGCCTTTAACACGCACGAAAGAATGCTGTTAATTGTTGAAAACAATGGTGCCATTGCGAATTTTGATGATGACGCCATGGTAGAAGTTCCATGTATAGTCGGAAGCGATGGTCCAGAGCCATTAAGCCAAGGAAAGATTCCTGAATTCCAAAGAGCGTTAATGTACCAGCAAGTAACGGTTGAAAAATTAGTCGTACAAGCTTACATTGAAGGAAGCTATCAAAAATTATGGCAGGCTTTAACACTATCAAAAACAGTACCAAGTGCAAAAGTTGCAAAAGAAATTTTGGATGATTTAATTGAAGCTAATCAAGGTTACTGGCCTGAATTAAACTAACTTTATAGATACTAAGAAGGCGAAAGGTGAAGAGCTTTTCGCCTTTTTTGGGTCCTCATATCAATTGGATGAGAGCGGAATGTTCAAGAAATGGTTTGGAAGAAAAGAGACATCATCCTGTCCGTCAAAAAATTAAGTGCCTTACCTGCTATACCTGTCCAATACAATTAAAATTCTTTTTCATAATATATATGAAAGGATTTAAGACAAGGTACTCTTAGGAGGGGGACTATGAATCAACCTAATAAAAACCCAAAGCGTATATTCATTGGCAAATGGCTGTTCAATGAAATTGACCTTAACGACAAACTTCTTTTTGAAAAGTTTGTTAAGGAAAGCGAATATCCGGCCACCGTCTGGTCCTCTAACTTTGCTTACCTATGGGCATCTTCACAGTCTGGAAAAAGGAAAACAGTTTGGAAAATCATTGATGGTATGCTAGTACCGTTTTTTTATAATGTGTACCATCAATATCTTTCTCTTGTTTGTTTGCCTTTTGGGAAAGGAGATGCAGAACATGTCGTTAAGGTTCTATATAAATGCATGGCATACTGCTATGAGTTGAACAAATTAACTGGAAATCAGATATATAGCAGAGTACGGACTATTAACGAAGCCCAACTACAATTTTTACAAACCTCCAAGAAATTTAATCAACGTTTCGACCCTAAGAAATTATTGGGGATTGAGAGGCATTTTAGTATTCAAAAACTCATCCGCTTGGCTGGAAAAGAATTCGCATACGTCCGCAGAAAAATCAATAAATTTCATCGCAAGTATCCTCAAGCTATTATTCGAAAATATGAAGGTGATACCGACTATCACAAAGTGATGGAATTTAATAAAAATTGGGCAAACGAGAAAGGTGAATCCATATTTGATGGTACCTACTCTAAGGAAATCTTAAAGTATCCAGATGAGTTGGACCACACTGCTTTAGTTGTTGAAATTGATGGTCAAATTGTTGGTATGACATCAGGAGGTTGTTTGCCAACGGGTCAATCTTGGACTTGTTTAAGGAAAGGTGACCATAAGGTTGAGGGACTATCAGAGCTGCTTTTATATGAGTTCGTAAAAGAAAGCTTTAAGGTCAATTCTTCTATTGAATACATGAATGACGGCAGTGATCTGGGAGATCAAGGATTAATTTTTTTTAAGGAACGGTTTAGACCAGAATTAAATTTAAACCGGTACCGGGTTTATCTTAAAGATTTTAATTACCGCTAAACCATGAAAATGGATCCTTATTTAGAAAAAATGAGGGAGAGTTTAAGATAGGATTTATATCGCTTAATTACTTCGTTCCTGATGTTATAATTAGGGATCCATCATGTTTAAACATATTGAGAGATTGTCTTACATTTCCGGTTCCATATTTGATAATTCTAGGCCTGGTAGTAGCTGGATCTCCCCATTGACAGTTGGTCACGATACCACTAGTGCCATCATCCCAGTACATAACACCATTAATATTACAACTATTGAACACAATCCCATTTTGTTTGACATGGACATAGACTACATAAGGATCCGTTACACCATCACAAAGAATATTACAATTATTAAAAGCTACGTAGGTGTTATTATTGGTCGTAAATATGGCTTGTATATTAATTGCCCTTGCTTTACTGTATATCCAACACCCGTCAAATACAACGTCAGACATATCGACCCCCGTAACAGCAAAGTTGGTATTTAAGTCAATAATCACGTGTGAGAATTTAAAAGCCAATCCTTGGACCACATTCACACCCCATCTGGCTGAACCAATGTAACCACCTAAGAACATACAGCCCTCTGGTCGTCTGATAAAGCCCTGATACGTTGCTCCATTTACATACACTCCATAATTTAAACCACTATATGGGGACATCTGATCAGAGGAAAATTACGCAATCCTCCAGCGTTAATAGTCCGGGATTTCTAATGTTTGTGAAATTACATAGGTTGTGCGAGGTTTAAGGTTTACAATCCCCATCCCCCCTTGTGCACTGGCCATACAGTTTTTCAAGGCTTGTGTATCATCTGTAACACCATCGCCTTTTGCCCCGAAATCCTCCGGTAGTAGATAGTAATTCATACAGGTTAGAAATCAACTCCTTAAAAAATAATTACACACAACGCAATACCGTAAAGAATGTATCTTATTTAGGTGTATATGCTGAAATTTAGGCAAATATCATAACATTTTAGGCGGCCATATGCCTTTTTGAAAATATCGGTATTTTTTTGCAAAAACGGACTGTATAAAAGATGCTGTGAACAGACCATAAATAGTAGCAAAAGAAATGGAGCCAGTGTGAAAACTTGGCTCCATTTACATGTTAAGGTATTATCTCTATATCTGATAAGGTACTAATTAAACTGCGGCATCATTAATTGAATCTCGTCTGGTGTTAGTATCAACCTTATTAGAGTGCGCATTTCTAACGGGTACGATTGCCAGAGCTGCAGCTGCGAGCAATCCTGGTATAGCAAATGCGATGAAATTTAAGTGAATTGGAAGAGATACGGATAAAAGGAATCCACCTAATAGCGGACCAAGCATACCTCCAATTCTCCCGATACCGGATGCCATCCCTAAGGCAGTTGATCTGATAGATGGTGGATAGTACTGGGAAACATAAGCCTGTACAATATTTTGTGCACCTATTGTAGCAGCACCGGCAATGGCTACAAGGAGATAAATCACAAAGGAATTTCCGCTAAAACCAAGTAAAGTCAAAGCAATTGCCCCTGATGCATACATTGGAACAAGCATCTTTTTGGAACCATATTTATCACAAAGCCGTCCTATGATTAGCGTTCCGATAATGGCACCTCCTTGAAGGGTGACTAGGAAGGCTAAACTTGAATTTAGTCCATATCCAGCATCAATCATCAGCTTAGGAAGCCAAGTATTTAAACCGTAAACCATCAATAGGCAGCTGAAAAAGGCAATCCAAAACATAACCGTACTTAAAGCCCTTTTATCTTGAAATAATCCAATAATCGGAACCTTTGTATCTTTTTCCCTAAGCTCTTCAAACTCATCATTCTGTTGGATGTCCATCCCAGGATTTACCTTTAATAGAGTTGCAACCAACTTGTCCCTTTTTCCAGTCCTAATAAGGTGACTGGCAGTTTCCGGTAATTGTTTATACATAATTGGCAGCATAACAAGAGGAAGGCCCGCAAACCAAAAAATAGATTCCCAGCCGAATTTAGGCATAATAAAGATTCCTAATAAAGGTGCAAGAATTCCTCCGACCGAATAGCCGCATAGAACAACTGATACAATCATACTTCTCATTGTTTTAGGAGCATAATCTGTTAATAACGCAATGACATTGGGCATGATCCCTCCAAGCCCCAGGCCAGCTAAAAATCGATAGGTTGAAAACATAGTGGGTGTTTCGGCAAAGCCGCATAGGAATGTAAATAAACTAAATAATATCAATGTAATCGCAATGACATTTTTCCTGCCAATTCGGTCAGCAAGTGTTCCGAAAAGGATAGCGCCAAACATCATTCCGAATAAGCCATAACTTCCTATTGCCCCTGCTTCTACCGGGGTTAGACCCCATTTTTCAATTAAAATTGGTACGACGGTTCCATAAACAACGAGATCATATCCATCGAACAAAATAATGAGAAAACTCCAGATAAGCAGGCTCAAATGGAAGCGGTTAAATTTACTGTTAGCAATAACCTCTGCCGAATTAATGGTTTTCACATTTTCTCCCCCTCTTTACAATTTATTGATAGCGCTTACTAAATACAAGTGAATTACTAACTATTGCACTTCACTAATAGTGAATATTGTTCTCTACTAAGAGATTATATACGGCAATTAATTTGTTTTCAATATAAAAAAAACAATTTTTAAATTTTTCTGAAATATAAGTTAAGATGTTCACTTGGGTAGTTTTAGTAGGTCTTGAAGGAATTGTCTTGTAAAAGGGTAGAAGAAATGGCTAAAGCTGTACTATTAAGGATAGTGCGGGGAACCTTATCATAAATGGGGCAGTTTCTTCGAAAATAATTTCATGTGGTGGCTGATAATATTAAAACAAGGAGGCCAATGGTGAAATACATTGGCCTCCTTGCTTTGGTATATTAAGCAATTTCTTGCTGGAAACACGGATCATTGAAGTAAACAACTTCAGAAAGAACTTTATAGCCCTTTATGTCTTTTAGTTTCTCTCTTGCTTCTTGTTCTGTTTTAAATTCAAACATAGAAATTTTTGAATCTAAATAACAAGTAATAATCCACATTAAAATCTCTCTCCCTATTTTTAAGTATTCTGTCTTGTAGACAGTACTTCTATCAATCACCCGTTAAATCTTGCTTGCATAACCCTCAATTCAAAATCTAGGATGTATTATCAATTGCTACAGACCAATCATAATGCAATAATAGAATTAAATAAAATGCAAAAAAAATATACGATGATATAAAAAAATATTATATCGGATATTTTGGAGGTAAATAGTGGATTACCGTGATTGGGAAATACTGAAGGTCCTCTATAGTCAGAAGAATATATCGAAAGCAGCGCGGCTATTGTTTATTACCCAGCCGGCATTAACCAACCGTTTAAAGAACATGCAGGAAGAATTAGGCGTCAAAATCGTAACACGAGAAAGCAGAGGGGTTCATTTTACTCCAGAGGGAGAATATCTTGTTCATTGTGCTGATGATATCATTGCTCAATTTAATAATATAAAAGAGCATGTCCGGAATATGAGTAAAACGTCCGGTAATGAAGTCGCAGGAACATTGAAATTAGGTGTATCTTACTTTTTCGCCAACTATGAACTGCCCCATATTTTAAAATTGTTTAAAGGTCAATATCCTCATGTGGAATTTAAAGTGATTACTGGCTGGAGTAAAGATGTAACACATTCTATACACAATAAGGATGTTCATATTGGCTTTGTTCGGGGTGACTATAGCGGTAGAGGACTAAAGAAACATCTATTATTTGAAGAAACAGTTGCTGTTACGTCTAGTGAGCCAATTGATATGGTGAATTTGCCTAATCTCCCCAGAATTGACTATAGCGGCGATTACCTTTTAAATTCATTAATTGAAAATTGGTGGGCCGAGAACTATACCCAGCCGCCGCTAATCAGTATAGAGGTGGATCAGGTGGATACTTGTAAGCAAATGGTTATTAATGGATTAGGCTATGGAATCATGTCTAGCAGAATGCTTAAGGATAGTAAGGAATTAAAAAAGTACGACTTGACTGACCAAAATGGGAAACCCATATTAAGGAGTACATGGATGTACTACCATAAGGAATCCTTGGAATGGAATGTCGTGAAGGTCTTTGTGAATTTTATTGAATCATTGGAGTTACACCAAGCGCATTAAAAAATAGGAAAGGGGGCCTTTTTTATTGTTAAGGTCCTCTTCCCCTTTTGGAATAAGAAGGTTCTCACTTATCGGTTGGGGAACCAGGTGAGCACCTGCTTTGAAAAATAGACGAAAAAATTCCGCTTACTTTGTAAATACAAATAAAAATAGTTTCAATAGACGGAGAGATTCCGCCTATTGACCCGAAAAACGTGAAAATGAGGAATTTTGCTATACATAGTCGGAAAAACTCCCCTTATTTACCTCGAAACGAGCTCCATTCAGCATTTAACCGGAAATTCTCCGTGTATTTTACGCTTGCTGGTTACTCGTTTAAGGACAAGAAGCTGCAGCATAGTTAGTTTAATTCCTGACTTAATATAAAAACAGTTCTGCTACAAAAACCGAAAAACTGGCCAATAGGGCAACACTCACTAAGCTGGCCCCCCGGTAGGCAAAAAGAATGGCAACAATAAATCCAGCTAGTGCGGACCAGGGCGATGCCGTTGCGTCTAAAATTGCCGGAAAGACCATCACTGCTAATGTCACATATGGAACATAGTATAAAAATGATCGGATAAAGACATTTTTGATTTCTTTTCTGATGAGTGTAAGCGGCAGCACTCTAATAAGGTACGTCACAACCGCCATCACTAAGATAAAAAAAATAGCATTATTCATATTCTTTACTATGCTCCTTTACCGGAAATACAAACGCTGCGACACCTGCAATCAAAATCGTTAAGATGATAATCTTTAATCCGGATGAGATGGACTGAAGGATTTGCAGCTCTGCAAATACCAGGCTTAGTACCATAGAGATGATAATCACTCCAGAAAGAATTTTATTCCCTTTTGCCGGAGGGATAATGACAGCAAGCAGCATTCCGAACAGTGCAATACTTAATGCACTAATCATCCTTGGCGGCAGAATATCTCCGGATATAACGCCAAATAATGTACCAAGAGCCCACCCTGGCACCGCAGCACTCATTACACCATAAGCGTAATAAGGGCTTAACCTTCCGGGAACGCCAATAGACACTCCAAATACCTCATCTGTAATACCATATGCCATGAGTAATCGATGGTAAATGGGCGTGTTTGGGTCAATTTTTTGGGATAAAGCAAATGACATTAGAAAATATCTAGAGTTAATAATTAGCTGTGTGACAGCAATTTCGACCACTGCCGCGGCACTGGCAATAAGCGTCAGCCCGGCAAACTGTCCAGCTGATGTTAAATTAGTCACCGACATCAATAATGCTTCAAATGGATTTAGCCCGGCTTGCTTGGCAAGAATGCCAAAAGTAAACGAAACCGCAAAGTAACCCATTGCAATGGGAATTCCGTTCTTTAACCCGCTTTTCCATTCTCCAATATTTGTTTTCATTTTCTCTCTTTCTCTCCTCTAACATTGCTGCCATAAAATAGAAATTTAATCAGAAACATAATTGTGTGACAGGCACTACGTTTTTAAATTTGAAATATCCATACGATAATGGGTCCTAGAAACGAGCCAATGATAGCACATAATGTCATCGTAACGGAACTCATCGAAAAGGTAAGTTCACCGTATTCGGCAGCTTTTGAAGTTCCTATGGCATGTGAGGCACTGCCAAGAGCAATCCCTCTGCCAATGGGACTAGAAACTCGGGTGAACTTAAAGATCACAGGAGCTGCTATTGCACCAAAGATTCCAGCAATCATGACGCCTACGACTGCCAGCGAGGCATTGCCTCCCATTCCTCTAGTCACTTCTACGGCAACAGGGGTTGTAAGAGACTTTGGGATTACTGATAGAATCAACGTCTGATTGAGTCCTAATATCTTAGATAGGAGTCCAACGCTTACCATACCGGAAAAGGCACCAACCAAAACCCCGCCTAATATGGGGAATAAATGTTTGATTATAAAATGACGCTGTTTATACAAGGGATAGGCAAGTGCTACAACGGATGGACCCAAAAGGGAACTAATCCAATGCCCGCCAATCATATATTTTTCATAAGGAATGTGAAGCAATAAAAGGATAATGATAATAAGAGTCGTTGATGTTAAAACGGGAATTAAAAATGAGTAAGAATATCGTTTATAAATTCTAGTTGTTATAAAAAAGGCAGCGACCGTTAATAAAATCATCCAGAATGTGAATAGGGCTTTTTCCATTCTTCCTCATCCTTCCCTTTCTGCGCTTTTCTCTCAAAATATTGACCTGCTATTCCTGCTGCTACAATGGTGAAGATGGTGCTTAACAGAACGACCGCAATGAATAAAGCGCCGTGAAAAGAAAGCAGAGAAGAATAATTCATGATCCCAACGGTAGCCGGAATAAAAAATAACATTAATATACTTAACAGAAAACCTGCTCCATTCTCAATAAACTTTACAGGGATTATTTTCAAATATAAACATAGGAAAAGCAGTAAAAGTCCTATAATACTACCAGGAATGACCAAGTGAAAAAGATTGTGAATTATGGTTCCAGCAAGATAAAAAAGAGACAAAATACCAGTTTGCAAAATGATGATTAAAATTTTCATGCTTGCATTGCTCCTGTTTTTTAGGAGCAGCTTCCCTTCTTTCTTATAATTTGATTTAAAAAGGTGCCTGTTACCATATTTTGTCCTAATGAAAAAACTCCTCGTTCTGTTCATAAAACGGGGAATTTTAGATGATGAAGCAAAACTACCAAACTATTATATCATAATTAGTTTGGTAGTTTTGCTAGGTTGATAGTAGAGGATCCGGGACCTGATCGAGGGTGGCACAATAACCTTTTAATCCGCATTACATTTGAAGCCGCTATACAAGCACGCTATATTACCGGATCTAGTCACGGTGAACCTGAATGGATTTATATTTAGCTGTTGAAATTTTGGAAGGTTCCCCAATTTTCCCGCTTTGCAAACTGGGGGTAAGAGGACATAAAGTTAATAAAGATGGGAGCTTGATCTAAATGAGGGTATGCATTGAAAAATAGCCTATCGCCGTACCGAATGGCTGTTAGTGCTAGCGGCAGTTCACGTCTAAATATTTCATTGCGTTTTGCTGATATATTTTGGGTATATTGTCCTTGATCTATAGATACATAAACACAATAATACAAGGAATTTCCACTTTGTTTCCATTCACCTAATACTTCATCTCTCATAGAATTGATTTTATCCCAAGCATAATCAATTCCAATGTCCAAAAATAAATCACCAGTTAAATCGGAGTGCGTTAGTGTGTAACGCCTTGGAATAACAGGTTTCGTAACATCAGCACCGGGCCTGTAGTTCACAGATAGTTTTTCAGGAATAAAATTGCTCAAAGCAATCAACTCCAATCGTTTTTTTATCATTATGCCGATGATCATTTGTTTATTCGGGGATATATGCATATTTTTAAAAAGAAAGGGCAAAAAAAGTTTATTATAATACAAAAAATTACAAATGTAGACATAGATTTAGGTAGTAAATCCTTGTATAAAAAGGGTAGACAATAAAATAGACTGAGGGCAATCTATCTGAATTGTAAATGCAAAAGAATACCGGAGGGACGGTTCTGGTGGCTCTAATGCCACCAGAACCGTCCCTCCGGCTTTCCTGGCTGTTTTACTCGCCTACATCTGCCCACTTATATTCGTAGGTTGCACCAAATGGATTCACAAACACCCCTTGGATTCTAGGAGATACTAATTGTGCTCTTGAAGCCTGGTAAACAGGGGCAATTACTGCGTCTTCAAACAGCACTTTTTCCGCCTCTAAGAAGTTTTTATAGCGTGCTTTATTATCTGTAGCAAATATTGTTGCTGTTTCATTAACCAACTTGTCATATTCCGCACTAGAATATCCAGTCATATTGTTCCCGCCATCTGTAATCCATAAGTTCATGTAAGTAAATGGATCAAGGAAGTCAGGGCCCCATCTAGTAAGCTGAAGTTGATAATCCATACTTTTATCTAAATCAAGACGTTGCTTTTTAGGAATTTGTTTAATGTTGATCTTTAATCCTTCTAAATTTGTTGAAAGTTGGTTTGCAACGTATTCAACTAGGTTTTTAGTTGTCTTGTCATCATCTGCTAAGAACTCAAGTTCAACGGAATCAGTTCCTAATTCCTCCAATCCCTTTGCCCAAAACTCTTTTGCCTTCTCGAGATCATACGTGACTAGATCTCCACTTACTTTACGGAAATCCTCACCTGTCTCAGGCATAGGTGTAAAGTCTTTTGGAACCAAGCCATTTGCAGCGATGGATCCGTTGTTTAAAATCTCACCTACTAATGCTTCTTTATCAAATGCTCTGCTGAGAGCAGCACGGATATTCTTATTCGCCAATGCCTCTGACTTTGTTTGATTAAACTTTAAGAAATAAACAAATGTATCTGCTGAAACTGTATAGTCGTCACTAGTAGAATATTGGTCGACCAAGTCGGATGTTAAGTCCATACGATCAACTGTACCTTCTTCATATAAATCAAGTGCAGTTTGCGGGTCCTTTACGACTTTGAAAGTCAGTTTATCCATTTTTACCGTTTTTGCATCCCAATAGTCTTCATTCTTTACTAATTCCCATGAATCACTTGTGCTTGACCAATTAGAAATTTTGTAGGGACCATTTGCTAATAAGTTTTCCGAACTTGTTGCAAAACTATCGCCCTTTTCCTCTATAAACTTTTTATTTACCGGAAAGAATGTTCCGAATGTCGTTAATGTTTCAAAGTATGGTGTTGGATTTTCTAATTCAACGACGAGTGTAAAATCACCGTCAGCTTTTACTCCTAACTGATCAACGGCCGCCTCGCCCTTGTTAACAGCTGTAGCGTTTTTAATTACTCCGCTCATCATATACGGGCCATATTCTGAAGCTGTAGCAGGATCTACGGCACGCTGCCATGCATATACAAAGTCGTGAGCTGTTACCTTATCACCATTTGACCATACAGCATCTTCACGTAATGTAAATGTCCATGTCAGACCGTCATCACTAACTTTATGACTGGTGGCTATCCCAGGAGATGGCTGCGTCTTTTCATCTAGCCGGTATAAACCTTCCATGGTAGCCGCTAAGTAGATAAAGGAAGACTCATCTGTTGCTAAAGCTGGGTCCATTGATGGAATTGCTTCAGGATTTAAAAAGTTAAGTACTTTTTCCTCTGCCGCCTTGTCATCTGTTTTTGTGCCCGCTGGTTCCTTTGTCTCATCAGAACATGCAGCGAGTACACTTAGCATCAATCCAAATACCAAGAGTAATAGCAAATTTTTGACCTTCATTCATTTTCCCTCCTAATTTTATCTAATTCCAAATATTATATATGTATAGAATATTCGGACTATAGTAATTTATTATACTCATTAACTAGTTTGGTTGTAAAGATATTACATGGGTTATTTTGTCAGTATGAATCTCTGTCACACCATATGATATTATTTGCGAGATTTGTATAATAGATTAATATAATATTTTAGTTAATAATTAGTAGATTTCTTTTGTGATTTGCAATAGCAGGAAGGGATATTTGTAAAAGGTTAAATAAAAGGCTTACAATAATCTAAGTTTATTTTGATTTACTGGAGAAAGAACTGGCTTATAATTTAAATAAGAATGGAGGAGAGAAATAGTGAAAAGAAGAGTAGTGGTTACTGGTATTGGAGCAGTTACTCCTTTGGGGAATGATGCTTTTACAACATGGGAGAACATTAAAAATGGTGTATCAGGAATTGCTCCTGCAACGATATTCGATGTAGAAAAAGTTGATATTAAAATTGCGGCAGAAGTAAAAAACTTTGCTCCTGAGGAATATATGGATAGAAAGGAAGCAAGAAGAATGGGGCGTTACAGTCAGTTCGCTGTGGCTGCAAGCAAAATGGCTGTGAAAGATGCAGGTATTGAGGTTGGCGTTGATATTCAGCCTGAACGCGTCGGGGTTTGGATTGGGTCAGGAATAGGCGGTTTAGGTGAGTTCGAGGAACAGCATCGGAAATTTATTGAAAAGGGTCAAAGAAGGGTCAATCCATTTACAATTCCGATGTTTATCCCTGATATGGCAGCAGGTCAAGTCTCCATCGAAATTGGTGCAAAAGGGATTAACAATTGTTCCGTCACCGCATGTGCTTCTGGAGCAAATTCAATTGGAGATGCCTTCCGTGTAATCCAAAAGGGCGATGTCGACATGATAATTGCTGGGGGAACGGAAGCAACCATTACAGAAATGACCGTTGCTGGCTTTTCGAATATGACCGCTCTTTCGAAAAATCCAGATCCAAAAACAGCAAGCCGGCCTTTTGATCAAAATCGTGATGGGTTTGTTATCGGGGAAGGAGCTGGGATCTTGGTGTTAGAAGAATTAGAGCATGCTCTAGCACGGGATGCTCACATATATGGAGAGCTGATTGGATATGGTGCTACAGGTGATGCCCACCATATTACAACACCAGCACCGGAGGGAGAAGGTGCACAGCGTGCCATGAAGCTAGCAATAGCAGATGCTGAAATCTCTCCGGAACAAGTGGATTATATCAATGCCCATGGAACATCCACCTTTTATAACGATTTGAATGAAACATTAGCCATTAAGGAAGTATTCAAAGAACACGCTTATACTATTTCAGTTAGCTCGACAAAGTCAATGACAGGACATTTGCTTGGAGCTACGGGTGCAATCGAAGCAATCTTCTCTCTATTAGCAATTAAGGAAGGAATCCTCCCGCCAACGATTAATTATGAAACTCCTGATGAACAACTGGATTTAGATTATGTCCCTAACGTGGCAAGGAAGAAGGATATCCAAGTCACACTATCAAATTCATTAGGTTTTGGCGGTCATAATGCGACACTAATTTTTAAAAAATTTAGTAAATAAGGTTTTTTAGAAAGACGATTCCTGATAATATCAATAGAGTCGTCTTTTTAATTGCCTTACAGCTATTCGTAGAGGGCGATGAGGAATCCACTATTTATAAGTAAATAATAAAAGGGTGAATATAGGTGAAAAAAATTACCGTTGAAAACTTAGTTCAGAAGTTTTCATTGAAAGTAGTGGCTGGTGAAGGTCAACTGCAGAAAGTGATTACGCAATCACGGGTGCATCGTCCGGGCCTTGAATTTGTTGGCCATTTTGATTTTTTTCCAACTGAACGAGTTCAAATCTTGGGGAAAAAGGAAATTACCTATTTGCATAAGTTAAGTAATGAGGAACGGAAAATCCGGATTGGAAATATTGTCCACTATCATCCACCATGCTTTATCGTAACGGCTGGTGAAGAAGATATTACCTATTTAACGCATCATTGTATTGAACAGGCAATCCCGTTGTTAGTAACAAACAAAACGGAGATCACTTCAGAATTTATTACGAAATTAGATGCGTATTTGGTGAAGGAATTAGCACCTGAAATTGCCATTCATGGAGTTTGTATGAATGTGTCCGGCATCGGAATACTGCTTCGCGGAAATTCGGGAGTAGGGAAAAGCGAGACTGCGCATACATTAATTCGCCGAGGACATCGGCTAGTAGCGGATGATATCGTGGTCCTAAAGAAGCTTAGTCCGCAAACCATAATCGGAACTCATGATGAGAAAACCAAGGAGTTTTTGGCACTTCGCAGCATTGGGTTGTTGAATGTGGTGCGGCTTTATGGCCGCAAGGCATTTCAAGACGAAACACGAATTACACTTGATATTAATTTGACGAAGTGGGAAAAAGACGCCTTGTATAATGATTTGGATCAGGAAATAAACTATACGGACTATATGGGTGTTAAGATTCCATCCATGGAGATCCAGCTCCAACCGGGACGTGATGTGGCTGGCTTAATTGAGGCAGCAGCAAATAACTGGTATTTAAAGCAGCAAGGATACAGCGCAGCAGAAGAATTTATGAGCAGGATCGAAGCGGATATTACGTTATCCGGCAAGTAATAGGCAGAGTGTTAAGGAAACTGGACCGAAAAAGGGCCTCTCGTTATTTTTAACGAGGGGCCTTTTCTATTTAAAATCAAAGTGCCGATTAATATTCTTGCAAGTATCGAGAAGTGCTGCAGCAAGCTTCTCTTCATTCCCGTAAAAACGAGTTGCTGGGAGTGGAATCGAGATGGCGCTTAAATTCCCCATGCGGTCGACCACAACTGCGCCCACTGCACAAATTCCTTCAATGTGTTCCTCCCTTGCAAAAGCAACCCCATGATTACGAACCACTTCTAACTCCTTAAACAGCTCATCCCTGCTCGTAATAGTATGATCATTAAACTGCTGTAAATGATCTGGCAGCAGTTTTTCAACTTCCGCTCTAGGCATGGAGGCAAGTATTGCCTTTCCGTTCGCTGTGCAATGTAATGGAAAAGAGGCACCAGGTTGTGAAGTCGCCTGCAATGGATGCGGTGCGATAATTTGATCTACAAAAAGCACCTTCCCATTGTCTAAAACGGAGAGGTCTACTGTTTCATTGACTTGGTACGATAATTTTATTAAAAAAGGCCTGATATCTTCTCTTAAATCACGATGAACAGCCCCTGCCAGCATAGCAATCTCAGCTCCAAGACGATAACCTCCATTACTAGAAGCACTTGACACAAACCTTTCCTGTTCTAGCGTCGTGACAATACGTTGAACGGTTGACCTGGCCATGTCCACTTCTTTGGCTATCTGCGATAAGCTTAACCCTTTTGGATGATTTTTAAGAGCCCTCAGTATTTTAGCCGCACGGGAGATTACTTGAACATTAGCTGTTCTCGATGGATCCTGTTTTTCGGTGCTCATAAATATTTCCCCTTCCACATAATCTATTTCATTATAACTTTAATTTGTGTTGTTTCAATGCCTTTGCTTTTTGAAGGAGTACAAATAGGTTGACCCTGGAGATCATTCATCGTTATAATATGGTTAACCAATATGTGATACAGGTGTACCACGATGTGGTTAATGATTGTGACTAATGAAGATAACCTAGAGCAACTATTCGAACATAAAAGAGGGGAAAATAATGAGTATAGTTAAAATAGGTGTAATCGGAATAGGAAATATGGGCAGTTCTTATGTTGAAATGCTGGATAAAGGGAAAATTAAAGGCGCTGTGTTAACGGCAGTTTGCAGCAGTAATGAAAGCAGGATTGCATGGGTGGAAGCAAATACACAGGGTGATGTGAAAATTTTCAAGGACAAAGAGACATTTTTCAATGAGTCTGGTATCGATGCCGTTATTATTGCCACCCCTCATTATAGTCATCCAGAACTTGCAAAAATGGCCTTTGCAAGAGGAAAACATGTGATGATTGAAAAGCCAGCCGGGGTATTTACAAAAGATGTACTTGAAATGAATGCTGCAGCAAAATTTAGTGGCAAAGTTTTCGGTATTATGTACAACCAAAGGGCAAATCCCCTTTATCAAAAAATTCGAGACCTTATCAAATCAGGACAGATAGGCGATTTGAAACGAGTGAATTTGATTTACACTGCACCGTACCGCCCTCAAAGCTACTATGATTCAAGTAAATGGAGAGCAACATGGAAAGGGGAAGGCGGCGGGGTCCTTATCAATCAAGCCATTCATCAAATCGATTTGCTGCAATGGACGACCGGAGTAATGCCAACAAGTATCCGTGCAGTGAGCAGTTTAGGAAAATATCACGATATTGAAGTGGAAGATGATGTAACGGCGTTTTTGGAATATGAAAATGGGATTACAGGTGTGTTTATTGCATCGACAGGAGAAGCGCCTGGTACAAGCCGTTTCGAGATCGTTGGTGACCGTGGTAAAATCGTGGTTGAGGATGAGGAACTTGTTTTCCACCAATTAGCACAGTCGGAGCGAGAATTTAACTTGTCATTTACAGGTGGATTTGGTATGCCTGAATCTAAAAAAATAAAAATTCCAGTTGCAAGTGAAAATGGGAATCACAAAATAATTGTTCAAAATTGGGTGGAGGCAATCGAAAAAGGATTACCACTCCTTTCCCCAGGTGAAGATGGCATAAAAGCACTAGAAATTTCCAACGGTATCTACTTATCTTCTTGGTTAAATGAAATGGTAGAATTGCCAGTGGACCCAAACCTCTATTATGAAAAATTACTAGAAAAAATCAATACATCCACATTTGAGAAAAAGCATGTAACGAACACAACGTTAGATGTCAAAGGGACGCATTAAGCGGACAAATAGAGTCCGGCGACATTAAAAGGTTATAGAATTAAAAAATGTTGGTATATTATTAATTGGAAAAAATTAATAAAATGCATAAAACAAAGCCAGTTCTGACTTGAACTGGTTTTGTTTTTTTATGTGTAAAAGGGATATTACTAGGTATATATACGCACTTCTTTTGGCTTATCCCCTGCTTTACGTATTATAAAACAGTAATAGAACAACATTTTTAGCAAATAGGACAACAATTTTCTCTGCTATAAAATGGTAGTATAAGTATGAAAATTCAAACAACAGTTAAATGTTTTTGAATAACTATTAAAAATGCAGGGGAGGAAATGCATGTGAAACGTTTTAAAACCAAGGTGACTACTCTTGTGGCCTCAATACTTTTAACGGGCACTCTTGTTCCGGGCAGCGGGGGATTCTTGGCCGAAGAATTAAGTATTGAAAGTGTGTATTTTACGGATAATGAGCAAGCGAAATATCCTGAAAATGCAACTATTGAGTCCCTGCCCCAGGCAGTGCGTGATTTAGATGTAAAGGGTGTAATGGCGGACGGCAGTGTAGTAGATATTCCGAATACAAAAGTTACGTTGGAAAGCGGTAATACAGAAGTAGCTGCAGTTGATTCAGATGGTATCGTTAACGCAAAAGCTGACGGTGTAGCGAAGATTTCAGCAACAGTAAGCTCTGGAGATGTTACAAAATCAACTTCTGTGTTTATGCAAGTGAGAAACCCTGAAGACAGGTTTGTAGATGCAGCATTGTTGCATGATAAAATGACCATTGAAATTGGGGAGCCAGCACTGCTGGAGTCCGGTGATCAGATCCCTTCTATTCAGTTGGAGCCCTTTGTAAATGGGACTGTTACGGCTGAGCTAATCAAGGATGGCAAAGTCATTCAAACAGTACAAGAAAAAGCACTAAATAAAGGGAATAATGAAGAAATAACTTTTCAAGGGTTAGTGAATGGAAAAGGGCATTATGAAATCCATCTAGTTTATCATTTTGACGGTCAGCCTCAACATGATAGTTTCTTTTTTACCGTTCTCGATGAACCAAAAGTCGGCGGTAATGAAAGCAAGATTGTATATGTTGGGAAGGATGGAACGTTAGAATACACTCCTGATTATAAAGGGAATCAAATTCTAGACTTTTCAAACGCTGGCTATCAAGGCGGCGGTGTTAAAATTCCGGATGTACAAGCAAAGGTTGTACTTTCACCGGTTGAAGGAGACGATACGGCCAGCATTCAAGCAGCCATTGATGAAGTTTCTGCATTGCCGATGAATGAAAGTGGATTCCGCGGCGCCGTTGTTCTAGAAAAAGGAACATTTGAGATTAATAATCCTTTAACAATCCAAGCAAGCGGTGTTGTCCTGCGGGGGAAAGGACAGGAGGAAGACGGAACCATTGTGCTGTCTACATCAACGAAACAAATTAATATGCTGGAGTTAAAAGGAATAGAAGGAATTACGATTAATGAAGAAGTGAAAGAAAAAATTACTGAATTATATGTTCCGGTGGGCTCTCGTTCCTTCCATGTAGAGAATGCTGAAAACTTTAACGTTGGGGATGAAATAATTGTCCGCCGATATGGAAATGCACATTGGATTCATGAAATTGATATGGATCAAATTGTAAAAGACCCGGGTCCTGATACCGACGGAACCCTGCAATGGGAACCGTTTAATCTTGAGTTTGATCGTGTGATTACGGCGATTAACGGAAATATTGTTACGGTAGATGCTCCGTTGGCGGATTCGATTGATGTAAGATGGGGCGGCGGCGAAATCCTCAAATACCAGGATGAACGCATTGAGAACGTCGGTGTGGAGAACATCCGTTTTGACACCGTGTTTGATCCTTCAGTAACGAAAGTGCATAATAACGGAGAAACCTACTATGCCGACGAAAAGCATGCGAATACTGCCATCCGAATTGATAAGGCAAAAAATGCTTGGGTACGGGAAGTGACAGGACTTCATTTCCGATATAGTCTTGTTGATATTTCAAAAGCATCCAAATGGGTGACGGTTCAAGATACGAAATCACTTGATATGGTAAGTCAGATTACCGGAAGCCGGAGATATCCTTATAAATACGGCGGGCAATTACTGTTAACGCAGCGTGTTTATGCCAACACAGCTAGGCATGCCTTTTTAGTTGACAGCCGTGTAATGGGTCCAAATGTCTTTTTAGACAGCGTTGGGGAAATCAATTATACGAAGAGCGAGCCGCACCACAGATGGTCAGTCGGCGGGCTTTTTGACAATATAAAAGCACCAATTGCCATCCAGGACCGCCAGTGGTATGGAACGGGTCATGGCTGGTCAGGAGCAAACTATGTTGCATGGAACACAGAAGGCGATTTGATTATCCAGCAGCCACCAACTGCCCAAAATTATTCGATTGGACATGTTGGTGCCATTGAGCCTGGTGATTGGCCGAAGGCGGGCGATATGCGTCCACGTGAGCAAGGGTATGTAGAAAGCCATGGAAAGCATGTTAAACCGAAAAGCTTATATTTACAGCAGCTTGAAGACCGTCTTGGTAAACAGGCAGTGAAAAATATAAAGCAAACGCCTGTTGGCGGTAAGGACCTTGATATCCCAGTGAGCTCAAATTAAAAAAGTTTTTTTACAATATCATTTTTTAAGAGGGCTGTTTTCGTAACGAATGTTGTTAAAATCCTAAAGCCGATTTTAACGTGAAATTAGTTATTTTGCCCCAACGAATTAAGTTTGCAAGCTCTTTTCTTATTAAATTGATTTTTTCTCAATATTACACAGTAAACTCATTAATTTTCGTTATAAAAACAACAAAGTTTAAGAAAAGAGCTTCCTAAATTGATGAGGGCTGACACCGACGTTTTTTTTAAACAACTGGCAAAAGTATGAGAAATTGGTGAGTCCGACGGATTCACCAATTTCTTTTACAGACAGGCTGCTTGTCTTTAACAGCCAAGAGGCTTCCCTGATTCTCCGCGCGGTTAAATAGTCTGTAATGCTGCTGCCAACATGCTTTCGAAATAAGGAAGAGACATGAACAGGTGATAAATGAACGGACTTAGCAAGTGCATTCAATTCAAAGGGGTCCATATAATTCTCATCAATCCAGCGCATAATGAGTTCAACCGTGGAAGGCTGAATCGATGAGTTTTTAATGACATTTATGGCTTCATTCCATATAGGCTTTATGATAGAGAGCACTGCTATCATAAAGAGTGCCTGTTGTTCCAGCAGTTCAGCTGGAGATTTTTCTGCTGCTATCCTCTCAAAGAGTTTGATAAAATTTTCTATCTCTAAAAGTTTCTCATCCTTAAGGACTGGATTCATTTTTTTGTTGTAGCACATGCTCTGCAGCAGCTCATAAAGAGATGGAAAAGGAGACAGAAATTCCTCTAGTATTGCGGGTTCAAATACAAATAAAGAACGAATGTATGGTTGACTAGGAGAAGTTGAAAATTGAATATGATGCAGCTGATAGGGCTTAATGATAACTAATGTACCCTCATCAATATGGAAAAGCTGCTGATCAATGATCGCTTTTCCAATTCCCTTATGCACATACAGAAGTTCCATTCCCTGATGGGCATGATATACTTCTGTAAATGTTTCCGTTCGATTCTGTTCTAAGCGAAGCTGAATGGGGTGTTGATTAAGTTTTAAATAATTTAAGATCTTCATGCCTCTGTTCACTTCCAAACATTTTACGAGAATTCATTATCGAAAATAGAATTCTCTATTTCTTCATCATATCCTCCCTCTAGAATTTAGATGATATAGTAAATGAACAGTAAAAGTATGAGCAGGATAAGCAGAGAAACAGCTTGGAATTTAATCCTTTGATAGAGTGAAGAGTTAAATTTTTCAGAGGGAAGAGGTTTTTCACGCCACTCCTCGAGATAATCGTTACGTTTAAACATAATGCTGTTGAATCTTCTAAATCCGAACGTTACACCATCAAAGAACCCCCCTTTAATAGTGTACATTAGTAAAACGGTGGTAAAATAGATAATGCTAATATAGAATAAAGAATTAATAAAATTGAGCAAATTATAATCAGCTGAAAAAATGAAAAAAATCAAGAGGGTAAGCAACAGATTAAGTGAAAAAAACTTCCATTTATTTTTGAACATATCCTATTCACCTTATAATTTAGATTATTATTTTACACATGCATAGAAGAATAAACGTATTTTAACCTAACTTCCTCTGAAAGTATACTTTAACTGGTTTTTCCCTCCATGCTGGGAACATAGAAAAATTATGAAGAAATAATTTTTTTTTAAATAGCAAATAAAAAAGTGCTGGTATATCAACTGTAATGTTATTGTAATCTATAATGATATAATAATTTTTAGATTCTTTTATATTTTTAGTCTTTACAAGAGTAGTTGAAAAATAGTATGATTTTCTTAGCTTCTTTTTTAAGAGCGAATTGACAGAAAAATAAAACAATAGGAGGTCATTTTTTTATGAAGAAAAAGTATGCATGGCTTTTAGCCCTAAGCCTTGTGCTGAGCATGTTTTTAGCAGCTTGCTCAGGCGGCGATAAGGACACAGCTGACAAGGACAAAAAACCAGCTGATGACAAGCCAGAAGTTGAACAAGTATTAAACTTTATTAATGGTGATACAATCCCTTCTATGGACCCATCTACAGCAACTGATGAATATGGTTTCCAATTCTTAGGTGCTACAATGGAGGGCCTATACCGTCTTGATGAAAAAGGTCTAATAGCTGAAGGTATTGCAAAAGAACATAAAGTAAGTGATGATGGAAAAACTTGGACATTTACATTACGTGAAGATGCTAAGTGGTCAAATGGTGATCCTGTAACTGCTCACGATTTCGTTTATGCTTGGCAGCGTGCCGTTGACCCTAACACTGGATCTGAATATGGTCCATACATGATGGGCGGCGTTATTAAAAACGCAACTGCTGTTAACAAAGGTGAAGTTCCTGTTGATCAATTAGGTGTTAAAGCGGATGGCGATTTCACATTTGTTGTTGAACTTGAAAATGCTACTCCATACTTTGAATCATTAACAACTTTCGGTACATTCTTACCATTGAACCAAAAGTTCGTTGAAGAAAAAGGCGATACATTCGCAACTAGCGCTGATACTTTATTAGCAAACGGACCATACAAGTTCGCTACATGGACTAGTACTGCTAACGAGTGGGACTTAGTTAAAAATGAAACTTATTGGGACGCAAAAACTGTAAAATTAGAAAAAATGCATTATGTGGTAGTAAAAGATCCACAAACTGCTGTTGACTTATATGAAAAAGGCGAAGTTGACCGTGCTGGATTATCATCTGACCTTGTTGACCAATATTCAACGCATGATGATTACACAGTAGAACCTGATACTTCAGTATTCTATATGAAGTTGAACCAAACTAAAAATCCTGCTCTTAAGAACGTAAACGTACGTAAAGCAATTTCTAGAGCGTTTGATAAGCAAGCATTAGTAGATGAAATCTTAAACAACGGATCTATTGTTGCTAACGGTCTTGTACCAAAAGATTTCGTTTCAACTCCTGATGGTAAAGACTTCCGCGAAGTTAGTGGAGATCTTGTAAAATACGACGTAGCAGAAGCGAAGAAACTATGGGAACAAGCTTTAACTGAACTTGGTACAAAAGAAGTATCAATCGAAGTACTTGGCGGCGACAGCGAAGTTTCTAAAATGATGAACCAATACCTTGCAAACCAATTATCAACAAACCTTCCTGGTTTAAAAGTTACTTTAAAAGAAGTACCATTTGAACAACGTCTAGAATTAGATACTGCAATGGATTATGATATCCAAATTGCTGGATGGGGACCAGACTTCCTTGACCCATATACCTTCTTAAACCTATGGTTAACAGATGGTGGAAATAACATGATGGGCTTTTCTAACGCTGAATATGATAAGTTAATCAACGAGACTGCAACAACTTTAGCTCAAGATCAAGATAAGCGTTATGAGAACTTCTTAAAAGCAGAAAAAGTATTATTTGATGATGCAGCAATCGCTCCTATATATCAAAGAGCAAGTGCTCTGCTAGTTTCTCCAAAAGTACAGGGTGTGTTTACAAACGCATTCGGTGCAACTTACGAATACAAATGGGCTAGTGTTGGCGCTGAAGAATAATAGAAAAAAATAGTATATAAAAAATGCTATGAAAAAATTGAAAGGGAGTATATGCTATTAGGCATATGCTCTCTTTTCACCTGTGGACCTGAATATTCCGATTATAATAAAAATTTATAATCGACAAGATATGACATATAATAAAGAGAAAAGAGAAATTTAGGAGGTGCAAAAATGACTCGATATATACTTCGTCGCGCATGGTATATGCTTATAACTTTATTTATTATTGCGACATTCTCATTCTTTCTGATGAAAATTTTGCCGGGTAGCCCGCTAAATGCAGAGGATAAGTTAAGCGAAGAACAAAAGGCAATCATTCTTGAAAAGTATGGATTAAATGATCCAATACCAGTCCAGTATGCTAAATATCTTGGAGGACTTGTACAGGGTGACTTGGGAGTATCCTTTAAATTTGATAATACGCCAGTTACAACCATATTGATGGACAGAATCGGGCCATCTGCACAAATAGGATTTCAGGCTTTAGTAGTAGGTTCAATCATTGGTATATTCCTTGGATTATTGGCCTCGATTTTCCGAAACGGACCAATAGATTATTCATCTACTATCATTGCTGTTTTAGGTACTTCCATTCCATCGTTTGTATTTGCAGGATTACTGCAGTATGTTTTTGCTGTGAAGTTAGGATGGTTTCCGGTGGCGCTATGGGGAAAATTTGAACATAGCATTTTACCGACAATTGCCTTGGCTATTCACCCAATGGCGACCGCAGCACGTTTTACAAGAACAGAAATGGTAGAAGTATTACATTCCAATTACATCACTACCGCACGTGCTAAGGGTGTGGCTGAATCAGGAATAATCTTAAAGCATGGTTTGCGTAATGCACTCATTCCGTTAATTACTGTTTTAGGTCCAATGGCCGTAGGTTTGATGACCGGTTCGTTGGTTATTGAACAAATATTTGCTATTCCTGGCATTGGGGAACAATTTGTAAGCTCTGTTATGGTAAATGATTATCCAACAATAATGGGAACAACATTATTATTTGCATTTGGCTTTATTTTAATTATCTTAATCATCGACCTCCTTTACGGATTGATTGATCCTAGGATTAGACTAGCAGGAGGTAATAAATAAATGGATAAAAAGAACATGAATAATATACCAAAAGATTTATTTGTTCCTCTTGTGCGTAAAGAGGATACGAGCGAAAAAATTTCAGCTCCGAGCAGAACGTTTTTTCAGGACGCTAAAAGAACACTTTTTAATAATAAACCCGCTGTTTTCAGCATGTTCCTAATCCTGCTTATTGTCATTATGAGTATTGTGGGTCCTTGGATGAACAGTTTTGGTTCGGATGATCAGGATTTGAAAAGGGCAAAAATGCCTCCGCGTATACCCGTATTGGAAAAGGTCTCTTGGCTTGGCGTAGATGGTACATTAACAGCTACTTTCCAAGGTAAAGATGTTAACCAAGCTACGGCTAAGGCAAATGCTAGATTTGATAATAAAGAGGATTTTATTGATCTTGAAGTCATTAATGAAGGCGATGGTACTAAAAATTCTGCTGAAGTTAAGGCAACCTATCATATATACGAGGCAAAAGATATGAAAGACACATATTTTTGGTTCGGAAGTGATGCCCTGGGTCGAGATCAATGGACAAGACTTTGGGAAGGTACAAGGGTTTCTTTAATCATCGCTGTTGTTGCCGCAGTGCTTGACCTTGTGATTGGGGTTGCGTATGGCGGAATTTCCGGGTTTTATGGAGGAAAAGTTGATAATATCATGCAGCGTATAGCTGAGATTTTAGTTGGTATTCCTAACTTAGTCATTATCCTTTTAATGATGCTTGTACTACAGCCGGGTATTACTTCAATTGTAATTGCTCTGACGATAACAGGCTGGATTGGTATGTCCCGAATTGTTCGTGGTGAAGTACTAAAGCTAAAGAACCAAGAGTTTGTTTTAGCTTCAAGAACGTTAGGAACATCTAATGGTACCATCATTCGAAAACATTTGGTTCCAAATATCAGTGGTATTATCATTATTAACACGATGTTTACCGTTCCAGGAGCTATCTTTTTTGAAGCATTCTTAAGTTTTATTGGACTAGGTATTGTTCCTCCAGATGCTTCACTTGGTTCTTTAATTGACCTTGGATTCGATAACCTCAGACTTTATCCATACATGCTCGTGTTCCCAGCAGTAGTAATCTCTGTACTAATGATTGCATTCAATATTGTTGGTGATGGTTTGAGAGACGCATTTGATCCGAAAATGCATAAATAAGAAAGTAGGTGTTTAATAAATGACTAAATTATTGGAAGTAAAAGATTTAAAAGTATCATTTAACACCTACAATGGTGAAGTGCATGCTGTTCGGGGTGTTAGCTTTGATTTAAATAAAGGCGAAACATTGGCCATCGTTGGGGAATCTGGATCAGGAAAGTCGGTAACCTCTAATGCAATTATGAGACTACTTCCAGAACCGCATGGCTACATTAAAGAAGGGCAAATCCTCCTTGAAGGGGAAGACCTTGCGAAGAAGACAAATAAAGAAATGCAAAAAATCCGTGGAAAAGACATTTCTATGGTTTTCCAAGATCCGATGTCGTCTCTAAATCCGACAATGAAAATTGGAAATCAAATCATGGAGGGTCTGATTAAGCACCAAAATATGAGTAAACAAGAGGCAAGAAAAACAGCTCTTGAATTATTGACGCTTGTTGGTATTCCAAGACCTGATGTACGAATTGAGCAATATCCGCATCAATTTTCGGGCGGTATGCGTCAGCGTGTGGTTGTAGCGATTGCCTTGGCATGTAATCCGAAGATTTTAATTGCCGATGAGCCGACAACCGCACTTGATGTAACCATTCAGGCGCAAATTTTGGAACTAATGAAGAGCATTCAACAGAAGACGGATAGCGCGATTATCTTTATCACCCACGACCTTGGTGTGGTAGCAAACGTAGCGGATCGTGTTGCGGTTATGTATGCTGGTAAAGTTGTTGAAATTGGAACGGTAGATGATATTTTCTATAATCCTAAGCACCCATATACATGGGGATTAATTGGCTCCATGCCTACACTAGATAGTACGGATGAAGAGCTGTTTGCAATTCCTGGCAGCCCGCCAGACATGCTTAATCCACCTGTAGGGGATGCGTTTGCTCCTAGAAACCAATTTGCATTAGAAATCGATACAGTGATGGAACCGCCGATGTTTAAAGTGTCAGACACACATTATGCGGCAACTTGGCTGTTACATGAAGATGCACCTAAAATCGAACCACCTGATGCCGTTAAGCGCAGGATGCAAGGTTTTGCGAATACTGGTGCTAAGGGCGGTGGCAAAAAGTGACTCGAGAAAAATTACTTGAAGTAAAAAATTTACAAAAGCATTTCTCTGTTGGGAATAAGAACATGATTAAAGCTGTCGATGGTGTAAGCTTTGATATTTATAAAGGTGAAACGTTTGGTCTAGTTGGTGAGTCAGGTTGTGGAAAGTCAACAACAGGCAGAACGATTATTCGTCTTTATGATGCAACTGGCGGGGAAGTTAAATTTAATGGTGAAGATGTTCATGGCAAGAAGTCAAAATCCGAGCTGCTTAAATTTAATCGAAAAATGCAAATGATCTTCCAAGATCCTTCTTCCTCTTTGAACCCTCGTATGACGGTTTTAGATATTATTGCTGAGGGACTAGATGTTCATAAACTAGTAAAAAATGATGCAGAACGGAAACAAAAGGTTGAAGAATTATTAGCAGCAGTAGGTCTTAACAAAGAACACGCAACCCGATTCCCGCATGAATTTAGCGGCGGTCAAAGACAGCGGATTGGGATTGCTAGAGCGCTGGCTGTTGATCCTGAGTTTATTATTGCCGATGAGCCAATCTCTGCACTAGACGTGTCCATTCAGGCACAGGTAGTCAATTTGCTTAAGAAACTGCAAAAAGAACGCGGCTTAACATACTTGTTCATTGCCCATGACCTTTCAATGGTTAAATATATATCAGATCGGATCGGCGTTATGTATATGGGTAATTTAGTTGAATTAGCGGAAAGTGATGAATTATACAATAATCCTATTCATCCTTATACAAAATCATTGCTATCAGCTATTCCACTTCCAGATCCAAGGTATGAGCGCACCCGCAAACGTATTACTTATGATCCATCTGTACATGATACAAGTGGTGAGTTTGAGCTTAGAGAAGTGATTCCAGGACACTTTGTACGTTGTACGGCAAAGGAATTTGAAAGATATCAGAATGAGCAAAAAGTAAAATAAGCAGTCACAAAAAAGAGTGTTGAGATATCAACACTCTTTTTTATGGCTGAAAATCAGTCATTTCAACGCTATAGTTTTTTTCCTTTAGTACTTTATATAATATGTCTATATGTTCATTGTTTTTGGTTTCAACGGAAATCTCTAGCTGTGCATAGCCCGGGTATATATTTTTACCCATATGGTGCAGGTTAACAGATTGAATGTTTGCCTCTAAGTCTGTCAGTGAGCTTAAAACCTTTTGAAGTTCACCTGGCTTATCTTTAAGGGTAATGTTAAAAGCAGCAAATCGTCCTGACTCCACTAATCCTCGTTCTATTATCCTTGAAATAAAATTCATATCGACATTTCCACCGCTTAGAACAGCGACGACCTTCTTTTCTTTCAACTTTACTTTTTCATATAAAAGAGATGAAAGAGAACAGGCACCGGAGCCTTCTACTAACAGCTTATTTCTCTCTAATAGCATAAGCATTGTTCTAGCAATTTCCATCTCATCCACACAATAAACATCATCAACATATTTTTGTGTAATTTCAAATGTCTTCTGCCCCGGTTTTTTTACGGCGATTCCATCCGCCATCGTTGGTGTTGAATCTACTATTACAGGGCTTTTTTCTATTAAGGACTGTTTCATACTAGGACAGGCGACTGTCTGAACTCCATATACAGCGATATGAGGGTTCTTCTCCTTGATAGCCATCGCTACCCCTGCAATCAGCCCGCCGCCGCCTACAGGGCAGATAACAGCCTCTACGTCGGGAAGCTGATCGAGGATTTCTAAACCAGCAGTCCCTTGTCCGGCTATAATGGCTTCATCGTCAAAGGCATGAATAAAGGTGGCAGCCCTTTGTTCTTTTAACTCTAAAGCAAAGGAAAGGGCATCATCAAAGGTAGCCCCTTCTAGTATCACCTCGGCCCCATATTGCTTTGTTGCGAGAATCTTGCTTAACGGTGCACCTTTTGGCATTACGATGGTACAGTTTACGCCCAACATTTGACTTGAATATGCCACCCCTTGGGCATGGTTCCCTGCAGAAGCAGCCACAACCCCTTTCTGTAATTCTTCTTCTGTTAAGGAAATCAGCTTATTATAGGACCCCCTAGCTTTAAAGGAACCCGTTTTTTGGAGGTTTTCGAGCTTCAAATATACTTCATTATGAGCAAGCAGACTAAATGTTTTTGAGTAGTCCAAAGGTGTTGTATGAATCACTCCCTTCATCTTCTCTCGGGCAATGATAATATCATCTACATTCACAATAAAATTCCTCCTGCTGACACGCATTTTTATTCTTAGGATGTACTATGCAAGGCAAACTATGAATTATTTCCCGGAAATACTATCACAATAATGATTTGGGTCTTTTGTCTCACAAGTGACTAGTAGAATAAATCCCATTATAAGTAATAAGTTCCATGGTAGTTGTCAGAAAATTGGATCTTTAGCAGGGGTTAGTTTGCGACAAAATAACTATATATTGCAAAAATTTGTTATGTTACTATTATTTGGAAAACACTATACATAAAAGGGGGAACTTGGAATTGAGAAAGAAAAAACTTTTATCAATCCTATCAACCGGTGCATTAGCGCTATCACTTTTTGCACCACTATCAGTTAGCGATTCGAAGGTTAAAGCAGCTGAAACAACAGCACCAAAATGGGATGTAGAGCGTTATGGAGATCGAGTAGATATAGATGGTCAGCTAAATCTACTAAGTAATGATTCTTCATTTTTAAAGCAGGCAGAAAAAAAGATAAAAGATCAGGCTGCAGAAATTAATTTTAACGAAGATGAAGGTACTGAAGGTCCAGGAAACAATATTTCTGCTACGAGTGTTGGACAGAAAAAATTGTTTTTAAATAGAAATTTAGCGTTTAAACAGTTTACTCTTCGCAGTGTAGGAGAAAATGTTGAAATTTGGGTAGCAGATAATTTAGCCTTCAAAGATGGTGACCCACGTCCTGCACATGTTGTAACACAAGAACAAGTAGATAAACTACGTGATGAGTTTGATCGTAATATCTATCCTAAGGCTACAGAGTTCTTTGGAACACCGGACGCACTTGATGGTTCTCATTCTCCATTACCTGAAATGGTTGGACTACCAGAGGGGTATTATGAAGGCAGCGATAAAATTATCATGTTAGTAGATAATATTCAGGATGATAACTATAATGACCCAACTTATCCATTCTTTGTTGCCGGTTTCTTCTGGCAAACACTAGAAAACTATATTGATAGAAACATTATTACAATCGATACAAATAGCTGGGAAACTCGTTTAGAGTCAACATTTTTCGGAACAACCATTCATGAGTTACAGCATTTAATTCATGCTGATAATGACGGTGCAGAAGAATCTTGGTTAAATGAAGGAATGTCTACTTTTTCTGAATACCTTGGCGGCTATGGGCATGATGCTAGCTCCATTAACTTCTACTTAGACCATCCTGAAAACTCATTAGTGAATTGGGATGAACACCAGGGAGCAAAAACTGGCCCTGAAACAATTGCTGACTATGGTCAAGTTTACCTATTTACCTTGTACATGAATGACAAATTTGGGCGAGAGTTTATACGTGACTTAGCACTAAATAAATCACAAGGTTTGAATAGTGTTAATGAAGTTTTAAAGGCACACGGTTCTAGTTTAGACTTCACGCAGCTCTATCAAAACTTTATTACTGCATTAACACTGGATTCTGATAGAGTCGGTAATGGAGTTTATAATTTTGATAGCATAGATCTTCGTGAACTTCTTGTAGGCAATACAGGTCAGAAACGCGGTAAGACGGTAGACTTTGAAAAAGCAGTAACATTTGAAAAAGAAGGCGTTCCGGCATGGGGCGGTGATTTTAAAGAGTTAGATTTCCAAGATAAGATTAGAAGTATCTCATTTGACGGAGTTGACTTCTTAGGTACTCCATGGGTATCTGTTGCTGATCCTAAAGATCCTGCAAATAAAGTATTATGGGGCGCTCAGGGCGATGAAGCAGACAATGCAATAGTTCTTGAAGCGGATTTATCAGGTGTTGCTGCAGCAACATTAAACTTTGACCATTACCTTGATATCGAAGAGCAGTGGGATTTCGGAGTAGTTCAAGTATCAACGGATAGCGGTAAGACTTGGAAGAGCCTAGCAAATGAAAACACTCGTAGTGATGTTGTTGAGCAAGGCTATCCGAAAATTAAAGAAAACGTACCTGGTTTTACAGGAAATATAAAAGCTTGGCAAGAGGAGTCTTTTGATTTAAGCGAGTATGCCGGTCAAAACGTATTGGTTTCCTTCCGGTACTTAACGGACTGGGCTCACACAGACGGTGGCTGGTTTATTGATAATATCCAAATTCCAGAAATTGGTTATATAAATAATGGAAACTCTACAGACGGCCTCAAATCTTTACAAGAGATTGCTGGACAGTATGTAAACTACACCGTAACATTTATCAACGAAAAAGAAGTTGGGAATAAAAAGGGTGCTAAAACAAACTATAAAGTAATTACAGTCGATCCATTCAATGTTACTGAAGAGGATGCATTAACTCTTAGACAGTTATTCAAAGATGGAAAGAATTATATGATTACATCCTACGCAGCACCTGCAGATGATAAAAATCCAGTAGACTTTACCTATGAAGTAGAGTTAAAAGGTAAATCACCTAAGAAGAAGTAATGTAAAAACTTTAAAGCCCGGATAATGACTAGTAACATGGTCATTATCCGGGCCTTTTGTATTAGCAGAAAGGTAAATGAAAAAAATGACTCCGGACAATTCCAGAGCCATCTATTCGTACATGTTAATGTTTACTTAAAGATTAACACCTTACCAACAGTACCATCAGCACTTTCGCCAACCACACGGAATTTTAATCCGTATTTAGGTACATTACGTCCAGCGTCTACTAGACCTGGATTAGAGTAGTTTGCACTGTCATCGAATAATGGGTTACGTTGGGTGAAGTTGTCAGTAATTGTATATCCCAAAAGTGAAGTATAATCAACAAACATTTTTGGGGTTTTATTAAGACCGAAAGCAGCATCGTGCATTTGGAAGCGTGAATTGGCCACAGCTTTATTACTATTTGTAACAGTATGTTGATCAGCATCGACTACCCCTAGGAAACCATCACCAGGATGAACTCCTGTCCAGTTGTCACCGTAAGAATCATCGACATACCAAACTACTAGACCCGGGTCATAGCTCATCAAGCTGGCACCGCGACGTATATTCTTTAATCCTTGGTCAACACCATTGTGTGATCTCCATTCTAATAGGTAATAGTGGTTAGTAGTGGTTTTACCCTCATGCTTTTCAAATCCATCTAATGCAAATCTAGGTTCTCCTTCAGCACCATCGGAGAATGCTTCCGTTCCATTAGCTGTTACTTTTATATTGTCAGCAAAAAATCCATCTAAATTGGTTGCCCAGTCTGACATTGATCGGAATTGAAGTTGGATTTCTTGTCCAATATAGGCACTTAAATCGATGGTTTCATGAATCCAGCCGTTGCTTGAGCCAGTGTAGCCTGGGAGGTTTTCTTTGATTGCAGGGTAGCCGTCTGTGTCAAGAGTAGTAGTAGTTCTTTCACTTGCTAGTGATGTCCAAGTTTCCCCGTTATCAGTTGAGACTTGAACCATGGCATAATCCCAATCCGTCTCAATATTGTACCAGGCATCGAAATCAAGAGTTGCATTTGTGGCACCAGTTAGATTTACTGTCGCGACCATTTTATGGTCAACTTCATCACCTTTGCCGCCATAGTATTCAAATGATCCATCTTTTGGTGTATTCAATATTCGTAATTTACCTGGAAGATCAATTCTTATTGCGTCATTATTGGTTCCTTTGGTATTCGCTTGGTCAATTAGTACTTCTATTCCTTCTTTTGATACATTATCTGCATGAATTGTAGTTCCATTTAACCAATTGCTTTGTGGGATATTTTCATCATTACCGACCATAGAGGCATGTAAAAATTGCTTTGCCCATGGGCTAAATCCTGTTGGTTCAGTTCCAGGAATAGCACCAGCCCAGCTGCCGCCTGACATAAGTGACCAATACTCAATTGGCTCACCAGCACCAGAATATATAGTATCATATTCATCTGGAAGTCCTAAATCATGCCCATATTCGTGTGCGAATACACCTGCGGCGCCATCTGCTGGTTCTATTGTATAGTCATAAGCATACATAACACCTTCACCAAAGTAGTCTACCTCTGGAACAGGAGACCCAGTAATTGGAGCTACTCCACCAAGATCCCAACGGTGTGACCAAATTGCATCTCCACCCAAGGAACCGCCTCCAGCTTCTTCACCAACGGAAGAATGTACAACCATTAAATGGTCAATGATTCCATCTGGTTCACGGAGGTTACCGTCACCGTCCAAATCATAGCGATCCTCTTTGTCATATTTATTTAATTCAACCCCAGCTGCGGCTGCAGCCAATAAAGCTTCATAAACAAGATTTCGTGGCCTGCTGTCGTTATCACTTGCGTTATTACCACCATAGTAGGCTGCATTATTTTTTGCTTTATACCAGCCAACTACATCCCCGCCGATTGTATAACTTCCACCAGATTGTTCCTCATAATATTTTTTTACCGAAACAAGTTTTTCACCGTTCGGTCCATCATAATATCCGTCATTACCACCGAACAGCATGTCTTCATAGTGCTCTTTTGTGTATTCGTCATAGTACATTGATGTTTCATTTGCAGTGATATTTGTTGCTGGGAAGTCTGGATATTCTATTAGTAGAACAAGGATATCATCTTGACGTAAAGCTCCATCCCAGTTTTCTTCTGTGACTTTATTAACTGTATTCTTTTTAGCTTGCCCCAGTTTATTTCCTTTACCGTTCACTAAACCAGTGTTAGCCAGTTTATCTTTTAATGTACTTTGTAATTCTTTTTGCTGCTTATGGAGCTGACCGGTTTCTTTTGTTGCACTAGCTGCTTTATTTTTTAAGAACTTTTGTAAGGCTTTCTCGGCCTCCGCAGGAGTGGCATTTTTTGCAATTGTGCCGTTCTTTTTGAGCATTTCTATTAATCTCTCATCATTTGCAATGCCAAGGTCGATAGGGGCACCTTGTGATGTTAGTTTAGAAGCGTAATCGGTAGCTTTTACATTTTGTGGGACTGCAGCGACATTGAACAACCCTAATCCTAGAGATAGGGTTAATGCAGTTGATAGAATTTTTCTCTTCTTCATATAGAACCTCCCTTTTTTCTCTTTTGTCGATTAAGACGAACTTACTACAAATACTATGTATAAATCCCTCCTTACAAATAGTAATTCTACTAATCTCAAAATTATTCGAGTCCCTAAGAATATAGTAGTGTAAAATAATGATATAACTATGATTGAATATTGTAAATATTAAATTAATTTATGACAAAACTAGTTACAATACCTCCAATAGTGACATCATCCAAGACCTCGAAATGGCTTTATTCTACAAGAAACTTGTTAAATCGCAGGAAAAAGTGAATTTCCAAAAATGTAGAGTTAGATAACAACCCGAGGATTGAATCCTATTTTTTGAAAACAAATGATTATGTTATGATAAATAATATACATAGTGAGGGGAGAGTTTTAGGAATGACTGATGCAGCTCCAGTGCTTAAGAAATTGAATTTTAAAGATCAGGGGCAGCCAGTATTACTTATAAATGCACCTAAGGCTTATGATGATGTTAAAACGGCGTTTGAAGGTGAAGTCCATCAGGAGGCCGTGCAGGAGCTGTATGACTTTATTCAGGTATTTGGAATAAGTAATCAGGAGCTTCAATCAGCTGCTAAAAATGCCGTTCCCCACCTCAATGAGGATGGTTTATTATGGCTTTGTTATCCAAAGAAGTCTTCGAAGATCTATAAAGGCTCTGATTGCAGCCGTGAGACGGTGACGGGTATGCTTTCTGAAGAAGGCTATGAACCAGTTCGGCAAATTGCCATTGATGATGATTGGTCAGCATTACGATTCCGGAAGCCTGAAAAAATCAAGAAAATGATTCGAGGTTTTGCGGTAACCGAAGAAGGAAAAAAACGTACAAATAAGGAATAGATCCTGGTTGATTTAGGGTCTATTTTTTGTATACACTTTCTGTCTACTTGTACACACATTCTGTAAACATGTAAACAAACTTGTATACATCGTGTTTACAAAAATGTATACAAGTTTACAAATACGTATACATGTTGATGTATAGCTATGTGTACAGGTTTGTATACTTTGTAAACACATTTGTATACAACGATTACATAATGTTTACAATTTTACACATTCATTTCTTTTCAAATAGTTTATTGTAGAATCTATTAATCTTCTATAAACTAAAACTAGAGAAGCTAGATACAGATTTTCAGTTACTTCTAACATAAGAGAATGAGAGGATGGTCATTTTGAGTAATACTAGAGTGGCAGCAGTTGACGTAGGGAATGATTCGATTAAGGCTATTTTTGGAGAATTAGAATATGAGCTTAATATTCCTAATATCATTGCAAGGGATACAGAGGATCGCCCGGTAATTGGAATTGAAGAATTAGATGAAAAAAACCCCCTTGATGGCATACATATCAAAGTTCATTCTCCCGCATTGAAAGATAATAATGCGATTTATCGTGTGGGAAATCTAGCAACTAAAAGTGTTAATGCGACAGAATTAGATCCTGGCAGCAGCAAATCCGAGGAGGACCAAACACTGGTTCTGCTTTTCACTACACTAGCGCTAGATGCCGTGAAGGATGTAAATAAAAATAACTTCCGTCAAGTGAAAAATGTTATCGATGCCAACTATACATTAGGAACTGGTCTCCCCCTTCGTGAAGTTAAGGAAGGTAAGGACGCTGGCTATCGTTCGAAATTAATTGGATCTGTCCACCAAGTTGAGTTCTTGGTTACGCCTAAATACCAAGGTTTAAAAGTTAATATTAAGTTTGATGAAATTAAGGTATACCCTGAGGGGTTCGCAGCTTATATTAATCTAGTAATGGATAATAACGCAAAAATCATTAATAAAGACTTAATTGATAAGCGTATTTTGATTCAAGATATCGGCGGATTATCAACCGATATTGCGGTTATTAAGAATCGAAATGTTGATGATGATAAAGCTCAAGGTTTTAATCTAGGTGTTTCAGAATCACTCGAACAAATCCGTGAAGAAATCAGAAAGAAGCACGGTGTTGAATTAGACAGCCGCCGCGATGTGGTTGACATTATCACCAAGAAAAACGACCGAAATCATATCATGGTGAGAGGTAGCAGAACGAGTGTACATGATATTACGGACCGCATTCTGCTTGATTTGGCAAAGAAACAATATCGTTTATTACGGAACGTTTGGTCAAAGAACTCTCAAACAGAAATTTGCTATTTCGTCGGCGGTGGTGCGACGGTTTTAAAAGATTATCTTAAAACGTTAAATAATAACCTTGATGGTTTTAATATTGATTTCTTTGAAGATGAAAAGGAAAGTATTTGGATGATGGCCAATGCTTATTACAAGCTCATCATGGATTTTGTTAGAAAATCAGAGAAACAAAAGGTTGAACAGCCGAAAAAACCTGTTACCAATTAATAGGGTGATAAGATGAAAAAAGCAGGATCCAATGAAATTCAGCGGGGACAGGCGATTTCCTTTCGCGTCCCTTCTGACACCCCTGATCATCTAGTCAAACAGCTGCAAAGGTTAAAGGAAACCGAAAGAAGAAATTTTTCAAGCAAAATCGCAGAATTTGTGATGGAGGGTGTTAGTAACGCGAATGCAAAAGAGCGGGAAATGGTGTCAGTCCCTCTTCCTAAAAAGCTAACCAAAGCACAGCGCGATTGGCTGAAGCACGAGCATTCCGAGGCGTTATTGGGGAGCATTATCTATCAACTAATCTCTGATCCAGTACGGTCTACCTCCTTACTGGCAAGCTTAAACAGCCATTCAACTGATATCGACGAGGCCTTGTATCTACAGGAGGAAAGAGTTCCTGAAATTCATTCCTATCGAGACAAGGATGGCACCGATGAGGAAATCGCTGCTTCTATTGATTTATCCGATATGGATGATTTAGATGAGTTTAACTGGGAGACAGCGGAAACTTTGGTTGAAGAAGAAAAGATAGAGGAAGAGCCCGACCTAGATGATCTATTGGGCGGATTTCTAGCAAGCATGAATAAATAATGATATATAATAGATTCGGGAGATAAGCATTTTTTCTGCTTATCTTTTTTGTGTTTGTCTTAATTCCTGTTTGTTATCCTATGCTATAATTTTCTTGAAAAGATTTTACCTATTTTTATAGGGATTGGAGTGGGCAACTTGAAAAAAACGGCCTTATTTTTACTTATGGTGCTCTCACTTATTTTTGCAGGTTGTGCACAAGAGAAAAATAACCAAGCAGAAAATAATGAAACGAATAAAGAGGAGCTTGTTTTAGCAGTGGGAAATGAGCCGGAAACAGGCTTTGATCCAGCTTTAGGCTGGGGGCAATATGGGTCGCCGCTATTTCAAAGTACATTACTAAAAAGAGACAACAACTTAAAGATTACATATGACGTAGCAACAGGCTATGATGTTAGTCAGGATGGCAAGACGTGGACTGTGAAACTACGGGACGATGTTCTATTTTCAGATGGACAGCCATTAACAGCGGAGGATGTCAAATTTACGTTTGAAACTGCACTAACAAGTGGTTCCGTTCTTGATTTGAATATTCTTGAGTCAGTAGAGGTTACCGATGCCGCTACGGTTAAATTTCACCTTCACCATGCGAATTCAACCTTTATTCATTCATTGTTAACTTTGGGAATAATCCCAAGGCATGCCTATGATGATCACTATGCTGAAAATCCAGTTGGTTCAGGTCCATTTAAGCTAGTCCAGTGGGATAAAGGTCAACAAATTATTATTGAAAGGAACCCTGAATACTACGGTACAAAGCCATATTTTAAAAAGATTACTTTCTTATTTTTAAATGAGGATGCTGCCTTTGCTGCAGCCAAAGCAGGGCAGGTAGATATGGCGTATATCCCTGCCTCTTTTAGTAAGAATAGCGTCTCTGGTATGCGTCTTGAAGCTGTTCAAAGTGTGGATAATCGTGGAATTATGTTCCCTTATGTTCCTTCAGGCGAAAAAACAAAAGATGGTTTTGCTATCGGCAACGATGTAACAGCAGACATCGCGATTCGGAAGGCTATTAATGTTGCGATTGATCGCCAAGCTCTAGTGGATGGAATTTTAGAGGGTCACGGTACACCTGGCTACTCAGTAGCAGATGGCTTGCCCTGGGGAAATGAAGAGACAAAAATCAAAGACAGTAACCTGAAACATGCAAAAGAAATCTTGGCTAATGGTAATTGGAAAGACGAAAATGATGATGGTCTTCTTGAAAAAGGAGAATTAAAGGCGGAAATTAACCTCCTCTACCCTGCTGGTGATGGGATTAGACAATCGTTAGCTATTTCCGTTGCGGATATGGTAAAACCATTAGGAATAAAAATAAATGTTGAAGGTAAGAGCTGGGACGAAATTGAATCGCTAATGCATTCGAATGCAGTGATAATGGGCTGGGGCAGCCATGATCCGCTTGAAATCTATAATCTGTTTAGCGGAAAAATGGCAGGAATGGAGTATTATAACGCAGGTTTTTATAAAAATGAAAAAGTAGACGAGTATTTGGAAAAGGCATTAGCAGCGATTACTGAGGAAGAAGCGCTTGAGTACTGGAAAAAAGCCCAATGGGATGGTATGACCGGATTTAGTTCATTAGGGGACGCACCATGGGCATGGCTGGTAAATATCGATCACTTGTATCTAGTGAATGAAAAATTGGATATCGGGGAGCAGAGAATTCAGCCTCATAGTCATGGCTGGCCGATTACGGATAACCTAGTGGACTGGAAATGGAATGAGGAATAAATGATGGGTGCGAGACAAAAATGCAAAGTATAGTCTCATTTTTAGTAAGGAAAGGCTTCAGGCTTGTTTCTCTCCTGTTCGCCATTTGTTTGATTACGTTTATATTGATCAGCCATTCACCTATCGATCCGATACAAGCCTATATTGGTGCGGATATGATGAGGGTTGGTCCTGAGCAGCGAGAGAAGATTGCGGAAAATTGGGGGCTAAATGAACCACCTGCAGAACAATTTTTCCGTTGGGGTGCCTCTGTTTTACAGGGGGACTTTGGTACGTCGATGATTTATCGACGGCCTGTCACGGATATCATTGGTGAGAAATTCCTTCACTCCCTTGCTCTCATGAGTATTGCCTGGGTCATATCGGGCGTACTGGGCTTTATCTTAGGAATTATAGCAGCAATGAAAAAAGGGAAATGGCAGGATCGGGTGATTAAAGGATATTGTTATACGTTAGCCTCGACACCAGCCTTTTGGATGGGACTGCTGGTATTAATGGTCTTTGCTGTTTGGTTAGATTGGTTTCCAATCGGAATGGGAGTTCCTGCTGGAGTTCTTGCAGAAGATGTTACCCTTCTCGACCGGATTAGGCATATCATCCTGCCTGCCTTAACCCTTAGTATCATCGGCGTCGCCAATATTGCTTTACATACGAGACAAAAGCTTATTGAGGTCCTTTCAAGTGAATATATCTTATTTGCTAAGGCAAAGGGAGAAAAGGGGATTACCCTTCTATGGAGACATGGGTTAAGGAATATTTCCTTGCCGGCGATTACGCTCCATTTTGCCGCATTTAGTGAATTATTTGGAGGTGCAGTTTTAGCCGAGCAGGTCTTTTCCTATCCAGGTTTAGGACAGGCAACGGTTGAGGCAGGACTTCGCGGGGATGTTCCACTCCTTTTAGGACTAGTCATCTTTAGCGCCATCTTTGTATTTGTTGGTAATGTAATGGCAGATCTTATTTCTTTTGTTATTGATCCAAGGATAAAGGAGAAAAGATCGCTATGAATTCAATGCTGGCATTAAATAAAAGGCAGAGGACGGTCATCATAACCACCGTGACCTCCGCTCTCTTATTAGCTATTTTAATAGGAGGTCAACTCTTAAGTAATGAAGGTATGGTAACCAATTTAGATGACCGAAACCTCCCCCCTTCACTAGCCCATCCATTTGGAACAGACTGGCTGGGGAGGGATATGCTAACCCGGACGATAAAAGGGTTGTCAATTAGTATTCTAGTCGGTCTGATAGCAGCTGCTGCCTCAGTTATAATAGCGGTAGGGTTAGGGATCATGGCTGCAACAATGGGGAAAGTCGCAGATGCCATCATTTCCTGGCTGGTTGACCTTTTTTTAAGTATCCCGCATTTGGTGATGCTGATTTTAATCTCTTTTGTACTAGGCGGAGGTATGAAAGGGGTTGTGATTGGTTTAGCACTCACCCACTGGCCAAGCTTAACAAGGGTGATACGGGCCGAGGTCATGCAGTTACAAAGTGCTGAGTTTGTTCAAAGTTCAAAAAGGCTTGGAAAATCAAGGTGGTTTATTGCAGTCCATCATATCCTTCCTCATCTGTTACCACAGTTCTTAGTCGGCTTGTTTTTGCTGTTTCCTCACGCAATTCTGCATGAGGCGGCAGTAACATTTTTAGGTATGGGTCTATCACCGCATCAACCCGCTATCGGGATTATCCTCTCCGAATCCATGCGTTACTTGTCAACAGGCATGTGGTGGCTGGCATTTTTCCCAGGATTAAGTTTACTTTTGGTGGTACGTGCCTTCGATTTAGTAGGGGATCGACTGCGATCATTAACAGACCCAGGTCGTGCCAATGAATAAGACAAGGGGTGAAAGGGATTATGGCAATTCTTGAGGTCCGTGATCTGTCTATCTCCTTTTCTCATTATTCAAAAGGATTAAGACAGGAAAAGAATCAAGTGATTCATAACTTAAATGTTTCCATAAATAAAGGTGAGATTGTTGCGGTTGTAGGCTCGAGCGGTTCGGGGAAAAGCCTATTAGCACATGCGATTCTTGGGATTTTACCAGGAAATGCGGCAATGACAGGCAGTGTTTTCTTCAATGGTCAGGTCCTGGACGAAGAAAAGCTGGCAAATTTACGTGGTCATGAGATAGTACTCGTTCCGCAATCCGTTAAGTTTTTAGACCCGCTCATGAAAATAGGTTCACAGGTGCAAACTTCGGTTAGAAAGCAAAATGCAGTTACGGCACAAAAGAGAATTTTTGAAAAATATAAATTACACCCGCTTGTAGAAAAATTATTTCCCTTCCAGTTATCAGGTGGAATGGCAAGACGTGTACTCGTCTCAATGGCAGTTGTAAGTGAAGCAAGCGTAATTATTGCTGATGAACCAACACCAGGCCTTGATTCAGAAGTCATCAAGGAAGCGGAACGCTCTTTTAGGGAGTTGGCCGATAATGGCAGTGCAGTGATGGTTATTACGCATGATATTGATTTTGCTTTAAAAATTGCAGATAAAATTGCCGTTTTTTACGCTGGAACAGTTGTTGAAATTGCACCTGTCAGAGACTTTTTCGGCACGGGTAAGAACCTTAGGCACCCTTATACAAAGGCATTATGGAGAGCCCTCCCCCAGAATGAATTCATTCCGATTAAAGGGTCACAGCCGCTCCCTCATGATTTACCGAATGGCTGTCCTTTCGCCCCTAGATGTGAAATTGCCACCTCAGAGTGTTCGAAGGAGCTGCCTGCTGAAAAAATGATTCGAGACGGAATGGTTAGGTGTTTGCATGCAACTTAAAGCGATAGATGTTGGTTTTGGTTATCAGAAAAATAGTTGGACGTTTCGTAACCTGCAGTTGGCGATCGGAAAAGGAGAAATTGTCGGATTGGTCGGACCAAGCGGTGCTGGGAAAACAACGTTTGGGAGGATTCTTGCGGGGTATGAAAAGCCATTAGAAGGGATGGTAACGCTGAATGACTCTCCCCTGCCAACAACTGGTTATCATCCTGTTCAGCTTGTGTTTCAACACCCTGAAAAAGCTGTAAATCCTAAATGGAGAATGCTGAAAATTCTTCACGAGGGTTGGGATCCAGATGATGAATTACTAGAAAGATTAGGGATTGAAAAAGAATGGCTGCACCGCTGGCCTAACGAGCTATCAGGCGGAGAACTGCAGCGCTTCTGCGTAGCAAGAGCACTTGGTCCGAAGACCCAATTTCTCATAGCGGATGAGATGACGACGATGCTGGATTCGATTACACAAGCCCAAATTTGGCAGGTTGTCCTAGATATCGCTCAAAAACGGAATATTGGAATTCTCGTGATCAGTCATGAAGCACCACTTATCGAAAGACTTTGCAGTAGAATTGTTGATATTTCAAATAACTAGGCGACTTTTAATTCCTTTCTAAAAAAAAACTGAATTTCCTCAAACCGATTGATCAAACTCTACGTTTCCTTTTGTGTAAGGACAAATATGGAAATTAAAGGAGTTGACAGGCAATGAAATTACGTTTAAAGGTTTTTATCGGGGTGTCGATCATTTCAATGTTTTTATTTGGAGGGATGGTTTCAGCAGCAACCGATTTTACACAGTTTGGATTTGATCGGGTTGTAGCAGAAAAGCACGTTAAGCTTGGGAAATCAACAAAAATCAGCCATAGCGGAATAAAAATAGAGATACCAGAAGGTGCCTTTGAGCATGAGGTCCTATTTCAAGTACTAGAGGGCAATGATAGAAAATTTCAAGCTAATGCTCCGACAGGAGAAAAGGTAATTATGAATTTTGCTTTTCGTGTCATCGATTTGGAAACAAATGAAATCCTAGGAGCATTTAAAAAACCGGTAATGTTTAGTTATAAGGATAAGGATGTGAATAAAGGCAGTATTTACTATAATGTGAAAACAGATGGTTCATTTGTAAATAATAATGCAGCATCGATTATCAACGGGAAAACTTTATCACATCCAGTGGGTGGAGCCCCGGTTGGCTGGGTCATTACATCGCCTAAATGGCATGATAATTAAAATAATAAATGCCCGTGATTCTTCACGAATCATGGGCATTTTCATTATGTTCCAAGTACTTTCTGTCCGCGAGGCTGGATACCGTTCGCATCTGGTTCAAGAGATATCCCGATGGCTTCAAATGCTGTTTCAGCTTCTTTTAACTCATATTGTAGAAAGCCATTCCCCTGTGCGTCTACACGGAATACTCCTGCACTGCTTCTTTTACCCTTATGAATGAGCCAAACCTGATAGGCTTCTGTTCCTTTCGTTCCATCAAGACCTTGAACCTGGAAAACCAGTTGTTTTTTGTCACCTAGCTGATAAAGCCATGCCTTTCCTTCCTTAGTGTTATTTGACGGATCAGCGGATTTTAAATTGAAAACTTGGATCACCTCAGCTGGAAATAGCGGTGTATTCGTTAGCTCCTTCAGTTGATTCCGAAGTATCAAATTGTTCCAAGTAGCACCTACTAAGGCTAGAAAGATTAGGGCTGCAGCCCACCGATAAAGCTGAAATCGATTTATCTTATTTACTACGCTGCTTACTTCTTTTGGTGTTGTCGTTTCTTCGGTGCCTTTTTCTTCTCGAAAAATACTATTCATGACAGCTTCTTTTAAATCGGCGGGTACTTCTACATTATCTAATTTGGTTGGAATCATATTCCATGCCTCCTGAAGCTCTTCCAAAATAATCCGACAAGAAGAACAGGTTAAAAGATGGTCTTCAATCATGTTTTTTTCCTCTTTTGTGACTTCACCAATTAAATAAGCGACCAATTCATCAGAAAATGAACAGCTATTTTGGGTGCTCATTTTTATTCCCCCATCTCTAAAACTAAGTGACTTCTTAATATTTTAAGTGTTTGATGTAGACGGCTCTTAATGGTTCCAATGGGTTCCTTGTTCATTTCCGCAATTTCACGAAGAGTATACCCTTCCCAGTATAAGCATTGAATAAGTTCAATTTGGCTTTTTGATAAATACTGATATGCTTTTTGAACCTGATCACGGATAAGTTTTCGTGAGACAATTTCCTCTGGACCATTTGAAGGATTATCAGCAATGTATTCTAGTTGACCAGTGGTAATGGAGGTAAGGGTGTTATCCCGCTTTTCCTTTCGATGGTAATCAATGGTGATGTTTCGAGTAATCGTAAGGAGCCAATTAACAAATTGCCCTTTTTCCGGGTTGTACCCATTTTTCGTTGTCCAAATCCGGGTAAACACTAATTGTACAATGACGCGTGTTTTTTCTTGGTCTCTTGTTGATTTTAAAATAAAGGAATAGACAAGCTTAATGTAACGATCATAAAGCTCTTCAAGTGCTGGACGGTGTTGTGCCTTAATTAATACCATTAATTCAGCATCAGTCTTATTTTGCATGATCTAGTCCCCCTTTTCATTCTTAATCTCTATAAGTAAACGAAATAAATAGAAGATCGGTTTGTAACATCATACAAGGCTGGAAGAAATATATTCTTCGTTTTTCTTTTATTAAAGCTATAATTAAGAGTAGTGTTTCCCTTTTAGTCGGAGCAGTGATGGAATCGCGGATGGGTTGAGGGTAATTGGCTGAAAAAAGCGGCATAAAAATAAGGGGTACCTCAATTTTGAGGTGACCCCTTTATTTTTAGATTACACCCTGTGCAATCATTGCGTCTGCTACTTTTAGGAAACCAGCGATATTGGCACCGACAACAAGGTTGCCAGGATAGCCATATTCATCCGCTGCTTTCATACTGTTACGATAGATGTTAGTCATGATTTCATGTAGCTTCGCATCAACTTCTTCAAATGTCCATGCTAATCTTTGGCTATTTTGAGCCATTTCTAGAGCAGAAACCGCTACACCGCCGGCATTTGCAGCTTTCCCTGGTGCAAACAGGATATCACTTTCTAAAAATATTTCAACAGCCTCAAGTGTAGATGGCATGTTTGCACCTTCACCAACAGCCTTTACTCCGTTTGAAACAAGGACTTTTGCTGCTGATTCATCAATTTCATTTTGAGTAGCGCAAGGTAGAGCAATGTCACAAGGAATGGACCAGATACCGCTGCAGCCTTCGAAATACTCGGCTTCTGGGTGCTCAAGAACATATTCACTGATTCTTTTTCTTTCTACTTCTTTTATGCGTTTAACAGTGTCAAGCTTAATACCGCTTGGGTCATATATATATCCGTTTGAATCGCTGCAGGCAACAACCGTTGCACCAAATTGGAGTGCTTTTTCCATCGCATAGATTGAAACATTTCCTGAACCGGAAACGACTACGGTGCTTCCTTCAAAGCTTAAACCTTGGTCAGCTAACATTTCCTGAACAAAGTAAACTGTTCCATAGCCAGTTGCCTCAGTACGTGCCAAGCTTCCGCCATAGCCAAGTCCTTTACCTGTTAACACACCTGCTTCATAGGCACCGCGAATTCTTTTGTATTGTCCAAACATATAGCCAATTTCTCTAGCGCCTACTCCGATATCCCCTGCAGGTACATCGACATCAGGGCCGATATGTCGGTAAAGTTCGGTCATGAAGCTTTGCGTAAAGCGCATGATTTCTGCGTCTGACTTGCCTTTAGGATCAAAATCAGCTCCGCCTTTACCGCCTCCGATAGGCTGGCCGGTTAATGAATTTTTAAAAGTTTGCTCAAAGCCCAAGAATTTAATAATGCTGGCATTAACCGATGGGTGGAAGCGTAAACCGCCTTTATATGGACCGATTGCACTGTTATACTGTACACGGAAGCCGCGATTTACTTGAGGCTTCCCGTTATCATCTACCCAAGGAACTCGAAAGGAAATGACTCTTTCAGGTTCAACAATTCTTTCTAGGATACTTTGTTCCATGTATTTAGGATGTTTAACAAAAACAGGAATAAGTGAGTCGAAAATTTCCCTAACCGCTTGTTGATACTCGGATTCATAAGGATTGCGGATCATTACTGTATTGAACACTTCATTTACATATTGAAGTGCTTCACTTTGATTATCTTGTTTCAGTTGCTCGATTGTTTTCATTGCAACCCCTCCAAATTTTTTAAATTATTAGATTATCGAATAAGGTTATTTTATAATTAAATAATAATCTAAACAATCTTGATTATAGATAAAATCCATCTCACAATGAGATGAATCGAGGTGAGTACGTGGAATTACGCCAAATTCAATATTTTATGGAAGTTGCAAAGCGTGAGCATGTAACGGAAGCCGCATTAGAGCTGCATGTAGCCCAATCCGCTGTTAGCCGGCAGATTTTTAATTTAGAACAAGAGCTAGGTGTCGACTTGTTTATTCGGGAAGGGCGAAATGTCAAGCTGACACGAATCGGACAGATATTTTTAGAACATATGGAACAAGCCATGAAGGTAATAGATGAAGCGCAACGGGAAATTGAGGAATACTTAGACCCGCTGAAAGGTACGATACGCATAGGATTTCCGACGAGCCTTGCTTCTTATACACTTCCAACCACCATTTCTGCTTTTCGTGAGCACTACCCTCAAGTGAAATTTCAATTAAAACAAGGCTCATATAAAGAGTTAATTGAAGGTGTCAACCATGGCGAATATGATATGGCATTAATTGGTCCTGTACCAAAACATGAGAAGCACCTGACCGGCACAACCCTTTTTACAGAAAAAATTGTTGCCTTACTGCCTTTAAGTCACCCTCTATCCGACAGGAATTCAATAAAATTAAGCGAATTGCGTGAGGAATCCTTTGTACTGTTTCCAAAGGGATTTGTTTTACGGGAAATCATTGTCAATGCCTGTGAACAGCTAGCATTTCAACCCAATGTGTCATTTGAAGGGGAAGATATTGACTCGATAAAAGGATTGGTATCAGCAGGGCTCGGAATCACGTTAATCCCTGAAATCACACTAGTTGAGGGAATCCCGAGGTCTACTGTTAAGGTTCCGATTACGGAGCCTGATGTCACCCGTACGGTCGGTGTCATTATTCATAAGGAACGGAAAATGCTCCCTACGGTTAAGCTTTTCTATGACTTTCTCAAGGATTTCTTCTCGATTCTGGACCGTTACCAGAGATAAAAAGAAGCCAACCTTAATCGGTTAGCTTCTTTTTTTGATTATGCTTTTTGTTCAGTCAGTTTCGTAATTTCGATAATCGTGTTGGTGGCTTTGATCATGTTATCGACGGATATAAACTCATACTTGCCGTGGAAATTCTCCCCGCCTGTAAAGATATTTGGTGTTGGCAGTCCCATATAGGATAGCTGGGAACCATCCGTACCGCCGCGGATTGGTTTGATCAGCGGTTTAATATCAAGGTTCTCCATTGCCTGCTGGGCAATGTCAACAATCTCCATGACAGGTTTGATTTTTTCACCCATATTGTAGTATTGGTCTTTCATGTCTAGTTGGATAGTTTCCTTGCCGTATTTTTCATTTAGTTGATTAACGATTGTTTGGATGGTCGTTTTTCTGTTTTCAAAGATCTCTTTGTCATGGTCGCGGATGATATAATACAGCTTCGTCTGCTCGACATCACCGTTAAAAGAAATCAAGTGATAGAACCCTTCGTATCCTTCTGTATGTTCCGGTGCTTCTAAAGCGGGCAGCTGGCTATGTAATTCCATGGCGATTTTCATTGAATTTACCATTTTGTCTTTGGCTGAACCCGGATGGATATTGGTTCCTTTAATGGTAATTTTGGCTGCGGCCGCATTAAAGCTTTCATATTCCAGCTCCCCAAGCGGCCCGCCGTCAACGGTGTAGGCATACTTGGCATTGAAGGCTTTGACGTCAAATTTATGCGGGCCTCGGCCAATTTCCTCATCCGGCGTGAACGCAACGCGGACCTTGCCATGTTTGATTTCAGGATGCTGGATAAGGTAAGCCATTGCGGTCATGATTTCGGCGATTCCTGCCTTATTATCAGCACCGAGAAGTGTTGTGCCATCCGTAGTGATAAGCGTATGCCCTTTATAGCTTGGCAGTGCAGGGAAATCCTTTGTCGACATGGTGACAGTTGGGTTTAGGGTGATGTCGCTGCCATCATAGTTTTCTACGATTTGCGGGTTTACATTTTTTCCGGTAAAGTCAGTGGCCGTGTCGACGTGCGCTAGGAATCCAATCGTTGGCACCTCTTTATCCGTATTAGACGGTAACGTCGCCATCACATAACCATTTTCATCAATCGTAACTTCCTGCATTCCAATCGACTTTAACTCCTCCACCAACATATTGGCTAATGTGAGTTGGCCCGGTGTAGAAGGACAGTTTTCATTACTCTCATTCGACTGCGTATCCACCTTCACATAGGAAGTAAATCGTTCAATCATCTCATTCTTCACGTATGCAGCACTCCCTTTTGATTTTTTACAACCTTATAATAGCATTTTATGGGGGTGGGCGGAAATTTGTATGAGGGGTGGTTTGGTTGGATGGGTTTAGGTGGTTGGGAATTAGTTGCTTATGACTGAAAATAGTTGCGGATGACTGGTAATAGTTGCGGATAACTGGAAGTAGTTGCGGATAACTGGAAGTAGTTGCGGATGGCAGAAAATAGTTGCGGATGGCAGAAAATAGTTGCGGATGGCAGGAAATAGTTGCGGATAGCTGAGAATAGTTGCGGATGACCACAAATTAGTTGCGGATGATACTCCTTAAATCTATAGAATAGGTCCTGTCCCGGTAGGATCCCTGGCTTTTAAGATTCATACTTTGCAATATTCGATTTGCGGTGTATTTATCCTTAATATTCAGAAACTCACGACACTCCCGATTGGTAATAGTCCTCTTCACCACCAAAAACCACTCCACTAGAGTCCCACGATGTGCAAGATGATTATTCACCTTACAAAATGGACAGTGCCACGTCCTAGGCTTTTTAACCATCCCTATTTTCCCACATGATTCACACCGCACCCCTGGTTGAACATCACGTAACGGGATTTGATAAGATTCAAAAATAGGCTTCGGTATGTAGGTATGATGATTTCTCAGTAATTCAGAGGATAGCCAGTTAAAAGTAGACGTATCAAGGCTCTTTCCTTCTTGTGGAAGACTTTTGATAAACGGTGGGATCATGTTTGGAAATAATATCTTGGTAGTAGCAGGGGGAATTTCCACATGTTGCTTGGGATAGGCTAATACAATGGCACCATAAAGCGGAAAATCAATATTTCGCTGCGACAACCAGGCTGACATAAGCTCAATATTCCTCTCTAATTGTTCAACTGGACTTTCGTAATACTTTATTTGTCCGTCTTCCCGCTTTTGAATAAGCTGTGGTGGATTATCCCTGAATTCTAAACTGCCTGCTAAATTTTTGGTTTCTAAAATTACACCATAATTGGGTGTTTTTAAAAGATGATCAATTTGAAAGTAACTGTCTGAAGAGAGAGATAAATCGTGGAATATGTTATTTTTGAATGGAAATCGATACCGGTTAAGAACTTCTGATACTTGTTGCTCGCCCCCAATCCCTGCTTCAATCATAGATTGTTTTGAAGCAATTACAGAAATCATTGGATGATTCGCAGTTAACCTGCTCTGGGCAGCCATTAATCCTTTTAACGTAAGTGAGTCAGATCTTTCTTTCATTTTTCACCTCCACAAGTATCCTAGCACAACCCCTCCTCTAAATATATAACCTTCATAATTTTGTAAAAAATATAACTTATCCACCATTGACCAGTGTAGTCAATGGGAGTACACTGTGATTGACTACACTGGTCAACGCACGTGATGAAAGGGGGCTGCTAATTGTTTTCGAAGTTTTTTAACCTGGAAAAGGAAAAACAAGATCGAATTATAAATGCAGCAATAAAGGAATTTGCCCAGAAGGGATATGACAATGCCTCAACCAATGAAATCGTTAAGGAAGCAGGTATTTCAAAGGGACTTCTTTTCCATTATTTTAAAAACAAAAAGCAGTTATTCTTCTTTCTGTTTGACTATTGCTACAACGTGGTTGCGGATGAATTTTATCAAAAAGTTGATTTAACCGAAAGAGACTTTTTTAAAAGAATTCGCCAAGCTGTGAAAATAAAAATGAATCTGCAAAGTGCATACCCTGAAATCTTAACCTTTATCCAAGAGGCGTTTATGCAGGATTCTGCTGAAATAAAAGTAGAGTTTGATAAAAAGAAACAAGAACTGAATGCAATTAACACAGAAATCATCTTCGAGGGGATTGATTTGTCAAAGTTTAGAGACGATCTCGATGTTAAGAAAGTCTTGAAGATTATTTCGTGGACCTTTGAAAAAATGAGTGATGAAGAGCTTGCCAAGGCAAAACAATCACCTGGACATCAAATCGATTACCAAAACGTCTATAAAGAAGCTGAAGAATATTTTGAGATTTTAACAAAATGTTTTTATAAATGATAGGGGGCTGTGACGATGAATGTGATTGAGATTAAGAATCTAACAAAGACGTACGGCACATCAAGAGGAATCAGCAATGTCAGCTTTCAAGTTGAAGAAGGGGAGATTTTTGGTTTTATCGGGCCAAATGGTGCCGGGAAATCAACGACCATAAGAACCCTCCTCTCACTTATTTACCCTACCAGCGGCAGTGCGACGATTTTTGGTAAAGATTCCGTTCAATTTGCTCCGGAAATTAAAAAGGAAATTGGTTATTTACCTTCTGAAGTTTTTTACTATGACAATATGAAAGTAAAGGATCTATTAAACTATTCAGCTAGTTTTTATAAAAAAGATTGCCGTAAGAGAATAAAGGAATTGGCTGAAATCATGGATTTAGACCTCAGTAAAAAAATTGACGACCTTTCACTGGGAAATAAAAAGAAGGTCGGAATTGTTCAAGGTCTGCTCCACTCACCAAAACTGATTATACTGGACGAACCAACAAGCGGACTAGATCCGTTGATGCAGCAGAAATTCTTTGAATTGCTCGAAGAGGAGAACAAAAAAGGTGCCACGATCCTCTTATCCTCTCATATCTTATCCGAAGTTCAACGGCTATGTAATCGGGTTGCGATCATTAAAGAAGGACAGATTGTTACCGTTGAGAAGATAAGCACCCTAAAAGAAAACACCTATAAAAAGTTCAAAATAGAAACAAAAGCGGAGCTGGACTCGGATTACTTCAACCTAACCGGAGTAAATAAATTAGAGGTGAAAAACAGCGTAACAAGTTTTTTATTTAAAGGGAATATTAACGACGTTATGAAAAAAATTGCTGCAATTGATATTACGAATCTATGGATTGAAGAGCCGGACCTTGAGGAGATTTTTATGCACTACTACGAAAAGGAGGCCTAATGCCATGAATATTTTGTTGCATGAATTGAGGGCGTACCGAAAGTCGACTATCATTTGGACGATATCTCTGGTGGGCATTGCGGCGCTGTTTATGTCATTTTTCCCTTCCTTTACAAAGGATACAGAGGAATTTACAAAGCTGCTTGAAGGGTATCCTGCGGCACTCCGAGAAGCATTTGGGATTAATCTTGAAAATTTCTTTTCCATTCTTGGTTTCTACTGCTATGGGCTATCGTTTGTTACACTCTGCGGCAGTATCCAGGCTATGAATCTAGGTACTAGCATTGTCAGCAAGGAAGTCAGAGAAAAAACAGCTGATTTCCTGCTGACTAAGCCTGTAACCCGTACAATAGTTTTGTCGAATAAATTATTGGCGGCACTGATTTCCATTATACTAACGAATATTATATATATCGGGGCTGCAATCCTGCTCGCCTTCCAGGTAACAACAGAGGATTTTAGTATTGAAACATTTATCCTGCTTTCCCTGACCGTGTTTCTTGTACAGCTAATTTTTCTAGCAATAGGAATATTTATTTCAGTCGTCGTTCCAAAGATTAAATCGGTGTTGACGGTGTCACTCGCGACTGTTTTTGCCTTTTACTTTTTGGGGATGTTCAGTTCTGGTGATGAAGGAAAACGATATCTTTCTCCATTTAAATATTTTGACACTGCCTACATTATGGATAATTCAGGCTATGAAGCTTCCTTTTTGGCAGCAGGAGCAGTTGTGATCGTGACAGCGATCGTGGCAAGTTATTATATTTATGCCAAAAAGGATATTCACTGTGTTTAACATGTCCTAAGGAGAGTGATGGAATGATGAATATTTTTTTAAAAGAAATGAGCGCTCATCGAAAGTCCCTGATATTTTGGAGCATTGGTGTTTTTCTTATGGTTGCGTCGGGGATGGTGAAATATGAGAGTTTAGCTTCCTCTGGCCAGCCCATGAATGAAATGCTGGCTGGAATGCCAAAATCACTGCTCGCTGTCTTAGGAATCGGCGAATTTGATATTTCAACAGCAGCTGGTTATTATGGCCTTCTATTTATCTATTTGTTACTAATGGCAACCATCCATGCGGCAATGCTGGGAGCAACAATGATTTCAAAAGAAGAGCGGGATAAAACGTCGGAGTTTTTATTTGTAAAGCCTGTTTCTAGGAATCAAATTATTACAGCAAAATTGCTGGCAGCATTCGTAAATATCCTCCTTTTAAATCTAGTTACCTTGCTATCATCACTTGTATTGGTCGGAAAATACAGCAACGGTGAAGTGGTTTCCGGTGATATAGCCATCACCATGGCAGGTATGTTTATTTTACAAACATTGTTTCTAGTAATAGGTACTTCGCTTGCTGCAGTAATAAAGAAATCCAAAAGATCTGCTTCCATGGCAACTGGGATTCTTTTGCTTACGTATGTGATTTCGGTGGCGATTGATTTAAATGAGCATTTCGAAGGGTTGAAATACCTTACTCCATTTAAATATTTTGAAGCAAAAAATCTGATGCTTGGAGAAGGGTTTGAGTTAATCTTTGTTATTCTGTCTGTTGGATTGATTGCAGGACTTACCGTTATAACCTTTGTCTTTTTTAAAAAAAGAGATTTAAATGTGTAAGAAGTTTTAATAATGTAGTGATAGTGTTAAAATGGTAAAAACTGAATTGGTATAAGGAGGAAATTACTATGCAAAATGAAAACAATACACTGCCGCCAAAAACTTGCTCGATTGAAAGATTGGTTACGATGGAATCGGATGTTAAAAAGGTGCTCGCAGGAGAAAAGACTGCTACACGCCGGAATGGCAGATATGCCGATCCAGGAGAGATCATGACGCTTGAAGGACGTCAATTTGTCGTGGAGCGTGTCTATTCGCAAAGCTTGGGGGAATTGACGGATGATGACGCACGCCGCGAGGGCTACCCTACGGTTGAAGAGTATAAGCAATCGATTCTTGCCTACCACCCTGGAATGCCTTGGCTTCCGCAAATGCGTGTTTGGGTCCATGAATTTCGCCCTGTCCAAGAATAAGAAAAAGTATGGGTTCTATTCATAGGACTCATACTTTTTTTGCTATAATAGCCTTATTATCGTTTAAATCGGCTTTAGAATTTTAACAACAATTCTTAACATAACAGCCTTATCAAAAGATTTCCAAACAAATGTCGGGGTGAAAGGATTTATGGGGTTTTTGGCAAAATACATAAGAAAATATTGGAAGTCTTTTAGTTTAGCAGTTTTATTTTTAACCTTTGAAGCCATTAGTGATTTGTTAATGCCAACAATTATGGCGAAAATCATTGATGTCGGTGTTGCAGGGAGAGACTTGGATTATGTGTTGAAAATGGGCGGTGTCATGCTCCTGATCACGTTGTTTGGTGCCGTTTCTGCCTCGATTAGAAGTATCCTTGCCAGCACGGTTTCCCAAAGCTTCGGTGCGGAGTTAAGGTCTGATTTGTTTAGAAAAATTCAAACCTTATCGTTCAAAAATATTGACCGCTTTGAGCGTGCTTCCTTAATTACGAGATTGACCAATGATGTGACACAGATTCAAGTTTTTGCAAACGGTTTAATGCGTATTTTTGTTAAATCCCCGCTATTAGCCATTGGGGGCTTAATCATGGCAACGCGGTTAAATATCCATTTATCGGTTGTGTTGGCAGTAGTGGTTCCCATTGTTGCTGTTTTTATTGTTCTAAATTTACGGCTTGGCTTCCCTCGATTTGCGAAGGTTCAGAATGCGCTCGATCGAGTTAACAGTGTGATGCGTGAATATTTATCTGGCGTGCGTGTGGTGAAGGCGTTCAACCGCTTTGATGTCGAGGTCGGCAAATTTGACTATGCAAATGAAGAATTTAAAAAGCAATCGATAGCCGCTACAAGGCTGATGGCGGTGTTCAGCCCTGCGATTATGCTTACAGTCAACCTTGGGATTGTCGCCGTTCTCTGGATTGGCGGCTTTGGCGTTTCCAATGGCAATGTTCAAGTTGGACATATAATTGCCTTTATTAACTACATGACCCAAATTCTTTTTTCTTTAATGATGATTTCTATGGTCTTTAATATGTTTGTTCGTGCAAAAACGTCAGCTGTAAGGGTGAGTGAAGTATTTGCGCTGGAGGATGACCTCACATGGAATGAAGAAGGATCCCTCCTCCCTCTTGAAAAAGAAAAAGGAAGGATTGAATTTAATCATGTCTTTTTTTCCTATGAAGGAACAAGTGGTGAACCCGTATTAAAAGATATAAACCTTACATTTCTGCCGGGAGAAACCATTGGTATTATTGGCTCGACAGGCTCGGGGAAAAGTACATTGGTGGGGCTGATACCACGCTTTTACGATGTGAGTGCGGGAAGTATAAAAGTGAATGGTGAGGACATTCACCTTGTTGACCCTAAAGTGCTTCGAGACAAGATTGCCTTCGTCCCGCAGAAAACGATTCTTTTTACCGGGAGTGTGGAGGAGAACATAAAATGGGGGAAAGAGGACGCCTCAATAGAAGAAGTTGAAAGAGCAGCAAAGATTGCTGGAGCACACGACTTTATCAGCGCTTCCCCTGAAGGGTATCAAACAAGAATTGGTCAGGGCGGGGTAAATTTTTCCGGAGGTCAAAAGCAGCGATTGTCGATTGCCAGGGCTTTGGTCAAAAACCCGCAAATTTTAATTTTAGACGATAGCACCAGCGCTGTTGATGTTACCACGGAGGCCAGAATAAAAGCTGGACTAAAAGAATATGCACAAGGACTAACCTGTCTCCTCATTGCTCAGCGGATTACCTCAATTATGGACGCGGATAGAATTGTTGTCATGGACCACGGGGAAATCGTTGGAATGGGGAAACATGAGGAATTATTAAGAGACTGTAAGGTTTACCAGGAAATCTATCAATCCCAAGTTGGTAAGGAGATGGCGCTCTAATGTCAGTACAATCAAATCAAGCACGTAATACGCCACCTCCAATATCGATTCCGGGAAGGCCGATGGGAGGCGGCCATCGCCGAGGAGGACCGGTTGTAAAACCAAAGAATTTTAAAGAGACGATCCGAAGGTTATGGCATTATTTTGGCAATGAAAGAAAGATGCTTAGTCTTGTCTTTATCTTTATTCTTTTTAGCTCAGCATTAGCTTTGCTCTCTCCCTTTTTAATAGGAAAAGCAATTGATGCCATTGGTTTGGATAAAAAGGTTGATTTTCAATTCCTTGAACTGATGGTGCTGATTTTAATAATAGCTTTTATACTAGATGGTGCACTAGCCCTTTTGCAGGGCTGGTTAATGGCGGGTGTCTCGCAGCGGATTGTGAAAAGATTGCGCAACGCCCTTTTTGTTAAGCTGCAAAAGCTTCCTGTCGCTTTTTTTGACAAACGGACACATGGAGAATTAATGAGCCGGCTTTCAAATGATATCGATAATGTCAGCAATACGATTTCACAATCGACGACTCAGCTAATGTCAGGAGTTATTGTTATTATCGGTTCATTTATTATGATGTTAATACTGAGTCCGATTTTGACGGTGGCAAGCCTGCTTACGGTGCCCCTTGTCTTTTTATTAACCCGCACGATTGCAAAAAGGACGAGTGTTTATTTTAAAGCACAGCAAATTGAGCTGGGAAAATTGAATGGTCAAATTGAGGAAACCATCTCGGGTATTGAAGTCGTAAAAGCTTTTAATCATGAAGAAAAAGCTATCAATGAATTTGAGGATGTTAATCAGCGGCTGCGTGAGGTTGGCCTTAAGGCGCAAATTTGGTCCGGTTTTCTCATGCCGATTATGAACGTGATCAATAATTTGGGCTTTGCAATTGTGGCAGTCACCGGAGGTTTTCTTGCGGTCGAAGGCATGATTACGGTAGGTGCAATTGCGAGCTTTATTACCTATTCACGGCAATTTGTCCGGCCTCTTAACGACCTCGCAAATATTTTTAATATGCTGCAGTCAGGTGTAGCAGGAGCAGAACGGGTTTTTGAGATACTGGACGAGCAAGAGGAACCCGGTGATTTGAACAACGCGGTGGTTTTAGACAAGCCAAAAGGTCATGTGGTGTTTGAAAATGTCAGCTTTGGCTATAGCGGCGATGTACCGATATTAAAAAATGTCAGTTTTGAAGCTGAAATTGGCAGCAGTACGGCACTAGTAGGGCCTACGGGAGCAGGGAAAACGACGATTGTTAATCTGTTGACGAGATTCTATGATGTGACGGAAGGCAGGATTTTGTTAGATGGACATGATATAAGAGAATATACTCGGGACAGCTTAAGGAGCTGTTTTGGCTTTGTCCTTCAGGATACCTATCTTTTTTCAGGTACCATTAAGGAAAATATTAAGTACGGCAAGCCTTCGGCAAGTGATGTGGAAGTAATCCATGCCGCTAGGATGGCGAATGCCGACCCCTTTATCAGGCGGCTGCCCCATCAATATGAAACGCTTCTATCCGAAAACGGCGGTAACCTGAGTCAGGGGCAGCGTCAGCTGATTGCGATTGCCAGAGTAATCCTAGCAAAACCTGCCGTGCTGATTTTAGATGAGGCAACAAGCAGTATTGACACCCGCACAGAGCTTCATATTCAAGAGGCATTGCTCTCTTTAATGGAGGGAAGAACGAGTTTTATCATTGCCCATCGTTTGAATACCATCCGTGATGCAGATACCATCATGGTCATTGATAATGGGGAAATTGTGGAAAATGGAAGTCATAGTGAACTTATGAATAAACAAGGTAGGTACTATAGCATGTTTTTTAACCAATTTAGTAATGTTGAAACGGCAGTTGATAAATAAACAGTTTCCATTAGGGGATAATGAAAACATGGGTACTCTTGAAGGAGGCTGGTTATGAAAAAAGAAATTTCAAACCGGAAATTGCTTTGGGTTTCGGGTACAGGATGGATGTTTGATGCAATGGATGTGGGGATGCTTTCCTTCATTATTGCGGCTTTAAGTGTTGAGTGGAACTTAAACGCTGAGCAAATGGGCTGGATCGGAAGTATTCAATCGATCGGGATGGCCGTTGGAGCTTTGGTTTTTGGTTTAATGGCTGACAGAGTTGGCCGGAAAAATGTATTTATTATTACTTTATTAATGTTTTCTATTGGAAGCGGAATTTCTGCATTTGCTACCTCGATTACTGTTTTTCTTATACTAAGATTTTTTATCGGGATGGGTCTTGGCGGTGAGCTTCCGGTCGCATCGACACTCGTTGCTGAAAGCGTACCTGCTGAAAAACGAGGACAAATCGTGGTTTTACTAGAAAGCTTTTGGGCGGCTGGGTGGTTGATTGCTGCCGTTATATCTTATTTTATTATCCCAAAGTTTGGCTGGTCAGTCGCTTTGCTTATTAGCGCAACGCCGGCAATATATGCTTTATATTTACGAATGAGTCTACCGGATTCACCGAAATTTGAAGCGATTAAAGAGAAGGAGAAGACTTCTGCCTTTCAAAGTATCGCTAATCTATGGTCGAGTGAGTATCGTCGGCGAACAACGATGTTGTGGATTGTTTGGTTTTTTGTGGTTTTCTCCTACTATGGCATGTTCTTATGGCTGCCAAGCGTGATGGTATTGAAAGGTTTCTCCTTAATTAAAAGCTTTGGGTATGTGTTGATTATGACTCTTGCCCAACTGCCAGGTTATTTTACTGCAGCATGGTGTATTGAGAGATTTGGACGGAAATTTGTTTTGTCTGTCTATTTAATTGGAACGGCTATTAGTGCTCTATTATTTGGAAATGCAGAGTCAACGGCAATGCTAATCACAGCTGGAGTTCTGTTATCCTTCTTTAACTTGGGGGCATGGGGCGGATTATATGCCTATACACCAGAACAATATCCTACTGTTATCCGCGGAACGGGTTCAGGATCAGCAGCCGCATTTGGCCGCTTAGGAGGGGTGCTTGGACCATTATTAGTCGGGTATTTGGTAGGGCAAAATACTTCAATTTCCACGATATTTACGATCTTTTGTATATCCGTTTTCATAGCTGCTTTAGCGGTTATCTTTTTAGGAAAAGAAACAAAAAATAAAGTATTAGTATAATGTTTAGCTGAGAGAGATTTCCAATGGGAATTTCTCTTTTGTTTTTTAATACAGTATGGTTTTAGTCCTTTAGTCGGGTAAATTCTATTAAACTCCGCTTAAATACTATGTGGATAGTAGGAAGTTAAAGAATAAAAAATATTTTCAGAATTATGGCAAAATAGCACAGATAAAGACTAGACGGAAAGAAAATTATTATGTACAATTGTTTTCAGAATATTATCTTTTTTTGGACATCTCAGGTATATACAACATGTATAAAAGAGAAATTTTATTCGAAAATAGGGGGTATAGACGTGAGAAAGAAGAAATTAGCAGGTATTTTTATGTCGTTCATGATGGCGGCAGGTATGTTAGCCGGCTGTGGCGGCGCATCCAGTACAAGCGGTGAAAAAGACGGTGAAACCATTAAGATTGGTGCCAACCTTGAGCTTTCTGGCGGGGTAGCATCCTATGGCCAATCAATTAAAGAAGGTGTCGATTTGGCACTTGAAGAAATCAACAAGGAAGGCATTGATGGCAAGAAATTGGAACTTGTTACATTTGATAATAAATCAGATGCAGCTGAGGCAACAAGCGGTACGACGAAGCTAATCAGCCAAGATAAGGTATCAGCCATAATCGGTGCGGCTACTAGTACGAATACATTAGCACAAGTTCAAATTGCGCAGAAAAACAAAATTCCATTATTGACACCAACCGGAACCAATCCGACGATTACAAATAAAGAGGGCGTGCTTAACGACTTTGTTTTCCGTACTTGCTTCATCGACCCATTCCAAGGGACGGTAGCAGCTAACTTTGCTTCAAAGGACCTTAAGGTGAAAAATGCAGCAATCATTATCGACAGCTCGAGTGATTATGCAAAAGGACTAGCGGCTGCTTTCCAAGAGAGATTTGAAGCAAATGGCGGAAAAGTCATCAAGGAAGAAGCTTATATTGCAAAAGATACAGACTTTAATGCGATTTTAACAAATATTAAATCTGCAAATCCTGATTTCATCTTCCTTCCAGGATATTATGAAGAAGCTGGTCTAATCATTAAACAAGCTCGTGCCCTTGGTATAGAAGCTCCAATTATGGGCGGCGATGGCTGGGATTCTCCTAAACTAGTAGAAATCGCGGGTGCTGATCCATTAAACAACACATTCATTACGAACCACTATTCTTCTGGTGATTCTGATCCAAAGGTTCAAGATTTCGTTAAAGCATTTGAAGCGAAATATAATGGTAAATCTCCTGATGCGTTCAATGCATTAGGATATGATTCACTTTACTTCCTTGCGGATGCAATTAAGCGTGCGGGAAGCGGTGATCCTGAGAAAATTCAAAAGGCACTTGCTGAAACAGATGGTCTTGAATTAGTATCTGGAAAAATGAAGCTTGATAAAAACCATGATCCAATCAAATCTGCTGTAATCCTTGAATATAATGGCGGAAAGCAAGAATTTAATACGAAAGTAGATCCAGAATAAAATAATAAACAAAAAGAATAGGGAGCCATTTTGTCTCCCTATTCCTATTTAAATAATATTTTCCTAATTTTAGGGGGAACTAGACATGGAATTTTTACAACAGCTAGTAAACGGGGTGTCATTGGGCAGTATTTATGCGTTAATAGCCCTTGGTTATACAATGGTCTATGGAATTGTAAAATTAATTAACTTTGCCCATGGAGATGTCTTCATGATCGGTGCATTTATTGGTTTTTATTCGATTACAATTTTAGATTTAGGATTTTTCCCTTCCTTGCTTATTTCCATGGCAGCTTGTTCGATTTTAGGGGTTCTTATTGAGAGAATTGCCTATAAACCATTGCGAAATGCCACTAGGATTGCAGCATTGATTACCGCAATCGGAGTATCCTTACTGATTGAATATGGTGTCATTTATGTCCGCGGTGCACAGCCTGAGGCTTATCCTGGAGATCTGATTCCGGCCAAAAGCTTAGAATTTCTTGGAGTAAATGTGAGTAGTCAGTCTGTATTGATTTTAGGTACATCAGTTGTACTGATGATTTTACTGCAATTTATTGTACATAAAACAAAGATTGGAAAAGCAATGCGTGCCGTATCCCACGATATGGATGCAGCAAGACTGATGGGAATTAACGTAAACAATACAATTTCGGCTACCTTTGCCATTGGTTCAGCTCTAGCAGGTGCAGCTGGTGTTGCATTTGGTATGTACTATACAAAAATTGAGCCATTAATGGGAATTATCCCTGGACTTAAAGCATTCGTTGCTGCTGTACTAGGCGGTATTGGAATTATTCCAGGGGCAATGGTTGGTGGATTGTTATTGGGCGTCATTGAGTCACTAGTGAGTGCGGCAGGTTTCTCTCTATGGCGTGATGGTGTAGCGTTCGTTGTCTTAATCCTAATTTTGATTTTCCGTCCAGCCGGTCTATTCGGCAAAAATGTACGGGAAAAAGTGTAAGGGGGGACGAAGTTGCAATGGAAATTCTCAGGGATTCAAAAGGTTTTTGGTCATCAATCGTAGTAGCCATTGTTTTTGGTGTAGTCATGCAATTTTTAATTACCGGAGAAATTATTAATTTTTTCTATGTGAACACTCTGTATTTTATTGGGATTAACATTATTCTTGCTGCGAGCTTGCATTTGATTATTGGTATTACCGGACAGTTTTCAATTGGACATGCCGGCTTCCTTGCAGTGGGTGCTTATGCCTCTGCGATTATTACGATGAAATTGGAGCTTCCCTTCTCGTTGGGTATCGTTGCGGGCGGATTGGCTGCTGCGATTGCTGGTTTAATTATTGGAATTCCTACCCTTCGGCTAAAAGGAGATTACCTAGCAATTGCCACACTTGGATTTGGTGAAATTGTTCGGATTGTCTTTTTGAATATTGATTATGTTGGCGGGGCGAGCGGAATGACTGTTACCCAGTTAACTACTTGGCCATGGATATTTGGCAGTATCCTGCTTACCGTTCTGGTAATAAGAAACTTTACGAATTCAACACATGGACGGGCTTGTATTTCTGTCAGAGAAAATGAAATTGCCGCTGATGCCATGGGAATCAACACTACGTATTATAAGGTCGTTGCCTTTGCCATTGGTGCGTTTTTTGCTGGAGTGGCTGGTGCCTTATATGCGCACAACTTTTTCATTATCCAGCCGACAAACTTCGGTTTCTTAAAATCTTTCGATATATTAATCTTTGTGGTGCTTGGTGGATTAGGAAGTCTTTCAGGGGCGGTACTGTCAGCCATCCTGCTCACAATTGTTTCAACCTTCCTGCAAAGCTATCCTGAACTGCGAATGATTATTTATAGTTTAGTGTTGATCTTCATGATGCTTTACCGTCCACAAGGAATAATGGGAACAAGAGAATTGACCTCATTGTTTACGTTTGGAAGATCAGCAAAAGGTGGTGTTCCACGATGATAGCAAACACACCATTGCTTAAAGTAGAAAATGCTGGAATCAGGTTTGGCGGATTAAAGGCCGTTTCAGACGTGAACCTTGAATTAAGACAAGGAGAATTGGTGGGATTGATTGGACCAAATGGCGCCGGGAAGACAACGTTTTTTAATTTGTTAACTGGAGTTTACGTTCCTACTGAAGGCAGTATTGAATTAGACGGGGATAGATTAAATGGATTAGCACCCTATAAGATTACAAAAAAGGGGATCAGCCGGACCTTCCAAAATATTCGTTTGTTCAATGAATTATCGGTTCTTGATAATGTAAAAGTTGCCTATCATTCCTTAGCGAAGCATTCCATTATGAGTTCAATCCTCCGCCTTCCTAAGCACTTTTCAGAAGAAAAGTATATGGAGGAAAAAGCGGTAGAATTTTTAAAGATTTTTAATTTAGATAGTGTGATGCATGAAACCGCGAAGAATCTGCCGTACGGGCAGCAGCGCCGTTTAGAGATTGCTAGAGCATTAGCAGCCAATCCGAAACTATTGCTTCTGGATGAACCTGCGGCAGGGATGAATCCGCAGGAAACAGAAGAACTAATGAATTTAATTGCACTTATTCGTAAGAAGTTTGATCTAACGATACTTTTGATTGAGCATGATATGCTCCTCGTAATGGGTGTATGTGAGCGAATTTATGTACTTGACCACGGTCAGCTGATAGCGGATGGGACTCCCGAGCAAATCAGAAATAATCCAAAAGTCATCGAGGCGTATCTTGGGGAGGAGGTTTCTTAATGCTGAAAATCGAAGATATCAATGTCTACTATGGTAATATTCATGCCCTAAAGGGTGTTTCTCTTGAAATCAATGAAGGGGAAATTGTTACCTTGATTGGAGCAAATGGTGCCGGGAAAAGTACATTATTAAAAACGATTTCTGGATTACTTAAGCCTAAAAATGGTTCTATCTTGTTTGAAGGACAGTCAATTTCAGGCAAGGTAGCTCAAGCGATTGTAAAACAAGGTCTTTCCCATGTCCCTGAGGGGCGCCGTGTGTTTGCCAATATGTCTGTAGAAGAGAACCTTGAGTTAGGGGCTTATTTACGTAAAGATAAACAGGGAATTAAGGAGGACTTCGAAAAGGTCTATAACCTGTTCCCAAGGCTGTTAGAGCGGCGTAAGCAGCTGTCTGGTACGTTGTCAGGCGGAGAGCAGCAAATGCTTGCCATGGGGCGCGCGTTAATGGCACGGCCGAAGCTCTTGCTATTGGATGAGCCTTCTATGGGCCTTGCTCCCCTTTTAGTAAAAACAATTTTTAGGATTATTGAAGAAATCAATCAGACAGGCACGACGATTCTGCTGGTAGAACAAAACGCAAACATGGCGTTATCGATTGCGGACCGTGCCTATGTGATTGAAACAGGAAAAATCGTCCTATCCGGTTCTTCCAGCGAGTTAAATCAAAGCGATCAGATAAGAATGGCGTACCTTGGCGGACATTAATAGCGGTAAAAAGACGTGTGAGGCCGACCTCACACGTCTTCTATGTTATATTTTTGCTTTCTCTTTTTGTGTTTCTAATTTAAATTGATGACGAAGTTTTGGCTGAAGTGCATGTTTGACCTTTTGTACATACTCTTCATACAGTTGTTCTAAACCAACTAATGCCAGCGAGAAGAAGTTTGCATAATTCTTTTGTACTTCCCACTTTAATTCGTTCTTTCCGCAAATACTGTATTTATTTAATTCTTCTATTTCTTTTTGGAGTTTTGATAATTCCACTTGCTGCTCAGCTTCTGGTAGAGAGAGAACATAATCAATTTTCTCAATGTAGTTTTGCGATTTTGCGATTTTCCCCTCAATTTCTTCGTAGCCAGCTTGATCTATCAGATCGTACTTTAATTTAAATTCGTTTAACTTTTGAGCAGAATCATACGTTGATTTTACAATATCATCACGGGTCATTTGTGTCGTCTCATAGCTGAGCATATGCTTCCACGATGGCTGGGTGATCGCCTTGCGGTGGTCCTCAAGCGTATGACAGAACTTCTTAAAGCCGTGCAGTTCAGGATTTTCAAACGCAGGGCTTGCAGGATCGAGGAATGGTGCGAGCGGCGCTACAAAGTAGAAAAGTCTAGGGTCCTGATTGCAGGCAAGATGGATTTCTTCACAGAAATCAATGTTTTCTAGCGCGCTTTGGTATGTCTGGCTGGGAATACCTGTCATGAAGAATAAATCGATTTTCTTTGCACCATGCTTTAAAGCGAAAGTAAGTGTTTCGATTACTTTAGGATTTGTACAATTAAACTTCCCGTTATAGCGTCTGATTTTTTCATCATGGGTTTCAAGGGTAATTTCAATACTGTATTTTGGACAGCTTTCATTCATCATCTTGAAGAATTCTTCCCCTGCATATTGGAATAATTCAAAGACGATCTCATTTTTAAGATTAAGTTCTTTAAGACGGCTGAAAAACTCCTTTACATACTCCCGGCCTCCCTGGCGAAGGTCATGGAGGATAAAGATGGGTGCGCGGCTGAAACGGGAAATAAATTGGATGTCTTCGATTAGCTTTTCAGGTGATCGTAACGCAAGTGAACTTCTGCCGCAGTTTTGATCATAGGCATCTTTTGAGCCGCCGCAGATGAGACAGTTTTGCGAACAGCCTCTTGCTGTAAGCAGCGCTGTATTCGGATATTGCAGCCAGCCATTGTATGGCAGCGGGTCTAGGAAATTTCGATATTTAAACACAGAGCGGATGGTATAGCGATAGCCCGGTACATCAATATCATCTAAATCCTTTGGTACATAGGTGAGAGGATTATAGCCAATTTCAGTTCCTTTTTTCCAGGTTAAGTTAGGAATGTCAGCATAGTGAGTATTTCCGAGCTCTAATTTATTCATTAACAGTAGTGTTAACTTCTCAGTTGAGTCACCACGTAAAACGAAATCAATAAATGGATATTCAATTAACTCTTTATGATAATAGGTGGCGGATAAACCTCCAAATAAAACCGGTGTATCTGGGTGGAGCTTTTTTACGATTTTTGCTAATTCAATACTGCCATGAGCATGTGGCAGCCAGTGCAGGTCGATTCCAAACATACGAGCTTTGATTTTCTTAAGCTTCTTTTCGACATCAAATTTTTCACTCATCAACATCCTGTTTGCAATGTTGATAATTTTTACCCGCAGTCCAAATCGTTCTAAATAGTCAGCAATACTGGTTAAGCCGATTGGATACATTTCAAATACTGGTGAAGACGGTACAACATCGCTAATGGGGCCTGCCAGCAGGGAATTTTTTCTAAAGTCATAAACACTTGGCGCGTGTAAAAGGACTAAATCATATTTCATATAAGCCACCCTTTTCATTTTTCTAAAATTTATAGTAGTTATTGTGAATGTTTTCACATATATTCTTGGATTTAATTGTGGCAGAGCGATAAACTGGATAAATGTTTATCGTATACATTTCTGTAAGTATTTTCTAACTACTTTTATTTTACTATAATGATGGTTTGATAGAGTGACAAACGGGTGACAACAATGTGGAGATTCCGTGGAATTCGTAATGGCAGCCATCTTTTAACCCAATGATATTTCCAGCATAAAGTATAGGGAAATATATTAAAGGAGGAATATGTCCGTGAATGAATATGATAATCCCGAATATTACGGAATGTCACCGATTCAAGAACAGAGTCAGCTGCCTCGATTTGGCGGAGGGCAGCAAGGGATGCCGCCGTTTGGCGGAGGGCAGCAAGGAATGCCGCCGTTTGGCGGGGGGCAGCAAGG
>NZ_JBALNB010000002.1:0-188434 GCF_036962345.1 Neobacillus vireti
GGCATTTGTCCCATTCCCGGCATTTGGCCGCTCATTGGCATTTGTCCCATTCCCGGCATTTGGCTGCTCATTGGCATTTGACCCATTTCCGGCATTTGGCCGCTCATTGGCATTTGACCCATTCCTGGCATTTGGCCGCCCATTGGCATTTGACCCATTCCTGGCATTTGGCCGCCCATTGGCATCTGCCCCATTACCGGCATTTGGCTGCCCATTGGTAATTGTGGCATGAAGGAAGAAGATTCATCAACATATCCATGCTGCATAAATTCTGTTCCAGCAACTCCTGGCATTCCTCCAGGTTGATTAGGCAGCATATTAGGCATAGGCTCCATTGCTGCTCCTTGCACTTGAGAATATGGCATGAACGACATTGGCGGACAAGGAGGCGGCGGACACCATTGTGGTGGTGGCGGGCAGAATCCTGATCCAGGCATAATCGGTGTTACAGGTACACAGTAATCCTGGGGCATTTGCATTTGCGGCTGCATTAGCGGCTGCTCCATGAATGGAGATACCTCAGGCATTACTGGGTTTTCTTTCTGTGGTACTTTTACTTCTGGAAGTATATTGGCTGGTTTCGGCGGCAGTTGAGGCTGTTTAACCTCAATATTGGACATATTGTTCATATAATAGTTATTAATATCAATTTCTGGAATGATTTGCAGAGGCATTTTTGGAGTATATGGTGTTTTAGGTGTTTCCATAATTGGAGTTTTTACTGGTTCTTTTATTGGTGCTTTTATTGGTGCTTTTATTGGTTCTTTTATTGGTGCTTTTATTGGCTCTTTTATTGGTTCTTTTATTGGTTCTTTTACTGGTATTTTTACAGGCACTTCCTTCTTAGGTACTTCTTTGATAGGGATCTCTTTTACAGGTTTTTCTTTAATTGGAATCGGAATTGGAACTGGGATTGGAACTGCTTTTGGAACCTCTTTAATTGGAACCTCTTTAATTGGAACCTCTTTAATTGGAACTTCCTTTTTTGGAGCTGTTTTAATTGGCATTTCTTTTGGTTTCTCTTTGGTAATCGGCATTTCCTTTTTGGCGCCTAAGTTGATTGTGGCCCCCGGCTTTGTTCCCATAGGCGCTTCTTTTTTTATATTTCCACCTGTTGTTGGGACTTTTATTTTCATACCGGGCATAATCATATCAGGGTTGCTGAGCTGTGAATTCATCTTTTTCAGCTCTTCAAAATTCACGCCGTACTTCTTGGCGATTTTCCAAAGAGTATCCCCTTTCTGTACGATATGGATCTTCACTCTGATTTCCCTCCTATGCATAAGTCCATATATTCTATGTGATGATAGGCAAAGTGCTAACATTCTTCAGAAAAACTTATGCTTTTTTTCGGAAGAATATGAATCAACCAGTAGGAAAATAAAAATAGATGCAATTATTAAAAATTGCACCTACCTTATTATTATGCGTTTTGTAACATACGTTCCAGCGCTAATTTTGCATTTTCAGCAATTTCCGGAGCGACCTTAATCGTATTATTTGTCTCCTCTAATGTATCTAAGCTCCACACTAAATGCGGAAGATCAATTCGATTCATCGTTAAACATGGACACATCGCTGGATTTAAAGAAATAATTTTTTTATCAGGATGATTCTGAATGAGGCGATTAACGAGATTCATTTCGGTTCCAATTGCCCATTCAGAGCCCGGCTCTGCTTTTTCAATGGCATTAATGATATAACTTGTTGAACCTGCCATATCTGATAGTTCGACAACTTCACGACGGCACTCAGGGTGTACAATAATCGTCATGTTAGGGTATTGGCTGCGTGTTTCATGGATATTATGAACGGTAAAATTCTCATGTACAGAGCAATGACCTTTCCAAAGGATAACTTTTATTTTTGAAGTGTCACCTTCGTATTCAAGCTTATTCGTAATTGGGTTCCAAACAGCCATTTCATCTAAGCCAATGCCTAAGTCATAAGCAGTATTCCGTCCTAAATGCTGGTCTGGTAAAAATAGAATTCTTTCTTTTTGAGTAAATGCCCACTTGACCATGGTCTCGGCATTAGAGGACGTTACGCTCGCCCCTCCATGTGCTCCGACAAAAGATTTAATCGCAGCGGTTGAATTCACATAGGTTAAAGGCAAAATCGTATCTCCAAAAATCCCTTGGAGAATTACCCATGCCTTTTCAGTTTGATCAAGGTCAGCCATGTCCGCCATCGAACAGCCAGCACGCATATCAGGCAAAATAACCTTTTGGTTATCGTTAGTTAGGATATCTGCTGTTTCCGCCATAAAATGAACACCGCAAAAAACAATAAATTCTGCTTCCGTATTTTCAGCTGATAATTGAGCCAGTTTTAAAGAATCTCCTGTAGCATCAGCAAACTGAATTACTTCATCTTTTTGATAGTGGTGGCCAGGAATGAATAACTTTGAGCCTAATTTACTTTTCACTTCAACCACTCTAGCTTCTAATTCTTCCTTCGACATTTGTTTATACTTTTCAGGAATCATTTTATTTTTTTGCATGGCTGCTAAAATACTCATTTTTATTCCTCCCCTTCCTTTAATAGAACTTTAACGCTTATATCAAGGGCTTTATATGAATGTGTTAAGAAACCTAGTGAAATATAGTCAACACCTGTATCACGATAGCCAGCTAAATTAGCCAATTGTATACCGCCAGAAGCTTCGGTTATAAATCCTGAAGGAACCAATTTGATAAGTTCTTTAATCTCTTCTGGCGTACGATTATCAAACATAATCACATCTGCTCCAGCGCTGACAGCTTCTCTCACTTGTGCCTCTGTTTCAACTTCTACTTCTACCTTCACCATATGACCGGCTTTTTTTCGAACACTTTCAACTGCATTTGTAATAGAGCCCGCAAACGAAATATGGTTGTCTTTAATCATAATACCGTCATATAAACCAAAACGATGATTAAAGCCTCCTCCAGCAGTAACGGCATATTTTTCAAGCATTCTTAAGCCGGGGGTTGTTTTTCGCGTATCGCAAATTTTGGTATGGCCACTGTCCAATGTTGAAACAGCGTTACGTGTAAGTGTCGCAATCCCGCTCATTCTTTGGATAAGGTTAAGAACCACTCTTTCCCCTTTTAATAAATCAGCAATCTTTCCAGAAGCTGTTGCAAGTTTTTGACCAAATTCAATGTTTTGACCATCCTTCACAAAAAGCTTCGTTTCAATGTCTTGATTCAAAAGGTTAAAACCTGTTTTAATAATTTCTTCCCCACAAAAAATTCCGTTATCCTTTGAGAGGAAAACAATTTCTCCTGTTGTATCATCCGGGAAAATTAGATCGGTTGTGATATCCTGTTCTCCAATATCTTCAATAAAAAATTGCTCAAGTAGCGAGCGCAGTTTCAACGTGTTCATGGTTTGACCCCATTCCCCAGCTATTTTTATGAATAATTGATTTCTTTAACCAATGTTGATCGTCTTCCATTGGGTAATCACTTCGAAAATGACCCCCACGGCTTTCTGTCCGTTTCAATGCCGAGTCGGTAATGAGACTCGCGATTACGAGCATAAAAATCTTTGTCATCTCGTCAAAGGAATAAGCCTTGAGATCATCTATTTGATGGATATTAAAAGTATCCAGCCATGTTTTTTGCTTTTTAAGATTGACCTCGTTCCGGACTATTCCTACCCGTTCCATCATGGAATTCTTAATTTCTTGTTTCGTTGGTAAGCTTACTTTTTCATAAGGCGTATAAGGACGAGCTGCTTCTAACCGAGGGTAGTCTTCATTTACGGCCGTATTTAGCCATGAAGATAGCTTTTCACCCATATATAAACCTTCTAATAACGAATTGCTTGCTAGACGGTTGGCGCCATGCAATCCCGTGCAGGCCGCTTCACCAATTGCATATAAGCCATTTATGGATGTTCGCCCGGAAAGGTCGGTTTTGATTCCTCCCATTAAAAAATGACTGCCGGGAGCTACCGGGATTTTGCCATCAGATAACTGAAGCCCATTTTCATCACAAATGGCCGTTATCGACGGGAATCGCTGTGAAAAATTTTCTATATTACGAATATCTAAAAATACGTTATGTCCATTTTTAAGATATTCATAGATTTTCTGTGACACTACATGCCTTGGAGCTAGATCCTTTTGCGGATGAACACCTTCCATAATCCGCGTTCCGTCCTCGGTTACTAGGATGGCGCCTTCACCGCGAACCGCTTCGGAGATGAGGCCTTTTGTTTCACCGTTCAAGTAAAGAAGCGTCGGATGAAATTGAATAAACTCCATATCGGTCACTTCGGCACCTGCGATGTAGGCCATTGCAATTCCATCACCTGAGACGGTATGGGCATTAGAGGTATACGTGAACAATTGACCACAGCCGCCTGTAGCTAAAATTGTATTCCGGCTGTAATAGTTCTTTATCGTACCATCAGGCATTTTTGCTTTTACACCGATACATCGTTTCTCTGCATTCAACAAAAGCTCATATGCAAAAACATTTTCTTCGATTGTGATATTGTCCTTTAGCGTTGTTATTAGGAACTCAACCATATTTTTGCCGGTTGCGTCACCTCCGCCATGGACAATTCGCTTTTCACTATGGGCCCCTTCCATCCCCAAAAGCAATTCACCATTTTGATTTTTATCAAAAACAGATCCTTGTTCAGCAATGAACTTGATGAGCCCAGGTGCAGCATTTATAATTTCCTCGACTGCTTCTCTATTATTGTGATATCTTCCTGCTTCCAGCGTATCAGCAACATGTTTCGATGGATGGTCATCAGTGCCAACCGCAGCTGCAATACCACCTTGAGCAAGATAAGAATTGGCTGTTCTCATTTTCTCTTTTGTGAGTATCCTCACATTCAAATCCTTATTTAAAAGTGAGGATAACTGAAGTGCAGCTATCCCACTTCCTAAAATTAACACATCATCATTTTTCATCATCTTGACTCCTCCTGGATTAACAGGTGTCTTGACATCTATATTTACATAGAATTAAACTAAATACAAGAAATTTTTTCAAAAAGCGGAAGCGGCATTTAAACTCCTCGGAAGAGCTAACGCTTTTCTTTCGTTCAATGCAAAGCTTCTCTAGTATGCTAGGCCAAATACGAGAATTGGAGATTACAAATGATATATTTTGATTTTGCGGCCACTACTCCTTTAGATTCAGAAGCAGCCGAGGTTTTTGTTCAGGCTTCAACTGAGTACTTTGGAAATTCAAGCTCGCTTCATGATATCGGTGGACAGTCACAGGACTTATTAGAAAATTGCCGTGAAGAGTTGGCAAATTTAGTAGGTGTAAATAAAAAAGGCTTGTTCTTTACAAGCGGTGGATCTGAGGGGAATTTTTTAGCCATTGAGGCTCTTTTGTCCGCTCCTAAAAAACAGGGAAAGCACATCATTGCCGGAATGGCAGAGCACTCTTCTATTCATGGTGTCCTAAACCGTTTAGGAGGGTACAATGTTACCTATTTACCCTTTAATCCATCTGGTTTAATTGACATAGATGAGCTGGTCGGAGCCATTACCCCTGACACCGTATTAGTGGCGATACAGCATGTTAATTCTGAAATTGGAACGATTCAGCCGATTGAAGACATCGCTCGCGTTTGCGAAGAGCAAAATATTCATTTTCACAGTGATTTTGTTCAGTCCTTTGGAAAAATTGACCTGAAAAGGATTGCCCCGCTCGTTAGCAGCTTTTCTTTTTCAGGTCATAAAATTTATGGTCCAAAAGGGGTTGGAGGTGTCTATATCGACCCAGCCATTTCCTGGAAGGCTTTTTTCCCGGGGAGTTCACACGAAAAAGGATTCCGGCCCGGAACCGTAAACGTTCCTGCCATTGCGGCAATGACTGCAGCTGCGCAAAAAATAAATAACCAAATTTCGAGTAATCAGGAGCGGTTCCTATCTTTGCGTGCCAATTTTATTGAGTCGCTTGAGCCTATTAAGGAATTTGTCCATCTTCATCAAGCAAAAATCAATTCACAATTACCTTCTATCATTGGTTTACGAATCGCCGGAATTGAGGGACAATGGATGATGTTGGAATGCAACCGGTTTGGATTCGCGATTTCTACCGGTAGTGCTTGTCAAATCGGCATGCAGTCACCTGCAAAAGTGACACAGGCCTTAGGGTTAAGCAAGCAAGAAGCAAAAGAGTTTATCAGAATTTCTTTTGGGAATTCAACCAAGAGGGAAGATGTTATAAAGCTTGGGGAAACTATAGTCGATATCGTAAAAAAATTTAAAAACTAAATAGGGTAATGAGAAAGATGAGGTGAATATGATGGCAGAGCAGAAAAAGAGATTAGGAGATGAAAGGAGAGCTTTCATTCTAGAGCTGCTTAAAGACAGCCCTACGCCGCTAACAGGAAGTGAGTTAGCCACACGAACAAATGTAAGCAGGCAGGTGATTGTCGGCGATATTACACTCCTTAAAGCAAGAGATGAGCCAATCATTGCAACTAGCCAAGGCTATCTTTATTTTAAACAAAACACAGGTGCGCCATTATTTGAACGGACCATTGCCTGCAAACACTCACCGGATGACACTGAAAATGAGCTAAATTTAATGGTGGATCATGGTGTATTAGTCAAGGATGTAAAAATTGAGCATGGAGTTTACGGAGATTTAACAGCCTCGATTATGGTATCCAATCGCCAAGAGGTAAAACAATTTTTAGAAAACATGTATCAGACAAATGCTTCGTTATTATCGGAATTAACGGGAGGCATTCATCTTCATACGATTGCAGGATCCAGTGTTCAAATTCTAGACAAAGCTGAGGCGGCTTTGAAAGAAGCTGGGTTTTTGATTGAATATTAGATTGTAACTATAAAAAGTGGCCCATACTTGGGACCACTTTTTTACTATCGTAACTTTATAGTGACCGTAACCTTGGTTGAAACAGCACCTGGGTAACTATAGAGCTCTTATAGTGACCGTAGCCTTGTTGGAAATAGCTTTTGGGTAACTATAGAGCTCTTATAGTGACCGTAGCCTTGTTGGAAATAGCTTTTGGGTAACTATAGAGCTCTTATAGTGACCGTAGCCTCGGTTGTAATAGCAATTGGGTAACTATAGAACGTCTTTCTATGTCCGAACCGATGATGGAATCTTTCTTGTTATCTTGTTTAGGATTCCAAAAACAAAAAAACAGTGGGATTCACTCGAATTCCCACTGTTTTTACTGTTATTTAATCATTTTCGATGGGTAGCTCCCCAGTAACCTCACTCCACACCCTAGTGCTTCGAGCTCGGCCATTGCGCCCGGAATCAAAACTTCATCAAGCTTCATTTCCAAATCAATAATAAAGAAATAATTGCCTATTCCTGTTTTCATTGGTCTTGATTCAATTTTTGACAAGTTAATTTTCCGCCAAGCGAAGGCAGAAAGAACCATATGCAGCGTTCCAGCTTTGTCAGTTGGAAGGGTGACCATTAGTGTTGTTTTATAATGGTTCGAGCCGCTAAGCTCTTCAAAATTAAGCGCCTGTTCCGAGAGTACGAAAAACCGAGTATGATTGTGATCGAAGTCGTGAATATCCTTTTGTACAATCGACAAACCGTATTCTTCAGCGGCCAATTCATTGGCAATCGCAGCCACTCGTAATTCCGGCTGATCTTTCACCATTTTGGCTGCAGCAGCCGTGGAGCTTACACTTTCATAAGGAACCCCATTTAACTGAGTATGTAAGAACTTATGGCATTGCGCAATCGCATGGGAGTGACTAAATACCTTATTTACATCCTGCCAATTTTCGCGATTATCCGGGTGAACCATTAAATGCTGCTTAATAGGGATAGTAATTTCCCCAACAATCGGCAATTGAACAACATGGGTTAAATAATCTAATGTAATATTAACGGTACCTTCCAGGGTATTTTCCACAGGAACAACCGCAACTTCTACCTTTTCACTAACCACAGCATCCATGGATTCGGGAATGGTTCGAAATGGTTCAAGCTCAAATCCAGGAAAAACTTTCTTCACCGCTATTTCGGTGAATGTTGCCTTTGGTCCTAAAAAACCAACTCTCATGATTTCATACACTCCCTAACAAAATCTCTATCTACTGTTAAAATAAACTTAAGCGCCTGTTCCAAGTACTTCCACTTTTTCTACAAATTCAAGCTTCCGTAATTCAGCAAGCAACTCATCTATGTCAGTTGAAATCTCGGTGGTATTGAGCGAAAGTGTAACGTTTGCCCTTCCTTGCAATGGAATGGTTTGATGTATAGTCAACACATTGCAGCCAGAAGAAGCAACAACACCCAGTAGTTTCGAAAGTGTACCTGAACGGTCCTCAAGATGAAAAAAGAGTGTCACCAATCGTTCCTTTACAATCGTGGAAAACGGAAATACCGTATCCCTATATTTGTAGTAGGCACTTCTGCTTAAATCAACCTGTTGAACGGCGTCCCAAATCGACTCAGCCTTGCCTCGTTCAAGCATCTCTTTTACATCAAGTGTTTTCTTCATCGCTTCAGGCAAGACATCTTCTCTAATTAAATAAAATTTCTTATCAAATTTTTCATTTTTCATCTCTCTACCCACCTGATTAGAAAAAGCATAGGCACCCGCCTTTACTATTCATCGGGCGCCTCAGCTAGAATTTCTACTACTCAACAAACTCAAATTCAAAGTCTAATAATTTAACCGTATCCCCGTCTTTTGCCCCTTTTTGCCTTAAGGCTTCATCGACTCCAAGACCACGAAGCTGTCTTGAAAAACGTCGAATCGATTCTTCGGTTTGGAAATTTGTCATCTTAAACAGCTTTTCAATTTTTTCTCCTGAAACCACAAATGATCCATCCGGTTCTCTGGTAATATAGAAGGCCTCTGGATCTGCCTCATGCTTATAAAGAACCCGGTTAATACCCGTTTCTTCTTCTTCATGCTCAAGTGGAAATTCTGGAGTTTCTTCGATTTTATCCGCAACCGCATATAATAGCTCTCTCAAGCCCTTTCTTGATAAAGCAGAAATCGGGAAAATCGGGAAATCTTCTTGAACTCGTTCTCTAAATTTTTGCAGATTCTCTTCCGCTTCCGGCATGTCCATTTTATTAGCAACAATAATCTGTGGACGCTCGGTTAAACGTAAATTGTACTCTTCCAGCTCTTTATTGATCGTCAAGTAATCCTCATAAGGATCTCGTCCTTCGGTTGCAGCCATATCAATGACATGAACGATAACACGTGTTCGTTCAATATGACGTAAAAATTGATGGCCAAGTCCTACACCTTCACTTGCACCCTCAATCAAACCTGGCAGGTCTGCCATAACAAAACTTCTATTATCCTCTGTTTCAACCATCCCAAGATTTGGCACAATGGTGGTGAAATGGTATTCAGCAATTTTAGGTTTTGCTGAAGAAACGACGGATAATAATGTAGATTTCCCAACACTTGGGAAGCCGACTAGTCCAACGTCTGCAAGCAGCTTTAATTCTAGGACAACATCGCGCTCTTGACCTGGTTCGCCATTTTCAGCAAGCTCTGGAGCTGGATTAGCAGGGGTCGCAAACCGCGAATTTCCGCGTCCGCCACGTCCACCTTTGGCAATGACTGCACGCTGACCATGCTCAACAAGATCGGCAATGACTTCTTTCGTTTCTGCATCCATAACGACAGTACCCGGTGGCACCTTAACAATCATATCTTTCGCATTTTTCCCATGCTGATTTTTGGACATGCCATGCTCACCACGAGGCGCTTTCCAATGGCGTTGATAACGGAAGTCCATTAATGTCCGCAGACCCTCATTGACTTCAAAAACGACATCTGCACCCTTACCGCCATCTCCGCCAGCAGGTCCGCCCATTGGAACATATTTTTCACGACGAAATGCGACCATTCCATTACCGCCGTCTCCGCCTTTTACGTATATCTTCGTTTGATCGACAAACATTTAATTCCTCCTGATTTTGACTGACAAACGAACGAAATTAAAACTTACATCACCGACATAAAGACTTCTAACCCCAGTTCGTTTTCTGAAAACTCCTTTACCATCACATCATTTTCAGATGCTTCCAGGAATTGTTCTATCAGTTCTTTTTTAATTATTATTCCGCTAAAATCAAAAAAGAAACGAACTCCATCTGATTGCGGTTGTATTGTAATTGATAAATGATTTTCTTGAAAAGCCTCTATCGCTTGATCTAATACAGAAAAGAAGGCTTTTGTCCAATTTGATAAGATGTGATCATTTATTTTCACAGCTTCTAAATCGTTCAGCACCTCGTATTCAAGCTGAAATAAATGACTCTCCCAGTTAGATTTTAAAAGCAAGGAGGCAAATTTCGGCAAATGAAAATTTGAAAGCTTAGATTCATGCTGTACTTCAATTACAATTTCATTTATATATGCTTTTGCCCGGTCAATTCTATTTAAATCCAAGTTTCCTTTGATTAGCTGCAATCGATTGAGCCAATCATGCCGTGAATGCCGCAGCACTTCAACGATATCCCATTCTTTCTCCATAATCGCTCTCCTAGCTTAAGTGTCAAAAAAACTATTTTCTGTTAGTATATCAAAAAACTTGCCAGGAGTAAGCATTTTATGCTTTTGTTTTCCAATTGAGGAAGGTATGAGGATCTTTTCAGGAGATCAAATGGAGTTCATTTGGATAATTTTTCCTTATTATTTAAAAAAGAAAACCCTAACCAATCGGGTTAGAGTTTTCACTGAAAGCTTACGCTTCTTGAGCTGTTGGATAAACGCTCACTTTTTTACGGTCACGACCTAAACGTTCAAATTTTACAACGCCGTCGATTTTCGCAAATAGAGTGTCGTCACCGCCACGGCCTACGTTTTCACCTGGGTAAATCTTTGTACCGCGTTGACGGTAAAGGATTGAACCACCAGTTACGAATTGACCATCTGCACGCTTAGCACCAAGGCGCTTTGCGATAGAGTCACGTCCGTTCTTTGTAGAACCTACTCCCTTTTTAGATGCAAACAACTGAAGATCTAATTTTAATAACATGTATTCCACCTCCTACTTTTTGAAGGTTATTTTTATGTGTTCTCCGTACTCTTCTTCAATCGTCTGCAATGAAACGATCATACCTTCTAGCAGGAGCTGAACTCTCTCATTTATATCTTCCGGAAGTTTATCTGGAAGAACACAGCGGAGAAAGCCATCTCCTTGTTCAATCTCAGGTGTAACACCAGTAATGGCGTGCACGGCATTGATTGCGCCGACGGAAACTGCGGATGCGCCTGCACAGACGATATCCTTTCCCCGATCAGCGAAGAATGCATGACCACTTATGGTAAATGATTGAATCGATTCGGATTCAGAACGATTAATTGTAATAGATATCATCTATCCCAACACCTTACGCGTTGATTGCTTCAATCACAACTTTAGTGTATGGCTGACGATGACCTTGCTTTTTACGGTTGTTTTTCTTCGCTTTGTATTTGAAAACGATGATTTTCTTAGCGCGGCCTTGTTTTTCAACTTTAGCTGTAACAGTAGCACCAGCCACTAATGGGCTTCCTACTTTTACGTTTTCTCCGCCAACGAATAAAACCTTATCAAATGTAACTGTTTCGCCTGCTTCTGCGTTAAGCTTCTCGATGTAGATAGCTTGACCAGCTTCTACCTTGATTTGCTTACCACCTGTTTCGATAATTGCGTACATACTTGCACCTCCTTATAAACTCAGACTCGCCAAATACAGGCGCTCATGCAAAAAGCAATCGACTTAAGACCTGTTCTGTGCGGTTGTAGCACGGGTGCTACAAACATAACATCGATAATTTTAACATGGTATAAGCGATAGTGTCAATAGAGTTCTCCAGCTTTTTGGGCGATCTCTTCATGATTTCCAAATTGTTTTAACACATAGTGATGATGGGGTGATGGCTGGATTGAAAAATACACTTTCATATGTATCCACTCTTCTACCATTTCTATATGTGGCAGTATTGCCTCTTTTACTTCGTTTGTTGTTTCAATTAATACCGCTTCTGCATCTGAATTCCGATGTTCAAGCAATTCCCGCTCTAAACGAAACGCCATTGTCTCCGCGCTAATAATCCGGCCAGTTCCGTCACAAACTGGACATTTCACCTGAAGAGCTTCTGACAGCGAGACTTTGGTTTTCTTCCTTGTTAGCTGCAGAATTCCAAGTGAGGTAAAACCCATTATTTTTGTTACCGTTTTATCATTCTGTAATTCGGATTCTATCGTCTCCAAGATGGAACGTTTGTCCTTCTCATTTTTCATATCAATAAAGTCAATGAGGACGATCCCCCCGATATCACGAAGCTTAAGCTGGCGTGCAATTTCGATGGCAGCAAGCGTATTTGTTTTTACCACTGTATCCTGATAATCATGTTTACCTGAGAACTTGCCGGTATTGACATCAATCACCGTTAAAGCCTCGGTTTCATCAAATATCAGATAAGCTCCTTTGTCCAGCCAGACAATTCGCTTCAACGCTTTGTCAATTTCATGTTCAATTCGATGAACAGTGAAAATATTTTCTTTACCATTATAGTAGGTTATCTTTAGATTTGGATTTCTGCTATCAAGGACTTTTTTTAAAGAAAGGTCATCGACAATTACCTCACCCTCAAACATTTGCATCATAGAATCTATGACCATTTCTGTAAATGTGTCTTTTTGAAAAATGACACCGGGCTTTTTAAGTCCAGCAGATTTCTCCTTTAATTCAATGGCTACCTGTCTAAGAGTGGTAAGTTCCTCTTCAATTTCCGATTCAGACACTGATGTACTTGATGTTCGAAAAATAATCCCTTCTTCTTCCGTTTTCAACACCATACCGATTCGGCGAAGATATTCTTTTTCATGGATAATCTTTTTCGAAACAGCAACATACCGCCCTTGCGGCATATAGATAATATTCGTTCCTGTAATCTCAATAATTCCTGTTACTCTCGGTCCTTTTGTTCCAGTTGCGTCCTTTTCCACTTGCACCAATAACTTCTCACCCTGATGAACAAAAGCTGAGACACTTTTCTTCTCTTTATCAATACTCCGTTCCGGTGATAATACATAGGAAGGGAGCACATCACGATGAAGGTAGGCGTTTTTCTCCTCGCCAATATCGATAAATGCAGCGTTCATCCCAGGCAAAACCTTGGTTACTGTCCCATAATAAATATTACCGACCAGAGATTGCTGCTCTGGTCGGTCAAAAATAATCTTTTCAACTGTATTATTTCGAACAAAAGCAAATCTCTTTTCTCTAGAAGCTGCGTTAATAATTAATTTCTCCAAACTAACATCCTCGCTTTTTTACTAATCCAGCTCCAGCGCCTAGGGGCTCGGGTCATAAGTCAATCCGTCAAGAAGGTTAAAGAACAACCTTCATGCCGGCTCGTCTTATGCCTGTCGCCCCGAGGAAAAAAAGAACTTCCTTTTTCCCTGTGCACTAAGGAAAGCTCCTTAGATTAATCCTCGCAGGAACAAGCTGTGCTTGTTCCGAAGGCGCTTTCGCTTTTTTTAATTGGTGTATATATTATACCCTTTTAGTAAGAAAAGAGAAGGTCGCTGATTTTATCGGTTAATCGTTTTTCTGTAAAATAAGCATGCAGCAGTTCATTTTCATCCAACATTCCTTTTTCTTTGCCGTCACTCTCAACAATAATCGGATGTTTGCAGCCGCGTTGGAATTTTTCTAACACGTCTATCAGCAAATCTTGCTCATTGGCTTGGATGGGTTTGAGTGCTTGGAGGTCGCTCTTTTTCCCATAGTAACGCTCGAGAAGGAATCTCATAAAAATATAGCGGCGCTGCTTCCACTCGTGATAAAGAGAGAATAATAAGAAGCCGACGATAATCCATACATTTATTTGCTGTGGGGCTGCTATGAGTGTGAGAATAGAAAAAACCGCAATGCTAAGAAAAGAGATTAGCAAGGTTAAGCGGTGAGCAATCGGAAATGATTTTTTTAATGAAAGAAGCATAAAGATTAGCTTTCCGCCATCCAGCGGCCAGACTGGAAACAGATTGAATAGAAGTATCATTAGATTGTATTGGAAAAATAATTGATACAAATCTTCCGGAATAAGATTAAAAAATAATAGTGCATATGCAAGTCCAACCATCCAGATATGCTGCAGCGGACCTGCAAGCACAACAATTGCTTCTTCCTTTAACGGGCGGTTCCCATGCTCTTCCATTTCAGCCACCCCTCCAAAGGGGAGGAGGGTGATTTTTTTGATTCTCCATGAAAAAAAAGAAGCCGCAGCAGCATGCCCCATTTCATGGATAAAAATAATGCCGATTAATAGGCAAACCTCGAGGAAATGTGCTGTAGCAATGGATATGGCGATGACAATCCATAATAATGGATGTACATGGACTTGTTGTAATAAATAGATGGCTTTATTCAAAGCGAATCACCTGGATCGGGTCAATAAAATCATCGCCCTTTTTAATCGCAAAGTAATACCTGCCCTTGGTTTTGTCTTCACCTGTTGATTCTGATGCTGTACCCACGACCGTTTCTGTTTTTATAAACTCATATAGACTTACCTTTATTTCCTCAAGATTACCGTAGGTAGTTTCAGTTTGATCCGCATGCTGAATGATAACGGTCTTACCCGTATCTTCCTTAACACCTGCAAACATAACATTTCCTTCATTCATCGCTTCCACAGGAGCCCCTTTTGTGGTTTCAATCATGACTCCCTGTCCATTCTTTTCAAAGTTTTCGAGAATCTTTCCTGAAAAAACAGGTACCACATGATCTTTTTCGACTACTTTCTTCTCTCCTACTGTTTCTTCGCCGGTAAACGGGAGGAGAGCGAGCGGCTTACCAAATTGATCTTCATACCATTTTGATACGGTTGCAAATTTAAAATCCTGCTCCATCGTTTTCGCCACAAAATCCTTCGCTGGTGCAAATGTTGCATTGTTTTCACGGTACAGAATGGCAATCACAAGAAATAGGAGGGCGGATGCCAGGATTTTAAAGATGAAAACTTCTTTTTTAAATAATGGATGCACAACATCGTCCTTACCAACTTCATAAGATGAATAATGGTTAAATCCGTATTTTTCATCCTCCCCTGGCCAGTTTATTTCTTGTTCTGGACCCTTTCCAGATGAACCATTGCCTTTTTTTCGCTTTGCGATTCGTCTCCGTATTTCCTCTGGTGTAGACCGCATTTCTTATCCACCAACCTTTTAAACAGCTTTTTGTACAAGTTTATGAGGTTGTCCTCAGGAGTATGACTTTTAAGATTTTTTTCAAGACGATTTCAGTTTTAATCTTATACTATCAACTACTCTTTTCGGTAATGGCTCATTACACTACCACTTAACGAAAACTATAAGTTTAACAGAACATGCATTTTGCAGATAGCATAAAAAAGCCACTATTTTTTAAAAGAATTCAGATAGTTTTTCATCTTGTTTCTAGCCATTTTATAATGCTATGTTAATGGGACGATAAGCGCTTTCATTTGTTATTACTATTTTGTGAAAGTATTTTATCACAGTTCTACTAACCGAGAGATTAGTAAACTACAAAATTTCACAAGAATAAAGGAGGAATTTTTTGAAATGAGAAAAAGAGTATTAACCATAACACTATTAATAATCTTATCACTGGTAACCGTAACAATGGCTGGAGCAAAATCACTTTATCCTTCAAAACCTGTTCCAACAAAAGATAGACACAACATTTCAGAAATTGTTCATCCTAATAGCAAATGGGAAAAGGTAGCCACTGGCAGCGGATTTATGGAAGGAATTAATTTTGACCGTAACGGCCAAATATGGATGGTCAGTCCGGCCACGGGCGAAATTATGAAGGTTGAGGGAGATATGGTTTCAATTGTTGATAAAGATAAATTTCCTATCGGCGCAAAGTTTCATAAAGACGGACGCCTTTTTATCACCGATGGAACAGGTGAACTTTACGCTTATAACACCAAAACCAAAGAGCGTCAGACCATTGTTAATTCTTACAATGGTTCGCCTTTGAAAGGACTTAATGACTTGGTATTTGATGACGCTGGAGGGCTTTACTTTACCGAGCCATTTGGATCAAGCGTAACGAATCCTGTAGGCCGTGTCTTCTATTTGCCTCCAGGCGGGACCGAGCTGCAGCTTTTTCAAGAGGGCATTGCTTATCCAAATGGTATAGCCATTTCTGCTGATGGACAGCGTGTTTATATCTCTGAATTTGGCAGCAACCGAATTATTTCAGTTCCATCGAAGACTGCGAAAGACCAGCGGGAAATGGCATTTGCTTTCGCACAGTTTGAAGGTGGAATTGGACCAGATGGATTGGCTGTGGATAAAGAGGGTAATCTTTATGTTGCACATTTCCAAGCAGGTGAAATTGTCGTAGTGGATGCGAGTGGATTTAAGTACGGTACAATTCGCCTGCCTGAAGATGCAGGAACATTTACTACTAACCTGACTTTTCATAATGGCTATCTATATGTGACCGAGTCACTGAAAAATGAAGTTTGGCGTATTAAGGTTAAAAAAGAAGGTTTGCTGCCTTTCGGTTTACAATAGACTAGGTAGGTAAGGATCCCTTTCAACTATCTCTCGGATTCTCTAGGGCTGTCGCAAATGCGCAGCCTTTTTTTGTACGCTCGTTTTTCACCTTCCAATTATTTTGGAAACTTTTTAATACGTTTTATACATTTTTTATGGGGTTTGTACATTTAGACATTTATTACTAAATTTCTACAATTAAAAATAAGCCTTGATAAACTGGATAAGCCACACATTTTTATTGCTTATCCATATAATGGCTGTAAGTTAAATATATAGAGGTGAATCAATTTGTCTAATAGTCAAAACCATGACAGTTTTCGTGGTGATGTTTACGATTTAATTGAGTTAGAGCAATTATTAAAGAGTCCTCACCAAGTACTTTTTGAGGGAAAAAGTCCATTCCAGGACGTGCTCTTGCTAGAATCCAAGAATATACGCTTATACCAGAACGATCAAATAGTTTGGAATAGCTTGGATGAACGGATTTTTCATGAAGCTCTCGTCCATCCGGCTTTTATTTTAGCAGAACAACACGAACGAGTTCTAATTATCGGGGATGAATGCGGATTGGCCTTGCGAGAGGTCCTCAAATATTCCAGTGTATGCCACGTTAGTCAAGTATCACTATCCGCAGCAACCCTTCTAGCTGCCGAGAAAACACCTGAAATTTCTGAACTGAACGAAGGTTCCTTTTACGATAAACGTGTTCAAATCAGCAAAAGTATAAATGATTTCCTAAAAACAGAACAACTGCAGTTTGATGTGATAATAGGGAATCTTCCAGATCCGGAAACCGAGGAAAATTGCAAACTCTATACAAAAGAATTCTTTAGGAAGTTGTCCAATCTCCTGACTGATTGTGGAATATTGGTTATCCAGTCTGCGTCGCCTGAAGACACTCCGTTAACATTCTGGAGTATTGAAAAAACACTGCGAAGTACGGCTCTTCATACCCTTAACTATCATGTCAATGTTCCTTGGTTTGGAGTTTGCGGATTTCATCTTGCTGGGAAGAAAGTTTTACAATGGTGTCAAGAGGAAAAGCCGTGTGTTCACAACCGTTCACTCCCTGAAAATCTAAAAACATGGTTTACTTTTTCTCAGCGTGTGATGTCAGTAAGGAAACAAGCGGTAGTTAACTCAATAAAATCCTTAAACCTATACAAACCTTTTTCAGAAGGTACTCAGGAACCGGAAGACAAGAAAGAACTTTGTTATCTGCTCTCCAATCCCCACACTGTGCTTTATGAAGGCGGACCAGCTGGGGATCGGGTATTAGTCTTGAAGACAAATGATGTCCGCTTATACCTAGACAAGCAGCTTCAGTTTAGTTCTTTAGATGAGCAAATCTATCATGAGGCACTTGTTCATCCAGCCCTTTCTATGGCCAAAAAACGTGATCGTGTCCTAATTGCCGGCGGCGGAGATGGGTTTGCCGTTCGCGAAGTATTAAAATACCATGATGTGAAACATATTGATTTGGTCGATCTCGATCCATTGATGATCCATCTGGCACGTAATATTTCAAAGGTATCTTCCCTTAACGATAGAGCCCTCCATGATAAACGGGTATCTGTTCATCAAAAAGATATCCAGGTATTCCAAAAAGAAAAAAACGAACCTTATGATGTTATCATCGTGGACCTGCCAGACCCAGGCAATGAAGTATTAAGCCGATTGTACACGGTAGAGTTTTTTAGTAAATTATGTAATTTGTTAACGGAAGACGGCATTCTTGTCTGTCAATCTCATTCGCCGGAGTATGCACCGTTTGTATACTGGAGTATCGGATTAACACTCAAGGGAACTGGTCTGAATATCCGGAGCTATCATATTCCTGTCCCTTCATTTGGAGACTGGGGGTTTCACCTCGCTTCGAAAAAGCCGCTGCAAGTAAGAAAAAGGAAAAATTATGTCCCTTATTCTACACTCCCAGAAGACCTGTCAAGTTTATTTGTCTTTTCATCGAATAGCCGCTCTGTTCTGGAGAATTCACATCAGAATACCCTGTCCAACCTAAAATTACATGATATATATAAACAAGAATTACGAAAATAACTTTCAACATTTTGAGCACTATATTCAATAAACATGGACAACCGTACAATTTATTTTACGCGTAATCCCATACGATAATTTACAAAGGAAAACGGAGGGGAATGATAAGACATTGACGAAAGAAGGAAAACATATAATCATTGACGCATTTGAGTGCGATTCTGCCCATTTAGATGACATCAAATTTTTAGAAGAAATGTGTACGAAGGCTGCTCTTGACGCAGATATGGAGATTTTATACACGTACTTTCACCAATTTGATCCACAAGGTGTAACCGGGGTGCTCGTTTTATCGACTTCACATTTATCCATTCATACATGGCCTGAAGAAAAATATGTGTCGCTAGATTTTTATACGTGCGGGACTCTTGAGCTTACACCACAGGTAGAATTTCTTATAAAAGAATTGTCATCAAAGCGTGCAATGGTTTACTCCGTTTCCCGTGGCGTTTCTTATCCTCAAGTGATTAACTGTGAAGAAATAGACAGTTGAAATAACCTCAGAAGTGATGGTTCTGGACCTTTGATTGGTTCTACGTTAGGTGCTATTGGTGGACCGTCACAGGTACAAGTGTACAAGCTTTGATGAATGCTGACGACGACATCGGAATTTATTTTGCGGATATTTTTTGCTCCTGGGGCAGACTGCCAAGTTATCATCGTGCAACGCTAACTGTGCATTTACTAGAGTAGCAGCATGAAAACAGGAAAAAGCCTGTCCACTTGGGCAGGCTTCATTTATTATCGTACACCAAAGAATTTTTTAATTTTACCAAACATACCTTTGTTGTTTTCTTCAAGAGGCTGCAGCGGGATTGATTCGCCAAGAATACGTCTTGCGATATTTCGATACGCAATGGAGGCCTTGCTGTTTGGATTTAAAGCAATTGGTTCGCCGTGGTTAGAGGCTTTAATGACCTCTTCGTCGTCAGCGACAATCCCAATTAACTCGATCGATAAATGGGTTGTAATTTCATCCACATCTAACATATCGCCGCTCTTCATCATATGATTCCGGATCCGGTTGATTACTAATTTCGACTCCACTGTCTTAGATTTCTCGAGCAATCCAATAATTCTGTCTGCATCGCGTACAGCTGATACTTCAGGGGTTGTCACGACAATTGCACGGTCAGCACCTGCGATGGCATTTTGGAAGCCCTGCTCAATTCCTGCAGGACAATCAATAATAATATAATCATAGTCTTGTTTAAGTTCATTGATTAGTTTGTGCATCTGTTCAGGCTTAACAGCTGATTTATCAACCGTTTGCGCGGCTGGAAGCAAATATAATAAATCTTCGAATCTTTTATCCTTCACCAATGCTTGATGGATTTTGCATCTTCCCTCAACTACATCAACAAGATCATAAATGATTCTATTTTCAAGCCCCATAACAACATCTAAATTTCGAAGGCCAATATCTGTATCCACTAAGCATACTTTTTTACCTTGAAGGGCCAACGCTGTACCAATATTTGCAGAAGTCGTAGTTTTTCCTACGCCGCCCTTACCAGATGTTATTACTATTGCCTCTCCCACATTAAAGTCCCCCTTCTAATCTCGTTAAATTAGGCCTTAAATTTATTAAAACTTGCAATCTATCTACGATGATTTGATGGTTATCGTCGATGTATGCACATTCCATTTCTCGTTTTTCGTTATTTTGTACTTTATCGGGTGATCTGTTGATACAATCATGAATCCTCAGCTGCGACGGCTGCATGCTCGAAGCCGTAATAACCGCTTGATCATTTCCGAAAACACCTGCATGAGCAATTCCCTTCAATGCACCCATAACAAAAATATTTCCGCCTGCAATCACAGTTCCACCTGGGTTTACATCCCCAATAAGCAATAAATCACCTGGGACCTCTAAAACTTGTCCAGATCGAACGATTCGAGCCACGGTGACAACTTCATTTTCCGCTTTCAGCTTATCTGCTTCTGCTTTTGTGACAACATTGGATTCAATATCATCCACCATTAAATTCTTCTTTTGGCGTATGAGATTCTTTATTTCTTCTCGCTGAGCATCATTCAAATACCTGTTGCCCACGTCGACTTTTACAGGAGTTAAATGACGCTCAGCCTGAGTTTGTTGATTTGCAGAAAGTTTTTCATCGAGCTCCTTTTGAAGCTCCTGAAAGGAACAGCTATCATCAAGATGAAGGACAATTCCATCCTTCGTACCTTTAATCGTAACGTTTTGTCGCTTTTTCATGGAGAAAACTCACCTCAAATAATAAGAAACACAGTAGTGCCCAGAAATCGGCACCCTACCCAAGCCAGAGACACACTTTTATTATACAATTCGACACGCTTTGTGTATTCTCCTTTTTTAAAAAGGCTGTGAATGTAAAGATTGTAGTTAAAATCTTAAAGACGATTTTAACGTGGAAATAGTATTTTACGCTTTAGAATTTAGTTTACAGGCTCTTTTCTTATTAAATTTATTTCTTGCCGTACTTGTACAATCATTAAATTTGTTCAAAAAACAGCAAAGTTTATGAAAAGAGCTTTAAAAATTCATTCATCCCGTAAACTTTCCGCAAAACTTTCAAAATACCGCTTTAAAGGATACGCTGCAATCAACAGAAAGGCGGCATTTAAAAGGAGTGAAGAATAAAAGCGAATATCTAAAAAGCTCATAAATTCGAGCGTCGTGATATGAATTAAAAAGTCCATTTCATAGACACCCAATTCAAGTAGGGCAATCCCCACTAAAGATACTAAAAAGGCGACAATAATATTTGTCTGCAGCACATGCATGATTTTCGAAATAAGGTACGCAATAAATGGAAAAAGGAAAAAGTAAATGCCGATAATCTCGATCCAGACAATATCAAAAATCAATCCAAAAATGGCACCATAAATAATTCCATATTTTCTGCCTGCATAGATCGTAAGAAACAAAATTCCTGCAAACAGAAAATGCGGAGCCAATATGTAGTTTCGCCCAAATACCTCAGGAGGAATATATTGGACAAACAAACTTTCTAAAAGAAATAGGAATAGAAACAAAAGAGGAAGTAGGAATTTCTTCACAAATCCTCCTCCTCTCCACCGCCCATATCCGCCTGTGCAGGCTGAGTCATGGTTCTTTTAATCACAATAATGTTTTCCAAATCATAAAAGTCAGCACCTGGTTCTACCAAGGCTGTTTGGTTCAATCCATACTGGTCTGGCTTCACGTCAATGACTTTCCCAATTTGCAAGCCTTGAGGGAAAACTCCTCCTAAACCGGAGGTAATCACGTTTTGACCTTTTTTAATTTCAACTCCTGAAGGAATCGCCTTTATCAATAAAGCTTTTTTCTCTTCATCAAAGCCCTCAACAAGTCCAAAAATATTTGTATCGCCTTGGACAATCGCGGAAATCCGATTCTTCGGATCCTTTGCGCTCAATAATTGAACCGTTGAGCTGAACTGGTTGACAGTTTTGACTTTGCCAATCAACCCATGCGCAGTGATAACTGCCATATTTTTTTTAATTCCGTTTGTTTTCCCTTTATTGATAATAATCATTTCATGCCAACGATCAGGGTTTCTACCTATTACAGTTGCCTGTAAAGGTTCAAAATCTCTCAGGGTCTCTTCCTCACCGAGAATATCACGCAGCTCTTTATTGTCCTTTTCTAGCTCCTGTACCTGTGCTTCAAGGCTAACAAGTTTCTCCATCCGTGATTTTAGTTCTTTATTCTCTTCATATGTATTTTGCAAGTCCTGAAGATTTTCAAAGAAACCTGCCACTAAATGAGCAGGCTTTGAAACCAGGGATTGAACCAAGCCGACAGTATCCTTTAAGAATTGCTCCGGCCAGGTTAGTTTACTTCTCTCCCTTAACGAAAACCCAATCAATGCCACGAGAATAATTATGCTTACCAGCAAAACGATCAATCGTTTATTCAAGAAGAACTGTGGCATGATGATACACCTCTATTTCTTTATGTCTAGTTTCAGCACCTAGGACCTTCCGCCCTTTTGCACCGCTTCACTTTTCAATTATCTTGTATCTTTCGCTTTGTTTTTAAATAATTGGATATGGTCTAGGGCTTTTCCAGTCCCTATCGCCACACAATCCAGCGGGTTTTCTGCAATGAGTACAGGCATATTGGTTTCTTCACTAATGACCTTGTCCAAATTGCGAAGTAACGCACCCCCGCCTGTTAAGACAATTCCCCGGTCCATAATATCAGCAGCAAGCTCTGGCGGCGTCTTTTCTAATGTATTTTTCACAGCCTCCACAATTGCATAAACGGTATCTTTTAAGGCAGAACCAATTTCCTTCGCCGTGATTTCAATTGTTTTAGGCAGCCCGGTTAATAAATCACGTCCGCGAATCTCCATATTATCGATGCCTTCAGAATCACCAGCAGAACCAATTTCCATTTTAATTGCTTCTGCAGTACGTTCCCCAATCATCAGGTTGTAATTTTTGCGGATAAAAGAAACGATCGAATCGTCCATTTCATCCCCGCCAACGCGAATCGATATACTTGTAACGATACCGCCTAGAGAGATAATCGCTACTTCTGTGGTACCACCACCAATATCAACGACCATACTGCCAGTTGGCTCCCATACAGGCAGATTGGCTCCGATGGCAGCCGCAAATGGCTCCTCAATCGTATATGCGTCCTTAGCACCAGCTTGACGTGTAGCATCAATCACCGCTCGTTCCTCTACTGCCGTAATACCAGATGGTACACAAACCATGACATATGGCTTACCTGAGAAAATGCTCTTACTTTTAATGGCCTGACGAATATGGTATTTCATCATCACTGCTGTAATTTCAAAGTCGGCAATAACGCCATCTTTCATCGGTCTCATCGCTACGACATTTCCTGGAGTTCGTCCAATCATGTTTTTTGCGTCGTTTCCAACCGCTACAATCGCTTTTGTGTCTGTTTGCATAGCCACAACGGATGGCTCTCTTAATACAATCCCTTTTCCTTTTACATAAACAAGGGTATTTGCTGTCCCCAAGTCAATTCCAAGGTCTCTAGTCCCAATTCCAAACATAGTTGTATCTCCCTTTCTGATACGAAAATTGCAAAAGGTAAGTAAATATACCTTCTAATCCATGTATATTTTCTAGTAATTTATATCGTAAATCCAATAGATGTCCTAAAAAATCATAACCATTATTATATCCTAACGTCAATTAAAATCATAGTATTATAAATAGCCTTTTTCCTTGAGAGAGACAAATTTATTTTCGCCGATGATGAGGTGGTCGAGCACGTCTATACCTATCATTTTCCCGCATTCCACAAGCCGCTTTGTGACCTCTATATCTTCGCGGCTTGGTGCGGGATCTCCAGAGGGATGATTATGGAGGCAAATAATGGAAGCTGCTGAGCGCTTTAATGCCTCCCGAAACACCTCGCGCGGATGGACGATCGAGGCGTTTAAGCTGCCAATAAAAATCGTTTGCTTATGTAGCACTTGGTTTTTCGTATTGAGATATAAACAAACGAAATGCTCCTGGGATAGAAAGCGCATGTCATTCATCACATAATTAGCACCGTCTTCTGGAGAGCGAATCACATAACGGTCTGTATAGTTTAGATTCGCTATCCTTCTGCCTATTTCAACGGCAGCGAGAATCTGAATGGCCTTAGCTTGACCAATTCCCTTTATTTCTGTCATTTCTTCCAGAGTCGCCGCTTTTAAAAGCCGTAAGCCTTCAAAGTTTGTCAGCAAGCGATTGGATAATTGTAGAACACTTTCATCCTTAGTGCCGGTTCTTAGTAAGATGGCAATTAGTTCATGGTTCGATAAGCTCTCAGGACCATTCTGAATAAATCGTTCTCTTGGTCTTTCGTCTTGCGGGAAATCACGGATCATTAATGAATTCGTAGACATTTTTTGTCCTCCCTATAATAAGGGAGTTAAGGAACCAACCCTTATGGCAACTGATAGCCCAACCTTTTTAATTCGCGATAGGTTTTCGCGACCGGCAGGCCGACAACCGCAAAATAATCTCCATTAATTTTTTTGACAAGCATGCTTCCTAGTTGCTGAATGCCGTATGATCCTGCTTTATCAAGCGGTTCACCACTTTGTACATAGAACTTTATTTCTTCGTCACTTAACTCCCAAAACCAAACTTCTGTTCTTTCATAAAAACGTGCTGTCCCATTCGGAGACAAAATGGACACACCTGTGTAAACATCATGCTTTCGACCAGAAAGCATCTTTAACATTCTTGTGGCCTCAGCCTCGTCAGTTGGTTTACCTAACACTTGGCCATCAGCCACAACAATCGTGTCGGAACCGATAACATATGCTTGTTTGTTTTCTTTAAAAATTACCTGTGCTTTTCGCTCGGCAAGATCCATGACTACATCCTCTGGAGAAAGCGCTGGATCAAAGCTTTCATCTACTTCACTGCTTGAGATCGTGAATGTTAATCGGAGGTTTTCTAGAAGTTCTTTTCGCCGTGGAGAAGAAGAGGCTAAAATGAGGTTCTGCATTTAATCACCTTACCTTTTGCATCATTTAGGGAGATACATGTTAATCGTATCAGAATTTGTAGAAGCAAACAATTTTTACTTCATTAAAGTTTGAAGAAATTTGGCAGATTATGCAAAAAACTTATGACGCCAAATTCAAAATATTTTGATAGTAATTCAAAAAGCCTGTCGGTTGAATGACAGGCTTGAATTGTAAAATAATTTCCCGGAAAATATCAACTTTTGTCGACTACAAAGAATAAAAAATAGATAAATAGTTTAATAAATGCTGTTGTGCTTCAACCAAACTATCTTTACTTTTCTTTTCTTGAAATGCCTTAACCTTTGTGAGTGAACTTGATAATTCCTCATTCAAGGTTTTAACTTTTTCATGTTTCAGTTCTTTTGTACCTTGATTCAGTTGTTCAGACAAGCTTGTGACTTCTTTACCAGCATCTGATGAAATACTTCCTGAGACCATCGCATTGGAGGTAATCTTTGACAACTGCTGAAAAATCGCTGGTGCAGCTTCTAAAAAACCCTTTTCGCTTTCATTTATATCTGACACCGTCTTTTCAGCAATAGGAATTTGTTTTGAAAACACATCCTCAAACCCATTTGTTTTATACTGTGCTCCTAACCCCTTTGCCGTTTCAATCGAATCGGCAACCCCTAAAAACAAAAACTCTTTATTGTCCATAGTCAGTGTTTGGGCTGGCAATCCCTTCCCTTTTGCTTGACTGGCAGTAGCAGAAGCGGCAGCCTTGGTGGTAAAAGCACCACCTTGGACAATAAACGCAGTTTGGGCTCCTATGACGGCAGAAGTACCCTTCTCACCTTTGTTTTCGGAACCTTGATTCGACCCCTTATCTACCACGACTGGCTCTGTTATAGCCGGTTTACTGTTATCAGTAATGAATAACTGCAGCATTAGGACACCAAAGCTTGTCCCGATCAAAATTGCAAATAGGGCCGTTATCAAAATTGTTTTTAACACCCCACCATTCCGCTTGTTTGAAAAAGTGGAGAATGCAACAGGCTTCTTACCTCCGCTTTTTTTCTGCTTCTGATTCTGGCTGCTAACTATTTTATATGGCTGAATGTCTTGATCGGAAGATTCAGGAATGATCCAGTCAAAACTCTCATCCTCAATAGGTTCCTTGGCAGCGGCAGTTTCTACAAATACATCCTGCTCGTTGAAATCCTCGTCGATTTTTATCACTTTATCTAAAGGACCCGTAGTAGGTTCTTTTTGGATGGGCTCTTCTGAGAATGTTTGCGTTTCTCCGTTTAACTTTATTTTGATGGTATTGCCACGATTCGGCTTGTCCACTAACACGTACTCCTCCCTCTACGATAGCTAATTTCTTCCATCCTAACATACGGACAAAAAAAAATAACAAGACTTTTGTCGTCTTGTTATACAATGCTTTCGTCAAATTAATTGTAACTTCGCGATAGTATTAATTTGCTTGTGTCGTATCTGAAAAAGAGCTTAATGGATTTTTCTTGTTTGCCGGTGCCGGAGCATCGATTTTTGGAAGCTCAGCGATTAGATCATCTAATGTTGGCAGGTAATAAGCAGCAACGGTAAGCGAATACGTTAACGGTGCAACTTCCTGCTCTAAAGAGGTAATTTCTTCTCCGCCGGAATAACTGATAGATTCGACAACTATGATTCGCTCTAAAGATTCAAGAGTTCCAATAAATTTTTCTAAATCCTCATAGGTTGGTGATTCAACACTCAAACTAACAGAAAGCTTTTTTAAACCGTTTGAAACAGCTGGTTCGGTCGCTTGATCAGGTACAGCCGCTTCAGGGTTTTCTGCATTCGTTTGATCGGTGGCTGCAGTAGTTTCTTGGCTTGTAACATTAGGCTGGTCAGTTGGTGTCTCTGTCGTTGCTAATACAACATCCGCGTCTTTAGAAAAGCTCATGGAAGAAATAACACTACTTGAAACCGTTTCAGCTTTTTCTAGGTCTAAGATTAATTGTTCTAAAAGGGGCTTTACTGGTACTTTCTTTTGCAATTCTCGTGTATCTTCAACAACCTTAACAGTATCATCAACTTTCTTCTGTGTAACAACGTCCAAAAGCTTCTGTTCTGTCTTCAATGACTGCTCTCTCATACTTACATCAGATTTCAATGGTGTTAGCTTCATAAATTGTGCAAAGACAATGAGAAGTACTATCAAAAGAGTGCCAGCTAAAAAAATAATTTTGTCAATTTTTGAGAGTCGGAGTTTCAAGATTGTGTCACTCCTTCCTCATCACTTTTCCCAGTCAGTTCTTTGATTTTCACCATATTTAACTTAATCTCAAATTGGCCGATATATCTTGGAAGATAGTGGTCTATTGAATTAAGATTGTTCTCAACTTCAGGTGTAGAGTTTTGATTTGCAGCAGGATCAGCATTCTCTTCATTTGTAGACTCAGTTGCCGTGCTTTCGGCTGCTTCTGGCTCTTGGATTGTAAGCGAATTTAAGGTTGGTTCCCCGACCCATTCTGAATCACCAAGATTATCTAAAAAGTAAGCTGCTTCACGCGCGCTATCAAACTGGACTGTAAGGATAACTGTTCCAGCCTCCGCATAGGCAAAGGACTGAATAAACCCACGTTCTGGTAATAGAGATGTTAAGTGCTGCATAATCGGTATCGTTTGAATCGGATAGGTGTTTGCCCACTCTACAGCATTTTTTAATATACTAACAGACATTTGAGAAGCATTTTTATCAGTGTTTTTTTCTTCCTTAACAGCAATTTCCTTGGTCACTGAAATTTGTTTGTCTAAATTTTGCAATTCAGTTTTGGTAGACTGAATTTGCCAATAGTAAAAAATACCAACAAATAAAATAAGAGCAAGCAGTACAATAAGTAAAATAATATTAAATTTCCTTGGTTCTTTCTGAGGAAGCAGGTTAATTTCTACTAACATTACTGCACCTCTTTCAAGGCAAGACCTAAAGGTAATAATAAACTGGAAGGAACATTCGTTTTGCCTTTTTCCTCTGAAGTTACCATAAGCATTTCTACAGGAACGTCTAATCTATCTATCATTTCATCATAAATGGCTTTTAACATTGGATGATCACCATTTACCAGGAACTTGGTAACGTCTAGTTTCTCATTGCTAAGCGAAAAACGGTAATAATCTACTAATTTATTGATTTCCCTAAATATATCTTCAAAATGAATTACCAATTCTTCCGAAGCCCCAGTAAAGGTAAACTCAACTAAACCTGACAATCCTTGGTTATATTCCCAGTCTTCAATATTGAAAGGCAAGGCAAATTGGCGCATTACCATCGGCACGCTGCCTTCAAAAATACACAGATTGACACTTGTCAAATCAAACTGAACGGTGAATAGAATTTCTTTATCATTACTTTTTTCTAGTTGGTGATAGAGACGATATAGTGATAGTGGCGAAATATCTGCTGCCACTGGATTTAGCTTTAAACTTGTAAATAATTCCGCATATTCCATTACGAACTGCTCCGGTGCAGCAAATAATAGAATATCCTGTGTTTTCCCATTATTCGATAGAAGATGATAATCAAAAACAGGTTCTTCAAATGGTAAGTGAATCGTAGAACCCAGTTCTAAATACAGATATCCTTTTACTTCATCTTCTTGAATATCGGCCGGAATGGAAACCTTTCGAATAATGACCAGCTGATCTGGTACAATGAAGCGAATTGAACGCCCTTTTATCTTCCATTCTTCAACGCATTGTTCTAGAATGTTGCCTAAGGAATCTATGTCAACAATTTTACCGTCAACAATGATACCTGGCGGTAGAAAACGTTCACTCCATTTTTGGGCAGTAGGGGGGTTCGTTTGTTTTAATTCTAAAAAACGAATTGAGTGGTCATTTAGTACCAAGTTGATTATTCTGTTTTTAGCTAAAAAAAGGGAGAATCCCATATCTATTACCCCTTACTTATAATCCTTGATAAAGAAAGTGTAAATATAAATCTATTAAATCTGATCCCCAATAATAAGCGGTCAAAGTCCCAGCCGCAATAAACGGGCCAAATGGAATAGGTTGTTTTCTCTTTACAATATTGAAAAGGAGTGCCAAACCGCCTATTACAGCACCGAACAATGTGGAAAGGAAGAATGATAAAAGTACAATTTTAAATCCTAAAACAAATCCTAGTAGAGCATAAAGCTTCACATCGCCCCCACCCATTCCGCCTTTACTAACAAGGGCAATAATAAGTAGGAGTATAAATCCGGTGCCTGCACCAAGAAGACTGTCCCACCAAGGGGTTAATGGCCAAATAATCCTTTCCAATAAAAAAATCCCTGCAAACCAAATTAAAATTTTATCAGGGATGAGCATATAGTGTATATCTGATACGATGAGAATCATAAACATCGAAATGAGCGTAAGGACAACTACAAGCTCTCCTGACCAACCAATAACAAGCGGTGCTGTTGCAAATAATATTCCAGTAAGTAATTCAAAAACTGGGTATATAGGAGAAATCCGCGACTGACAGCCGCGGCATTTCCCTTTTTGAAGCAAATATGAAATTACTGGTATAAGTTCATAAGGTTTTAATTGGTGCCCACAAGTGCGACAAGCTGAACGAGGAGTAACAATTGATTGCTTTAAAGGTACTCGGAGGCCAACTACATTATAAAAAGAACCTAGAAGAATTCCATATATAAAGAGTAATGAGTATATCAATAGTTACCACTCCAAAAAATTTAATTTGCTACCAATTTTATTATGGTGCTATAGTTACTGCATTGGTAACTGGTTCTTGCTCCCACTCAGCTTCATCATTAAGTGTTTCAAAGGTTGCATCACTAATAGTATAAGTGACAGAACCTGCAGTACCTATTGCGTCAAGTGATAATACACCTGAAGTAACTGTAATAAGTATTGAACTTGTATCTAAAGAAGTATTATCCACAAAATCATCAAGATCTGTATAGTCTATTGAATCATCCTCAGGATTTTGAGTTAAATATAATTTTCCAGCATTCATAATAGCAAGAGCGTCTGTTTTTACCGCATCAACTCTTGAATTTTGAATAATATTTGAAATACTTGGAATTGCAATTGCTGCTAGAATTCCTAAAATAACGATAACTGCTAATAATTCAATCAGGGTAAAACCTTTCTGTTCTTTTGCTTTTAACTTTAAGCTTTTTAACATTATGACTTTCTCTCCTTTTATGGTTCTATGAACCTAGTCTTATTTCTCTATGAGTATACAATAAATGTAATCTAAATAAAAGAGATTTTTAGCGATTTTTGTCCTAATATTTACATCTTTGTAGGTTTATAGATTTATCTAATGTTTTCAAACATCGAAAACATTGGGACCATTATTGACATTACTATAACTCCAACTAGACCAGCTAATACTACTATCATGATAGGCTCAATTAATGATTTAAGTCTATCTGTACTTTGCTCCACTTCTTTTTCGTAGAATTCGGCAATTTTAGACAACATCGCATCTAATGCCCCTGTACCCTCCCCAATTGAGATCATTTGAGTAACTAGTGGCGGAAATGCCCAGTGTGTATTCATCGGTTCAGTCATTGAACGGCCTTTTTCTAGAGAGTCACGTGATTCACGAATTACCTTTGAGATGACCTCGTTTTCAACAACTTTTTCTACTATTGCCATAGCTTGGAGAATTGGTACAGAACTTGAAAATAGTGAACTTAATGTCCTCATCATTCTAGCAAGTGCTGCCTTTTGCATCATGTTACCGAAAATTGGCATTTTTAATACAAAATAATCCAAATAATACTTTGTTTTCTTGTTTTTTTTAAAATACATAATTAACGACACAAATAAGAATATAATTAGAATAATTAGCCACCAAAACTTTTGCATAAACTTACTTGCTGACAAGACAAATTTGGTTATTCCGGGGAGTTCCCCTCCTAAATCAGCAAACATATTAACAAAAGTAGGAACGACTGATACAAGCAGAAAAATAACAGCACCTATGGCAATAAGTCCTATTACAGCAGGATAAGTTAAGGCTGACACAACCTTTTGTCTTGTATCATGCTGCTTTTCAAAATCATCAGCAAGTCTTTCAAGGGTTTCATCTATATTTCCACTAGCTTCTCCAGCTTTAACCATATTGATAAACATGGAATTAAATATTTTCTTATGTTTAGCTATCGCTTCAGAATAGGGATTTCCTTCACGCAGTTCCTGTTCAACTGCAACTAAAGCCTTCTTTAATCCCTTGCTTTCCGTTTGGGCTGCTAGAATACCAGTGGCATCAACGATTGTAACTCCTGCTTTAATTAAGGTCGCAAATTGCCTTAAATAAATGACAAAATGCTGCAGTTTAACAGGATTTCCAAAAGATAAATCCTTTGTCATCAGCGTTTCAGGAACTTCTGTCATTTCAATGACCCTTATTCCCTCTTCCTTTAACTTGGTCATTGCCTCTCTTCGCGAAGCCGCGTTTATCATCCCTGCTTTTTTTCCGCGGCGATCGCGGCCTGAATATTTAAATCTAGCCATCCATCATCATCTTTTCTTGAAGATATTTGGTTGCTGCTTCTTTTTGGATTAAGTTGCGGTCAATTAAATCTCTGATGCTCATTTCTAAGGTGTGCATTCCTTGGGCACGTGATGTTTGCATTGTGCTTTGGATTTGGTGAATTTTTTCAGCTCGGATTAAGTTCGCTATCGCTGGGTTGTTTACCAGGACTTCTGTTGCTGCTTTCCTGCCTTTTTTATCAACAGTAGGAAATAGTCGTTGCGATATTACACCTACTAGAACAGACGCTAACTGAACTCTTATTTGCGGCTGCTGGGCAGGTGGAAATACATCTATAATCCGATTTATCGTTGCTGGTGCACTGGATGTATGAAGTGTTCCCAGTACTAAGTGACCTGTTTCTGCAGCTGTAATCGCGATTCCGATTGTTTCCAAATCTCGCATCTCACCAACGAGAATAATATCTGGATCTTGACGCAGTGCACCCTTTAAGCCATTGGCATACGATTGTGTATCAAAACCAACCTCACGCTGGTCGATAATCGAGCTTCCATGTTTATGCAAATATTCAATTGGGTCTTCTAGGGTAACAATATGCTTACGCATGGTTCTATTAACATAATCAATCATGGATGCAAGGGTTGTCGATTTCCCACTACCTGTCGGACCTGTGACGAGAATTAACCCTTGAGGCTTCTCAACAAGTTCTGAAACGATTTTAGGTAAGTCTAAATCCTCAAGGGTGGGTGTTTTCGAGGCTACAACCCTTAATGCCAACGAAACACTTTTCCTTTGGTGATAAGCATTCACACGGAACCGTGATACACCAGGGAGGCCATATGAGTAATCAAGTTCTCCTTTTTCCTTGAATAGATCATACATATTTTCTGGAATCGTTAATTTGGCAATCTCCTCTGTATCAGGAGGTAGTAAAATATCTTTTCCATACCGCTTTATGTCTCCGTTGATTCGAAAAATTGGTGGAACCCCAACAGTAAAATGGATATCAGATGCTTTAAATTCCAGTGCAGCACGCAGTATATTCTCTAGTTTTTCTTTCATTTTTTATCTCCTACTCCAATATCGCTACGCGTAATATTTCCTCAGTAGTGGTTAACCCTTGTTTTACTTTTAAAAGACCATCATCAATTAAAAAGATTGTTTTATTTTTAATCGCGAGCTCTTTTAAATTTTGAAAGGAGTCGTCATTCATGATGGCTCTACGCATATCATCGTTGATGACAAGGACTTCATGGAGGGCAATTCTCCCCTTATACCCTGTCATATTACACGAAGGACAGCCTTTCCCCCGATTGACTTTTTCAATTTTCAAGCCGCGTCTTGCAAAAATCTCCACTTCCCGCTTAGAAGCTTCCTGGAGCTCTCCACAATCACGACAAACCTTTCGAACTAGACGCTGGGCCACAATTCCGCTTAATGAAGAGGCAATCAAGAACGGTTCAACACCCATATCAACAAGCCTTGTTACGGTTCCCAATGAATCATTTGTATGAATCGTACTTAACACTAAGTGTCCCGTTAAGGAGGCACGAACAGCAATCTCGGCTGTTTCCTTATCACGAATTTCCCCCACCATGATAATGTTGGGATCCTGACGAAGGATGGACCTCAGTCCTGCAGCAAAGGTCATCCCCACATTCGTGTTAACCTGAATTTGGTTGATCCCTTCTAACTGGTACTCAACAGGATCCTCGATGGTGATAATGTTAACCTGCTCGCTATTTAATTTATTAAGTGCTGCATAAAGTGTAGACGATTTTCCAGATCCAGTTGGCCCTGTAATCAACACAATCCCTGTCGGCTGTTCAATCAATTCTGAGAACCGTTTTAAATTAAGTGCATTAAAACCTATTTTATTCAGGTCATTTAAGGCTGCACCCATGTCTAGTATCCGCATAACAATTTTCTCGCCATATACTGTAGGCAATGTCGAAACCCGAAGGTCAATCGGATGGAACTCAAGATTTATTTTAATCCGTCCGTCCTGTGGAATTCTGTGTTCAGTAATATCGAGATTAGACATGATTTTTACTCTGGCCGTTAGAACGCTTTGCATATGACGCGGCAGAACACGTTCAACCCGCAATACCCCATCGACACGATACCTAACCACAACCTTTGTTTCCTGCGGATCAATATGAATATCACTAGCCTTTTGAATAACAGCATTCGTCAGGAGCTGGTTAACAAGTCGGACAATCGGTGAATCTAAATCCGTTACATCTTCATCCCGTCCGCGCTCATTCCCCCCAATTTCATCAAACAGCTCTTCAAAATCTTGATCGACATTGTAATATTTATTGATTGCTCTTAAAATGCCATCTTTTGTCGCAATAACCGTTTCAATTTGAAATCCAGTAGAAAGTCTTAGGTCATCAATCACGATGAAATCCATTGGATCTACCATGGCTACATACAGCTTATTACCTTCTCGTTTTAACGGAATAATTAAATTCCGCTTTGCTGTTTCTTTTGAAATAAGTGAAAAAAGATTGGTATCAAAAGGATATTGAAATAGATTGACACTCGGTATTCCTAGCTGAACTTCGAGAACTTCTGCTAATTGCTGATCGGTAATATACCCTCTTTGTAATAAAGCATCACCAATTTTTTGATTTGGTGCTTTTTCGGATAATGCCGTTTGAAGCTGTTCAGGAGTTAGTAACCCTTCCTCTATTAACAAATCTCCAAGTCTTTTTCGGCCCTGTTTCATTTCTTATCACTTCTTACTTTATTTAGGTTGTTCATTCGGTTTCCCCCATAAGCCATTCTCATCAGCTGCTTGTTCTTCTGCAGGTAATAGCGGTTTTTGAGTTCCGTTTGGATCTGTATTTGCAGCAGGATCGCTGCCTGCAGGCGTTGTAGTGTCTTTTTCTGTTCCTGTTAGTCCATGAATTTCAACACGATAAACAGGCGGATAATAATCCTCAGAAATCTGTTCACTCTTAATCAATTGACTTTCTTGGTATATATCCCGATATACTTTCACAATTTTCCCATCAGCACCTTCTGTTTGTACTTTTATATTTCCAGGCAGGACTAATGGGCTATATTGCTTGATTGTTTTTGGTTTTAATTGTTGCTCGTCCTTTTTGCTTATTTCATAGTCATAAAGAAGCTTTTCACCTCTTAACGTCACAATCAAGTTATTGTTATCTAACCTAAGTTCTATCGTGTACAATGACTCGTTCGGATTAACTATAACCAAATCGGAGCCAGTTGCTGTATTAACCTTTGCTTCCATTCCTAAGGTCGCATAATCAGGGAGTACACTGCCAATATTTCTCTCGGTAATAGTAAAATTGGTTGGCAGGACAGCTTGATAAATACCTGTTGCAAGAACACTTAGGACAGTTGAATTTTCTATTTTTTGAGTTTTAGCAAATTCTAATAGTGAAAAGATAACTTTTTTGTCTAGAAGGATTTGCGGATTTTCATCAATTACTGACTGTAATTCATTCGAAACATCAGTCAACTTAACAATTTCCTCACTAATGACTGCATTCTTTGAAGCTGGGTCATTAATCAAGTAGTCCTTACTGATATTAAATATAAAAGGTCCATTGTTAAACTGTGATGCAGCATTGGATAAATCCGAAGTAAGTTTAGTAAGTTCCAGTTTATTGCTATCAAGCTGAGGAAAGAAAATTTGCATTTGTTCTCCTACCTGTAGCATGTCAATCGTAATAATTGCTTGGTTTTGCTGCCCATCTGTAACCGATGATAAGGTTTGTACTGAATCAAAATGGAATAGATTCGTATCAAAAGGGACGATTAATTCACTGTATTGAAGTTCAAACTTAGTATTCTTCACCCAGTCAACATACTTTTCTTCTAAAACAGAGATGGCTTCACTCTCTGTTTTGCCAGAGATATTAATAGTACCAACAGTTGTTCCTTCAGAGTATTTTCCATCCGCACCCGTGAAATTCTCAAATGCGTTAGCACCAAAATGTGAGAAACTAAAAATAAATGCAGTGCCAAAAAAAAGCACCACGAATAGTTTTAAAAAACGTGAATATTTAGCCAACCAGCTAGCCCCCTCTCTATCTCTTTTCTAATAGTACTTTTTTATCTGAACTTTCATGTTCTAGAGGATCATTGTTACCAGCAGCAGCTTCATTAAATGCGAAAAGAATTTCCAATTCAGCGTCGTCTAATTGGTTTTCTTCTTTATTCTTATTTTCCTTTGCCTCAATCTTTTCAAGGTCAGCCAGCTCAGATAGCCAGTCATCTTCTATAGGTTTTACTTCTTCTTCAGATTCTTCTAAAAGTAAATTTTCAATATCCGCTAAATAACCATCGGAAATTTGCAATTCATCCTTTTCATTAATATCATCTATATTGTCAGTATCACTGTCTTGTAAAAATGAAACTTCTAAACTATCATCTAAACTTTGGTAAGATTCTGGTTCTGAAGAAGACAAAATATCAGAAAGCTTAGACGGTGTAACTACATCGATTTCATCCAACTCTAGCAAATCAAATTCGGATTTCTGTTCTAATTGCTCATTCGTGAATGGAAGGTTAATGTCATCTAGTACCTCTTCTTCAGCTGTAGCTGTCTGATAGATGACATTACCTAAACGACTGTCCAAAATATAGGAAGCAAAAAAAGTTAAAACTAGCAGAAGTAAGATTGTCTGCCATATAGGAAATAATTGAACAGCAGCTAGCCCGCCAAGCGCAATTACAAAAGCCGATAATACCACAGTAAGCTTCCCCTTAGGATTAAAAGCAAGCGGTAAAAAAGATATTATTAACGTAAGAAGCAACATAGCTCCAAAGGCCCATATAATTGTTTGCATACTTAACTCTCCTTCTATTTCCCTCATAAACTACATTTTTTTATTCAATAAATTATATTATTAGTGCAATTTCACTATAAATAGACAATTTTCGCCTATTCATTATTGTATTATATTTCGTCTTAGTTTAAAAGAAGCTGGAAAACTTTTATATTTAAAAAATAAAAAACCACCTTTAATAGGAAAATGGTACCCAAAGGGGACACATTCCATATTTAAAAGTGGTGAAAAATGCGATAGATTCACTATTGAAAAATATAAATTACGTTTCACGAACAGGATTAGGATTCAATGGATCAATGATAAAAGCAGGAAATGGTAAAGCAATATGATCATTTTCAATAAAAGTAATAGTCGAGTTCCCTTTTAAATGCAACGATTCAGCCACAATAGCACCTTCAATAATATTATTACCTCCTATGGTTACAGCTCCTCCAGTAACAAATTTACCTCGGAAGGTACCTCCAGTAAAATCAAATGTCGCATCTTCTGCAAAAATGCTGCAATTGATTCCAGTTGGAGTGGAAGAAGCAGTTACTATTTTCGGAGTGCTTGTAGTTGATTTTTTGAGATAAATACTCAATTTATCCCTATTAGCCGTAATCTCATTAATCACTCCATTATGAAAGGTGAGATTTCCACCAACATAAATAGACAACTTCCCGCCGCCAACAATATTTAATGTGCCACTTACATCTAGGCTATTAACATACAATTCAACATTTTTATTTTCGGCAATATTAATATTTAATGTATTTTTATCATAAATTTTTAAATCATTTAAAACCATTGCATTATTTACAAGCATAGTATCACTTATCGTTAAATTCGAAACGGAATCATTTCCTTGATTTATTGGTAAATCTCCATTATTGTTTCTAACTTGAATATCAATAGGTGTAGTGCCACGGTAGATTCTAACTGTTTCTGGATATTGAAGAGTCGGCGCTGATTTAAATTCCTTTAAATCTAAAGGGATTTTTTCTTCTAAAACCTTAATATTCGAATATGAAATGTTAACAACATCTTTTCCTTGGTTTGGTGCATTAGGTCCTACAATAATCTCCGCACCAATTTGGATACTTCCTGGGTCCTGCAATGTTATTGCATCTTCAGCTGTTGAATTAGTGCCAATAGATCCATTAATTATGGCACTTCCACTATCAACGGTTATCGTGCTATCTACGAAAACAGCCGTTTTGGGAAACGCCATACTCCACCTAAGATTAATCTCTTGTTCCACAGTTCGAGTTCGGTTATCTATAGTTCCCTTTGAAATAATTTTATATTGACCATTTTCCGCATTAACTTCTTGGAGTCTATAATTTGCATTCGGTTGTTCTCCAAATGCCTTCTCAAAGCTAGATAAATTTTGTTCTGCAAAATAATTATTTTCAGTAAATTTCGTTTTCGCAAGGGCATAAAATCCCTCTCGAGTTTTAGAGGCCGTATACGCCTCTTGTACTTTTTTTGTTACTTCACTCATTAACAAATTTGCACCAGATTCAGCAATATAATAGGTTGATTGATGATTACGTTCCCCCGTACTCATCTTAAGGTTTGAAGCTGTTAATCCCATCATAGAAACACCCATTATCGAAACAACAACAACTACCATTAAGACTGCTACTAATGCCATTCCCTGCTCATTATTTTTTGACTTTAAAAATTGGTACCATTTCTTCATTTATCTCACCTATTTTCTAATCGTAATCGTTGTTTTTGGGAGTGTTCCGATTGTTAAGGAAATACTGCGCTCGGAGTTTTTCATTATGGAGAAATTTGGTATACCTGTTATTAAGGGCACACTATTTTTTAACAGATCTTTGCCATCATACAAATATTTATCAGGAGTAGCACTAGTTGCTTTTTTGATTTCAAATTTTGTAGAACTATCAACTTTGACACTTTCCGCTCTTCTGATATCTTTAGTTAAAATATTAGCAGCAAGTCTAACGTCCGATTGTTGCTGTACATCTTTCGTTTGAGATATTGTTTGTTTTTGGCTAAATAAGTGCACAGAATTTACCAAGAGCAGTATCATCGATAGGAGAGCTAAACCAGCCAAAATCTCTACTAAAGTCACACCTTTCTCACTATTTAATATATTTTTTTCTATTATTTTTTCCATTGCACTAACATCTCCATTTGTGCTTCTAGCATGGCTTTTGTATTATCTTTATATACTTTTACCTTAACTTTTACTATTGGGTCTCCTACTGCTGCGGACACCAACTCTAGTGTTATATAATGTTTAGGATTAACCAGTGGTACGTTTTTCTCATAAAAAGCAGTAACTGTCGTTTTGCCTTTTTGTGTGTACCCTGCAGGAGTTGCAAGAGTTGCAAGAGATGTTGAAGCTTTTATCTGGCTATACACTTCTTCCATTTCATTTTCTGCTACATAGGTAGCATCCATTATATTTTTCGAAACATTATTGGAGCGTGCTGTTTGAACAAAAAAGGACAAAAGAGAAACAACGATTATAGACAAGATTACAATTGATGCCAAAATTTCAATTAAAGTCATCCCTTTTTCGTTCATACTCACCACCCCTTTATTTTTATTAATCTATCAAAGTATTTGTATTTATTTGTATTTTTTTGTTCTATTATATCATTTTCAGTTTAGCAGTAAGATATTTACTTTTCAATAGATAGTCATATAGTACCAATTAAAAAAAGGCCACCATAAATGCTAGAAAATAACATTTATGGTCACCTTTTGAATAGTTAACAGGATGAATATTCCGCAACCCGGTTTCTTCCAGCCCTTTTAGCCCCAACATACAGTGCCCGATCCGCATGCCGTACCAAAGCCAACGGTTCTTCTGCATCCTCAGGTGCTGTCGCGACGCCCATCGAAGCCGTAATTTTTATTTGATGCTGCTTAAACTCTAAGGTTTGCTGCAGCGTAAATGGCCAGTTGGCAATAGATTGTCTAATCATTTCTGCCATTTGATAGGCTTCCTCTTTATCAACGTCCGGCAGTAAAACTACAAATTCTTCACCGCCGTACCGAGCGACCGTTCCCCGTGAATCTATCAGACTATTTAATCTGGCAGCCAATTCACATAGAATTTCATTTCCACTTTGGTGCCCGTACGTATCATTGACTGCTTTAAAATGGTCAATATCCAGAATGATTAATGATAATACCTTGCGTTCAAATTGGTACAGTTTATCGAATTCTTCGGTTAATAATTTTTCAAAGTAGCGATAATTATATAATTTCGTTAACGCGCAACGTTCGCTCTGTGATTTTGTTACTTCATAATGCTTTGCATTTTCCATTGCCACCGCAAAATAGGAACATAAGATATCAACGATCATCAACTGAGTTTTTTCGTATGCTCTTTTACGTTTGGAAGCTAACAATACTACACCAATTACCTTTTTATTTTTCCGAATTGGTACGGCTAGAATACTTTCCGCATCAGCAGGAATATTTCCTTTCGAATATCGTTTCCATTGCTTGCCTGTTGCATATAAATGCGCTTTCTCTTTTAACCAAACAAATCCGCTTATTCCTTCATTCTTTTTTAACTTGGGGATGTTCAATGGTAATTCATGATCTCCATCTTGAATACGACGGATTAATTGAAGCTCGTCCTCATTTACGACCTCGAAGATATAGGCATAGTCTACTGGAAGCATTTCGCTTAGCTTTTGAATGAACAGATCAATTACCCCATTTACCTCCAGCCGCTCTGCCATTTGGTGTCCAATTTCAGCAGCCTTTTGTAAATAGGCGTTAATTTTTTCGCTGGCATAATAAAGCTTAAAAATGATGGATAAACTTGCAAACGGAAAAGCTACAATCACAAGCGCTAACAGGTCTACATGGTTATAAAACATATAAAGCACAAAGCCTAGCGGCAAAGTAATAAATGTGGTAACCGTCTCTACGACGAAATCCTTCCCAAAGTAGGATCCCTTACTCTTATAAATAAAGTATAGATTAAAGGAGACGATGACCTGATTAAGGAGGTAACTCACCACTGCATATACTCCTGCAAGCCAAAGGGAATGCGGATCATTTATTAGGCTGGGACCGGTTTGTCCACCAAGAGAGTAATACACGATACCGCTTACGAAAGATACGATAAAAAACATAATCAAGTTTAGTGGGACTCGAAAAATTTGTTCATTTGGAATTCGCAGCCTAAGCAGCAGCAGTATAACAGCTGCCTGTGCAAATACCATTTCAACAAATAGTCCAAAACTTAAAAATGTTGCGAGTGATACCCACTGAATTAAGAAAATAGGGGTATTATTGATCACCATTGGCATAAAGGCAACAACAGATGTTAAGATCAAAAATGCTAGTAAATCTACCCATTTCCCTGAAAAGTGAGGAGGGAAAGTTTGATAAGTAAACCACATTCCTGCTGGAACCAACAAGAGCCAGACAAGAAAAATATTTCGTTTTGTTTTTGCGGCAACTGTCATTCTTACCCCTCCCACCTGAGATTATTTTGAAATCAAGATATATCTATTTTACCAAAAATTCAATAGCCTGTCATAATGAAATCTTATTGTTTTTCAAAAATTCACTTAAATACGGTTTCGCCTCTGAAATAAAATACAAAGATCCTGTAACGACTAGAATTTGTTCGTTCTGTAGAGATTTAATAACCTCAGAAAGATGTGTATCCCATTTGTATGCCATAACTTTATTTTTGGATTTACTTAAAGCAAATAAATCTTCCGCTTGAGCTGCCCGAGGAAAATCAAAGGATACAAAGGAAATTTCATCTGCGATTTGATCCAATTGTGCAATCATTTTGTCCAGCTTTTTATCCTTTAAAGCGGCAAATACAATATGAATACTATTGTTAGAATAACGAGTGGAAAGTTCCTGAACAAGTGCCGAAATACCCTCGTCATTATGGGCACCATCAATAATGACAAGTGGTTGATTGGAAAGGATTTCAAATCTTCCTGGCCAATAGGCTGTCTTTAATCCTGTTCTTATAGCTTCTTCGGTAATAATAAAATTCTCATCTTGATTTATGGACTGAGCTGCCATGACGGCTAAGGCTGCATTTTCAGTTTGGTGCTGGCCAATCATACCAATTTCCAATTGCTCTAAAGTCTGTCCAGCTTGTTTTAGAGTAAAAATCTCTCCATTCGCTTGTGGGCTGTGGGAGGTTACTTTAAAATCCTGATTCAATCTAAAAAGAGCTGCCTGCTTTTTTTCAGCCTGTTCTGTAATGACCTTAATTGCCTCTTCATTTTTCACTGCGGTGAAAGTAGGTATCCCATCTTTGATAATCCCCGCTTTTTCAAAGGCAATTTCTCCGTACGTATAGCCTAGAATATTGGTATGATCCAAACCAATGTTTGTGATGATAGATGCGATTGGCTGAATAATATTCGTAGAATCAAATCTTCCGCCCAAGCCGACTTCATAGATGACAATGTCCACCTGATTTACATTCGCAAAATAATAGAATGACATCGCCGTAATCACTTCAAACTCGGTTGGTCCGCCTAGCTCGGTTTTTTCTAATTCATCCGCAAGGGGACGAATCACATTCGTTAACTCCAGGATTTCTTCGTCAGAGATTGGCCTTCCATTAACAGAAATCCGCTCATTGAATTGTTCAATATATGGTGATGTAAATGTTCCAACGGAGTAGCCTGCCGCTTCAAGAATACAGCGCAGGTAGGTCACCGTTGAACCTTTACCATTTGTACCGCCTATATGTACGGTTTTCATTTTCCGTTCAGGATGACCTAGCTTGTCCATCATCCATTCCATTCGGGCTAGTCCTGGTTTAATCCCAAGTCGTAATCTTCCATGAATCCATTCAAGGGCTTCGCTATATTTTGTAAACATCTATGACACCCCATTTTATTTTTTGAAGGCTGTTATCGTATTGAAAAAGCAACAAAGTTGAGAAAAGAGCCTTTCTAAAAGAAGACGAATCCTATTTTGGACTCGTCTTCACTTCTTATTATAAACCTTTTAGCTCATTAATGCGCGCCTCAACAAGTGCTCGTTTCTCACGATAGTCTTTTTCTTTTGCACGCTCCTCGGCAACAACGCTTTCCGGAGCTTTTTTCATAAAGCCTTCGTTGTTTAGTTTCTTTTCAACTCGCTCTACTTCTTTTGTTAACTTGTCGTATTCTTTTTGTAGACGAGCAATTTCTTCGTCAATGTTAATCAAACCTTCAAGTGGCAGGTAGATTTCCAACCCGGTAATCACAGCTGTCATAGCCTTCTCCGGCGTTTCGAGATTTGTACCCATTTGTAGTTCTTCTGGGTTACAGAATTTTTCAATATAACTCCGGTTCTTTTCAATCGCTTTTAATACGGATTCATCCTTTGCCTTAATAAGCATTTTAATCTTTTTGCTCATTGGCGTGTTAACTTCTGCACGGATATTTCGAACAGATCGAATCATTTCCATTAACATCTTCATTTCCTGTGCTGCTTGTTCATCCGAATAAGCTGTAATTACCTCAGGCCACTTGGCAGTTGTAATGGACTCGCCATTATGTGGAAGGTTCTGCCAGATTTCCTCGGTAATGAATGGCATAAACGGATGTAACAATCTCATCGTCTGATCGAGAACATATGCAAGTATCGAACGTGTTGTTTTCTTTGCAGCTTCATCCTCACCGTATAAAGGAAGCTTTGCCATTTCAATATACCAATCACAGAAATCATCCCAGATAAAGTTGTAAAGGGCGCGACCAGCTTCTCCGAATTCGTAACGCTCTGAAAGCTTCGTAACACTTTCAATCGTTTCGTTTAATTGAGTGAGGATCCATTTATCTGCAACTGATTTTTCACCGCTAAAATCAATCTCTTCATAGGTCATGCCATCCATGTTCATCAAGGCAAAACGAGAAGCATTCCAAATCTTATTAGCAAAATTCCAAGTAGATTCAACTTTTTCAAAGCTAAAACGTAAATCCTGGCCTGGAGAGCCTCCAGTTGAAAGGAAGTAACGTAGGGAATCTGCACCGTATTTTGCGATAACATCCATTGGGTCCACTCCGTTACCAAGAGATTTACTCATCTTACGACCTTGTTCGTCACGAACTAAGCCATGGATTAGTACATCTTTAAATGGCCGGTCACCGGTAAATTCAAGGCTTTGGAAAATCATTCTAGAAACCCAAAAGAAGATGATATCATAGCCGGTTACAAGTACATCTGTTGGGAAGAAGCGCTTGAAGTCCTCTGCCTCTACATTTGGCCAGCCCATTGTGGAAAATGGCCATAGCGCTGAACTAAACCACGTATCCAATACGTCTTTATCCTGTTCCCAATTTTCACTGTCTGCAGGAGCTTCGTGTCCAACATAAACTTCGCCTGTTTCCTTATGATACCAAGCAGGAATTCGATGACCCCACCAAAGCTGTCTTGAAATACACCAGTCGCGGATATTCTCCATCCAGTGCAGGTACGTTTTTTCGAAACGATCAGGTACAAAATTAACTTTGTTTTCTTTATTTTGCAGTGCAATCGCTTCGTCGGCAAGTGGCTGCATTTTAACAAACCATTGTGTGGAAAGGTAAGGCTCAACTACTGCCCCGCTGCGCTCGGAATGTCCAACGGAGTGCAAATGCTCTTCAATTTTAAAAAGAACACCTTGTTCTTGAAGGTCCTTCACAATTTGCTTTCGGCATTCAAAACGATCCAACCCTTTGTATTTTCCGGCTCTGTCGTTCATTGTGCCGTCTTCGTTCATTACAAGAACACGTTCAAGATTATGGCGGTTACCAATTTCAAAATCGTTCGGATCATGTGCTGGAGTAATTTTAACGGCACCAGAACCGAATTCCATATCCACATAATCATCGCCAACAATTTTAATCTCACGGCCAACGATCGGCAGGATAACAGTTTTTCCAATTAAGTGCTTGTAGCGCTCATCTTCTGGATGAACCGCAACCGCTGTATCACCAAGCATGGTTTCCGGACGGGTAGTCGCTACTTCGATATGTCCAGAACCGTCAGCTAACGGATATTTCATATGATAAAAGGCACCTTGTACATCCTTGTAGATAACTTCGATATCAGATAGAGCCGTCTTCGTGGATGGATCCCAGTTTATAATGTATTCGCCGCGGTAGATAAGACCTTTTTTATATAGAGTAACGAATACTTCCCGAACCGCTGCAGATAAACCTTCATCTAGCGTGAAACGCTCACGGCTGTAGTCTAATCCTAGACCTAATTTCGCCCATTGCTGGCGGATATGGGAGGCATACTCTTCCTTCCACTTCCATGTTTCTTCTACGAACTTTTCACGTCCTAAATCGTAACGACTTTTGCCTTCACTGCGGAGCTTTTCTTCAACCTTCGCCTGCGTAGCAATACCAGCGTGGTCCATTCCAGGGAGCCATAGAACATCATACCCTTGCATCCGCTTCATACGTGTAACAATATCTTGTAGTGTTGTATCCCAAGCATGCCCTAAATGAAGCTTTCCGGTAACGTTTGGCGGTGGAATTACGATGGTATAAGGCTGTTTGCCTTCATCATTCTGAGCTTCAAAAAACTTTCCTTTTAACCACCATTCATAACGTCCCTGCTCGATCGCCTGTGGGTCATACTTCGTCGGCATGGTAATTTCTTTTGTTTCCATTTCGTTTTCCTCCTTTTTCCAATCAACAACAAAAAACCCCACTCGTCATAAAAGGACGAATGGAGTTTGCTTCGCGGTACCACCTTTTTTCCAACCCTAAAAAAATTGAGTTGGCGCTTAAATGGATAACGGATTTGATCCGTCTTTAACTAATAAGATTCGTACGTGGAATCCGTTCACTAAAGAAGCTCAAGGGCGACCTTCCGAGTGTCTGCTTAGGAAACCTTTCAGCTAATGGCTTCCCTCTCTTGAAGCAGGGGCACATCGTACTCTTCCCTGTCTATGCTTTTGCTTTTTAATTGATATAGTTATACTACCCAAAAAGTTATCTTGGCGTCAATAATGATAGCCAATTTTTTTATATTATATACCATTTTGAAAAAAACGTTAAGGAATTAGGGGAATTCATTAGACAGGAAGAATATACATAAAAGAAATGCCATTTTGGAGAGGAAGGTATGTATGAAGCGGAGGAAATTTATCACCAAGTATGCCTACACTCCTTGGTATCGAACCATTAGGGGAGTATTCGCGCAGCTGGTACTGCCGTTTACAATTTTTCAATTAATCCGAACCCTGTTTATTCCAACCGTTTTTGATGTTTTATTATTATGCGTTTTTATTGCGATTGCCGTATCGATCTACTTTGAAATAGTTTAAGAGCCCAAAAGCAAAAGTTATTGCTGCTGGGCTCCTTCTTTTGCCTTCTTTTGTTGTTCGTCTATCTCTGTCATCCTCATCACTACATACTCTGAATTCTTTAAATTCCAGTATTTACGCTGCAGCATCCGTACATATTTCAGTTCATTTTTGGGCTTTTCTTTTTTATAATACCGTTCGACTACCTGGATGATGGGAATCGGGTAGGCCAAATAACTATGGAAAAGAAGTTTCTCATCGGCTTTAAAAGGAAAATATTTAAAATAATGGTACACCCAGTCAACTGATTCATCATTCCGTGTTGGCCGCGTGTTAAAGGACCGTGAAAGATATGGCAATAAATCATGAATCGGTGAGCCGAAACGGGCATTTTCAAAGTTAATAAAGTAACCATACCCTTTGTCGTCATAAAGAAAATGCTCGGTTGATAATTTTCCATGGGTAATCACCATTCGTGCTTTTTCTTCTTCCTTTGTTTTTTCATACCATTCCTCAAATTTGGTTTTTGAAAAACGAAGTGCCTGGGTTATTTCGTTATAGTACAAGCAAAACACGAGTTCAAACGGTGACATATACGTCTTTTTTTCACATTCATCAATAAAACCATCAAGAAACTCCTGTTTTTTATCAAGTAATTCGATGGTTTTCTCATAATGCTCTGTCCGCTCCTCTTTATTCACTGTGATTTCTTTAGCAGAGAGCGTGTGGAGCCTTGCTAATTCCCGAAATAGCTGTTGATGTTTATGCTCGCGTTCTCCCTTTACTTCATTGGGCATCCAAGGCATTAAGTAATAGAGAGCCTTATCATGCAGGACTGCATATCTTCCGTCAATGGTTGGATAGATCGGTACAATCCGATTATATCCCTTTTGATAAAGCAGATGAACATGTCGGATAAAATCGGTTCCGGTTGTTGGGACAATTTTCTTTAATGCAAACGTACCCTTATCGGAATAGATTTTTTTTATATTGCCATGTTCTTCAACATAATACGGTTTTACTTGATAGTTGTTTAATATGGGTAGTAGTGGATCCACCAGATTTGATTCACTCATCGGCTTTCAACTGCCTTTCATTAGAAAAGCGTAAGTGCCCTGGTCAGCGGCGTATGGCCTCCTCGAAAAAGCTACCGCTTTTTCTTCGTGCGAAGCCTATGCTGCCGAAGCGTTCCTTGTGGAGCGCTCCAACTGAGATAAAGGAAACACGAAGAGACGGAGGCGCGTTCGTGTTTGACTTATCGTAGGGCGGAGAGCGAAGGACACTAGCCGCTAGGGCGCTGGAGCTAGACAGTAAACTAAGTTCCAAAAACTTTTATTATCTTGTTCTTAAAAAGATGTGAGCAGGTTTAACACCCGCTCACCTTGTATCGTTTAGTTATTTTTTCGCTAATGCAACTGGTACATATAGTACTTGACCCTCGTACACATCTTGATTGAGTTCGAGATTGTTATATCTAAGTAGATTTGGGACAGAAACGTCGTAACGATCGGAAAGACTGTCGAGTGTATCGCCCTTTTGAACAATGCAAACTTTTAATCTAGCTTGATCGGAGCTATCTTCCTTGCGGGCAAAGAACTCCGTGAGTGTCATTGTTTTCTTTTTGCCTGGCTTCTTTTTTGCCTGCTTAGGCGGTTCTTCAGGTGAGGAGGAACTCTCTTCCATCACAGGTTCCTTCTGTTGCGCAGGCTCCTTTGCCACTTCCGCAATTGGTGCTGCAGGAGCTTCTTCCACTTGCTGTTTCACCTCAACCTGCTCGCTTACTTCACTACGGGCAAACTCAAATATGGCAGGCTGCTGAGGTGTTTCTTCCTCTTCTTCCTCTTCAGGTTCCTGATAGGTAAAGGTTGGGAATTTCGGAAAAGCTTCAACCTTTTTCTCTTCCTCTGGCTGCTTTCTGGCTTCTGCTTCAAACAAGAAAGTATCCTCAAATTGATTTTCTTCTAGTTGTGTTTCTTCTTCTTGTTCAGCTTGTTCCGGAGCTTCCACCTGATAACGATGGAGTACTTCAAACTCCTCTTCTTCCACTGCCTCTTCTTCCACTTCCTCATCCTCTTGCTGCAAGGATGAATCGTACAAGCCGCTGATGGTTAATTCTGCGGATAGTTTCAGACAGCTGCGCTCCGGGAGGGCATAATCAAATGACTCGACGATGACGTCGATATCGTAGATACTTTGAATTCGGTTGTTTGGAATGGTAATATCAACAGGAAAACGGTGTGTGAATTCACAGATTCCTTCCTCCTGGGGATCCACTCTTTCTACATACTTTTGGTGTGGTACATTTTCATCATCATTCTCAGCGCTATCTTCGTCATTTCTATATTCCCCTGTTAATTCTAGCGAACCACGTATGGTTACGTATTGATCGTTTTCTTGGATGGTAATATCCGGGTCTAGAGAAATCGACACAAGTTCTGCTACTTCCTGTCCCTTTCTAAACCACAAAGATTCCTCCAAGGAAAATCGCAGGCACGATTGATTCTCTTGAGACAAAGCGACTCCTCCTTTCGTTTCCTTTCACGTAAAATCACTATGTCACTTACACTTTATGAACTAATGCTTTTAAATATGATAAAAATGCCTTTTGATGTAAAAAAGATTAGGGGTAGGGTAGTTTCATTGGATTGGGTATAAAAATTTCTATGGGATATATGATTATTCAAGGGGTCATTCACATAGACCGGAATATTCCTGATCCACTTGCATTGACCGAAAATCTTTCTTTTTCTATGTTTCGGTCACTCCAGACCTCCTGCATTGACCTAAACTTTTCCTTTTTCCATCTCTCGGTCACTCCAGACCTCCTGCATTGACCGAAACTCTTTCTTTTTCCATCTTTCGGTCACTCCAGACCCCCTGCATTGACTGAAACTCTTTCTTTTTCCATCTTTCGGTCACTCCAGACCTCCTGCATGGACTGAAACTCTTCCTTTTTCCATCTCTCGGTCACTCCAGACCTCCTGCATTGATCGAAACTCTTTCTTTTTCCATCTCACGGTCGCTTCGGCTCCACTAAAAAAATAAAAGACACTCATCAAGTTGATAAGTGTCTGTAAAAGGTATTATTTAAGTTTTGAAAATGCTACTTCTACTGCTTTGATTGTTTTTTCGATGTCTTCATCGGTGTGTTCGGTAGATAAGAATAAACCTTCAAACTGAGATGGCGGCAGGAATACACCTTGTTCAGCCATTTCGCGGTAGTAGGCAGCAAAATAGTCTAGGTTCGACGTTTTTGCTTTTTCATAGTTAATGACGTCTTCATTGGTGAAGAAGAACCCAATCATAGAACCAGCACGGTTAAAGGTAACAGGAATATCATATTTTTTAGCTGCCTCCGTGATTCCTTTTTCGAGTAAGTCGCCTAAACGTTTGAACTCCTGGTAGTGCTCTGGTGTTAGTTGACTTAAAGTCTCATAACCTGCCGTCATCGCAAGCGGATTTCCGGAAAGTGTTCCTGCCTGATAGATTGGTCCGGATGGAGCAATTTGCTTCATGATTTCCGCTTTACCTCCGTATGCACCAACTGGAAGTCCTCCTCCGATTACTTTTCCAAGACAAGTGATATCCGGAGTGATATTGAAATAGCCTTGAGCACAATTGTAGCCTACACGGAAGCCTGTCATTACCTCATCAAAAATCAGCAATGCTCCCTTTTCGGTCGTAATTTCACGAAGACCCTCTAAGAATCCTGGTAATGGTGGTACAAGACCCATATTTCCAGCAACAGGCTCGACGATGATACAAGCAATATCGTCGCCAAATTGTTTAAAAGCATATTTCACTGCTTCTAGGTCATTGTAAGGGACTGTGATCGTATTTTTAGCAATTCCTTCAGGAACACCGGGGCTGTCTGGCAAACCAAGTGTAGCGACGCCAGAGCCTGCCTTAATCAATAGGGAATCACCATGTCCATGGTAACAACCTTCGAATTTTAAAATCTTATTACGGCCCGTATAGCCGCGTGCTAGGCGAAGCGCACTCATCGTTGCTTCTGTTCCGGAAGATACCATTCTTACCACTTCAATCGATGGTACACGTTCAATCACTAGCTTCGCCAATTCATTTTCCATTAACGTTGGTGCACCATAGCTCGTACCAAGCTCAGCCACCTTTTTGATTCCTTCCACCACTCGATCGTTAGAGTGACCAAGGATTAACGGACCCCATGACAATACATAATCAATATATTCATTGCCATCAATATCATAGATTTTTGATCCTTTTCCTCTTTCCATGAAAATTGGATCCATATTCACAGATTTAAATGCACGTACCGGGCTGTTCACCCCGCCAGGCATTAAGTTTTGAGCTTCTTTAAAGGCTTCAATTGATTTTGTATATGAGCGCATTTTGCGTTCCTCTTTTCAGTTGATATTATTGATCCTCTTTTAGCCAGCGGCATGCATCTTTTGCTGCATACGTAATAATCAAATCAGCACCTGCCCGCTTCATCCCTACTAACATTTCTAGAACTGTATTCTTTTCATCAATCCAGCCGTTTGCAGCGGCTGCCTTCACCATTGCATATTCACCGCTGACATTGTAAATAACCACTGGAAGATTGAAGTTGTTTTTTACATCACGGACGATATCAAGATAAGGTAATCCTGGTTTCACGATTAAAAAGTCGGCGCCCTCAGCAACATCCGATTCAGCTTCTCTAAATGCCTCCATCCGGTTGGCAGGGTCCATTTGATAGGTTTTACGATCTCCAAATTGCGGTGCTCCCTCAGCAGCTTCACGAAACGGTCCGTAGAATGCTGAAGCATATTTAACCGCATAGGACATAATCGGAATCTCTTTAAATCCCGCTTCATCTAAGCCAGCACGAATAGCTGCCACGAAGCCGTCCATCATATTTGACGGTGCAATGATGTCTGCTCCGGCCTCTGCTTGAGCAATCGCTGTTTTCACGAGTAATTCAAGAGATTCGTCGTTAAGTACCTGTTCTCCTTCTACGACACCGCAGTGACCGTGGCTGGTATATTCACACAAACAAGTATCTGCGACAACAATCATCTCTGGGTAATGTTCTTTTATGTAACGAGTGGCAACTTGAATGATTCCGTGATCATGAAACGCCTGTGTTCCACACTCATCCTTTACAGCCGGAATTCCAAATAATAAAACAGACTTAATTCCGTGTGCTACGATATCATCCATTTCAGCTTTTAAATTGTCCATTGATACCTGGAATACACCTGGCATGGATGATACTTCCTTACGAATGTTTTCGCCTTCATAAATAAATAACGGATAGATGAAGTCCTCTGGCCGCAAGTGATTTTCTCTTACAAGTGCGCGCATATTAGCACTTGAACGTAAGCGGCGATGACGTGAAAATTGAAGTTCCATTTATATTTACCCCCAAAATCATTTTTCTAAGTATTTTATTGTACTTTTAATCATTTCTTTCACGGTGTATTCCTCAGGTGAGGCATGGATTGGCAATCCGTAAGAGAGCAATTTTTTCTCGGTGACCGGTCCAATGCAGCCTATAATGCATTGCTCTAGATGACTCTCAAGTTTGTACTCCTGCACCACACTCATTAAATGGTCCACAGTGGAGGGACTCGTAAACATTAGAATGTCCAGCTCACCTGCAGAAAGCATCCCAGCTAGTTTTTCACGGCTCTCAGTCGGCATGTATGTTTCGTAAATGACGATTTCATCTACATACGAACCGTTCTGAATGAGCGAGCTTGCGATATATTCCCTGGCCAGATTTCCTTTTGGCAAAAGAATTTTTGACCCTTTTTCGACAAAAGGAAGAAATTCTTCAACAAAAACCTCTGCCACATAGGCCGATGGGACAAATTCGGCATGTAAGCCAAATTCATTCAAGACTTCTTCGGTTTTTTTTCCAATAACAGCAATCTTCGGGAAGCTGCAGAACTCTTCCTTTTTTTTAAAAGAAAAGAAAGTTTCCACCGTGACATTGCTCGTAAAGATAATCCACTCATATGTATCAATTTGATCCATTGCAGTTTGAAGACGCTGATTGATTTCAATCGGACGAAACGCAATTAGAGGGATTTCGATTGAAATCCCTCCATACTTTTCTACAAGTTGTGAAAAGGATTTTGCCTGCCCTGTTCCGCGTGGAACAAGGACCTTTTTGTCTTTCAAACCACATGGTTCTAGCATTGACCTTCGAGCTCCCGTTTAACCCTTTCGATAAGGTCTTTAGCTCCTTTTTCGATTAGCAGGTCTGCCGCTTGAATACCAAGTGCCTCTGGATCTTGGCCTCTCACTTCTTCTTTGAAGATTTCCTGACCTTCAGGGGAACCAACTAATACCGTTAGAGCGATTTCATCATTTTCCTGTATTTGGGCGAAACCAGCGATTGGCACTTGGCAGCCGCCTTCCATTTTATGAAGAAAAGCACGTTCCGCTTTAACAGCTCTTTCCGTTTTCTTGCATGTGAATTTTTCAAAGAGTTCAAGAAGTTCTTTATCATCCTCGCGGCATTCGATTGATAATGCCCCTTGTCCAACAGCCGGTACACAAATATCCTCGTCAATAAATTCAGTGATGGTTTCCTTTGCCCAGCCAAGACGTGAAAGGCCTGCCGCAGCTAGGATTATTGCGTCGTATTCCTCATCTTTAAGCTTTTGTAATCTCGTATCGACGTTACCACGGATCCATTTAATTTCTAAATCAGGACGCTGCGCTAACAGCTGTGCACTGCGGCGAAGACTGCTAGTGCCAATAATGGATCCAGGCTTCAAATCTTTTAGCTTAATATGGTCTCTTGAAATCAATGCATCACGGTGGTCCTCACGGAAAGGAATACAGCCAATTGTCAGCCCCTCTGGAAGCACGGCCGGCATGTCTTTCATACTATGAACAGCCATATCAATCTCTTTATCCATCATAGCCTGCTCGATTTCCTTCACAAATAAGCCTTTTCCGCCTACTTTTGAAAGGGTCACATCAAGGATTTTGTCCCCTTTTGTGACAATTTCTTTTACTTCAAATTCAAAAGGTCCTCCGAGCTTTTTCAGCTGTTCAATTACCCAATTTGTTTGTGTTAAAGCCAATTTACTGCGTCTAGAACCTACGATAATTTTTCTCATGACTGCCTCCTATTATGAGTACCAAAAATGAAATGATGATAATTGACCAAATAAGAAAAAGTTAACTAATACAACTAAAAAAGATCCGACGTTCCAAAGGGCTAGTTGTCTGCCTGACATGTTTTTTACAATTCGCAGGTACAAATAAATACTGTAGCCTGTTAATAAAAGAAATGAACCTACAATTTTCATATCATACCAAGGCATTCCTGGAACCTTTAAAATGGCCCACTGTAAGCCAAGAATTAGGCTTAATAACAGCATAGGAACTCCTATGACTACTAAAATATAAGAAGACCTCTCCAGCTTGCTTAAATCTGCGATTCTCAAAAGTCTCGCTCCCCACTTTTTCCTCTTCAACAAGTCATATTGAATCAGATAGAGAAGCGAAAGGACGAAAGATAATGAGAAAGCCCCATACGATAAGATTGCCATCGTGATATGTATAAGCAAGAGTTCAGACATAAGCTGGTTGCTTATCACATGTGAATCATATTGAACTGGAGCAAACGTGTGGATCGCAATAACAATAAAACCAAGAATATTTGTAAAAAAGACGATAAAGTCTACCTTCAGCAGTTTGTTAATTCCGAGTGATAGCGTAACCAATACCCATGCATAAAAATAAAGACCCTCAAATATCGTTAACGCAGGAAATCTGCCTGTTTTTATCATATAAGAGGTTAGGAAGATTGTTTGTAAAACCCATACAAACGCAAGTAACCAGAAGGCAATACGGTTTGCCTTCCGGTTATGATTGAGAAAATCGAAAAAATATAACAATACACTGAAGGCATATAGGACTACTGTCAATTCGTGCAGTCGTGTCATATAAAAGTCATACATAATGAGTACCTCTTATGACTGAAAAGTAGCCTGAGGTACATGAACCATTGCATTTTTGGTTTCGGCTGCTTTTGTTTGTTTTTCAACAAGCTCTTCAATATTAAATATTTTCATAAATAAGTCCAATGCCTCATCGGCGTCAGGACGAGCAGCCAATTCTTTTGCTTGTAAGATAGGATCTTTTAATAGCTGATTAATAATGCTCTTTGTATGTTTGTTTAATACCTTAATATCACGGTCTGATAAATGCGGCAGCTTACGTTCAAGGCTGACCATTGTTTCAGATTGAATCGCACCAGCCTTATCTCTAAGAGCAGCGATAACTGGAACCACGCCCAGCGTTCCTAGCCATTGTTTGAAATCAACGATTTCCTTTTCTATCATCAGCATAATGACTTGAGCTGCTTTCTTCCGCTCCTGAAGGTTTGCCTCAACAATCCCCTCTAAATCATCGATATCATATAAAAATACACTTTCTAGTTCTGCAATTTTTGGATCTAAGTCCCGCGGAACAGCAATATCCACCATAAATAATGGCTTACCCTTACGCTGCTTTTCCACTTTTTCCATCATGGCTTTCGTGATAACAAAATCCTTCGCACCCGTAGAACTAATCAAAATATCTGCATCAATAAGCGTTTTTTGAAGGTCATCAACTGTTTTGGCATTTCCAGCAAAACGCGCAGCCAGAACCTGTGCCTTCTCAAATGTACGGTTAATAACTGAAACCTTTTTAACACCATTGCCATGCAGATTTTGGGCTGCTAACTCACCCATTTTTCCGGCACCAAAAATTAACACATGTTTGTTCTCAAGCGAACCGAAAATTTTCTTTGCTAGTTCTACAGCAGCATAGCTGACGGATACAGCATTGGCACCGATATCGGTTTCAGCGTGTCCACGTTTCGCCACTGTGATGGCCTGCTTAAAAAGGTGGTTGAAGACTGTGCCAGTTGTTCCTTGTTCTTGCGCTAATATAAAGCTTGACCGAACCTGCCCTAAAATTTGTGTTTCCCCTAACACCATTGAATGAAGACCGCATGCTACCTTGAATAAATGCTCAACCGCACCGTCCTCTTCATAAACAAATAGAAATGGTGAAAACTCAGATTGTTCAATTCCGAACCATTCAGATAGAAATTCCTTCACATAATAGCGACCTGTATGCATTTGATCGACAACTGCATAAATCTCTGTACGATTACATGTCGACACAATGATATTTTCCAGGATGCTTTTTTTAGAATTTAATTTTGTCATGGCATCCGCAAGTTCGGCTTCATTAAATGTCAACCGCTCACGGATTTCCACAGGGGCAGTTTTATAGTTTAAACCGATTACTACAATATGCATTTCTAAGAACACCCCCAATAAGTAATACAATAAAACTCCTGCTACATAATTAACTAGTCTGATTATAACATGGGTTTTTTCAAATTTACCCTTAAATTGTGAACAGAAAGCGAAACAATATGTTACTATAAAAAGCGGAAGCTTTATATCTAGAATAAACCTGTTAAATAGGAAAAAAGTTATGTTTTAATAATGTATCATCTTATGTACAGTACCAAAAAAACAGAAGAGATTCAAGTAAACCTTACTGGAAGTGGTGTTAAAATGAAGAATCAACGGATATTTCCTGGAATTATTCTCATAGGCTTTGGTGCCTTTTTATTCTTACAGCAATCAGGATTTACAGCTCTACAACCATTGTATTCATGGCCAACCCTTCTTATTATTGTTGGCGTGGCATTTTTAGGACAGGGATATTCAGCAAATGATTATGAAGCTATACTGCCTGGAGTTATCATCGCGGGCTTCGGTCTCCATTTTCATCTTGCGGGAAAAATCTCTTTCTGGCCGAACAATACGATTGGGATGCTGGTATTATTTATATCCATCGGATGCTTTCTTCGTTTTCAAAAAAACAATAACGGTTTATTTCAAGCCTTTCTTTTTTTAGTATTGGCATTATTGCTATTATTTTACGATAAAGTTACAGAATACCTAAATTTACTTCAAAATGGTTTAAGTTTCGCCTGGAAGTTTTGGCCGGCGATTATTATTCTGGTCGGGATCTACTTTCTTTTTCGGAGAAAAAAATAACGTCAGGCTATGAATCGCCTGACGTTACTTTTTAAATATAACTTTGTAAAATCGACCACGCTTTGTCTTTACCTTCGCCCGTTTCGGATGAGAAAAGGACAATTTGGTCATTTTCTGCTAAGTCGAGGGTTTCTTTTGTGACTTTTAAATATTTCTGCCACTTTCCTCTTGGGATTTTATCTGCTTTCGTCGCGATGACGATACACGGAATGTCATAATGCTTAAGGAAGTCGTACATCATGATATCATCCTGGGTCGGCGGGTGCCTTAAGTCAACAATCAAAACGACAGCTCTTAGCTGTTCACGAGTGGTGATATACGTTTCAATCATCTTCCCCCACGCTGCCCGTTCCGACTTCGAAACCTTGGCATATCCATAACCAGGAACATCGACAAAATGTAGAATTTCATTAATTAAATAAAAGTTTAACGTTTGAGTTTTTCCTGGCTTAGACGATATTCTTGCAAGACCTTTTCGATTTAACATCTTATTAATAAAAGAAGACTTGCCTACATTTGATCGTCCGGCCAAGGCAAATTCAGGCAGTTCTGTTTCTGGGTACTGCTCCGGCCTCACGGCACTGATGACGATATCTGAACTTACTACTTTCATTGCAAACCACCTTCTACTAGTGCATGCCGGAGAACTTCATCGACATGTGAAACAAGGACAAACTCAATTTCATTTCTAACACTTTCTGGTATATCATCGATATCCAATTCATTATCTTTCGGAAGAATGACCTTTGTTAATCCCGCTCTATGGGCACTGAGTGTTTTTTCCTTTAAGCCGCCAATTGGGAGAACCCTTCCTCTAAGGGTAATTTCTCCTGTCATCCCTACTTCACGTCGAATCGCTCTTCCTGTTAAGGCGGACACCAGGGCAGTAGCCATTGTTATTCCCGCAGAAGGTCCATCTTTTGGAACAGCCCCTTCTGGAACGTGAATGTGTACGTCATATTTTTCATGAAAATCTTCTTCAATTCCTAGCTCTCCAGCTTTAGAACGTACATAACTAAAGGCAGCCTGCGCAGATTCCTTCATGACATCGCCCAGCTTACCTGTTAGAACAAGTCTACCCTTACCAGGAGACAAGGAAACTTCAATCTGCAGTGTATCGCCGCCCACCGTTGTGTAGGCTAGACCTGTTGCAACACCGACCTGATCTTCTGTTTCAGCTTGACCATACCGGTACCTTGGTTTACCTAAGAACTCCTCGACGTTCTTTTCCGTTACGATCACTCGTTTTTTCTCTCCAGAAACCACGATTTTTGCTGTCTTCCGGCAGATGGTAGCCATTTGCCTCTCCATACTCCGTACCCCAGCTTCACGGGTATAATATCTCACTACCTTAAGGATGGCATCATCGCGTACCTGCAGAATCCCTTTAGTCAGTCCATTTTCTTTTATTTGCTTCGGGAGCAAATGATCTCTTGTAATATGGACTTTTTCAAGTTCAGTGTAGCCTGCAATTGTGATAATTTCCATTCGATCCAGCAGTGGGCCCGGAATCGTGGATAAGTTATTGGCAGTTGCAATAAACATGACTTTGGAAAGGTCATATGTTTCTTCAATATAATGATCACTAAAATTATGGTTTTGTTCAGGGTCTAAAACTTCAAGCATGGCAGAGGATGGATCGCCGCGGAAGTCACTCGACATTTTATCAATCTCGTCTAACAAAAAGACTGGATTAATCGTGCCCGCTTTTTTCATTCCTTGAATAATCCGACCTGGCATTGCCCCGACATACGTTCTTCGGTGACCGCGAATTTCGGACTCATCACGAACGCCTCCAAGGGAGACACGGACAAAATTACGATTTAATGAATTCGCAATGGAACGGGCTAAGCTGGTTTTCCCCACTCCAGGAGGTCCAGCCAGACATAGAATTGGTCCTTTTAAGGAATTCGTCAGCTTTTGTACCGCCAAAAACTCCAATACACGTTCCTTTACTTTTTCGAGACCAAAATGGTCCTGATTCAGGATTTTCTCAGCGCGATTTATATCAATATCGTCATCGGTCTTTTTTGACCATGGAATGGTAACCAGCCACTCGATATAGTTGCGAATAACTGCACTTTCAGCTGAACTGGACGGAACTTTCTCATAACGGTCAAGTTCTTTCAAGGCAGTCTGCTGAACATGTTCAGGCATACCGGCATTTTTAATTTTTTCAGTAAGTTCGGCAATTTCACCAGTTTTACCTTCTTTATCGCCTAATTCCTTCTGAATTGCCTTCATTTGCTCACGCAAATAATATTCCTTTTGCGTTCTTTCCATGGAGCGCTTTACGCGCTGCCCAATCTTTTTCTCAAGATTAAGTACTTCTTTTTCATTTTGAATCGTTGAAATGACGCTATTCATGCGTTTTTTGACATCAATCATTTCGAGGATTTCTTGTTTTTCCTTTAGTTTGATTGGCAAATGGGAAGCAATAATATCAGCCATTCTGCCTGGTTCCTCAATATCTACAACGGAAGTATACGTTTCAGCCGAAATTTTCTTCGATAACTTTATGTATTGCTCGAAATACTCTAGCATTGTTCTCATTAATGCCTGATCCTCAACATCCTTGGTTGTCGGTTCATCATAAGTCACAATACTGACTGCATAATAGTCGTCTTCATCATGGAACGACTGGATTTTTGCTCTATTTAGTCCCTCAACCAGCACTCGTATCGTACCGTTCGGAAGCTTAAGCATTTGTTTTACCTTTGTTAAGGTACCAATTTCGTATAAATCTTCTTCAGATGGCTCGTCTATAGCTATATCCTTTTGTGTCGTTAAAAAAATTAAATGGTCATCTACCATCGCTTTTTCAAGAGCTTCAACCGACCTTTCACGGCCTACATCTAAATGAAGAACCATTGTCGGATACACCAGCAACCCTCGAAGCGGCAGGAGGGGGACGATCAATTCTCTATCTTCCGCCATTAACTTGCACCTCCACATGCATTAATCAATCTTTCCTGCTGATAACAAGAAAAACATCTTTGTACAATTCTATCTTATTTGCAAATATGTGTCTAATATTACGAAAGCTTAAGAATGTGTTGTCAATAATTAATTTTCCCCAAGCTCTAAGATTTCTTTCATAAAAAACACTTCGGTCAGACAACCGAAGTGTTATCGTTTAAATGGATTCTTTTTTGGATAGCTCGATAGAAGCCGGAATCACTTGATTGAGCGGCTGGTTATGGACAAGAGCAACGTCAAAGACTTCACTCAAATGCGTAACTGGAACAAGGCGAATTCCTGTTATTTCATTTAAAATCGACTGCACGTTTTCCTCAGGAATGATCACGGTCGTGGCTCCTGCCTTCCTGGCTGCCTTTACTTTCGGGTAAACACCGCCGATTGGCTTAACATTCCCATGGATGCTTATTTCTCCCGTCATTGCTACTTTGTTATCAATTGGGATTTTATATATGGCAGAATAGATTCCTGTTGCCATCGCAATACCTGCCGAGGGACCGTCAATTGGAACCCCGCCTGGGAAATTTACATGAATATCAAAATCATCAGCTGGAACACCCATCGACCGAAGAACAGTAATAACATTTTCAATCGATCCGCGTGCCATACTTTTTCTACGGATAGATTTACCTTGGCCGCCAATACTTTCTTCATCGACAATTCCAGTAATGTTAATGGAACCTTTATCCTTCGCAGGGATCACCGTTACCTCGATTTCAAGAAGCGCCCCTGTATTTGGTCCATAAACAGCTAATCCATTAACAAGGCCGACCCGTGAATCGTCATTGATTTTCCTTTCCATTCTTGGAGACAATTGACTGGAATGAGCAACCCATTCTAAATCTTCATCTTTTATAAAATTTCGTTCATCCGTAATGGCAAGCCCGGCCGCAATCTGAACCATATTTACGGCTTCGCGCCCATTCCTTGCATATGTAGATAAAATATCTAATCCAACTTCACTAATGTCTAAATTCACTTTTTCAGCCGCTTTTTTACCAACCTGAATGATCTCTTCTTGTGTTAATTCTCTAAAGAAAACTTCCATACAGCGCGACCGAATCGCTGGCGGTATTTCACTAGGCGTTCTTGTTGTTGCACCGATTAAGCGAAAATCAGCAGGAAGCCCATTTTTAAAAATGTCATGGATATGTGTAGGGATTTGATTATTTTCCTCATGATAATAGGCACTTTCAAGAAATACCTTACGATCCTCAAGGACCTTTAACAGCTTGTTCATTTGAATTGGATGTAGTTCGCCAATCTCATCAATGAATAGGACACCACCATGTGCATTTGTAACAGCCCCTTGCTTCGGCTGTGGAATTCCAGCTTGTCCCATCGCTCCAGCCCCTTGATAAATCGGGTCGTGAACCGATCCTATTAACGGGTCGGCAATCCCTCTTTCATCAAATCGAGCGGTTGTGGCATCTAATTCAATAAATACTGAGTTTTGTTTAAATGGTGATTTCTGATTTTTTTTCGCTTCTTCTAAAACTAATCTGGCTGCAGCTGTTTTCCCTACCCCCGGTGGTCCATAAATAATCACGTGCTGAGGGTTGGGACCACATAATGCTGCCTTCAATGACTTTATACCATCTTCTTGTCCAACAATATCATGGAAGCTTGTAGGGCGTACTTTTTCTGCTAATGGTTCTGTTAATGAAATCGATCTCATTTTGCGAAGCTGTTCCATTTCCTTACGGGATTCCCGATCAATGGAAACCTTCTGTGTCCGTTGGTTCCTAAGCAAATTCCAGAAATACAGCCCGATAATTATCCCGAAAAAAAGCTGTATAAATAAGGCAATCCCCGTCCAACTCATATTTTTCCCTCCTGCTACAAGAATACTTCAATAGATATTAATAAGTATTTCCTGCATAGAGATGGAATAAACCACAATTTGTAAGAAACTGTTGATGGATAATAGAATAATATACAAAAAAAAGGACCCAGTAAATTTACCGGATCCTCTTACATTTTATATTAAGCTGATTTTTCCTCTGCTACAACCGTTCCATCTTCTAAGATAAGCTTAGGAAGGCTATTATCGATGACCGTTTCTTTTGTAATGATACATTTTTGAATATCATTACGAGAAGGCAGATCAAACATCACGTCTAACATGATTCCTTCAATAATAGAACGCAATCCGCGGGCACCTGTTTTACGTTCAATCGCCTTCTTCGCGATTTCAATTAGGGCGCCTTCTTCGAATTCCAATTCAACTTCATCGATTTCTAACATTTTTTGATATTGCTTAACTAAAGCATTCTTTGGCTTCGTTAAGATTTCAATTAATGCGGACTCATCTAATTGCTCAAGGCTTGCAATTACAGGCAGACGACCGATGAATTCAGGAATTAAGCCGAAGCGAAGTAAATCTTCAGGCAGCACTTTTGAAAGAAGCTCTTTCTGTGTAATATCCACTTGCTTCACATCAGAACCGAAACCAATAACCTTTTGACCTAATCGGCGCTTAATAATTGGCTCGATTCCATCAAATGCTCCACCACAAATAAATAAAATATTTGTTGTATCAATTTGAATGAATTCCTGATGAGGATGTTTACGTCCGCCTTGTGGAGGAACGCTCGCAACCGTACCTTCTAAGATTTTCAATAATGCTTGCTGTACACCTTCACCAGAGACATCTCTTGTGATGGAAGGATTTTCAGATTTACGGGCAATTTTATCAATTTCGTCGATATAAATGATACCCTTTTCTGCTTTTTCAACATCATAATCAGCAGCTTGTATTAATTTTAAAAGAATATTTTCAACGTCTTCACCTACATAACCCGCTTCGGTTAGAGACGTTGCATCAGCGATGGCAAACGGAACATTAAGAATACGAGCTAATGTTTGCGCTAATAATGTTTTACCACTTCCCGTTGGTCCAATCATACAGATATTACTCTTAGCAAGTTCAACATCATCAATCTTGCTGTTAGAATTGATACGCTTATAATGGTTGTAAACCGCAACCGAAAGCGATTTTTTAGCTTGGTCCTGACCAATGACATATTCATCAAGAATCTCACAGATTTCTTTTGGCTTCGGAACGTCTTTAAATTCTACTTCTTCTTCTGTTCCCAGCTCTTCTTCGACAATTTCTGTGCAAAGCTCGATACACTCGTCACATATATATACACCTGGTCCGGCAACCAATTTACGTACTTGGTCTTGTGTTTTTCCACAGAATGAACACTTTAATTGACCTTTTTCATCATTAAATTTAAACAAATCTTTCACCCCTTGAAAACGTGTTTTAACCATATTTAAAGTTGTCTACTACAAACAAAAAATCCGTATTTTTTCGAAACTATTCAGCGGTATGTATTGCATTGTAACACATGCACCCAAAGGACAGGTAATAAAAAGCTTACTTCAATTATGTTTTTTTGAAAGCGTATTTTTGTTTGAACAACCTTTAAATAAAAGCCATTGTACCCATTAAGCATAACCACTTTTTCTAAAAATAAATCTCATTAAGCCGGTTTTACTTAATTCGCTATGTAAACCTGTTTTTCCTGCATTAGTTTCATTGCTTGTTAAAAGAAAAGCGGAAGCGCCTTGACCAGGGAAAAATGCAGTTCAATTTTTCCTAGGGGCGTCGGGCATAAGACGGGCCGGCAGAAAGGTTGCTCTTTAACCTTTTTGACGGATTGGCTTATGACCCCGAGCCCCTAGGCGCTACAGCTCGACATTAAAAAGGTTTCCCTGTCCTTATTATAATATGTAATTGGAAAAAAGTATAAAAACAGGCACGATAAAATCGTGCCATGTGTTTTAATTATGAATTATTTTTTGTTTTCGATTAAGAATTCAACTGCTTTTTGCTTTTGAAGATCGCCTTTGATACCTTCAAGACCGCCAAGTGCTGCCTTAATATTGTCAACTGTCATGTTGTACATGCCAGCCATTTTTTCAAGTTCAGCATTAACATCTTCATCAGTAGCTTCAATGTTTTCAGCTTTTGCAATTGCTTCTAAAGTTAAAGCAACGCGAACACGGTTTTGAGCTTCTTCATTCATTTGTTCACGTAATGCATTTTCATCTTGACCTGAGAATTGGAAGTAAAGCTCAAGGTTCATTCCTTGCATTTGTAAACGTTGTTCAAATTCTTGAAGCATACGATTCACTTCGTTTGTAACCATTACTTCTGGAATTTCAACCTGTGCATTTTCAGCAGCTTTTTCAACTAATGTATCACGTAAGTGGTGCTCAGCTTCGTGCTTCTTGCTGTCTTCTAAACGAGTTCTGATTTTTTCTTTTAATGCGTCTAATGTTTCAACTTCTTCATCCACATCTTTTGCAAACTCGTCATCTAATTCTGGAAGCTCTTTTCCTTTGATTTCATGAACGGTTACTTTGAATACTGCTGGTTTACCAGCAAGTTCAGCCGCATGATATTCTTCAGGGAATGATACTTCAACATCTTTAGATTCGCCAGCAGCTACTCCTACCAGTTGCTCCTCGAATCCAGGGATGAATGAGCCAGAACCTAATTCTAGTGAATGGTTTTCAGCTTTTCCGCCTTCGAATGCTTCGCCATCAACGAATCCTTCAAAGTCAAGTACAACAGTATCGCCAAGTTCAGCAGTACCTTCTTCTTTCACCACAAGCTCAGCTTGACGGTTTTGAAGAGTTTCTAATTCTTTTGCTACGTCTTCATCTGTTACGTTTGTATCTAACTCTTCAACTTCTAAGCCTTTGTACTCGCCTAATGTTACTTCAGGCTTAACTTGTACAGTAGCTTTGAAGATCAGTTCTTTACCTTTTTCCATTTGCTCAATGTCGATATCAGGACGGTCGATTGGCTCGATTCCTGCTTCGTCAATCGCATTGCCATATGCTTCTGGAAGAAGAATATCTAATGCATCTTGATATAGAGATTCTACGCCGAAACGCTTTTCAAACATTGGACGAGGCATTTTTCCTTTACGGAAGCCTGGTACATTTACTTGTTTAACAACTTTATTAAAAGCAGCTGTTAAGCCTTCGTTTACTTTTTCCGCGCTTACTTCAACAGTAAGGACACCGGTGTTTCCTTCTAACTTTTCCCACTTTACTGTCATACCTTTTTTTCCCTCCAACAATAATCTATTATCATTTCATTCGTAACAAATTTGGTAGGAAGATGTCTTGTCCTCCAAGCCATTATCCGCTTTTTTTATGTAAAATATAGTTTTTACACAATGCAACCCTTACATTATAACACAGGTTTTTTTACTTTCAACACAGTTACTTATATATTAGGATAAGAAATTTCTTCTAATTTTGTAATTTTTACTAGTGCCTGCTCTATCATTTCAGTAGAACTCTCGTATTCATCTGATAGATCACTTAAATCCTGCTCAATTCCTAGATACCCAAGAACAAGGAAATGAAAAGCTGCTGCCCAAGCTGATACGTTTCTAGGTTCAAGCTCAAAAGGATAACTGATAAAGAAAATCCTTTCTACCATCCCTTTAATATTTTCAAATAGAACGGGGTCACTATGTTCCAATCTTTTTTCTAGTAAATGGAGGATTTCTTTCATTATCGGCTGTGATTGAATATCAGGCAGTTCTGTTGGCACCACACTTATTTCTTCACTAAACTTATTAACGTTAATTTCTTTGTCATATTCCTGCTCTCTTAACAGTGTTAACAACATTGTTTTTAAGAAGGGATGCCCTGAATCAGAGTGGAGGAATTCCTTGATTTCTTCCATAAATGGCCGGATATTTTTTTCTGCCAAACTAGAAATAACAAGCATTTGCTCATTAAGGCTATCTAATGAAGAAAGTTTCAGCTCTTTTACAGGAACATTTTCTTTAGGAAATTCGCTTGGCTCAGGATGATTGTTGTCTGCCATTCGTTTGCTAAATTGCAGGATTGTAAGAAAATGGTCTTGCCGGTCAGGCGGAATCTCTTTTTCATCAAAGAGGGCTTCAATGGTTGAGACAATTTCTTGGTATTCATGCAGCTGAATTAAGATGGTCAAATATAGATCGACCATCTGAAAATAGTCACCAATTCCTTTAAGCAGCATTTCATTGGCAAGTTCTTTGGCTTTTGTAAAGGCTCCGGATTCAAAGTATGCAAGCACGAGCCCGACTAATATTTCACTATTTTCGGCATCATGCTCCCTTGCTCCCTCGAGCAAGGTAATCGCTTCTCTATACCTTTTATTCTGCAAGCTCTCTAGGCCCTTATCCGTTAGTCTCTTTTCGAGTCCGGGAAGGAATATGACATTATCTTTCCGTTTCACTCGTTCCCGTTTTTTCATATGATTACCTTCCCTTTTCTTTCCATTATGAAAAATAGTTTAGCATGAATTTTATGAAAAACAAAAAACTATGTTCTCTATCGAAAATTGTGTCATTTCATAACTATGCTTGTCCATACCAAAAGTCTCACATTCTCATAGATTAAAGTAAGCAAATTTTTTTGCTTAATATTATTTGAAGGGAGTTTTTTTTTTGGGAATTCGCAGAGATTTTTTATACGTCGGTGATGTCAGCGATAGTTCTGTGGTTCGTTTCAATGCTATAACTGGGCAGGTAATTGATAGTTTTGTGACATCCTTTAGCGGTGGCTTGAATGGGCCTAGAGGAATTATTTTCAACCATACGGGCAATCTTCTTGTCTCCAATCAGAACGTTGAACAACCCCAGAACGGCAATATATTAGAGTACAATGGACAGACCGGGGCATTTCTGAGAGCTCTCGTCAGCTCCGTCCAAAATGGCGCTCCGTTTGCACCGCGCGGCATTGTCCTTTCGAGCAACAATATTTTATATGTTGCAGACCTACAAAGCCCTAGTGTCGACCCTGACCAGCCAGAGCCAGGCGAACTGCGAGCTTATGATGGTACTACAGGTGCTTTTCTCGGTCTTTCCGATCACTCCTGCTTCGAAGGAACGTTTTTTCCTCGAAGTGTAGTAATTGGGCCAGACAATTTACTATATGTATCGGTCTTCAACCCTTTTAATCCACTAGATGGCTGGGTGCTGCGCTTCGATCCTGGAACAATGGAGTTTATTGACGTTTTCGTCGAAAGCAATGCTATCAATAACCTCCACCGTCCTGAAGGCTTAGTCTTTGGTCCAGATGGCAATCTTTATGTAACGAGTTTCCGTGCGGACGAGAATGACACCGATAAGATCCTTATTTTTGATGGCGAGTCTGGCGCATTTTTGGACAAGATTGACCTTGATGTCGTTGGTCAACCGCGTGCCTTTGCAATGGCCATCCTATTTGGACCAGACGGAAAATTGTTTGTTCCGATTTCAGGCGGCGGACCTGATACAGGCTCTGTACGGCGTTATGACGTTCAGAGCAAAACTTTTGATGTTTTCGCACAAGTACCATTAGCTCAATTCTGGTATCTGACATTTGATAAAACGGATCCTGGGACCTTAGCTTATCAGGGCGAATAGGACGAGCTTTATGTATGAAGGGCGGACCCGAGCGGTACCGCCCTTTTCGGCAACAAAAAAACCTCTTATATCGAAAGTGATATAAGAGGTGAATATAATTCTATTTTGGTATGTAGTTAAATGGCGTCCCAGGAGAGATTCGAACTCCCGACCGTACGCTTAGAAGGCGTATGCTCTATCCGGCTGAGCTACTGGGACATAATAAGTTTTTCAAAGACAAGATTTATTATATAAAGGATATAGGTAAAAGTCAACACTATTTGTAGAAATTTTTTGTTCCTAAAAATATTGGGTTGATTGAAGATTTTATTCGACTTGTAGCGGATATTTTCTTCCAAATATAGTCAGTGATAGAAATGCAGATATTTCGGAGTGACCCAAACCCAATTACGAAAAGCCTTTGGGTCAATGCAAGTGGTCTGCATTAACCCAAAACTTATTTTGTAAGGCCTTTCGGGCACTCCAGCTATCCTGCATTAACCTAAAACTAATTCTGAAAGGCATTTGGGGCACTCAAGCTATCCTGCATTGACCCAAAACTAATTCTGAAAGGCATTTGGGGCACTCCAGCTAGTCTGCATTGACCCAAACTAATTCTGAAAAGCATTTGGGGCACTCCAGCTATCCTGCATTAACCCAAAACTAATTCTGAAAGGCATTTGGGGCACTCAAGCTATCCTGCATTGACCCAAAACTAATTCTGAAAGGCCTTTGGGGCACTCCAGCTAGTCTGCATTGACCCAAATCCACTTCTTAAAAGCTTTTGGGGCATTCCAGCTAGTCTAATGGCGGGATAGCCCTCTTCCCTCATCCTTTTGACAATACAAACTCATTAGCTAACTCTTTTAGTTCACGTCCGCTAATGTCATACACCGACATCTTAATCTTATCCTCTAATAAGTCTAAGATAACATACGTTTTTTCGATACGCCCGCGGGGCAAACGAATGCTGCCGGGATTTAAATAAAGCGTGCCTCCAATTACTTCTGCACCTAATACATGTGAATGGCCAAAACAAACAATATTGGCGGCTACTTCTGCTGCTTTGTAGGACAGATTCATTAGGGATGTTTTTACTGAATACTTGTGACCATGGGTAATAAACAACTTCCTTCCAGCGACCATCGTTGTCGTCTCTAATGGATAATTGTCAAAATCGCAATTTCCCCTCACAGTCAAATAACCCTTCATCACTTCTTCGTCAGGCATTATTTCTGAATCGCCACAATGAATCATTAAATCAACGTTGTTCAAATGCCTTTCCCTTATTTCCTCTAGTTCCTCCGTTAAACCATGACTATCACTTACAACAAGAATTTTACTCATGATTATTCCGCTCTTTCTACAATGGAATCTAAGATGACATCGAGTTTTTTCAAAGCATTGGCCCGATGACTTATTTTGTTCTTCTCATCGGAAGATAATTCTGCCATTGTGCAGTCTTTTTCCGGAACATAAAAGACCGGGTCATAGCCAAATCCATTCGTTCCCCTTTGCTCATCTAGTAACCGGCCTTCACACGTACCAGCTACAGTAATGGTCTCTTTATCAGGGATTGCAACGGCAAGTGCACAATAAAAGCGGGCAGTTCGTTTCTCCACTGAAACACCCTTTAAATCTTCCAACACCTTTTCAAGATTCCTTTGATCATTTTTAGGCTCACCAGCATACCTTGCTGAGTAAATTCCAGGTCTGCCTTCTAAGGCATCCACGATTAAACCAGAATCATCACCAATCACCATTTTATTCAATCGCAACGATATGGCCTCTGCTTTCAATGTTGCATTTTCCTCAAACGTTGTACCTGTTTCTTCCACATCTTCGATTTCAGGGTAATCTAGCAGTGTCCGCACCGCTATTCCTCTAGGAGCAAAAATATGTTCAAATTCTCTAGCCTTACCCGGATTTTTTGTCGCAATAATTACTTCCTTCATACCGTCTAGCCCCTTATTTCTTTTTTCTTGCTTCTATTTTTGATTTGATTTCTTCCCCTAATGCGGTCTTTTGGTGTTCAAACAGTTCCATCAGCCCTTCTTGAGCAGCTCCTAATAAATCGTGCAGCTGCTGGTAAGAGAACGTAGATTCTTCTCCTGTGCCCTGCAATTCTACAAATTCACCATTGCCCGTCATTACAATATTCATATCCACTAAGGCTTTTGAATCTTCCGCATAATTCAAATCAAGAACGGTTTCGTTATTCTTTAAAATCCCTACACTCGTTGCAGCTAGGTAATCTGTAATCGGGAACTTAAAACCTTTTTTATCACCCAGACGATTGAGGGCAATAGCCATTGCCACAAATGCTCCCGTAATCGAAGCAGTTCTTGTACCGCCATCGGCTTGAATGACATCACAATCGATCCAAACCGTTCTTTCACCAAGGGCAGAAAGATCCACAACGGCTCTTAGAGCACGGCCAATTAACCGCTGGATTTCCATGGTTCTGCCGGTAACCTTCCCTTTTGATGATTCACGAATGTTCCTTGTTTCGGTTGCCCGAGGCAGCATAGAGTATTCTGCAGTGATCCAGCCCTTTCCTTCTCCTCGCATAAACGGCGGCACTCGCTCTTCAATACTTGCCGCGCAAATCACTTTTGTATTCCCCACAGAAATAAGGACAGAGCCTTCAGGGTGCATTAAATAGCCTGTTTCAATATGTATAGGTCTTAATTGCAGTCTTTCTCTACCATCAACACGCACTACCATTTCCTCCTTAATGGTGAAATAACCTCACCACCATAAAAAATCAAATAAAGAAGAGGAAGCCAAAAAGGCCCCTCCTCGAGATTGTCACTATATAGTATATCAAAAATAAATTTTTAGAAACTACCTGTATTGACTTTTTCTGGACGAGTTACTGGTTCAGATAATTTTACACCCTTATCATTTACCAGTTCGCCCTTGCCATCTACCATAACAGCAACACTTTCAATCCCCTTTTGTTCGGTCAATGAAAGTACGAGTGCATTAAGTAATTGTTCGGAAACAATTTTTTCTTCAAAGCTACCATAAATCGACTTATTGAAATTTAACGTGACTTTTCCATCTTCGACTTTTGGTGCCTCTAATAATTCCACGTCAGGCATAAAGTCTGAAGCAAGGTTTGATTTTGTATTTGGACCTTTCACCAACTCATTTACGACTGCAACCACATTATTTTTCTCACTTGTGTTAACACGTTTTGTTACCGGTACATAGTAATATGAATCTTCTTCACCGCCAATATAATAGACGGTTACCGGTTTGGTATTGGTAATATCCGTAACCCCTTCAGTATCAAGATTAATACCTGTAGCTCTTGATAGGTTTTCACTAATTGGTGTGCCGTTTACAGGCATTTCATTAAGTTCATGCCCATTCATTTGAAGCTTAACCTTTTTTATGGTATCAAACTGAGTGAGCGTCCATGTAATGGATTCAAGGATTTTCCTTTCATCCTCAGGCTGGTAGTTCTTAAACTCCTTCGAGAAATCGACTACCGCAAGCCCATCTTTAATATTAACGGAAATCTGAGTATCTTCCGGCAGCACGGCTCGGAAGTCATTTGGCAGCATGTCTGTAACTGGTCCATTTGTAACCAAGTGCTCCAATGCCTGTTTTGCTACAGAGGTTGTTTTTGGAAGCGTTAATGTTTGCGGTACCACATATCCATCTTTATTAATTAAGTATAATTCTGTTTTTACTGTTCCTTCAACTTCTTCATTTTGACCAGTGGTTTCCTTAGTCGGGTTTGCTTTATTTTCTGTAACCTGTTTTGGTGGATCTACTTTTTTCTGCACTTCGTTTCCAAACAAACCACACCCCGATAAAAGAAGTGTTGAAGCAAAAACAGCTGTGACTAGTGGTTTCACTTTATTTTTTGACATATTTTTTCCCTCCTAAGACAGTTTGTACTATCATGTATACGAGCCTATTAAACTAATTAGACCGCCTTAGGAAAGAAAATGGGACAAATATTTTCTTGAAAAATAGCACTTTGACATAGAATAGCGTTCCGCTTTGGGTGCTTTTCCTAAAATAAGTGGTGAAATGACAGTTGGATTGGCAGCGCTATTGGTATATAAAAAGGTAAAACTCGCCGCTAGTGAGTTTCTTTATTAGGAATATAAAAACATTATTTAACCGAGTAACCAGCATATGTAAAATAAACGGAGATTTTCCGGTTATCTGCAGAATGAAGCTCATTTCATGGAATATAGGGGGAGATTTTCCGGTTATGCAAATCAAAACCTCCCATTTTCACGTTATTCGAGTCAATAGGCGGAATAACTCCGTTTATTTGAGCTATTTTTATTAGTATTTATTAATTAAGCGGAATTTTTCCGTCTATTTATCAGAGCAGGTGCTTAATCTGATCCCCCGGACCCTCTTGATCCGAGATGCGGGAATCAACAGCTTTTATAACCTTACTTTATTAATATGGAAAAAGACGTATACCAATTCATACGTCAACAATTCTTGTAGCCTTTTAAAAACCTGAAAAATAGCCCCCTAAATAGGGAGCTTTGACTATAGTTTTATTTTTTTTACATCGTTTACAGGGAATCCGAGCCACTGGGTAGCAATTTTCGAGAAAATATATCTCGATCCTGTAGTATAAAATTCATGGCTTGGTTCATTCTCATCGGTTTCTAGGATACCGTTATATTGAAGAATGGCACTAATCTCCCTTGCCGTTTCATCACCTGAGCTGATGACATTTACACTGTCTCCCATCACCTTTTGGATGAGAGGTTCGAGCAGAGGGTAATGGGTGCAGCCAAGGATTAGGGTATCGAGATTTTGATTTTGCAATGGCTTTAAGGCTTCTATGACAATTCTTTCCGCAATCTCCCCGTCGTACTCTCCACTCTCAACAAGTGGAACGAACTTAGGGCATGCTTGTCCAGTTACAAACAAACGGCTGTTTAGTGCCTTTAACGCTTTTTCATAAGCACCGCTTTTGATGGTCCCTTCTGTACCAATAATCCCAACCCGATAATTTTTTGTACGCTTGATTGCTGTACGTGCTCCAGGATAAATCACTCCTATCACTGGAATACGCAGCTCTCTTCGAATATCATCCAAGACTGCTGCCGTTGCCGTATTACACGCAATCACGAGCATTTTTATGTTTTTTTCTAATAGGAAATTTGTTAATTCCCAAGTAAAGCGTTTGACTTCCTTGAGAGGTCTCGGGCCATACGGGCACCGTGCTGTATCACCCAAGTAGATTATTTTTTCATTCGGAAGCTGTCTAATGATTTCCTTCGCAACCGTTAATCCACCAACTCCGGAATCAATCACACCAATCGGTTGTTTCAAAATTCTCGCCTCTTTTTAAGGCTCTTTTCTTAAACTTTATTGCTTTTTGAGATAAAAGCGCTTATATAGGCTATGATTTGGTCCAAAATAGCCTTCAATTGTAAGAAAAGAGCTGCAAACTTTATTTCAAGCAAAAAATAGTTTGTTCCACGTTAAAATCGGCTTTAGGATTTTAACAAGAACTTTTTAAAGCATATCTTGATGCAGTTTCATCATATTGTTTTGAAGTTGCTGGACCTCGTCCAACGTGAAATTTGCCAAAACTTCCTGTAAGTAAACTTGACGTTTCTTAATGACCTCATCTATTATTCTTTCACCTTCTTCAAGTAAGTGAATTCTAACAACCCGGCGATCCTTCGGGTCTTTCACTCGTACAACCAGTTGATTTTTCTCCATTCTATCTACAAGGTCGGTTGTTGTACTGAATGCCAAATACATTTTAGTAGACAACTCTCCAATAGTCATATCGCCATCCTCAAAAAGCCATTGAAGTGCCACAAATTGCGGCGGAGTTATTTTATAATGACTTAATATTTCTCTGCCTTTTTGCTTAATGATTCCTGAAATATAACGCAAATCTTTTTCAATTTTAGCCACAATTTCTGCACTAACCTTTTGTGAATTTTCCACAGTCATTCTATAACACTCCTATATTGGTTTTCCCAATGCAATTTCGTAGTCTTTTCCCGTACTTTAAACTTGTTCTTATTTTCTACCTTTTCCGGTGAAATTTCAAGTTGAAAAAATTTCAAAGCAAGAAAAAGCGCTTTTAAAAACATGAACCGGCCTCCCGTAGGATGCCGGTCATGATTAAAGTTCTAGCTCTCCCATACGAAGGAGCTCTACAACTGCTTGTGAACGCCCCTTAACACCAAGCTTTTGCATAGCATTGGAAATATGATTTCGAACCGTCTTTTCGCTTATAAATAATTCACCAGCGATTTCCTTAGTAGTTTTATCCTGTACTAACAGTTCGAATACTTCTCTTTCACGTTTGGTGAGTAACGGCTTGTGAGTATATTCATTCTCCTTCAAGTATTGTGACCCTCCTTGCCTTCGCCAGTAATGAACCTTGGGGTGGGTATATATTTAGTCACGATATCATATGTGAATGACACTGGTGGAGTGACTATAATTGCTATAGAGATAATAATTTTATAAAAAAATAAAAAGTCCCTATTCAAAGGACTTTAAATTGGTTTAGCATATATGATGTAGCGTTCCGGAGCGTCTCCAACAAAACGGAATGGATAACAGGTGATGACGATTAATTCTTCTTCGGTATTTTGCAAAGTAATAATACTTCGATCATCCTTATCGACGATTTTTGTATGGGTTAATTCATATTTAAATTTCCCATTCGGCATATGAACTTCAAAGATATCCCCAGGCTCCAATTCTCCTAAACGCCTGAAAACCGTATCACGGTGTCCAGATAAAACAATCTGGCCATTCTCTCCTGGAAAGTAAGAGCCCTTGTAATGTCCAACACCTTTTTTCAGATCATTCGGGTCTGTGCCTTCAACAATAGCCAACTCAGCTTTAATTTTTGGTATCGTCAATAATCCTACTGTATCGCCAAAGTTTGGAGGTTCCATCTTTTTATTTCTTTTCGGAAGTTCCTCTTTAAATTCAGGAGACTCGGCCTTTGCAACAATCTCCTTTGCTTCTTTGAGTGAAGTATCAGTTTGAAACTTGGTCTCTATAATTTGCCAGACTCCGACTCCAATGACAACCAAACCGGCAAGTATGATTAATAACGGAAGCTTTTTCACACTCATATACCATCCTTTTTCTAACTTTGAGAAATTTCTTACTTTTAGTATAACAAAAGGCCTAATAAAAGTCTTAGCATTTAGGAAAGAAAAACCTTCTCTTCATAATAGAAAAGAAGGTTTAGAATTAAGCTTTAAATCCAGCTCAGGCACCTAGGCGCAGCTGTTATTTAAGCATGATCGCTTCCGAAGAAGTTTCTAAATGCTTGGATGGTAGTATCACGGTTCAATGCGGCAATCGATGTCGTTAAAGGAATTCCTTTCGGACATGATTGTACACAGTTTTGTGAGTTACCACAGTTAGCTAGTCCACCATCGCCCATAATCGCTTCTAAGCGCTCAGCCTTATTCATCTCACCAGTTGGATGAGCATTGAAAAGACGTACTTGTGAAAGCGGCTGTGGTCCAATAAAGCTTGAGTTGCTGTTTACATTTGGACAAGCCTCAAGGCAGACACCACAAGTCATACATTTTGAAAGTTCATAAGCCCATTGACGCTTTTTCTCAGGCATCCGTGGTCCTGGTCCAAGGTCATAGGTTCCATCAATTGGAATCCAAGCTTTTACTTTCTTTAAGGCATCGAACATTCTGCTGCGGTCAACTTGCAGGTCACGCACAACAGGGAATGTTTTCATTGGCTCTAACCGGATCGGCTGCTCAAGTTGATCAACCAGGGCTGAACATGATTGGCGCGGCTTTCCGTTAATCACCATAGAACAAGCTCCGCAAACTTCCTCAAGACAGTTACTATCCCAAGTAATCGGAGTAGTACTTTGTCCTTTTGTGTTTATAGGATTTCTACGAATTTCCATTAATGCAGAAATTACGTTCATATTGGGACGATAAGCGAGTTCAAACTCCTCTTCATATGGAGCAGAATCTGGGCCATCTTGACGTGTAACAATAAATTTTACTGTTTTATTTTCAGACATGCTATTCTACTCCCCCTTGCTTTTTGAGTAATCGCGTTTACGTGGCTGAATCAATGAAACATCTACTTCTTCGTAATGGAATGCCGGTGCAGATGAACTATCAACAAATTTCGCCATTGTTGTTTTCAAGAAGTCTTCATCATTACGGTTAGGGAATTCAGGCTTGTAGTGAGCACCACGGCTTTCATTACGGTTATAAGCACCAATGGTGATAACACGTGCTAATTGCAGCATGTTCTCTAATTGGCGGGTGAATACTGCTCCCTGGTTACTCCACTTAGAAGTATCATTGATATTGATATTTTTATAGCGTTCTAAAAGTTCTTGGATTTTCTCATCCGTCTTTAATAGCTTGTCATTAAAACGAACAACGGTAACATTATCCGTCATCCACTCGCCAAGCTCTTTATGCAGAACATAAGCATTTTCTTTACCGTTTAATGACATAATTGAGTTCCACTTGTTTTCCTGTTCCTTGACATGACGGTCAAATACAGTAGAAGAAACAGCATCTGAACTCTTCTCAAGACCCTTAATATATCGAACTGCATTTGGCCCAACGACCATACCGCCGTATATTGCTGAAAGTAATGAATTGGCACCTAGACGATTGGCACCATGCTGTGAGAAATCACATTCTCCAGCAGCAAAAAGTCCTGGAATATTGGTCATTTGATCATAATCAACCCATAGTCCGCCCATTGAATAGTGGACAGCAGGGAAGATTTTCATAGGAAGTTTACGCGGATCGTCTCCAGTGAACTTCTCATAGATTTCGATAATTCCGCCGAGTTTAATATCCAATTCATGTGGATCCTTGTGAGAAAGGTCAAGGTAAACCATGTTCTCACCATTCACTCCTAGTTTCTGATTCACACACACATCGAAAATTTCACGTGTCGCAATATCACGCGGTACGAGGTTTCCGTATGCAGGATATTTCTCTTCAAGGAAGTACCAAGGTTTTCCGTCTTTATACGTCCAAACCCGGCCGCCTTCTCCACGAGCTGATTCACTCATTAATCGGAGCTTATCATCTCCAGGAATAGCAGTTGGATGAATCTGAATCATCTCACCATTTGCATAATATGCACCTTGTTGATAAACGATAGATGCAGCTGAACCTGTATTTATAACAGAGTTTGTTGTCTTACCAAAGATAATACCAGGGCCGCCTGTTGCCAAGATTACGGCATCCCCTGCGAAGGATTTAATTTCCATAGACGTTAAGTTCTGTGCAACGATTCCGCGGCAAACGCCATCGTCATCCACAACTGATCCTAAGAATTCCCAGCCTTCATATTTTGTAACTAATCCAGCTACTTCGTGGCGGCGAACCTGCTCGTCCAACGCATATAGAAGCTGCTGACCTGTTGTCGCACCCGCAAATGCTGTACGGTGGTGCTGCGTACCGCCAAAGCGGCGGAAATCTAATAGTCCTTCTGGGGTACGGTTAAACATAACGCCCATACGGTCCATTAAGTGAATAATTCCAGGGGCAGCTTCACACATCGCCTTTACTGGCGGCTGGTTAGCTAGGAAGTCACCGCCATAAACAGTATCATCAAAGTGAATCCAAGGAGAATCGCCTTCTCCTTTTGTATTTACTGCTCCATTTATACCGCCTTGGGCACAAACTGAGTGGGAACGTTTAACTGGAACAAGTGAAAATAATTCTACAGGTGTTCCTGACTCAGCAACTTTTATGGTTGCCATTAAGCCGGCTAAGCCGCCGCCAACTATGATCACCTTACCTTTACTCATTGTGACTCACTCCCTTAATCCAAAAATCCGATATTTTTCAACACATAGTATGATGTAATTGTTTAAGCAAATGCTAAAAGTGTTCGAATGGCTACAATTGAAAGAACTACAAAAACGCCAATTGTAAAATATGTAGAAATTACTTGTGAACGTGGGGAAACTGTAATACCCCAGCTTACAAAGAATGACCACAGACCATTAGCAAAGTGGAAAATAGTCGAGATTACACCAATTATATAGAAAATAAACATAAATGGTGAAGACAGAATATTGGCCATCATATCAAAGTTAACTTCTGTACCGAATGCTGCCGCAACCCGAGTTTGCCAAACGTGCCATGCAATAAAGATTAGGGTAATAACACCTGATACGCGTTGTAATAGGAACATCCAGTTCCTGAAAAACCCATAATTCCCTGCATTGTTTTTCGCTGTAAAAGCAATGTAAAGCCCATAGATTGCATGAAATAAGATTGGTAAATAAATAATTACTGTTTCTAGGATAATTCTAAAAGGTAGGTTCCCCATAAAACCTGCAGCTTTGTTAAAGGATTCCGGTCCTCCTGTAGCAAAATGGTTGACTACTAGATGCTGCACAAGGAATAAACCTATTGGAATAACTCCTAGTAATGAATGCAATCTTCGATTCAAAAACTCACGATTCCCCGCCATAATTAACCCCCCTTGAATTTTTAAAATGATGTTAAGCCCTTTTTAACTTACTGTTCATTTTAATAGTTAGTAAACTTAGCACCACTGTGACAATTATGTGACAAGTCCATTTTACTCTCATCCGCATAGAGCGTCAAGAAAACGTATACACAAAAACTTTAAAAAAATAAAATTTTTAAAATATATTGATATTATATTAAATTATAAGTTTCTTTTCTAGTAATTGGGATTATTTTGTATGAAACCCAATAAAATTCCTAACATTTTTTACAATTATCCGGGAGCCCTCCATCGTTTTTGGAAAACATAATTATGATGAAAGACAGGCTATTATATTGCAAAATAACAATCCTTTATTACTCTAATGCTTTACACACATCACGATAAAAAGTGTTCTTATCGGAAGCCATAATTGTATATAATAGAATGGTAGAAAGAGGGGAAGCTATATGAAAGATAGTAATGTCGTCGAACTTAATTTACATTCGGACGAACCAAAAAATATTTCGTTGTTTGGCTATGAATTAATTAGGGAATTTGTATTGCCAGAAATCTTAGGAAAAGACACTCCCGAAATTCTTTACTGGGCCGGAAAACGATTAGCGCGCAAGCACCCATTAAACACTCTTGATGAAGTAATTGATTTTTTCACAAAAGCCTCTTGGGGGCAGCTCGAATTAAAAAATGAGCGAAAAAATGAAATCGAACTTGAACTAACAAGCCCGCTCATTGTCTCTCGAGTCAAATCAAAAGCGGAACATTACTTTCAAATTGAAGCAGGCTTCCTTGCCCAGCAAATCGAACTCCAAAAACAAGCCATCACCGAAACCTTCGAACACCCAGTAAAAAAAGCAAATAAAGTACAATTCACCGTCAAATGGGATCGAAAAGATACACTTTAAAAAATTTTTAAAAAGCTTTCATCGAATAGATGAAAGCTTTTTTTCTCTTTATTCGCTGACCGCAGAAAGACCAAATGCTTGGTGTAGTACTTCTACTGCTTTTAACATATGTTTTTCTTCAAGGACGACTGAAACTTTGATTTCTGAGGTGCTGACCATTTTGATTTGGATCCCGTTGGCTGCAAGGACTTCAAACATTTGTGCTGCGACCCCAGGGTTTGAAATCATGCCTGAACCGACAATTGATACTTTAGCCAATTTATTTTCAGCGTCAAGTCTCTCATAGTTAAGTACATCCTTGTTATTTTCAAGGACATTTAACGTCTCTATAAGGTCATCCGTTTTAATCGAGAAGGCAAGATTCGCTGTTTCTGCTTCTGTTGTACTTTGCACGATAATATCAACGTTTAAATGGTTTTCCGCAAGCGTTGAAAAGATTGTAGATAAACTTGTTAAAGAATTGGCGAGACCCAGTACGCTCACCTTCGTAATTTCATCTTCGAATGCCACTCCACGAACTACAAGGTTTTGTTCCATCGATGCTTCCTCCTCAATCACTGTTCCTTCTTCTATCTCCAAGCTCGAACGTACCTGAAGTGGTACTTGATAATTTTTTGCAAATTCTACTGCTCTTGGGTGTAATACCCCCGCACCTAAATTAGCAAGTTCAAGCATTTCATCATAAGACACTGATTTTAATTTACGTGCACTCTTTACATATCTTGGATCAGTGGTGTATACCCCAGTTACATCCGTATAGATATCACACTTATCCGCTTTAAGAGCTGCCGCAAGTGCTACCGCTGTCGTATCAGATCCGCCACGGCCGAGTGTGGTAATCTCGCCATCTTCAGTGATCCCTTGGAATCCCGCAACAATAACGACTTTACCTTCGTCCAGCTGTTTCTGTACGGATTCTGCATTAATCGTTGTAATACGTGCATTGCCATGGACAGGCTCTGTTAAAATACCAGCCTGCCAGCCAGTAAATGATACCGCAGGCAATTTCTGTTCATTTAAAGCCATTGATAATAATGATATGGTCACCTGTTCTCCAGTGCTTAACAGCATATCCATGTCGCGTTTATTTGGCTGCCCAGAAATTTCTTTCGCCAAGCCGACCAGATGATCTGTTGATTTTCCCATTGCTGAGACAACGACTACCACCTGATTCCCTTGGTCTGTTTCTGCTTTTACCCGCCCTGCTACATTTAGAATTTTTTCCACACTTCCTACCGAAGTGCCGCCAAATTTTTGAACAATTAAACCCATCTTTTTCCCCTGCTTTCACTTGTAGGTTAAGAATCATTATCTTTCCGTAAAAAATAAAAAACAATGAGAGGGCATCTCATTGTTTAACATACACAAAAAATTCTTGCGTCTACAATGTAAGATAGCTCTCCAAGACAATCGTCTTGACAATCCGGCATTTATTCAATGCAGGACCAGCAAAGAAAGAAATGAGACTTTCTTCACTTCGGCGAACATCCCCTTTCATGATTCTTCCCAGAAGCTCATCCTTCTCAGAATCATTACTATTGAAGCTCGCACCTCTACCTTCACTTCAGTATTAAAAAGTGATAGTAATTTAAATTTTCACTCATTATAGCATAGCCAATTTTTTCTTACAAGGCTGTTTTTGTTAAGATTATTGTAAAAAGACCATTGCTATGATTGAAGTTTTTTCATTAATTCCTCTGCTACAGGTGCAGGAATCCCAATTGCCCTAAACTCTTCAAAAGTGGCTTCTTTCATTTTCTTAACAGAGCCAAATTCTTTAAGCAATTGCTTTTTTCGCTTCTCCCCTACACCAGGAATGTCATCCAACAAGGAGTGAAATGCGCTTTTTGAGCGGGTTTGACGATGAAAGGTAATCGCAAAACGGTGAACTTCGTCCTGGATTCTTTGTAATAAATAAAACTCTTGGCTGTTTCTGCCAAGTGGTATAATTTCAAGCGGAGTTCCATAGAGAAGCTGAGAAGTCCGGTGCTTCTCATCCTTCACCATTCCAGCTAACGGAATATCTAATCCTAACTCATTTTCGAGTACATCCCTGACAGCCTCAACATGTCCTTTACCGCCATCTATAAGAATTAAATCTGGCAGCGGCAGTTCTTCCTTAAGTGCCCTCGAATACCTTCTTCTTGTTACTTCACGCATGGATTCGTAATCATCAGGACCCGTAACAGATTTGATCTTATATTTTCGGTATTCACGCTTGTTTGGCTTGCCATCGATAAATACAACCATGGCGGATACAGGGTCTGTCCCTTGAATATTCGAATTATCGAATGACTCGATTCGATGAGGGGTATAAATTCCCATAAGTTCACCAAGATTCTCAACCGCTTTTATCGTTCTTACCTCATCTTTTTCAATCAGTGAAAACTTCTCAGCCAATGCAATTTTCGCATTTTTGATCGCCATCTTAACAAGGTCCCTTTTCTGACCGCGCTGCGGCTTTAGAACTTTCACTTGAAGGAGCTGTTCGGCAATCGTTAAATCGATTTCATCCTGAATAAGAACTTCTTTAGGTTTAATATGATTGGATTTTTCATAAAATCGACCAAGAAAAGTGAGAATTTCTTCTTCCGGCTCATTGTAAAACGGGAACATCGAGACGTCACGTTCAATTAGTTTTCCTTGGCGTACGAAGAAAACCTGTACACACATCCAGCCCTTATCGACTGCATAGCCAAATACATCACGATCTGTAAAATCCGTCATCGTAATTTTTTGCTTTTCCATTATGGTTTCGATATGAATAATTTTATCTCGGAATTCCTTGGCACGTTCAAAATCCAATTCTTCCGAAGCACTCGTCATTTTCTCCGTCAGTTCTTTCTTTATTTCTTTAAATCCGCCATTAAGGAAACGGGTAATCTCGTCTGTCATTTGCTTGTATTCCTCATCGTGTACCTCATTCACACAAGGTGCCAGACACTGACCCAAATGGTAGTACAAACAAACCCGGTCCGGAAGCGTTGAACATTTTCGTAAGGGATAAATTCGGTCAAGCAGTTTTTTTGTTTCGTTAGCTGCCATGACATTTGGATATGGACCAAAGTATTTGCCTTTATCCTTTTTTACTTTTCTAGTAATGATAAGTTTCGGGTGTCTTTCCGCTGTCAATTTGATGAACGGATAAGTTTTATCATCCTTTAACATGACATTGTATTTTGGATCATATTTTTTGATTAAATTTAATTCAAGCAGCAGTGCTTCAATATTGGATGAGGTAACGATATATTCAAAGTCCTCAATTTCATTGACCAGCCGTAATGTTTTCCCATCATGCGAGCCAGTGAAATAAGAGCGAACTCGGTTTTTAAGTACTTTTGCTTTTCCTACATAAATGATCGTTCCCTGACGGTCTTTCATTAAGTAGCAGCCAGGCTGATCAGGCAGCAGTGTTAATTTTTGTTTAATATTTTCATTCATTCCAGCTGCTCCTCCCCGTCTCTTAATTATCTATCCTAAAATTTTAAATGATTAAGCGAATAAAGAAAAGCCTAATCTTTTTCCATTGGCTGTCCGCTTCAATCAACAGGGTGCCAAAATTTTTATGTTTAACCCGGTCTTTCAAAAATAAAAAACCCCAGCTAGAACAAATCCAGCTAAGGTTTTTCTTTCTTATACGTGCTTTTCTAATACGCTTGCTAATGCGTCTTTTGGTTGGAAGCCGACAACTTTGTCAACTACTTCGCCATTTTTGAACACTAATAATGTAGGGATACTCATAACGCCGTATTTTGCAGCAGTTTCTTGGTTATCATCTACATCTAATTTCACGATTTTAACTTTCTCGCCCATTTCTGAATCAAGTTCTTCAAGAACTGGAGCGATCATTTTACAAGGTCCACACCATGGAGCCCAGAAATCTGCAAGTACAAGACCAGAGCCTGTTTCGGCAGAGAAATTTGAATCGGTTACGTTTGAAATAGCCATTTGTTTATGCCTCCTAAAAAATTACTAATTACTAACGAAAGTATAGCATTGTTTAAATCATCATGCTAATAATCTGTCTCGCATGTAATTTTCCCTAAATTTCTTTTGATATTCTATGTAATAAGGCGAGCGATTGCTCGCTCACCTTATCTAGTATTGACATTAAGAATGAACTTTAAGCTTTTTAAATTCTTCTGTTAAAAGTGGCACCACTTCAAATAGATCACCAACAATACCGTAATCCGCTACTTTAAAGATATTTGCCTCAGGATCTTTGTTAATTGCAACAATTACCTTTGAGTTAGACATACCCGCTAAGTGCTGGATGGCACCAGAAATTCCGCAGGCAATATATAAGTCAGGTGTTACAACCTTACCTGTTTGTCCAATTTGTAAGGAGTAGTCGCAATAGTCCGCATCACAAGCACCACGTGAAGCTCCAACAGCGCCGCCTAAGACATTGGCGAGTTCTTTTAGAGGTTCGAAGCCTCCCGCACTTTTTACACCGCGTCCGCCTGAGATAACAACTTTTGCTTCACTTAAATCTACACCTTCACTCGCTTTTCTTACTACTTCTTTAATAATGGCACGAAGGTCCTTAATTTCAACAGAAAGGGAAGCCACTTCACCAGTTCTGCTTTCATCCTTTGTTAGTGGTGCAATATTATTTGGTCTTACTGTTGCAAAAATAAGTCCATCTGTAACAATTTTCTTTTCAAAGGCTTTTCCTGAATAAATTGGTCTAGTGAAGACAACATTTCCACCTACAACCTCAACAGCTGTTGCGTCAGAAATTAATCCAGAAGATAGTTTGGCAGCAATTCTTGGAGAAAGATCTTTCCCAAGAGATGTATGTCCCAAAACAAGCCCTTCTGGTTTTTCTTGGTCAAGTACAGCTAGTAATGCTTGAGCAAAACCATCAGAAGTATATTGACCTAACTTTTCATCCTCTACCACAACAACACGGTCCGCACCATATTGAACGATTTCTGCAGATAAAGCGCTAACATTCTGTCCAATTAAAACCCCTACAACTTCTCCGCCTTCTGCCACTGTTTTTCCAGCAGCAATTGCTTCGAACGTAACATTACGTAAAGAACCGTCACGTGTTTCCCCTAATACCAATACTTTTCTAGTCATCCCTTTACCTCCTGCAAATCAATTTTTGCTTAACAGTATTCTGAAAATTTACGTAAATAAGTATTAAACGACTTTTGCTTCCGAGTGAAGAAGGTTTACAAGTTCCTTTACCTGATCATTTAAGTCTCCAGATAAAACTTTTCCCGCTTCCTTTTTAGCCGGTAAGTAGATTTCGATTGTTTTTGTTTTTGCTTCGACATCGTCTTCTTCTAGATCTAAATCATCTAATTCTAGTTCCTCTAAAGGCTTTTTCTTTGCCTTCATGATTCCTGGTAATGATGGATAACGCGGCTCATTTAACCCTTGCTGAGCAGTAACGAGTAACGGCAGGCTCGTTTCGATTACTTCAGAATCACCTTCAACATCACGGGTAACCGTTACGTTTGTACCATCAATTTCTAGTTTAGTTATAGTTGTTACATATGGAATGTTCAACAATTCAGCTACACGTGGACCAACTTGGCCAGAACCACCGTCAATGGCTACATTTCCACCTAAAATAAGGTCAGCATTTTTATCCTTTAGATATTCAGCTATGATTTTTGCAGTGGTAAATTGGTCACCGTTTTCTACATCGTCTTCCGTATTAATTAACACTGCTTTATCCGCACCCATTGCAAGGGCTGTACGTAATTGTTTTTCGGATTCTTCCGTACCAACGGAGATAACCGTTACCTCACCGCCTTGGGCATCGCGGACTTGGATCGCCTCTTCAACTGCATATTCATCATAAGGATTGATGATAAACTCTGCTCCATCCTCATTAATTTTTCCGCCAGCAATGGTGATTTTTTCCTCAGTGTCGAATGTTCTTTTCAAAAGTACATAAATGTTCATGTTTTCCCTCCTAAAATGCAAAGATTATTTCTGTTCCAAAGATTAAGAATATTTATAGCAAAAAAATTTATTGGTAACTTCTAGTAAGAATAGAAGTTATTCACCTTTAAAGTGAGGCTCCCTTTTTTCAATGAAGGCCTGAATTCCTTCCTTTGCATCAGGTGTTTCAAATATTTCTCCAAACAGCTCAACTTCCTTTTTCACGCCTTCATAAAACTCTTCGGTTTTTGCATAATTTAATAGTTGGATTGTAGCTTTTAATGAACCAGTGCTTTTCTTAGCAATTTTACCTGCCATTTTCAATGCTTGCTCCAACACTTCGTTTTCTGGATATGCATGGTTCGCCAAACCAAATTGAACCGCTTCCAATCCTGTGATTGGTTCAGAGGTAAATAGCATTTCTGCGGCCCGTGCCACTCCGACATATTTAGGCAGTCGTTGTGTACCAGCATACCCTGGGATTAAGCCGAGCTGAAGTTCTGGCAGGCCAAGTTTCGTGTTTTCTCCCACTAAACGGATATGACATGCCATTGCCAGCTCTAAGCCGCCGCCAAGTGCAGCACCATGAATAGCTGCAAGGATTGGTTTGGGGAATTTCTCCATCCGTTCAAACAAAGCTTGGCCATACTTTCCAATATTCGCAAATCCTTCTGAAGAAAAAACGGTTGTGAATTCTTTGATATCCGCACCCGCTGAGAAGAATCGACCTTCCCCATGAATGACAATCACCTTGATGTCAGTATTAGGTTCGATCTCGTCTAGAACAGTTGACAATTCCCTTAATAATCCTGTTGATAGGGCGTTTGCCGGCGGACGTTCGATGGCGATTGTCGCTATCCCGTCTTGATAAGACCATTTTAAGTATTCCAAAAGACTCCCTCTCCTTCTTACACTTGGATTTTACTGCCTGCTGCAGGCCTTAACCAGCAGCTGATGAATAGGCTGAGCAAGTGCAACTAAATCATATTTTTCCTCATTCAAAACCCAGGTTGTAACGGTCTCATCCATCGTGCCGAAAATCATTTGTCTAGCAAGACGGACATCGAGATCACTCGCAAACTCTCCCGATTCTTTACCTTCGATGATGATTTTATCGATCACTTGCAAATATCCTTTAAGAACATTATTTATTCTCAGACGCAGCTCTTTATTAGATTGTCGTAATTCGAGCTGTGTTACGATTGCCATGTGATGATCATCAGCTAGGTTTTTGAAATGAGCATCTATCATCATTAATAACTTCTCCACCGCCGTCTCTTTTCCTGCTATTAATTCCTCTATTTTTTCAATAAAGCTTCCCATTTTCTCTTCAAAGAGGGAAATGAGGATGTCTTCTTTGTTTTTAAAATAAAGATATATGGTACCATCCGCAACACCTGCCTGCTTCGCGATTTTCGAAACCTGTGCCTGATGATATCCCACCTCAGCAATCGCAATGACCGCTGCATCAATGATCTGCATGTATTTAGGTTTATTTTTTTTCACTATTTTCTCTCCTCTGTAAAGAAGATTTATTAAAGCTCTTTTGAAGAAAAAAGCTTGCAAACTAGATTCTAAAAACGAAAAATAACTATTTCCACGTTAAAATCGGCTTTAAGATTTTAACAACAGTCATTACGAAAATAGCCTTTATCAAAAAGAAAAAATATGAATGAATAATCATTCATATTTTTATAATAGATATTACTTTGATTTCTGTCAAGAAAACAAAGACTATTTTATATTACTTTACTCCATGTTAAGAGACAAGCTTTATCATGCAAAAAAAAGAAGTGCAAGAAGTTAGGCATGTTTTTTGTTTTCTTCCTCTATTTTTCTCATGTCTTCTTCAACGAGTGTTCTTCGTAAAATTTTCCCTATTGCTGTTTTCGGTAATTCCTCTCTAAATTCATATAATCTTGGCGCCTTATAGGCAGCTAAATATTTCCTTGCAAATTGGTTTAAGTCTTCAGAAGTAAGCTTTGAGCCTTCTTTTAACACCACATAGGCTTTTACGGTTTCTCCACGGTATGGGTCAGGAATACCAGCAGCAACTGCCTCTACAACCTCAGGATGTTCATACAAAACTTCTTCTATTTCTCTTGGATATATATTAAATCCGCCAGCGATAATCATATCTTTCTTTCGATCGACGACATAGAAGTATCCATTATCGTCCATATATCCAAGGTCACCTGTATACAGCCAGCCATCTTTGATGGTTTCCTCCGTTGCCTCTGGACTATTCCAATACCCTTTCATGACTTGAGGACCTTTAATGATGATTTCACCAATTTCTCCAACAGGTACGATGTCCCCATTTTCCATAGAAACAATTTTCACTTCTGTATTTGGCCATGGAACACCGATACTTCCTTTTATCCGTGGACGATCCCATAAGAAATTTGCATGTGTCACAGGGGATGATTCTGTCAATCCATATCCTTCAACGAGTTTTCCGCCAGTAATCTCCTCAAATGCCTCTTGTACTTCAATTGGCAGCGGTGCCGAGCCGCTTAGGCAGGAATCAATCGATGACAAATCGTATTTTTTTATATCTGGATGATTTAATAGACCGATATAAATGGTTGGTGCACCTGGAAAAAGTGTTGGCCGCTGCTTTTGAATCGTTTTTAATGTAGTTAAAGCATCAAACTTTGGTAAGATAATCATTTTATATGCCTGCATAACAGATAAAATCATAATGATTGTCATCCCATATACGTGGAAAAATGGGACAATCCCTAAAATTGACTCTTCTCCTGGCTTTGCTTTGTACAGCCAGGCGCTGCACATGGAAGAGTTTGCTACTAAATTTCGATGTGTCAGCATAACTCCTTTGGGAGAACCTGTTGTTCCGCCTGTATATTGAAGCAGGGCAACATCCTCCTCAAAATCGAAGCTATACTCCACTAGTTTTGTAGGTTTCATTTTTACGATTTCTTTAAATAAGTGAGTATTGCCTTCATGTTTAACATTCACGACAATTCCATATTGCTTTTTCTGGATAAAAGGGTAAACTAAATTTTTTGGAAATGGCAGATAGTCTTTGATAGCGGTTACAATTATGTGCTGCAAATTAGTCTTAGGCATCACCTTAGAAGCACGAGGATAGAGGATGTCGAGTGTGATGATCGCTTTTGCTCCGGAGTCCTTCATTTGGTATTCAAGTTCACGTTCCGTGTATAATGGGTTTGTTTGAACAACAATCCCACCAGCCATTAGTATCCCAAAATAACTGATGACTGATTGCGGGGTATTAGCTAGCATGATCGCAACTCGGTCACCTTTTGATATCCCAATTTGCTGAAGGTAGCTGGCAAAAGATAATGACTCTTCGTATAGCTCTTTATAGGTCATTTCCTTCCCCATAAAATGGATAGCTGTTTTTTCTGGAAAGTTATTCGCCGCATCAACAAGATACTGTTGAACTGGCGCCTTTCTAAATTCTAGTTCTCTAGGAATTTCATCTGGATAAGACACGAGCCACGGTTTTGACTCATACATAGTAACCCTCCTTATATTCAATTGTAAAATTTTCCACTCCCCTTCATTATAATATAGTCAGACTCTTTAAACAATTAGAATTATAAGATATGTTTACTATTTCACGAAAGAAAAAAATCATCGCGCAAATGTAACGGCGATGATTTTTCTGATTGATTATAACAACATGTACCCCAAACCGATTAGCAAAAACAAGGCGCATAAACCAAGAAGTACTTTAGCTAATGTCTCCACTTTTTTCTCCCCTTACAATATTCCCGCACCTATTACATAGGATAAGCCGATCGATATAATCATGGCAATGAATCCAACAGCACGATTGTCATTTTTAATTTCATCATCTATGTTAAATTTAGGTGTTAAAAATTCAAAGATAAAATATCCAGCCAGTAAAAGCATAAAACCAAATACTCCCCAGCTAATCATTGTTACCAAAGAATCATTTTGTTCAATGGAATAACGGAAAATGTTAGCAATTCCGAATATTTTCCCTCCGGTTGCCATTGCCACAGCAAAATTACCGTTTTTGATTTCATCCCAATTTTTATATTTTGTAACTAATTCAAAAATGGCTAAAAATACTATGACACATAATATAACTACGCTATAATTGGCTGCACTTTGAACATACATATTATCCCAAAACTGGTTCATTGCACAATCTCCCCGAATATTATTAAAGGCTTTTTATACAATCGAGAACCATACAAAAAGGACCTTATTTAAATTCCACGATGGTAACACCTGAGCCGCCCTCTCCAGCTTCTCCAAACCGGATTTTCTTAACAGAGCGATGATTTCTTAAATACTCCTGTACTCCCTGTCTTAATGCACCCGTGCCTTTCCCATGAATAATCGATACACGAGGATAGTTTGATAATAAGGCATCATCTATATATTTTTCCACTCTTGAAAGGGCTGCCTCATATCTTTCTCCACGTAAATCCAACTCAAGCTTCACATCCGCATCTCTGCCTCTAACGATTGCCATTGGTCTTGTCTCTACCGGCTTCGGCGTGTTCATAAACTCTAAATCCTTTTCTTTGACCTTCATTTTCAGGATACCGATTTGAACCAGCCATTCATTATTGGAGACTTTTTCAACCAGTGTACCCTTTTGATCAAATGTGAGAACTTTGACCTCATCACCGGGTGTCAAGGTATGCTTTTTCGTTTTCTTGCTAGCTTGAGATGATTTCTTCACTTCAGGTGTCGCGGCTTCGAGACGGCGTTTTGCATCAATTAATTCATGTTCCTTAATTTCTGCATGCTTTTCAATCCTCATTTTACGAAGATCACGAATAACCTTTTCAGCCTCACTCTTCGCCTCTTCGAGTAATTCACCAGCTTGTTCAGCAGCTTTTTCAAGCATGGCATCCTTGTTCTCATAAAATTCAATCATTTGCTTTTGCATATCCTGATGAAGCTTTTCTGCCTGTCTTAAATAATCACGTGCCTCTTCTTGTTCCGTTTCAGCCTGCCGCTTACTTGCCTCAAGCGAAGCAATCATCTTATCAATCTGATTGCTATCCTCACTTACATGTGACCTTGCCGCCTGAATGACACGGTCATTTAAACCTAATCGTTTTGATATTTCAAAGGCATTACTTCGTCCTGGAACTCCAAGCAGGAGCTTATAGGTTGGGCTCAATGTTTCAACGTCAAACTCGACACTGGCATTTAAGACACCATCACGATTATAGCCATATGCCTTTAATTCTGGGTAATGCGTGGTAGCTATTACTCTCGCACCTCGATTATGCACCTCGTCTAGTATGGAAATCGCAAGCGCAGCACCTTCCTGCGGGTCAGTACCCGCACCAAGCTCATCAAACAGTACCAGAGAGTTGAAATCAACTTTTTCCAAAATATCAACAATATTAACCATGTGGGATGAAAAAGTACTCAAGCTTTGTTCAATGGACTGCTCATCACCAATGTCTGCATAGATGGCATCGAAAACTGCCAGCTCTGACCCGTCATAAGCAGGAACCTGTAATCCTGCTTGCGCCATTAACGAACATAAACCGAGTGTCTTTAAGGTAACCGTTTTACCACCCGTGTTTGGTCCAGTAATGACAATGGTTGTATAGTCTTTCCCAAGCAAAATATCATTTGGAACAACCTCGTCAATAGCTATTAATGGGTGCCTTGCTTTATACAATGCAATTCGTCCCTCATTATTAATCTGAGGCATACTTGCTTTAATTTTCCGACCATATCTGGCTTTAGCAAAAATAAAATCCAAATTCGCCAGTACCTCTACGATTACTTGAAGCTCCGACTCAAATTCAGCACTTTTGGCAGAAAGCTCCATCAAGATTCTTTCAATTTCAAGCTGTTCTTTTACTCGAATATCCTGCAACTGATTGTTTAATTGGACAATCACTTGCGGTTCAATAAAGAGCGTTTGCCCTGATGCACTTTGGTCATGGATAATACCGCCATAATGACCCCGATACTCTTGTTTGACAGGAATAACAAAACGGTCATTTCGGATGGTGACAATGGAATCCGACAACATCTTAGCTGCATTTGATGAGCGGATCATACTCTCTAATTTTTCACGGACACGTGCTTCATTTGACCTCAGCTGCTGCCTTAACGTACGTAAAAGATCACTTGCACTATCAAGGACCTCACCGCTTTCATCAATCGCGTGCCGAATGGACTCTTCTAGGTTTGCTAAAACGATAATCCGGTCTACATGTTCCATTAGAATCGGAATTTCTGTTCTTTCTTCAGCAATCTCCTCAATAAATCGCTTCATTTGCCGGCTAGCACGGATGGTACTAGCGATTTGCACCAACTCATGAGAACTTAAGACACCGCCAATTACCGAGCGTTTAACATGTCCGCGGATGTCATAAATTCCTGATAATGGGACATTTCCTTTAATCCTTATAACCGTTGAGGCCTCATCTGTTTCCTTTTGAAGCCGTACAACTTCTTCGTAATCTGTTGATGGGATCAAATTCCTTAATTTATCTATTCCTAGTGATGATGATGCATGCTCAATGAGCTGATCCCTCACTTTGGTAAATTCCAATACCTTTAAGGTTCTTTCTTGCATGGAGTAACCTCCTTATTTTCGGTTATGCAAAAACTCTAGTAAGTCAGTCGGTTCCAATGTATTGATAACCGAAGATTTTTTTATCCAGCCCTTTTTCGCAGTTGAAACACCAACATCCATATGTGATAACGTTTCTTTTTTATGGGCATCTGTATTAATAAATAGTTTCACCCCAGCGTCTTGGGCTTTCCTAAGATATTCCGCTTTAAGGTCTAAGCGATTAGGGTTGGCATTCAGCTCTAAAGCTGTATTTGTTTGTTTTGCTAAGTCTATAAGCAGATCAATATCAACATCATACCCTTCGCGGCGGCCAATTTTCCTGCCGGTAGGATGGGCTATTAAATCAACATGTGCATTTTTTAATGCTGTCGTTAACCGTTCCATAATTTTTTCTTTTGGCTGTGAAAAGGCAGAGTGAATGGACGCGATGACAAAATCCATTTCTGCCAGCAGATCATCCTCATAATCCAACGTACCATCTGGCAAGATGTCCATTTCAACACCTGATAATATTAGTATATCATCGTATTTTTCATTTAATTTTTTTATTTCTTCTTTTTGCTGCAGTAGACGCTCACGCGTCAGCCCATTTGCGACTTTTAAGTATTGAGAGTGGTCGGTAATGGCCATATATTTATAACCCTTTGCACGGCACGCTTCAACCATTTCTTCAATCGTATGAGCTCCATCGCTCCAAGTGGTATGCATGTGAAGGTCACCCTTAATATCACTTAGTTGGATTAATTCATCTTTAAAGTCATGAAAATCCTCGACTTCTTTCCCGTCTTCTCGTACTTCTGGCGGAATAAATGGCAGGTCAAAATGCTTGAAAAACTCTTCTTCCGAAGTAAAAGTAAGAATTTCACCAGTCTCCACATTTTCCACGCCATACTCACTTATTTTTTCACCGCGTTCCTTCGCCAGCTGCCTCATCCGGACATTGTGGTCCTTTGAACCGGTAAAATGGTGGAGAGTAGTAATAAATTCTTCTGGTTTCACAATTCGAAAATCAACAGAAACATCATAATCAAACCCAAAAACAAGTGATACCTTCGTATCTCCAGCGCCAATTATTTCTTTACTATTAGGTAAATCCAACAAGAACTGCTTTACCTTTTCAGGCTGTTCGCTTGAAATAATAAAGTCTAGATCTTTAACGGTCTCCCGCACTCTTCGCAGACTTCCTGCACGTGAGAATCGATGAATTTCAGGAAGTTCAGAAAGCTTTGCTTCAATCTGCTCTGCTATAGGAAGCATGTAGGCAAGCGGCAGTCTCTCAGGTCTTGAACCCACATTAGCAATTGCACTTAGTATCTTTTCTTCCGTTTTTTTGCCAAAGCCTGCCAGAGCCTGTACTTTTCCTGCATTACAGGCTTCTTCTAATGTAGTGACATCTTCAATTCCTAATTCTTTGTGAAGCTTTGCAATCTTTTTCCCGCCAAGCCCAGGTAATTGTAATAACGGAATTAAACCTTTCGGAACCTCTTCTTTTAGCTCTTCCAACACCGAGGAAGTCCCCTCGTTTATGTATTCTTCAATAACAGCTGCCGTCCCCTTGCCGATTCCTGATAGCTTAGTAAAATCCTCGATCTCAGTTACGCTGCGATCATCAAATTCCAATGCAGACGCAGCTTTGCGAAAGGCAGATACCTTGAAGGGATTTTCACCTTTCAGCTCCATATATATAGCAATCATTTCTAAATGACGGATAACATCCTTTTTGTTTATCTCCACAATTTCCACCCACCTTGCTTTATTTTAACCTTTCTAATAGAAAAACTTCTCCTTACAGAGAAGTCAATGCAGCTGAATATTCAATCCACATACTTTTTATTTGTTGCGAAAGGAACGGCGTATGGTTGACCATTAAGTTTGCGATAATGGAATCATCCAAAGGTTTCTGCATAAATTCCATTGGTACTAGCGCACCAATATATAATAAAATAAAGATAATTAAATAGACTTCAGCAAAACCTAGTATTCCCCCTGCCCATACATTTAATTGTCTAAGAATAGGCAAATGGGCAATAAAATCGAGCATGGATCCAATAATTTGCAGCAGTATTTTCACCGCAAGAAATATGATAACAAATGCTATTGCGCGGTAAAAAGCCTCCTCCATATTACCATTCTCACTTAATAATTTTAAAGGAGAAGTGGTTCCAAGATTCGGATATGGAACCCATAGTGTTAATTTAGGCGCCAAATCACCATAGTATAAATATGCTACGATGTATGCAATAATAAAACCTGTTATATGGACGAACTGTAAAATAAAACCTCTTTTTAAACCGATGAAAAAACCAAAAACGAATAATAAAATAATTGCTAAATCAAGCATGACTTATTCAGTCCTTTTCCTTTTGTAGTTCAGCTTGAAGCCGCTCTAATTGTTCCTTCACTTTAATAAAATCATTGACAGCATTAACCGCAGTTAAAACAGCGAGCTTATTCACATCTAACAATGGATTTCTGGAACCAATTTCGCGCATTTTCTTGTCAACCAATGAAGCGACATGTCGAACATGATTTTGATCCTCGTTACCTAAAATAACATATTGGGTTCCGTATATATCTACGGTTGTTCTGGTTTTTTCTTTATTTGACAAGTTACTGCCTCCATTCGATTCGAAGAAATCCCTATTTTATAATATAACACGAACAGATATGTGTCGAAAAGGGAAACAGTCTCACGTGGACTTTTTTTCCTTTTAATAGAAAATTGTCGAGGAGTGGTTTTTGATTGGGAAATGTAGTACTAAATCTAAGTTTGTCAGAAATTAATAAAATGAAAACCTATTATCAGGGTAAATTGCTAGAAAAAATGCCACCAGGCAGTGTGTTTGCAGCGAAAACGGCGGGCTGTACAATTACAGCCTATAAATCAGGTAAGGTGTTGTTTCAGGGAATGGGCAATGAAGCGGAGGCCAGCAGGTGGGGAGAGGCAACTAGTTCGAATGCCCCTGCAAAATCAAAAGCTCCCAGCGGTAATTTACCGCAGGGGTTCAGTCAATTGTCTGTCATAGGTTCTGATGAAGTTGGTACCGGTGATTTTTTTGGCCCCATAACTGTCGTAGCCGCCTATGTTCGAAAAGAAGATATCCCGTTATTAAAGGAATTAGGTGTCAGAGATTCCAAGGATTTAAATGATGAAAAAATCATTGCGATAGCTAAGGTAATCAAAGATGTCGTTCCATTTAGTTTGATGACGTTAAAAAATGATAAATACAACCAACTTCAAAAGTCAGGAATGTCCCAGGGTAAAATGAAAGCAATTCTTCATAACCAGGCGATTCTAAATGTATTGGAGAAAATTTCTCCCGTTAAACCAGATGCTATACTCATTGACCAATTTGTCCAGGGGAGCACCTATTATCAGCATGTGAAAAATCAAAAAGCCGTAGCGCAGGAAAATGTTTATTTTAGTACGAAAGCGGAGGGTATTCATCTGGCTGTAGCAGCAGCGTCAATCCTTGCCAGGTATGCGTTTGTTCAATATATCGACAAACTTAGTGAATCAGCAGGCTTTAAGATACCAAAAGGTGCCGGTGCTCAAGTCGATGAGGCTGCAGCTAGGCTAATTTTAAAAAAAGGCCGCGAAGTATTGCCGCAATTTGTGAAGCTGCACTTTGCTAATACGGAAAAGGCAATGAATCTTGTGAATAAAAAGAGAGGATAATGGGTTTGCAATTGTTTTTGTAAGTAATACGTTTCATGAGGCCTCTTTTTAGAATTTTGGGGATTTCGGGCTTCATGAACCTTTCATGAGGTCACTTTTTTTGAATCTGAAGATTTCGTGCTTCATGAACCCTTTAAGTTGCACCTCATTCAGATTTTTTCTAACTCACACAAAAAGTAGACAAGTTTACATAGCTACCCTGCATATGTATGAATTAGGACAAATATCTGAGAGGGGTTTTGACATGAGATTTTTAGCAATTAAGAAAGATACCATTCTGTTCGTTTTAGCAGGTGCTGTAGTTCTCGCTGCTTTATACGGATGGTTTATGTTCAAAGAAGATAGTACGATGGTATTTAATCAACAATCTGATAGTGAAGTTCGGGAAATTGATATGATTACAGCTGAATTAAAATCTCATACGGTAGATGGTAAACAGATGGAGACTTTTCGCTGGGACCCAGGAACTATTTTTTTAGAAAAGGGCGAGAAAGTTAATTTATATATTAGTGGTATCGGGAATGAAGATCACCCTTTTTATATTGAAGGCACAGATATTAGCGGAAAAGTTAGTAAAGGCGAGCAAACAATGGTTCCGCTTCAATTCGATAAAGCGGGAACATACCGATTAATTTGTGAAACGCATGCTCATCGTGACCACTCGGTCCCTATGATTGGTTATATTGTTGTTAATTAGAGCTAGCACTCTTTTTATTCAAAAAAATAACAAAGTGTAGGGGATAAGAAAAAGAGTATCGGTAATCGATACTCTTTTTTGCGGTACTATTTATCCTCTAAGTACAGCTCCAGCCTTATTCTTCAAAGCTTCTAGCACTTGAGAGTGGACTTTTGTTACTTCTTCATCTGTTAATGTTCGTTCTGGGTCCATATATTTCAGCGAGTAGGCAATGGATTTTTTACCTTCTTCCATGCGTTCACCTTCGTATAGGTCAAATACCTGTACTTCTTTTAATAGCTGTCCGCCCGCAGTTTGAATGATATCCTTTAATTCACCTGCAACGGTTTCTTTATCCACGACAAGTGCGATGTCTCTTGTGATGGAAGGGAAACGTGGGATAGCTTCGTATCTTAAGGCTGCTGTCGCTTCCTCAAGTACTGCTTTTAAGGAAAGCTCAAACACATAGGTGTCTTTTAAATCAAGCTCTTTTTGCATCGTTGGGTGCACTTGGCCAACAAAACCGATTCTTTGACCATTTAAGTGAATCTCTGCAGTACGTCCTGGGTGCATATTGTCCACTTTAGCTTGAACAAAATTCACCTTTTCAGTAAGTCCTAATTTTGCAAACAAACCTTCTAAAATACCTTTAAGAACATAGAAGTCAACAGCCTTTTTCTCACCCTGCCATAAATGGCTGTGCCATAGACCTGTAATCGCTCCAGCTAAATGCTCCTGCTCTTCAGGTAAGACTTCGTTTCCATTAGCTAAGAATACTGCGCCTGTCTCATATACAGCGAGGCTGTCGTTTTTACGAGCACTGTTGTATTTTAAAACTTCCAATAGCTGCGGCATAATACTTAAACGCAGGATACTGCGATCCTCACTCATCGGCATTGCTAAACGAATGAAGTCGCGCTTTTCAAGTGCGAATTGGGCAGCCTTTTCTTCACTTGTTAATGAATATGTTACCGCTTGGTACAAACCAGCACCTTCTAAATATTGGCGCACAACACGGCGTTTTTCCTGATAAGCAGATAACTTTCCTGGTGTCGCTTCACCGATTGGCAATGTTTTTGGAATATTGTCGTAGCCATATAAACGTGCCACTTCTTCAATCAAGTCTTCTTCAATTTTGATGTCGCCGCGGCGTGTTGGAGCTGTTACCGTAATTGTTTCACCTTCACTGCTGACCGAAAATTGAAGACGTTCGAAAATAGCCTCAACCTCAGTAACTGTCAGGTTTGTGCCAATTACATTATTTATTTTTTCCAACGTAACAGAAACGACTGCTGGTTCAACGGTTAGTGTATCAACTTCTGATGTACCTTCTAATACTTCACCGCCTGCATATTTTGCCATCAAGTAGGCTGCACGTTCTCCAGCAGCACGAACTCGATTTGGATCAACGCCCTTTTCAAAACGAGCACTCGCTTCACTTCGTAAACCGTGGTCTTTTGATGCTTTTCTCACAGTACCACCTGCGAAATAAGCCGCCTCCAACAATACTGATGTTGTATCTGACGTTACCTCCGAATTTGCTCCGCCCATTACACCTGCTAATGCAACCGGTTCTGTTCCATTGGTAATCACTAAATGGTCAGATGTTAAGGTACGTTCTGCGTTATCAAGAGTTACAAATTTCTCGCCATCCTGTGCACGGCGAACAAGAATTTCTTTTGAACCTAAACGATCATAGTCAAACGCATGTAATGGCTGACCATATTCTAATAGAATATAATTGGTGATATCGACCACATTATTGTGCGGACGAATGCCTGCAGACATTAGTCTTGTTTGCATCCATAGTGGTGCAGGACCGATTTTTACATTTTTAATGACTTTTGCTGCATATAAAGGATTATCTTCATTTGCTTCCACTTTTATGGTTATATAATCTGTCGCTTTTTCATTCACAGGCTCAAGATTGATTTCTGGCAATTTTACATCACGACCCAGAATCGCAGCAACCTCATAAGCCACTCCTAGCATACTCAAGCAATCTGCACGGTTTGGTGTTAGGCCAAGTTCAAGAACTTCATCATCACGGTTTAATAATGCGATCGCATCACTTCCAACCTCTGCATCCTGAGGGAAAACAAAGATCCCTTCTGCATACTCCTTCGGTACAATCTTCGCTTCCATTCCAAGTTCGGTTAGCGAGCAGATCATTCCATTTGATTCTTCACCGCGAAGCTTTGCACGTTTAATTTTAAAATTACCTGGCAGAACTGCCCCAACTGTTGCTACTGCAGCCTTCTGCCCCTCGGCAACATTTGGTGCTCCACAAATAATTTGTACAGGTTCTCCCTGACCGATATCCACCTGACATTTGCTTAATTTATCTGCATTTGGATGCTGGACACGTTCAACCACGTGACCAACGACTACTCCCTTAATTCCTTCGTTAAGGACATCTACACCCTCAACCTCAATCCCGCTTTTTGTGATTTTTTCAGCTAATTCATCAGCTGAAACTCCGGATAAATCAACATAATCCTGGAGCCATTTATATGAAACGAACATCTCGTGTTCCTCCTTTTTTCTAATTCGAGGTGGTAATTTTATTCATGTTTTGAAAATTGTTTTAAGAAACGAACATCATTTGTGTAGAAATGACGAATATCATCGATACCGTATTTCAACATAGCAATTCGCTCTGGTCCCATTCCGAAGGCAAATCCAGTGTATTTTTTAGAGTCATAGCCAGCCATTTCAAGAACGTTTGGATGGACCATTCCTGCTCCAAGAATTTCAATCCAGCCTGTTTTCTTACAAACATTACAGCCATGTCCGCCGCAAATCATACAGGAAATGTCCATTTCTACAGATGGTTCTGTGAATGGGAAGAAACTTGGGCGTAATCTAATTTCACGATCTTCACCAAACATTTTCTTTGCAAAAACCTCTAAAGTACCTTTTAGATCGCTCATGCGAATATTCTCGCCGATGACAAGACCTTCGATTTGCATAAACTGGTGAGAATGTGTCGCGTCATCATTATCGCGGCGGTAAACTTTACCGGGGCAGATAATTTTGATTGGCCCTTTCCCCTCGTTCTTTTCCATTGTCCGAGCCTGTACGGGTGAAGTATGCGTACGCAGCAAAATCTCATCTGTAATATAGAAGGAATCCTGCATATCGCGTGCCGGGTGACCTTTTGGTAAATTTAGAGCTTCAAAGTTATAATAATCCTGCTCAACTTCTGGTCCTTCCGCAATTTGATAGCCCATTCCTATAAATAAATCTTCAATTTCTTCAATAATTCTCGTTAAAGGATGGTGATTTCCAACCTTAACCGGACTTCCTGGTAAGGTAACGTCAATAGATTCAGAAGCTAGTCTTTCTAATACGGCTGCTTCCTCTAGATCCTTTTGTTTTGCTTCTAATGTAGTAGCAATCGCCTCACGAACTTCATTTGCCAGTGCTCCCATAACAGGGCGCTCTTCTGCTGAAAGTTTCCCCATGCCGCGCAGTACTTCGGTAATGGGACCTTTTTTTCCTAGATAGGCAACACGAATGTCATTTAATTCTTTCAAGCTTGAAGACTGTTCAACTTTTTGAATAGCTTCCTGCTGCAATTCCTTTAATCTTTCTTGCATTGAAATTCCTCCTTAAATTTGATGATATTTCGAATGAAGTAAATGAAAACAAAAAAACCCCATCCCTGGAAAGGGACGAGGTTTATAGTCGCGGTACCACCCTTGTAAACACGGTATGTATAAAACACATGTGTTCGCTTCATTCGGATAACGGCTAGGCCGGTGCACCTTTACACGCGCTTTCTACGTGGTCCCGGTGCCAACTCAGGAGGTGAACTTCTCTTACCATTCCCATAAAAGTGCTTTCAGTCACGGCACTTTCTCCCTAATTGGTCTGTGATAAGATACTTTTCTCCGTCATCGTTTTTTAGTATTTTTCAATAATGTAAATTATTATATAATACTTTATCAGTGGTTTCAAACAAGTATCGTCTATTTTTTCAAAAAATATAACAAGATGCCGGTTGCTACGGCAACATTAAGCGACTCGCTTTTTCCGTAAATCGGAATATACAGGTTCGCGTCCGTTTTAGAAAGCAGCTCTTTGCTAACCCCGCTGCCCTCGTTGCCAACAAGTAATGCAAATCTATCCTCTGTTGAAATATCAGTATATGCAGATGCCCCTTCAAGTGCTGTACCATAAACGGAAATATTTTTTTCCTTTAGCTGTTCCATCCATTCATGGAGGTCACCGGTTATAATCGGCAGGTGAAAATGACTTCCCTGAGCTGATCGGAGTACCTTTGAATTATATACGTCTACGCTGCCCCTTCCTACTATAACTGCGTCAATACCAGCTGCGTCCGCTGTGCGAATCATGGTGCCTAAATTCCCTGGATCCTGCACCGCATCTATTAAAAGATATGTCTTCCCATCTGGCACCTCGATTGAGACTTGTCTGCAAACTGCATAGATTCCTTGCGGTGCTTCCGTATCTGATAAAGTGTTTGAAATCTCTTCTGTGACGGTCGTAACAGGTATTTCATTAAAGTCCCAGCGCGGTGGAATCCCTACATTCGTAGAAACGATGATTTCGATTACACTTTCACTATGTTTTAATGCTTCTTCAACTAAATGAAACCCTTCCACTAAAAATGTCCCAGATTTATCTCGTTCCTTTTTTGTTAAAAGCTTTTTCCATTGTTTTACTTTTGGATTTTGAATGGATTCAATATGTTTCAAGTTTGTACCCCTCTAGTGTTTTTCCTCATTATATCCCAAAAAAAATACATAATAAAACCAAAATTAGAAAACATATAAAAGTAATGCAGGATAATAAAGGAGTGTATAATCATGAATTTAAATTTGCGAAATGCCATTGTACACAATGTCACTGGTAACTCACAAGCTGAATTAGAAGATACAATCGTTGACGCAATCCAAAATGGCGAGGAAAAAATGCTACCAGGTCTAGGTGTACTGTTTGAAATCATTTGGAAGAATTCATCTGAGGATGAGAAGAAGGAAATGCTCGCTGCACTTGAGAGTGGATTGAAGTAATAGTTGTAGCTGCCGATACTAACTCGGCAGCTCTACTTGTTTTTGCGTGCTATCCGCCAGTATTTTTCGCTATCCACAAGTATTTCTTGCTATCCGCCAGTATTTTTCGCTATCCGCCAGTATTTTTCGCTATCCGCCAGTATTTCTCGCTATCCGCCAGTATTTCTCGCTATCCGCCAGTATTTCTTGCTATCCGCCAGTATTTCTCGCTATCCGCCAGTATTTTCCGCTTACCCTCCATCTGCATTAAAAATCCCCAACGAATCCGTCGGGGATAGAGCTGTTACTCATAGGTAATCTTATCAACTGTTTCCCGGTCCAGCCGCTTGGTGACTTCTACGATAAGCTTCACTGTGTTTTCATAGTCATCACGGTGGAGCATTGCGGCATGCGTATGAATATAGCGTGTTGCTATCGTAATGGCGATTGATGGAACGCCATTATGGGCAGTGTGGATTGGACCAGCATCTGTCCCGCCTCCAGGAATAACATCAAATTGATAAGGGATATTTAATTCATCCGCAACATCAATAATAAAGTCGCGTAATCCTTTATGGGCTACAAGGGTCGCATCATATAATATAATTTGTGGACCTTTCCCCATTTTGCTCATGGCTTCTTTCTCAGAAATTCCAGGTGTATCTCCGGCAATTCCTACATCCACCGCAAAAGCGATATCAGGATTGATTTTTTCAGCCGCAGTCTTTGCACCACGAGAGCCAATTTCTTCTTGGGTGGTTCCGAGTCCATACACCTCATTCGGATGGTCACTACCCTTTAATTGCTTCAATACATTAATCGCAATCGCACAGCCGATTCGGTTATCCCATGCCTTTGCTAACAGCAATTTTTCATTATTCATAACAGTAAATTCGAAATACGGTACAACCATATCTCCTGGAAGAACACCCCATTCAAGGGCTTCCTCGCGGCTAGAAGCACCAATATCAATAAACATGTCTTTAATGTCTACTGGTTTTTTACGCGCTTCTGCAGGTAAGATATGCGGAGGCTTCGACCCGACGACACCTATGATATCACCCTTATTCGTTACCACTGTGACGCGCTGCGCAAGCATCACCTGCGACCACCAGCCGCCAAGGGTTTGAAAACGGAGGAATCCCTTGTCGTCAATTTGCGTAACCATAAAACCGACTTCATCTAAGTGGCCAGCCACAATAATTTTCGGACCGCCCTCTTTTCCAACCTTTTTGGCGATTAAACTGCCAAGTCCATCGGTTGTCACTTCATCCGCATATGGAGCTATGTATTTTTTCATTACTTCGCGGACTTCCCGCTCGTTGCCAGGAATTCCTTTGGCATCGGTTAAATCCTTTAACATCGTTAAGGTCTCATCCAAATTAGCCATTGCTGCTCCCCCTTTTTATGTATATCGAAATTTATTATACAGAATATAGTGATTATGTTCAGCTAATAATTATTCTGCTGTCTCTGATAATTTACTTCGTTTTTTGCAAAATATGCTTTTTCCATTTCATTGTAGGATATTCCAAGCAGTCCGCCAAGCTGCAAATAAGATTGTAACAAAGTTTTGAAATCACGTTCATTTTTACTGTTTTTAAACGCATTTACTTTTTCATAAATCAAAAGGAATTGCTCTGTTGTGCTTACTGTTGTTGGTTCCAAATCAAGTGTGTAATCGAGTTTTTGAAATTTGCATTCAATTCCAAGTGATAAAATGAAATGCACCCCATCAACATATTCCTCTAAAATCACACTCTTTTCCGATGAAGGCTTGACGCTCCAAAACTTGAAACAGCGTGTTTCATTTGCCAATTCTCCGAGCTCCACCAGCAATGCAAGAACCTTTCTATTAAACAAATCTTCGTTCTGTAATCCATGCTTTTCTTCAATATGCTGGTCCAATCCTTGCTGCATTTCAAATAATTGATCTAGCTGCATTTATCAACACTCCCTTAGTAAAATTATATCAAACTATGATAAGAATGAAACTTTTCGCTTTCTGTTTCGTATAGTAGGAAAAAGGTCTAGGAGGCAAAATCATGGTTTGGCTGCTACGCTTACTGTTAGTATGCATGTTTATCTTTTTGTTTTATCGAACAATTAAATTCCTCCTCAAACCAACCCGTAAATTAGAAGCAGCACGAAAACACAAACGCTTCTTGCTTGTTGATAATGAGGAGGTTATCAAGAATTTTCAACTTACCTACAATGGTGCATTGTTTACAGGAGAAAAATACCTAGGTGCCACGAAAAATACAATAGATGTTGTTTCCATCTCACTTTGGCCGGATCAGACTACTTCCATTCAAGGAATGGCGAAGGAGGACTTTCATTTTATAGAGAAAAAAATCCATGAAAAATATCCGGTTGCCCAGATCAATTGGAAAAGCCCGATCCATGAATTTTTGCATCAAAAATAGCCGCTTAACCAGCGGCTTTTTCTTTTGTTCTTTTAAAAAACTCCTTCCATTTAATCACATTTTGTTTCTCCCTTAACAAATAAACAAGAAATGTTAACCCAAGCAGAATCACTGCAATAACGGATGGGGTAAACGTGCTGATGTACTCTCCAAAAATAGTACAAAAAAAGGCAATCGGAATATTTGTCAGGAAAGAAGCCTTCATGTAGTCCTTAAATCTTGGTTTTCTTTGCTTTAAACAGAAGCTTAATAAATGGTAATGTACAAATGGAATAAGTCTTAAAATAGCAATTTGACCAACAGTAAGATTCCGGTATTCACCGAACCAGCGATTTTTTATTTGTATCAAACGGTTCTGGGTTTTCGGCAATCTATCTATAAAAGCATAGAAAGAAATACTAACCCCCATTAAGCCAATAACCGAATAAATCGTTCCCCATACCGTTCCAAATAGCACTCCTCCCGCGATGACGACAACTGATACAGGAATGAATAGGAACGATCTTAGCAAATGAAAGAGAATGAATGCCAAAGGAGCAAAAATCCCTCCTGCTTCTACCATGATTAACAGCAATGACAAATCCTCATTCATTGTACATGCCCCCTGGGTGTTAATCTTTGTTGTGAATCCAGCTCCATCGCCTAGCCCCTCGGGGTCATAAGCCAATCCGTCATGAAGGTTAAAGAACAACCTTCCTGCCAGCTCGGCCTTATGCCTGTCGGGGCTGAACACAAAGGGAAAGCTCCTTTGAATACTCTTCGCAGGAACAAGCTGTGCTTGTTCCGAAGGCGCTTTCGCTCTTTGTTGATAATTAAGCTTATAAATAGGGGCAAGCTGTTATGTCTACAATCTGTAAATATAAACGAAAAGAATTATTTCTGCGGCCGCCAGTAAGGGAAATCCAATCCTAAAGGCCTGGTGCTTTGTCTTATGCCGGTATAGCTGCATCCCGGCAGTTGTTCCAACCGCCCCGCCAAATACCGCAATCAGCCACAACGTCCTTTCACTTATTCGGTATTCATGTTTTTTTGCCCGTTCTTTATCTGCCTTCATCACCACAAGACCAATCAGATTCATGATGATGTACACCGCTAATAGTGTATTCATTTCCCCACTCCCTTATAGAAAAAGCCATCCTCGCGACGGAGAATGGCTTTTTATAAATTATTTAGATTGTTGTTGTTTTGCAACGTTTGCTAATTCAGTAAATGCTGCAGCATCGCTCACTGCTAATTCAGCAAGCATTTTGCGGTTTACTTCGATACCAGCAAGCTTTAAGCCATGCATTAAACGGCTGTAAGAAAGACCGTTCATACGAGCTGCTGCGTTGATACGAGTAATCCAAAGTTTACGGAAGTCGCGCTTCTTCTGGCGACGATCGCGGAATGCATACATTAAAGATTTCATAACCTGTTGGTTAGCTACTTTATATAATGTATGTTTTGAACCATAATAACCTTTTGCTAATTTTAAAACTTTTTTACGACGCTTGCGCGTAACTGTACCGCCTTTTACACGTGGCATGTAATTACCCTCCTATATAAATCGATCGCTCGAATTTACTTGATGTTTGTTAATAAGAAACGGATGCGTTTGAAATCGCCTTTAGAAACAACAGACGCTTTGCGAAGCTTACGCTTTGCTTTAGTAGACTTATTTGCAAATAAGTGGCTAGTATAAGCGTGTGAACGCTTCAGTTTACCAGAACCAGTTTTCTTGAAACGCTTTGCAGCGCCACGGTGAGTTTTCATTTTTGGCATTGGGATAGTCCTCCTTATTACTTTTCAGTTTTAGGTGCTAGAACGAGGAACATGCTTCGTCCATCCATTTTTGGATGAGACTCGATTGTTGCAACTTCCTTGCACTCGGTAGCAAAACGGTCTAATACACGTTGACCGATTTCTTTATGGGTAATCGCCCGGCCCTTAAAGCGGATTGAAGCTTTTACCTTGTCGCCTTTTTCCAAAAACTTAATCGCATTGCGAAGTTTTGTATTAAAGTCGTGCTCATCAATTGTTGGGCTGAGACGAACTTCTTTGGTAACAATAATCTTTTGATTCTTTCGAGCTTCTTTTTCTTTCTTTTGATTCTCGAATTTGAATTTGCCATAGTCCATAATTCGGGCTACCGGAGGCTTCGCATTTGGTGCAACTAGTACCAAATCAAGATTCACTCTTCCAGCAATCTCCAACGCTTCAAATTTGGTTTTAATCCCCAATTGCTCGCCGTTTTGATCAATTAGGCGAACTTCACGAGCGCGAATACCCTCATTTAACAACATGTCTTTGCTAATAATTAGCCACCTCCAAGGTTTTCACGAATACAACATTTGGGTCAAGTTAATCAGCTGACTGACTTATGACACTTTGCTGTTTCGGCAAGAAATGAACAACTTTTAGATGTTTTGTTTTTTTGCAAATAAAAAAGTGCGGATGCGAACACCCACACTTTACGAAACAAAAGTAATAAACTAAAAAGTTCACGTAAAACCTGCCAACTGCCAATTGCGTCAATCAGGTGAGAAGCGGGTGCTTCTTCTTTTCCCAAAACTAGTATTCAATTTTCCTTAGTAACTATAACATAAACAAAGATATGATGTCAAACACACATTTCGTATGACAACAAAAATCATTCTATCAAGAAATGAAATATTATTCAATAGAAATTTTTTCTTTTCAAAAAAACAAGGGGAGAAAAATCTCCCCTTGCGATCATTTATCCTCTTTTTACCTCTGCTTTTAATGATTCAAGGAATTGTGCAAATGGCTCTGTTACTGACTTTTGCTCACCATATTTACGGACGTTAACGGCATTTTCTTCAACTTCCTTGTCACCGACAACGAGCATATATGGAATTTTTTGCATTTGTGCTTCACGGATTTTGTAGCCGATTTTTTCATTACGGCCATCTATTTCAACACGGAAGCCTTCATTTTGAAGCTGTTCCTGAACCTGCTTAGCAAAATCATAATGTGCATCGGGAGAAACAGGAATGACCTGTACCTGTACTGGCGCTAACCAAGTTGGGAAGGCACCTTTGTATTCCTCAATTAAGAAGGCTACAAACCGTTCCATTGTTGACACAACACCGCGGTGGATAACAACTGGGCGATGCTGTTTCCCGTCCTCACCCACATAATTCAGATCAAATCTTTCAGGAAGCAAGAAGTCTAACTGTACAGTAGAAAGTGTTTCTTCTTTTCCTAAAGCAGTTTTTACTTGAACATCGAGCTTAGGACCGTAGAAAGCAGCTTCTCCTTCTGCTTCATAATAATCAAGGCCAAGGTCATCCATCGCATCCTTCAACATACTTTGTGCTTTTTCCCACATTGCATCATCATCAAAATACTTTTCAGTATCTTGCGGGTCTCTGTAGGAAAGACGGAAGGAATAGTCATTAATGTTGAAATCTTTGTATACAGCTAAAACAAGATTAACCACTCGTTTAAATTCATCTTTAATTTGATCAGGTCGAACAAAGATATGAGCATCATTTAATGTCATCCCACGAACACGCTGCAGTCCAGATAAAGCGCCGGACATTTCGTAACGGTGCATAGTTCCAAGTTCAGCAATTCGAATTGGAAGTTCACGATAACTGTGTATAGCATTTTTGTACACCATCATGTGGTGCGGACAGTTCATTGGACGAAGTACCAATTGCTCGTTATCCATGTCCATTATAGGGAACATATCCTCCTGGTAATGATCCCAGTGACCTGAAGTTTTATATAAATCCACACTGCCCATGATTGGAGTGTACACATGGTCATAGCCAAGACGCTGCTCTTTATCAACAATGTAACGTTCAATTACTCGTCGAATAGTTGCACCCTTTGGTAACCATAATGGCAGCCCTTGTCCAACTAATTGTGAGCTTGTGAAAAGGTTCAACTCTTTACCAATTTTACGGTGGTCACGTTCTTTCGCTTCTTCCAATAAGCGAAGGTGCTCTGCAAGGTCTTCTTTCTTAAAGAACGCAGTACCATAAATACGCTGCAGCATTTTATTTTTGCTGTCACCACGCCAGTAGGCACCTGCAATGCTTAATAATTTAAATTCTTTAATTTTTCCAGTTGAAGGTACGTGAACACCTCGGCAAAGGTCAGCGAAATCACCTTGCTCATAAATTGTCACTGTCTCATCATCAGGGATCGCTTCAATGAGTTCAAGCTTGTATGGGTCACCGGCTGCTTTGAAGAACTGAACGGCTTCCGCACGGCTAACCTCTTTACGAACGATTTCAATGTTTTCATTGACGATCTTCGCCATTTCTTTTTCAATTTTCGGAAGATCTTCTGGAGTAATTGATTCTTCAAGGTCGATGTCATAATAAAATCCACCTTCAATAACGGGACCTACCCCAAGGTTTACTTCTTTGCCATACAGCCTTTTAATCGCTTGTGCCATTAAGTGTGCAGTACTATGACGCAAAATCTCTAAGGCATCTTTTGAATCTGGGACAACGATTTCTATGGAACCGTCCTCTACGATTGGACGGCGAAGATCAAATAATTGACCATTCCATTTCCCGGCAATAGCCTTTTTCTTCAGTCCCGGGCTGATGGAAGCGGCAATATCTTCCGTTGTTGTTCCACGAGGGAACTCCTTCACTGCTCCATCTGGAAACGAAATCTTAACAACGTCTGACATGGTTTTTCCTCCTTTGTGAGAAAAGCGGAAGCGCCTTGCCCAGGGGCGTGAGTCTAGACGAGCCGGCGAAAAGGTCGTTCTTTGACCTTTTTGACGGATTGGCTTATGACCCAAGCCCCTAGGCGCTGCAGCTAGACAATTCTCGAATATTTGATAAAAAATAAAAAAACCCGTCCCTGGAAAAGGGACGAGTTTATTAAACACGTGGTTCCACCCAATTTTTCATTTTTATAAACACACTTAAAAATGACTTTAGGACAGGGTAACGGGCTGTTTCCCGTCAGTCGATTACTCACTTCAAAGAAGCGTTCACCGCTGAAGTTTAAAGGTGGTAAGCATTCAATCCGTGCTAGGAGGCTTTCAGCCAGGTCCTCCCTCTCTGGTAACCGTGAAAAAATACTGTTGTCCTTATCATTACTTTTGCTTCATTTAGATTATGTACGTTATTATAATGATAATTTTATAAAAAATCAATACACCAAGCACACAATTTTTTAAGCACCGTTTTCATTTGCGCTGTTTTCCTGTTGAACCCTTTCTTTTGTATCTCGCAAACCTTTATATGACTTGATTAAAACTCTTTCTTCAAAGATGTTTTTAATCGTCCTTACAAGCGGTTCCTCCGGATTTTTTGTATAAAGGTAAATATTCTTAGGTGCGATTGATAATAAAGGTGCAATGGATGCAGAATCCACATAAACCGGATGATTAAACAAAAGCTTCCGATCTATCATTCTCACCAGCTCTCCCCTTTTTATCTCTTCAAATTTTTCATCAAAAAAGGTAATCTCCTCATCAAATAACAAATGCAGCGTGTCCATTCTTGGTTCACGGCATGCTAAAAAATCCCGTAATGTTTGGATAAACATTTGATACTCTTGTTCCATTTTATATTCATCAATGGATATTTCTACGTAACTCTCTAACATTTTTATATAAGGACGCAATCGAAATTTTAGAAAGGAATCAAATGAAAAAGAAACATTCTCTTGAAAAATTTCATCAATCGCTTCTCTAATATCTGGCATTTCCTCATTTTTCTTAATTAAAACAGTCAGGTCCTCCCTAGCACCCTCAAGAACAGAATCAATAATCTCCATGATGTGCTGTTGCTCTTCTGGGTCCTCGAAAAAATACTGCTCCTGTAAAATGGAGCGCAGCCAATCATCACGTTTTATTTTTATGATAAATTGATAAAATGCGTCCTTGACCTCTTCTAAACTTACCTTGTTTTCCAGAATCCTTACTATATGTCGATCTTCTATTAGAAGAATATCTTGATTATATTTTAAGCACTCCCGCAAGTGATCATAAAATCTCTTCACATCCATCTTGCTTCGGAAGATGATTTCTGCCAACCAAATCCCCCCTCTGACCCATACTCTGTTTTACTATTTATATGGGGGACTTGGACAAAATAGAAGTTAAGACAGCTAGGTTACAACGATATTGTGAAAAAAAATAAGGATTACCGAAAATAACTCGGCAATCCCTATTTTTTAATCCCTGCGGTTTCGTCCATCAACTAGAACGGGTTCACTTAAACTTCGGATTCTTTCCATGATTCTTCGTGCTTTCATTTTCTCCTCTTCACCGCGTTGACTGTAGGTTAAATGGTGCTCTAGTCCTTGAAAGTCAAAATTAGAGGTAAAGAAGGTTGGAAGCTTTTCAAGCATTCTGAACTGTAGGATTGGACCTAATACTTCATCTCTTGTCCAGCTGGAAACCGCTTCTGCACCGATATCATCAAGCATTAAGATAGGTTCTTTTTTGAGAGCTTCAATTTTTTCATTTAAGGTAGAATCACCTATTGCACTTTTCATTTCACGCAGCAACTCAGGTACATACACAATCATCGAGGAGATTTGCTTTTTGGCCAATTCATTGGCTATGGCTCCTAATAAATAGGATTTTCCGACGCCAAACTTGCCATATAAATATAGGCCCTTTGGTTTTAGGCCGGCCTCGTAATTCATTAAAAAGGTAGCAGCCTTGTCTCCTGCGTCTAAACGTCCCAAGTCACCTTCGAACTCTTCAAAAGTAGCTTCCAAAATATCTTTTGGCACATGAAGGCTTTTAATAAGTTTTTGATTTTTCTTTTGTTCGTCTGCCATCACTTTTCTAGGACAACGCTTATAAACCACATCAATCGAGTTACGAACCAGCACTAAATCCGGATGGTATCCTTTCATGAAGTTAATACAGCCATCGAGACTCTCACACCGATTGCATTCTTTACTTTGCTGGGTATACTCATAAAGCTTACTCATGCTTTTTTCAATGGTTGCCTGTGTTAGCTCATTTTGATGTTCCGTCAGAAAAGCTTGAACATCAGGTTGCTTTAGAACTTGCTGCCGCTGCTCTTCATAGCGTTTCTGAAAGCTTTCATTTGAGGCTAAACGCTTTAGTGTTCGATTTATTTTTTCCATTACCCTCAACCCCTATTTACGAAAGGCTTTTAGCTTTTCTTCAATTGCACGCTTTTTCGCTTCAAGCTCTGTGTTATCATCTGTTTGAATTTCTTTACTACTATCTTTACCATTCTCATCAAACCAATCAGGTAAAACTTCAGTCCGGATAGGTTTTTTAGAAGATTTCCCGGTTTTTTTACTTTCTTTAACGCTTCGCTCTTCTTTTCGTGCAGCTTCCATTGCTTCCCTAACGGTCTTAATCTTAAGGCGAGCCCAATGGCTGGCTATCGATTCAACAAATCCCTTAGTAAATTTCATATCTGTTTTTCTAAGGACAACCTCAATCAACACGTTTACCACACCAGGAGGAAGTTTATATTTAATCATTACTTCCTCTAATATCTTTAGATTCGAAGCTGATGGTTCAACGCCGCCTGAAAGTTCTTTAAAAATCACAATCGGTGGTGTCGTTTCATAATAACGCACTAACTTTTGTTCCTGCGTTTTCGGTTCCGTTACTTGTTCCTGATGAACAGCGGGCTGGGTTCGATTGACCAGGCTCGGCAGTTGGTCATAATTTTCAAATTGATACCAATCACGCGCACCTTTTCTTAAGTCCTCAATATCAATTTCATCCTTCTCATTGATAGCCCCTAAAATAAAGTTTTTCATTTCAATGGGACCAATTCCATAAAGGAAGGCTAGGTTACTGATAACCTCTTTTACCTTTTTGGTTAGTGACTTTTGAGGAACGAGCGATTCTTGAAGACCTGCCATTAATAGGTCAAAATCAAAGGTTTTCGTATCGATTTGGATTGGTTTTTGATCCTGACGGCCGATAAATTCTAGGTTGTGCTGTGCTTCTAGGTCTTCCGAATGGTCTTGCATATATTGAACACTTCCAGGTGTAGCCGATGCAAACACATCCTGAAAAGACCGTGTTACGTCGGAATACTCCTCATCCAAAGGTTTTTGCTTATCACTAAAAAAGCGTTTTAACCGGGCAAAGTGGTTTTTTCCAATTTTACGATATAAATAAATATTTAACATTCCATCAAGAAAGAACTGTTCCGGATTTAACGGCGGATGGAGTTCATAGATAAAAGAACGTCCATCATCATCTGATTTTACGTATGTTTTTAGTAAACCAATTCCTTCAAGCTTTAGCCTTGCTTCATAGATATCCTTTAAATTGACACTTAATAAATTCATTAATAAATGATGGGTGGAAGACTCCGACCATAGTCTATTTTCTTCAATCTCAGCCCAGAGTGTCAAATATAAACTTAAACAAGCAGAGCCGATTAAGGGCTGGTACAAAAAAGTCAGCACTTTGCGGTCATATTCATGCAGCAATCCACTTGACGTAACAAGGTAACGGTCAATCGGAATCAATTCCTGCCAATGCTGCGCCATTTCATTCACCCTTTTATAAAAGTAATAAAGAGCCAAAGACTTCTTTAGCTCTCTAGGATTTCTCCTTGTTTATCAATTCCTTTAATTCTTGAATAAAAACATTAATATCTTTAAATTGACGGTACACAGACGCAAACCGTACATAGGCTACCTCATCCACATGGGCAAGCCTGTCCATGACCATTTCACCAATCAATTCACTTTTTATTTCGGATATTCCTTGACTGCGCAGTTCCTTTTCTACCCCTTGGGTAATATCCTCTAATTCCTTTAAAGCAACAGGACGCTTTTCACAGGCTTTAATTAAGCCACGTAAAATTTTATCGCGACTGAATTCTTCCCTCGTACCTTCCTTTTTGACGACGATCAGTGGAATTTCTTCAATCTTCTCGAATGTCGTAAAACGATATCCACATTCTTCACACTCACGCCTTCTTCGGGTTGCACGACCCTCATCAACTGGCCGGGAATCAAGCACACGTGTACCATAATTTTGACATGAAGGGCACTTCATTTGATCAACTCCCAAATCAATCCATACATATTTATATATGAACTATCTTATTAAAAAGAAAACGGTAACACAAGAAATTATCAATTTTTTCCGCTTCGAACTAGAGTATGTAATTTGTTAATTTTCTCGTAATATGAAATTAACCTTTTCTTTAAAACGGGATACATACCGACGGGTGAAAACCTTTCAGTAGAAATATTAAAATCTACTGCTGTTTCCATAGGTTTCACTGAAACTACCGTTACAATAAGAAAGCAAGGAACCGGTTTATCAATTTCAACGGCAATTTCCCCATGATCTTTCGAAACAGTTGCGATTCGGCAATCCGCGTCCTGTCTAAAGAGATCCTCAACAGATTTAAATACCTGATTGAAAGTGGCTTTATAGTAATGGGTAGTTAAGGCACTATCCTTTTGATTATCTGAAGTTTCGACCTGCTTTCTAAAACGAATAAATAAGTTACCTAACATAGAATAATTGCCTCCAAATATATCTTTTACCTTAGTTTACAATACTTTGCGAAAAAAATAAAAGAGGTGTACTCAAAATACACCCCTTGTCATTATTATTTTTATAGATTTTAAAGAGCTTTTGCCTGTTTTACTTGAACAGGACCCATACCACGTGGAATTTCAATATTTTCACGTGTTTGTGCATTTAAGCTTTCAGCAATATAATCTGCTGCTACATTGGGATCTAAATCTCCGCATGTATAAACATCAATGCTTGCATAGCCATGTTCAGGGAAGCTGTGAATGGTTAAGTGAGATTCAGAAATGATGACAACACCGCTCACGCCTTGTGGTGCAAATTTATGAAAAGCTACCTCACGAATTTCTGCACCGGATTTAAGGGCTGCTTCGACAAAAGTTTGTTCAATAAAATTCATATTATTCAATTTTTCAAAGTCGCATCCCCATAATTCAGAGATTACGTGACGTCCTATTGTTTCCATATTTATGTTCCCCCTCCAAACATTTTTGCTTCATTCTTGAAATCATTTGTTGATGGTATCTAGTAATTACAACGGGGGAAAGTTAGTCCAATGAGGTCCTAACCCTTTAAGTAATTAATCGGCACCTAATTTCAAGAAGTTCACGATGATTAGTATACTAAGTTTATATTTCTTTTGCAACCTATCATTCTAAAAATTCCCATTTCTTTTTGAGGGGCATGTACCTCAAAAAAAACAATAATCTGTATGGAAAAGGAAACGGCACAAAAAAATGCTGTCCATCGACAGCATTTCTTTATTCTATCCAACTTTCACTGAATTGCTATTCGCCATTAAATGGGCAACATATAAGGTAAGATCAACCACGCGTGAAGAATATCCCCACTCATTATCGTACCAAGCCAGCACCTTTACTTTTCTGTCCCCCATTACCATTGTAGACAGTCCATCGATGATCGCAGAATGCGGATTTGTATTGAAATCAACGGAGACAAGCGGTTCCAATGTAAAGTCTAGAATCCCCTTTAGTGGGCCATTTTTTGCTTCAATAAATGCTTGATTGATTTCATCAAGTGTCACGTCCTGCTTCAAATCGACAACCAGGTCAACGAGTGACACATTTGGTGTAGGTACGCGAAGTGACATTCCATGCAGCTTACCCTTTAACTGCGGTAATACTAGTGACAATGCTTTAGCTGCTCCCGTTGTGGTTGGGATGATAGATTGTCCACATGCTCTGGCTCTCCGCAAATCTTTATGCGGATTATCGATATTCCTCTGATCATTTGTATAGGAATGAATGGTTGTCATAAGACCATTTTCGATTCCAAATTTTTCATCCAAAATCTTCGCCACTGGTGCTAGACAGTTCGTCGTACAAGAAGCGTTGGAAATCACATCGTGTTGGTGGATATCCAACTTTTCTTCGTTAACCCCCATAACAATTGTAATATCCTCATCTTTCCCCGGCGCAGTAATAATTACCTTTTTTGCTCCTGCGTCTAAGTGCAGACTAGCTTTGTCACGTGAATTAAATTTTCCGGTCGCTTCAATCACCACATCAATATTTAAATCTTTCCATGGAAGCTGTTCCGGATTTCGATTACTTAATAATTTTACACGTTTACCGTTTACAATTAGCTCTTCATCTAATGCAATGATATCCCCTTGAAATGGTCCATGAACCGTATCATATTTAATTAAATGAGCTAATGTTTCTGCAGGATAGCTCGCATTAATAGCAATAATATCAAGCTTATTTTCAAGGATAGCTTTTCTAAAAACCATCCTTCCAATTCTCCCAAAACCATTAATTGCAACTCTCGCCTTCATTTCACGGCCCCTTCCGTAATAATGTTATACTTATTAACTTAATTCGATGTAATTAGTATAACATATTTGGATGAAAATGCGATATATAATGTGCGGATTTTTCAAAAGTTTTTAATCCGTATAGCTTGTTAACAGAATATCCATGTTTAATGGGTCGCTGGGGCGGGATATTTGTTATAAAATTAGTTTATAGAAAGGGAGTGAGGTATGTTAATTAGAGGTCGTCCTATACCTGCTGAATTAGTTATTTTGAGAATTTTGAATGGCAAAATGGAATTTACGGAAAGAGAGAAGCTTCATCTTTCAAATCAGGAAAAAGGGTATGAAGGCGAAATGAAGTTTGACAAACTGACTGCGGGATTAGAAAACGAAAATTTGATTCTTAATGATTTGTTACTTGAAGTGGGTGAATCCTTATTCCAAATCGACACTTTAATTATTTTTTCTGGAGTTATCCACCTGATTGATGTGAAATATTTTGAAGGAGAGTACTATTATGATGAAAAGGAGTTGTTTAAAACAAAAACTGGAAGCGAAAAGAAGGATCCTTTGCTTCAGTTGAAACGATGTCATTCCTTGTTCCGCCAATTAATCCAAAAATATGGTTTTAATTTCCATACAGAAGCACACTTGGTTTTCAATAACCCCGAATTTACTTTATTTCATCCAACCCAAAATCCACAAATTATCTTACCGACACAATTAAATTCTTTTATTAAAAAACTACAAAAGATCCCTTCGAGGCTGAATGAAAGGCATTCGAAGCTTGCAGACATGTTAGTTTCCTTGCATATAACTGAAAATCCTTATAGTCGGCTACCGAAGTATGATTTTGATATGTTGAAAAAAGCAATGTTCTGTGGGAATTGCCACTTGTCATCTTTATCGATCAATAGAAAGAAAATAACCTGTAATCAATGTGGGCATGTAGAAGACGTTGATTCCGTGATTCTGCGGAGTGTAGATGAATTAAAGCTCCTGTTTCCAGGGATTAAGATTACAACTAAGTTAGTTCATGATTGGTGTGGGGGGAGTGTTTCAATGAAAACAATAAGACGAATTTTAAAGAAAAACCTCAAGGCAACTGGGAATACAAAGGAAAGCTATTATGAGTAATTTATAAAAAATGGTATTTGATTAGATTGTGCCTATAATTCACGCTTAGTTGGTTTACAGGCATAATGTCGGTTGGATTGTTACGATAATTCGCGTTCAACGGATTTATCGGCACAATCTTGGCCGGATTGTTACGATAATTTGCGTTCATCGAATTTATTGGCACAATCTTGGCCGGATTGTTACGATAATTCACGTTCACCGAATTTATCGGCACAATCTTGGCCGGATTGTTACGATAATACGCGGTCACCGGATTTACGGGAACAATCACCACTGTATTATAATCTTATATACAAAAAAAGAAGGGGTCTCCCCCTTCTTTTTTTACAAGCTATCAATTCCCCAACCCCGTAATATTTCAACGAGCTGTTCCCTCGATTCAGCCACGGCCCCGTTGTTATCAATAATCGCATCGGCTAAAGCCACTTTTTCCGCAAGCGGCATTTGCGATTTTACGCGTGCCTCCGCATCTTCCAACGTGAGATCATTCCTCTCCATTAGCCGCTGCAATTGGACCGAACGATCTACATAGACCAAAATGGTCTTTTCAACCATATATGTTAATTTACTTTCAAACAAGAGTGGGATATCGAGGACAATGACTTGTTCCCCGCTCCCCTTCGCCGCTTCCACTTTGTCACTCATTCTTTTTCTTACTTCAGGATGAACAATATTGTTTAAGAGCTGTCGTTTCTCAGCGTTATGAAAAATGATCGAACCGAGTTTCACCCTATCAATTTCACCGCTAGCCAGTAAAATATCCTGACCAAATTCAGCAACGATTTTTTGATAGCCGGGTTCTCCTTTTTCAACAGCAAGGCGGGCTTCTATGTCTGCATCAATTACTGTAATGTCCATTTCTTTTAACATGTTTGAAACTGTACTTTTTCCACTGGCTATTCCGCCTGTTAACCCGATTACTAGTGACATACTCTTTTCCTTTCTTATCATAATTTCCAAATACCGATGATAATTAATAAAATCCCTGGTAGAAAGGTAAATTTCTGGACCCAACTAAACCTATGAAAATAGGCACCGCTTTTTATTCCTAAAAGAACAAATAAAGAACTCATCACCGCTACGCTGACAGCTAGATAAATAGGGGAGAATCCAATCATAACCGCACCAATTCCTGCGGCAAATGCATCAATAGACAAGGCAAAGCCCAGCATAAATGCCTCAATTCCAGTAATGGTACCTGAACGGTCAAAGTCCGCAGACATTGGTTTTTTTAGAATATTGATGGCGATTCCTAAAGATTGAATTTCAAAATTGACAATTAACTTTTCATGTTCCAGCAGTTCGGAATCCTTTTCTTTTTCAGGCCGGAAAAATTGATACAATACCCAGGCACCGAGAGCAATTAATATTAAGCCCCCCAGGCTTGCCGTGATACCAGGTGATAAGATTCTTTCCAGACCATGTCCAATTGACACAGCAACCAACAATGAAATTGCAGAACAGGTAGCAATAATGAGTACTGATTTGAGCGGCAGTACCATTTTTCTTAATCCGTACGTAAACCCTACGCTAAAGCTATCAAGACTGAGAGCAAAAGCCAGCAGGAGAAGTGAGAACAATTGAAACATGATGTCTAGGGCTCCTTCCGTCAATCACTACGATAGTATATGGCAGGAGCCCATCCTTTGTTATTAAATTGACACTTCTCTTGCTTAAAGCTTTTGACAGTTAGGACAGAAATGGGTTCCTCTTCCGCCGACCTTGGTTTTTTCCAGCGGCCTTCCACAGTTTTTGCAGGCTTCCCCTTCGCGGCCGTAAGCATATAACTCGAGCTGGAACATTCCAATTTCACCCTGTGAATTTACATACGAACGAATGGTACTTCCCCCTTTTTCAACCGCTTCACCTAATGTCGCCACGATTTCCCGATGAAGTAATGTTAGTTCAGGTTCACTCAAAGAATTGGCTAGCCTTTCGGGATGAATTCCTGAACGGAACAAAGCCTCGTCCACATAGATGTTCCCGAGTCCGACAAAGACTTTTTGATCCAGGAGTGCAGGTTTTATTTTTCGATTCGTCTTTTTTAGCCTTTCAGTCAAGTACTCTACAGTAAACTCCTCTGAAAATGGCTCTGGTCCAAGGTCAATTAGCGGGGGCTTGAGAAATTCCTCCCCTTTTTTATACAAGTGCATCGTTCCAAATTTACGAACATCGCGATACCTCAGCTCACTTCCATCTGTAAAATGGAAGATTACATGTGTATGCTTGTCATATGGTTCTTCACTTGGATAAAGCCCATATTTTCCTTCCATCCGTAAATGAGAGACGAGGGCGTACGTATTCGTATAGATGATTAAAAACTTTCCTCTTCGGCCGACATCCTCAATGGTCTCGCCCTTAAGGGCATCCATGAATTGTTCAACTTCGAGTGGATTTTTGATAATTTTTGGCCAATGAATGGTTACATTTTCAATCTGTTTTTGCGAAACAAGTTTTTTTAACGTTTTTCTAACTGTTTCTACTTCTGGCAGCTCTGGCATACAATAAGTCCTCCCTAAGATGACCAGCTTCAGCTTCTAGGTGCTTCCGCTTTTCTATTTCGCGTCAAACCATGTTGGGCCATAGGAAAAGTCTACTTTTAATGGCACTTTTAATTCGAGTGCATTTTCCATAACATCCGGAACTAATTTCTTCAGCGTTTCGATTTCCTCTTCTGGTGCTTCAAAGATGAGTTCATCGTGAACTTGGAGAAGGAGTCTTGTTTTTAACCCATAGTCCTTCAATGCATCCGCCATATCGATCATGGCCTTTTTGATGATGTCAGCGGCACTTCCCTGAATGGGTGTGTTCATTGCCGTTCTTTCGGCAAAGCTTCGAATATTAAAATTACGGGCCGTAATCTCCGGAATATATCTTCTTCTGTGCAGAAGGGTAGTAACATAGCCTTTTTCTCTGCAGGAATGGATAATGTCATCCATATATTCTTTCACTCCTGGATAGCTTGTAAGGTAGCGGTCAATAAATAGTCCAGCTTCCTTACGGGTAATACCAAGGCTCTGCGAAAGACCATAATCACTTATTCCATAAACTATCCCAAAGTTAACTGCCTTTGCCTGACGCCTCATATTGGATGTTACCTCATCAGCACTCACATGGAATACATCCATTGCAGTTTTCGTGTGAATATCAAGATCATCCTTGAATGCCTGAATTAGTTTCTCATCACCGGCAATGTCGGCAAGAACTCTAAGCTCAATTTGTGAGTAGTCCGCAGCAAAAATGATCCATCCAGGTTCTGATGGTACAAAGGATTGGCGGATTTTCCGCCCCTCCTCTAACCGGATAGGAATATTTTGTAGATTTGGGTCAATAGAGCTTAATCTGCCTGTCGATGTTAAGGTTTGTTGATATCTTGTATGAATCTTACCTGTTTCTGGATTGATCACTTTAAGCAGACCTTCAATATAGGTAGATTGCAGCTTTCCTAACTGTCGGTAATTGAGAATATGCACAATGATTTCATGATCATCTGCTAATTTCTCCAAGACGTCTGCGGATGTGGAATATCCTGTTTTTGTTTTCTTAAAGGCTGTCAGGTTCAACTTTTCAAATAAAATCACACCTAATTGTTTAGTTGAATTAATGTTGAACTTTTCACCGGCCAACTCATAAATGGTACCTTCAATTTCAATGAGCCGGTCATGAATTTCGCCGCCCATCTTAAGCAGGCGTTCCTTGTCAACCTTGATTCCGCACGATTCCATATCCGCCAATATCAGTGATAATGGCATTTCCAGCTCTGTAAATAATTCATATTGTTCATTTGTTTTTAACTCGTCTTCCAGCTTTTGTCTCAAATCAAACATTGCGAGACTTTTTCGAACAAGATGCTCTGCCAGCATTGTGTCTTCTGGAATTTTTCTTTTTGCTCCTTTTCCATAGAACGACTCATCTGATTGCATCGTAATTCCATATTTTTTCGCGATGTCTGCAAGATCATCAATCGATTCAGTTGGATTGATAATATAAGAAGCCATTAACGTGTCAAAATTGACCCCTTTTAAATGAATGCCATGCCTTCTTAAGGAAACCTCTGAACGTTTCGCATCATAAACTGTTTTCTTTTTTGAATCATCTTCAGCCCATTTTTTAAAGCTTTCAGATTTTAAAGCTACATCAGTTGGAAAATAATAATAGCCAGTTTCATTTACAAGTGAAAAACCGATAATATCTGCATAATGATAGTTATCGTCGAGCATTTCAATATAAAAATGATTATCTTCAGCGAACAACTCATCCGTTATGACTTCAGGTGTTTGAAACTCTATTTCTTCAAGTTCAAGCTGTTCGGTACTTGTTGTGTCGCCGCCTAACTTTTCCAATAATGAATGAAAGCCAAGTTCTTTATATAAAGCGACAATTTTTTCTCTTTCATATCCCTCAAAAAGGGCATTTTCTACGGATACTTCGACGGGTGCCTGCCTTTCAATCGTGGCAAGCTCCTTACTCATCTTTGCCTGCTCTTTGAATTCTTCGAGTTTTTCCTTTAACTTATTTCCAGCTACTTGATCGATCGAATCTAGTAACTTCTCTAATGTAGAAAATTCCTTCAACAGCTTAATCGCCGTTTTTTCTCCGACACCGGGTACACCTGGAATATTATCGGAAGCGTCACCCATTAGCCCCTTCATATCGATAATTTGCTCAGGCGTTAGACCGTACTTTTCCATTACATGTTCTGGCGTATATTCCTCTATATCTGTGATTCCTTTTCTCGTTATTCCCACTGTCGTTTGTTCAGAGGAAAGCTGTGTTAAGTCTTTATCTCCTGAAATGACTTTAATTTCATAGCCTTCCTTTTCAGCAGATAATGAAAGAGTCCCAATAATGTCGTCTGCCTCATAATTTTCGAGTTCATATCGCTGAATCCCATACGCATCAAGCAGATCCCGAATATAAGGAAATTGCTCCGATAATTCTGGAGGCGTCTTTTGCCTGCCGCCTTTATACTCACCAAATGTCTTATGCCGAAACGTAGTCTTCCCCGCATCGAATGCAACCAGTATATGTGTGGGCTTTTCATCTTCCATAATTTTATTGAGCATCATGGTAAACCCATAAACTGCGTTTGTATGGACACCTTTATCATTATTTAACAGGGGCAGCGCAAAAAATGCACGGTAAGCGATACTGTTCCCATCAATTAATACTAATTTCTTCTTTTCCATCCATTTACCCCTTTCAGGTTAATTAATATATTTATGTAATTCGATGATAAATTCACTGCCTTCACCAACCGTACTTCTCACGTTGATGTTTCCATGATGCGCTTCAACTAAATGTTTTACGATCGCTAATCCAAGACCTGTCCCGCCTGAATCACGGGCTCGTGCCCGATCCACACGATAAAATCGTTCAAATATCCTTGGGATTTCCTCTTTTTTAATTCCTACACCTGAATCTTTCACATGTATTTTCACGGTTTTCTCGTGATCAAATAGTGATATTTTCACATTTCCATTTGGCTGTGTATACAAAATGGCATTACTTATTAGATTAATAAAAACCTGCTTTAATCGGTCATAATCTCCCTGTATATATAATTCTTCCCTATTAATCTCAAGTTCTAGACGAATATTCTTTAATTTTGCTTTTTTATCCAGCATGGTGATCACTTCATTAATTAATTCTAAGAGATCCAAATTCTGAATGTACAGCTTAAACCCGTGCTGCTCAATTTTTGAAAAATCAAGGAGATCTTGGATAAGCTTTTGCATTCGATCGCTTTCTTTATGGATAATGGATAAAAATGCTTCCAGTGTATCCTGATTGTTCATCGCACCATCAATCAACGTTTCGGTAAATCCTTTGATAGAGGTGACCGGTGTTTTTAGTTCATGAGAGACATTGGCAACAAAATCTTTTCGCATTTGTTCAAGCTTTTTAATTTCTGTAATATCATGGAATACCAGTAAAACACCTTTCCAGACATTATTAATTCCGATGATCGGTATCCCTTGAACATCGAAGTACCTTCTTTCAATACCCAATGGTAACAACAAATGTTTTTTTACCTTTTGTTCTGTCCGAAAAACTTCCCCTATGACATTGCGGATTTCTTCCTGCTCAATCACTTCGTAATAAGCTTTATTTAGGTAATTAGTAGATATTACATGGAAAATTTCAGTGTATCCCTTATTGATAAGATTTATAAATCCGCCGCTGTCGATTAACAGAAGCCCAGCACCCATATTTTCAATCAGTGCACTTAAACGATCCTGCTGAATTTCCTGCGCTTTACTCATCTCTTGAAGATTTTTGGCAAGCACATTAATGGATGAACTTAACATCCTTGTTTCGCTTCGTTCATCACCTTCTACTCTTGCCCAGTAATTTCCTTCAGCTAATTCGATGGCGACATGGGTAGCTGCTTCAATTGGTTTTGAATAACGTGCTGTTATTCTATATCCAAGATAGATGAAGACAACTAATGCAATAACTAAACTTATGGATAAAATTAACCATATTTGTCCATATGCCTTTTGAAGTTCACTCGTTTTAGTAATGATGAAGATATATCCTTCTAACTTCCCAGCTTTTAAAACGGGTTTCCATGAATAGTGCAGGTCGTATTCATCGTGTTCTACCAGCTTCGTTTCGTTCTCAGGTTTTTCCTTTAAAACCTCATTAATGTTTTCTTTAATCCCGTTTAAATTTGACTGTTTCCCACTGTCAAACAGAAGAACGCCATTGGCGTCTGTAATGGCGAGCCTTACATCTAGCATTTGGCTTATTTCGTTTACCTGATCCTGATTGATTGAGTTCACTCCGCCATTATTTTCAATATAAAGCTTTAGTAAGCTGCCTTCTTTATTTAGCCGTTCATTATATGTATCAAGGTAATTGCTTTTAAATAGCTGACCAAGTAATATCCCCAATCCGACCAAACCAATGACAACTAATGAGATAAGGGCGAAAAGGAGCTTAGACCGAAATCTATTCATTCCGTCTTTGGCTCCTCGAGTTTATATCCCAACCCACGCACTGTTTTGATATAAATTGGTTTCCTCGTATCAGCTTCAATTTTCTCCCTCAGATGAGAAATATGTACATCAACAATCCGAGTATCACCAGCAAATTCGTAATTCCAAACAGCACTTAGTAACTGATCACGAGTTAAAACTCGATTTTTATTTTGAGCTAAATAATGCAGCAACTCATATTCTTTTAGCGTAATTTCCAATTGCTTCCCTTTAAAATACGCTTCATATTTCTCAGGATAAATCTGCAGGTTTCCAATCGCAATGATTGATGTATCCGGTTGTTCTTCTTCCTTATTAATTGTTTGTATTTGGATTCTTCTTAGGATTGCTTTTACCCTGGCAACTACTTCTCTTGGACTAAAGGGCTTGATCATATAATCATCTGCACCTAGCTCTAGGCCCAATATTTTATCGAACTCATCATCTTTAGCCGTTAACATAAGAATCGGAGTCATGATTTTTTGTTGACGAAGCTGTTTACAGACTTCTATACCGTCCATATTTGGCAGCATCAGATCTAAAACAATAATATCAGGTGCCATTGTTTCTGCTAATTGTTTGCCCGTCAATCCATCCATGGCTGTTATTACATCATACCCTGCTTTTTCCAAATTATATTGGAGCAAAGTGACAATTGACTGTTCATCATCTACAACAAGTACCTTATTCTTCATATTCCCCTCCGCGTGTATGTTTAAATCTTCACATTTTCATTATAATATAGAACCAAAAAGATTACCTCCTATCCAACTTAACCACAAAAAAAGGAATGTGTGAGCACATTCCTTTTCAGATCGTACCGTATTAAAAATTATCTAACACAGTACCATCCATTCCACCTAAGCGATAGGGAGGGCAAACCATTAATTTTCCAGTTATAACAACTTCGTTTTCTTCATTTGTCCCAACAACTGTAATTGCCACGGTATGGTCATCGTGATCGATTTGAACAACCTCTAACAATAACTCGACAGTTGCATAGTGGTAAACAGGCTTAGGGAAATTGATTTCCTGGCTGATAATATGGCTTCCAGGCCCAGGTAAATATTTTGAAACAGCCGATGTAATCATTCCTGTAAGCATAACGCTGGGGACAATCGGCTTTTTGAAAGGTGTTTGGGATGCATAATCATGTTGAATAAATAGGGGATTGGCATCATCGGTAAGCCCTAAAAAAAGAAGAATGTCCTTATCCTCGATTTTTTCAGTTAATGCTAGTTTTTCCCCGACTGATATTTCTTTAATTTCTCTTCCTAGTTTTCTTTTTTTTCCTAAAAGCATTTAGCGGCCTCCTTTGTAAACGGTTTCATCGTGCGGTAGAAAAAATTCGAGGAAAAGTTTTTCCCCGAATTTCTAGTTTATTAAACTAATACTTTCATTACGTTTTGAACGGATTCAACGGACTTGTCTAATGCAGCTTTCTCTTCAGCTGTTAGATCAAGCTCAATTACTTTTTCAATTCCGTTTGCACCAAGGATGGTTGGCACACCAAGGTAGATACCTTCGTATCCAAATTCTCCTTCAAGATAGGCAATCGAAGGAAGAACACGACGCTGGTCTTTTAAGATTGCCTCACACATCTCTACTAGGGAAGCTGCAGGAGCATAATAGGCACTGCCGTTTCCTAGTAAATTAACGATTTCGCCGCCGCCTTTTCTAGTACGCTCGACAATAGCCTCTAAACGATCTTTAGGGATTAAGGTTTCTAATGGAATCCCACCTGCATAGGAATAGCGTACAAGTGGAACCATATCGTCACCATGACCACCTAATACAAAGCCGGTAATATCTTTCACAGAAAGATTTAATTCTTGTGCAACGAATGTACGGAAACGAGCAGTATCCAATACACCAGATTGACCGATTACACGGTTTTTAGGGAATCCTGATTCTTTAAATACCGTATAAGTCATGGCATCAACCGGATTGGTTAATACAAGGATTATACAGTTTGGAGAATACTTTACAATTTCCTTTGTAACACTTTTCATTACCTTTTGGTTGGTTTGAACTAAGTCATCTCGGCTCATTCCAGGCTTACGAGCAATACCTGCAGTAATAACAACGATATCAGAATCACGAGTATCTTCGTAATTAGAGGTACCAGTGATATTCGAATCAAATCCTTGTACTGGACTAGCTTCAAGCATGTCTAATGCTTTTCCTTTAGTAGGATTTTCCATTTGAGGGATATCAACCAGAACGACATCGCCCAATTCTTTTTGAGCAAGTAAGAATGCAGTTGTAGCACCAGTGAAACCTCCACCAATTACGGAAACCTTTTTACGCTGTAAAGACATTTTTAACTCTCCCCTTTGAAAGTATTATTGTCGATAGTCGAAAGGGCTGTTCGAAAACAGCCCTGATTATCCATGTCAAGTTTTCTCTAGGTGCACTAGCCTACTAATTATTCCATGTTCTTAATTAATTCATCTGCAAATTCAGATGTTTTAACTTCTGTTGCTCCATCCATTAAACGAGCGAAGTCATAGGTTACTACTTTAGAAGCGATCGTTTTTTCTACTGACTTAATAACCATAGTAGCTGCTTCATTCCAGCCTAAGTGCTCAAGCAGTAATACACCTGAAAGGATAACAGATGAAGGATTTACCTTATCAAGTCCTGCGTATTTTGGAGCTGTACCATGTGTTGCTTCGAAAATAGCATGACCAGATTCATAGTTGATGTTTGCTCCAGGAGCAATTCCAATTCCGCCTACTTGTGCAGCAAGCGCATCAGAAATGAAGTCCCCGTTTAAGTTCATAGTTGCTACAACATCAAACTCACGTGGACGTGTAAGAATTTGCTGTAAGAAGATATCAGCAATTGCATCTTTTACAATAATCTTTCCAGCTGCTTCAGCTTCAGCCTGTGCTTTATTTGCAGCGTCTGTACCTTGATCAGCCTTAATGCGATCATATTGAGCCCATGTAAACACTTTTTCACCAAATTCTTTTTCAGCAAGCTCATAACCCCAGTTTTTGAACGCGCCTTCTGTGAATTTCATGATATTTCCTTTGTGAACAAGCGTAACAGATTTACGGCCTTCTTTAATGGCATAGTTAATCGCTGCGCGTACAAGACGAGAAGTTCCTTCTTCAGAAACTGGCTTAATACCAATACCTGAAGTTTCAGGGAATCTGATTTTCGTAACACCCATTTCGTTTTGTAGGAAGTTGATTACTTTTTTAACAGCTTCTGTGCCTTTTTCATATTCGATTCCTGCATAGATATCTTCAGTGTTTTCACGGAAAATAACCATATCCGTATCTTGCGGACGCTTTACAGGAGAAGGAACACCTTCAAACCATCTAACTGGTCGTAAGCATACAAATAAATCTAACTCTTGGCGCAAAGCTACGTTCAATGAACGAATACCGCCGCCAACAGGTGTTGTAAGCGGGCCTTTGATTGCAATCAAATATTCGTTGATTAGATCAAGTGTTTCTTGTGGAAGCCATTCACCAGTTTGGTTAAAAGCCTTTTCCCCCGCAAGAACTTCTTTCCAAACGATTTTCTTCTCACCTTTATAGGCTTTTTCAACTGCTGCATTTAAAACTCTCTCGGAAGCTGCCCAAATATCTGGACCAATTCCGTCTCCCTCGATAAATGGGATAACTGGATTGTTTGGTACATTCAATACTCCATTGGTAACTGTGATTTTTTCGCCTGTCATGATTAAAGTCTCCCTCCGTATGTAAAAAGCAATCAATAGATTGATTCCTTGGTTAGAGATACGTATCTCTAACCAAAGGATACAATCCTATTAGACCAATTTTTTTCAAAAAAGTAAAATAATTAATTAACCTCTTTGGTTAATTGGAACGTATGTCTGCATGCCGGGACCAGTATATTCCGCACGCGGACGAATTAAACGGTTGTTATCATACTGTTCTAAGATATGAGCCAGCCATCCAGAAACCCTGCTTACAGCAAAAATCGGTGTAAATAAATCATGGTCAATACCTAAGCTGTGGTACATAGACGCAGAGTAGAAATCTACGTTTGGCGGTAATTTCTTTTCGCCTGTAACGATGCTTTCTATCTTTTCAGACATCTCATACCAATGAGGCTCGCCTGTAAGCTCTGTTAACTTTTTAGACATTTCTCTTAAGTGCTTGGCACGAGGATCGCCTAAGCGATAAACTCGGTGTCCAAAGCCCATGATTTTTTCCTTGTTTTCGAGCTTTCCGCGAACATATGGCTCAACATTTTCGATTGTGCCAATTTCTTTAAGCATTTTCATTACTGCTTCATTCGCACCGCCATGAAGTGGACCTTTAAGTGCTCCGATTGCAGCTGTAATACCGGAATAAACATCTGATAGAGTTGCAACACAAACTCTTGCCGTAAATGTGGAAGCATTAAGTTCGTGGTCTGCATGTAAGACAAGGGCCTTATCTAATGCATCGACTGCAATTTTATCCGGCTCATTACCTGTTAACATATAAAGGAAGTTTGCCGCAAAGCCTAAATTTGTTTTTGGAGCAATTGGCTTAAGACCTTTTCTGACACGTGCAAAAGTAGCTACAATTGCAGGCATTTTAGCTTGTAGTCGAATAGCCTTTTGATAGTTTGACTCAGCGTCCATCAAGTCTGCCTCTTCATCATAAAGTCCTAACAATGATACTGCTGAACGAAGCGCAGCCATTGGATGAACTTTATCAATCGGATACATGTTAAAGTGCTCAATCACTTCTTTTGGTAATGCCGCGTTGTCAGCTAGCTGCTGTTTCAATTCAGCTAATTGAGGTTCTGTCGGTAATTTACGGTGCCATAACAAATAAATAACTTCTTCGAAACTTGCATTTTGAGCTAAATCATCGATGTTATACCCAACATAGGTCAACGTATCGTCAATGATTGAGCTGATAGAAGAAGTTGTTGCCACTACCCCTTCAAGACCGCGTGTTACTGTCATAGAAAATCTCTCCTTCGCTTTCTAATTTCCCCATTGTCCATCTCTGTAAAAAAAGAATTATTTTTATCAGCTGAAAATTGTTATTAATTACAGCCATGTTGAAAGAAACTCTTCATTTCAAATTTTGCATATGAATTACTAACGCGCGCACCCATCAAACAAATATCTAGATTGAGCGCTTGCTCGGGTTAAAGCCAGCAAATTGAATAACCTTTTCTTTATTAAAAAAAGTTATTACCAAGTAATCTAGCATATTTATGTGACTTATGTAAAAAAGGATACGCTTTCAAGTCCTATTATAAACAATTATCAGATTTTTGTGAACGAAAAGGAGCCGAAAAGTTCAAAAAAATATTATTTTACAAAATATCTAACTAAAAAAGTTGATTATTTTCATGGCTGTATAGGCTATTCCTGCCCCAATTAATGGACCTACGGCCACACCTTTAAAGATTGATACAGACAAAATCGTTCCTAGAACTAGTGCCGTTGTAATATGTGGGTCATCTTCTAATAGTGAGACCCCGCCCTTGGCAAGTAAGGCAACGGCTATTCCTGAAATCAGTGCCACCCAAGCTAATGATGATTTAAAGGCACCAGAAAGGTCCTTGAAACCAATTTCTCCCGAAGCAATCGGTGCTAAAACGGCAATCGTAATAACAGTAACTCCCCAGTTTATTCCTTTACTCTGTATAAAAGTGAAGGTTTTTGTTTCAAGTCCACTCAATTTTAATACAAGTAAAACGACGATAGCAATGATCAAGGATTGGTTTTTTGCAATAATTCCAATAATCAATAGCAGCAATAAGAATAAAAACGACTCATTAAACATCCATTTCACTCATCCTTTTCTCGAATCTAATATGGAAAATCATGCAGTTTTGTACAAAAAATGTTAAACTTAAAGTACCTAGTTGACTGGTTAAGGAGGCATGTTATTGGATAAAAAGTACTTGTACAGAACCATGAGATTTATTTTGGTCATTGGCAGTGTAGTTCTTGCACTTCTATCTTTTTATTATTTGTCAAAGGTGACCTATCCATTTCTAATTGCCTTAGTTATTGCATTTTTTATTAATCCAATTGTTAATGCTTTTGAAAAGAAACTTCGAATGCCTCGGGGATTAGCTGTTTTTGTAGCTTTAATTATTATTTTCGCCTTAGCTGTTGGCTTAGTTACACTCTTGGTAGCGGAAATCGTCTCCGGAGCAAATTATCTGGCTAGAGTGGTACCGGAGCATTTGGATACATTAATCGGTTACATTGAAGAATACATTACTGCTCAAATTATCCCTCTCTATAATCAATTAACCAGCATGTTTAACCAGTTAGAGGATGGACAACAAAATACCATTATATCAAACATACAAAATGTGGGTGCCACGATTGGATCCACTGTGGGAACGTTCATTCAAAATCTCTTTGGCAATATTCCTGTGATTTTATCCTGGTTTCCAAATGCCGCAACGGTGCTTATTTTCTCATTATTAGCCACTTTCTTTATTAGTAAGGATTGGCAGCGGTTTTCTCAACTTGGAAACAAAATACTACCTGAGAAAGCTAAAACAAGTGGTAAAACCGTATTTATTGATCTGCAAAAGGCCCTATTTGGCTTTTTGAAGGCTCAGCTAACACTTATCTCCATTACAACCGTCATTATTTTAATTGGGCTCTTGGTCCTTCGGGTTGATTACGCAATTACGATCGCCTTAATCACGGGGATGGTTGATATTATTCCCTACTTGGGCACTGGCGCTGTTTTTGTGCCATGGATTATTTATGAAATCATTGCTGGGGATATGGGACTTGCCGTGGGATTAGGAGTACTTTATTTACTCGTCTTAGTTCAGAGACAAGTTATGGAGCCTAAAATTCTTTCGTCCAATATTGGTCTCGATCCATTGGCCACCTTAATCGCGTTGTTTGTCGGGTTTAAATTAATTGGTTTCCTAGGACTAATCGTCGGTCCCGTTGCCCTTGTTATCATAAGCACGCTCTATCGTGCAAATGTTTTTCATGATTTGTGGGCTTTTATTAAAGGAAAAGAAGACTAATAAATAAAAACGTCAACCCCAACATTAGGAGTTGACGTTTTTTTATTTGATTATCTTTATATTCCCTTTTTCGATTCGCCTGCGTATAGCGTTAATCATAAGGAATTTAAATGGCTTTCTTGTTGGAGGAAATAACAGAAAGAATCCGAATACGTCAGTGATAAAACCAGGTGTTAATAGAAGTGTGCCGCCAATTAATATACAAATGCCATCCAAGACTGAGTCACCAGGAATTTGACCGTAGGCAAGTTGTTCCTGTGCTTTTTTTATGGTTTGCAGTCCTTCTCTTTTTGCCAAATAGGCTCCCACAACTCCTGTTAAGATAATAAATGCTAGGGTTGGTAAAAAACCGAATGTTTTACCTGATAATAACAGCACCCCAATATCGATTGCGGGTATCACAATAATTGATAAAGCCAAATAGCGCATGTTTTAATCTCCTTCAAAACCAGCTTGTATACATTATATACCGAATGGGTGAAAAAATGCTCAAAAAAAGGAAGGGGTAATCCCTTCCTTTTTCTAAAAATAAGTATGTTATAGTTCTTAAACTTTGTTTACTGTCCAGATCCAGCGCCCTAGCGGCTAGTGTCCTTCGCTCTCCGCCCTACGATAAGTCAACATCGAATCGCCTCCGGCTCTTCGTGTTTCCTTTATCTCAGTTGGAGTGCTCCAGGCCATACGCCGCTGACCAGGGCGCTTCCGCTTTTCTCATTAGAGGACACTTGCATGCCCGTTATAGATGACACCTCTTGTTCCGTCAACTGTTATCTCTTGGCCATCTCTGAACAGTTCTAGGACGTTTTCAACACCCACAATGACTGGTATTCCTAGGTTAAGTCCGACGACTGCTGCATGGCTGGTTAACCCGCCTTCTTGCGTAATCAAGGCCGCACATTTTTCAATCGCCGGTACCATGTCACGGTCGGAGCCAAGCGTAACTAAAATGGAACCTGGTTTAACTTTATCGATTGCTTCCTGCGCATTATTGGCAATTACCACTTTACCAAATGCAGACTTACGGCCGATTCCTTGGCCTCTTACGATGATATCACCGACCACATGAATTTTCATTAAGTTGGTTGTGCCTGTTTCACCAACTGGAACACCAGCAGTGATGACAACTAAATCACCATGTTTGACGATTCCGCTGTTTACACTTTCTTCAACAGCACTATCGAGCATTTCGTCAGTAGAGCTGCATATTCTGCCAAGTTGGGAATATACACCCCAAACAAGTGATAGACGGCGGCAAACTTGCTCGTTGGCAGTAACTGCCACAATTGGTGCCTTTGTACGGTATTTTGAAATCATTCTAGCGGTATGTCCACTCTCAGTTGGTGTAATAATTGCATTTACATCAAGATTTAAAGCAGTATAAGCAACTGACTGGCCAATGGCATCCGTAAGATTGTGTTCTGTATTTTTACTGCGTGCAGATAGAATTTCTTTATGGTCTAAAGCCTGTTCTGCTCTAGAAGCAATATTGTGCATAGTTTGTACAGCTTCAACTGGATATACTCCTGCAGCCGTTTCACCGGATAACATGATAGCATCTGTGCCATCAAAGATCGCATTGGCAACATCACTTGCTTCTGCACGTGTTGGACGAGGATTCCGCTGCATGGAATCAAGCATTTGTGTAGCAGTTATAACAGGTTTACCTTGTGCATTACATTTCTTAATTAACATTTTTTGCACTAGCGGTACTTCTTCTGCTGGGATTTCCACGCCAAGATCGCCACGAGCTACCATTAAACCATCAGAAACTTCAAGGATTTCATCAATATTATCGACGCCCTCTTGGTTTTCAATCTTAGGAATAATATGAACATGTGTCGCTTGCTTTTCTTCTAGGATCTGACGAATCTCCAATACGTCACTTGCACGACGAACAAATGAAGCCGCGATAAAATCCACACCTTGCTCAATACCGAAAAGAATATCATTTGTATCTTTTTCAGTGATACCTGGAAGCTTTACAGAAACTCCTGGAACGTTCACACCTTTTTTGTTTTTCAAGGTTCCAGTGTTAAGGATTTTGGTATGAATTTCACCTTGTTCCTTATCAATATCAAGGACTTCTAGTCCAATAAGACCGTCATCTAATAAAATTTTAGAGCCCACGTGAACATCATCAATTAATCCAGGATATGTAATTGAAAACTTCTCTGTGGTACCTTCGACTTCAGTCATTGAAACAATAATGTTATCCCCTGATGTAAGTTCAATTGCTCCATTTACCATATTATTTGTGCGGATTTCAGGACCTTTGGTATCAAGGAGAATCGCAACTGTTTTACCAGTCATTTTCGTTGCTTCACGAATGTTTTGGATTCTCTGACCATGTTCTTCATAGTCACCATGGGAGAAATTCAAGCGTGCTACATTCATTCCGGATTCCATCAATTGAGTTAACTTTTCTATACTTTCACTTGCAGGACCAATCGTACATACGATTTTCGTTTTACGTAACATCTTTGTTTCCTCCTATAATTCAGCTAGTACTTTGCGCGAAATAACTATTTTACATTAAAATCGACCTTAAGACTTTAACAACAATCTTTAAGAAAACAGCCTAGATAGATAATTCTTTTGAAAGTTTTACAAGTTCCAGGTCTAGCTTATGCTTTCTTTCTAAAGCTTCGACGATATCGTAATCCACAAGGCTATTTTTTTCAATTCCCACAGCACGTCCGCCCTTGCCCTCAATTAATAATTCGACTGCTCTTGCTCCCAAGCGGCTTGCCAGCACTCTATCAGCTGCTGTTGGTGAACCACCGCGTTGTATATGCCCAAGTACAGATAATCTAACATCAAAGTTAGTTGCTTCTTTAAGCTGTTTGGCAATATCATTGCCGTTGCAAACTCCTTCAGCCACAATAATGATACTATGCTTTTTCCCGCGTTCCTGTCCCTTGCGAAGTCTGTCTACGATCTCATCCAAATCATAGACTTCTTCAGGGATTAGTATGGTTTCTGCACCACCGGCTAATCCAGCATACAATGCTAGGTCCCCTGCGTCCCTTCCCATTACCTCAATGACAAAGGTTCTTTCATGAGATGTTGCAGTGTCACGGATTTTATCTAATGCATTAATAACGGTGTTTAAGGCTGTATCAAAACCAATGGTAGCTTCAGTACCAGGAATATCGTTATCAATCGTTCCAGGCACACCCACGCATGGAAAGCCTTGTTGTGTCAATGCTCTGGCACCTTGATAAGAACCATCGCCGCCTATAACAACGATTCCTTCAATACCATGTGCTTTTAACTGTTCAATTCCCTTTTGCTGTCCCTCTGGTGTTTTAAATTCTGGACAGCGTGCTGTTTGCAGCACTGTTCCTCCGCGATGAATAATATCACCTACAGAGCCAAGTTCAAGTTTTTTTATTTTTCCAGAAATGAGTCCAGTGTATCCACCATAAATCCCATAAACCTCAACGTTATGATAGATTGCCTTTCGGACAACCGCCCGAATAGCCGGGTTCATTCCAGGTGAGTCACCGCCGCTAGTCAAAACACCAATTTTTTTCATTTATACCACCTCATGCTTATTTATTAAAATTGTATGTATAGCCATGATAGAATTCTTTTTTCAAGTATATGAAATAGGTCCAACGGTACTTTATCTATTATTCACATAAAAGCCGGGAATATTTATAAAATACCATGAAGAGTTACCTATAACAACTTAATCACATTAGTAAAATTAATAGACGGAATTGTCGGTAAACTGGAAACGCTTAATAGAAAAATGGTAACGCCAACATTAACAGATAATGGTAATTTATTGACAAATGTGTGAAATCTCCAAAATAATAAAAACGCGCTCTGTAAGCACGTTTTTAGATACTTATATAATCTTTTAAAAAGGAATATTCTCCAATTGTTCTAAATTTATTATAGCGATCTACGATTAATTCCTCTTCTGATAATTCTAAAAGTTCCTTTAAGGATTTCTTCAGGAAGTTGTCAATCGCCTCCGCTTGACCTTTTACGTCTTTATGTGCCCCACCTTTAATTTCTGGGATAATATCATCAACGATGCCAAGCTCCTTCAAATCAGGTGCCGTTATCTTCATAGACTCAGCAGCCTTTTTTGCAAGTGAAGAGTCTTTCCAAAGAATAGCAGCAGCACCTTCTGGTGAGATAACAGAGTAAGTTGAGTTTTCAAGCATATACATGCGGTTACCTACTCCTAAAGCTAACGCACCACCACTTCCGCCTTCACCAATAACGATGCAAATGACTGGAACTTTTAGCCCGGCCATTTCAAAAAGGTTACGTGCTATAGCTTCACTTTGACCTCGCTCTTCGGCAGCTTTTCCTGGGTAGGCACCTTTTGTATCAATAAAACAAATGATTGGACGCTTAAACTTATCGGCTTGCTTCATTAACCGCAAAGCTTTTCTGTAGCCTTCAGGATGAGGCATTCCAAAATTTCTGCGAATATTTTCTTTGGTATCTTTTCCTCTTTGATGTCCTATCACCGTAACCGGCAGACCTCGAAATTTGGCAACACCACCGACAATTGCTTCATCATCTCCAAAAGCTCTATCTCCATGGCATTCAAAAAATCCTTCAAACAGGTTATCAACATAATCCAATGTGGTCGGTCGATTTGGATGACGCGCAATCTGCACACGGTCCCATGGTTTAATGTTGTTATAGATATCTTTTTCAAGTTTTTCAAGCCTTGATTCTAATTTTTCAATTTCTGAAGATAAATCAACATCTGCGGTTTTTGTAAACTCTTTTAGTTCGGCGATTTTGTCCCGCAGTTGTACGATTGGACGTTCAAATTCTAATTCTCCTACCATCCGAGCTCACCTCCTGGTTGATGAATTTCAAGTAAGTTTGTGATTTTGTCGATTAATTCAGGACGAGAAATGATCGCATCAAGCTGACCATGCTTTAATAAGAATTCAGCTGTTTGAAAATCTTCAGGGAGTTCCTCACGAATCGATTGTTCAATCACCCGGCGGCCAGCAAAACCAATTAGTGCACCTGGTTCTGCAAAGTTGTAGTCACCCAGTGACGCAAAGCTCGCTGAAACACCGCCCGTTGTTGGGTGGGTCATCATTGAGATAATAAGTCCCCCATTTTCACTAAATCGTTTTAATGCAACGCTCGTTTTTGCCATTTGCATTAAACTTAAAACACCTTCTTGCATTCTGGCACCGCCCGATGCAGTAAAAATAATAAATGGTACGGACAGTTCATCAGCCTTCTCAATTGCACGAGTGATCTTCTCACCTACAACGGACCCCATGCTTCCCATCCTAAATGTAGAATCCATTACAGCTAAAACAAGCTTATTTCCGTTTACACTTCCACAGCCCGTTACTACTGCTTCATTCATTTTTGTTTTTTGACGGTCTTTTTCTACTTTTTCAAGATAATCCGGGAAGTTTAAGGGATTTTCAGATACCATGTTATCATTGATTTCTACAAAGCTGTCCTCATCTAAAAAGCTGGCTATCCGCTCTTTTGCGTTCATAGCAAAGTGATATCCACACTGCAAGCAAACCTTCATATTTTTCGTTAATTCTTTTGTATACATAATGGTTTTACATGATGGACACTTTGTCATAATCCCTTCCGGTACATCACTTTTTGCAGCCTCGGTAGGAATCGTTGCGTATTTTTTCTTTTTAGGTGTATTTTTTGTAAAAAGTTCTTTAAGCAATTTGCCCAAACCTCCCTCGTTGGAAAAAAATCAAGCCAAACGGCAAGTTTTTATGATCTTATATTGAAGTCTTTCCTTAAACAATGATATTTCAAACCTAAGCGTTAAAAACTGGTCAGACCACCTTAAAATGAAAAATGCCCATTGAGAAGGGCTTGTTTGCTTGTCTATCACTATAAAGGAAAAATCCTTCAAAATCTGTTAGTATTTGTCGGTAATAATAGACAAATTTCTTAATTGCCGATACAAGGATAAAGTCTTTTCCTCATCTTTTTCAATCAATGCATCTATTAACAGAAATAAGATGTTCCTATTATACACTACTTTTTCTAAATGAACAGAATTGTAATAATCCTTTAATACTAACCAAATTCTTGAAAACAAATAATTATCCGCAATTTTAATTAGTTGATAAAAGAATTGATCGTCGTTTAATTGTTCATTTTCAACCAAATTTCTTATCTGTAATAATTCCTTTTTGTCTGCTCTCTTTAGAACTAATCGAAGTAAATCCATTTCCATTAGGTTCTTTGTTTCAATTACATCGTGCTTTGCTTTTTCATCTTGAAGAATAAAGGTGCCAAGCAGCTGCACAAGCTGGTTTCCCTGAAAATCCCTGATGAACGTACCTTCACCACGTCTTGTTTCAATTAAACCAAGTAATTCCAAAGCTCTTAAGGCCTCTCGAACAGAAGAGCGCCCGACATTCAGGCGCTCTGACAATTCCCGTTCAGATGGGATTTTATCTCCAGATTTTAACTTATCTGCAGATATCATCTCTCTTAGTTGCTTAACTATCTCTAGGTATACCTTTGTATTTGCCACTAGCTAATCACTCACTTTTACCAATAATAGCGAGCCTTTTTGTTTTTTCTTTTATATCTTCAGGGTCAACCTTAATACGAGCCACTCCGGTATCCATAGCCGCTTTTGCAACTGCCGAAGCAACAGCTGGAGCCACTCTTGGATCAAAAGGTGCTGGGATCACATAATCCTCGTTTAGCTCTGCGTCCGTTATCAAACCAGCAATGGCCTCAACAGCCGCTACCTTCATTTCTTCATTTATGTGTGTCGCGCGAACGTCTAGGGCACCACGGAAAATTCCAGGGAAAGCCAGTACATTATTTACTTGGTTTGGAAAGTCTGATCTTCCTGTACCTACCACTCTAGCTCCTGCTTCTTTTGCCTCATCCGGCATGACTTCTGGAGTAGGGTTCGCCATTGCAAAAATAATTGAATCTTTATTCATGGAAGCAACCATTTCTTTTGTAAGTGCTCCTGCAACAGAAACACCAATAAATACATCCGCACCCTTTATAACCTCTTCGAGGCTTCCAGTAAGATTATCTCGATTTGTAAATTTTGCTACTTCTGCCTTCACATCATTCATACCTTGAGGGCGGCCTTCATAAATTGCACCTTTTGTATCACACATGATGATATCTCTTACACCATAGCTGTGTAATAACTTTATAATGGCAATTCCAGCAGCACCCGCACCATTGGCAACAACCTTGATTTCGGTTATTTTTTTCCCAATCAGCTTCAGAGCATTAACAAGACCAGCTACAGTAACAATGGCAGTACCATGTTGATCATCATGAAAAATAGGAATATTGGTTTCTTTTTTCAATCTTTCTTCTATCACAAAGCAATTTGGCGCTGCGATATCTTCAAGATTTACTCCGCCAAATGTTGGCTCAAGTAACTTAACGGTTTCAATAATTTTCTCAACATCGGTAGTGTTTAAACAAATTGGGAAGGCATCGACGCCAGCAAAGCTCTTAAATAATACTGCTTTACCCTCCATAACTGGAAGTGCAGCTTCCGGTCCGATATTTCCAAGACCAAGAACCGCTGTACCATCAGTAACTACAGCAACCATATTACCCTTCATCGTGTATTCGTAAACCGTTTCTGGCTTTTCATAAATATCCTTGCACGGTTCGGCCACACCTGGTGAATACGCTAAACTCAGATCCTTGGCATTTCTTACAGGTACTTTTGATTTAGACTCAAGCTTTCCTTTGTTAATTCGATGCATGTGTAGTGCTTCTTCCCGTAACGTCAAGATATGTCACCCCTTAAATTAGTACAAAAAAGTTATCATTAAATACTAGTAATTCTAAGTTGTTTTTTTAGTGGTCAGACCACACCCATATCATTTAAACTATATCACATTTGAAAGCGTTGTAAAGAATTATTCTTTCAAAACAACATTTTTATTTCCTAAAAATTCACACAATGTTTCCAATAGATGATTGCTGGGTTTAATCATAAATTCGCTCCCCAGCCTGATCGTTTTTTTACTAGTCTCGTAATGCAAAACCACATTCGTTTCCCCAGGATTATCCTTAAACAATTGCTTTAAATGGGTTAACGATTGTTCATCTTCTTTTGCTTTAACGATTTTTAGATATAAAATGGATTCCTTCTTCGTTTTTGTACGTAACCATGTTTCCATTTCAGTTACTTGCTGAATAATAAACTGAAGCTTCCCATCTCGTTCTTCTACTTTCCCCTCTATCACAGCAAACTTTCCATGGTCTAAAAGGTGAGAATATTTCTTGTATACAACCGGAAATGCAACAGCTTCCATTTCACCGCTAGAATCACTTACATTTAAAAATGCCATCGAATCCCCTTTTTTTGTACGGATTTTCCGTGAGGCTGTAACGTAAACTCCAGCAGCTGCTCGTTTATGGTCCGCTGATAACTCAAACAATACACATGCACCAGCTTGTTTAAGCCCTTTTTCAAAGATCGATACCGGGTGGTCTGAGAGGTAGAATCCAAGAGCCTCTTTTTCAAAAAGCAGCTTATCTTCCAGTCTAATAGGGTCAACCTGAACATACTTGGGCTTAAGTTGAAATTCATCAGGAAATAATTCCACTTGGCTTGACTCGTCTACCTTAAACAATTGGGCGTGTTCAAGGGCGACATCCAAACTTGCAAGTAAGACAGCCCGGTCTTCGTTAAATTCATCAAAGCTTCCAGAGTGGACTAGAGCCTCAAGGGTTTTACGATTGATTGCTTTGGATGAAACTCTTGTGCAAAAGTCGAATAAATCCTCAAACTTTTTATTTCTTCGTTCTCGGAAGATTTCTCTTAAGGCTTGCGCGCCGACACTTTTAATGGCAGCGAGGCTATATCGAATACCTGCCTTTTCTACCTGGAAGGAATACCCGCTGTAATTGATCGAAGGTGGCAGGATATCTATATCCTTTTGTTTTGTTTCCAAGATATACTGAGCTATTTTTGTCTCGTTCCCGATTGCTGAAGTGAGCAAGCCAGCCATAAAATAGAGAGGATAGTTTGCTTTTAGATAGGCAAGCTGATAAGCAATCATACTGTAGGCAACAGCATGGCTTCGATTAAAGCCATAATTTGCAAATCGTACAATTAAATCATAAAGATCATTTGCAAGTGAAACTTCATACCCTTTCTTTAAAGCACCTTTGACAAAATGATCCCGCTCCCTGTCCAATACATCCTTTTGCTTTTTACCTACCGCCCTCCGCAGCAGGTCAGCTTCCCCGAGAGAAAAACCAGCCATTTTGGAGGCAATTTGCATTATTTGTTCCTGGTATACAATGACTCCATAGGTATTTTCCAGAATGGGTTCCAAATCCTTATGGGGATATTCCACAGCTTGTTTTCCATGTTTTCTATCAATAAACAAAGGGATATTTTCCATTGGACCTGGCCGATATAACGCATTAACTGCGACAATATCCTCAAAACGGGAGGGTTTCAGACGAGTCAAAACCTTTCGCATTCCCTCAGATTCCAGCTGAAATATACCAGTTGTCTCTCCTCTTGCTAAAAGTTCGAACGTTTTTTCATCCTGTAATGGTACGGATTTTATATCGATCTTTCTCCCTGTTTTCTTCTGAATCGTGGATACGATTGATTCAATCAGCGTAAGATTTCTTAAACCTAAGAAATCCATTTTTAGTAACCCGATTTCTTCAAGATACTCCATCGAATACTGGGTTAAATAAACATGATTATGTCCCTTTTGAATAGGCACTAATTCAATCAGCTGCTTCTCACTAATCACTACGCCTGCAGCATGTGTAGACGTGTGACGAGGCAGCCCCTCTAGCTTCAATGCTGTTTCATAAAGCTTGCGATTTATCGGGCTTTCATTAATAAAAGCTCTTAAAGGCTGCGATTCTTTGTATGCGTCTTCCAGATTTATTCCTAAGCGCGCTGGGATTCTTCTTGATAATTGCTCCAGTTCCTTCGTATTTAGTCCAAAGACCCTGCCGACATCCCTAATCGCTGCTTTTGCGGCCAGTGTTCCGAACGTTACGATTTGTGCAACATGTAATTCACCATATTTCTTTGCGACATATTCTATCACTTCATCCCGTCGGTGATCCGGAAAATCAATATCAATATCTGGCATTGATATCCGCTCAGGATTTAAAAAGCGCTCAAATAGTAAATTATGGGCTAAGGGATCAACATCGGTAATATACAAGACATAGGCTACAAGTGATCCAGCAGCTGAGCCCCTTCCTGGACCCGTCAAAATACCATTCTCACGAGCATATCTCATAAAATCCCAAACAATTAAAAAGTAATTACTGAATTTCATTGAGTTAATAACCGATAATTCATATGCCAAGCGCTCCAAGTGTTCTTCGGTTGGAGAATCAAAGCGCTCCCGTAATCCTTGTTTACAGAGTTTTTCTAAGTATTTCTCGGCTGGCTGGCTATTTTCAGTTGGGAATTCAGGTAAATAAGTTTTGTTCAATTCAATATTTACCATGCATCTTCTAGCGATAGTAATCGTATTCTCTAATGCTTCTGGTATATCAGAAAATCCTTCGATCATTTCCTTTGCAGTTTTCAAGTAAAATTGGTCACTGCCCAATTTCTCACGGTGGTCATCCTGAAGTTTGTCCCCATTCTTTATTGCTAGTAAACACTCATGAGCAAACATATCGTCTTGCTCTATGTAATGTACTCGATTTGTTGCTGCCAACGGAGTATTCAGTTCTTTCGCTATCGTTTGAATTCTATCTGTTAAGGTAGCTTCCTCCTCTAGTTGATGATTTTGGAGTGCTAGAAAAAAAGAACCTTTGCCAAAGATAGACTCAAGGTTTTTTATGATTTCAATTGCTTGTTCTCGGTGATCACTCAGTAAATTTTGTTCAATTTCCCCTTCTATACCAGGAGAAATGGCAATAAGACCTTCAGCATAATGTTTTAACCATTTAAAAGGAATACCATTTTCTGCTTTTGTTTGAACAGCACTTGATATTTTCAAAAGGTTTTTAAATCCTATTTCATTTTCAGCAAGTAAGACTAAGGGGTATGAATTTTCTTTTTCAATTTCACTTTCAACATCTACTGTTAACCCAATGATGGGTTGGATATTATTTTTTAAACATAACTTATAAAATTCAATCGTTCCGTACATGACATTTCTGTCCGTTAACGCTACAGCTTTGAAACCTTTATTCTTTGCCTGATGTACCAATTCAGGAACGGAAGCTGTGCTCGACAACAGGCTATATGCACTATATACGTGAAGGTGAATAAAAGACATTTTTGTCAACCCTTCCTAGTAAATCTCTTATCCTTATTATAGAGCCAAACCTGAAAAAAGGAAAATATGTTCTTATTTACAGCTTACAAACGCCGCCTATTTTTATAATTCATAATCGGAGATGTTTGTCCATATACATGATGCATAGGATATTGGAGTAAGGGCGGTTAAAGCGATGAAAGAGATTGGTTTTTTTCCCACTTTTATTGAGAGCTATTTTATTGCATTAGGAGTTATTTTAGGCGGTGCCTTAATAGGGGGAATCGCTGCCTTTCTAACTGGACAACCACCACTGACGGCTGTATATCGACTGTCTACAGACTTACGGATATGGGCAATTGTCGCTGCGATTGGCGGGACATTTGATGCCGTCTACACCTTTGAGAGAGGCTTATTCAACGCAGAAACGAGAGATATTTTTAAGCAGCTTCTTATTATTCTTTCTGCATTAGGCGGTGCCCAAACAGGAGCACTCATTATTAATTGGTTAACGCAGGAGTATATATCGTGAGAATCCCTCCATTTTATCGAAGACCTGCTTGGCAGCGCCTTTTTGCCGGGATGGCGATCGGCGGTGCGATCAGCTGGTGTATTTTCATTTATATTTTTGGTGTATGGCAGGAGGAACACACCGCACTCATTGAAAAACAAAGCGAAAAGATTGTTGACCTGGAGAACGAAAAGAAGATATGGCAGGAAGAATATAAAGAGATAAATAAACGGACAATTGAACAGCTAACGATTCAAAAAATCAATATAAAAATAACAAATTCGGAAAAATACAAGCTAGACTCACTAAGTGTTTCAGAAATAGAAGACTCAGTGAGAGATGACATTAGTATGATGATTGCAAAGGATATGGATACCGTTTATAAAAGCAGAGAATTAATAAAAAAAATCATTCATATTAAAACCGTTAAAATACAGGATAAAAGATATAAACTAAAAATTAAGGAAATGGTAATCTTCACCACGTTATCTATTCAGCTTGAAATCGAATTTGAAGAGTAAAAGAATCGACCCGCAATTTTGGGTCGATTCTTTTTTATAGAGCCTCTTTTCTTAAACCTTTGTTGCTTTATGGAACTATATAATGATTATGCTAAAGTTTCCGCAGAAAATAGAGTAATTCCAATAAGAAAAGAGCCTACAAACTAAATTCTAAAGAGCAAAATGACTATTTCCACGTTAAAATCGGCTTTAAGATTTTAACAACAATCAATACGAAAACAGACTTTATGAAGAAAAGTTTTCACACACTTGACTTAGCTCTTTTAATACTAGATCCACTTCATCCCAGGAATGAATGGATGCACCTGAAGCAAGCGGGTGCCCGCCGCCTTTAAACTTCCTGGCAACTCCATTTATGACTGGACCCTTTGAGCGGAGACGAACCCGGATTTGGTCTTCCTCTTCAATGAAGAACACCCATGCTTTAATTCCTTTAACATTCCCTAATGTTCCAACAAGTAAGGAGGCCTCTGGCGGCTCAGCATTGTATTCTTCCAATAGCTTCTTGGTTAGAAGGACAGAAGCCACACCGTTACTCTGCATTTCAAAGTTTTGTAACACATAACCGTTTAATTTAATAATATTGTCGTCGAGTTCATACATTTTATCAAAAAGTTCAGTACGGGAAAAATTATAATGAATAAGTTCCCCGGCGTAGGCAAAGGTTTTGTCCGTTGTACTTGGAAACAGGAATCTTCCTGTATCCCCCACTATACCGCCAAATAAAAGTCTGGCAGCTTCGTCATTTAATTTTAAACCGCGGTCCTTACCAAATAAATAAAATTCATAAATCATCTCACTGCATGAACTTGCCGTTGTATCAACCCATAGTAAATCACCGTAAGGATCCTCGTTAGGGTGATGGTCAATTTTTATTAGTTTATCACCTAATGAATAGCGTTTGTCACAAATTCTTTCCTCATTTGCAGTGTCACAAACAATGACTAATGCCCCTTTATAAAGCTCATCTGGAATAGAGTCTAGACGGCGCATGAAATGGAGCGACTTTTCTTCCTTCCCAACAGCAAATACCTTTTTATTCGGATAAGATACTTTTAATATTTCTACTAATCCACATTGGGACCCATATGCATCGGGGTCCGGGCGGACATGACGGTGAACAATAATGGTTTCATATTGTTCAATCATTTCTAGAATTTTTTCATTCATGGTATCACCTCTATAGTTTTTGAAGCATGTCTAGTATTTTGGTAAAATAATATGTACAATAAACAAGAGAATTTTAGGCTTGGAGGAAATCTAATGACTATTCTAGTGTTTTTTATTGTGATTCTATTTGCTTTTTACTTATTCTATAAAACAAAGTACTTTAGAAGCAGCCGTCCAGTTGAAAAGAAATGGCTTGGAGCCAAATCCAATATTGCGCTTGGTTTATTTGTCTGCTTATTTGGTATTAATCATTTATTCTTTATATCAGAAACAACTGTTACCTTTATCGTATCTGTCATTTTCGTCTTGTATGGCGGTGTGTTTTCATGGGTTGGTTTTAAAAAGTATAAACACTACCTGCCATTTGCCATTGAGGAAGCTCAGGGTCTTGATGCAAAATCGTAAGGAGAGCCGCTTAGTTAAAGCAGCTTTTTATTTTACTGTCCAGCTCCTGCGCCCTAACGGCTAGTGTCCTTCGCTCTTCGCGAGTAAAAATCCCTTCAGGATTTTTACCTACCTACGATAAGTCAAGCACGAATGCGCCTCCGGCTCTAAAGCGTTAGCTTTTACGAGGAGGCCATACGCCGCTGACCACTAAGAAAAGCTGCTTCGAATAATCATCGCAGGACCAAGCTGCACTTTGGCTTGGTCCGAGGGCGCTTGCGCTTTTCTTAATTCCGATCAAGCAGCTGACACATCATCATTGCTTTACCGACTAATATGCCTTCGTTAAATACTTCGACGTCAACCTTTCCGAACTTACGGCCTACATCAAGCACTTTTGGATAAATTTCTAAAACACTTTCCATCTGTACTGGCTTTAAAAAATAAATGGTCATGTTCTCAACGACCAAGTCTCCTTTTTTATAACTACGTAATACCCTGTTCGCTGCATCTGAAACAATGGTGGTAAACACTCCATAGGATATTGTCCCTAAATGATTGGTCATTTGCGGTGTTACTTCACAGGTATAGACTTCCTCGCCTTTTGCTCTTCCGCGCATTAATACCATTTGATTTGTAACAATATCATCAAGTGTTTCCCCTACCTGCGGCTGACGCTGGTTCATTTGCAGTGCTTTTAATACGTCCTGCCTGCTTATAATCCCTTCAAGACGGTTAGAATCATCCACAACTGGAAGGACTTCAATTCCTTCCCATACCATCATATGTGCTGTAGAAGCAACACTCGTCTTCCCCGAGACCGTCATTGGCTGTTTTGTCATAATCCGATCGATAATCGTCTCTGCATCCTGTCCCATAATATCCTTAGCTGTTACCATTCCTTGTACCTTCATGTTCTGGTCAACTACAGGGTAACGGCTATGAGTGGTTTCTTGATTAAAATCATGCCACTTAGAAACCTTATCTGAGGTCTTCAAATAATATGTTTCAGTAAGCGGGGTTAGGATATCTTCAACTAGAATAATTTCTTTTTTAATTAACTGGTCATAGATGGCACGGTTTATCATCGTTGCCACGGTAAAGGTATCATAACTAGTCGAGATAATCGGCATTTCAAGACTGTCTGCTAATTTTTTGATATCGTCTTCTGTATCAAATCCACCAGTAATTAAAACAGCAGCTCCTGCTTTCAAAGCAAGCTCCTGTGCCTGCGAGCGGTTCCCGACAATTAACAAGTTATCTGGACCGGTATAGCGCATCATCGCTTCAAGTTTCATGGCACCGATAACAAACTTATTAAGCGTCTTATGCAAACCAGTTCTTCCGCCTAAAACCTGACCCTCTACAATGTTCACGACCTCAGCAAAGGTGAGCTTTTCAATATTTTCTTTTTTCTTCCGTTCAATCCGGATGGTACCAACACGCTCAATCGTACTGACATACCCTTTATTTTCAGCTTCCTTGATTGCTCTATAAGCTGTCCCTTCACTTACATTCATCGCCTTGGCGATTTGACGTACAGATATTTTTTCCCCAACAGGCAGCTCATCAATATACTGTAGAATCTGTTCATGCTTTGTAGCCAAGTCCTTCACCCATTTCTATTACCCTTTATAATCATTATACAATTTTACCATTATTTTAATTAATTTCATAAATTCTTTTATAAAAATTCAAAGGGAGCCTAAATCCAAGGCTCCCTCTGCATAGTAAATCACTTTTAATAAGAACGTGATTTTTTGTTTATACTGTGCTGCTTCCGGCTTCTTACCGCAGTTTTTGGACTATACAACAGTGCGGTAAGATTTCCCGCCATTACGATTAATGCAAATGCAAGCCAGGCTAGAGCAAAGATCCCTCCTAGGCCTTCTGCACCAACTGATAATCTTGGAACAGCAAAATAAATCATTAGACCACAGAGCAACAAGCATAGTATATATCTGTTTTTTTTCAATTTTTACTCTCCCTTCCAACTACTGCTTGTTTCAATTTATGCATGAAAGGGAGAAAAAAGTCTTATAACTCAATAAATTCTCCTGGTTCGAGTACTTTTCCATTTTTATTTTCAAGCATTTCAACAAATTGGAAAGGATCCTGCTTAATTGGCGGAAATGTGTTGTAATGGATGGGAACAACCATTTTTGCCCCTAGTAATTTTGCTGCGTATGCCGCGTCTTCTGGCCCCATTGTAAAATTATCTCCGATTGGCAAGAAAGCTACATCTATCGGATGTCTTTCACCAATAAGTTTCATATCTGAAAATAACCCGGTATCACCTGCATGATAAATCGTTTTTCCTTCTGCCATAAAAAGAATTCCTGCTGGCATACCGCAATATATCAGTTCATTATTTTCCGTTTCATAGCTGGAACCATGAAAAGCTTGTGTTAATTTAACTTTTCCAAAATCGAATTGACGTGAACCGCCGATATGCATACCATGTGTATTTACTCCTTGCCATCCTAGGAAGGTAGCAATCTCATGATTGGCAATAACAAGTGAATTATTTCGTTTGGCAATCTCTACGGTATCGCCGACGTGATCATTGTGACCATGCGTTACGAGAATCACATCTGGGTTCACATCTTCTACTTTTAAATCAGTTGATTGGTTACCCCTGATAAAAGGATCAATAATGATCTTTTTTCCGTTTGAATCAATTTGAACTACCGAATGTCCATGATAAGATACTTTCATCTGCTCATCTCCTCCAAAGTTTCATCATTAATTACTTCCATACAAAGTTCTAAATTCCTTCATCATTTATATCCTTAAAATAGTTGTTTTAGTACATGCTATATTTACACATGGATTTAAAATTGATACGCTCATGTAGGAGTTTTTATTTAGGAGGTCATAATATGAATCATCGCGTAACAAAACTTCAAGCATGGATGAAGGAAAATGGAGTTGATGTTAGCTTCGTCAGTTCAACTGAGAATGTCTTTTATTTAAGCGGATTTTTCTCAAATCCTCACGAGCGTTTATTAGGGTTAGCTGTATTCCAAGAAGAAGAACCATTCCTTGTATGTCCAGGAATGGAAGTGCATGATGTAAAAGCTTCTGGTTGGAATCATGAAATCATCGGCTATAGCGATATCCAAAATCCATGGGAATTAGTACATAAGTCGATCAATAAAAGAATTCATAACGTTCGTAAAGTTGCCATTGAAAAAGAACATATGAATGTTGAACGTTTTGAATACTTAACCGCTCTATTTCCGAATGCTGCTTTTGTTTCAGCAGAAGAAAAGTTAAGACAACTGCGAATGATTAAAGATTCCAAGGAACTAAAAATAATTGAAGAAGCATGTGCTTTGGCTGATTATGCCATTGAAGTCGGGTGCAGTGAAATTGAAGAAGGAAAAACAGAATTAGACGTCCTCAATGCCGTTGAGTATGCCCTTAAGAAAAAAGGGGTTACCGAAATGTCATTCTCGACAATGGTGCTTACCGGTGCAAATGCTGCTTCACCACATGGCAATCCAGGAGCTGCAAAAATCCAAAAAGGTGATTTGGTCTTATTTGATTTAGGCGTTGTTGTAGACCGCTACTGCTCAGATATTACAAGAACGGTTGCCTACGGCGATATAAATGAAAAACAAAAGGAAATCTATGACACCGTTCTAAAGGCTCAATTAGCAGCGATTGAGGCTAGTAAACCTGGTGTTACGGCTGCTGAGGTTGACTTAACAGCAAGAAGAATCATTTCAGATGCTGGCTATGGAGAATATTTCCCGCACCGACTTGGACATGGACTTGGGATTAGTGTCCATGAATATCCTTCAATGACAGAAACAAACCAATTGGTAATTGAAGAAGGAATGGTTTATACGATTGAGCCAGGGATTTACGTACCAGAAGTAGCAGGGGTCCGTATCGAGGATGATGTGTATATTACGGCTGATGGAGTAAAAGTCTTAACCAAATTCCCTAAAGAATTACAAATTATTTAGTAGGTATTTGATTTTTTTACCATTGAACTTTTACAGGAATTGCAGTAAGATACTTATACAAGCTGCGTTGCTCGTAGTGATAATAAAGTTTTAACCTTTAAGCTGTAAAAGGGAGTTTTATTATCGAAGCTGTAATGACAAGCCTCTGTCTATACGACATGGAGGACATGCAGAAGGGCTTTTGCGAACACCCACTTTGAGGAGTGGTGGTTTAAAACTTTCTTATATGAGGTACGGCAAATGCGGCTCTATCACTAATATTTCTAAGGCCAGCTTCGTAATGAAGCTGGCTTTTTTATTTAAGCTGTTTTCGTATAGATTGTTGTTAAAATCTTAAAGCCGATTTTAACGTGAAAATAGTAATTTTGGGCTTTAGAATTTTGTTTGCAGGCTCTTCTCTTATTGGAATTATTCTATTTTCTGCGGAAACTTAGCAAAATCATTAAATTTAGTTCCATAAAGCAATACGGTTTAAGAAAAGAGCCTTAATTTGTTTTATATTTGTCCAAGTAATGTTTTTGTATCTGAATAATGGAGACCATGTGCTTCTGCCACTGCTTCATAGGTTACAAAGCCGCCTAGTGTATTAATCCCTTTTAATAACGCTTCATTTTCGAGGCATGCCTGCCTATATCCCTTATTTGCAATTTGGATTGCATAGGGAACAGTTACGTTTGTTAAGGCCATAGTTGAAGTTCTTGGTACCGCTCCAGGCATATTTGCAACAGAATAATGAACAACCCCATGCTTAAGATATGTTGGGTTATCATGTGTGGTAATTCGATCAGTTGTTTCGAAAATACCGCCTTGGTCAATGGCAATGTCCACAACCACACTTCCTGGATTCATAGATTTAATCATTTCTTCCGTTACCAGCCTAGGTGCTTTTGCTCCAGGTATAAGTACGGCTCCTATTACTACATCTGATTCTTTTACTGCTTCTGCAATGTTATATGGATTAGAAATAAGGGTTGTCACTTCTGATCCAAAAATATCATCCAATTGACGAAGACGGTCTGGATTCAGGTCGATAATGGTAACTTTTGCTCCTAGCCCAATTGCCATTTTCGATGCATTTGTACCTGCCACGCCGCCGCCGATGATGGTAACGGTTCCTCTTTGTACACCTGGGACTCCTGATAACAGAATACCTTTCCCTCCATGAACCTTTTCAAGGAATTGGGCGCCAATTTGTGCCGCCATTCTTCCGGCTACCTCACTCATTGGTGTTAATAATGGTAATGATTTATTTGGAAGTTGTACCGTTTCATATGCAATACCTACTACTTTTTTATCGATTAAGGCTTTCGTTAGTTCAGGCTCAGGAGCTAAATGTAAGTATGTAAATAGAATTAAACCTTCACGGAAATATGGGTATTCACTTGAGAGGGGTTCTTTAACCTTCATCACCATTTCCATTGACCAGGCTTCCGATGCCGTTTCTACTATTTTTGCACCCGCTGACGCATAGTCTTCATCTGTGAATCCAGAACCTAGGCCTGCTCCTTTTTCAATATAAACCTCATGTCCGAATTTCAATATATTGAAAACCCCAGCCGGTGTCATTGCAACACGGTTTTCATTATTTTTTATCTCTTTAGGAACGCCGATCCGCATATACAAACCTCCTAATATAAACTTTGAAAACACTTTCATTTTATCATAATATAATAGAAAAGGCTCCAAGCAATAAGTTATGGAGCCGATAATTTTTACTAATATTAAAAATAAGGATAGTATGGATATCCATAATATGGGTATCCGTAATATGGGTACCCATATCCATATCCATATCCGTACCATGGGGATAATGCTGCCCCCAGTGCTAATCCCCCTAAGAATGGTAATCCAAATCCAAATCCAAATGGTCTACCAAAGCCGAATCCAAATGGTCTACCAAAGCCGAATCCAAATGGTCTGCCAAAGCCGAATCCAAATGGTCTGCCAAATCCAAATCCTGGTCTTCCAAATCCAAACCCCGGTCTTCCAAATCCAAACCCTGGTCTTCCAAATCCAAACCCATGACCAAACCCTCCAAACCCGTGACCAAACCCACCAAATCCATGGTGACCAAACCTTTGGTCGTTTTGATCAATTGACTCCATATAATTAGCAATTTCTTGCATTTTATATTCCTCCTCATTTTTATTACTAACACATTAAAAGAATATGCAGACTTAAAAAGAGATTCTTGGGTAAATGTCCCGCTGCAAGAAATTTAATAGACATATACATAGGAAAACTCGCCGATTGGCGAGCCTGTAAATACCTATTCAGCTGTGTACTGTGCTTTATCCTCGTTTGTTACTCCAAAATCCTGACCGATGAATCCACTATTATAGGAATCCATGATTTGTTCACTTACCTCATTAGCTCCATGTTCATTAAATTCAAAAGTTTTACTAGGCTCCTGTTTAAACATATTTTCAATCTCCCTTCAATGAATTAATACCCTTTTATTTTTCGAAAAATTGAAACATCTTACTCCTAGAAAATATTGTATAATTTAAATGAGGAGGGATTACAATGGGCGTTCATTATGACCATATTTTAGTTGCGATTGATGGTTCAAAAGAATCGGAGTGGGCATTAGAAAAATCGATTGAAATCGCGAAAAAAAACAATGCTAAATTGTTACTGGCACATGTGATCGACACAAGGTCCTTTCTAGTAATTGATTCTTATGACCCAGATATTGCTGACAGAGCAAACAAACTTGCGATCGATATGCTTGAAAAATATCAAGAACAAGCATTAGCTGCTGGTGTGGTCCACGTTCAGTATGAAATTGAGTATGGCTCACCTAAAGTGAAAATACCTAAGGAAATGGCTAAAATGCACCCTATAGATCTAATTATTTGCGGTGCGACTGGAATGAATGCCGTTGAAAGATTCTTAATTGGCAGTGTTTCTGAACACATAACTCGTTATGCCCCATGTGATGTCCTCGTAGTCCGTTCACAAAAAAGCTCCAGCCTTTAACTAGTTTTAAGAAAAGCTCTAATTAATTCGTGAATGCTTTCTTGATGTGTTGTAGAATAAGGTAATAACCGTCTTGGAGGCTATCACATTGAAAGAACATTTTTCCTTTGATCAACGTCTTGGTATTCCTATTCCTAACTTAACAATGGAATGGGCACAATTAAGTGATGAAACCCAGCATGCTATCCTGTTTCATTGGGAAAAAATCAGAGGCAGCATTCCAGATAGAATTGCTGACCTTGAAAAAATGATCAATCAAAAGCAGGCACAATTATCTGAAGAGAGTAACTTTAAAACCTCATGTGAATTAAACAGTGAAATAGCTGAACTGGCTTCGATTATTAACGATTTATGGCTCTGGTATCGAGCAAATCAAACTGTATCAGATAAAATGCACCAATGAAGAAAAGCGGAAGCGCCCTGCTCAGCGGCGTATGGCCTGGAGGGCTCCAACTGAGATAAAGGAAACACGAAGAGCCGGAGGCGATTCGATGTTGACTTATCGTAGGGCGGAGACCGAAGGACACTAGCCGCTAGGGCGCTGGAGCTGGACACTAAAAGAGCTGGCGAGTGCGCCAGCTCTTTTGGTATGATTATTGGAATCTTCTATAGTTACCCAAATGCTTGGATAATCAGGTTCGGTCACTCCAGGACCCCTGCATTGACCCAAAACCCTTTTTCGATCGGATTTCGGTCGCTCCAGCACCCTTGCATTGACCCAAAAACCTTTTTCGATTGGAATTCGGTCACTCCAGCACCCCTGCATTGACCCAAAACCCTTTTTCGATCGAATTTCGGTCACTCCAGCACCCTTGCATTGACCCAAAACCCTTTTTCGATTGGAATTCGGTCACTCCAGCACCTTTTCTGGGAGCTTACCTTTATAGATCTTTTTTTATTTCTCTTACTACATGAGCCAATTCAGGCAGGATTAACTTATTCATAGCAAGATTTACTGCCCCAGTAGAGCCAGGCGTAGAAAAGACAGCTTTATTTTTTACCACTCCAGCAACAGCACGTGAAAGAATGGCTGCGGAACCGATATCCTCTTGATAGCTCAACATCCTAAATATCTCTCCGAATCCTACGATTTCTTTATCAAGCAGGCCTTGGACGGTTTCAATGGTAACATCACGCTTTGCTATTCCAGTCCCCCCGTTTGTAAGAATGACATCGATATCTTCACGCTCACAACCCTTTAAGATTGCTTCTTTGATCGGTTCTGATTCATCCTTCACAATCACATAATCCACTATGGTATGTCCGGCTTGTTCTAATAATTCCTTCATCAGTTTACCACTTTTGTCTGTGTCATTATTTCTAGTATCACTAACTGTAATGACTTTACAAAATACGATTTTTGGTGCTGATTGCTTATGTTCAGTGGTACTCATCTTACATTTCCTCTTTCTGATTAAGATATCTCAGCTGGTAATAATTATGGGCGAACTCCGTCACTTTCCGTGTTAATTGATAATTCGTCCCTGCCCCAATAGCCATACTTACAACCGGCAGCCCTTGAATAAGCTTTTTTCGAAACAGGGTGATGACCAATGCTTTAAATAATTGTTGAATGGGCTGCTCCAACCAGGTCACATCAGTAATTTCTTCATTTCCTTCATAGAAATAACTGTCACCGCTTGAGTCCATTTCATTCATTAAAATTGTCCATCCTTCTTTTTGTAAACGAGGAGGAAGTGTAGCTGTATGAAAAACCCTTAAAGAACTCATCATTTCATATGGGGTATTCACCTCAAAACCATATGTCATGGCAATTAATTGAACCGCCCTTAAATTAATGACAGCCATTGCTGGTATGTCAGTACCTAAAAGAAGCGTTCCGCCAGTTCCTGCTAACCCGCCTTGGGCAAATGAATAAAGTCGATGTCGTGCGATTTGCTGCATGGCTATGTATTGTAACTGGCCAATTTCTAATTTTTTCAAATCCTCTATTTGATGTAAATCCTGTAGAAAAACACGGCCTGAAGCAAGGATCCTATCCTTTGCATCCATCTGAATTTGAGAACTCTGAATCATCCCATGTAAATGGAACAGCCAGCTATCAATGACTGAAAAAAATTGGCGTTGAATATTTTCAGGTAATAAGGAGAATGACCGTTCTAAATATTTTTCATATGTAAGTTGTAAATCATTTGCCTCGTAGTTTAATAAGTGATTTTCCCATTCCCGAATTTCATTCAATACCTTTGTTTCCCGCTCAGTTAATGGCATAGGCAATCCCTCCTCACTTCACTCGTTTTTTTCCAGTATAACACAAATGAAGCTATACTTAAAAAATGAAAAAAGGCAGCTGTCGTATTGGACAGTCTGCCTTTTTCATGGTTTATTTCGCTAAACGTACAACGTCGCGTGCAATCATAACTTCTTCATTTGTAGGGATAACAATAACTTTAACTGGAGAGTGAGGATAGTTAATAAATCTTTCCTCGCCTCTAATTTTATTTAGAGCTGGATCCCAATAAACACCCATAAACTCAAGACCCTTGAGAACTTTTTCACGAACAACATCACTATTTTCACCAATACCAGCTGTGAAAATAATCGCATCGATACCGTACATACGTGATGCGTAAGAGCCAATATATTTATGAATACGGTTCGCAAAAACGTCTAAAGCCAGTTGTGCACGATCGTTTCCATTACGCGCTTCAATCTCGAGGTCTCTAAGGTCACTAGAGAAACCAGAAACACCTAACATTCCACTCTCTTTGTTTAATACATCGAGCACTTCTTCAGCGGTTTTATTCGTTTTTTCCATAATGTATGGAATCAATGCAGGGTCAATGTTCCCTGAACGTGTACCCATTGTTACCCCAGCAAGTGGTGTAAAGCCCATTGATGTATCAATTGATTTTCCGCCCTCAATGGCTGCAATACTAGCTCCATTACCTAAATGGCAAGAAAGCAGGCGAAGCTGTTCAACCGGACGACCCAGAAGTTCAGCTGCACGCTGTGAAACGTATTTATGGCTCGTGCCATGGAAGCCATATTTACGGATTCCATACTTTTCATAGTATTCATATGGAAGGCTGTATAGGTATGAACTTTCTGGCATTGTTTGGTGAAAGGCTGTATCAAATACTGCAACCGCAGGAACGTTTGGCAGTACGCGTTGGAAAGCCTTAATTCCCGTAACATTAGCAGGATTATGAAGCGGGGCTAATTCGGAAAGCTCATCAATTTTATTTAGTACCTCATCTGTAATAAGAACAGAGTCATTAAATGTTTCTCCGCCATGTACCACACGGTGTCCAATTCCGTCAATTTCATTAAGGGATTGAATAATACCCAAAGTAGTTAATTTATCTAAAAGCATTTTAACTGCTACTTCATGATCAGGAATATCAGATGTTTCTGTAACTTTCTCACCATTAACTGAAATAGTAAAAACTGAATCTTTTAAGCCAATTCTTTCTATGATTCCTTTTGTGATTACGTCTTCACTTGGCATTTCAAATAATTGAAACTTCAAAGAAGAACTCCCAGCATTAATTGCAATAATTTTAGACATTTCGTTTACCGCTCCTTTGTATAAAAGCAACATCGGTTAAAGGTCCATTTTCCGTACATGGTTATTTTGTACTAACCGACATTGAATATTGCTATCATCATCTCATTATTTCACTGTATTTTTTACAATTCAAGGGGTATTTTGGATGGAAACGGTTACCCCTTAAATGTAAATCTATTCGCATTATTCCTAATAGTTTAAAGCCTATAAAAAAAGCGATAAAACCGATTGTTATAACCGATTTTACCGCTTATTTTCCTGAACCCATTTCTCAATCTTTTTCAAAATGCTTTCCATCTCAACAGCACTAGATAGATTTGGTAAATTAACAAGTAATGCCTGTTTGGGCGAGACGATTCCTTCACCCTTTTTTTGCAAAACTAAAATACTTTTAGCAGCATTTTTATTCTTAAACATACTTAATGGCAGCTGCAGGACCCCCTGAATCATAACTTCATCTTTAAAGAATGCACGAAGCTTTCCTGCCTGGTCACTTTCAAAAAGACCATTTGGAATGATAAAAAATAAATATCCACCGGGCTTCGTGTGACGGACACTTTGCTCAATAAACAAATGATGAGCGTATGAGTGTCCTTCATTTGCTTTTAATTGGTATTCTGCTGCACGAATATCATTGGGATAAAAACCGACTGGCAAATCAGCAATAACTGCATCCACTGGGTCAATAAATAATGGTTCTAGACTATCTTGATTAAACAGCTCTAGAGGGTGCTCTTGTAAATTTGCGTTCACATAAGCAAGTTTAATTAACAGATCATCAACTTCAATACCAATGGAATGTATATCTTTTTGTAATTGATTTAAAACAGTCGTTAATAAATTTCCGGTCCCAATCGCCGGGTCCATTAAACGAAAGGAAGGCTGCTGTACAAATTTATCCACCAAATAGCTCATCAACATTCCCACACTATCAGGTGTCATTTGGTGGTTGGGTTGAACATTTTCTTTCATCCCTTTTAAGATCACAAGCTGATATGCTTTTCGAATTTCTTCCTTTGTAAAATTGCCTAAATTGACTTCCATATACTGTTTCTTAAGTCTTTTTTCCGTTATTTCGCTTAACTCATCTTGAAGTACAGAACCGTGAAATAAATTTTCCCCTGTTTCTGCTAATGCTTCTAGATATGTACAAGACAGTTCTTCCTGCAAAACACGAGCTGTTTCACTAAATAATGTAAAAAGCTGTTCTACTGGAGCAATTTTCATACGAATACCTCCCAGACAATGAAAAAGGCCTCATCCACTGACGAGGCCTTTTTCGCCATCATTAATACTTACTTTGCATTTCTCGCTGCTTCAAGAGCTGCTTCATAGTTCGGGTGATTTGTTGCCTCGCTTACATATTCTACATACGTAACCGTATCCGTAGAATCCACAACAAATACTGCACGAGTCAATAATCTTAATTCTTGAATCGCTACACCGAATGCTTCTCCGAAAGAAAGATCACGGTGGTCAGATAATGTTTGGACTTTATCAATACCAGCTGCTCCACACCAGCGCTTTTGTGCAAATGGCAAGTCAACGCTGATCGTTAAGATTTTCACGTCTCCTAAACTATTTGCTTCTTCATTAAAACGACGTGTTTCCGCATCGCACACTCCAGTATCTAGTGAAGGTACTGCACTGATTAAACGAACTTGTCCTTTGGTATTTTCTAATGTTACAGGTGATAAATCATTCGCTAATACGCTGAAGTTTGGAGCTTTATCTCCTACCTTTACTTCGTTGCCTAGCAATGTTACTGGGTTCCCCTTAAAAGTTACGTTTGCCATTTAAACATCCTCCTTTTTCGTACGAACAAAAGCGAAGTAAATTACGCCTTCATCATAATTATGTACAGTGTTAATATAACTTTTCAGAATTCTTTTTGCAATCAATTACACTCTACGAAAAAAAGTTAACCTTCCTTCTGCACATGGAAGATTAACTTTTTTTCCTAAATATCAAATTCTTGCTTTTGATGTTCGTTTTGTTTCGATTGCTGTGATCCTTGCTGTGAACCTTGCTGTGAACCTTGCTGCTCATTTTTTTTCGAGAACATTTGCTGAATCTTATCAACTGCCTGCGGCGCCATTTCTAAAATTTTCTCATAAAGATGGGTGCTTTCATCTAGATGAAGCATTTTTACGCCATGCGAATTTACGATTAAGAAAGCAATTGGAGTAATAGAAACTCCTCCACCGCTACCGCCTCCGAATGGAAGCTTTGGCTGACCTTGACCTTGCCCTTGCCCTTCACCCTTCGACTGAGACGACGACCCATCAAGTTTAAACTCACTTCCTCCTGCTGCAAAGCCAAAACCTACCTTTGAGACAGTAAGTATAACGCTGCCATCAGGTGTTTCAACAGGATCACCGATAATCGTATTAACATCAATCATTTCTTTTAAACTTTCCATTGCAGTTGTCATTAAACCTTGAATTGGATGTTCAGACATAGCTGTTGCCTCCTCTTTTAAACGGTATTATTTCCCTTTGAATAGACATTATTCATTTTGAGATTCGGGCGTCCGCCCTTCCAGAATTTAATTAGTTTTAATCCTGCTAAAATAGCATACCCGATACGAAACTGAATAATACATGTGATTCGAGTTTGGATGATCGCCAATTGAAAATGGGGGGTAACCGATAATACCGGCATGTTTTTAAGGCTTAAAAAATGGCTAATCAAACCTACTATGCTTCCTTTTATTGTCCAAAGTGCACCAGCTATAACACCTGTATGGGCGGCATCCCCTATGCCAACTAATGAATGCCATTCGAAATGCTTGATTACTATTCTTTTTAAAAATTTGCTAACAATCACCTGTAGATTAAAAACATGCTGGATTAATTCTTTTGCGTTATTCCATTTGGATATGATGTCATCCTCTGTAATTTGTGCTTCCTTTTGAGAGGCTTCGCTTTCACCCGAATCTCCCATTTTCGTGTTTTCCTTTACGACAATACTCGGCGAATTATCATCAATTTTTATTAAGGGTACATTCATCGTGTATTTAATTAATCCAAACCAGATACTGAACTTCAGAGTTAGTTCATCATTGTCATTATGATGAAAATAGGTAAGATGGATGGTCAATTTCGAAAAAATGATTAGCAGAAGTAAAAGAATAATAATAAAAAGTACGGTTAGCAGCCAAACCAATTTTTTCACAACCTTTCAGCCTATTAGTATCACCTGAAGACAAAAAAATAAACCCACTAACGTATAGTTAGCGGGTCGAAAATTCATCTTTCAACGTGGACCACAGAGGTGTCCGTAAAAAGGTCGTGAAGACCTTGTTTTTTTGGAAGAAAAGCAACAATGATATAACCTACAACGACGGTTGCAGAGATAAACCGCCCAATCCATTCCCGAAAAAGAACCGTTCCCCATGATAATTTGTCATTCTTCAAATCAATCACTTTTATCCCAAATACCATTTTTCCAAGGGTTTGCTTAAAATACTTGGTCATCAACACGAAATATAAATAAAAGATGATTGCAGAAGCGATAGAAATAGGGGCAAATATATTAAATTCTACTAAAGGAATTCCGAAGCTTCTAAAAATAGGTTTCATAATTAGCCGCTCAAGACTTCCCACCACAATCAAATCGAGTAGATACGCCCAAAAGCGCATCCAAAATCCAGCATAGCGAATAGAGTGATTCTCTTCTGATTCTTCTTTAATGGTTTCTAGATTTTCATTTTCCATCCGATGTTCCCCCTACTCTGAATATAAATACATTAACCGCGGAGAATTAGGCCTTGATAAAATATCCATAAGTCCAGCCATCTCACTATTTGCACTGAATAATTTTTGTACCTTTATATTTAACAATGATCCAAATCCAAGTGCATCCGTATAGCGGACAACCTTTGCACCTTCTAGTTTCTCTTGATCCATCATACCCTCGATTACGTCTTCTAAATACCCAAAATCGTCAATAAGATTTAATTCTTTCGCCTGTCTGCCATCGTAAATTCTTCCGTCGGCAATCTGTTTAACCTGCTCAGTTGTCATATTCCTGCCTTCAGAAATGACTTTAACAAAACCTTCATAAGAATTATCAATCATATTTTGGAGAATTTGCCGTTCCTCATCTGTCATTTGTCGAGTCGGACTCATAATATCTTTATATTGGCCACTTTTGATGGTTACAAAATCCACACCATATTTATCCGCCAATCCTTCATAATTAATGCCCTGCATGATTACCCCAAGCGATCCTGTTAGTGTTTCTTCGCTGGCAAAGATTTTTTTCGCTCCAGCAGATATATAATAGCCCCCTGATGCTGCCATTGATCCCATCGAAATATACACTGGTTTCTTTGTTTCTTTTTGGATTTCTACAAGCTTATCATGAATCTCAGCACTCTCAACGACCCCGCCGCCTGGTGAGTTAACTTTAAGAACGATCCCTTTTACAGTATCGTCATCTTTTATGTAGTCTAATTGTTTCATAAATCCTTGATGATTATATCCAGCAGACTGAAACAATGACTCAGCGTCATTTGTTTCCTGGATAACTCCATTGACATCAAGTACAACAATTTTTTTCATTTCATTTCCTTCCTGGATAATTTCCTCCGTAAAAGGAAGCTCCGTGGCTGCAAAAAGCTCACTTAAGTCTGTTTCCACCCCTTTAAATGCAAAGGCAGATAAAAAATTAACCATAACTGATACAAAGAATAATGCGGCAGCAATTCCAAGGGCTGCCCAGCGTTTCCCATTCATGTTGTAATCCTCCTCGTTTCCATCTAAATATTTTCTTATATAATGGCTCTTTTCTTAAACTTTGCTTCTTATAACAAAAATTAATGATTGTACTGTGTTTTCGCGAAAAATTTAATAAGAAAAGAGCTTGCAAACTTAATTCATTGGCGCAAAATAACTATTTCCACGTTAAAATCGGCTTTAGATTTTAACAGCAATCGTTACGAAAACAGCCTATATAATTTAATATTGTTTCAAAATAATGCTAAAATAAATGCAACCACCTAAGTTTACCAAAATTCAACAGGTTTAGGGGTGTTTTTACACATTATTTACATAAAATGGAGGACAATATGGGACATAGACGTAATATTTTCTTTTATCATCACTTAGATAATGAAATGCTGGAAAAGGTAGGAAACTTAGATGATTCTGCAAAGCAGTATGATTTGACAATTGTAAATGACCATCGTGACGCCAATATTATTGCAAGCATTGGTGATGATGGGACATTCCTTCAGGCAGTAAGGAAGACTGGTTTTCGCGATGATGTACTTTATTGTGGAATCACAACAAAGGATAGTTTAAGTATGTATTGTGATTTCAAAATCAATGATTCCTCAAAAATGGTCGAGGCTGTTTCTAAGGTCGAGGCTGTGACCAATGAAGATTTAAAAGTACGGCGTTATCCTATCATCGAGGTAATGGTCGACGGTCAGGGAATTTTTCCATGCCTGAATGAATTTAGTATTCGCTCATCCATCATAAAAACACTTGAATTAGATGTTTTTATTGGTGATATTCATTTTGAAACCTTCCGCGGTGACGGATTAATCGTTGCTACACCGACAGGAAGTACGGCATACAATAAATCTGTAAATGGTGCTGTAGTTGACCCATTAATTCCCTGCATGCAGGTGAGCGAGGTTGCTTCCATTAACAATAACAAGTATCGGACATTAGGTTCTCCTTTTGTTATCGGCGGCAGCCGCACCCTTACCCTGAAGGTTATTTCAGAAGGAAATGAGCACCCTACAATGGGCTTAGACAATGAGGCCCTTAGCATTCGGCTTGTAGATAAGATTCAAATTAGACTTAGTGATAAAAAGATCAAAACATTAAAACTGAAAGACAATTCCTTCTGGGAAAAAGTTAAGAGAACATTTTTGTAAGGGAAGAAAAGCTGTCGAAATTTCGACAGCCCTCTCCCCTTATACCTATTGTTTCATGGCTTGTGATTCCTGTTGGCGCAGTTCAATTCTTCGAATCTTCCCTGAGGTTGTTTTCGGCAGTTCGGAAATGAACTCAATTTTTCTTGGATATTTATATGGTGCAGTAAGTGTTTTTACATGCTCTTGAAGGTTTTTTGTTAAGTCCGGATCATTTGCGTTGACATCCTCTTTTAATACGACAAATGCTTTTACAATAAACCCGCGAATTTCATCTGGACTTGCCACAACCGCACATTCCTTAACAAATGGGTGTTTGACAAGTGCATCCTCCACCTCGAAAGGCCCAATGGTATAGCCTGAGCTGATGATAATATCATCTCCGCGGCCTTCAAACCAAAAGTATCCATCTTCATCCTTTTTGGCCTTATCCCCTGTTACATAGTAATCGCCACGGAACTGCATGGCTGTTCGTTCTGGGTCTTTATAATAATTTTTAAATAAAGCAGGTGTCTCTACATGTACGGCAATGTCCCCTACTTCACCCACTGAACAAATTTCACCATCATCATTAATGATTTCTACAGTATTGCCAGGGGTTGGTTTACCCATTGAACCTGGTTTTAACTCCATTCCTTTTGTTACACCCACCAACAGGGTATTTTCTGTCTGTCCATAGCCGTCCCGAACATCTACATTAAAATGCCTCCTAAAGGTTTCAATCACCTCACGATTGAGAGGTTCCCCTGCAGAAACAGCACTATGAAGATTTGGTAATTTAAACTCATCTAGGTTTTTTACTTTGGCCATTAATCGATACTCTGTTGGTGTACAGCAAAGGACATTAACGGAGTATTTCTCCAAAAGACTTAAATACTTTTGTGGCTCAAACTTCCCGTTATACACTAGTCCAGTTCCTCCTGAACCTAGTACAGATAAAAATGGACTCCAAATCCACTTCTGCCATCCCGGTGCCGCAGTTGCCCAAACTGTATCACCATCTTCAATACACAGCCATTTTGGTGCTGCGGTTTTTAGATGTGCAAATGCCCATCCATGCGTATGTACAACACCTTTTGGATTACCAGTTGTACCAGATGTATAGGATAAAAACGCCATGTCATCGCGAAGGGTATCTGCAATCTCAAAGTTTTCTGAGGCTGCTTTCATTTCTTCTTCTAAGTGGACCCAGCCATCCTTCTTTTCTCCAACGGAAACTTTTAAAAGCGGCTGTTTACTAGTAATATTTTCAAATTGATCAACAAATGGGTAATAACTGATGACAGCTTTTACATCTCCATGAGTAACTCGATATTGAAGGTCCTTTTCACGGAGCATCTCCGAACTTGGAATGACTACCAGCCCTGCTTTTAATGCGGCCAAGTATACTACGTAAGCCTCTATTAATCTTGGAATGATGACTAGGGCCACATCACCTTTTTTTAAACCATTTTGTGTGAAAACATTTCCCGCTTGGTTTACCTTTTTCAATAATTCTGCATATGTAACCTGTTGTGTTTCCCCTGCTTCATTTTCCCACTTTAACGCCAATCGTTGTGGATCCTTTGCAAATTTTTCAACCTCAGACACTAAATTATACTTTTCTGGTGCTATTAATTCTTCGCGGTTCATGTTTCTCCTCCTCACATAAAATTCTTTACAAACATTATTATACAAAATTATTTGAAATATTTAAACCAGCCTATAGTATCTGGTCATAAAAAATCCGCAAAAAAGAGAGTGGGAAAATCCCACCCTCTGTAGCCATCTTATTCATTTTTTATCGTGAAAATCCGCCGCCTAATTGAGACTCAGCCATAGCGACTAAACGCTTAGTGATTTCACCACCAACAGAACCGTTAGCACGTGAAGTTGTGTCAGCACCAAGGTTTACACCAAATTCAGAAGCAATTTCATACTTCATTTGTTCAAGTGCTTGTTCTACACCAGGAACTAGTAATTGATTTGAGCTATTGTTGTTTGCCATGTGATATTCACCTCCTTGTGAGTATAGAATGTGTAGAATCACATGGCTGTATTCTTTTTATCAATTGGTAAATGTTCACAAATATTTCACATATTTTTCATTTATGCTGTGTTTAACTGGGCTGTTGATTTGCACTCCACTAAGGAAAGCTTCTAGGAATAATCATCGCAGGGACAGGCCGTTTTTGCCTGTCCGAGGCACTTCGCTTTCCGCAGGCGGTTCGGGAAGCCTCCTCGACGCTAAAGCGTCTGCGGGGTCTCCCCTGTCCCGTCCTCCTGCAGGACATTGAATTTCTTCCTCGAATTTGCCCACGCACGAAGAAAATGCGATAGCATTTTCGAGGAGTCTCCGTGCCTTCCGCGCAAATCAATAGGTGCCAAAATCAATATTACTCTTTAACACAGCCATTTTTTAAAATAAATCTTCAAATTCAGTGTCTTGTTTGCTATCGGGCTTTATTGTTAAGGTTTCTGTTTTTTGAACAGCTTCTTGAATCAAATGTTCAAAATCAAAGTAGCTTTCATAGCGCTGAACTTTTTCTCTTTTTGGTTTTGTTTTTGGAGAAGATGGAACAAAAATCGTGCAGCAATCCTCAAAAGGTCGAATTGATATATCATAGGTATCAATTTCTTTCGCAATTTTTATAATATCATTTTTGTCCATTGTCAACAACGGCCTAAGAAGCGGTGTATTCGTTACCTCATTAATAGCGTACATACTTTCTAATGTTTGGCTGGCAACCTGCCCGAGATTATCTCCTGTAATTATCGCAAGTGCTTCCTGTTTTTTTCGAATTTCATCGGTTATTCGAAGCATAAACCTTCTTGTCGATGTCATCGAGTAATTTTCAGGGATTTGTTCTTTAATGGTTTGCTGAATAGCAGTGAATGGAACAATATGAAGTTTCATTTGTCCAGAGATTTCAGCTAGCTTTTTAGCTAAATCAACCACTTTCTCCTTCGATCTTTCACTTGTAAACGGCGGGCTAAAAAAATGAACCGCCTCTATTTCCACACCGCGTTTCATCGTGAAATACCCTGCTACCGGGCTGTCAATTCCACCTGAAAGCATTAACAACGCTTTTCCACTTGATCCAACAGGTAATCCGCCAGCACCTAAGATGGTCTCAGAGGACATGTATATGGCGTCAATTCGAACCTCAATTTTTAAATTGATATCTGGATTTTTAACATTAACTTTGATTCCAGGTATATTTTCTAATATATGGCCGCCAAAAGTATGATTAATCCCATCTGAATCCAATTCAAATGTTTTATCAGAGCGTTTAGGAGATATTTTAAAAGTTTTTCCCTCGCTATAAAGACTTTTCACTAATGAAAGTGCAGCAGCCTTCATTTGTTCAATATCCCTGCTGACTTTTATCGCCGGACTAAAGGATTGTATACCAAAAATATTTTTTAATGCCTCTGTAATTTCATGAGCGTCTTCCCCATTTAATAACACATACATTCGATCCCGTTCAGCCCGTATCTTTACCTTTGGAAAGGGAGCCAGCGCAAGTCGAACACTTTTCCGCAGCTTATCCACAAATTTGTTTCGATTTCTGCCTTTGGTGGAAATTTCACCATAGCGAATCAATATATGATCATAATTCATTTAATTTCATAACCTTTCTTAGGTGTTTAGCAGCCTCTTCGATTGCTGCTGCCACAAGTTTTGCTTCCTCTTCTGTATTATCATACGATAAGCTTATCCTAAATGCACTGTCAGCTAAGTCGTCAGGCACCCCCATTGCTAATAGTGTCTGACTTGGTAATTGTTTCTTAGAGGAGCATGCACTTGTTGTTGATAAATAGATTCCTTTTTGTTCAAGTGTATGAATTAAAACTTCTGCTTTAATTCCTTTGATTGAAAAGTTCAGGATATGCGGCGCTGAATGTTCCACTGGTGTGTTGATCGATAATCCATCCGTTTTTTCTAATTCTGCTTTTAGCACAGATTTTACTCTTTCCATTCTTTTCAATTCCGATACACTTTTTTCCATTGTCATTCTTAAAGCTTTTGCCATCGCTACAGCACCTGCGACATTTTCCGTTCCGCTTCTAATTTGCCATTCCTGGTTACCGCCAGATAATAATGGGTCTATTCTAACTCCTTCTCGAATAAACAGCGCTCCGGTTCCCTTTAATCCATGAAATTTATGTGCAGAAATGGAGCATAAGTCTACACCATTTCCCACTAAATCCAATGGCAGCTTTCCAATTGCTTGTACAGCATCCACATGGAAAAGAATATTAGGATATTGTTTCAAAAGTTTGCCAATTTCCTTAATGGGTTGAATTGTTCCTACTTCATTATTTACCTGCATTACGGAAACAAGGATTGTATCCTTACGTATGGACGCTTTAACATCTTCTACATTCACTCTTCCATTTGAGTCAACTGGGATGGTGGTAATATCAAAATCGAGCTTTTTTAGCTGTTCCATTGCCCCACGCACTGAAGGGTGCTCAATGCTAGAAAATAGTAAGTGTCTCCCTTTATTTTTATGGACTAACGCTGTCCCCTTAATTGCCAAGTTATTACTTTCTGTACCGCCGGAGGTAAAATAGATCTCAGTTGATTTTACCTCTAGGAGGTTAGCTATTTGTGAACGTGCCTGTGTCAGAAGTTTTTCAGCCTGCACCCCTAACCCATGCAGGGAAGAAGGATTACCATAAAAATCATTTGATACCTTCAGAAAGGAATCCAGAACTTCTTTATAAGGTCTTGTTGTGGCACTATTATCGAAATAAATCATTTTATATACACCTCATCTTTGCGCAGAATAAATCTTACCATAAACTTAAACAATTGAAAAAGTTTTGTGATTTACGACAAATAAAAACCGATTCGCTTTTTTGCTGAATCGGTTTTAGCTTTATTTTTTCTTACTTTCCAACTGTGGCTTTGATTTTTTTAAGGGCACCCGGATCTATTGATTCGAGGGAAGCAGCTGCCTGTTCTAAAGCTTCCTGATATTCATAATGTCTAAAGGCATGTTCCGCATCGCCCAGTCCCTTAGCAATAGAAGGATATTGGCTTCGATAGCGGTTACCATACTGAATCGCTTTTTCAGCAAGTATAACATTTTCGATCAATTCCATCGTAGAATTAGATAATTTTTCCACTGTTAAAACCGCTATTTCTAGATATTGGTTTAGTGCAGAAACATTAAGTGGTTTTTCCTGAAGCTGCTGCTTCACGTTCTGGATACTTTCATTTGTATCTTCGAATAAGTACTTATAATCCTCCGGCAAACCTGGAATATTGCTCTTGGAAACTAAACGAATGGTTTCGCCCACTTTTTTCGTTAAATCCCTTAGTGTTTCTCTTGCTTCAAACTCATCCTTTCGCAGTGCTTGAAGCTTGAGTCCAAAACTTTCCTGCTCTTCTTGAATCATTTCAATATGCATTTTTATGTCTTTTAGTTCCTCACAAAGTGCGGTTAATGCTGTTTCATTGAGATTAATTTTTTCCATCAAAATTTCATAATGCTTGGTAACAGTGGAAAGCTGGCTTTCTAAATGTCGTTGAATCTCAAAGTCGCTGTCTGTAAGGTGATAGCTTTCTTGAACATGCTTTACTTCACTAGAAAGATGATCATGCTCTTCTAATACAGAAGTTAACAGTCCGCTCATTCCTTTTTCATTTTGAAGGATAAAATGTTTCGCATTTACTTCTTTCTCGAGAAGATCAAATAAAATGTCAATGCGTTCTTTCACTTCACCTATTCCTTCTTGCGCTTCCTCTATTTTTGTTTCTTCAATAAACCCCAAAAACTTGGTCAAATTCTCTCGCAAACTCTCAATTTCCTGCTCTAACTGAAGGTGATTTAAGTAATACCCTTTTTCATTCATTTCACGATACCCATCTTGAATATCGCTCAGCTGAGAAGGTATCAGAGATTGACATTCAATTAATAGCTGTGGGATTAAATCCATATTATTTTTAATCGTAATAAGTTGGTCATGTATTGATAATACGAGTTCACGCGCTTCAAGATAATTACCAAGCTCCGTTTTCTCATCAAATTCGTGAAACTTTTTCGTTACATCATCCAATTGAGTTTCTAGGTATTTTTCGGATTTACCAAAGCTATGACGATGAGCCAGCAGCGTTTTTTTCGTTTCTCGGTAAAGTTCCTTTAGCTGTTCTATTTCTATTCTGTTCTTTTCTTCGCTGCCAACAAGCTCATGAAGTTCTTCAACAATTTTATTAATCTCATTTTCAGTTGCTAGTAACTTATCATTGATATCCCGTTGGATTCCTTTTGCTTTTTTAAAGCGATATTTGTCAATATATTCTTCAGCATCGAATAACATCTCTTCCAGATCCGGTAATTTAACCGTTACAATATCATCCCATTGATTACGCCAGCCCTCAAACAACTCCTCTGTTTGCCCTGTCATATTCAATTGTTTAACCTTTGACATTTCATCCAATATTGGTCGATTAAATAAATCAATTTTCCAGGCTTCTAACCTATCCATCTCTTTAAAATACTTCTTCTTTATAAAATATCCCAGTACGAATAAGGCGAGTAGCAGGATAATGAATCCTATAATAAATTTCACGTTCAAGCCTCCTGTTTCAAACACTTCATAATTCTCCAATGCTGTGGATACGAATCTATAAAAACCTTTAAATTTCGGTTAAGTTCAATGTTTCTATGATACCATGTAAACGACATTTTTTGACTATTAATTTCATTTTTTTTGAAAAAGAAATGTGAATTTAATATATTGGAGCAGAATGCCCTGATAAAACCAAATGAAAAAGCACTTGCCTGAAGAAAATATTCTTTCCAAGCTAGTGCTCATCATATAAATATCGGTATAATCGTTTCAATTAAAGTATGGCCTCTTTCTTTTCAATTATTTTCATTTCCATTGTATTTTCAATCCACCTATTCATTTCCTTTAAATACTTTTGTTCAAAAAACCTTTCATTTGGAAAAATATAAAGTACCTCTCGTAAATAATGAGCATTAATAAAAGGCATCATCAATAAACCCTTGTATTGGATAATCAGGTAGGGAATGGAATGTGGACGGAATTCTTTTCTTTCAAACCCTTTTTCAAATATCTTTTGAAAATAGTACTTTTCTTTCAAAGCATATGTGGACATAATTTCTCTAACCACCTGTGAATCCATTGACATTTCTCGGTAGACAAAGCTTGTAAGTTCATTATTTTCACATTGATAGTGAAGCAGGTCAGCAGTAATTTGTTTTAAACATTCCTTTACTCCTGCTTCCATCATTGAAAACCTTTTTTCAATAATGCTAAGATATTGCTCAAAAAAGATAGTAAAGCAATATTCTAAAAGACCGCGCTTATTCTCAAAATGGTAGGCTATTGTTGCTGAGTTCACTCTTGCTACGGATGCAATATCACGTATCGATGTCCCAGCAAATCCATTTGAATTAAAAAGCGATATGGCTGCCTTTACAATTTCTTCTTTAGAATCCTTTTTCATCCGTACACCTCCTGTTTTCGCTTGACTTATCCCTTTCTATAACAATTCTTTTAATCACAGTGTTTTCCTTTATAAAAATATCGACAAAGTATGCTCTTTTTCCTGTTAATTTGATAAAATAAATAAGTGATTTATTTGGCGGGAGGTGAAAAAACATGTTTAATGTCGAAATGTACAAAGGGACTCGTCAAGAAAACTATCAATTGTTAGTGAAACAATTACAGGCCCTGCTCCATGGCGAGAAAAATCAAATTGCGAATCTTAGTAATACTGCTGCATTGTTAAATCAATTTCTTGATCGGATAAACTGGGTGGGTTTCTATCTCATGGATGACAATAGTGAGCTAGTATTGGGGCCCTTTCAAGGATTGCCAGCTTGTGTTCGCATCCCGCTTGGCAAAGGTGTGTGCGGCACATCTGCTAAGAATATGGAAACCATCCGAGTGGAAGATGTTCATCAATTTCCCGGACATATCGCTTGTGATGCTGCCTCCAATTCTGAAATCGTCATTCCGCTAATTAAGGATGGAAAATTACTTGGTGTCCTGGATATTGACTCACCAGAGAAAAACCGTTTCGATGAATTGGACCGAGAGCAGTTAGAAGGAATTACAGCTATACTTGTTGAGCATTTGTAAATAAAAAACTCGCCGAGGCGAGTTTTTTATATATTCTGTAGTGCCTGCTCTAAGTCTTCTTTTATATCCTCCCATGCTTCCAGACCTACAGACAAACGAAGTAATGTATCCTCTATTCCCATTTTTCTTCGTTCTTCTTTCGGGACGACAGCATGTGTCATCGTGGCAGGGTGCTGTATCAACGTCTCTGCATCCCCTAGACTCACCGCTATTTTTATCAATCTTAAATGATTCATAAATAATTGAGCGGTTTCTTTTGTTCCTTTAATCGTAAACGATATCAAACCACCTGGTTTTTTCATTTGTTTATGCATGATTTTAGTATCATTTTCATAGTCACTGAAGCCTGGAAAATAGAGTGTTTCCACTTTTGGATGTGTTTTTAAGTACTCAACAAGCATACTTGCATTCTCACAATGCCGATCCATCCGAACCGGAAGTGTTTTTAACCCCCTTAGTAAAAGCCAAGCGTCAAATGGAGAGATGGTGCCGCCAAAATCCTTCTGCGTTGTTTTTGCTACTCTTTTAATAAATTCACTTGTACCGATTACAAGTCCAGCAATGACATCACCGTGTCCACATATATATTTTGTTGCACTATGCATAACAATATCGCAGCCATGACTGATAGGGGTTTGTAAATAAGGCGAACAAAAGGTATTGTCCACAACGACAGGAATACCACGTTGTTTTGCGACGCTCGCTGCCATTTCTAAATCAACTAATTGCATTGTCGGGTTAATTGGCGTTTCAATATAAATACAACTAGTATTAGGTCGGAGCTCATTTTCCAGCGTTTCACTTGAAGTCATTGCAGAAAAATCATGGTCAATGTTGTATTTACTCTTTAATAACTCCAGTAAACCAAATGTACAACCATATACGCCTTGAGAACACAAGATATGGTCACCTGTTTTGGTTAAGGCCGTGAGCACAGCAGATACGGCTGCCATCCCAGAGGAAAATGCCAGGCCCGCTTCACCTCTTTCAAGATGCGCCATCCGATCTTCGAGAACTTTAACAGTTGGATTTCCCAGCCGGGAATAAATAAAACCTTCTTCTTGCCCTGCAAATCTCCTTTCCCCTTGTTCAGCACTTGAAAAGGTAAAAGTGGATGTTTGATATAAAGGAGGAACTAAGCTTCCCTTATGCTCATCAGAATGATAACCCGAATGAATTGCTTCCGTTTCAAAACGATAATTTTTATTTTCCAATGTGACCCCTCCCGCTTGTAAACGCTTCCATATATAGGTTGTTATATCCTATTCATTAACAATAGGAAGGGCACTCAATTCAACTTCATTCAAGTGCCCTTCCATTTATTATGCCGTTTTCTGTGCAACCACTTTATTTTTACCTGTGCCCTTGGCAAGATAAAGTGCATCGTCTGCCCGTTTGAATAAATATTTATATGTATCATGTTTATCTTTATTCCAATAGGAAACACCACAGGATACCGTTATTTTTGGGAAAGTACATAGTGCTATTGTTTTCACTAGTCTATCGGCTATCGCTAATCCCTCGTCAATTGAAACTCTAGGAAGATAGATGGCTAGCTCTTCGCCTCCCCACCGAGCACCAACGTCATTTCCGCGTATATTCTCTTTGATTAATTTTGCTACCTGAATTAATACATCGTCACCTACCTGATGACCAAATGTGTCATTGATTTCTTTAAAATTATCAATATCAATTAAAATAAAGGTCCCTTCCGGATCATCCTTCATGGAATACTGTATATTTTCATCTAAGAAATTCCGGGAATGAAGTTTGGTTAAATGGTCCGTTATGACCATATGTTGTAGTTCCTCCCTAAGCAATAGATTGGTCAATGCAAGTGATGAATGAAAAAGGAGTGACTGCAAAAGATTAAATGTCTCTAATGTGAAGTAGTTAGGTTTTTGGTGCATCACAATCGTGAATCCTTTTATACTATTGCTTAGAAGGATTGGTACTGCCATTAGGGAATGGAATTTTTTACTGTCATTAATGTGTGGAAGGTTAAAGTCTCCAATAAATATAGATTCTTTTTCTGTTTGTATCTTGGCTTCTAGGAGGTCAGTATAAATCTTTGACTGTTTTGTCAAAAAAAACGGGGTTGTACCTGGAAGTACTCTCAGATTATTGTGATCTTTGGAAAAAAGGAAGAATCCTACTTCCTGGGCATGAAATGTTTGAATAATTTGCTTCGACATAAATTCCATGATTTTATATAAGCGGAAATTTGCATTTAATTCTTGAGAGGTTTCATTCATGGCTTGCAGTTCTGAAATGGTCTGTTTAAACTGCTTGTAAATTTGTGCCTCTTCAATTGTGCTGCTAGCTGTATTTGCTAGTAACGTAATCGTGTTAATTGCATGAAATAGCTCCTTATATTTCGTTAACTCTTCTTGTAACTCTTTGGCATCCATATTTATCACCTTTTTATTGCCATTTTCCAATTTTATACATCGATACTATTATAGTAAATAAACAGGTGAGAGTGATAGAGATTTTTTAATTTTTATTTGATTTATTGATGGTTATTCATAGTTTCGTAAATTAACTTGACAGCTCTGCGAGTAAAATTATATAATATTCTTTGTGTAAAATAACTGCAGCCTATGTGAACACGTGAATGGATTCATTTTGTTCCTCATGAGTCAATTGTACTCATATGATGGTGTATCTTGTAACCCTCTGCTGCTAGGGCGAAGGTGCATGAAAACAAAATGGCTATCATTGATGTTTCATAACGGTTTTTATTTTACCAAAATAAAAACACTAAGGAGGAGTCATTCATGGCTCGTTATACTGGCTCTAGCTGGAAAATCTCTCGTCGTCTTGGAATCTCTCTAAGCGGCACAGGTAAAGAATTAGAAAAGCGTCCTTACGCTCCTGGACAACATGGTCCTAACCAACGTAAGAAGCTTTCTGAATACGGATTGCAATTACAAGAAAAGCAAAAACTTCGTCACATGTACGGAGTAACTGAGCGTCAATTCCGTAACCTTTTTGATAGAGCAGGCAAAATGGGTGGGGTTCACGGTGAAAACTTCATGATCCTACTTGAATCACGTCTTGACAACGTAGTTTACCGTTTAGGTTTTGCTCGTACTCGTCGTGCAGCTCGCCAATTAGTTAACCACGGTCACATTTTGGTTGATGGATCTCGCGTAGATATTCCATCATACCGTTTAGCTGCTGGTCAAACAATCACTCTTCGTGAAAAATCACGTAATCTTGATGTTGTTAAAGAAGCACTAGAAGTAAATAACTTCGTACCTGACTATTTAACATTTGATGCAGACAAGCTTGAAGGTACTTTCACTCGCTTACCAGAGCGTTCTGAATTACCTGCTGAAATTAACGAAACTCTTATCGTCGAGTTCTACTCAAGATAATAAGTTCGAAAGAAAGACCGTGCCATTTACTTGGCACGGTTTTTTTATTTTCTTTTTATCCATTTGATTGCCCTTGCATATAAGAATGCAAGTATGGCATATAGGATGACAACCACTGCTGCGGTCAAAAGGCGTTCTGATAATACCCCGTCAGCGTACAGCACTGGTCCTAGTCCAAAGAAAGTAACGAGGAGTAGGAGAATGATAAAAAAAGCATGAATTAGAAACTTCATAATAGTACCTCCTGTTGTGAATCTATAATCATTGACGATGTCGGTACGTTTAATGTTACGTTTTTGATTGTAAACTGAAGTTTGCATTTTAGTGTTAAGCACGTTATTGTGACCGTATTTTTCTATTTCTACTTTTACGGGCACAAATAACGATTTATTGTTACCGTATTTTTATCTTTCCCGCAATTACGGGCACAATTATCAAACGATTGTTGCCGTATTTCCACTCCTGCAAGTCAAGTCCTAAAGAAAACCGACCTAAAATCAGGCCGGTACTCTACAATATTAATATCTAATAAGCGTGTACTTCTTCTTACCTCTTCTAATAATCGTAAACTGCCCTTCAATCCGGTCAGACTCTTGTAATTCATAAGATGTATCTGTAATTCGCTCACCGTTTACTGTAACGGCGCCATTTGAAATGTCCTCGCGTGCCTGGCGCTTGGAAGGTGAAATTTTCGCTGCCACTAATAAGTCAACCAAGTTGCCCTCTACATCTGCTGCATTAAATGATGGTACATCTTTGAACCCTTGCTCGATTTCAAAAGCGGATAGGCTTCGAACATCACCACTAAATAATGCTTCCGTTATTTTAATCGCCTGCTGTAACGATTCTTCCCCATGAATCAAACGAGTCATTTCCTCCGCCAAAGCCTTTTGAGCCTTACGTAAATGCGGTTCTTCTTGAACGGACTTTTCTAAGCCTTCGATTTCTTCGTGTGACAAGAAAGTAAAGTACTTTAAGTATTTAACTACGTCCGCATCTGCGGCGTTGATCCAGAATTGGTAGAATTCATAAGGAGTCGTCTTTTTAGCGTCAAGCCAAACTGCTCCGCCCTCTGTTTTTCCGAATTTAGTACCGTCCGCTTTTGTAACAAGTGGAATGGTTAATCCAAATGCCTTAGAACCTTCCGGCTGCATTTTACGAATCAATTCAAGGCCGGATGTGATATTCCCCCATTGGTCACTTCCTCCAACCTGTAACTTACAGTTGAAATTCTCATAAAGGTGATTGAAATCCATTGCTTGGAGAATCGTGTAGGTAAACTCTGTAAAGGAAATCCCTGATTCAAGTCTTGAAGCAATTGTATCCTTTGCAAGCATATAATTAACCCCAATATGCTTCCCAATATCTCTTAAAAACGTAACGATATCCATGGATCCAGCCCAGTCATAGTTATTCACCATAATAGCCCCATTTTCACCATCAAAGTCAAATATCGCAGCTAACTGTTTTTGAATGCCCACTACGTTTTTCTGTACAGCTTCTAGTGTTTGGAGATTACGCTCTTCACTTTTTCCACTCGGATCACCAATAAGACCTGTTGCACCACCAACTAAAACAACTGGACGATGTCCATGCTGCTGAAATCTTCTCAGCGTTAAAAACGGCACCATGTGACCGATATGCAAACTGTCTGCTGTTGGATCAACTCCACAGTAAAGGGAAATTTTCTCCTTTCCCATTAAATCTTTAAGACTCTCTTCATCTGTCTGCTGGTAGATAAGTCCCCGCCAAGCTAAATCCTGTAATAAATCCATGTTATTGTCCTCCATTTACTCAAAATAAAAACAAAAAGCGCCCCTGCAAAATTGCAGGGACGCATATACGCGCGGTACCACCCGGCTTGAGGAATGAATTCCTCCAACTCGAAAAATTAACGGTTTTTGACCGTTCTCCGCTACTTCTATATTCACGGGGAAAGCTCTGGGACGTAATTCACTCTTCTATTTGTATCAGCTTACACCAGCCGCTGACTCTCTATTAACAGGGATAGAAGAACTACAGTAGATTCCCTTCAACGCTTGATTATTTAATTTATAACTTATAGAATTTTTACCATAATATACTTCTGTTGTCAAACATGAACTGGTAATATCAGAAAAATGTAGAAGTTTGTCATTTTTATAATCCTCATTATGCTATAATATATGTGATTTTAAACGAGGTGATTCTATGAATGATAAATTGCAAGCATGGAAAGCGAAAGCAAAGTCCATACCCAGCTTGTTTACCCATAAAAAAACTGTAAAAGGCGCACGAATTACCTACCAGGTATTTTGGAACCTTTTGCTGCTAGTTATGACGGTCGTCATCCTAGGGGGAGCATTTGCAACGGGTGTGGGTGCGGGATATTTTGCCTCGCTTGTTAAGGACGAACCTGTCCGGTCTTACGACAGCATGAAAAAGGATATTTATAATTATACAGAAACTTCGGACTTATATTTTTCTGATAATGTTTATCTTGGAAAGCTGAGGACAGATCTTGAACGTGAAGAGGTAAAAATTGATCAAGTATCTGATTTCCTTATAAAAGCAGTCATTGCAACGGAAGATGAGTATTTTTATACACACAAAGGTGTTGTGCCAAAAGCTGTTTTTCGTGCACTTTTCCAAGAGGTAACCAACTCTGCTGTTCAATCAGGCGGTAGTACTTTAACACAGCAATTAATCAAGAACCAAATTTTAACAAATGAAGTTTCATTTGAAAGAAAAGCAAATGAAATCTTACTTGCCCTTCGCTTAGAGAAATATTTTAGCAAAAAGGAAATTCTTGAAGCGTATTTAAATGTTTCAACCTTTGGAAGAAACTCATCAGGTAAAAATATCGGCGGCGTACAAGCAGCTGCAAAAGGCATATTTGGAAAAAATGCTAGTGAATTAACTCTTCCACAAGCTGCCTTTATTGCAGGTTTACCACAAAGTCCCTTTGGGTATACACCTTTTACTCGAGAAGGTACAGTAAAAAACAATTTAGAGCCAGGGCTTACTCGTATGAAGACCGTTCTAAAACGAATGTATGATGGCGGTCATATTGATGAAACACAGTATGCTGAAGCGTCCGCCTACGATATTACAAAGGATTTTGTTCCAGCAGGAGAAAACCCTCTTGAAAAATATCCATACTTATCATTTGAAATTGAAAAGCGAGCTGTCGAAGTATTAACCAATGTATTGGCAAAAAATGATGGCTATGATGAAACAGCTTTAAAGGAAGACGAAAATCTTTTTTATAAATACAAAACATTAGCAAAGCAAAATTTAAGACAAAATGGATACGAAATCCATACAACGATTAACAAAGAAATATATGATGTATTTCAAGAAGTAAAAAATAACTACCCGCATTATGGACCTGCTAAGGCAGAACAGAAACTTGATCCGGAAACGAATGAACCAATTACTGTTATGGAACCAGTTGAAGTAGGCGCAATGCTCATTGAGAATAAAACAGGTAAAATTATCAGTTTTGTGGGTGGAAGAGACCATAATCAACAAGAATTGAATCATGCAACGGGTGCTGTTCGTCAAAATGGTTCTACCATGAAGCCTTTACTTGTTTATGCACCTGCTATAGAACTTGGAAAAGCTTCACCAGGTACTCCATTACCGGATGTAGCTTTAAGACTTGAACCCTCTATTTCGAGACCATGGCCAAACAACTATGACAGACGATACAGCGGGATTACTTCAGCAAGACATGCACTAAAGAAATCTTATAACGTTCCAGCTGTTAAGCTATACAAAGATATACTTGATCAGCAGCCTGCAAAATATCTTGAGAAAATGGGCTTTACCTCCCTAAGAAGTGAGGATTATACCAATCTCTCAACTTCTATTGGATCAATGAAAAATGGGGTAACTGTCGAAGAAAACACCAATGCATTTGGTACCTTTGCAAATCAGGGTAAATTTATTGATGCGTACATGATTGAAAAAATAGTGGATAAAAACGGTAAGACTATCTACCAGCATGAGGTAAAACCAGTCGATGTTTTCAAACCGCAGACAGCATTTTTGACGCTTGATATGATGAGGGATGTAATCAAAAGTGGTACTGCAGCTGGTCTCAACAGTAAATTGAAGTTTAGGGCCGATTGGGCAGGTAAAACTGGGACTGGACATGATTATCATGACAATTGGTTTGTGGCTACCAACCCAAATGTAACGTTTGGAATCTGGAATGGCTATGATACGCCGAAGTCATTAAAAACTGGCGGGATGTCCTATTCACAAAGAACGAACAATTTATGGGCGGCATTAATAAATGCAGCATATGACATTAAACCTGAGTTAATTAGTCCTGCTGAATCATTTCCTGTACCAGCAGGAATTGTAAAGCGCTCGTACTGTGTCGTTTCAGGCTTGTTGCCTTCTGATGCCTGTTCAAAGGCAGGGTTAGTCGAAAGTGATTATTTTAACGCTGATAATGTTCCTACAAAACGAGATGATAGTTTAATTGCTGGGAACTATGTGCAAATTGGCGACAAAAAGTATTTGGCATTAGATTCTACACCAGCCGAATTTTCGCAGCAAGGAGTCATCCTAAATCCTGACTTCATTGCGCAAATGGTTGGAAAGAATTTTAGCAATCCTAGTCAGCTAATACCTAAAATGGATCGTTGGGCAAATATTTTAGTTTCTAATAATAAAATAGTCGATAATGGCAAACACCCTGATGGTGTGACGCTTTCACTATCCGGTAACAACCTTATTTGGTCACAGCCGGCCGATAATGATATCGTTGGGTATCGTGTGTATCACAATGGTAAAAAGGTCGCAAGTATCAAAAGCGGTTCAAGCCTTTCCTTCACTGCTTCAGCCGGTTCTTATTATGTTGCGGCTGTAGATATTGCTGGGAAGGAATCACCTCCCTCTAATAAAGTGGATGTTGGAGTTACACCTATTGAATAACGGAAAAAGGAGCTTGGAAAGATTCCCAAGCTCCTTTTTTTAGGCTGTCGAGGAGGTATTGGCAGCCTTTATGGTTTTTGGCAATGGTTTAAAGTGGACTAGTGCTGATTCGTGTATTGAGGACAAATCTTTGCTCGGTGCTCATGCGTTTCGTCCTCAAGCACCTGTATTGAGGACAAATCTTTGCTCAGTGTTCATGCGTTTCGTCCTCAAGCACCTGTATTGGGGACAAATCTTTGCTCGGTGTTCATGCGTTTCGTCCTCAAGACCCTGTATTGGGGACAAATCTTTGCTCGGTGTTCATGCGTTTCGTCCTCAAGCACCTGTATTGAGGACAAATCTTTGCTCGGTGCTTCTGCGTTTCGTCCTCAAGCCCCTGTATTGAGGACAAATCTTTGCTTTGTGTTCATGCGTTTCGTCCTCAAGCCCCCGTATTGAGGACAAATCTTTGCTCGGTGTTCATGCGTTTCGTCCTCAAGCACCTGTATTGAGGACAAATCTGACCAACGGCGCGAACAATTTGTCCTCAAGGCACATAAAAAAATAATGCCTACAAAAATACCTTTTCTCTACATTCTGAAAAAGGAGCTTGGAAATCCAAGCTCCTTTTTCCGTTATCTTCCTACTATGACGATTCACTTTTTTGATAATTTCTAATTGGATAGAGTGCTTTTTCAAGGGTAAGTAGATTTTTTTCCGTTATTTCCGCTTTCCTTGGGATTGGCTTGTACATATCATGTGGATCATCCCAATGTGCAGGAAGAGTAACTGGTGCCTTTGCTTGCCAGAAATCCAGCCAATCCTTCGGCAAGTTGCCATAACAGTTTGATTTTTCAGTCATCTCCATCCATATAAGTGCCCAGGCTCTCGGGACCACCCTCCAAATATCATAGCCCCCTCCGCCGACTGCAATCCACTTACCTCCACAATATTGATGGGCAATTTCATGAGCTAGCTTTGGGATTTCACGATAGATTTTCATGGAAGCAGATAAATGAGTTAGGGGATCATAATAATGGGTATCAGCCCCATTTTGAGTAAGAATAACGTCTGGCTTAAAAAAATCAGCTACTTCCTTCAATGCTTGAGTATAAACCTGAAGCCATGATTCGTCCTCTGTAAATGCATCAACAGGAATATTAAATGAATACCCGTAACCTTTTCCTTGACCTCTTTCATTAACATTACCGGTGCCTGGGAACAAGTATCTACCTGTTTCATGAATAGACAAGGTACAAACATTGGGATCATCATAAAAGGACCATTGAACACCATCTCCATGATGGGCGTCGGTATCAACATAAAGAACCCTGGCATTATATTTCTCTTGCAAATATTTAATAGCTACTGAACTATCATTGTAAATGCAAAATCCAGAGGCTTTTCCTCGAAAGCCATGATGTAATCCCCCTCCTAGGTGTAGAGCATGCAGCGCTTGACCTGTCATGACTTGATCAACCGCCGTTAATGTTCCTCCAACAAGGAAGGCGCTGGCTTCATGCATATTAGGGAAGATAGGAGTATCTTCAGTACCTAACCCATGGTTTTCAGCCACTAGCTGCGGCAGCTGTCCCTGTCCAGCCATTTTTACTGCCTCGATATAGCTTGGGTCATGAACAAGGCTTAGTTCTTCCTCTGTTGCCATTCTAGGAGGAACTACAAAATTATCATCCAGGGCATTTAATCTATGCAGCAAATCAACAGTTAGTTTGAGACGAAACTGATTAAAAGGATGATTACTGTTAAATTTATATTTCAACAAGTCTTCTGAAAAAACAAATGAACATTGGTCAGTCATAGGGATACACCTGGCAGATTGGGCCATAGAACGTCATAACCAGATTGCTTTAAATCTTGGATAAGCGCCGTAGGATTCATCGTTTGTAACCTTATAACGAGAATCTTAAATTGGTCATCCTTTTTGTCAGGATAAACGAGAACACTCAGGATATTTGCTTTTCGTCCCTTTATGATACTTGTAATATCACTAAGCTTTCCTGCAAGATTTGGCACCCTTATTTCAATTTGGGAACCAGGCTGGTGCGCACCAGTTAACTCCACAAGTGTTCTTAATAAATCCGTTTCAGTCACGATTCCTACCAGTTTCTGATCATTTGTGATCGGCAGGCAGCCAATTTTGTGTTCATAAAAGAGAGCTGCTATTTCCTCTACAAAATCGAGCGGATGACCAGTAATAACGTCTTTTTTCATGATAGATTCAATTGGTTTTTGCAAATCCTCCAAATGCTCGTTTGCACGAAATATTGATGGTGCAGCCTCGCGAATATCTGATAGGGTTACAATACCAACTAGCTGTTGATTGGCATTAATCACAGGTATATGCCGAATTTTTCTTTCTTCCATTAATCTCAATGTGTCAGCAATTGATACAGCTGGAGTAACTGTGTAAACCTTCGTTTTCATAATCTCTTCAGCAATCATCCCAAATACCCCCCTCGGTTCATAAAACGGAGACGGTCAAACCGTTGTATCGTCTCTACATCCACTCTTTTGCCAATTCTCGCCATCAGGCAGTTTGCAGGGTGTGAACAAATCTCAGGATCATCGGTGGCATACCATTGGAGCCCGCCAGCATTCATCATTTTCTCCATAATTTTACGATACTCCCAAACATTTAGCCCTGTTCCCTTTAAGTCCCAATGCCAATAATATTCGGTTGTAATAATTAAGTAATCCTCCATGGCATCATCCATCATCGACACTGTGAGAAGATTTTTTCCGACGGAGCAGCCCCTAAATTTAGGAATTACTTCTATTGCTCCTAATTCAATTAAATTATCCATTCTGTCTTCTGACCATCGTTCAAGAGGGTCAGGAAAAAGATATGTCACATAACCTACGATGGTATGGTGATGTCTAGCAATTATGATTCTTCCTTCTTCTAACTGGGCAATTCCAACTAAAGCTTGATGCTGCTGTTCTGGCTGACGAAAAGCGGTAAGATGTTCATGAAATTCATATCCAGCAAGTTTATCTGAGGAAATAGGACCCTCAATGATTAAGTTACCATGGGGAGTTTTTAATTCTTTGGCATTATACGTTTTTTTGTGTTCCATCCCTACACCACCTGAAAAATCATTCGCGAATCACTTCTATTATACATAATTTCATTCTATATTTAGCACCTTTACATAATTTTCGTCTTATTTTGTGTTAATTTTACAAAAAGATAAAATTATTTTAAAATTAAGAATAGTTTCTGCTATAATAATTTCATACCATCAAAAGGGGGAATTGGAATGAAAGTGGAAAAGCTGCCGGTCATGCAAGGTGAGCATAACTTAGCGAACTATGATCAAACGTATAAAAACTTTAGTTGGGAGGAGACTGAAAGGGAATTCTCTTGGCATGAAACGGGTCTTGTTAATATGGCCTATGAAGCAATTGACCGTCATACAGAAACCTTTCGAAAAAATAAAGTAGCTCTTTATTATCGCGATAATTCTCGAAATGAAAAGTATACGTTTAAAGAAATGAAAGAGCTCTCAAATAAGGCCGGCAATGTCTTAAAAACATATGGAGATGTAGAAAAAGGCGACCGCGTTTTCATCTTTATGCCTCGCTCACCAGAACTATATTTTACCGTTTTGGGTGCAATTAAGCTTGGGGCCATTGTGGGTCCATTATTTGAAGCTTTCATGGAGGGGGCCGTTAGAGATCGTTTACAAGATAGCGAAGCGAAAGTACTGGTTACTACTCCTGAACTATTGGAACGTGTCCCGGTTGATGAGCTGCCAGCATTAAAACACATTTTCCTTATCGGTGAAAATATTGAAGAACAAGGACCATACCTTAACTTTTTGAGTAAATTCGAGACTGCAAGCAACAAGTTAAGAATTGAATGGGTTGACCGTACAGATGGTTTGATTCTTCATTATACTTCTGGTTCAACTGGTAAACCTAAAGGCGTTCTGCATGTACATAATGCAATGATTCAACAATATCAAACAGCCAAATGGGTTCTGGATCTGAAAGAAGATGATGTGTACTGGTGTACAGCTGACCCAGGCTGGGTAACCGGAACATCCTACGGAATTTTTGGACCATGGTTAACAGGAACATCTAATGTCATTGTTGGCGGTCGCTTTAGTCCAGATACTTGGTATAAAATGATTGAAGACTTCGGGGTGACTGTTTGGTATAGTGCCCCAACTGCTTTCCGAATGTTAATGGGAGCAGGAGATGAACTTGTTAAGAAATATGATTTAAGCAGCCTTCGTCATGTATTAAGTGTTGGGGAGCCGTTAAACCCTGAGGTTGTAAAATGGGGTGTGAAGGTCTTTAACAAACGTATACATGATAACTGGTGGATGACGGAAACAGGCGCACAACTTATTAGTAACTATCCATGTATGGAGATTAAACCAGGCTCAATGGGTAAACCGATTCCTGGTGTCGTTGCTGCAATCGTTGACGACCAAGGCAATGAACTTCCTCCTTATCGTATGGGGAATCTTGCGATTAAAAAGGGCTGGCCATCCATGATGCACTTAATTTGGAATAATCCTGAAAAATATGATTCCTATTTTATGCCGAGCGGCTGGTATTTCTCAGGTGATTCTGCGTATATGGATGAAGATGGATACTTCTGGTTCCAAGGCCGGGTTGATGATGTTATTATGACCTCTGGCGAGCGCGTTGGACCATTTGAGGTTGAAAGCAAGCTTGTAGAGCACCCTGCGATAGCTGAAGCCGGGGTAATTGGAAAGCCTGACCCAGTACGCGGGGAAATCATTAAAGCATTCATTGCGCTAAGAGATGGATATGAGCCATCTGATGAGCTGAAGGAAGAAATCAGGGTTTTTGTAAAAAAAGGACTAGCAGCACATGCAGCTCCTAGAGAAATCGATTTCCGAGATAAGCTTCCGAAAACGAGAAGTGGTAAGATTATGAGACGTGTTTTAAAAGCATGGGAGCTTAATTTACCAACTGGTGACCTTTCAACGATGGAAGACTAATAAAAAAGCGTAAGCGCCAAGGCGCTTACGCTTTTCTTTTGTCCAGCTCCAGCACCAAGACGCTTACGCTTTTCAATTTAATTTGTTGATTGACGGTGTTCAATGCGGTGTGGAAGAATAACCGTTTGCTCTTCTACTTCTTCTTTGTTCATAAGTTTAGTAAGTAATCGCATTGCAACAGCACCAATATCATATAATGGCTGAACGAGTGTGGTTAGCTGCGGACGAACCATTAGGGATAGTCTGGTATTATCTGAAGTGATTACTTCAAAATCCTCAGGAATTTTATATCCTTTATCTTGGGCACCATGAACGACACCCAATGCCATTTCATCTGATCCAACAAGAATTGCAGTTGGTCTGTCTGTGGCTTCTAATAATTTTTCGAACGCTTCAACGCCCGAGTCATAGGTATAATCACCTTCTACGATTAGCGCATCATTATAATCCATTCCAGCTTCTGCTAATGCTCGTTGATACCCCTTAAGTTTTTTATGGAGATTTCTTGGTTCTTGTAATGGTCCAACAACGAATGCAATATTTTTATGTCCTTTATCAATAAATTCCTTTACTGAGTCATAAACTGCTTGCTCATAATCAATATTAACAGAAGGAATCTGTTCAGATTCTTCAATCGATCCAGCTAAAACAATTGGTACTGGTGACTTTCCAAATTCCACTACATGTTCCTCTGTAATATTGCCACTCATAAATACAAGCCCATCCACTTGTTTACCAAGCATTGTATTTAATAAGTGTAATTCTTTCTCTTTGTTTTGGTCGGAATTGCTTAAAATAATATTGTACTTATACATGGTTGCAATATCTTCAATTCCACGTGCTAATTCTGCAAAAAAGATATTCGAAATATCGGGAATAATTACCCCAACAGTTGTAGTCTTCTTACTAGCCAGTCCCCTAGCAACAGCATTTGGCCGGTAGCCAAGTCTTTCAATTACTTCTAAAACCTTTTTGCGGGTAACAGGTTTAACATTTGGATTACCATTGACAACACGTGAAACGGTTGCCATTGAAACATTTGCCTCCCTGGCAACATCATAAATTGTAATATTCACGTTTTACACTCTCCTTAAAAAACGATACGTATTTTTCTTATTTTACAGCATTCTTCAATGATTTAGTCATTGTGATAAAATATACAAACTTTTATATGTATTTAATCATACGATAAGTACAAATAAGTCGCAATTGTATTTGTTCTCATTTTCACTATATTTTCATTAAATAATAAAAAAAGACCTCCGCTAGACAACAACAGAGGGTTTTTCACTTATTTAAATACGAACAAGGTTGGAAGCTAGTAGTTCATTATAGAACGTATCAAACTGATCAAGATTCATTTGCTGCTGTGCATCAGAAAGAGCTACTGCTGGATCTGGATGAACCTCTGCCATAACGCCATCTGCACCTATGGCAAGTGCCGCTTTTGCACATGGAAGGAGTAAATCTCTTCTTCCTGTTGAGTGAGTGACATCGACCATAACTGGTAAATGTGTTTCTTGCTTTAGAATCGGTACAGCAGAAATATCAAGCGTATTTCTTGTTGCACGTTCGTATGTTCGAATTCCACGCTCACATAAAATGATTTGCCCATTACCTTGCGCCATAATGTATTCAGCCGCATTTATAAATTCTTCAATCGTCGCCGCAATTCCTCGTTTTAAAAGAACAGGTTTATTTACTGCGCCTGCAGCTTTTAGTAATTCAAAGTTTTGCATGTTGCGTGCTCCAATTTGGATTACATCAATATAATCAATAGCCATCTCAATGTCAGCAGGATTTACAATCTCACTAATAACAGCCATATCGTATTCGTCTGCTACTCTTTTTAGAATCTTTAAGCCTTCCACGCCAAGACCCTGGAAATCATAAGGAGAAGTTCTAGGCTTATAAGCACCGCCGCGAAGTAGTTTCAATCCTTTTTCCTTCATTGCTTTTGCAACTGTTGCGACTTGTTCATAAGACTCAACTGCACATGGACCAAACACAAAATGTTGTTTCCCGTCACCGACAGTTTGACCTTTTATATTAACAATCGTATTTTCAGGTTTCTTTTTTCTAGAGACTAGAAGTGCTTTCTGATGGTCATCTTTTTGCAAATCTAAGCCTGCTTTGAAAATTTCCTTAAATAAATGGTCAATTGTTGCATTATCAAATGGCCCGTCATTATGCTCTTTAATAACATCCAGCATTTTTCTCTCACGCACTGGGTCGTATTTGAAAACACCTTGACTTTCTTTAGCCTTTCCAATCTCTTGGACGAGCTGAGCCCTTTCATTGATTAATTTCAACAATTCTAGGTTTAGATCATCAACACGTGTCCTTAATAGTTCCAAATTACTTTTGCTCAATTTTAGTCCCCGTCCTTTCGATAGCATGACAGATTCCTCATCAAGGCTGCGGTACCCTGCCAGCTAGCTCCCTTAGAAATAAGTTGTTAGAAAAATTTAATAATTAGGCTCATTATATCCAAAAAGAATTTGTTTGTCACGCTTTTCTTTAATGATTAAACGCTTTTAAGCACTAAAGTGAAATGTTGTATTCTTAGTCATTCTATGCATAGATATACCAAAGTTGACTACAAATTATTTTCAACTTTTGCTGTTTTTAAAGACTTATTGGTGATTTTCCAATGTGAAGTATTCCAGACAGCCTCACCTTTATTAAATAAAAGTACTTGAGGTGATTCATGTTTTATTTCAAATTTCTCAGCAATTTCAGTTGATAAAGGACGAGCTTCTTGAACGGCTAAATAATAGGTTGGAACGCTTTCATCTTCCCCTGAGAATTTCTCGTATTCCTTGTAAGCTGCATCACTAATCGGACATGTTATACTATGTTTTAAAAGAAAAAATGGCTCATCCTTCTTTAGTACATCTTCAAATTGTTCAAAAGTATCAATTTTTGTTAACATATACTTCCCTCCAAAAAAATAAACGGTGAAGTAATTCTATCACTTCACCATTACTGTTACAAATATTTAGATTGCCTAATGGGTTACTTTGTATTCTTCCTCTTCGAATGCTTTTTTGGCCTCTTCTAATTTTTTTCTTATCGCTAGTTCGTCTACAGACCCTTCTGATTTAGGAACGTCACCGATTGGAATGTAGTAATCATCTTCTACTTCTTCATCTGCTGCCTTTGTTTTATTCATAAGTTGTACCGTTTTTTCCTTTAATGTTCCCGCCTGACTGTTAAGCGTGCTTCGAAGCTCTTTCCCTGATTTTGGTGCTAAGAAGATGGCTGCTGCTGCACCTACTAATCCGCCGATAAGTGCTCCAAGTAAAAAACTGCTTGATGATTCCTCCCGCTTGCTTTGGCTGGCTTCCCGCATTTCATAATCCTTACTACTCATTATGGAATCCTCCCTTAAATATAATAAAAATTATCTTGACCTAACTCTCTTCATCGCTTCGGTATTGCTCGCCTTTTTTGCTTCCTTTTTCTCATTCCATTTATCTTTTAGTTCAAAAAAGATGTTACTCCATTGTACAATTTGGGAAACTTTTTCTTTATTTTCCTCCACATGTATATCAAATGAATTGGTTAAATTCCTTAAGGAACCATTGAATTTACTGACAGTTGCCCCAACGTCTTTTACCGCTGTGACAACACTATTTAAATTCTGTGATTTCTCCTGAATATCTTCCGCTAGTGCATTCGTTTTTTGTAATAGCTCTGTTGTTTCTTTCGTAACGCCATCCAATTGTTTTTCTAAACCACTTAACGTAGTTGAAACACTTTGAAGGGTTCCTTGGAGAGATTTAAGTGTTTTTGATAAATAAATCACAAGCACTAAAAACGCAATCGCTATCAATGCGACACTAAAGTATAAAATGATTTCCATATTTTTTACCTCCGTATATACCTTATGTATTACCTAACTATTCACCTGTTAAACCTAGAAAGGATCTAATACTACTTCAAGATGATTGTCTCATTTTCCTGCCAGGGATTACAATACGTTTCACTTTTAAATGTTAAAATTTATCAAAATCCTTGGTAATCGGTTACAATAGATGATATGGTTTAACATTTTTCGTTCTAGGAGGCGTAAACATGAAAGATCCTCGTATTGATAAATTAGCAAAAAATTTAATTAATTACTCTGTAGAGCTGCAAAAAGGTGAAAAGGTTTTAATTGAAAACTTTGGTCTGCAGCGTGAACTGGTAACCGCACTAGTGAAGGAAGCCTATCTTGCTGGCGGATACCCATTTGTACTGCTAAAGGATCAGCAGGTAGATCGTGCTCTGCTGCTAGGTGCACAGGAAGAACAATTTAACATGATTGCTGATTTTGAAGCAAATGTCATGAGCAAAATGGATGCATACATAGGACTTCGTTCTGGTGATAACATTAATGAGCAGGCAGACGTACCAGATGATAAGGTCAAGATTCATGGAAATACAATCGGTAAAAAAGTCCACCGTGACATCCGAGTACCAAAAACAAAATGGGTGGTCCTTCGTTACCCAACATCCAACATGGCACAGCTTGCAAAAATGAGTACGGAGGGCTTTGAAGATTTCTATTTTGACGTTTGCAATTTGAATTATGGAAAAATGGACAAGGCAATGGAGAGCCTAGTTGATTTGATGAACCGTACAGACAAAGTTCGTCTAACGGGTCCTGGAACGGACCTCAGCTTTTCTATAAAGGATATCCCTGCTATTAAGTGTGCTGGTCAAGCAAATATCCCAGATGGAGAGGTTTATACTGCGCCTGTGCGTGATTCAGTTAATGGTGTGATCACCTATAATACGCCATCCCCTTACCAAGGGTTTACTTTTGAAAATGTAAAGCTAACCTTTAAGGATGGAAAAATTGTTGAGGCTGTTGCGAATGATACAGAACGAATCAATAAAATATTAGATACCGATGAAGGAGCACGCTATGTTGGAGAATTTGCCATCGGTGTGAATCCATATATCTTAAATCCGATGCAAGATATTTTGTTTGATGAAAAAATTGCAGGCAGCTTCCATTTTACTCCTGGTCAATGCTATGATGAAGCCTTTAACGGAAATCATTCGAATATTCACTGGGATATGGTTAACATACAGCGTCCAGAATACGGCGGGGGAGAAATCTATTTTGATGATGTCTTGATCCGCAGAGACGGGCTTTTCGTCATTCCGGAACTAGAAGGATTAAACCCAGAGAATTTAAAATAGAAAAGCGGAAGCGCCTTTGGAACAAGCACAGCTTGTTCCTGCGAGGATTAATCTAAGGAGCTTTCCTTAGTGCCCAGGCGCTGGAGCTATACAATAATAAAACAAAGGATGTCAGTTGGACTGACATCCTTTGTTTTTATAAGGTTAATTGGTTTTCATAGGATTCTTGGAATTTTTGAATATCTCCTGCACCCATAAAAATGATTACACTATTTTGATGTTTCTCAAGCAGCGAAGTATTATCTTCTGATAAGATTTCTGCACCTTCGATTTTTTTCTGCAGGTCGTTAATAGTCAGTTTCCCATGATTCTCCCGGGCGGATCCGAAAATTTCACATAAATAGGTTTTATCAGCAAGTCTCAAGCTTTTTGCAAAGTCCTCAAGAAATGCTTGCGTTCGGGAAAACGTATGAGGCTGAAATACAGCAACAATTTCACGATCTGGGTATTTTTGATTGGCCGCATCAATCGTTGCTTTAATTTCTGTTGGATGATGGGCATAATCATCAATCAAAATTTGTGACCCTATTCTTTTCTCGGTGAATCGACGTTTCACACCTTGGAAAGTGATTAATTGTTCCTTTACAATCGCAACATCAATTTCCTCATAGTGACACACACCAATAACAGCTAGTGCATTTAAAACACTATGCTCACCAAAGGTAGGGATTGAAAATGTATCATAGAATGTATTCCGAATAAATACATCAAAGCTGGTTCCGCTTGTAGTCTTTACAAGATTTTTGGCTTGATAATCATTTCCCTCTTCGAAGCCATAAAATAAAACAGGAACCTTTGCTTGGATTTTTTGAAGTTGTTCATCATCCCCATAAGCGAAAATACCCTTCTTCACTTGAACGGCCATTTCCTGGAATGCTGAAAACACATCATCAATATTGGCAAAATAATCTGGATGATCGAAATCAATATTTGTCATAATTGCATAGTCTGGAAAATAGGACAAAAAGTGTCTTCTATATTCACATGCTTCGAAAACAAAATATTTAGAGCCTTCTTCGCCCTTACCTGTACCGTCACCGATTAAAAACGAAGTTGGCTTAGCACCTTTAATGACATGGGCAAGCAGACCTGTTGTTGACGTTTTACCGTGTGCACCTGTTACGGCCACACTTATAAAATTCTGCATGAAATCGCCTAAAAATCGGTGGTAACGAATAATTGGTAAACCGAGCTTCATAGCCTCTTGAATTTCCTCATGTGTATCAGGAAATGCATTACCAGCAATAATGTTCATCCCCGGTTTAATGTTTTCCTTTTGAAAGGGGAGAATCTTTATTCCTGATTGTTCAAGGGCCAGTTGAGTAAAAAAGCGCTTTTCGACATCGGAGCCTTGTACATCGAAATTCATATCATGGAGAATTTGTGCTAATGCACTCATTCCTGACCCCTTTATACCTACAAAATGGTAAATAGTCATATAAAGAACCTCCAACCAACGTCTATCTGTAAAACAGTATATGACATCTATCTTGAAATGCTAATTTTTAAACCGGAAAGCGGAAGCGCCTTGGCGCTTTAACTTGCTAACGGAAAAAAGTCTATATTTGAATCACATTTAAGTATTATAACATTGTTTATCAATAAAAACTATTTGATACATCTTCACATCTTATTTTTTGTTCAAGTTATCAAAAAATACCAAGATTAATTTATTGCCCCAGTTTCGTGGAGCAATTCTAAGTCTGACTCTGTAATCAAGACTTCTCGAGGCTTACTGCCGTTGGCACTTGTGATAAAACCATTGGATTCAAGCATATCCATAAGTCGTGCTGCCCGATTATAGCCGATTTTAAATCTCCTCTGTAAGCTGGAGGTAGATGCCAGCCCCTGTTCAATAATAAATTCACAAGCTTCATAAAAAAGCTCATCTTCGTCCTCTGTTATCTGTGCCTTTTTTAATAGTTCCTCTTGTTCAAATAAATATTGCGGCTCGCGCTGCTCTCTGACGTGTCCAACAACAAGATCGATTTCTTCATCCGAGACATAGGTTCCTTGGAGACGAACTGGTTTTGAAGAACCATTTTCTAAAAAGAGCATATCGCCTCGACCCAGTAATTTCTCAGCGCCACTAATATCAATAATGGTCCGAGAATCCACCTGTGAAGAAACAGAAAAGGCAATCCTTGTAGGGATGTTGGCTTTAATTAGTCCTGTAATAACATCCACTGATGGCCTTTGAGTCGCAACAATTAAATGGATACCGCATGCTCTTGCTTTTTGAGCGATCCTAGATATTGCCTCTTCCACATCTGCAGGTGACATCATCATTAAATCTGCTAATTCATCAATAATGATTACAATAAAAGGAAGTTTATCAGAGTATTGCTTATGCTTCATTGCAATTTCATTAAATCGTTTTATGTCGCGGACTCCTGTATGCGCAAATAGTTCATAGCGTCGTTCCATTTCATCTACTGCCCATTTTAAGGCTGCCGTGGCTGCTTTTACGTCTGTTATAACAGGACTAACCAAATGCGGAATTCGATTATATGGAGCAAGCTCCACCATTTTAGGATCGATTAATAATAGCTTTAAATCTTCTGGACTGGCTTTAAATAATAAACTTATTAAAATGGTGTTTATACATACACTTTTTCCAGAACCTGTTGCCCCGGCAATTAACCCATGGGGCATTTTATTAAGATCCGTAACGATTGGCTTTCCGGATATATCTAGACCTAGGATAGCAGTTAAGGGAGATTCAGACTCTCTAAAAACCGAGCTTTGAATAATCTCAGTGATGAGCACTGGACGTGATTTTTTGTTTGGCACCTCGATACCGATCGTATGTTTACCAGGAATCGGTGCTTCAATCCGGATATCTTTCGCTGCAAGACTTAGCTTGATATCATCACTTAAATTTGTAATTTTATTTACTTTTACCCCCGGCTCCGGCTGGACTTCAAACCGAGTAACGGCTGGACCTTGTGTGACATTGACAACACTTGCACCGACATTAAAATTTTGTAACGTTTGGTTTAAAAGTTCTTCTTGATACAATAGCCATGCCGTATCGTCTTCTACCAAAACGGGCGGGTTTAACAAATCCATTTTAGGAAACTCATATACGCTTGGTCCCGACTCCACATGATTTTCCTCTATTAGGATTTCTTTTTTAGGCAATGCTGAAACATTGGTTTTTAGTCGAGACTCTTTCTGTTTATCTACTAGCGCAATGGTTTCTGGTTGAGACTCTTTTGGTTGAACCTCTAAAGCAATCGTTTCTGATTGAATCTCTTTCGGTTTATCCACTACTGCAAGGGTCTCTGGTTGGCTTTCAATCGGTTTATCCACAGGAGCGGTATTTTCCGATTGGACCCCTTCCGGTTTATCTCCTACAGCAGTATTTTCCGGTTGTACCTCGATCGTTTTATTCTCATGAGAGACAACCTTGGTCTGAGTCTCATTCGGAGGGACTGTTTTTGTTCTTTTACGTTCTTCCCATTTTAACCTATCCTGTTTTAGCATCATGACGTTGAACGGAAGAGGAGAGCGTCTTGGTTTCTCTTTTTCTTTAGGTTCTTGAGTATTTTCTTCAACTTTCGTTTCAGTTACCGACGAATCAATAAC
>NZ_JBALNB010000003.1:0-86681 GCF_036962345.1 Neobacillus vireti
CAGTAACTCTTTTTTCTGCTAGCCTTTCAAATTTCTCTAATTTTTCACTCATAAAGCACCTCTAATTAATTCTAATTTATTTAAATAATAACAAAAAATGAAAAATATTCCAATATAAAATTACTATATTTTAGAAATATAGTTCATATTATTAAAATTTAATATTAAATCTACCTTATTATGTATCACAGATAATTACATTTTATTAGAAATTTATACTAAATAATGTAAAAAAGAAAAACCAATCTTCGAATAAAGATAATATTCTTTTATCTATCTATTATAAATAGGTTATGTAAAACGTCGGCAGTAGGCGCATGTTTGTACATAACAAAAGAGCAATAGAAATTCGGGATCGCACCAGCCCAAGATGGTGTCATTGAAATGTGGAAGAGACTAGATCTATATGTTTTTGCAAGTAGGTTAATGGGGTATTTGGTAGTGTTCCAATAACAATATTGGACAGGTCATCAGTATCCATCAGAACAACAAGATTACAGGCTTTTCCGATTGGCATATTACAATGATTAATTTGCAAAATTAAAAGGCAATTTTCAATTATCTTCTGCTTTATTATGTTTCCAATTAAGAACAGAGATGGTATATTTTTGATATATACTTGTGATTAAAATAGTCTAAATTGTTGATATAAATGAGGTGAAAATTTGCAAGTACACGGATTATTTGAACAGCGAGAGAATCTCATTTTCCGAAAAAGTGCCTATTTACAATGGGGAGATAGTAAAGAAGTAATTGGCAGTATTATTTTACATAATCCAGGAGGTGCAAAATTAGAAAAAAATCTTTGGAATGATTTAAATAGTGGAAAAATAACAGTTGCTGAAGGTCAAATCACACGGGATTTGGGAAAAATTAATCTTATTGAAAAAGTTATGAAAAAAGTATTTACTCCTCTTGAAGGTCGACTTCTACTTTTAAATCTGTTTAACATTGTTGAAAGCGACCCTGATTTGGCTATTGAAAAATTCCATTCAGTTAAAGATGACCCTCTTTATAGCGAACTGTTGTATCCAAATATAAGTTTATTGAGTGATATTCCTTGGATTTGGATAGCATGGACCACGAATGAAAGTCGAATCGAGGAATTGATTGAAAGAATAGAGCCACAACTAATTTCTTTGCCACACAAACGATTTATTGGTGACATCGATGAAAAGCCACACAGGAAGTTTGGTTACAGCATTAAAGCAAAATATCCTCCTATTGCTGATGTTAAGAGAGACAAACTTGCTGAGATATTAAAAAGACAAATAAAAGAATTTTAACAATATCTAAATAATAGTAACCAATCAGTAACTTAGAACAAAAAATCAAAATTCTATTACTCCGATTTCTTCATAATAATGGGTTGTTAAGCAATAAAGAACTGCCTGGACTTGAAATATTATGAGATTTTAATCGTCTTGATGAAAAAGTTGAAAACTTTGTATCTCTACAAATATAGGAAGAAAATATGAGGAATTCAATGCCTAATTTAAAAACAAAGTGTAAAGAAATTTCTGCCGTATTTATAATAATCATTTGAGGAGTGAATGAAATGGGAGTACCAATAAATAGTTATTCCTTTTTAAAATCAATATTAAATGAGTGTGCAGATGTAGACAGTTTGCAGGAATCTAAGAAATTGCTTGAGAATTTTAACCTTTTTGCATTTATTTTGTATGACCCAAAAGAGCATTTTCAATTTTATCAAAAATTAGAAAAAAGTTTTGAAACTTTGGATACAGTATCAAGTGATAAATTATTGTTTTTTACAATTGTTAATCCTCCTTCTGAATGGCATGAATATCAAGATTATTGGCAAAAGGATCCTAATAATCCATTTTTAGCTTGGTATAATGGCATTAAAACAAAGGCAAAAGATGACGATACAACAGCACACTTTATTGCTAGTCAACTGAATATTCCATTTGAGAGTTTGCCATGCATAGTTATAACACCAAACCTCAAGTTTAATAATTTCCACTGGATTTCAACAAATAAAGCTAGCCTAGAAGACCAAATTGCAACCTTAGGAAAAATCGCAAGAAAAGGTATGAAATATGAAGAATTAAATAATAGGTGGAATTTTCTACTTGATGAAATTAAGAACCCGCTTTATAAACCCCTTAATAATTTAAAAGAATCAAATATTGGTTGTAGTCTGGCAAAAGCATTGGCAGATGTTGTAAGTGCTTTTGTAACCCATACAGATTTAAAAGAAAGTAAAGAGGCGTTTATACAATTTGAAAGTGTGTTGTCAGATATAAAAATAGAAATTAAGAAAATAAAGGAAGAATTAAATAAAGGTCTATATGATTTAGATGAAGAGCAATATATTCTTGAACAGTTAGATAAATTTTATGTGGCGATAAATTATTATTTATCAACACAAAACAAAAACGAAATAACACTTCCCATTAATAAGAAATACCTTGAACATGATTCTTATTTGATGTTAAAAACTAGTTATAAAGTAATAGATTATTTGAGTGATGATGATGATTTTACTTCCTCGGTAATATGTTTAGCTAAATGCTTTGAAAATGAAGTAAATATGTCTCTTGTACATTGGATAAGGTCAAATATTGGAATAGATCTACCTACATATTTTAATAAATTCCAGTCAGGAATAAATGGCGAGATAAAATCAGGAAAATTAAAACCTAATTTTAATAAGTTGTATCGAAATACACATGATAAATTGCTACATCCCGCCTTATTTCAATCACAAATAGTTCTCAAAAAGCAAATTAATAATTCGCTACCAGATGGTTGGGCTAGAATAAATTCGCGGTTCTTCTTAGATAGTTGGGAAAACATTGCCGAAATAAGAAATTCTGCTGCACATACTGAATTAATTAACCATACAACAGCTTTAAATATGCAAGATTATATTAAGAAATTGTCGAATTTAGGTATTTTTAGTTATTTATACAAAATAAAAAAATCGTTTAAGGGTTACTAGTATAAATAACAACATATATTACATTGATAAAATGTTCCTAGGCACCTAGGTTAATTGATTTTTTAATTGTTTTTTAAAGTATTATTAGTAGTAAGAAAGGGGCACAAAAATTGTGGATTCATCCTTCAAGTAAATCATTTACTAACTACGCGCTTAAGTATATTGAAAATCCTTTATTTATGGTGGTTGCAGGGTCTAGAATGTATGGGTTTAATGATGAGGATAGTGATTGGGATGTTTATGCAGTTTTTATTCATCCAAGTATTAATTTATTTAGGTTGGAAAAACCCGCATCAGATTTTATTACACCAGAAAGATCGCTATATAAAAGAAAAGTAAGTGTTAAGGTCGAAGAAGTTGAACAGGTATTTAATAAAATAATTTGTGGTAACATGAAGACCTTTGAAAGAATATACTCCCACATAGTAACAATGCGGACAGACCATTATCATGAGATTAGAAAGCTAGGAAAATACTTTTTTACACAAAAATTAGTTGAAAATTATTTAGAAAATATAGAATTATTTTTAGTAAAGTATCAAGAACAAAAAAATATAAAATTTCTAATTTATGCACTTCGAAGTTCAATGACAGCAAATATTTTAGTTAAAACGAAAGTATTCACATTAAATTTACAACAGATTTATAAGCTATACCCAAATACAAATTTAAAAGAATTAGTTGATGCTAAAATAAATAAAAAAACATTTAATAATATTTACAATGTCTTAAAAGAAGTTGAAAAGTTGAAAACCGAAACCATCGGACTTCTCAAAAACCTACCGAAAGAAGCGAACGAAAGAAATATTAATTCTTTAAATGACTATTTAGTATCATTAAGATTACAACATATATTTTCTAAAGCTAAAAAAATTAATTTTGTTTAATTACCCTGGTGAGGTGTGTAATGAAAAGTATTAGTAATTCAATAGATGTGCTAAAACACTATTCAAATGAATTGATGTTTGAAAAAGAAACAAATTTACCATATTCCCTTGAGAGATTGATCGGAGTGCATAAAATAAAAATTGAAGATATTGAGAAAGTGAATTTGTTTGAAAAAATAAAAATCAAAGGGTTAGAAAGACTTATTCCTAAAAATAGAATTATTGTTGGGAAAGGTAAACTTAAGGATTATTTATTACCTTTGATAAATCCTGGGACATTGTTTAAAGTTGACAATTCTTATTTAGTTTTCGATGACCTTTATAAAAATAATAAGCTGAAAATCGATACTGAAACAATTTTAAAAGACAATGAACGTTTGTTATTACTAAATATTCATTTAGGTCTAGATCATACACTTATATTTTTAAAGTTAAGCGAGAATGAATTAATAAATTATAAAAATATTAATTTAATAAGCATTAAAGATATTGAAAATAAAGTGAAAAATTATAATTCATTAGTAGAGGACAGTGAAAAAATATTTAAAAATGAATTTAAGAATACATTTTTATATATTTATAAAACGTATTTAAAGGTAATAAAAACAAATGATTTAGTTAAATTTGATAGAAACGCAAGAGAAATGGAAAGGACAAAAACAAATGAAATTAGGGATTTAAGGTTTATTGTATCATCAGATGAAGCATTAAAAACATGTTATGCAACAGACCTTTTTCCAGCTTTAAATATAGAAAGTTTACAATTGTTTTTACAGAAGGCTTGTGAAATTGAGGGAATAATACTCGTAGATCCTATATTAATTAACTATTTTATTAATAATATCGGTGAAAGTCAGCAAGTTAATATAGCAGACAATCAAAGAGATTTACTAGGAGAGATATCAAACCTCCTTGGATGTTATAAAACTATTTCGTTTAATGATTTAAACTTATTTAGAGAGGAATTTAATGATTACTTACCTATTTACGAAGGTAACTGGATTTTTATTTGTCCTGAAAATATAGAAAAATTATTAAAACTTTTATCAAATAAAAAAGAGCTATATCAGGTTCAAGAGCCATATAGTCTACTTGCACTAGATATTTTTGATGATGTTGAAACGGATCTTAATAAGCAAAGAAATATAATGTACAAATTTGTTTTAAATCATGAAATCGGTCATTCAATTTATAAAAACATTTACAACTACAAGGTAAATCAATTTGAAATCATAAATAAAAATATAAAAATAGATAAGGAATCTTTAGCCGATATATTTTCATGTTTTTTGCTTCAACCTGAAGAGATTTTCTTTATCGATTTAATTAAACAATTCATAGTAGAAAGAATTGATATTAGAATGTTAGCAAATGAAGTAGTAAAAAATAGACAAAATGTAGTAAACCAATTTTCAGCAGAAGAGTTGGAAAAAGGGGAGAAAAAATGAGTCAGATTATTTGGAGTAATGCAAGTCCAAAACCATGCATAAAAAGGAATTCAGGTAACTGTATACATAAGTATGATGAAAACAAGTGCCAAAGTACATTTAAACAACATATTTGCAAACATATGACTGGCAGACTCGGTAGAAATGAAAAATGGATTCACATTGATACTGTTGCCTCAAATTTCGATAGCCAAAATGAATTAGAACAAGCATTTGAATCAGAGTCTGATTTTCCTACCGTAGAAAATCTTTACTATAAAATTAGTACAGATATTCCTCTAACTCCATTTGCAGCAGGAAGAGGATATAAAAACAACCCCAAAAATATTACCTTTTTGGGCCGCTTCCCTTATAGAGGTGTGTTAGTGGGTGGTACTGAACAAAGAGGAAATAATATAAAAATTTTTACATGCTTTAGACCAACATACGGTAATAATGATTTTAATGATTTTTTGGCTAAATGCTTTCTTTATATTGATAGAAATATAAATAATATTACTTGGATACACCCTCCTAAGGATATTATGAACCATAGTCTATCATCTTATGCCGCTACTTTAGAACGCGACTTTCAGACTCAAAATAGTGAAATGCAACATTTCTTATTAAGAGCAACTAAAAATTCTAAAAAAGGCATCTATGAATTTTTTATTTGGCTATATAAACAGGTTGAGAATTTTTATATTTTAAAAAATTCCTTACCAACAAATGAAAATATTTATATGTTTATTACTGCAACTGAATTATTAGTTAACTTACGTAATAATATAATTAGCGGAAAATCTCTAGAGGAAAATCATTATGAACAATATATATGTAATTCTATGCTCGAAAAAATAAATGGCTTTGAAAATAATGTTAAAAACTATTTGAATGATAAAAAATTATTATCAGAATTTAAATCACATTTACAAGATATCAAAAAAAAGATACAAGAAAATATTAATAATACAAATGATAAACCATTAGATAAAGGTGAAGATTTTTACTTAAATTTTTTGGATTTTGAAATAAATTTATTTAATTGTATATTAAGTGAAAAAAATCCTAATAAAAAGCTTTCTAATGCAAATTGGGAGGAAATTCTCCAATCATTATTTACTTAAATAATATTTATTTTTTAATAAAAGGAGTTGGCAGGCCAACTCCTTTTTGTTAATTAAAACTTAATTATTATTACTTACTTTATTACTTTCTTTGAGATCTCTTCATCAAATATAAAAATACTACAAACCGCTCTTAATATAAATTTAATTGTATTTCTTAACTTTTTACTGGCAAAGCAAACCATGAATAATTAAATAAATTGTTAGAGTATTAAGAAAAGCCGAATAAGAACAATTTTACGTCGATTTAAATAGGAACGTCTTAAACATATTCTATTTCAATTTCAAATGGATAAAACTTTCTTGCTGGATTCCTTGTAGATAATCTCAAAATATCGTCAGGAATAACCCTTGTATAAGTAACACTTTTTATTATGGTTTTGAGTGCCTGATTTAATGCCTCGCCTTCTAAAGAAGGTAATGCGTCTATTATTGCTATTTTAGCATTAAGAACACCTTGTATATCCTCTATTTTTGGCTTTTCTAATTCATTCATTAAAGAGTCCTTTTCATCATTTAACAGTTTTATCTTATTAATTATTTCCTGCTTTTTTAGCCTAATTTCATCAGTTGAAAAGATACCAGTCAAAGCTAAATCAATCAATTTTTTATCTTCTGCCTCAGCATTCTTAATACGTTTTTCCAACTGTTTTAAATGTTTCTGAAGGTTATCCATATATTCATTGGTATCATCTGCTTTTAAAGACTTCAGATATAGTTCAAGCAGTTCCTTTTCTTTCATTACGTCAGTTAAAACATGTTCTTCAATATGGACTAACCTGATACCGCTGTTATTGCATTTTTCTCCGTTTTCCAATAAATATTCACATTTCTTTACAAGATATCCAGTCGCACAAGATAAATCCTTTCTGATAGTCATCTTTCTACCACAACAGCCACAAATCATTAAATCCTTTAATGATGTTACACCGCTTTTTACAGCTGGTTTTTCTCGTATCATACCAGCCTTCTTTGCACGTTCTTCCCTATCCTTATTAGCTAAATCCCATTCTTTTTCTGGTATGATTGGTGGATGTGCCTCTTTTACAACAATCTTTTCAAGTGTTTCATAAACCCATTTCCCATTTCTTTTAACCTTCTTTCTATCGTTGAAAAAATTCCACCCTTTATATTTTTCATTTCTGATAATCCGCTTTATAGAAGGAAGATTCCAATGTTCTGTTCTTGAAGGTTTATAAATGCCTTCTTCATTGAGAATGTCTCGAATTTTAAAACTTCCGAGCCCTTGTGAATGAAGTTTGAAGATTAAACGTACTGCTTCGGCTTCAGGTTCATATATCTCCAATTTTTTTGTTTTCGGGTTCCTTTTATAGCCATAAGGAACACCACCACTCACGTCTAAACCTGCCCTTGCCATTTGTATTTTATTGTTCTTACTTCGCTTTCCAATGGTGCTGTGTTCATGCGAGGCAATCACACTTCCGAAATCATACAATAAACGGTCATTTTCATTATTGGCTAGATCGTACGAAGCGAAAGGTGTAATAATTGGCTTATCATAATCGACGCATTCTTGCTTTATGGTTTGACTTATTTTTCCGTTACGTGAAAGGCGTGATAATTCAACCACTAAAATAGCATCAAATTCTTCAATTCTATCTAATAATTTTTGCAATTGTGGCCTGTCTCCTAATTCAGAAGTGCCACCTGAAAGAACTTCTTCAAATGCTTCAAAAGTAAATCCATTCCTTTTAGCAAAGTCAGTTAATTGACTTCTATGATTGGCAAGTGTTTCTACATTTTCACCCTTCTTTTCTTGTGAAATACGGAGATACATAGCCAAATGTTTAATATCTCTTGCTGTTGCAACCGTCATGATGCCTTCCCCTTCATTTTTTGGTTTTATTAGGCTACCCTAAAATGGTAATTTTGATAATCCCTTGTTAATAAAGGATTTCTCATACCCCCTTTAAAAAATACAGTAGGAACGGCATAGCCGCTTGTATGACCGCGCAATCCTTCAATAATTTCAAGACCTTTGGAAACAGGTGCCCGAAAATGACCAATTCCTTCAGAAAGATCACATTGATAAATATAGTATGGTCGAACCCTGATTTTCACGAGGTCATGCATAAGCTTTTTCATAATCGGCACACTGTCGTTAATGCCGGCAAGAATGACCGTTTGGTTCCCGACAGGAACACCGGAATTAGCCAGCATTTCACAAGCCTTTTTTGACTCCTCGGTAATCTCAATCGAGGTATTAAAATGAGTATTCAACCAGATCGGATGGTATTTTTTTAAGATATTACAGAGGTTTTCGGTAATTCTTTGTGGAAATACGACAGGTGCCCTAGTTCCAATTCGAATAATTTCAACATGATCGATCTCACGGAGATTCTTCAAAATATATTCTAGGATTGTATCATTAATAAGCAGTCCATCACCGCCAGAAATTAATACATCTCGAACCTGTGGGGTTTGACGGATATAATCAATGGCTGCATCCAGCTGTTTTTTGGGTACTCCCATGCCAATTTGTCCAGAGAAACGCCTTCTCGTACAGTACCGGCAATACATGGAACATTGATTTGTTACTAGGAACAGAACCCGGTCTGGATAACGGTGGGTTAATCCAGGTACGGGCGAATCTTCATCCTCATACAACGGGTCTTCAAGATCATATTTGGTTTTATGAATTTCTTTTGAAATCGGCACAGACTGCATCCGAATAGGACAGCGCGGGTCATCAGGGTTCATTAATGAAGCATAATACGGTGTTATATTTAAGGGAATGGTTTTTGTTGAAATTCGTACCCCTTCTTCTTCATCCGGAGTTAAATGAATCACCTTTTTTAAATCATCCAATGTACGAATGGTATTTGTTAGCTGCCATAGCCAATCATTCCACTGCTCTTCACTTACATCTTTCCACAGCTCTATATCCTTCCAATGCCGATCCGGCTTATATAATGTCTGTTTCATTGTAATTCCTCCTTACCTTGCTTTACTTAGATAGTATGCAAGAATCATGCCAATAGGTAAGGTTAGGTGTTTTTTAAAAAGTAATTAAAAAAAAGCCGATATTTCGGCGGCTATTCCCTAATCTTTTTAAGTTTATATTGCAGGGTTTGTCTGGGAATCTCCAACAGCTTGGCCGCTTGATTGATGTTTCCCTTTGCCAAATCCAATGCCCGGTCAATCAATTGAACCTCAAGCTCCTCAACATTTTTTCTTAATGAAAGATTGTTCTCAACATGATCTTTGGCAACTGCCTGTTGTTTCATCATAATTGGCAGGTCTTTCATTTGAAGTACATCTTCTTCACATACATTCATCATGTACTCAATCGTATGTTTTAGTTCACGGACATTTCCAGGCCATGAATGACTCCTAAAAAAGCTTTCCACATGCTGATGTATTCCTTTTATACCTTTTTGTAATTTCTTATTAAAAAACTGAATAAAATAATGGGTCAAAAATAAAATATCCTCTTTTCGTTCTCGAATCGGCAGAAGGGAGAAGGTAAACACATTTAGGCGATAGTACAAATCGGAGCGAAGCTTTTGATTTTGAAGCGCATGAGCAGGATGGACATTCATGGCAGCAATGACGCGGACATCAACAGAAATGTTCTGTACACTTCCCACTCTTCGTACCATTCCATCCTCTAATACACGTAGCAGCTTTGCCTGTAACTCAATTGGCATTGTATGAAGTTCATCAAGAAACAAAGTCCCGCTATCTGCAAGCTCGAATAATCCTTTTCTTTCGACAGCTCCCGTATAGCTTCCTTTGGCTGTACCAAAAAGGATACTTTCTAGCAGTGTTTCGGGAATCGCTGCACAGTTCTGCGCAATAAAAGGTCCATTCGTACGATAAGAGGCATGATGAATTCCTTGGACAAACAATTCCTTTCCGGTCCCGCTTTCTCCGTATACTAGGATGGGAGAATCTGATTTTGCCAGCTTACCAGCCTCTTCTTTCATGGCTATAAAAACCGGATTTATACTCTTTAGGTCATGAAGTGTATAGGATATGTTTTTTGACGTTTTTTTCTTGTTGTTTTTATTTACACTTTTTTGTAAATCCAATAAACTTTCAGCTAATTGCTTCATTCTAGAGTAGTCTTTGGCGATCTCTACAGCACCAATGATCTCTTTATCCAAAAATATAGGAAGAGTGGTATTAATGGTATCAATTTGTTTTCCATGGATATTTACATAGACCTGTGTCTGATTATAAATGGGTTTGCCTGTTTTGATCACCCGAAGCAAGGTACTTGAATTCTCCGTTAGAGAAGGAAAGGCATCCAAAAGGTGTTTCCCTTGTACTTCCCTGACATCCATTCCATCATGCCTTGCAGCTACTTCATTATAAAAAATTGTTTTACCTTCTGTATTCACCACATGGATTCCCTCATCAATAGTTTTCAAAATGGCTGACAGAACTTCTTGGGTGAGCGCATTTAATTGGACCATCTCTAACTTCACCTCTCTCCCTATATGCCGAAAATCCGGCACCTTAAGCCGAAAAATCAGCAGTTCGCCAGATTCTTTACCCACATATTCATATTTTCAAGCTTGTCATAAATATAGCAATTATTCATTAATCGACCGCGATACTTATAACCGAGCTGGAACAGTACCGCATTCATTCCAAAGGATAAACTTCGAGCTATGGAATACGAACAATAAACACCTTTCCGTTTCAGTTCCTCCTCAAGTTCAATGAGAATTATCTTCATCAAACCATATTTCCGGTGTTCCTTTAATGTGGCACAATCGGTTAATTCTGCATTTTTATAAAATGAATTCACTTCGGCTGAAGCCGCGCTGACAATCTTCCCCTGGTAAAAGAAAACATAATAAATTGTCCCTTCTTCCATTGTCTTTTTTACATATTCTGGGTCATGTAACGGCGTCGGGTAGATTTGAAAGACTTGGCGATACAAGTCTGCAAGCTCCTCCGCGCAGTTTACAGTTGCTTTTTTTAATTCATAACCCTTTGATGGAGAGGGTTTATCAATGGGTGGATCTAATTGATAAATACTTTGAATCATATGATCCTCGGTAATCCAATGTTCATTTTTCTTCCGCTCCAACGTATAGAACTTTGAAAAAAAATGGGCATCAGAACCAAGAAAATAGCGGTCAACCACCGCTTCTGGCTGAAGTCCTCTTTCATATAGAGAGAATGTATCTTCTATACGGGCTTTCATGATTAACTTTTCTGACTGGTGCTCGCGTGCCAGCTCTTCTGCCTTTTCGAGTGCTAAATTTGTATTGCCGCGGTAATCATCAATACGGATTCTTTTATTAAAAGGATCCAGATACACTTCTAGATAAAAATTGGCTTCCTTTATATAGATGGTGGAGGCAGTTTGGTTCATCCTTGTCGCTCCAATCCTATTCATAATTAGGTAAGTCAGATTACTATGTTGGTAATTTGGTAATTTCATAGTTCATGAGGACCGTTTTTGGTGCTTTCATGTGGTTTCGGGCTTCATGAACCTTTCATGAGGACCGTATTCCCAATTCTCATGCGTTTTCGGGCTTCATGAACCTTTCATGAGGACTGTATTCCCAATCTCATGCGTTTTCGGGCTTCATGAACCTTTTATGAGGACTGTATTCCCAATCTCATGCGTTTCCGGGCTTAATGAACCTTTCATGAGGGCCGTCTCTCCAATTTCATTTGTTTTCGGGCTTCATGAACCTTTCATGAGGACCGTATTCCCAATCTCATGCGTTTTCGGGCTTTATGAACCCATTTAGCAAAAATGTCCGACTGGATATTCAGCCAGACATTTTCTTCTACTCTGTTTTAAAGCTAATAAGCTTTAATTCTGTCATTTCTTCAACAGCGTATTTAATGCCTTCTCGGCCCATACCGCTCATTTTCACTCCCCCATATGGCATTTGATCCACACGGAATGTAGGGATTTCATTAATCATGACCCCGCCTACTTCTAATTTCTTGGCTGCTTGTAGAGCTTTATGAATATCATTCGTAAAGATTCCAGCTTGTAAACCATATTTTGAATCATTCACCAGGTCGATGGCCTCGCTAAAATCACGGAAGGAATTAATATGCACCACAGGGGCGAACACCTCTTCACAGCTGACCTTCTCCTTTAATGGTACATTCACTAAAACCGTTGGCTGGAAGATTCCTTCTTCAGCGTTGCCTCCCAGTCTCAAATCGGCCCCATTGTTTATGGCTTCATCTACCCATTGCTTTGTTCGCTCCACGTCACCCCGTGTGATCATGGCAGAAATATCCGTATCTTCTTCAAGCGGATTCCCTGCTTTCAACTTTCTGGTTTCGCTAACGAATTGCTCAGTAAACTCATCAATGATACTTTCATGGACAAAAATTCTTTGGATCGAAATACAAACCTGCCCCTGATAGGCAAATGCACCGTTGACGATTCGAGGAATCACTTTATTCAGTTGAACCCCCTCATCGACAACAACTGCCGAATTCGATCCCAGCTCAAGTGTCACCCGCTTCAAGCCAGAGTGTTCACGTATATAACGCCCCACCTCAGGACTTCCTGTAAAGGTGATCATTTTTATTCGATCGTCTTTCATTAGAACTTCCCCAATTTTACTTCCACTTCCCGTAACAATATTTAATGCCCCCGCCGGTAAACCTGCAGTGTGAAAATACTCAGCTATCCGATACGCCGATAATGGGGTTTGACTGGCTGGTTTCAGCACCACACTATTCCCTGCAGCAATAGCTGGCCCTACCTTATGAGCTACTAGGTTCATAGGAAAATTGAATGGGGTGATCGCTGCGATTACACCTAATGGTTCCCGAACTGTAAAGGCAAGACTGCCCTGACCCCCTGGGGCTGCATCCATTGGAACGGTTTCACCATGAATTCTTCTCGCTTCATGTGCTGCAAAGGTATACGTCATGATCGTTCGATTTACTTCTGCCCGCGCTGCCTTCAGCGGCTTTGCTGCTTCCATAGCTATTAATCTCGCGCACTCATCAAGGTCATCTCTAAGAAATCGTGCCACTTTTTCTAATATTTCCGCACGCTCAAAAGCAGGCATTTCCGCCATCATAGTTTTAGCCTGATGTGCAGCACTTATTGCTAAACGTACATCCTCTTGGCTGGCACTTCCAATCTTCGCAAGCAGTTCCAAATTATAAGGATTTTTTAACTCATTATAAGAAGCAGCACTTCGATATTCGCCGCCGATCCACAAATCTTTTTTCATCTCCGTCCCTCCATGGTCCATGATTATATATTATACCAAAAAATACCATCGGAGGTTTTCTTATTCACTGACACCGCACCATTTCAGCAAGGTTAACGCAATGATTTTGCTAGCTGCAAACATATCCTCCAAACGGATGTGCTCATCTGCATCATGTGCTGCAGCTGTAATTCCCGGCCCAAAAACAACGACAGGTATATTTCCAACGTTCGATAGAATTCCTCCATCGGTCCCCCATGGACTTGCCTCAATCACGGGTTCTTCTCCCTTTACCTCTACAAAACTCTCAGAAAGTGTCTTCATTAATGGGTGATCAACTTCTAGGTTACCAGGAAGCCATCTTCCCCCAAACCATTCAATTTCAAGTGGATTCTCCTGAAACCATTCATCCTGTTCATTCAAATCATTCAAAACGGCAGCCATTTCCGCTTGGGCAGAGAAAATCGTTTCTTCAGGAGAAACACCCATTCTTCCTTCTATCACGGCCAAATCCGGTACAGAGGACGGCCACTCTCCACTTTGGATTTTCCCTATATTTATTGGAATAGGAATAGGTATTTTATTAAAAAGAGGATCGGTAATTTTTATATTTCGATTTTTCTCTAATAGTTGAAGTTTTTGTATCACCAGGACTGCTTTTTCGATAGCACTAACTCCTTCGTATCTGGTACCGCCATGCGCAGCCCTGCCCTTCACACGAACTCTAAACCACATTGACCCCTGCTGTTTGGGGAAAATTTTCATTCCCGTTGGTTCCGGAATGATGGCACCGTCAGCGCGATAGCCTCTCAGAACACCGGCAAGTGTGCCGGCCCCGCCGCTCTCCTCTTCAATTACACTTTGAAAAATTACATCACCTTTTAGCTTTGTTCCTGTCGCAATTATCGCCTCGATCGCCATGATGAGCGAAGCCGTTCCGCCCTTCATATCAGTGCTGCCACGTCCGTATAGCTTCCCACACTCAATATGCCCGCTAAAAGGATCGTGTGTCCAATTCTTCTCATCACCGACCGGAACCACATCAATATGCCCATTTAAAATGATAGATTTACCCCCACCGGTTCCTTTTAAAACGGCAACAACATTCGGATTACCCTCAAAGCTCTCCCGATCACAGCAGAACGCCTCATGCTGCTCTAGCTCATTTCTATTAATTTCCCAAATATCAAGCGTCAGTCCTAACTGACGGCATTTTTCAATAATAACAGCCTGTGCACTACTCTCATTCCCTCTTATACTATTTTCTTGTACAAGTATTTGTAAAAACCTCGTACCTCTAGCACGATTGTCCTTAAGCCATTGTTTGATGGACTCCTCATGGTTACTCAACCTTTTCACTCCCTCTTTTGAAGAATGGGTGAGATTAATAGATGATCTTTCGGACAGTATCACTTATGGTAAACTTACATTCTGTCTTGTTCACTACCTCTTGCAGATTATATGGTTCAAACAACTCTGTCAGCAGTAATCCTTCAGGGGTAATCTTGAATACAGCTAACTCGGTTATGATCATATCAACACAAGCTGTAGAAGTCAGCGGTAATGTGCAGGACGTGACAATTTTCGGATTTCCGGCTTTATCACAATGATTCATCAACACAATCACCTTTCTTGCTTTTTGTGCCAACTCCATCGCACCGCCCATACCAGGAACTTTTTTTCCTGGAACAATCCAATTGGCTAAATCCCCATGCTGACTTACCTGCAGGGACCCCAATATCGTGATATCGACTCTTCCACGGCGGATCATCCCAAAAGAAATGGCACTATCACAGTAAGAACCACCTTGGTTCAAGGTAACAGGAAAACCTCCAGCATTACATAAATTTTCATCTTCCTTCCCTTTCTGGGGGCTTGGTCCCATACCGGTAATTCCATTTTCAGCATGGAACAAAACCATCATATCCTTTGGCAAATGGTTCGGGACTAAGGAAGGGATACCTATACCAAGGTTAACCACCATTCCATTGTGAATTTCTTCTGCTGCCCTTCTCGCTATGGTGTTGCGAAAATCTACTCCCAAGCCCATTTCCAATTCACTCCCTTCGAAGGGATAATATGATCGACGAACACTCCTGGGGTAATAATTTCTTCTGGGTTGAGGCTGCCCAGCGGAACGATTTCCTCCACTTCGGCAATCGTGATCTCTCCTGCCATCGCCACAAGTGGATTCGTATTACGTGCACTTTTGTCAAAGATAAGATTTCCATAGGGGTCTGCCTTTTTCGCATAAACAATTGAAATATCTGCGGTTAATGCTGTTTCAATTAGGTAGTCCTTTCCATTGAGGAGGAAATGAGGCTTATTCTTGGATACGAATTCATTATCCATTCCAATATCTGTTAGGATGGCAGGAAGACCGACCCCGCCAGCTCGAATTCTTTCTGCTAATACCCCCTGTGGTGAAAACTCCACCTCAAGTTTTCCTTCATGCATAAGTCTGCCAGCAATGGGATTTGAACCAATATGGGAAGCAATAACCTTATCTGCCCTTTCCTGACTAACGAGCTTACCTATGCCGATATGAGGAAATCCGGTATCATTCCCAATAAGTGTTAGATTTTTCACCCCTTTTTCGAGGATTCCCTCAATAAGGGTTGGCGGGGTTCCAACTCCGCCAAACCCCCCAAACATTAATGTCATTCCGTTATAAAAGAGTTCTAAAACCTTGTTTAAAGTTGTTATTTTTCCAAATGGATTTTCCATCTCAACACCACCCATCAAACGTCGGATTTTAAATGCTTTGAAAAAGCTTCAAACGTATCTGTTAAAAGTGTAATTAGTTCTTTTATTTCATCCGTTGTAATGGTTAATGGCGGCGAAATAATAATGGCATCACCATTCACACCATCAATCCCTGCGCCCGCAGGATAAACAAGCAGCCCTTTTTCTTTTGCTAATGCAATGATTTTTTGGGTAACCATTGCTTTTCTAGAAAAAGGAGTTTTGGTCACAGTGTCCTCGACAAATTCAATTCCAAGCAATAAGCCTTTTCCGCGAATATCTCCGATAAAGGAAAATTGATTTTTTAATGCGTTCAGCAGATTTTTGAGGAGGTCTCCTTTGGATTCTACCTCACCGATAATCTTATTTTTCTCCAAGTATTCTAGTACAGCTAGGGAAACAGCACAGGATTGCGGATTTGCACTTAAGGTGTGCCCGCTCATAACCACTTTTGTTCCGGCTAGTATTGGCGCTATAACCCTCTCACTTGCAAGTGCAGCTGCAATTGGAGCATAACCGGCCCCCATTCCTTTCCCTAAAGCAACAATATCAGGGATAACTCCCCACTGTTCCATTCCTAGTACAGAACCAGTACGCCCAAAACCAGTCATAACCTCATCTGCAATAAAAAGGATGTCGTGTTCTTCACAGATTTTTTTAATAGCCTTAAAATAATCTTTCGGAGCTGCAATTGCTCCGCCTGCTGCACCGATTACAGGTTCTGCAATAAAAGCGGCGATATGGTCAGCACCTATCCGTTTGATTGCCAGCTCTAACTCCTGAGCACAAAGAAGACCGCAGGAAGAGGACTCAAGACCATAGGGGCAGCGGTAACAATAAGGGGGATTGATGACTGGGAAATCCTCAAGCAGCGGAACAAAACGGGCCCTTCTTCCGGTATGGCCGGACAGTGATAGTGCTCCCAATGTAATTCCATGATAGCTGACCCACCTGGAAAGAACTTTCGTTTTCGTGTGGATCCCTTTTTCCTGCCAATATTGAATCGCCATTTTCATTGCTGTTTCTACCGCTTCCGAACCACTGTTAACAAAGAAGCACCAATTCAAGTCCCCAGGAGTTATTTCTGCAATTTTCTTTGCCAGCTTTTCAGCGCTTTCACTTGTAAATTGCGAGCGGTACACAAAGGAAACTTTCTTTGCCTGTTCTTGCATCGCGTCGATAATTTCAGATACACCGTGCCCTATATTAGCGGTTACAGCCCCTGAGGCACCGTCAAGATATTTCTTGCCTTCACTATCATACAAATAAACACCTTTGCCATGGTGAATCACTGGCAAGGTTTCATCGAGTAAAGGTTTGATTAGATATGTGCGTTCCAACCTGACACCACTTCCCCTTTTAGTTCATTGTATGAGTTAGGTTTTTAATACTTTCATCTTTTTAAACTAAAAAGCGGAAGCACCTTGTTCAGCCCCGACAAGCGCTGGAGGGCCTGTGGATGAAGTCATGCTTTTCGACTTCATCTGCAGGACCGAAGCGACCTCGAGGGGCTAGGTGCCGGAGCTGGATTATATAAGAAAAAACAGATGCGCTTTTGCACATCTGTTTCAGTGATTTAGTACCAATGCATTTTCTAAATGACTGTTCGTACGTTCAAGCTCATCACAAATGTCAGCATCATAGGGATGGTATTCCTTCCCTTTTTCAAGGACATCTTTTGCTTCAAGATATCTGCCCTGTCCATTAAACAAACGGCCTAACTGTAAATGGACACTTTGTTCGAAAGGATTTTCCTTTAAAATCTTCATCATCATATCTTCCGCTATCGTCGTTTCTCCCATTTCACAATGAATATAGGCAACCAAATAAGAAAGGTGCGTGTCCTCAGGATCACTGTTTAATGGCCGTTCAAATAGTGGAAGTGCTGAAATGTAATCCTCCTTGTTCAGGTAAATCATTCCCAGCTGATAGGCAATTCGATCGTCCCAATGACTTTTTAATGCTTTTTGCAGAATTTTAATTGCGTCCTCAACCAGTTCAAAATTCCCATAAAATCGTGCAAAATGGCTTACTGCTGAAAAATTATCTCCATTAAATTTAATAGCTCTCTCATAAAGCTCAATGATGGAGCCAAACAAGTTTATTTGCTTGGTCCGATTTTTTAACTTACGGACAAAACGACCAAATACATTTCCTTCTTCTTCATCCTCCCAGCTCATTTCCATAATATACTGCTTACTTGCCTCGGCTGCTAATAAATACCTTGTACTCTTATCCTTATTTTTTTCATCTAGTTTTGAGAGAAAAACGGGCAGTCTTGACCATTTACTGGATGCAGCGGTATAAGCAATCAGTGTTCTGTAAATCTCTTCATTATCAGGGTCCTTACTTAAAAGCAATGTAAGGATGGAGGCAGCCTTTTCCCACTTTTTTGTTTTAATATCAATCTTTGCCTGATGGTGAAGCAGTTCTGAAAAATCAGGGCTAAGATTGAGTGCGGCAGTTACCTTTTCCTGTTCTTGGTCGATTTCCCCTAGTGCACCATGTATATATCCTTGTGCGTCCAGTCTCCAAACTTCATTAAGATCTTTCGGCATTGATTGAAGCTGTATAAGTAATTGACGATTTCGATCTTCATCCAAAATCATCGTCAAATATTCTATATTTACGCTAAGAGGTGAAAAGTCCAGCAGACTGAGGAGATATTCTCCTTCTTCCTCAAAATCCCCTTTAGCCGCTGCTATTTCTGCTAGCCGCAAATAGGCAGATTCGAAGCTGGAATCCAATGATAAACAATTTTTATATGCTTCAGAAGCGAGCTCACTTGCTCCGTTTTTTACGTACACTTCCCCCATTCGATAATAGGGAAAAGCATCTTCTCTAACCTCTATAGCAGCTTTATAACAATTGAGTGCAAGTGAATAGTGCTGTCTAACCTCATGCAAGGTTCCCTGATAGCATTTGTAATCAATCAAACTAGGAAACTTAGTAAACTGCTGCTCTAGAAAATTTATCGCACGACTTACAAAAGGTGTCTCTTCCACTATTTTTACATATAGATCTAATGCTTCATGAAGATTAGAATGAATACAGCATATACCTCTCTCAATTAACTCTAAGGATTCTTCCAGAGCCCAGTCCGCTATTATACGCCCGCCATTAATCAGAAATTCACTATCCTCTTTAAATCTGTCAGAATGGGTTTTAATAAATTGAATAGCCTTTTCTTTACTTTCCTTACTCCCAATGATTTCAGCCAGCCCGATATAGGCAAACACTTCCTCTGGAAATAAATTTATACTTTCTTGATAACTTTCAATAGCCTTATCGATTTCCTCATGTTCACGGTAGAAATCTCCCAGCCGAACCAAAAGCAAAGCAGAAGAAGCCGCATTTAAACCTGATTGTAATATTCCCTTCGCTTTTTCTGGATCTCCAACCTCATATTCATAAAGATCAGCGGCTGCAAGAACAGCATGAGCTAAATGGTTTTCTAGCTTTACCGCCATTAAAAATCCGCGCAGCGCCTTTCTTATTTTTCCAAGTTTCTGGTCAAGACGTGCACGTTCATACCAAGCATGTCCATCAGTCGGTAAATCACGAATAAGTTGATCATATATCTTCCGTGCACCCACATACTCGTGCTTCTCAATTAACACCGCGGCATGATTAATACGGACAAATCTTTCTTTCGGAGCAAGCTCCATGCTAATAGAAGAAAAATAATCTGCTCTCTTTACATCACCAGAGTAAAGGTATGCGAGAGCGAGATAACTCCATGTATAGTATTGATCGGGATCAAGCTGCAAAGAATTTCTAAAAGAATGAATCGCGGCCTTCATATCGTCAAAGTAAAGCGAAATTCTACCATTGAGAAAATGATAGAGTGGGCTGAACGTTTTCATTGAGGTTTGTTTTAACTGCTCTCTTGCCTTTTCCATCTTATGTAGACGCACGTATGCCTGGACTGCGTGCAGATTCATAAAGTCATTTTGGGGATATATCGCCAATAACTTATCTGCACATTGAACAATGAAATCACTATATTCCTCAAAGGAGAAATGCTTAACAATATAAATAAGAGAATAAGGAACATCGATGTTAGCCTTTAAGAATTCTAGAAAAATCTCTTTATATGCCTCTTCGTCCTCTTCCATTTTCTCCCCTAACGCATGCAGCCTGCGAAAATACTCATCTTCTTCCTTTGATAAAAAAGAGAGTTCATGGGCTCGATCATTTGGAACAAAGACGATGGACATATAACATGTTGAAACATTTGCCTTTTCTAGATCACTGGCTGTCATATACATCGGTTCTAACAAGTTAGGCTCCTGTATGTGATAAAAGTCGAACCTGCTATCATACCCTGTCATGACTTGAACATGGGAAGAATTCTCAAAATCAACACTTAAAAGAATGGGAATATTCTTTTTCAACAATTCTTGATATATTTCCTTATTTCCAATAAAGTATCGGCATTCATAACCGTTTTCTTCCAGATACGCAACAGTGGTCGACAGCTTTGAACCTGTAAAATTGAATATATGATGAGCAATCTCATCCTGGTTGATGTCCTGACCATAAAAAGTCAAGATCATTTCTAAGCTTGCAGGAACACAATAATTACTTTTTTGAATAATAGGTTTTATCGGCAGCTTACTTAATTCACCCTGTTCATTCTTTAGAGTAAAAAGAGTGTTCACTCCTTTTTCTTCCTGGGAAAGGCGGGAAAAATCCATTAAATTGTAGTAAGCGATTTTGGTTAAGTAACGGAAGTATTTTCGATAGGAATGCTCTGGAATTTTTTCATTCAATTTTTGGATTATTTCAAGCATTTCTGTCATGTTTCCAAGGTCATGGCAGCGTTTTACTTTTTCCAGCATGAAGGCCGGCGTTTCAGGGTAGATCTTCTCTCCCTCCTTAATAAGCTCTAATGCCTCCATTATTTGTCCATTTGAAGCTTTTAAATCAGACAATAGTAAATAACAGATTCTACCTTTTTCCGGATGATCCAACCCTTGTTGAAAATATTCCTCCGCTTTCCTTCTGTTTCCAATCTGCATGAATACATATCCCATTTTGTCGGGCAGCGGGAGGGCAGCCTCTTTTACTGTTTCAAGCAGCTTCTCTGCTTCGTTAAATCTATTCATTTCTAGCAGACAACGAATCTTACAAAAATAAAGACGCTCAATCTCCACAGGATTGAATCTATCATCTTGATTCTCCTTGATTGTTTTTGAAATGAGGTCGTCTGCTTCTAATATCTTCCCGTTGTCAAGAAGTTCCTCACAGTACCAAGTAATAGTTTGTATAGAAGGAAAACGGCGATAAGCATAGCGAGCAATAAAAGAGCTATATTGGTACATCAAAAAATGATCAGTCAAACGAATCAATACTTGAAATTCTTCAACAGAATGAATTTTGTTTAGCTCCAGCTTTAATTCTGAAAATCGCATTGTTTTAAAAAGATTTATTTCATTCCTCACAAGTTCTAAAGCCTGATAAAACTTCTTCTGGTCATATAATGATTTCAGCATTTCAATATCCATAGTCTCCCACCTCTCGTTGGCTTCCTTCGTCCTGATATGCTTAGCATATAGAAAAATGGCAGAAAATTCTAGTAGGAAAACATCTTTTACTTTTATACACCGTTCATATAAAATTACAGGTAGATTTACATAAGGGAAGGATCAAATGAACATAAAAAATAGGTCTCTATTAAAAAAGAAAGAATTATCAACGATTCAATTAATCGTTATTTTTTACTTATCCGCACTCATCGTCTCTACCCTGCTGCTGAAAATACCTTTAGCACATCGCGAAGGTGCTGCGATTAGCTTTATCGATGCCTTATTTACTTCAGCAAGTGCTATAAGTGTAACAGGTCTAAGTGTAATCTCCTTAAGAGATACATTTAGTAATTTCGGAATTTTTCTCTTGTGTATTATTCTCCAATTAGGAGGCTTAGGTGTAATGTCCCTCAGCACCTTCGTTTGGGTGATGATTGGGAAAAAGGTTGGATTAAAAGAACGGCAGCTGATCATGGTCGACCAAAACCAATCTAACTTAGCAGGATTGGTACAGCTGGCAAAACGGATATTTATTATTATTGTTTCATTTGAAATCATTGGCGGGATTATTTTAGGATTACGCTTTTTAAATTATTTCGAAAGTCCCTTTGCAGCATTTAAGCATGGATTTTTCGGCTCAATTAGTGCCACGACGAATGCCGGATTTGATATTACAGGGAATTCATTAATTCCCTTTAGTGATGATTACTTCGTTCAAACTGTGATTATATTTTTGATGATCATTGGGGCAATCGGCTTTCCTGTTATTGTCGAGGTATATGAATTCTTCTTGAGTCTAAAGGTTAAAAAAAGGTACCATTTCACTTTATTTACGAAATTATCGACAGCTACCTTTGTTATTTTAACGGTTGTAGGAGGCCTGGTTATTTATTTACTCGACAGCCATTATTTTTTTGCCGGAAAATCTTGGCACCAATCCTTGGTTTACTCGGTATTCAATTCCGTCACAACCAAAAGTGCAGGTTTAGCGACCATGGATTTAAATGAATTCACACCGAGCAATCAGCTTTTTATGTCTGTGTTAATGTTTATTGGCGGTTCCCCTAGCAGCGCCAGCGGCGGAATCCGGACCACAACCTTCGCAATTGTTTTATTGGCGATTTTCTATTATGCACGCGGGAAAGGCTCTATAAAAATATTTAGAAGAGAACTGCATCATGAGGATGTTATCAAATCATTTATAGTGGTTTCTACAGCTGCGATACTCTGTTTAGTCTCCATCTTAATTCTCTCCATTACAGAGAATGGTACCGTCATTCAGGTTATTTTTGAAGTTTCTTCTGCATTTGGAACCAATGGATTATCAATGGGATTAACCCCCGAATTAACCACATTCGGAAAAATACTAATTATCCTTTTGATGTTTATCGGAAGAGTAGGGATTGTTACGTGTTTATTGATATTAAGAGGCAAAGATCCAAGCCAGGAAAAGATTCATTTTCCTAAGGAGAAAGTGACGATAGGGTAAAGAGCAGAAGAATGATATGCCCCGTAAATGTTAGACACTCTACTAATTTACGGGGCATATCAGAATTCCCTGCTTTTTTTCATGTGTAAATTGTTATGTTAGTGGACAATCCTTTTCCAGAAATGGCTGCTTGTGCTCCCATCGGAATAGTGGCTATAGGTTGAACATGTCCAAAATTAACATTGGCTATTACCGGAATATTCCTTAGTTCCTGTTTCGATTCGATAATCATTCTTAATGCTGCTTCCGTTACGTTGGATGCATTTTGAAACCTGCCAATGAGAATCCCTTTGATTCCCGAAGCATCAGGTAACTGCAATAGCGACTGAAGGACGCGGTCAAAGGAATGAATATGTGCTTCATCGTCTTCTTCAATAAATAGAATGGAATCCTTAAGTGAAGGCATGTACTCTGTTCCCTGCAAAAGGTGAAACGTGCTTAAATTACCGCCAATCAGTGTTCCTTCTGCTTCGCCTTCATTAATGACCATATAGTTTTCCTGTTCAACAAAGGTTCGTTCCTCTTGGTCCAAATACCACTTATCATCACTCCAAACAGCTGAAGGATCCACTTCATATGGTGCGTCATTCGTAACCGCTTCTAAAAAAGATTGAAGCGTGTAATCTATGCCATGTTTAACACCGAACGTTGAAAAAAACGGCCCCGAATACGTGATCAACCCCGTTTTTTTGTAAATGGCAGCGCTCAATGCTGTTATGTCGCTATACCCACAGAAGACCTTCGGATTTGATCTGATTAGTTCATAATCTATATGGTTTAATAATTGGTTCGCATGATAGCCGCCGAGCGCTGTTAAAATCCCTTTTACACTGCGATCTCTGAATGCCTCATGTAGATCTTCCAGTCTTTGTTCAATCGATGTGGTGAAAAATTCATCATGATCTTCAACATTTTTTCCAAAGGTTACTTTGAATCCTAACTGGCTTAAACGCTCTTTCGCTAATTCCACCTGCTTCCCTTTGACAAGTGCCATACTCGTCGATGGCGCAATCACCCTAATTTCATCCCCAGGGGACAATCTATTTGGCAGCATTATATATGTATCCTCCTTTTTATATAGTTTATCAAATTGGGGGGAGGTATTTGTAGCGTTCCGTGCGCATCGCAGATAAATTTCATTTATCGCAGATATATTTGGATTTACGCAGATATAATCGGTTTACCGCAGATATATCGATATTTACGCAGATATCCTTCTTTATTCGAAAGTTACCATTTATGCGAAGACACAAAATAGACAATATCCGATAATTTTTTATAGTATTCGACAGGAAAATCAATAATTCCACCGAACTATTTTACTTGCAGAAAGGAATGATGAGATTGATAGGAAAATTACGGTCCATTCCGTTAAAAATATTAATATTAAGAGCTTTATTAAGACGACTTCCCAAGAACCATTCAAAACGAACGCAAATTGCAGAGGAACTTTCGGGGAGAGAAGCCGGTTACCAAAGTGAAGAATACCTTGATACCCAAATTCAACAACTCCTTGGCAGCAAATACATTATTTTTCACGATTTGAATTTCTCTGAAGGCAAATCCACCTATCAAATTGATAATCTTCTTATTTCTCCACAATTAGCACTTATTATCGAAGTCAAGAACATGACTGGAGTATTAACCTTCGATTCTGAAAACGACCAGTTTTATCAAACAGTTGGTGAAAAAATAAAGGGATATCAGGATCCGGTTTCTCAGGTCCAAAGACATCAATCCTACATAAAGAAGCAATTAAAGGAAAATAATTTCCCACCCGTCCCTGTTGATTATCTTATCGTTATCAATAATCAAAATGCAGTTCTCAAATTTAATGGAACGCCTTCCGAAGTAAGAAATCGCGTTTGTAAATCCCACAGTTTCGACAGAAGACTACCTCTAATTGAGAATAACTACACAGAGCAATTCCTCACCGAAAAAGACCTCCGAAAACTTAGCAGGCTACTTTTGAAAAAGAACACCCCACCAACAAATTACATTTTGGAAAAATATGATATTAAGCTAAGCGAAATATCGATAGGTGTACTTTGTCCTGAGTGTTACCACCACCTGCCAATGCTCCGTAAGAGGAAGCAATGGTTTTGTTCTTCTTGTAAAAACTTCTCGAAAGACGCTCATATTCTAACTTTCCAGGATTACTTTTTACTGTTTAACACGAAAATTACAAATCAGCAGTTTCGAAGTTTTGCTAAATTGAGTTCAGCAGACACCGCTGGTAGAATCCTGCGTTCTTCCAATCTGATTATTACTGGAGCTAACAAAGGACGGTATTACCATCCTGAAAAAATCCCATGGTAATGCAGTAACGCAGATATATTTTGATTTTCGCAGATATATCCGATTTATCGCAGATATCTGCTTCCACAAACAAAAACAAACCCGCTAATTTAGCGGGTTGAGGCCATTACAACTTCTTTTTTTCCTTCTGTTGATGTTTTCCGAATGATGTCTCTTGCAATCCAGACGCCGCATGCACTTGCTTGGGCAAGACCGCGGGTAATGCCTGCTCCGTCTCCGCCAACATACAAGCCGCTGATTTCTGATTCAAAGCGTTCATTGAGTTTTGGCCGGGCAGAGTAAAACTTCGCTTCGACTCCGTAGAACAAGGTATGTTCAGAAGCTATCCCCGGTGTTACTTGATTCAATGCTTCTGTCATTTCAATTAAACTCTTTAGGGTGTTATATGGAAGAACTAACCCTAGGTCACCAGGAACCGCCTCTTTCAATGTCGGTTCGATGAAACCTTCTTTAATCCTTTTTTCAGTCGAACGACGCCCTTTTAAAATATCACCGTACTTTTGGACAATTAAGCCGCCATTTGAAAGGGAATTCGCAAGGCGTGATACTTCGTGTGCATATTCAGTCGGCTTATCAAAAGGCTCTGAGAATGTATGCGATACTAATAAGGCAAAGTTCGTATTCGGGCTGCCTAGCTTCGGATCCTTGTAAGCATGTCCATTCGCAAGCATGATACCTGAATGATTTTCAACCACAACATGTCCTGAAGGATTGCTGCAAAACGTCCGTACTCTGGTTCCAACGGATGTATTAAAGACAAATTTACCTTCATACAAATGTTCATTGATTTCCTGCATTACGATGTCGGATGTCTCCACACGAACACCGATATCGACTTGATTGCTTGTCATCTTCAGGCGGCGCGACTTCAAGATTTCAGTCAGCCATTTCGAACCATCACGTCCTGGAGTAATAACAACCTTATCTGCATACAGATCCTTATCCCCTTTTAGCTTAATCCCCGTAACGATATACCCATCCGGTGTTTTTTCGGTAATCAAATCTTGGACTTCTGTTTTAAAAGACATTTCGACTTTATCATTTAAGTATTCGAAGATACTTTTCATTATTTTTAAGTTTTGCTCTGTTCCGAGGTGTCGAACCTGAGCACGCAATAATTTTAATCCCGCTGCAAAGCCCCGGCGTTCAATATCTTTAACCTCATCTGTCATCGGATCTGTAATGGTATCTGTTGCACCATGAGATAAATTAATTTCATCTACATATTTAATCAAATCGATGACTTGAGAATCTGACAGATAATCGGTCATCCAGCCGCCAAATTCACTCGTTATATTAAACTTACCATCTGAATAGGCACCTGCTCCACCGAAACCAGCAGTGATTGAACAAGCAGGTAAACATCCTGCATACTCTTTCCTGCCCGCTGCTGGAGGGCATTTTTCAATTTTATTATCTAAAATCGGACAATTTCTCCGATAAATATCATGTCCCTTATCTACTAATAGCACCTTTGCATTCGGCATTTTTAGCGTAAGTTCATAGCAGGTAAAAATCCCTGCTGGCCCTGCACCCACTACGATAACATCATATCTATTTTCCATTGTCCAAACCTCCAAGACGTATGTATTTACTGAACCATTGGTAAATATATCAAAAAACATTCTTTCAGTCAACAATAAAAACGAACTATATTTAAATTCAACAAAACATCGTTCGTGTTTTACGCTTTTTCAGAAAATAATAAAAAAGACTCAGGCTTTTCACCTGAATCTTTTTGTTTAGCAATAGCTAGCACCAATGATGATCAATAGGATAAATAACACTACGATTAATACGAATGTGCCATGCCCCCATCCGCAGCCACCTACTACTGGTGCTGCATAACCAAAGCCACATCCACCAACTGCTGGTGCTGCATAACCCATGCCACAGCCATCATACCCATAACCATACATACCTATTCACTCCTCTGAGTTTTTGTCAGTTAACACTCTTAATTTATGTAATAGGTACTTGACCCGTCTGTGCATTCGCCTATATTATGAGAATCAATGATAAAAATCTGTAGGTGATAGTTTGAAAACTTTATTGAAGAACTTTGTTAACGGTATTTTGACGATTGTTCCCATTATTCTTGTAATTTTTGTAATTTACAAAACTTTTTTGTTTCTCGATGGTTTGCTCGGAAACACATTAAGACCTTATTTACAGGAAGATTACATTCCCGGAATAGGTTTGCTCACAACGATTGTTTTAATTACTCTCTTGGGATGGATGTCTACAAAATTTATTACAGGGAGCATTATTAGACTGATTGACAAATTGCTGGAGAAAATTCCTGTTGTAAAAACGATTTATTCGGTGATAAAAGATACCGTCCAATCATTTTTGGGGGAGAAAAAGTCTTTTTCAAAAGTGGCTTTAGTCGTTATTCCAGGAACACAGATGAGAAGTATGGGGTTTATTACTTCCGAACAGTTGGAGGATTTTTACAGCCCTCTGAAGGATCATGTAGCCGTCTACGTGCCGCAAACCTTTCAAGTAGCTGGATTTACCTTTTTAATTCCAAAGGAACAAGTTGAAATTATTGATGTTAAGCCAGAGGATGCCATGAAATTTATCCTCTCTGGCGGAATGACCTCTACTTCCAAAGCAAAAGGATAAAGCCGCGAAATCGCGGCTTTTTACTCTTCGTCAAATAGCTTCTTATATGCTCCGTACCCTTCTTCATCAAGCTTTTCAATTGGAATAAAGCGTAAGGCAGCCGAATTGATACAGTACCGTAATCCAGTTGGATCTGGACCATCATTAAATACATGACCTAAATGGGAGTCAGCTGTCTTACTTCTTACTTCAGTCCGAACCATAGAATGGCTATAATCTTCTTTTTCCAACACTTCTTCTTCTACAATTGGCTTGGTAAAACTCGGCCAGCCGCAGCCCGCATCATACTTATCCAGTGAGCTAAAAAGCGGCTTTCCAGAAACAATATCTACATATATACCGTCTCTCGTTTCGTTCCAATAGTCATTTCGAAAAGGAGGCTCTGTCCCGTTATTTTGGGTTACTTCATATTGAATCGGCGATAATTCCTTTTTTAATTGTTCCTTATTTTTCATTTTTCTCCCCCCAATGTGTTTGAATAAAACCGGCTCTCCCTGACCCTACATGATATCTTTCATAATGTGCTTGATTTTTTTTATAGTAATGCTGGTGGTATTCTTCGGCCGGATAGAAGGTTTTTGCTGGTAAGATTGGCGTTACGATTGGTTTTGTGAAACGACCGCTATCTTGTAAGTTTTGTTTTGATTGTTCAGCAAGTTCCTTCTGTTTTTCATTATGATAAAAAATCGCTGTTTGATAGGACTGGCCTCGATCGTAGAATTGACCTCCGGAATCGGTTGGATCAATTTGCTGCCAATAGAGTTCAAGCAGTCTCTCATATGGAAAAATTTCCGGATTAAATGTAATCTGAACGGCTTCATAGTGCCCCGTTGACTCGGAACAAACCTGCTCATATGTAGGATTCTCAACATGTCCTCCGGTATATCCAGATAGGACAGTGATAATCCCTGGCTGCTCATCAAACGGCTTCACCATACACCAAAAACAGCCACCGGCAAAGGTAGCCAATTGTTTATTCTCTTCCACGTTCCCACCTCTTTGGAATATATTTGCTTAACTATGAGTATACCGAAACTTTGTAAAGAAATACAATTTGCTGTCTAAAAAGTGGGGAATGGAGATATATCTGCGTTTCTTTCCATATATCTGCGATAAATCAAATATATCTGCGTAAATTCAATTATATCTGCGTTAATCCAAATATATCTGCGAATCCCCTATCTCCCCCCACCAAACCAATCAAAAAGCCGAACCCCATCTCTAGGTTCGGCTGATATAACTAGTTAATTTTCTTTTTATGTCTCATTTGTTTGGTGATGTTCTTCCACTTTTTCTGTTCCTCTGTTTGGGCACGTTTGTCGGCTTTCCGTTCGATATAAGCAAGTTCTTTTTGCAGTTTATTGTAGCTCGTTAGACGTCCCGCTGGAAGTATTCCTTCTTCAATCGCCGAAACGACTGCGCATCCTGGCTCATCCTGGTGTTTACAATCTCTGAATCTGCAGTTCTCTGCCAATTCATCGATATCCGAAAACGTTTCAGTTAAACCCTCTGAACTTTCCCACAGCTGCAATTCCCTCATTCCTGGGGTGTCAATCAGCACGCTGCCGTTAGGAAGTTGAATGAGTTCACGATGTGTCGTGGCGTGGCGCCCCTTGTCATCACCTTCACGGATTTCCTTTACCACTTGTTTTTGATCACCTAATAAAAGGTTCGTTAAGGTTGATTTCCCTACCCCAGAGGACCCTAACAAGGCAATGGTTTTTCCAGGCTGTAGGTATGGTTCAAGCTTTTCAATACCAGTCTTCAATTCGGCACTTATCGCAATAACAGGAACCCCGCCAAAGGCGATGGCCTCCACTTCCCCAAGCTTCTCTTCGAGATTTTCACATAAATCTGCTTTGCTCAAGACAATAATGGGATTCGCACCACTCTCCCATGTAAGGAGAAGATATCGCTCAATCCGACGTAAATTCAGGTCATCATTAAGCGAATTCACGAGAAAGACCGAATCCACATTGGCAGCAACAATTTGTTCCTCAGCCGTCCTGCCAGCAGATTTCCGTGAAAATTTGCTAAAGCGAGGCATAACCGAAAAAATCGTACCTTTTCCTTCCTCTACCCGAGGTTTTAGCATGACCCAATCCCCGACAGCAGGATAATCCTCACGACTCAACGCTTCAAAGTTAAATTTCCCGGATACTTCACATAGTAAATCTCCATGCTCCGTCCAAACCCGATACATGTGCTTATGTTCCAAGGCTACGCGGCCAATTATCATCTCTTCGCTAGGTTTTCCTGCAAGAAAATCGTTATTTATTTGTTCAGTTAGTCCGATTGTTTGTAAATTCATCCATATTCCTCCAAAAAATTGTAAAATAAAAAACCATAGGCAACACAGCCCATGGTTTTATTCACAAAGGAATAATGGGTATAGATTCCCCTCTATAGGGTGAACCTGCGGGCTGTGCAAACGATATTGAAATTAACGGCAATTAACGTATTTTCATTTAACATTACACTTCACCCGCCTTCCGACTTATTTGTATTAAGTATATGTTATCAACATCCATTTGTAAACAAAAAATCCAAATATAGACACCCACCTAAACATGCTTGAATAAATTAATTTGTAAAGTACTAGAGAAAGGAGCGAAGGGTATGCCTGGAAATAAAGATCAATCTGAATATCTTCAAAGAGCCGCAATGTATGATTTACTGGCTCACAACTTTAAATACACTAGCCCCAACCTGCATATGCATTACTATTTGAAACATCTAAAATATATGAATAAGGCCATGACGGTGCGCAACAACCAGCAATCTCAAGTTGAAGGAAGGGTCAGATTCCTTCATACCTCACCCGATGCCCCCGATGTTGATATTTATATAAACGGGCAAATGCAAGTGAAACGTCTCCCATTCAGAGTGGCCAGCAATTATTTAGCTTTAAAGCCTGGAAAGTATCATATTGATATTTACCCAACGGGAAATTCGGTGGATAGTGTGCTCAATAAGAAGATTACCGTGGAACCTGGGAGGACTTATACGCATGCAATCATTGATTCTGTAAAAAAATTGCGGTTGCTGCCATACCTCAATCAACCTGAAGTACCTCTTAATGAATCAAAAATACGTTTCCTTCATTTATCCCCTGACACAGGAGCCTTAGATTTTGCTGTGAAGGACAGAGATGTTGTCTTCCCGAACATCTCCTATAAACAAGCTTCTGAATATTTGGGAATCATGCCAATGACGGTAGATTTGGAATTAAGAGAAGCAGGAACGAAACAAGTTGTCCTCTCAATGCCTAAAACCAAGTTCCGTCCAAATGAAACCTATACCATCACCTTGATTGGCCATTCAAATGGAGAACCAGCTTTACAGGCGCTGATTTTGAAGGATTAAAGAAATAAGGTGGCTCACTTGTCAATGAGTCACCTTATTCAATGGGAACGAGTATAGTAAAGCCAATATCATCTTTTATCAAATCAAACCTATTGGCTTTTATTTTTACATCACTTTTTAATTTTAACTGCTGCATGTTTACGTAGATAAGTTTATCATTTGGTTGAATGTCCACACCATTAGGGAGCTTATAATTTTCTTTTATGAATTTTAGTACATACGATACAGGCAAATGTAGGCTGCCAAGAGATATCGACTGCTGTTTTAAGACTAAATCACCATTTTCTAATGCCTCTGGTTTAAAAGTAAGCTTTAAATCCAACTCTTGGCTGAAGAATTGGATGGCTCCGTACAACTCCACTTCATTCTCCAGGCGGACACTATATTCAACCGGCGAATCGCCGGCTTCTTTTTTAATATACTGGTTAATTAATCGATTTAAATCATCCTTATTGGATGTTACTTCGAAAGAAACACTATTGTTATTGGGTACACCAGGATGAATTTTTCCATTTTTATCTGCAGGTATAAAAATCAAAGATATTAGAAGGATCACAATCAAAGCATTTAACCCTAATAAAAGAAAGAATCCCCTTTTCCATTTATTTATCATAGAAAACTAATTCTCCTCTTTACTGACCATGTACGCTTTCTTAACGAGATCAGGTAATGTCCGTTCTTCTAACGTTTCGTTCAATCGCTCAGCAATTAATTCATATCCCTTATCATTGGGATGAAAATTGTCACTATGCAACAGATTTTCTGTTGGATGAAGAAATATATCTTCAATTCCAACAAAATAAGCATTGGAATAATTGGCAACAACCTGCTGGCTGGCAACGTTCCAGTCTGACACAATCTGGTCTAGCTCTTTTATATCAGAAAACCATTGTGAAAAGGGATTGTATACTCCCACTAAAACAATATAGGCCTCGGGATTAACCCGGATAATAGTGTTTATGATTTGATACAGATTATTAATATATTCTTCTCTTTCCTTATCAAAAATGGAAAGCTGGAGATTTGAAATATTGTCCTTCACGACCTTCATAATGTCATTGCCGCCAATTGTCAAAATCACCAAATCAGCTGTAGAGAGAGTATCTCTCATTTCCTCTTTTTGCAGCCTTTTTAATAATTGCGTGGTTTGATTACCCTTGACACCGAAGTTGTAGAAATCAACTTCCTTAATTCCCTTTTCTTCCTCGAGCAAAGTTCTTAAGTAAGGCAAATATCCTCCATTTTTTGTACTATCGCCAACACCCTCTGTTAAGGAATCACCAGCAGAGACAATCTTTATCTCCTTTGGGACAAAATCAACTGGAACCTCTTCGTAAACAACAGCTGAAGCAGTACGTTCTTTATGCAAATCCCAACGATCGGGCGGACTGCAGGAACTTAAGAAAAAAGTCGAAAGAAGGAGAAGGGTGAAAACTTTTTTCATTTACTTCACCACCCTCTACCTAATAATATTATAACATAGCAAAAATAATTCAAAACATGCTAGTACTATATCCTATTTATCCCCAAAAAAATAGACCTCATAAAAAGGTCTATTGCAACGCCTTCATATCTTTCATCATGTCATCATATGGCACTTCTTTATATCCGTCGTAAATTTTTTTAACTTTACCATCCGGTCCAACTAAGAAAAAGTATGTTTGATGAATTACTTGATTGCCCTCTTGCGGCTTTTTTACTAATGTCTTGAATGTTTCTCTCGCATACGTTTCAATAAACTCTTGCGTATAACCTGTCAAAAAAGTCCAATTGGTTGTATCTAACCCGAAATTTTTTGCATAAGCCGAAAGCACTTCTGGTGTGTCAACGGTTGGATCGACACTAAATGAGACAAACTCAACATTTTTCAAATCTTCATCTGCTACCATTTTTTGCAGCTTGGTCATATTCGCTGTCATTGGCGGACAAACATCTGCACAATTAGTAAAAATAAAATCAGCGAGCCAAATCTTTCCGTCTAAATCCTTCTTTTCAAATGGCTTATTTTCTTCTGTTACTGCAGTAAAATCATTCACTGTGTAATTGAGCGGATTCTCAATCCCTTTTTGTCCACAAGCAGCTAACAAAAACAATCCAATCAAGAAAATAACCAAAAATCGTTTTTTCACTATAATCACCTGCAGCCTTCTTATTTTCGTGAATAGTGTAACAAATATTCACTTAAGAAGAAAGAAAACCGCTTATTAATCCATTGTACCTGTTCGGGCGATTGTATTTTTTACTTGGATATCAAATTTAGCATTCTTGAATAATTTTTTCCATTTCTCTTCTGAAATAGGCTTCCCTCGGACATGAGCCATGTACACATTCCCAATACCAACAGGATCCACTTGCTTTTCTTGGAAATATAACAGAAGTTTTTTTATTTCATTTTCCATTTCCTTATTTATTTTTTTCTCTATAAACTTCATATTTTCGGGTTTGCCTAAATTTAAAAAATTCGTGGTTTCCAGTAATCTAGAATCCATGCTAACCTCTACTTTAAAACGCAGGTTCTTTTTGTCCACTAGCTTAATTTTTGTGTTGCTGCGCAAATTATCGATACTGATAAACAATTTATTATAGATTTTCTCAAAAGACCTGCCGCCATGTAGGTTGATAATCTTTGCGAATTCGCCAGGATTAAATTCTAATTCCTTTGACCCTGTTCGATATTCATCTATTAAAAGTTTTAAATAAAAGAGCTTATCATTATTTAATCTTGCTACCATTTTGTCATCATTGAATAGTGCAACCCCCGAAATGGCTACTTTGTCTTTCTTTACTTGTAAGATTGGCAGCACTGGATCCTGTCCGTAGTCAAAGTAGTTATGATTAAATTCATGAAGGGTCGGCGAGATTAAGAGTTCCCTTTCAACATTTTGCCTAATTAAATTATATAAGTATGTCCCAATGTTTATCTTTATTTTTTTCTGACTCATATTAATGACTGAAAAAGCATCTTCTTCAGCAATGGTTAGATAAACCATATTTCCCACAGTCGGATCACGATTAAGAGCATTTACAAGCTGGATAATTCCTTTTTCCGCCAACTCCTTGCTATATACGACACACCGGAGCTGCCCCATTTCAAGTCTTTGGTCGGTGGCTAGATTTTCCTCGGACCTTAATGTTTGGAGGGTATTCGCATTTGCGGATATCAAGTTGGTCATAACTTTGGCCATTGGATCAAATTTCGTAACCGATACGGTGCCCTTAATTTCGTTCTCTTTCTTTAAATCAAATCCGATTGCCGTAATGAGCCCCAATCTTTCCAATTGCTTTGTTTCTACTCCACAGCTTGTAAGCAGGAATAAGGAACTAATTCCCATCAACATTTTTAGCCATTTACGACGTTTCCGCATGCTTTCTCACCCTCCTTTTATACCATTTTTTTATGAAGACAATACTTGCAAGGACAACAGGATAGCAAAACGCAAGGAAAAAACCTGCCTTTGCTATTACATCCGTAACCATATTCATCTGGTATCTAGACTGAATAAAGAAGGTTCCTGCAAAGGTAACAATAGCAATAATCCAAATACCCGATTTTTGTTTTTTTCCTAAGATTCTTGAAAAACCTTTTGAAGCTGCCCAAAGATAAAAGCACATATTTGGAAGAATAATCAACATCCAAAAAGATACGGCAATAAATTCAAACCTTTCCAGATTAGGCAGCCGAACAATCTTAAACATCGATAAAACTGGCCAGATGGTCTTTTCCAAGCTATTAGAAGCAAAGAAAACAATGGAAACGAGTGTTGCAAGTGTTAACATGATGGTTGTAATGAAATTTCCAATTTGAGCAAAAACCATTGCCTTTCGTTTTTCTTTTACAAATGGATAAACAAACATAATGAGCTCAAAGCCCAACATGGAGAATGCGGTACTGTAAGACCCTCTTAGCAGTTGTTTCGTATTCACATTCATAATTGGAAATAAATGTGTAAAATCACCGAATTTGAAGGGGACAAATAGGACAAAAGCAAGCCAAATGGTTCCAACAACGGAAAAAAATGCAACTCCAACAACTACCCTGATACCGCCAAAAACTGCATATATCACCAACAAAATCAGGACAAGTGAAAGCTCCCAGGATGGCAATGTCGGGAATATCCAGACTTGAACAATTTCAACGTAGTTCATTAATATAATAAAAAAAGTAGATGTCATATATATCATGTAAATAACATTCAAGAAATGTCCTGCCCATTTTCCAAATACATCAACATGAATACCATACAAATCTGCACTATCATACTGTTTGAGCATTTGAATCATAAATACCAAAACAACGGATGTTAACAGGCCGGCTAAGAATACAGAAATCCAGGCGTCATGTTTTGCTTCTAAATATACAATCCTCGGAAGCCCTGCCATTCCCACTCCAACCTGTATCGAGTGGATGATAAACACGAGCATAAATGCATTAATCAACAAACCTTCTTTTGGATGTAAATTCACCTTCATCGTTGTTCGCTCCTATTCATCTACATCCTTTTTTTGCTTCGCCTTCTTTTTAGGAAAGCGTTCTTTGTCATCAGTTCGATTGGTTAAGGGGCGGAAGGAAAGGTATTGCGGCGGCAGTTTGAAAAAACTATACCCAATATCTTTTATTCTAGTAGGATATATAGGTGTTAGATAAGGCCCGCCAATGGTCTCCAACCTGAGCAGGTGGATAATAAAAAAGCAAAAGGCAAGCATGATCCCGATACCACCCCAAAGTCCTGCCATCAATATGATTGGAAACCGAATGATACGAATCGCGGTACCCATTAAATAACTAGGGGTTGTAAAGGAACCGAGGGCACTTAACCCCAAGATGATAATCAGGATATTGCTGGTAAACCCTGCCTCAACTGCTGCCTGCCCAATTACGATACCTCCAACGATACCCATGGTTTGACCCACTTTGGTCGGCAGCCTTGCCCCTGCCTCTCGTAATAATTCTATAACAAATTCGAGGAGTAGCGCTTCAAAGACAGGTGGAAAAGGAACCCTCGCTCTTGATTCTCCCAACGAGAGGAGTAATGGGGAAGGAATTACTTCATAATGATAAGTCAAAACAGCTACATAAGCCGGTGTTAGTAAAACTGATAAAAAAGTTGCCACCAGCCGAAGGATCCGTAAAAACAAACCCATGTTCCAGCGCATATAAACATCTTCTGTGGATTCAAAAAAGGCGAAAAAAGATGTAGGACCATAAAGAGCGTCCGGACTCCTGTCCATTAAAACGGCCACTTTTCCTCTATATAATGCGATGGACACACGATCAGGGAGTTCGGTTGTCATCAACTGTGGAAATACAGACCAGCTATTACTCTCAATATACTGACCTAGTACAGTTGACCCAGGAACAAAATCCACGGTAAGATCCTGAACCCTCTGCCTAAACGTGTTTATACTCTCTTCATCGGCAATCCCCTTAATATAAACAAGCTTCGCTTTTGTCTTTGATCTTTTGCCAACTGTTAAGTCTTCCGTACATAAATCCTCTTCCTTTATGTTGTTCCTCAATATATTGATGTTGCCTTGCAGGGATTCCGTAAAAGAGATTTTCGGACCATAAACAAGGGATTCCGTTTCAGCTTTTTCTAGGCCTCTTACAAGCTGTTTACCAACATCTGCAAGGATTCCATATGGCTGTCCTTCTGCATAAATATACACTTTTCCCTCGTTAATTCCCCCAACGACTTCATCTAACTGATTAACAGCTGTAATCGAGGCAATCGGTAACACTTTTGCTATCGCTTCACACGTCCATTCTTCTATTTCCTTATGGTTCATAATGGACCGAATGACAATATCATCGAGTCTTGTTGCATCAATTAGACTGTTCATTAGACAGAAAATAAGCTTCGCCCCGTCCTTTTTCAACGTTCGAAAGACAAGGTCTGATCCGACATTTAATTCCGCTTTTATTTGCTCCATCAATTCTTCCAAATCTAAACTATGAGCTTTTGGTGTTTCTTCTGCTTTTTTACCAGACAACCATTTAAACATAGACAACACCTTTTAATTCAATTTTTTTTAGCATTACCAAAACAGCCTTTTTTACCCTTAAAAAATAGATGGTGGATGACAGCAGAGCATGATAGTTTAATGAATTTACAAGATATGGTATCATGAATGGGTATTCATTCAACAGACAGAAAATTAAGTCTATTTAGCAGAGGTGATAGTAATGCAGCAAATCGGCCCAATTTGGATCATTGAAGGTCCAAATCAGAGTAAGGTTCCCTTTTCTCGAAGCTTATATATTAATAGTAAAGATAAAGTGCTTATCGATACTGGAGCAGACCCAACTGAACTTAAGGCACTCAATGAACAACACGGGGTTGATTTGATCATCAATACTCACTACCACCCCGATCATACCTTGCATAATCATTTGTTTACGAATGTCGAAAAATGGATTAACCCACTGGAATTTGAAACGATTCAATCAATTGAAGGAATTGCTCGTGAAAATGGAGTTTATCAAGAATGGGGTCCGGAAGGTGTTGACGTATTAAGGAATCATATGCCTAAGGAATGGGTGCAAAACCTTGGGGGTATTTCTGGAACCTATCAATATGAGGAGGAATACAACTTTAGCGGAGTGAAAGTAAACTTTCTTCATACACCCGGTCACACAAAAGGATATGTAACCCCCTATTTTACTGAATTAGGCGTCGTTTATGCAGGGGACTTTGATATGACTTCCTTCGGTCCATGGTATTTTGGCAGCGATGGAGATATCGAGAAGTTCATTAAATCTGGTAAACAACTAGTAGAGTTGGACGCTAATACCTATATAACTGGTCATCAAAAAGGAGTTTTCACGAAACAGGAATTTATGGAGGCAATGGACAAATTTTTAGCGATGATTGACCAACGTGATGAAATGATCGATAAATATGTTCGTCAAGGGATGAACTTTGAGGAACTCACAAATATCGGGATCTTTTATCCGAAAAAAATACTCAATACGATTATTATAAGAACATGGGAACGAAGTGGGATTCGTAAGCATTTGCACCGGCTAGGCTTTCACGTTCACGAATCATCAGAAATATTGTTGGTAAATAAATAGGGATGGTGCCAATGGCAGCCATCCCTATTTATTATTCCGTGTAATACATTAAAGCAATAGCGCCTGGTCCGGTATGTGTACTGATGGTTGGGCCTGTGTACCCAACTGAGATATCGTGGTAGCCGGTTAATTCGATAATAGAGTCCTTCACTCTATTCGCCAATTCGTGGGCCTCAGCATGAACAATACCCACACCACGAACAGTTTTTCCTTTGATATCTTCTGCAAATTGTTTTGCAAGCCATTTCACCACTTGGGAATGACTGCGAACCTTAGCAACCGGGTTGTATTCTGCACCTTCAAGAGATGCAATTGGCTTGATATTGAGCAACGAACCAATAAATGCCTTCCCTTTCCCAATTCGTCCGCCTTTCACCATGTTCTCGAGGGTATCAATCATAATATATAGTTTTGTGTTTTCACAGACCTTTGCAAGGCGTTCAAGAATTTCTTCCATGCTCTTACCTTGCTTAGCCATTTCAGCCGCTTCTCGAACTTGAAATTGAAGAGCAATGGAAATAAATTTGGAATCGAGGACGGTTACTTTTGTCCTTGTCATCTGTGCTGCACTTTCTGCAGAGCGAACCGTTCCGCTCATTTTCCCAGTCATATGTATCGATAAAACCTCATAGCCTTCGTCGCCAAGTTTGTCATATACTTCAAGAAAGGTACCAGCAGAAGGCTGGGAGCTTTTCGGTAATTCCTCTATATTTTTCATCGTTTCCATAAATTCAGCAGGTTGAATTTCCACTCTGTCTAAATAGGTTTCGCCATTGATGGTTACTGACAGAGGCACGATCACAACACCTAGCTGTTCCGCTTGTTCTTTTGTCATATCCATCGTCGAATCCGTGACAATCTTAATCTTGCTCATCTACTCACATCCTAGCGTTTACTCCTATGTATTATACAGGTTCACTGTCCATTACGATATACATTCCCCTATTTTCATGAAATTAATTGTGATAAATAAAAGAACACTGGGGTAGCCAGTGTTCGATAAGAATTATGCGGTGTTCTTTAATTCTGGTACGGTAAACAAAGTTTCATAATCGGGCCATTTCAACACCGTTTTCAAATATTCTTTGAAGGAATAGCATTTATTCGGTTTGGTTAACTGGTAAACCGAGTTGATAAAATACTGTAAACGGACTTGAACATAAATGAATAAGGGCTGCCTTCCTCCAATAAAAGAATTTCAATCACTTTAACCTTCTGTCTAATTAAATTTTTGAACTGTAGGGTTTTCAATAACAAAATATCAATCCTTCTTTTCACACGTTTGGGGATAGTATACACCCCAGGCTATATGAATTGTGTCTAAATCTACTTTGTTTGGAAAATTTTTATGAATAATTATTAGGTGTTATACATTGAAGGGGCAAAAAACAGGGTCACTGTCAGATTCCTTGTTAACAAGCCGTTTGAGGCGAATTTGTATGTTTTATTATTGGGGATATTTTATTCAATAGAACCAAGGATACTTGGTGGTGTTTGGAGCAGCGCTTTTTGTACATTTCGTGGTAACTCCATAAACTGTGTTTTTGAGTCAAATGTAATTCTATTAAAAAATATGTATACCAATAAATTAAAATAAGACCTTGATTTTCAAATTAGAACCAAGGCCCTGCTATACTTGATTATCCAGCTTATTTCTTCTCCTAATGAAAAACTGAATTGTAGAACCTGTTAAAATTAATATTGATCCTACTACTAAAATATTAAACATATCTGTACTTGTATTAGGTAGTTTAGGTCCGTCAGCTGGGAGAACCCCACCTAAAGTTCCTTCAACAAAAAATTTAAATTGAAACTCAGAATTTAGACTTTGAAATTCATTACCCAACTCATAAGGAATATAAATACTTATTATCATATCTTCCTGTGTATTCCTTTTTAACTTTCTAGAATCTAGTTTATTAAAATCTTTTATTTTTCCTTTGTATACTTCTCCATTATTATCTGAAACTGTTAAAATTAATTCATTATAAAATTTTTCAGATCCATTTAAAAAGCGATTTGAAAAAAGGTATTTAAAGTCTTTGGAACCTTTATTTTGTATTTGTAGAACTTTTGTAAACGAATCTCCGGGTTTACTATTTATGATTTCAAAAAATACATTTTGTGGACTTGTTGCAATATCAATTTCTTTTACATTTTCTTCTGCATTTGCATTTATTATTGAGAAAGTAAAAAACAAGCAAATAACTAAAAGAATATTCCGAAAAATTATTCTTTTTAGCATTAATTTCACCCCACTATTATATTTAGAAAAAGGTGGGTAAAAACCCACCTTTTTAATAATAGATCTTTATCAAGTAATATTTAAGGCTTAGTTACTTCAGGATTAGCGTTATTCCCATTATTTGGTCCAACTTGGGACTGTTCAGTACCTGGAGTTTGTCTAGCATCGAATGTAAAGTCAACTTTAACTGTCTTACCTTGTAGTTCATTTTGTGGACTTCCTGTTTCAGGGAATTCAATAATCATACGTAATCTATCTTTTCCACCAGCAGCGATACCTAGTGGAGTTAGATTAAGGTCTCCATTTTTTAAATACTGGGATTTGATTTTTCCTTCAAAATCTTTATCAATTGCTTCTCTTAGTGTAATATCTTGAGCGTTAAGAAGTAGATAACCTTCGCCGTCAACTGCACCTGGATCAACAAAAGGAGGATCAGCATGAACAAAATACTTTACAGTTAATGTCTCTAATAAATTTGAATCAGATCCTGCATCTTTCCATGTCATAAATGTATCACCTATATCTACACTACCATTGTTCGCTAAAACAAATTGCCTTTCCCAACTTTGACCGGGTTTAATATCTATTAAGTCAAAGTTAATTGGGAATTCCCATGCTTGTTCTAGATCAAGTGTTAATTCACCTGACACAAATGCATTATGAAGTGTCGCTGTGTCATTAAAATAAGCAAATGTTCCTCCACCAATTAATGATAAACCTAGTGCTGCAGATGCCATTCCTAAACCTAATTTCTTCTTAATACCCATTATTTTCTCCTCCAATTTTCCCCTCACTTTTGAGGTATGTAGTTTTATATTGAACCCTTATGTTTTACATAAGGAGTGCAACCATTAAACAGTTTCTTGAACATCTTTTTGTTTTCCCTTATCAATTTCTTTGAGAGCTTTAAAAATTGAAATACCCGAATAGGCTAGTAAAAGTAGGCCTGGTAAAATAAGTAGCAAAGCGGTTCCATTTTTTGATTTAGCATAATCCAAAAAATATCCTACATAAGGGATTGTAAATCCAGAATATTTTGCTATTACATTTTGCGCTATTATTGGATTGCTGTCTTTAGAGTGGTTGTTATCACCTTTCGTGATATACAAGGTTTGATCATCAATTTTATTAACATCAATAATTCTATGTGTTATTAATTTGTCCTCAGATTCTTTAAATGTAACAATGTCATCCTTTTTCAGATTAAGTGCATTTTCAACTGGCTTTACTGCAATTATCGAACCAGTCATAAATGTTGGTTCCATGGAACCGGAAAGAACTGTTTTTAATTGGTAGCCCAAGAAATTAGGTTCGCCACCTGAAGCTTTAGACGAAACTACTACAAAAATCATAAAGATTAATAGTAAGAATAGAATTCCAGTTATTATATTGCTTGTAATCTTCCAAACTTTTTTTGCCATCATATAAACACCACCAATTAATTTTATTAAAATTCTTTCTACTCTTTTAGAGGTACAGTTACAGTTACACCTGATGATTCATTACCGGAACTATCTACTGTAGTTACTCTATACGTCACTTTATCATTGGATGTTAATTTAATATTTTCACCTTTTACATTATCCTCAATAAGTGTCGAATCAGCTTGGTTGTATATCCTTACATGACTGATTCCAGTTGGGTTTTTCCAAGATAATTCGATGTTTTGACTATTCCCATTTCGGATTCCTTTTAGGTCAGTGACATTTTCAGGTAACACACTAGGACTATCTTCACCACTTGTAGTAACATCAATATTTAAACCTAGTGATTCTTTCCCTGAATTATCAACTGTTGTAATCTTGTAACTATACTTAGTAGAAGGTAGTAAGTTTTCATCAATAAATATTTCTTCTATTAAGTTATCAACGACTGGCTTTTCACTACCGTTTTTGTATATTCTTACAAACTTAACATTTGAAGGTTTAATCCATGTTAATGTAATTGAATTACTTGTATGTGTTTCATTAATTTGTTTAGCTTCAGAACATGGTGCGTTTGTATGATCATCACAGCCGCCTTTATTATGGCCTGGATTATCAGGGTCGGTATGTTCTCCTGTATTTTGATCTGGTGTGTCTGGACCATTTCCAATTCCTGCATTATCTTTACAATATTTATGCCAAAAATCAGATCCATTTTGTACATCCTTACAAAAATCTTCTGATACACTTATTGAACCCTCAATGGTTTCAACATCATTAAAGTAAGCGCCAGTATTTGTTGTTAGGTACGAACCAGCTATAATTAGCAGATACCATATTGCAACTAACTGAGCTGCTATGAGGAGATTCTTGCTTTTCTTTCTGAATTTTTTCAAACGAGATTTTCGGATGATAACCCCCTCCTCATTCGTTCTAAATAATATGTAATTTTTCAGTCGCAGTTTATTAAGAACGAAGTTGGTGACTTTTTCTTTCATTTTCATCAACTTCCTTAGACACTATTTTTTGTTCGTTCTTTGTAACGAACTCATAAGTTGAGTATAGGGTAAAATAACGAACTTGAAAAACCTCAAAAACGTCCGTTTTTTCTCAATAAAGAACATTTTTATAGAAATATCTCGTTGTTCCTCCCGTTTTCTCATCTTTTTGTATTTTATTAAGAATATTTCGTTCTTTATATTATCCTTTAAAGTAGTCGTGTTTTAATATTGGGAAAGGGTTTTTTGTTCGCTAAGTTGGTATGGTGAAAGAAGGGAAAGTTTGATAAGTTATTTAACAAACAAAAAAAAGACCTTGAACTTTTCCAAGGCCTTCAGCATATTCTATCCATTTATTTAGCATTTGAACGATTACCTTGTTCTAATACTTGAAAAATCCTATTACAATATTCCTTGTCATTTACATAGACTGTCGCCGTATACCATTGCCCCACAACTACTGGGTAATCAAATGGTGAAAACTGTGCGTGGTAGTGCGGTGGATTGACCTTCTGGAAATCTAATTCTCCATTTTTTTGTGTAAATACATACTTTATGTTGCCTCCATTATGAGAAGGACCCGTCACTTCTAATCTTACATTTGGTGAAAATTCTTTTTCCAGATCCCCATCCGAATCTCTTAGGTGAAACTTAATTGGGACGGTTGATTTTGGCTGCAGGGAAAAATTACGATTACTAAAAGGTGGTTCGAAGCATTGTCCGTCAATTGGTATCTGTTCTTCGTGACCAACAGCATTAAAATCAAATACAAATGAAGTTGATTTTCCTTGTGCCTCATTTCCTGTTTCATAAGGGAGCTCTACCATAAGTTTTAACGGATTACTTACTCCAGCTGCTAACGTCCCTAAAGGAAAATCTACAAAATCTTTTAACTTTCCCTCATATAGAGTCCCCTCATTATCTGAAACTCTTAGAAAAAACTGATTATACAAATATAAATCTCCGGATTCCTGATGTGAATTAACAGAGAAGTTGAAATCAAGGTTTCCTTCATTGTTTACCTCTAAGACCGAGGTAGTCCAATCACCAGGTTTCATATTCCCGACATTAAATAAAATCTCAGAAGGATTGGTTGAAATATCAACCATATATTCAGATTCATCCGCTTTTGTATTACTGACCTGACTTAAAGATAGTAAGAGTAGAATAGAGGAAATAATCATTGCACTAATCAATATATATTTATTTTTTTTCATACCAAGCCCTCTCCGTATCTAATTCGTTATGAATTGAGGTAGATGATCATTTAATAGGATTCCTTGTCTACAAGAGTTAATCTTCCCCCCCTTCTCATTCTGAATTAAAAATTTTCTTAATAGAATCCTGCAATTTTAATTCGTTCTTTAAAAAGAATACACAGAGTCAGTATAAAACAAATTAACAATATTGAAAACTTATGAAAAAGCCTAAATTCTTTATTAAGAACAGGATATCTCTATTTTCCTTTGTTTTTCACATGATATCTCGCCATTCTGGATTTTATATAGAACTTATTGTTCTTTATAATGTATAATTAAACTGAGACTTTTTCTAAATTAGGAGATGAAGGTGATATGATAGGAAAGAAGATTAAAAGACTAAGGCAAGAAAAGGGTTACTCAATAACGGAATTAGGTCGGTTAGCTGATGTTTCAAAATCTTACTTGAGCCAGCTTGAGAGAGGTTTACAGTCCAATCCCTCTCTCCAATTTCTAGCAAAAGTGTCTAAGCCTTTAGAGACAAGTATTGATTATCTTTTACAAGAAACAATATCACAAAAAGTTGATGATAATGAATTAGATGAGGAATGGAAGGTATTGATTCGCCAGGCGATAGAGGATGGCTTAAAGAAAGAAGATTTTCATGAGTACCGTAAGTACATAAAATTCCAGGAATGGATGAGTGAAAAAAATCAGTCATAAATATAGCCCTCATTCGGTTGTTAGAATGAGGGCTTTTTAAAACATATTCTTGTGTTTTATTTATGCTTCTTCTGCAAATTCTGCTTCTTGTTCCGCAAGCTTTTTCATTCTTTTCTTGTGTACAATCTTTGATAAGTTTATAGAGATTTCATATAGCAATAACAATGGCAGCGTTACAACAAAATCTGACATGAAATCCGGTGGTGTAATAACAATCGCAATTAAGATTAATACAAAATATGCGTATTTACGAATTTTAGCTAAAACAAATGGATTAATAATCCCAAGGGAAGTTAGGAACATTACTACCGCTGGTAACTCAAACAGAACGCCAAACGGAAGAGTCATGTTCATAATAAAGCGGAAGTATCGATCTGCTGTAAAGTTCGTTACAAACATATCTGCTCCCATTTTTACTAAAAACTCAAGTACCATTGGGAAGATAATAAAATATCCAAATGCCAGTCCCACAATAAACAAAATAAACAATGCAGGAATGTAAGAAAGGGTTATTCTTCTTTCAAGCGGTTTAAGTGCCGGCTTCACAAACAACCATATTTGGCTTGCCAGCACTGGAATGGTGCCTGCAATTGCGATGATCGTTGCAATCATAAAGTAGACCCAAATAATATCGCTTGGACCAAGAACGATTAATTTCACTTCAAGGTCACGAACTAACCAATCGTATATATCGGTCACATAAATAAAGCCAACAATGAAAAAAACAACAAATGCTATCGCGGAGATAATAATCCGTTTGCGCAATTCATCTAAATGATCCACTAATTGTAATTCTTTATCTTCCATGTAATTCCCCTGCCAATTTCAAAGGTTGAATATGATTTTTTTCATAAACACGATTATCATCATTGTTATAGTTTAAAAGAAAAATGATGAAAAAAAGGTGCAAGAATGAATCTTACACCCTTATTTAGTCAATTTTTGCTTTTCATCATCGATGTCCTTCATTACATCATCGGTTAATTCACGTGTTGATTTCTTGAATTCCTTCAATGTTTGTCCGAAGGCACGACCTATTTCAGGCAGCTTCTTTGGTCCAAAAATGATAAGAGCTAATGTTAAAATAAGGATTAATCCTGGTATTCCAATATTTGAGAACATGTATACATCCCCTTTAGGTTAATTATCTTTCTACTACGATTATAGTATTGATATACCGTTTTGAGTAAATTATTCGCGAAAATTCATATTAATTTCACATTATCTAAGAAATATTACCTAGAAGTGACTTTACGCATTTATTTCTCTACTATTTACTCTTAACAATTTACCAAGAACGGCTTCTTAAGTCAATGAATAATCCAACTTTAAATTGAGTAAATATTTTGACAATTGTGCGTTTTACCGTTTATAATTTTATCAACGGAAACATATACTATTGGATATCTAAAAAGAATGGATGTGATGAAGATGGAATTTTCACTCAGCAGTTTTGATGGTGCCCTCCCAGTTGAAGTCACCATCGACGAGGATAATGGGAGGTATATGATTCGCAAGAGTGACAGCAGTGGGGAATACTTTAATAGCCCTGCCGAATTAATTCAATGGGTGAAAGCACACTTCCATGAGGAGGACTTCTGCCATCCAGACGAATTCAAAGGAATGCTTGATAAACTAGCTGATTACGAATTAAATGGCGTCTATTTTTAAAAAGGAAAGAAGCATCGATGTCGATGCTTCTTTTCTATGATGCGATCCCCTGACCATCTCGATTCGCAATAATAATTTGGCGGACTTCTTCCGTTATTTCATTAAAGTCTTTCTGACAATTAGCCTTGGGATCAATATGGCGTCCGATTGTTACTGTTATTTCTGCAGGTTTTATGATCCTCCCATTCTTTTCAAACACATCGGCTGTTCCTTTGATTGAAATTGGAACGATGGGCACACCTGCATCTTGTGCAAGTCGAATACCACCCACTTTAAAGGCCAGGACTGGTCCTCCTTTACTTCTCCTTCCTTCTGGAAAAATAACGAGAGAATGACCTTCTTTGAGTAATGTAACACCATCCCGCATGCTGTTAAGAGCTTGTTGAGTGTCTTTTCGATCAACTAGAATACAATTAATCGCCTTAAGCCACGATGAAATAATCGGTACCTTCTTCATTTCAATTTTTGAAACAAAACCGAATGGTTTATCAATGGCTGACAGCAAGACGGGGATATCAATATCACTTTCATGATTCGCAATAAAAACAACTGGTCCCTCTGGAATCATGTCCAAACCATTAACGGTTACTTTTGAACCTGTTAGTTTCATAAATGTTTTCGAAAATCTTTTCGGATATTCAATCGCTATTTTATCCCGTTCGTGAACTGGCAGATCTTTACTCAGCCTCTTTAATTTTGCCAGCTGCGGGATGCTGTAAATCAAATAACCGCTCAAGTACATAAAACATGTGATAAGCCTAAACATAGTTGCCCCCTTTTCATGTTATAAAATAGTATAAAGTAAAAGGAAGAAATTTGTTTAGGATATTTACGTAAATTTTCTTGCAACATAAAAAAGACAGCACATTAATGGCTGCCTTTCACGATACGATCGTAAATTCTAAATTCATACTTATAAGGATTTTTCTCGTCCTTAATCCCTTTTACACTGGAAACAAGCTTCCATTCACGTTCATTAAACTCTGGGAAGTATGTATCTCCCTCAAATTCTTCGTCAATATGTGTAATATATAAACGGTCTGCAAACGGAAACGTTTCTTTAAAGATTTCAGCGCCGCCAATTACGAAGATCTCATCTTCTTGATTTCTGCAGTATTCTACAAATTCCTCCATCGAGTAGAATATTGTTACATCGTTGCTTTTATAATCTAATTGCCGAGTAATCACAATATTTTCTCTACCTGGAAGCGCCCGACCGATAGATTCATGCGTTTTCCTGCCCATGGCAATCGGGTGGCCCATCGTTGTTCGTTTGAAAAACTTTAAATCCTCCGGTAAGTGCCAAGGCAACTGGTTGTCCTTGCCAATGACTCGGTTTTCATCCATGGCAACAATAAAGGATATCATACAGAAACGACTCCTTTAATATGTGGATGTGGGTCATATCCTTCTAATGCGAAATCTTCAAATTCAAACGAGTAAATATCCTTCACATTTGGATTAATCTTTAATTTCGGTAATGGTCGAGGCTCCCTGTCCATTTGCATTTTCACTTGCTCTAAATGGTTTTGATAGATATGCACATCACCAAATGAGTGAACAAATTCACCAGGTTCTAGATCACACACCTGAGCGATCATCATGGTCAACATAGCGTAAGATGCAATGTTGAACGGTACGCCAAGAAAGACATCTGCTGAACGTTGATACAACTGACAAGATAATTTGCCATCTACCACGTAAAATTGAAATAAGCAATGACACGGAGCTAACGCCATTTTATCGATTTCTGCTACATTCCAAGCATTCACAATCAGTCTTCTCGAGTTAGGATTGGTCTTGATTTGATGAATTAACTCACTGATTTGGTCGACTGTCGTTCCATCCGCACCGGTCCATGAGCGCCATTGATGTCCATATACTGGGCCCAATTCGCCATTTTCATCCGCCCATTCATTCCAAATTCGCACGCCATTTTCCTGCAAATACCGTACATTTGTATCTCCATTTAAAAACCAAAGCAATTCATAAATAATTGATTTTAAGTGTAATTTTTTAGTCGTTAATAAGGGGAAGCCCTCTTGTAAATTAAATCGCATTTGATAACCAAAAGTACTGATGGTCCCCGTTCCGGTCCGATCTCCTTTTTCATGGCCATTTTTCAAAACATGCTCACATAGTTCTAAATACTGCTTCAAAACCGACACTCCTTTTCATGCATTCATGTTTTTCATTTTACCATATTGGGAGCTTTAATCCAGACCTTTAAAAAATTGATACGTTTTAGGAGCGAGATTTTGTAATTGTATTTTTGTCTCATCATTTAAGAAATACATCGCAAAAGTTTCAGCATAGTACTCTTCTACATGCAGAATAAAATATGGGTTACCAGGGAACAATATCCCGCGCTCCTCTTCCCAAATCAACTGAAATTCTTTCCCTTTACTTATATTTTCATAGACAAGATGATCAATCGAATGGGCAAACTCATGAAGTTCTAAGTTTACGGATCCGTGCCCGTTGCCTTTATCACTGTGGCCAATTTTCACCAAAACTACTTGCGAGCCGCCAATTCCCGGCACCTCATCCCACGTAGTTTGTGAATGATAGCCTCTAGGTATTTGCCCCGCTAAATAGCGAGCAGTTCGGTTATCCGTTAATTTTCCTGTGAAAAGTTTAATAATAATGCCTTGATTGTTACTTTTTTCTAAAAGAGCTTCTGGCAGATTGCCAATCCGATTAATGATTACTGCAGCTTCTTTTTCATCAAAAAGGGTTTTTGGTAATTCAATCATTTGATCTAGTTGGTCGAGGGAAGATTGTGTATTTATAAATTTAAAAAGTTCAGAGTTTCTTGGATAATCACCTAACATGATACTGTCAAATGAAGCTTGTGAGGTGGTAATCATCGACAGAAATAAACCGGCAATGATGGAGGAAACGACCCATTTACGCATGTTATCATCCTCCTAGTATTTTGTATACTTACTAGAATTATAACATGATAGATGTGACGAAAGACTTGGTAAATATATGGCATAAGTGCGGGGAAATTACTGTTTTTTGAAGGCAAAATTGGGTCTCGCAGATATATTCCCAGAAACGCAGATATATTTCGATTATCGCAGACATATTTGATTTATCGCAGATAAAATCAAATAAACGCAGATATATTTTCCAATAAACATATTTTCATTGTGAAACTCCCGAAAACGCAAAGAAAAGCCGCCAGCTCGGCAGCTTTCCTTTAAAAACTTTATACTTCTAATCCATAATTTCGGCATAGCGCGGCCAATCCACCTGAAAACCCGCTGCCAATAGCGTTAAATTTCCATTCAGCATTGTGACGATATAGCTCACAAATGACGACGGCTGTTTCTACAGAAAAGTCCTCTCCAAGGTCGAAGCGAAGAATTTCGCGATTGGTTTCTTCGTCAAACAACCGGGCAAAGGCATTGGTTACTTGTCCAAAATTTTGGTTACGTGCATCCGCATCGTGAATCGTGACCGCAATGGCAATTCGGTGGACATGGGAAGGAACCTTGCTGAAATCAATTTTGATTTGTTCGTCATCCCCGTCACCCTCACCCGTGCGGTTATCTCCTGTATGCTCGACTCCGCCAGAGGTATGAGCTAAATTATTATAAAAAATAAAATCTAAATCCTGGGTAACCCGGCCATTTGCATCTGTTAAAAACGCAGATGCGTCTAGATCGAAGTCGTGTCCACCAGAATAGCGGTTTGTATCCCAGCCAAGACCAATAACAGCCTTTGTTAATCCTGGGTTGGTTTTCGTTAAATCAATTCTTTGTCCCTTAGATAAATTGATACCCAACTATCTCACCTCTTTAGAACGTAATAGTAGAAGGAACAAGCAAAGCCTGTTCCCCAATAATTAAGAATAAGAACGAACTACTTCACTTAAGCTGGCTGCTGTTGTACCAGTTCCTACAGCAGCGAACTTCCATTCAGTGTTATGACGATAAATTTCGCCAACTACTAATGATGTTTGTCCGCTATAATCATCCGATAAATTATAACGAATTAATTCATTATTGTTAGAAGGATTTACCACTCGAATAAAGGCATTACGGATCATACCGAAGTGCTGCTTTCTTTTTACACAATCATAGATGTTAACGACAAATACAAGCTTTTGAACGCTTGCAGGAACGCGGCTTAAATCAATCATTACTTGCTCATCGTCACCGTCTCCATCGCCCGTAAGGTTGTCCCCTGAGTGCTGAACGCTTCCGTCAGCGCTCCGTAAATTTCCAAAATATATGACATCTTTATTGTTTTGAATCTTATCGTTCGCACCAAGCATAATGACCGACGCATCACAGTCTACGTTGGCACCTCCGCCTGCTCCGCCGCCGCCAAACAAACCGCCGAAGAGACCGCCGCCTCCACTCTTACCGGCTTGAACAGGATCCCAGCCTAATCCTACCAAGATTTTAGAAAGTCCTGGATTTCCTTTTGTTAAATCTACTCTTTGACCTTTTTGTAAGCTAATAGCCATAACATTCACCTCATAAAATAAATTTTATAGTAACAATCAATTAGTATTGTTGTTTCAACTTTTTAAAGTTATCCTGCAGCTGCTCTAAGCGCTTTGTACCCTCAACACGCAAGCGTTTGTTTTCTTCTTCAATGGCTCTTGTTTCCTGCATACCTTTAATAATAATGTTCCAGGATTCTTCAATCGTCTCAATTTTAATACTTGGACCACCTGCGAGCCTTGCAATGTCTGTGCTTTGTTTTGAAATGTTTGACGCATTCTTCAACAGCATTTCGTTGGTCCGGCGATCAAGCTCACTCATGGAGTCAGCCACAAGCTTCTGCCTTTTCGCAGCGACAGCTTGAATGAGGCCATTTTTAAAAATTGGAATCGTTGTTACGAAAGCTGAATTAATTTTTCCAATCAGCTTTGTGTTTCCTCGCTGTAGCAAGCGAATTTGCGGAGCCGTCTGCAATGATACCATCTTTGCCATTTCAAGGTCATAGATACGCTGCTCTAAAGCTTCAATTGAATTTTTCAAGGTATCCAATTGCATGGAAGCAATCTGGTCACCTGCGGCAACCCGGGCTTCCAGCTGTGGCAACTGATTGTTTTTAAGTTCTTCTACCTTCATTTCGCCTGCCACTACATATTTTTCCAGCGTCATATAGTATTGATAATTTTGCTCGTACATATTCTCGAGCATTTTCGTTGAATCGACCATTTCATGCTGATACTTGGATATTTCTACGTAAACCTTATCGATTTCAGAACCCATAGTCTGGTATTTGCCAAATACCTTTTCAATCATTTTTTCACCCTTTTTAAAGAGCTTGCCGAAAAATCCAGGTGAAGTTTTTTGAAAATCCTTTGGGTCAAACTTATCCATGATTTTGGTAAGCTGTTTAAGCAGCTCGCCTGAATCTTCGACTTTTGTGGTTCTCATATTCCCTAAGATTTGATCAGAGAAACGAGAGATTTGAACAGCAGGCTCTTTCCCGAACTCCAAGATTTTTATTTGGTCTCTTTCGTCAATTGACCTGGCCAAATTCTGAACTTCTGTTTCCTTCCGAAGGGCAAGCTTAATGTCTGAAATCTTTGCTTCATTAAGTGTATCTTCTGTAGTTGCTGTCATTAAGTCGGCAGACTGTTTTTGTAGATTCATGCTTAATCTCCCCTTAAATTTCTTAGAATTCCTTGGAAGAACCCTTTCTTCAGCTTAAAAGGTTCTTTATATTCTAATTCAAATACTACATCCTCCAGCCAGTGGGTATCAAATAAACGATCATGAAGGAAATTTTCAATATCATTATGGCCTGGTGGGTTATAGATAATAATATCAATCCCAAATTGATTTAGAAGCAGGAGAAGCGCTGCATCCGTTCTCGACAGCATACCGCGGCATTCATTGTTATAAATGATTAACTTCGGTACATGCTGGGAGTAATCAAATTTTTCCATTAATTGGATGACATCTTTTGGTGTAAACATCGCCTGACTAAATAAAAAGATGCTTACCTCTTCCATATTTTCCCCTAGCAATGGCTTTAAACCTGGTTTCTCACAAATTCGTCGAATCGCATTGGCAATCCCTTTTTGCAACCCAGTCGGCAGAAGGGAATACGGCCAATAGTGCGCCTGCATCATCGTTTCTGGATTCAATAATCCATCCCTGCCTAGAGCGTTACGATAGTGAAAGCGAAAATCGTTAGAGCTTGACCATGTAAAGGGCAGTTGGCGAATCAACAGGGTATGATCGAATTCTGCGAGGCTTTGAATTCGATCCCAATACTCTTTTCGATTTTTACTTACTCCCTGGATTTTCGCAAAGAGTGAAGGAATCTTAACCTGTCCATTCTCAACCTCAAAACCTGGCCGCACCATGGCGATTTCTTTCCCAAGAATAAATAACTCATCATAAGTGGTTTTCAGAGTAATGGAAGAAGGTGTGTAATCCCTTAGCTGCCACGGTTTATATAAACCTGCACCTTCCTGATGGAGAATATTCTCTATCTCTCTGGATGCCCGGTATGCGACAGTCGTTTGGCGATTTCTTCTCTCTTTTGGAAAAGGTTCTGCAGGTTGTTTGTTTGGATAATGATGGGTAAAGATTTCTTCGTCAAGAAATCCAGCTAAACCATCCTTGGCCTCAGGATGAAAAATCACTAGATCGCAGCCCATCTTAATTAAAAAATATACAAAATAAGGCTGACTTCTTTTCATATCGCCATACCATAAAAATTTCGGCATTCCCTTTTGCAAATCAATCTCCTCTAATAAAGGATTCAAATGGTTCATCGACCATTTTATCACGTCGACTAGAACCCTTCTTAGTTCATGATTTTTTAAACCATCCTTTTCACGGTGCGTAAAGAGTTCAAGCGTACTGATCATCGCTTCCCTGATTTTTCGATGGATGGCTGGGATTTTTGACTTATACAATAGCTGTTCACCGTCGAGAAAAGCGGTGAACCGATTGATTGAAAGCTTCTGTTCCTGGCTGATATTCAGTACCTTTTGAATCGATTGAAAGTGTTGATTATCAATGTTTTTATTTAATGATTCCTCACTTAATAACACTAACCCTGGTTCAGGCGACGTGACATAATCAAAAAGCTGATTATAATACTCATCACTATCAATCGGAATTCCAAGAAATTTCCCCACTACTTGCCCAATCTGAATACTTCCCTTGTCAAATGAAAATTCTGGCCGTTCTGACAGGGGCATTTTCAGCGTATCAAGCCAATTTTCAAATGAAAGGGATAAGGGTCGGACATTCATTTGGTTGTATGGTAAATTCATTCATATCCCTTCCCTCAAAAAAGCGAAAGATTTTTTGTTACAGTAAAATTATGTAAGGGTGTTCTTTACCATCATATCACAGTTAATTAATTGGTTCATTGTTTATACGGACGTAATCACAAAATGTTTCGTTTTTGGAAAAAAGCGGTTTATTTAATTCCGAATAGGTACATTCCTCATTTTTCACCTTTTTCCTTGTCCTTACATATGATTTAAGTACTGACAGATAAGTAGGTGACTTCATGAGGTTTTTATACAGGCGGCCAAGAATAGATGAAGTAAGCGAGGAATTAAATTTAATGATGGATTTAATGCTCTCGAAAACCTTCGTTATAATCGATTTATTCTGGTTATGCTTACTTTTTACACTGTTACTTTCTCCCGTTCTCGTCACGGTTGGTATGTCTATATTCTTTTTTTGTACTTCTTTTGCTGTATTCTATTCAATCTATATATTTTTCTTCTATCCTTATTTAAAAAATGGTTAGATTTTAAGTGCTAATACATTCAGAAATTGCTGGAGAATTTCTTCTCCGGCAGCAACGCCGCACTGGTCGGTAAGTGATATATCACCTGATCCCCTGACTTTTAGCAGTTCTCCGTGACTTGGGACAAAACGATAGGTGCAGTCTTTTAGGAAATCCCAATCTAAAACAGAATCCCCAGCACCTGCCAATGCTTCCTTTCCTTCTCGATTACAAATAAATTCTAATGCCTTTCCTTTGCTAATTGCATTAGGGATAAAGTAAAGTTTTCTTCCTTGCAGGCTCATTTTCCAGCCATATGCTGCTGTAAGTTCACGAATTTCCAAAAGTTCTGATGGGGTCGGAAGGCAATTTAATAGATAGTAAAAAAATAATTTCTCCGCCTGCTTTCTTTCCCCATCTAAATAGATACCTGACTTTTTCAAGGCAGACTGCAGCTCTTCCTCAGGTGAACATCCATTCTTTAATTGAGAGTATAATTGTTCAGACCAGTCCTTTAATGGCTCTCCATTATATAAAACATGTGCTCCATTTGTAGTCACCGCATAGGTTAAAGGTATTTCTTTTTCAAAAATCACAAATCTCTTAAATTGCTCAGTCGTTCTTGTTGTGACAGGGATAAACAAACTATGCTTGTTGATTTCTTTTAACATGGAAAAGGAAGCTTCTGTCATATAGCCTGTCCAGTTTCCTCTATGCATTTCAACTGGTTTTAACGCTTTATCCTCCGGTCTTCCGAATTCTTCTAGCGCCCGATTAGAATACATAAGAGTTCGGTCAAGATCTGATGCTGTTATCATTTACTAGTCCCCTTAAAGCTTTTTATTAAACCCATACATAAATAATTCATCTCCGGATAGGCTTCCACCTCAACGCTTTTTTCTGCTGCTAGCATCAGAATATGTTTTACATAAGGACTAGCAGGATCACGCATAAGGATTTTCCATGGGATGCGCCGGAGTAGAACTCTTGTTGTTTCGCCGACACCTGGTTTGATATAATTCGTATTATCAATTCCAAATTCAGCTTGAATCTGTTTCACATCCTGCATACCCAAGAATGCATTTTTAATATCCTGATGCTTTCGCTGTAACGCAATATTCTCCGCTTCATGGATAATGGCTGGATATTCATCCGTAATCAAATCAATATAATCATTGGATACATCACTAGCCAGCAGCTCTCGGTAATATTTAGCCCCATGAAAATCGTTTTTACCAATATACTGCTCATTTAAAACAGTACGGCTTACCAGACCTGAAACAGTTGAATTTAAACAAGCACTTGGAATGAGGAAATCTTCTCTCGTTCCAAAAAGGCTTGTGCAATGGCCCGGGTCAGCAATCACCGCAAGGGTGTCATCAAGCTTTACTTGATAGTTTTTTTCATATAGATTGCAAGCCTTTGATAATTCAATTGAAATGGCCCCTTTTCCTGTCCAGCCATCCACAAACTGAATACTTCCTTCTGGATGTTTTGAGAGAATATAGTGAAGTGCATTTTCATCAATGCCCCGATCCCGGATGATCGAAACACTATAATGTGGCAAAGAGATGCCATAACGTAATTTAATATATCTTTTTATTAGAATTCCAACAGGTGTGCCAGCTCTGGCAAGTGACACAAGAGTCGCTTGGCTACCCTTAGCCTGATAGATTTGCTCTGCCACTATTCCGACACAGAGAGCTACCTTTCGCTTATATTCCGTGGCCGATTGCCAAAACAAATCTACATATTCTTTTGGAGGCTGGTATTCAATCGGCAGAGATTCACTGTAATGCTGACCTGATTGAACTTTAATTTCTCGGTTAATCGTTGAATCTTCCAATTCAATATGACTTAAATCCTTTAATAGAAAAAGAACATCTTCTTCCGAATAGCTTCCCATTTTAGCTGGCTGATTGGTTATTATCGACATTCTTTCACCCCTGTTTAATGCGAGAAAAAGACGATTTTCATCGACTTAATCTGTAATTTTTCTACTTGTTTTAAGAATGGCTGAAGGTTTCCTTCAGGGACTTCTCTTTCAATAAAAACAAAAAGTTCATCGTATTCAAAAGGAGGAATATTATAAACGAAATGAGCAATATCCTGGTCCTCTGGATTAGGAAAACTTATTCGCTGTCTTGCACCATAGCCTTCAACATCCTTAGGAAAGATTGGACTTCTTGTACTAGATTGATAGAAGACATTTCTGCCCATTTCCGCCGCCAATTTCATTGGGATATACATAAATTCTCCGGTTCCCAAACAAAGCGTTTTCGTACCGTTTCTGTGCTGCCTTAATACAGCTGCTGCATCATGAATTTTCTGATGAAGGTCGAGGTTCGCTCTGCTGTCTATACCAAAGCGTCCGGTCTCCTGAATTAGAGGAGTCTGATTATTTGCAGCTACATGTGCACTCTTAAAAAAGGCAGATAGAGATAGAATTTCAATACATGGTTTTTTCGTATTTAAGCATGCCTCATGATTTTCGTGAACTTCAAGTTTACTAAATTCGTTTACTTGAACGTTACCGCCAATTAAGCTTACAACGTTTATCTTTATCCCGAGTGATTTTTCTAATTGACTATACCGTTGTATGTTTGCCTCTGAACGCCAATCCAATATCGATACTACAGTATATTCCTTCCTTGGGAACTGGGCATGAATAGATTCAATAATATTGATGGCCGTTTTCCCCGTGGTCATTTCATCATCCACCAGAATAATTTCACGGTCATTTTGAATCATGCTCAATGGAATATAGCAGCGATGGGAGGTAGCGTGAGAATGCTCCTCTTCAAAGGTAATACTCGGTGTTAGACTATCAATCTCTTCCCTTGTTGTATGAAAATACTCTGCATTTTCAAAGCAATCAAAAAAAGCGTGACCAAGGGCAGTAGCAGTCTCCGCAAATCCAATAACAACGGGATTAACAGACTTAGGTATAAAAGGAGCACTCTGAAACTCCGTCTCATTCTCCCTAAATGATCTAATTAGGTTTTCTGTTTCCTGGTACTTCCAAGCTTTGATACTTTCCGCAAATCGAGCAGCAAGTAATGCACCCGTAAGCAGGCCTTTTATTGGATCAATGGGCAAATGTTTCCCAAGAACTTTACTAACAAACAAAAACGATCGTTTTTTATTGATTCTTGCTGCCATTGTAAATAGTCCTTCAAGAGGTAACTGGTATGGGTTATCTCTTACCTCGATGTTGCAGGTAATTGCATCAAGAATGGTATACGTATACGTCTTTTTTGATAAGGTCAATATTTGTGTATCCTTCATGTAGCACCCCGTAAAGCTGTGATTTTAAAATGATTTTTTTCGCCCAAAATAAATGAGGTTTTATTTCATTCATCTTATTTGAAAAATTACTTTTCTTAACTCCATTTTCATCGTTAGCTGATTCCACAATTGAACATGCATCGATGTATTCCTCGTATGTGACAACATTCAGAGCCTGGACTGCTTTGATATGGGTGGGATGGATAATGGTTTTCCCTGTAAGCCCGTTGGCGATATCCATTAACACCTCTCTGATTAGTCCATCCACATTTTGGTCGATTAATTCAGCCCGCCATTTCAAGCCTTCATCCCCGTAACGTTCACGAAAAGGGGTTTGTCTTAGCTGAGGCTTAAACATCCTCGGTTTAGAAGAGAAATATTCCCAGACTGGTCCAGAGATTACATAAGGGCTTTCAGAACGTTGAAAAACATTAATAATATCTGCAATACAGTCTCTTAAAACCGCAATATCGTAAACTGTTGTATCGACACTTCTGCGGATTCCATATAACCCGCAGAAATCTGTCGCCCCGATTCGGACATTCAGAATGTGATCCTTATATCGATCTAGCAGATGTTTAATGGACATTAACTCGGTCATTCTGGATTCTTTTTGTATGATTTTATCACTTTCTAATATAGGCATGGCGTAAAAAGGCTTGTGTTCTCTATGAATCTTCAAAACCTCAGCTAGTAATTCTTCCCCTGACTCCGCATTAAATTTCGGTAGTACCACTCCTGTTAACAACTGAATGGCACTGCCTAAGTTTTCTTTCACCAGTTTAAGCTGCTCTAGGTTTCGAATACGGATAAACATGAGCGGTAAATCATCTATGGTTAAATATTTTTTGTTAAATTCACTATGTAATTTTAATAATTCTGCAACTAGCAATTCTTCTGCGTTTTTCAGTTCAATATCACCAACAGCATCTTCAAGGTCAATCACCAGGGATGTTAATCCTTCATGCTTTTTCGAGAGAATATCTTGATGAATATTTGGACGAGTTGCAGGCATGTAGAGCGTAGCGCCAAGACCAAAAGATAAAAGCTCACGGTCACTAAACTTTGAAAAGTCCTTTGGTTTTTGGAAAAATAGTGATTCTAGCTCATTTTCATAAAAATAGGTAAAAAATTTCATTCTAAATTACTCCTTTAATATAAGGCTCTTTTCTTAAACTTTGTACTTTTTGGAATAAAATTAAAAGATTGTACTATGTTTCCGTAAAAAATAGCATAAATTAATAAGAAAAGGGCCAGCAAACTAATCTTAATCGTAAAATAAATATTTCCACGTTAAAATCGGCTTTAAGATTTTAACACTACTCTTTACGAAACCAGCCTAATATAAAAAAGAATGGGGACGGACTCTCGTCTGTTCCCCATTTTATGTCGTACTTTAATAATTATGATTCTTTGCCAACTTGTTTCTTTTTGTTCATATAATGAACAACAAAAGTAGCTGCGAATGTTAATAAGATAATGATAAAGAATGCTGAGTGTGGAACGTGAATATCGAAAACGGCAACGAACATTTTTGCTGCAATCAATAGGATTAAGATATATGCTGATGTTTCGAGCTCAGGAATACGGTCAATTAACTTCAAGAATACTCCAGCAATCCCCCGCATCATAAGGACTCCGAGCATACCGCCGACTAATAATACCCAAATCTGTTCACTAACACCAAAAGCTGCAAGGACACTGTCAACAGAAAATGCAATATCCATTATTTCTACCGCAATAACTGTTCCCCAGAAGGTACCAAACAGACGGATTAGCAGCCCACTTTGATTCATACCATGTGCTTCTTCTTCTTCGTTTTGTGCTGCTTTACGTTTATCAAGGAAATACTTAATCGATAACCAAGCAAGATATGCTGCACCTAAAATCTTTACCCACCAAAGCTTAATTAAGAATACCCCTACACCGATGGCAATAAAACGGAAAACATAAGCGCCTAATAAACCATAAAAGAGTGCTTTTTTACGTTGTTCAGGTGGTAAGTGCTTTACCATTACCGCCAATACAAGTGCATTATCGGCTGATAGTAATCCTTCAAGAATAACCAAGGTTCCAATTAATCCCCATGAAACTGGATCGGTAAGAACCTGTCCCCACATTTCCCAGTTGAAAAATTGGGCGTACGTATCAAAAATTCCTTGCAAAATCGACATTAAAAAATTCCTCCCAGTAGTAAAGCATTCGTGCCTAGGCACTGATGTCAGATATTTCTAAAAATATAGTTCATGACTGCAGTTCTTTTCTCTAAAAGAGACCCAGTGAGGCTGGGTCTCTCGGTACCATGTTAATAAAATTATAGGAAGTTTCCCCTGTATTTTTTTATCCTACCTGTAAACCAAAATCAGTAGCTAATGCTGCTAGGCCGCCTTGGTAGCCGCTGCCAATTGCACTAAATTTCCATTCACCATTATGACGGTATAATTCACCTACAACAACAGCTGTTTCGATAGAGAAATCTTCTCCTAAATCATAACGGATTAGTTCTTCGCCATTTGCTTCATTGAAAATACGAGCATAGGCATTGGATACTTGACCGAAGTTTTGGTTTCTAGCTGCTGCATCGTGAATTGTAATAGTAAACGTAACACGTTGAATACTAGCAGGAATCGTTGTTAAGTTGATGCTTACGGTCTCGTCATCTCCATCACCTTCACCAGTACGATTATCCCCATTATGTACAACCGCGCCATTTGCACCTTTTGGATTATTGTAGAAAACAAAATCTGTTTCATTTGTAACTTTTCCGTTTTCTCCTAATAAGAATACGGATGAATCTAAGTCAAAATCATTACCGCCATCATACTTATTAGTATCCCAGCCTAATCCTACAACCACATTTGTTAGCCCAGGATTTGATTTCGTTAAATCTACTTTTTGACCTTTTGATAAACTAATTGCCATTTTTTCATTCCTCCATTTTAGGTAATAGTCTATTTACGAGTTTCTTTTAAAAAAGTTTCATAAATATAATAAAACTTTTTTTACTGGTGATGCAAATCATTAACTCATCCATTTCGGTGGTGTATTTTTATCCCAATAAATAGAGCCAAGTTCATGGTGACTTTGAAAACCGTCATGGTATGTATGATAATGAAAGTTAAACCAGTGTCCTGCTTGCGGCGGATTATCCCTCCTCACATGAAAACGAAGGATATCACTATTGGTACCATTGTTCTTGATATTAAAAATCTTCTCGGATTGTCCTTTACCAGGAGACTCAGTGATTGTTAAGTTTAATAAATCCTCCGTTGGGAACTGAGCTGCTGTTTCATGTAACGCTTTTTCAATATTTGGCAAGATGATTTCTCGAAACTCATTTTCAATCACAGGCTTAATTCTTGTGCCGAATTTTTGATAAGATTGCTCTTCTGCCTGTTTCAAAAGCTCTTCAATAAATCTTTCTTTGTCTGCTTCTGAGTTTTCATAAAGGCTGGTTTGCTGCTCAAAACGACTTAACGGCGCTGCTTCAATGGTGTCTCTCTCAGTAGGTTTCTCAGCATTTACGCTATTTATTAATTGTGTGGGTGTAATTAAACCAAAGGTTAAAATCGAAATCAGTACGACAGCCGATTTACGAATCCATTTATTCATTTATATTTTCCCCTTTGTACCTGGAAGAATTCATCTGATTTTTCCGATATTTTTAATTCCTACCACTTATTATACTTCTTTTCTAGATAAAATGGAAAAATCAATTCTTAAAAAATGGTAGAAAAATTCTTATTTCTCAAGTACCCCGAAGTGAAATTTAGCTGTCTTTCGACGGTATACCTGGAATCCATATCGTTCAAAACGGTGACTTTTATAGTGGTCCTTTAGCAAAACTCTATGTTTAGCCACTCTCAAAGCTTCATCTATCATTTCCTTTGTGAGATCCTCGTAGAGTGCAAGTTGACCTAAAGCCTTAATTCCATCGGATTCGAGAATAGACTCATCAAACATCGGATCAAAATAGACACAATCAACAGAATGCTCGGGTAATATTTTTAAGTAATCTAAAGCCCTGCTATGTATCACTTGGATTCTTGCCATTGCCTCATCCATGACCGGATATTCGGAATCCCATGATTTCAGACCTTCCTTCACGATAAAAGCTAGATACTTTTGACCCTCGGTGCCTGTCACCATCCCCGAGTTGCCAACCAAATAGCTAGCCACGATTGAATCAGAAGCAAGGCCAAGGGTACAATCTAGAAAGCTCATCCCCTTTGTTAATTGGGCTGCTTCCGAAAATGGGTCATGTTCACCATTTATCAATCGTTTGATGCGAAACATCGCTGAATTCGGATGAAAGAAGAAGGGGTAAGCTGAGGCCATGTGGAATAATTCAAGTCTTTCTTTTCCGACTACAATACAGTCGCTGGTTGTTTCCTTTTGCAGCAGTTCAATTGATTTCTTTTTTCTAGGAATATACGGAACACCTAATTTACTTGCAGTCTCCATTGCTATTTCAATCATCTGTTGATTGGTTCTTCCAGCTGTTGTCACAAACATGACCATATATCCTCCAAAAAAAAGGACGTCCTAAGACATCCCTTTTCGCAATTAGCAATTGGCTTCAAATGCAGCCTTTAAATTATCCATAATGGCTTCCATTGGCATTCCTTCAATATCATGACGAGGAATGAAATGAACCACCTTATTGCCATTTAACAATGCCATAGACGGTGAGGATGGCTCAATTCCATCGAAATACTCGCGCATTTTTGCAGTTGCTTCTTTATCCTGCCCAGCAAAGACCGTTACGAGGTGATCCGGTTTTTTCTCACTTGTTAATACCGCTTGTGTTGCTGCAGGACGTGCAAGTCCAGCAGCACATCCACAAACAGAGTTTACAACTACTAGCGTGGTTCCACTCGCGTTTTCCATATAGTTTTCCACTTCTTCGGGTGTTGTGAGTTCTTGGAATCCTGTTCTAGTTAGCTCTTCACGCATTGGTAATACCATTTGTTTCATATACTCTTCATATGCCATTGACATAATAAAAACCTCACTTTCTATATTTGCAGTGTACTATTCTAATTTATTATATGCAATTCTATTAACTTTCTGCCTTTCGAGCTTCCGTCATCTGCTTCCAGACAGAACCCTTAGCAGCCTCGCCGCCTTCAATTCTTTCAATTGCCATCTTTATTTGCAGGCTAACCTCAAATTCCGGGTCATTTTCAGCTGCCTTTAAAGCTGGTAATGAGGTTTCATCCCCCACTTCATACAAAAACATCGCTGCCCGCCAACGAACCAGTTTACTTGGATCTTGTAGTGCATTGATCATTTCATCACTAGCTTCAGGGAAGCCAAGATCGGATAAACAATCTCCAGCGGTCCTGCGAACGGTAACGGTTTTATCTTTTAAGGCTTTATATAAATATGGTAATACGGCTGGATCTTCAATCATCCCAAGGTAGACAACAGCCAATCTACGAATCGATGGCTTCTCATCGGTTAACGCTTTTTCTAAAACGGGTAAATCCCCTACCTCAGGATCATCCATTTGTTCAAGTAACTGGTAACGGATTTGCCAGTCCGGATTGTCTAAAGATTCCAACGTAACTTTTTTACGTTCTCGTGCTGGCTTTTGTTTCGCAGGAGAATCCGTTGTTTGTGCTTTGGATACGAGGTTTTCAAGTCGCTCTGGTGGATAAGCAGCAATTAGTTCTTCGACTACTTCCTGTCCAATTTGATCGAAATCACCGTATCTCACACCTTGTTGATCCCATCTGCGGAGCAAAATATAATTCTCGTCAGGAAGCTGGGCACGTTCTCTAGCCTTTAAAAAGGTTTCCGGCATTCCGAACCTTTTTTCAGTTGTCCCATCTGTCAGTTTTACTTGAAGCGGAATATCCTTAAACATTTGGACTTCCACTTTGATTTCCCCAAAGTGTTCATCTACTTTCATATTGGCTGAATCAGATGGTTCTGCTGTTTCACCAAACGCTAGGCGGACTTGAGGTAATAAAGAGCCCCAATCAAATTTTGCATTTCTTTCAACAGCAAGGAAATCCGCAACGTGGTAAACACCTTTGATCCCCTCTATTTGGAGAATTCCTTGGATAACAGCAGGTGCTTCAGCAGATGTTTCCTTTTTATAATTATGACTTTTCCCCATTGGAAGCTCTTGATCTAAGATTATTTTCATTGTATTGGGACTAGGGGTTGGTTCGATTGCCTTTATTTTCAAGAAGATCACCTAATTCTTTAGTTATTCTTAACAAGTTTACCATATAAGTGATAGTTCATTCTAGAATATGGGCTTGTTGAAGGTGCAACGCAGATATATTTCAATTTACACAGAAATATTCGATTTAACGCAGATAAAAATCATTTATCGCAGATATATCTGAATATACGCAGATATACCTTTTTAAGTTCCCAAGAACACAAAAAAAGCACGTCGTAGGACGCACTTTTTTACTCGCCTTCTGCAATTTCAGCAAGATATTCCCATCTTTCAATCAAATACTCGAGCTTTCCGTTTAATTCTGCTTCTAGTTTCATTAATTCTTGCGCTTTTGTAAAATCACTGCCTGTTTGCCCCATTTCATTGGCTACTTCTTCAAGCCGTTGTTCTGTTTTGGCGATGACATCGTCAATTTCTTCCCACTCTTTTTTCTCCTTAAAAGTCATTCTTTTCTTTTTTTCCTTTTCAGGAGCTTTTGAACTCGGAGCTGTAGGCGTCTCCATCTTCTTCGGCGCTTCAGAGGCTGATTCTTTCTCTAAATATTCGCTGTAATTCCCAAAGAATGAATCAATATTACCCTCACCGCGCAATACAAGAAGCTGGTCGACTACTTTATCTAGGAAGTAGCGGTCATGAGATACAGTTATAACAACACCTGGGAATTCCTCTAGGTAATCTTCTAAAACGGTCAACGTCTGTGTATCAAGGTCATTTGTCGGCTCATCGAGCAGCAGGACGTTAGGAGCGGTCATTAACAGCTTCAACAAATATAAACGCCGCTTCTCTCCGCCGGATAATTTACGGATTGGCGTACCATGAGAAAATGGCGGAAAAAGAAAGCGTTCAAGCATAAGTGCTGCTGATAAAGTTTTTCCATCTGACGTTTCTACCACTTCAGCAGTTTCTTTAATGTACTCAATCATTCGCTTATTCTCATCCATGTCTTCGCTTTCCTGGGTATAATAAGCGATTTTTACGGTTTGCCCCATGATGAATTCGCCCTCATCAAGAGGAAGTTTTTTGGCTAAAACATTTAATAATGTTGACTTACCGGCTCCATTTTTGCCAATAATGCCGAGTCGGTCACCAGGTTTCACAAGTAAATTAAAATGGTTTAAGATTGTCTTTTCTCCATAACATTTCGAGGCATCCTTAAGTTCAAAAACCTGTTTTCCAAGTCTGCTGCCATTTAAGGAGATATCTACTTTGTCACCGGTTGGTTTGCCTCCTGAAAGCTTATCCTCCAGTTCATCAAAACGTTGAATCCTTGCCTTTTGCTTGGTTGTTCGTGCTTTAGCACCGCGTCTCATCCATTCAAGCTCTCGTCTAAAAAGGTTCTGCCTTTTTTCAAAGGTTGCAGCCTCATTTTCCTCACGGATGGCTTTCGCTTCTAAAAATGCCGCATAATTTCCTTTGTAGCTATAAAGATTACCACCATCTAATTCAAACATTCGGTTGGCAACACGGTCTAAAAAGTAACGGTCATGCGTGACCAGGAGGATAGAACCACTATACCGGCTTAAGTAATCCTCTAACCACTTCACAGAGTCAAAGTCTAAGTGGTTCGTAGGTTCATCCAAGATAAGTAAATCAGGTTCAGCAATGAGCACTTGAGCAAGGGCTACACGTTTCTTTTGTCCACCAGATAATTCACCGATTCTCTTAGTAAAATCTTCAATTCCAAGTTTCATTAATATCGATTTTGCATTTGTACTTGCATCCCAAGCATTTAAAGCATCCATCTGTTTTTGTAATCGGAAAAGATCTTCTTGTACCTTTGTATCATTGGGTGAAGAGTCCAATACCAATAGTGTTCTTTCATATTCACGCATTAACCTTAGAATGGGTGCTTCGCCGTGAAAAACCTGCTCCAGAACACTTTTAGCTGAATCTAATTCTGGCTGCTGATCTAAGAAAGCAATCGAATAATCCTTGCTGGTTATAATTTTACCTTCATCCGGCTGATCTAAGCCTGCGATAATTTTTAGTAATGAGGATTTTCCGGTCCCATTGATTCCAATTAAACCGACTCGCTCTTTTTCACCGATCGTAATGGATATATTGTTAAATAGCTGTTTTTCCCCATAGGTTTTCGTAACATTTTCTACCGTGAGCATTTTCATCGATCATGACCATCCCATTCTAGATAAAATTGATCCAAAAATAACACCATCATCTGATGACGGCTTTCTGCCATTTCTTTTGCTGCTTCAGTATTCAATAAATCTTTCAATTTTAATAATTTTTCATAAAAATGGTGAATGCTTGTTGATTTGCCTTTGCGGTATTCCTCTATACTCATTTCTTCCCGAACCGTAAGGCTTGGATCGTAAATAGGCTGTCCTTTTTTCCCGCCATAAGCAAATGTTCTAGCTATTCCAATTGCCCCAATAGCGTCTAACCGATCCGCATCCTGAACGATTTTTGCCTCGATTGTTTCCAACTCAGTTTTTATTCCGCCTTTATAGGAAATACTTTCGATAATTTGAATAATCGAGTTTTGTATCTCTTCTTGCAATGATATCGTTTGAAAAAATGAATCCAGTTTGTTTTTTCCCGCTTCAGCACTTTTATTGAGCTTTTCGTCAGGAATATCGTGCAGCAGTGCTGCCATTTCAATAATAAAGGGATCCCCTTTTTGTTCTTGTTTTGCAATATGTAATGCTGTCCGTCTGACGCGGTCCACATGAAACCAATCATGCCCCGTTGCATCTTCACCAAGCTCATTCCGGACAAACGTAATGGTTTGCTCTATGATTTGTTCGTTCATCTAAGAAACACCTTCCTTCATCCTAGCTATTTTATCATAAAGGCTGTTGTCGTAAATATTGTTGTTAAAATCTTAAAGCCGATTTTAACGTAGAAAAAGCTATTTTGCGCTTTAGAATTTAGTTTACAGGCTCTTTTCTTCTTAAATTTACTTTATTTTCTGCGAAAACTTAGCACAATCATAAAATTTTTTCCAAAAAGTAACATAGTTTAAGAAAAGAGCCATCATAAAAAATAACCCCGAAGAATTCGGAGTTACTTTTTGTTTGCTTGACGGCCGCTTTTTTTCTGACTTTGTGATTTTGTATTACCGATTGTATACTCGCCGCTTAGTTCAACATCATTTTTTTGATCTTGTTTTTCGGTAAATTCACGTGTCATGTTTCGATTCTTACTTATGATGATTACCCCCTCATCTAAAATGAACTGCCATTTTAGTATGCTCACAAAGAGAGAGAGTTATTTCAGTCCATTATGCCAGCTAATTCCAAGTGTGTTTTCACCGGCATGAACACCAATGACCGCACCCAATGGACAGCATATAACCTTTAGTTCAGGATATTGCCGCTCTATTTCCGCCTTCCATTCATTTGCTTGTTCGAGGTGTAAACCATATAAAATATATACTTCTTTAAATTTATTCTGTTCGTAGGAAGATGTAAAGTAATCAAGAATTTTTTCTTTTGCTTTCTTATCACTTCTTACTTTTTCCTTTGTATTGAGCGCACCATTTTCAATTGAAATGATTGGCTTCACGTTCAGCATACTGCCTAGGAAAAATTGTAAACCAGTCATCCTGCCGCTGCGATGAAGCTGCTCTAAACTTCCAATTAAAACATATGTCTCATTGGTAGTTTTTAATGATTCTAATTGCTCCATGACACTCTCAAGGCTATTACCAGCCTCGACAAGCTCCATGCCTCTTTTTAATAAAGCCGTCATTGGAGCGGTTAATATATGGGAATCAAAGGTTTTTACTGGAATGTCCACAAGTTTTGCTGCCTGCTCACTCGAGGAAACTGTCCCGCTTAGTTTTCCTGATAAAAGAACAGCTGCAATTTGGTCATAATCTTTTGAAAGTTTTTCATATAACTCTTGGAACGCTCCTATCGATGGCTGAGAAGTTTTGGGCGGGGTTTTTAACTCTTTTAATCTCGCAAAAAGCTGTGCTGCTGTAAAATCAACTCCGTCAATGAATTCCTCCCCATCCAATAACATAGTAATTGGAATTGTATACAAATCAGGATGATTTTTTAATTCTTCATCTAAAAAAGCGGTACTGTCCGTAACCCATGCCGTTTTAACCAATGTAATCTCCCCTTTAATTGGTATGAGGTCCTAATATCTAGTTAAAATCATCGTACCTTGAAAATGTTTTCTTGTAAATAGCAAAAAACCAGCTAACTAAAAAGCTGGTTTTTCCCTCTATTCATGCTGAAGTGATTGAACCAAGGTATGATTGCAACTGCTCTAACGTGATCACCATGGTATCAATTAACTCAACCATATCCTCCATTTGGTCTTCCCTTACGAGTCTGTCTAACACAATGCTATTCACATTATGGGTCGTTGATTCAGAATGATTAATCGTAATGGATTGACTAATTTTTCTTGTATCACCCCATATATCAATGAGAATGCTGAGTATATTTTTCAAGTGTTCCTTATTGGTAATCCCTTGATGGAGAAACTGTAATTTGATGTAACAGCCCGGCTCTTTTTTAAAATTGAAATCCGTTAATAATTCCGCTGCTAAATTCATCAATTCTGACCTAACTTCGATTAATGCAGTTACGTGTGAGTCTGGTAATGTAAAGTACAACTCAAAACTTCGTGACATTTTGGCTGTATTCACAAAATCATTCCGGTCAATGACGGCTATTTTACCTTCAAGGTCTAAATCATAAAGTGCTCCCTCTATGACCACTTTCATATTATCGAAAGCCGTTGGATCAAACATTGTTTACACCTCTATCTTTAAAACAATCCTAGGGCCTTCCCATTCTCATCTACATCCATATTTAATGCTGCTGGTTTTTTGGGAAGACCCGGCATGGTCATGACATCTCCGGTTAGGGCAACAATAAAACCTGCTCCTATCGATGGCTTGAACTCCCTGACATTCACGGTAAAGTTAGTAGGCCTGCCTAGTTTCGTTGGGTCATCTGACAAGGAATATTGAGATTTCGCCATACATATCGCTAAATTGGACCATCCAAACTTTTCAAAGTCCTCCAGCTGTTTCTTCGCTTTTGACGAGAATTCAACATCTTTACCGCCATAAACCTTTTGAACAATGGTCCTCACTTTTTGTTCAAGCGAATCGGATAAATCGTAAAGGTGAAGGAAGTTATTTCCTTCTTTTTCTATTACTTCTAAAAGCGTTTTAGCAAGGTCAACCCCGCCGGCACCGCCTTTTTCCCAGACTTCCGTTAAGGCAACAGGAACAGCCTCACGTTTACACCAATCCAATAAAGTTTCTACTTCTAAGTCAGTATCACTTATAAATTTGTTAATCGCGACGACCACTGGCAGCCCAAAGCTTCTGATGGTCTCAATATGTTTTTGCAAATTAGCAAATCCCAACGTTAAGGAAGCAATGTTTTCCTTGGATAACTCGGATTTTGCAACACCGCCATGCATTTTTAATGCCCTTATGGTGGCAACAATCACTACTGCTTCAGGTTTTATACCAGCACTTCTTGCTTTGATATGTAAAAACTTTTCTGCACCTAGATCCGCACCAAAACCGCCTTCTGTAATGACATAATCAGCAAGTTTTGCCGCGGCACGAGTCGCAATTACACTATTACAGCCATGGGCAATATTCGCGAAGGGACCGCCATGCACGAGCGCAGGAGTATGTTCAATCGTTTGAACAAGATTTGGCTTGACTGCATCTTTTAGCAACAAAGTTAATGAACCTTCCACTCCAAGGTCACCAACAGTTACAGGTTCCTTTTTGTCATTATAGGCAACGACCATTCTGGCTAATCGTACTTTCAAATCCTTTAAATCCGCAGCTAAGCACAATACTGCCATAATTTCTGATGCTACTGTAATATCAAAGCCATCTTCACGCGGGACTCCTTGAAGTGGACCGCCCAACCCGATTATGACTTTCCTTAAGGCACGATCATTTAAATCCACCGCTCGTTTCCAAACAATTCGGCGTTGATCGATCTTAAGTTCATTGCCTTGTTGTATATGATTATCTAACAAAGCTGCTAGAGCGTTATTTGCTGTAGTAATCGCATGCAAGTCACCCGTAAAATGTAAATTAATGTCTTCCATCGGCAATACCTGTGAATAGCCGCCTCCGGTTGCCCCGCCTTTAATACCCATTGTCGGACCTAATGAAGGCTCACGCATAGCAATCATTGCCTTTTTACCAATGCGTTGAAAGGCATCACCAAGACCGACTGTAACAGTTGATTTTCCTTCACCAGCAGGCGTAGGATTGATGGAAGTAACGAGAATTATTTTTCCATCTTTATTTGTTTCTATATTCGTAAGCGCCTCATACGAAATCTTTGCTTTATATTTCCCAAAAAGCTCGAGGTCGTCCTCTGATAAACCTATTGTTTTAGCAATTTCAACAATTGGCTCCATGGTTGATTCTTGTGCAATTTCAATGTCTGACTTATATGATGTTTTCATTTGCAAAAATGATCCCCCGATTCACATAGAATTAGTAACCTCTTTTATTGTATCAAACCACGGATTTTTTTCGTGTAATATTTTTCACAAGAAATTATTCTTTTCTGAATTAAAGATAATGTTTATAATGTTAATGACCGAATTTTAAAAATATACTTAACAAGATTAGAAACAAAGGGGGAGTGCACCATGCCTATTAACATTCCAAAGTTGCTGCCAGCACGAGAAATCCTTGAAAATGAAAATATTTTTATCATGGACGATGAAAGGGCAATTCAACAAGATATTCGGCCGTTAAATATACTTATCCTCAATTTAATGCCGGACAAAGAAAAGGCAGAAACTCAGCTATTAAGGCTTTTGGGGAACAGCCCGCTGCAATTAAATGTTAAATTTTTAAAAACAGATTCCTATGAATCTACGCACACCAGTAAACAGCACCTCGAACAATTTTATACCACCTTCCTGGAGGTCAAAAATCAAAAATTTGATGGAATGATTATTACTGGAGCACCTGTCGAATTAATGGAATTTGAACAGGTAAAATACTGGGAGGAACTTAAGGAAATCATGGATTGGACCAAAACCAATGTTACCTCTACTTTGCATATTTGCTGGGGAGCACAGGCTGCACTTTTTTATCATTATGGTATTGATAAATTTGAATTATCTCGCAAATGTTCAGGAATTTATGAACACCAAATCTTTGAGCATAATGATTTTCTCTTACGCGGATTTGATGATCAGTTTTATGCTCCCCATTCTCGCTATACAGATGTATCAATTGGTGAAATTCATGAAAACCCTGAACTTAAACTGTTAGCCGCATCAGAAGAAGCAGGAGCATTGCTAATTGCCTCTCGGGACAGAAAACATGTGATGATTACTGGACATTTGGAATACGAATCTGATTCCTTAGCCCAGGAATATAATCGGGATATTAGCAGGGGGCTGGAAATTCATATGCCGGAAAATTATTTTCCCAATAATGATCCAACACAACCCCCAATCAATCGCTGGCGTTCCCATGGACACTTGTTTTTCTCGAACTGGCTAAACTATTATGTGTATCAAGAAACACCTTTTCATTGGGATTGAAAGAATCGAAAGAGCCTATTTCAAGAAGTTAAAGCAGGAAAGTAAGAAAAGCGGAAGTGCCCTTTGCACTTCCGTTATTTATTTTGAAACATGAAGACCCACATAAAGGTCAATGCCTGCTTTAAATCTAATGATAGATTTTCTAAAGGCAGCTTGTCAGCTCCCCTTTTGTAAACTCCAATTTCATCCATTTTGATTAAGCCACTTTCTTCTGCCAATTTCCCTAGCTCCCATGGCATCATCGTATTACAAATTACTTTTTCCCCATACAGCCGTCTATAGCTATTTATCCGCGGCATAGCGGTCGGTCCTAAAATCGCAATGCAAATCAAACCATCTTTTTTAACAATACGTTTCATTTCATGCAATACTGCTAATGGATTCTCTGTCCATTCAAGAGAATTGATTGCCATGCTGGCATCGAAAGAGTTTGATTCTACCGGCACCCTTGAAATATCTGCTTTAAGGAATTTTGCTGTCGTGTCTTTTGCTCTCTCATTTGCCTTATCAAGCATTTGTTCAGAGAGATCGACTCCAGTAACGTGATAGCCATTTGCAGCTAACTTATAGGAAGCATAACCATCACCACAGCCTAGGTCACAAAGTGACGACTCCGGTTGTAAGTGCTTGATTAAAAAAGGAATAATGTCTTTTCGACTGCCGGTCTCCCACATTTCTTTGCTGTTAGAATGCCATTTATCAGCCTGCTCATCCCATTGTTTTGCTGCTTCATCTACCCATATGAAATTGTTCATAGAAAAGCCTCCTTTTTATTTATTATTCGTTGTTAAATTTGTAATTCCTTTACGTTTATTTATATTGCAAATTAGAAAGAATATCGAGCAAAGGGGGAAAGCGTTGTGGAAACAGTAGTTGGATTGCATCGGAACCATTTTGGAGAGATTATCAGTTTTGTCACATCCGGAGGTCGAGTCATTTCATATCAAAAAGCATTAGTAGAAGCAGCAGACGGCATTATAAAAGGTGTTCAGGCATACGAGAATCATGATGGTAAAGTAATGCTTAGCCCGGAGCAGGAAACATCTTTTGATCATTTTCCTGATTTATTTTAAAAAGATAAAGGAAAGCACCTGGTGATAGGCCAGGTGCTTTCCTTATTCAGCTTCATTTTGTTTTTGAACCTCTTTTAATGCTTCTATTCTCGATTCATCTTCTTGAAAAAATTGAACAAGGTCAACGATTCGTTCAATGGAATCCCAGCTTAAGTGGTGCTCGATTCCTTCGACGTCCTTATATATATTTTCATCTTTTACACCGATGATTTTTAGGAATTGTTCAAGTAGATCGTGTCTAAAAACAAGACGTTTGCCGATTTTATTACCTTTTGTGGTTAAGCTAAAACCTCTATATTTTTCATAAACTAAGTATTCATCCTTATCTAACTTTTGTACCATTTTTGTTACTGAGGAGGGATGAACAGACAGCGCCTCGGCAATATCTGATACTCGGGCATACCCTTTTTCTTCAATTAACATATATATTTGTTCGATATAATCTTCCATACTAGGTGTTGGCATCCCGTACCTCCAAAAAATTACTCTCTTAAAAGTTTACTATAGAAAAAAATTAGTGACAAGTTGAATTATTACAATGTTACACTTTTTGGCTATGTTCCTTTTGGTTCTCAAAGAGGAATTTCACCTTTTTCTCCTGTTCATCAAGATAAAGCCTTGCATTAAAGATTTTATCTTTATTTGTAAAACCTTCTATCAACTCTGTTTTTCCTTCCGTTAGAAGAAGTTTAATATTCTTTTGGGTAATGTTTTTCCCGAGTATCTTTTTAGATATCGTAAAATTGCATTGGTTTTTCTGATAGTTAGAACATCCGTAAAAGCTCCCTTTATCCACGATTGAACCATCACATTTTTTACAAGGACCCAATTTTGTACTAGCTCTCGATTTCCCCATCTTCTTGCCTGGTGTGAAATTTTCACGAATATCGTCTGAAAATGTCCAATTAGCAGAATGTCCAACGCCTGAAGAAATGAGATGATAGACCATTTTATTAGTCTGTTCCATGAAGGACTTAGGAGAAGCAGCGCCTTCTGAAATTTCCCTTAATTTCTGTTCCCATTTTGCGGTCATTTCTGGGGAAGCAAGGAGTTCCTGGCCAATTGCCTCTATCAATATTCTTGCTTTTGCCGTTGCATAAACTAAGTTTTTGGTTACATCAATATATTTTCTATCTTTCAGCATGGTAATAATTCCGGCTCTTGTCGCCTCCGTACCCAAGCCTTCCGTTTTGGATAATATTTTCTCCATTTCCTTGTCATCAACATGCTTACCGGCAGTTTTCATTAATGTGATTAACTGACCTTCAGTATAGCGTTTTGGCGGCTGTGTCTGGCTCTCTTTTACATCCACCTTTGTCGTACTGCCCTGTTCCCCTTTTGATAATAGAGGCAGTGCAGGTTCATCCTCTTTTTCCTTTTGATTGATTACCTTCCTCCAGCCTTCTTCAATTTGAACCTTCCCTTTTGATTGAAAAACAGCTCGTCCATCAACTAAAGTTGTTACCGTAGTATATTCTGCTATAGCTTTTGGATAATGTGCTGCTATTAAACTTGCTGCAATAAGGTCGTAAAGTTTCTTTTCATCTGCATCTAGTCTTTCAAAATTAGGAATCTGTTCAGTAGGAATGATGGCATAGTGGTCTGTAACCTTTTTTTCGTTTACATATCGTTTGTTATCAACAAGGGAGTCAATAGGCAGCGGAAAAAATTTATCGTAACCATTGATATGACTTATTTTATTTAAAATTTCCGGAAAGGCATTGGCTTCTTCTTTCGTTACATATCTTGAATCAGACCGGGGATAAGATACATTGCCCTTCTGGTAAAGCTTTTGCAGTACATCAAGCGTCTTCTTTGGCGAAAATTTATATCGTTTATTCGCTTCCGCTTGAAGTGCGGAGAGATTATACAGTAATGGCGGGAAAAACTCTTTTCTTTCGGATTGAACCTCTGATACCTCTGCTGGTTTTTCGCGACAGAAAGCCGCAATCTTCTCTGCCAATTCTTTTGTTTTCACCCGTGTTTCCCCATCATTCTGCCACTTGCCGCTATATTTTTTCCCTTCGATATTAAAATGTGCGATGACTTCCCAGAATGGTTCAGATTTAAAATTCTCAATTTCCAATTCTCTCTTAACAATAAGCGCTAAAGTGGGAGTCTGGACCCTGCCAACCGAAAAAACATCAGAAAATCCCTGTTTTTGCAATAGTAAACTATAGAGTCTAGAGGCATTCATTCCCACTACCCAATCAGCACAGGCACGAGTGTATGCTTCATAATATAGATTTCTAGTGTGATCTTCTGCTAATAATTTATTAAAACCTTCACGAATTGAATTAGGGGTTAAAGACGAAATCCATAGTCGTTTCATGGGCTTTTTACAGCCTGTAATTCGAAGAATATTACGGATAATTAATTCACCCTCACGCCCAGCATCACCTGCATGAATGATTTCCGTTACTGCAGGATTATTTACAAGCTTTTGGATAACAGAAAATTGTTTTACCTTATCCTTTGTTACTTCATATTGGAACTGAGCAGGAATCATTGGCAGATTCTCCAACGACCATTTCTTCCATCCTGGCTCATAAGCCTCGGGGTTCACCAACTGGCATAAATGTCCAATGGCCCAAGTCACATACGCTCCATTTGGAAACGTCTCATTTGGAAAGATTTCAATAAAACCGTTTTGTTTTTTATTTTTAAAAATAGAAGCCAGTGTTGAACCTTGATCTGGCTTTTCCGCAATAATTAATTTCATCATGATTGCTCCTTTTGATAAAGCATCCAGCATTCATTTTCCCACTTCCATTACCTTTCGTAAAGAATAAAAAATTGGCACCTTAGATTAAGGATGCCAATTGTTAAAGATTTCCGAAACTTTATCAGCTTATTGTATTCGTTTTAGATTTGTATCCTGCATATACCAATTTTCTTCTGGAATGATATTCGATACTGTCAAAATAAATGATGGGATTCTTTCAACATCAAAAACGATTGCACCTATTTTCTTTGTAAACATGAGAAAGGCATCACCATGTGAATAAGAGGATAAATCATTTCCGATTTGAAGCAATGACATCAAAACTACTTGTTTTTCTTCGTTTTCAATGAAGACTTGCGGCGAGAATCTTAAAATCCATTCCTCACCCTCAATCGAAAATCGGTACATTACACCTCACCCTTTAATACCCTTTTTTATAAGAATATGAGGCTGAAAAAAATATATGTTAGGATAGGATTTTATTTATTCAGAATATTTTCTCCGAAGTAAGATTTATGGATAAAAAAGCACTTTCATTCCTTGACTGCCCAATAATATTCATGTATATTTTAAGTGTCATGTATCATTATTTGAATGGCATTATGCTACCTTTTTTTGTACATGATAATATTTATCTTTGGCACTTTAATAAGGTGTCCTGAAAGGCTTAGGAGGAAATAGTAGATGCAAAACGGTAAAGTAAAATGGTTCAACAATGAAAAAGGTTTCGGATTTATCGAAGTTGAAGGTGGAGACGATGTATTCGTACACTTCAGCGCGATTACTGGCGAAGGCTTCAAATCTTTAGAAGAAGGCCAAGAAGTTTCTTTCGAAATCGTTGAAGGAAACCGTGGACCACAAGCTGCTAACGTGGTAAAACTTTAATCTATTATAACAAACAAAGGCTGACGTAGTGTCAGCCTTTTTTCTTATTAACCAACGGGGAGGATAAACCCGTGAGGAACTATTCTTTAGTCAAGAAACTGCATTTAAATTAGTTTTTTTCCATATTCCTGCAGCTTTTCCCCTACTGTACACTCCGAAATACAAAAGCGATGTGCTGTCCTTCTGCCGCCTTCTTGTTTAAAGTGTTTATGTACAAAACAGCCGTTACAGTATTGACCTAATAGGGATTCAACATGATTAAACAGTTCTTTTCTATCAGAATGTTTCACGAGTTTTGGCACCCCGTTTCTTAATAATGACTTCAAATTTTGTTCTATAAAGCAACAAGGTTAGAGAAGATCCTAAATGATTTGCGTTTTTGCGAAAATTTCCTTCCCCTCCAACGCTTGTGTTGCTAATTTATCGGCTTCTTTATTATCATTTCTTGGAATGGGCGAATACTTTGGTGTGAGTGAGAGTGCTTTGATTTTTTCCTCAATCCTGTCAAGCCATGCATTAAGGACATCTTCGTAACACGGCCACTCACCTTCGAGTTGTTTCAGTACAACCTGTGAGTCGCCTTTGAATTCACAAGGCAAATGGTGCACACCTAATTCCTCTAATATCGTTAAGGCATAATAAAAGGCTGCATACTCTGCTTCATTATTTGTTTCCATTTCATCGAACCTTTCGTTAGCCCTGATACGGTATTTCTTTTTTCCTTGTTTAAAAAAGATAACAACACCCAGACCTGCAGAGTTGGTTTCTTTTTGAAAACCACCATCAAAATAAACGGTAACTTCATGAGGATCGTCTTCAATCTCAGTCACGAGCTTTTTCAATTCTTTTAAAATCCAAGATGTACCCACTTCATCATAAAAATAGATATCACTAGCTTTCCCCAGCTTTTCAAGCTCTTCACCAGCTTGTATAGCCAATTCAGTTGATATCAAATCAGAGGTAAATTGAATTTTTTCATTTCCACCTGTTTTATAATTCCACTCAAGTCTATATTTCATGATTATCAACCTTTCCTGAAAAATTTCTGACTTGAAACCCATTTCTAATTGAAAAGATAATGATTTCACTTTCTTACCATATGTTAAAATTTCTATTCTTAGCATACCCACTTCAACAAAGTTGAAATAGGAAAATTATATTCCTACGTTTTGTGTTAAATTATGATAAACTTTCATGTAATACGAAACTGGAGGGTCGGCTTTTGATTGAAGTATATATTGACGGTGCCAGTGCCGGTAACCCTGGCCCTAGTGGTGCTGGAATATTTATAAAAGGGAATGGGACTGCAGAAAAATACGCCATTCCGCTGGGTATCATGTCAAATCATGAGGCAGAATATCATGCTTTTATAAAAGCATTAGAGATTTGCTTAGAAAAAGGCTATACTCATACAGTGCTATCCTTTCGCACGGACTCTGAATTAGTCAATAAAGCAGTCGAGAAAGAATTTGTCAAAAATAAATTGTATGCTCCACTTTTAGAAAAAGCATTAGATTTAGCCAATCAGTTTGATTTATTTTTTATGAAATGGATTCCCAGCATTGAAAATAAAACAGCTGATGAATTGGCGAGGGCTGCCATTCGAAAAAATACAAACACGAGCGAATAAACAAAATCCTCCCATTTAAGGAGGATTTTGTTTATATTGCGACTAGTTCTCTTTCTCTTACGAACTTTAAAGCCGCATTTCTTGTTTGTATTTTGCTCGAAACAAGGGTTTCTAATAACGATACATAAAAGCTGCCATCAAAGCTTTTCTGGGCCTTTAATGTAATCTCTATTGCGGAATTTATTAATTCATCAGAAGCATCCGTATAGTGTTTCCCAAAATAGATAAACCCGATTGCCTCCTCATGAAAGTGAAAACCTTTTCCTTCCAAGTAATGCAAATACTCATCAACTGTCCGCACTGGCTTCTCCATCCCTCTCCAAGCAATTTAAAACCATCTACTATCAGATTTTAACCTAAATTTCGACAATTTTCTACTCTTTTCTGAACATTTATGCCCAACTACTCCAACCAAAGCACCAAGAAGCGCTCCGCCAATTACTTCTTCGGGCTGATGTCCTAACATTTCTTTTAACTTTTTTGGAGCTTCTTGTTTAAATTCAACGCTTTCTTCTTTGTCCACTTTTTCCATTAAATCATGCATGGAATTTACCTTTAAAGTGAGTTCACCCGTTTGACGCCGGATTCCCTGTGCGTCATACATGACAATTAACCCATACACCAATGAAAGGGCAAAATCAAAAGTTGGTAAACCACGCTGTAACGCAATATAAGTAGTGAGTGTTGACACTCCTGCAGAATGGGAGCTTGGCATTCCACCCGTTTGGAAAAAGAGGTCTGGTCGCCATTCTTTCTTTTTATAATAATGAATCGGAATTTTCATGCCCTGTGCTAAGCCAATGCTAAAAAGGGCTAAATAAACACCTTTGTTCATTTTTATCACCTCTTATCTTTATTGTTTAGAAAGTTGAGTTTTATTATTCTCACGTGGAAATACTAAAAAAATGGGAGGTGAACAGCCGTGAGTAAAAATGGTTCAAGAAATCGCGGTGTTAAGGCACCAGGAGTTAATCCACAGGGCTATGGACAAGATGCGGAAATGACAGAAGATCCAAAGAGTAAATTGGAAAATGCAGCGAAGAAAAGCAATACCAAATAATATGGAAAAAGGCTGTCCTTCTTTGGGACAGCCTTGGGCTTTAGGGATTTAAACATTTAACCACTTTTGGACCGCGATCTATATATTAAAGAATCTTTTCGTATTGTTTCGAATTTGCGTATATATATTCTGAATATCCATACCTTTGATCTCCGCTATTGTTTTAAGCGACTCCTCCATCATAAAGGGGTGGGTTCTTTTCCCAGAAAATGGACCTTCAAAGGGCCATGGACCATCTGTTTCAACCATAATTTGTTTAATCGGATAATTTCGTACTAAAGTGACGTTTTCAGGTTCTCCCATGGCAATCTCCGGAGTAACTGAAACAAAGTATCCGTTTGCCAACATTCTCTCTGTTGTCCGCTGATCCCCTTTAAACCAGTGAAAATGGGCCTTAGAAACGGAATGCTTTTCGAGAAGATCACAAACAACTGGGGCATCAGAATAGACCGCATGAAGAGAGATTGGCTTATCCCATCTTTTCGCTAGATTCACAAATATTTCAAGCAATTCAATATAGCGGCCATAATCTTTTTTTGTGACTTTATTTTCTGCCCTCATAAAAAACGGCAGCCCTACTTCTCCCACAGCAATCATTTTGTCCTTGTTAACTCTCATCCAGTTTATTAGTTCATTAAGTTCTTTTTCTGGTGGTAGAGGCTGCTCTGGATGAAAACCAAATGCTGGTTTTACCATAGGAAATCGTTCCGATAAAACTAGGTTCCTTTTACATGAATCCAGATTCATCGAAACTGAAACCAGTGCTTCAATAGTTTCGTTCTTCTCAGCTAGCGCGGCAATTTCAATGTCATCATATTGATCTAAATGAATATGTGCGTCTATTAGCTTCCCCATCCTTGTCACTTCCTAAGTTTTTTATGCATCCTTCAATAGAAATGCTCCGTCATTAAATAGGAGATTATAAGAAGGCTGCCCTGTGTTGGGGCAGCCTCGAATTTTAGGAAACAAACGATGCCTCGAGCGGCAGCAAACGCTGCAAGCCGCGGAGCTCTAGTTCCATTAATTTATTTAATGCCTTTTCTTTTTCAATCTTAAGACCAGCCTCTTCAAGAGTACATGTTACAGGTACATCACACTTGATTTCCGCAAGGATGCGTGATAAATGAAGCATTTCTAAATCCTGCTCAATTTTCGTTTTGTGGGACTTTGAAAGACGATCGAGATTCGAGATAATCCCCTCAACATGCTCAAATTCCTTTAGGAGCTTAAGAGCGGTTTTCTCACCAATTCCCTTGACTCCAGGATAATTATCACTAGTATCTCCCATTAAAGCCTTTAGATCGATCATTTGTCGAGGTGTAATCCCTTTTTCTTCAAAGAATGTATCAGGTGTATGAACTTGGTAATTGCCATATCCCTTTTTCAATAAAATGACTGAAATACTTTCATCGAGAAGCTGAAGAATATCCTGGTCACCCGTTAGGATTGAGACATTTGCATGCTCCTTTGCTTGATAGGCAAGGGTTCCGATGCAATCATCGGCTTCATAGCCTGCTAATCCAATATTCGGGATATCAAAAGAGGCAACTACTTCTTTTACTAAATCAAATTGTGGTATTAATTCTATAGGTGCTTCACCACGGTTCCCTTTATAGGCATTATACAATTCAGTCCGAAATGTTTTACTTCCCATATCCCAACAAACAGCTACGTGCGACGGATTAAATGAAGATACTGCAGTAAATAAATGTTTTATAAAACCATGAATACCATTGGTTGGAATTCCTTTTGAATTTATCATAAACTGGCCTGAAACAGCCGTAGCATAAAAAGCACGAAATAAAAGCGCCATGCCATCAACTAGCATAAGTGAAGGTTTTTGATTTTCCAATGTTTGACCCCCTATCGATTAAAAAACTATTATAGCATAAAAACTTAATCTATTTCATTTTCTCGATAGGAAATCCAGTCGCTAAAACTTCCCAAGTAAAGTTTTACCTTTTCAAACCCGGCTGCTTTTAATGCAAGAAAATTTGGTAGTGCTGTCACGCCAGATCCACAGTAGACGATAATTTGTTTATCTGGACTAATGTCATTAAAACGTTCTCTTTGCACATCTGCAGGTTTATAATAGCCCGCATTTAGACCCTCAAACCACGGCTTGTTTATCGCCCCAGGGATTCGCCCGGCTTTTTTATCAATCGGTTCCTCTAATCCCAAATAGCGTCTTTCTTCCCTTGAATCTATAAGAATCGTTTGAGAGTCTACTGCCCCCGCCACGGCTCTGACATCCTCCATGCTTGCGAATACTTCGTGATTTAGTTTTGTCATAAAGGTAGTTTTCTCAAAAACTGGTACTTCTGTCGTCACGGGATAGTTTCCGTCCTTCCAGCCGCTAAATCCTCCGTCTAGGACAAATACTTTTTCATGTCCAAGGTATGTCAGCATCCACCAAAACCTTGCGGCAAAAGCACCTTCCCCTTGATCATACGCAACCACCGTCACATTTTCATCAATACCAGCATGTTCAAGCTTATCAATGAACTCTTTGATCGGTGGCAATGGATGTCTGCCGCCGTGCTCACTCACCTCACCAGATAGGTCTTTTTCAAGGTCAAAATGGATCGCTCCAGGAATATGATTTTTATCATATTCCTGTCTGCCTTTTGCTGCATTTGCTAATGAAAATGAACAATCCACAATTCTGATATTTTCCTGATGTAAATGTTTCAGAAGCCATTCTTGGTCAATGATAATATCCATTGGCATCCCCCAGTAAATTAATTCTTTGACTCTTCTAGCTTTTGATATATCTCTTCTAACAAATCGATCGGAACTCCGCCGTCCAATGCAGTAAATATGCTAACGTAAAAGTCTTCGGCTTGCTCATTTATCTGCGTTATTAATTTTTTAAACTGGTCACTTATTACTTCGGAGTAATAAGTAGCTAGGTTTTCACCTTCTACTTTCAAATAGTCATCGGCTGGACCATTTAGCACGTGATTGAGTTCATCACTCATTAGCTTCTTTTCATTTTTTTCAAAAAAGGACTTTGGATTTTTGAAATATGTCAAGGATTTTGCAAACTGCTGTTTGTTTAGATTCTGGAATGCTAATGGAAATTCTATTTCTCCTTTATGTTTCATCTCAAAGGATGAAAAAGATATGTCCTTATTGATTTCCATCATACTGCGTGTTATGGCTGAATAATAGTCCATTAACACTTTTCCTGCAAAGACATCCAGTCTGACTGTTGTTGCACGCAGTTCCTGAGCAAAGTCGAAACCTAAACTTTCTAGCATTTCATCCAATGCAACCTGTAATGCCTTCTTTAAATTTCTTCCGTCGTCTCTTAAGGCAGCTGGATTAAATGCTTCCTTAAAAAAGTCACCAAAACGGAAAAATACTCTCTGTTTAATATAGTACAGAAGTTCTTCTGCTTCTTGCGTCATCCGTTTTTGTAAACCGTCTGAACTTTGTTTTTCCAGTATAGCTTTCATTATGGACTTTTGTTTTTCTAATTCAATGCGTCTTTGTTCTTTTACAGAATGATCCTCTTTTGAACTTTGAATTAATTTACCGATCAGCTCTTGAACACGATTTAATTCATTCCCAGCAGAGGTAATGGCCATTTCTGTTAAATCATTTGATATAAAATGGTAGAAATCCCCTTCAAAATTCCCCATGCATGACTGAATGTCTGTGTTTGGTTCGAGCTTTTCTTTTAGTGCTAATAAACTCGATAACGGATACAGATGCGGATTTCGAATCCCATATTTTATTAATTGCTCTGTTACGTAATCGGCAACCGTATCCTTTTCTTCCTCGTTTTCAGCTAAATCAATCGCATTAATAATAAAGAACATCTTATCAAGCTGGAATGATTCCTTTACCCTTCCCAGCTGGATTAAAAACTCTCGGTCTGCTTTTGAAAAGGCATGATTATAATAGGTAACAAACAATATCGCGTCTGAGTTTTTAATATAATCGAAAGCTACTCCAGTATGACGGGCATTGATGGAGTCGGCTCCAGGAGTATCGACGAGTGTGATTCCTTTGCGGGTTAATTCACAATCATAGTAAAGCTCAATCCATTCCACGAAACACGATTTTTCTTCTAACGCAACGAAGTCTGCAAATTCCTTTAAATCCGTCTCCAGGACACTTCCAAGTTGGTCCCCGTGAAGATGAAATCCTTTTTTGAACGCTTGTAAAAATGCGTAGTGAGTCTTTTCTGATACAGCCTCTTGACCCTTTTCGAGCATTACTTTATCAATTTCGCCTTGAGCTGCTTGTAAATTGGGGCTTTGAAGGTCGAATAGTTTTAATGAACGATTTACGTCTTCAAGCATCGCGTTGGCTTCTTTAAATTTCACAAGCACAGTTCCATGTTGGTACTCTGCAGTTACTGGCTTAATTTTATTAATCGCTGCAGTTGTTGGATTTGGGGATACAGGTAGTACCTTTTCTCCCATCAAGGCATTGGCAAATGAAGACTTACCCGCACTGAAGGCACCAAACAATGCGACTGTAAACCCTTTATGTTCTAACCGGTCTGCTTTTTCCTCCAATTCCTTTGCCATCTTTTGAAAACCTGGCAGGCCGTCAATCAACATTGCGGATTGATTCAATCTTGCAACCATACTCTGCAAATGATTTCTTGCCTCTTTCGTTTCACTTTTCCTCGTCACATTAGAATTGACCTTTGCTTCCGACTGAAGCGTCTTGTTTTTCTGAATTTCCTTTGTTTCAGAACGGTGTTGACCATGAATTACTTCAGCTTCTTCTTCCTCCTGTTGAAAAAGCAAGTAAGTGTCTGACTTGTTTTCAACGGTTTCATTTAACAATTTATATACGGAGGCTTCCGTACTCGCAGTCTCTTGTTCAAATTTCGTTCGTTCACCGAGCGCCGTCACATACTGTTCTAGATTTTCAAACTCCTCTTGATACATTTTTGTTAACTGATTTGTTTTCTCTTCTAATGCAGGCATAAGTGAGGCTTTAAACTCTGAGATGCCTTCCCGCGCTATTTTTTTAATTCCATTCGCTAAATCCTCTGTGTAATGAAGCACATATTCGCCCGAAACCATAGCTCCTGGTTTAACCGTTTGAACAATCAATTCGACAGGAACATCGATGGAAAATGATTGAGCTTTACTTAACAGCTCTTGGTTATCAAGTCCATTATTTTTAAGGACACTATTTAAATATTCACGTAAATGCCATTCTAGCTGTGATTTTGTTTTATCGACTAGGTCCTGATAAAGTCGGTCAAGACGGGCATTCTTCTCTTCTAAGGTCTTTTGTTTGGAAAAGAGGAATCCCACCTTAAATTCAGGCTGTGCAGCTTCAAGATATGATTCTGCTAATGCTCTGGTTTGAAACGGCATTAAATAAGCATTCTTCATAATTTTAGCGATTTCATCGTCCATTTCCTTTTCCGTTTCTACTACCCCTTTATTAAGGGCCAGAAGATTCACGGTAAGTGATTGGTACGATTGTGTTAGCTGTTTTTTTTCTTCCTCAGAAAGCTCCTCTAATACATCAAAGATTGGCTGAAGTTCGTCTTCCCTTGTTTTGCGTTGATGGTCAAGATGGTCTTGAGCGATCTTTTTTAAGGAATGAAAAATAGATTGATGTAGAAGTTGATCTTTATTCTGTAATTTCTCCGCGATAAATGCCTTTAGTGCCTTAAATTCATTTAATTTATGATCTTGAAACTTTAAGGAAGTATAAAAGATTCGCGCTGGCTTAACGCCCCATGCGCCAAAAGAATCCTTTACACTTTCTTTAAATTTGCCGAAAGTAAGCTCTTCTTCCTTGTGCTTATCCACTTGGTTGATCACAAGATACACTTCTTTTCCGGCTTCCGTTAATTCCTTCGTAAATAAGAAATTCAGTTCTGCTTGGACGTGATTGTAATCCATTACATATAAAACTAAATCAGCAAGGTGGATGGCAGATTCAGTTGCAACCCTATGGGCATCGTCAGCCGAGTCAATTCCAGGCGTATCCATAATCACTGTATTTGCGGGCAGCTGGGAGTCCGCATGGCTGATTTCAATTTCCTCGATTTGGTCGCCGTCTTTGCAGTAATTTTTAACTAATTCATAATCATACGGTGCCAAATACATCCGAGGCTTTTCATTTTTAAAAATAACTTTCGCATATTCCTCACCTGTTTTAACCTTCACAAGGTTTGCACTAGTGGGAATCGGACTTGATGGCAGCAAATTTTCGCCAACTACTTTGTTAATCATCGTTGATTTTCCCGCTGAGAAGTGACCGCAAAAAGCAATCATAAACTCTCGGTTTTGAAGCTTCTTAGCTAATTGCTTTGTCTTCTCTGCATTTTCTGCGTCCCCCGCTTTATTAAGGTATTCATATAAAGCAAGAATCTTATTTTTAAGCGATGGAATCGTTTCTGTTTTATTAGCTGTTTGCACCATGATTTCTTCCCCTTGTTCACAACTTTGTAATATTTTATATTTTATACGATAATTCAAACTTTTCCTATTATGAATTCTTAATTTGTTAACATAATATTCACGCATTTATTTTTTCCACTCAGTTATGATTAAAGAATGACGAAAGGAAGTGGATTATGGCATATAAAGAGCGTATTGAGTCAGATGAGATGAAGATTTTTCGGATTTTGGATAACCATATGACTTTACCAAGCAAAGCAAAACAAATTTTTTCTAACTTAGAAAAAGGATTCAAAGGTGAGCTGATGTTTGATCAAATTACTGAAGGGCTTGATTCAAATAAGTTTCTGATTTTAAATGATTTATTGCTGGAGAAGAATTCTACCAATTTTCAAATAGATTCGTTTATAATCAGCCAAGGAACCCATTTTCCTTGTGAAGTGAAAAACTTCGAGGGCGATTATTATTATAAGTCCGATCAGTTTTTCGCAATGAATGATACGGAGATTCAGAATCCACTGGACCAAATTAAAAGAAGTGACACCTTGCTTCGCCAGTTTCTCCAAAAGAAAAAATACTCTACTTCTATAAAATCAAATGTATTCTTTGTCAATCCCGCATTCACCCTCTATCAGGCACCATTGAACAAGCCGATTATTTATCCCACTCAGCTCGATAAATTTTTTGATGAATTAAATGGGAGAACTTCTATACTTAACGATGACCACTATAGGCTTGCCGAGGATTTAGTGAAGGCCCATAAAACAGTTTCTCCATACACTCGATTACCGCCATACGACTATCAACAGTTGAAAAAGGGAACATGCTGCATGTTATGCCATTCCTTTTCTATTTCGTATGATGGAAATATATTAGTCTGCCATTCATGTGGGTGTGTGGAGACAGTGGAGGAAGCCATACTGCGGGCTGTTAAGGAGCTTCAGCTACTTTTTCCAAATATAAAAATAACCACAAATTTGATTTTTGAGTGGTGTCAGGTGATTGAATCTAGGAAACAGATCCGGCGGATTTTGAAGGAACATTATCAAGTAATGGGGGCAAGACATTCTACTTATTATAAATAATATTTGATATATGGTGGAGTGACCGAAAATGCATTTCACATTGCTCTTCGGTCACTCCAGCTCTCATGCATTTACCCAAATGCTCT
>NZ_JBALNB010000003.1:86765-195772 GCF_036962345.1 Neobacillus vireti
TCTTCGGTCACTCCAGCTCCTCTGGATTTACCCACATGCTTTTTCTGATTGCTGCTCGGTCACTCCAACCCTCCTGCATTTACCTAAATGCTCTCTCTGAATTCTATTCAGTCACTCCAGCCCCCAAAGGCACAAAAAAAGCCAAGGCACTCGCCTTGGCTTCAAAAAAACATCCTATTAATGCGTTACATTTTTTAAGACGTGTTTCATGACAAATGCGTATATAATTACCGTTCCACCTACTAATGCAAAAGCCATAAGATACACCTTCCTATCCGCTCAAATTGAATGAGAATGATTTTCATTACCTTTAAAAATAGGATATCACAGGTGATAATCATTTTCAATACAAAAAGTTAATTGTCATATTTATTTAACAATTTCGGCAGAAATCGATTACATTTTTCAAAGCTGCCGCCATATTCTGTTAGCTCCTGCAGTGCTTTTTCCTCTGCAGGTATGCGGATTGACAACATCAATACATTTAATAGCGTAAACAGACCCGCTGTTATGTATGCGCCAAACAGTAATGGAACCACCAAAAGTTCAATCGTCACGACTAAATAGTTGGGATGTTTGATAAAACGATAAGGTCCTTTTCTAACGACCTCCAAGTTCGGCAAGACAATGATTTTTGTATTCCAGAAACGACCGAGAGAAGAAATGGCCCAGATTCTAATCAGTTGAGCAACAACAAACACAGGCGCAAACAAAGGCCAGATAGGTGATATTTCACGTGAAAAGGTAAAAGTCTCGAAAAATAAAACTAGAAAAAACAATACATGCATCAGCACGATAAAAGGATAATGACCCCTTCCATATTCGATGGCTCCTTGCTCTTTCATCCACTTTTCATTTCTTCGAGCAATCACTAACTCAAGTAAACGCTGAATAATTAACACTGAAACAAAAATAATAAAAAGAATCATCTGTTACCCCCATTTCAGTAATAGCAATTCGGAACTAAATCCAGGTCCAAGAGCGGTACAGAGTCCATATGAATTCTTTTCACCACCGTTTTCCATAAATCGTTTAAGAACATATAAAATCGTTGCCGAAGACATATTCCCATAATTCCTTAATACATCAAGTGATATGTCTGTCATGGACGCAGGAATTCCCAAGGATTTTATATAGGCATCTATGACTTTTTTTCCGCCAGGATGAGCAATAAAATGTTCAATATCCTCTAGCTCCAGCCCATTTTCTGTTAAGAAATGACTTACATTAGGTTTTAACCACTCTTCGATAATACTTGGGATATCCCTTGAAAATACAACAAACAGTCCTTGATTGCGAATATCCCATCCCATAACATCTAATGAATCGGGCATTAAGGTAGATTGAGTATTTATTATTTCGGGTACAGTCTTTTTCTCACTTAAGTAACGAAGATTTACTTCGTCTCCACAAACTAATGCACAGGAGGCTCCATCTGCAAATAGAGACGTCCCAATTAAGTTGCTCTTTGAGAAATCATTCCGTTGAAAAGTCAAGCTGCAAAGTTCTACAGAGAGCACTAATACCTTCGCTTCAGGGTATGCCTTACAATATTCAAATGCCCTGGATAAGCCAGCAGCACCTCCCGCACAACCAAGACCCCATATTGGTATTCTTTTTGTATGTGATCGAAATGGCAATAGATTCATGATTCTAGCTTCAATACTTGGAGTTGCCATACCCGTTGTTGAGACATAGATGATGGCGTCTATTTCTTGACAATCTATTTCTCTAGACAAAAATGTCTCATTTTTTAGACAGTTAACAATGGCTTGCTTACCGAGAGTGACAGCTGATTCAATATAAGCATTGTTTTTCTCTGCTAATGATTGTTCTTCTTTATACCAATCGATATTTTTTGCCATATGCCTTTTTTCGATTTGTCCATTTTGAAAGGCTTTAAGCAATCTTTCGATATCCTTGAACCTCTCAGTAAAAAGCTCTCTGGCAAAGTCCATCGCTTGCTCTTGTTTAATTTCATAAGGGGGAACTGCTTCTGCAATTGAAAGAATCGAGGGCATCCGTTCTAACTCCTTTAATGTATGTATTGGTATTTTTACCAAATAAAGGAGATTTATGTATAAAAAAAAGCTTCCCTGCGAGAGGGAAGCAAACGTTTTGAAGGTTGTTGTTGTTGTGCTCTTTGATTATAACCCGGATAGTGGATGTATTCATTACGAAAACTTTTCCAATTACAAAAAATTCGACATCATCTCAACCATCGTCAACACAATCGTTTATTTTTTTTCTGATTGTGTTTGAACCTCAATCTTAATCTTTTTATCTGCCAAGACCCCACAGATTTTACAATCTTGTATTTTGTCATACAGGAGACGGCATGGTTCACAATAATATTTTTCCATCAATAACACGCTCGCTTCTCGGAAAACTCATATGCTTCTTTTATTCTATTTAAAATTTTCATAATTGTGACAACAGCTAAAAAAACAAGCTTTTTCATCAAATAAGTCATAATCAATTACTTATATCACAGGCACTAAGTGACAGTTCACAATTTATCCACAACTACCCTGCTACTATTGTGATATATATCACTGATATATCAATTTTATAACATTAACATAGTGGATATATAAGGAATGAACTTTTTGTGAACTGTCGATTTTGTTATTTTTTCTTCACAATTGTTTTGTATTATGAAAGAGAACTTATTATTTAATTTTAATTTTCTGAAGGGAGTCTTGTGGGATGGCGAAAGCGGAACTTAAAACAAACAAAAAAACAGAAATTGAAGACAGCTCTTCTCTTAAAGGGACTTTAGCATCCGTTTTTCTTTTGGGGATCTTTATAGTTGTCACATGGATAAGTGTCTATTTCTTATTTTTAGACCGTTTTTAATAATAACTGTTTTCGTAAAGTTGTTGTTAAAATCCTAAAGCCAATTTTAACGTGGAAATAGTTATTTTGCGCTTTAGAGTTAGTTTGCAGGCTCTTTTCTAATTAAATTTATGCAATTTTCTATTATCCCAAGATAACTTAGTACAATTGTTCCAAAAAGAAACAGTGTTTAAGAAAAGAGCCTTAAAGAGAGAAAGGGGAAAAAACCATGCATATGCATAAGTTTGAAAAAATTTGGTTGATCTTCGGTGTTGGCGCACTTATTGTTTTTTTATCCGTTGTAGGGGTAAGCGCTTTTTACTTGGGTAACAAGCCGCCTAGTTGTTTAACAACCATTGATCCAAAAAAGGTAGATACAGAGGCTCCGTTTGACAAACCTGGATTAAACAAAGTAGAAGGAAAAGAATGGGATTATGAATTAGTGTATGTTGCTTCTGCATTCTTCTATAATCCTGGAGAAGTAGAAGTACCGCTGGGAGCGAAGGTAAAAGTTATTGCCACCACAAAGGACGTTATTCACGGCTTTCAAGTAGCAGGAACCAATATCAATATGATGCTTGAGCCAGGATATGTGAACGAAATTGTTACAACGTTCGATAAAGAAGGCGAATACTTAGTGGTATGTAACGAGTACTGTGGTACCGGTCACCACTTAATGAGTTCTAAGATAAAGGTGGTTAAATAAAATGACTAGCCAAACAACAAAATTAAAAGTTGATCCACGTGATGGAAAGCTTGCGATGGCACACTTTTATGTTGCCTTTATTGCTCTTGCTTTAGGCGGTCTAATGGGTCTGTTACAGACCCTCGTCCGTTCAGGTAAATTCGAGCTTCCATGGGGTATTGATTATTATCAAGTTTTAACTGTGCATGGTGTTTTGATGGGGCTAGTATTAACAACATTCTTCATCATGGGATTCCAATATGCAGCTGTCAGCCGAACTGCAGGAACCCATTCACCAGCTGCAAGAAGAATTGGCTGGATTGGCTTTTGGGTGATGACCATCGGCACCATCATGGCTGCAACCATGGTTTTACTTAAAGAAGCATCTGTTCTTTATACATTCTACGCACCACTGAAGGCTCACTGGATCTTTTACTTAGGTATGACATTCGTAGTAATCGGAAGCTGGCTTGATGGTGCTGCCCAGATTATGACTTATGCCAGATGGCGTAAAAATAATCCGGGTAAACCTAGTCCATTGTTAAGCTTTATGGCCATCATAAATACAGTCATGTGGATTGTAGCAACATTGGGAGTAGCTGCAACCGTATTATTCCAGTTACTTCCATGGTCACTTGGCTTGGTAGATACAGTTGATGTCCTTGTCAGCCGTACATTGTTTTGGTATTTCGGACACCCGCTCGTTTATTTCTGGCTTCTTCCCGCTTATATGTGCTGGTATGCAATCATACCAAAAATTATTGGCGGTAAAATTTTCTCAGATTCATTAGCACGTCTATCCTTTATTCTGTTTTTACTATTCTCAATTCCAGTTGGTTTCCACCATCAATTGACAGAGCCCGGAATTGATCCAGCATGGAAGTTTTTACAGGTCGTTTTAACGTTTATGGTTATCATTCCATCGCTGATGACGGCATTTTCTTTATTTGCAACGTTTGAGAGATATGGACGCTCTAAAGGGGCTACTGGACTGTTTGGCTGGTTCAAGGTTCTTCCATGGAATGACGCTCGTTTTACAGTTCCATTCATTGGGATGGCCAGCTTTATCCCTGCCGGTGCAGGCGGTATCATCAACGCCTCCAACCAAATGAACCAAGTTGTTCATAACACGATTTGGGTAACAGGTCACTTCCATTTAACTGCTGCAACTTCTGTTGTGTTGACATTCTTTGGAATTACTTTTTGGCTTGTCCCACACTTAACTGGACGTAAATTAACGAAAGCAATGAACAAGTTAGGAATTATTCAAGGCTGGGTTTGGTTTATCGGTATGGTCTTTATGTCAGGTGCCATGCACTTCCAAGGTTTACTAGGTGGTCCTAGACGTTCTGCCTTCTCTACTTATGGCGACTCAGCTCAGGCTATGGAATGGATTCCATACCAAATCGCGCAAGCGGTTGGCGGATCCATTCTATTCCTTGGAATCATACTAATGATTATCATTTTTGTTAATCTTGCTTTCTTTGCACCAAAGGGAGACGAGGAATTCCCTGTTGGCGAAGCAGAGAATTTGGAGGAAAAAGCACCAATGATTTTTGAAAACTGGAAGCTGTGGCTTGGAATTACAGCTGCACTTATCTTGTTCGCTTACACAATACCGTTTATTGATATTATTCAAAATGCACCTCCGGGATCAGAAGGTTTTAAGACTTGGAGTTCTTGGTAAATTATAAAGAAGAGGGTGTCCCAAAAGTCTAACTTTTGGACACCCTCTTTTCATTATTGTTATTTTAATTGATATACCTTTCCATACTTATCATACAAATAATCAACTAAATACTGGGCATTTAAGCCTTCCCCTGTTATATCTTTTAGAATTTCAAGCGGTTTTTTAAGCTTACCATATTGATGAACGTTTTTGGTTAGCCATTCTTTAATAGGCAGCAGATTCCCTTCCTCTAACAGTTGGTCAAAGTTTGGCAGGTCTTCGAGCATTTTCTTCTTAAACTGTGCCGCATACATGTATCCTAATGCATAGGATGGAAAATACCCAAAGCTTCCTCCCGCCCAGTGAACATCCTGAAGAACGCCACTGGCGTCATTTTTCGGTGTGATGCCTAAGTACTCTTGATATAATTTATTCCAAACTTCTGGGAGATCCTTAACCTTTATCTCCCCATTAAATAACCCTTTCTCAATTTCATAACGTATAATAATATGAAGTGGATACGTTAATTCATCTGCCTCGATTCGAATAAGTGAAGGTTTCGATTCATTAATGGCTCTGTAAAAATCCTCAATTGCAACTTGATCAAACTGACCGGTTGAATATTTCTTTAAAAGCTCATAATTGTTCTTCCAAAAAGAAAAACTGCGTCCTACCATATTTTCATAGAATAGCGATTGTGATTCATGGATGCCCATTGAAGTTCCCGTACACAATGGCGTTCCAATTAACTCTTTTGAAATATTTTGTTCATACAAGGCATGCCCGCCTTCATGGATGGTACCGAAAACGGCTGTACGAAAATCCTGTTCATCGTAATTTGTGGTAACCCGGACATCCCCTGGATTTAGACCTGACGCAAAGGGGTGCACCGTCTCGTCCAGTCGGCCGGCATTGAAATTGTAGCCCATTTTTTCAAGAATATCCAAACTAAATGCGCGTTGTTTTTCCTTCTTAAATGTTTCAAATAAAAATTCTGTTTTCGGCTTATTCGGCGATTCTGCGATTTGTTTCACTAGTGGGACGATTTTATCCCTTAAATCCCCAAATACGTTGTCAAGAACTTCCACGGTAATTCCTGGCTCATATAGGTCCAACAAAACATCATATCGATTTCCTTCATATCCCCAATAATCTACGAATCTGTTTGTCGTTTCGACCAGCTTTTCTAAGTAAGGTTTAAACATTTCAAAATCAGACTTATCTTTTGCCTCTTCCCAAACTGTTTCAGCTTTTGATTGGAGTATAACATATTCTTTATATTCCTCTGCTGGAATCTTTTTGTTTCGTTCGTATTCTTTTTTGCATTCCTCTAGAATTTTCCTAGTAGTTTCAGGTAGATTGTTCTTATATAAAATTGCTATGTATGCTGCCATTTCTTCAGATGTTGACATTTTAAAGACCTCAGATGAGAGAACACCAATTACTTCTGACCGTTGATCTATCCCTTGCTTTGGCGCACCTGTCCTCAGGTCCCAAAAGATTAGTCCTAATGCCTCATTATAGGCACTCATTTTTTTTACGTATTCTAAAAACTTCTTTTCTATTTGCTCTGGTGTAAGGCTCATAATAAATCCTCCTTTTTCCTAACCATCCCATTTTATCACATTTTTCTGAGAATTAATGGATAAAAAAAACAACAGAAACTAAATTCAGTTGTAAAGTATTTATAGGGAAAGAGGATGTTTCGGAATAACAAAATTAAAAAATATTATAGAGAGGTTTAGACTGTTTCTCAAATTAAACTAGCATTTTACTTTTTACCGATTGTAACTTTCCAAACTTCTGGGCCCTGCTCTTCATATTCCCATGTAAATTGTTCAGGTCTTTCCATCATAAACTGATATTGAAGTGGTCTAGGGTCATGGTCGTTTACAATTTGCATAAATTCACCTGGTTTTAGCTCATCAAAACCATTGAAAATGGTTGGGTGTTTTTCTCGCGGCGGGAAATCTGGTACGTGAATAATCTTTGCATAAGTTTGCAATGCTTTCACTCCTTTTATTTGTTTAACTTCTTTTTCATTATAAAAATTTGATAGTAATGCTTTAGTGCTTATCATCACACCTTTGGGATGATTTTGCTTATATGTATATCTGGAAGGAGAAACTACGATGAAAGAATTAGTAGGTATATGCTCGACTTGCTCTAAAGAGATATTTTGCTTAGACGGCTTCCTAAACGGAGTCCAATCTGATGAGCGAAAGTTATATTGCTTTGATTGCTATGAATCGAGTGAAGAGGAAAATCCGCAAAGTTAGCTCTTGCGGATTTTTTTTACTTGATTTTTTCATTGAGAATAATTTTCACATCTATGATGGAGGTCACATTCATTTCAGCCAATCATTGATAAAATGGTATCAAGAATTACTAATATGAAGGTGATGTTAATGAAACAAGAGGACATAAAAAAGCGATTATCAGATGTTCCTCTATTCAAAGAACTATCCGATGTGGAACTGGAACCTTTTATAAAAATCGCATTGACACGTTTCTACAAGCAGAAGATGTATGTTTTTATGCAGGATGATCCACTTGACAGGGTATTTTTTATCCATTCTGGAAAAATTAAAATCTATAAAACTGATTTTTCGGGGAAGGAACAAATTGTTTCCGTGCTAGAACCGGGAGAGATGTTTCCACATGCCGGCTTTTTCCGGGATGGAAACTTTCCAGCACATGCAGAGGTCTTAGAAGAGGCAAATCTTATTGTTATACCGATTGATAAATTTGAAGAAACGCTTATTGCTTTTCCAGAGCTCTGTATAAAGCTTTTCAAAGTGTTAGGTGAAAAGATTGTTGACCTCCAAGGAAGATTGGAGGCTCAGGTCCTTCATAATACGTTTGAACAAATTGTATTACTACTTATCAGACTTTGCCAATCAAATGGTGAACAAGCAGGCAGCCGGTTTCAGCTAACGACACAATTTACGAACCGCGAATTGGCCAATATGATTGGAACCTCAAGAGAAACAGTCAGCAGAACCATCAACCTTTTAAAAAAGAAAGACTATGTTCATCAACGTGAAGATGGTTTTTATTTAATCGACCGCGAGGGTCTTAAGCAAGAATTATTTTATTAAAAAAGGAGATGTTTGAAATGCAACAAAAAATTATTGAGCTTGATGTTAGAGAAGATTTAAAAAATAAGATTGAACCTTTCCAAAAAATTATGGAGGCCATAAAGGAAGTAAAGAATAATGATATTTTTATCCTCCACGCTCCTTTCAAGCCTGTTCCATTGTTTGCGGTATTGAAAGCAAAAGGTTTTAGCCATGAAGCAAAGGAAATTGAAGCTAAGCACTGGAAAGTTACCTTTACAAAGAATGAGAAATCAGAATAATGAAGGGTGATTAGAATGATATTAGATAATCGAGGTTTAGAACCACCACAGCCAATGATGAGGACTCTTGCAGCTTTAGAAAACCTTGGTGAAGGTGAAGTCTTAACAATCATCAATGACCGCAGACCGATGTTTTTGTATGAACAGCTAGAAGAACTCGGGTTTAAGCAGCGAACAGAACCACAAAACGACGGAAGTTTTAAAATTGAAATCTTCCGATAAGAAGGTGTACAAATATGGTTCCACAGACTACGGGAAGTGAAACAAACATAAAGCTTCCTTTTTCATTTATTATTTTTAGTTTATTTGCGCTCGTGATATCACAGTTTCTTGTGTTGGTAAATGGCCAAATGCTTGTGAATGGCAGTTTCCGGATACCCGCGATTTGGTCAGCAGCCCACATGCTTGTCTTAGGCTGGGCACTAATGGCAGCGATGGGTGCAATGTATCAGCTTGTTCCTGTAGCATTCTTAACAAAGATATGGAATGAAAAATTTGGCTTTATTCAGTTTTTTGTGACTGCTATAGGAATTGGATCATTCTCATGGTTGCTATATGTTTCGCCGCAGAACGCACTCCTGCCAGGCATTTTAATGCTGCTGGGAATCTTAATGTTTTTATTTCAAATGTTAATGACATTAAGAACACAAGCAAAACCAAATATCCTTACAGCCTTTGTTGGCAGTGCACTTATTTGCTTATTCTTAACAATATTCTTGGGAATTACCTTAATTTATTCTCTTCAAACAGGCTTTGCAGCAGAATACTACCAAGCTATCTTTAAGAGCCATCTTCTAATGGGGGTAACCGGCTGGTTTACACTATTAATTTTTGGGTTTTCTTATAAAATGGTACCGATGTTTTCATTATCACACGGGTTTCCAATGGTACATGCACGTTATGTATATGGACTTTATGTTTCCGGTCTTGTCATTACATTACTATCATTCTTTAATGGGAGTCCATTTCTATTAAAAGCAGGATTTTTCTTATTGCTTGCGGGGTTTTCAGTTTTCAGCTGGCATATCTCTATCATTATTAAAAAGAGGTTAAAGAAAAAGCTCGATAATTCGTTTACATTTGCCTTAGTGGCAATTGGGTTAGGAAATATTATCCACCTTGCAGCTTTTATCTCATTATGGAGTAAAGAAAATTCAGTCCTATTGGGTCCGTTCGTTTACTTATATTTATTGCTGTGGATTGTCCTTAGTATTATGGGTTATTTATATAAAATTGTTCCATTCCTTTGGTGGACATATAAGTATAGTAAGGAAATTGGAAAGAAATCAGTTCCATCCTTAAAAGACATGATGAACGAAAAAATTGTTGTTCCCTTATTTTCTACATTTGTAATAGCTGTAATCGCTGTGTTTCTATCAATCATCTTAGAAACCATTCTACTTTTTAATAGCGGACAATTTGTACTATCCATTGTATTTATCGCAATTGCTATTAGTATTCTAAAAGTATTAAAAAAATAATGAGGTGTTTAGGATGAATTTAAGAGATAAAGTAATCGATGCGTTAAAAACTGTATATGATCCTGAATTGAATATAAATGTTGTAGACTTAGGATTGATTTATAATGTTGATGTAACGGATGAGAATGATGTTGCTGTTACGATGACGTTAACAACCCCTGGCTGCCCTCTTCATGACAGTATCACAAGAGGTGTACGTTATAGTATTGAAGGAATTGAAGAAACAAAAAACGTAGAAGTTAATCTTGTTTGGGAACCAGCATGGTCACCTGAGAAGATGACAGCTGATGGTCTTCGATTATTAGGAAGATAAAGAAAAAGGTCAGCCGCTCTGGCTGACTTTTTCTTCTATACTTCGACTGCCTCTGTAGGAAGCACAGCCTTAATTTTCTGCAACAGCGATGGATTGATGTCCTCATTTAACATGATATGAACCGTACCTTTATCTTGTTCACTTCGAATCAATCGACCTATCCCCTGTCTTAGTCGAAGGAGCATATAAGGTAAGTCTACCTCTTCAAATGCGTTCGTAACCCCATTTCTCTTTGCTGTGAACACCGGATCATTTGGTGGAAATGGCAGCGAAAAAATCATTACATTTTCTAACGATCTTCCTGGGATATCTAAACCTTCCCAAAGATGAATCGTACATAGAATCGCATGCTCGTCATTTTGAAACTTGGAAACAAGCGTACTAATTTCTTCGTCTCCTTCGAAATAAACTGGATAGGGAACCTTTCCTGAAAGCCTTACTTTAAGACTCTTTAGTTCATTTTGATTATTTAGGAGAATCAGTGCCCGACCCTCTGATTGGACAATCTTGCTGACAACATAGTCAAGTTTCTCCTCCACTGTGCTCATATTAAATTTTGGCAGAAAGACTTCCATTTTTTCCTGATAATCAAATGGTGAATTAACAGAAAAGGATAAATACTCTTTAATCCCCAAGCTATTGGCAATATAATCAAACTTCTTGTCATTTGATAAGGTTGCAGAAGAGAAAATAAATGGTTTTTTCTGAGAGAATACTTCATCTCTCATTACTTCTTCCACCATTTTCGGCATAATGACAAGTGTCCGTTCATAGCCCTTTTCTTCAAACCAAGTAATTCCGTTCATTTCTTTCAAGAAAAGTGATAACGAGTAAGTGATTTGCTCTAAATATTCTTCAACAATTTTTAAATCGTAATCATTAATAACGTACAATTCACTTTCAAAGACAAGCTCTTCCTCTATTGCTTGCAGCCTATTTAGCAGCTTTTTACCATACTCTATGAGAACAGGGCTCATGGTAATCATTTGTTTTTCTGACCCTTCTGATGGTACCGCATGCTGTGAAATCGCACTAAAGAACTTATCATTTTCCAAAAGGGCTTCTTCAATGGTATATAACGTTTTTTCACGTACTTCATTTTCCATTAATCTTGTCAAAAGCGTTTCAAGGGTGGAATCGGTAAAACGATAGCTTAACGCTTTCTGTGCTGCATATTCAAGTAAGTGTCCTTCATCGAAAACAACTGAAGAATGCTCAGGCAGTAACGGAAGCTGCCCTTCACGTTTCCGTGACTCTTTTGTCCAGATATGTTCCATATAAAAATCATGGGAGCAAATGATTAAGTCTTTTGCATGTCGGTAGTAATCACGATTTAATGTGAGTCCGCAACGGTGTCTTTTTTCACAAGAGAAACAGTCCTGAACCATATCCCAGTTGATTTTTCCCCAAGTATCATCAGACAACGAAGGATAATCCCTGCGATCTCCATATCGTTCAAACTTTTGCATAGAACCATCACTATGTACAAAATCTGGTAATTCCTCATAAATTCTGACAATATCATCATTAAAGTCTTCATGCCTCACATAATCAAGCTTTTTCAAACAGAGATATTGATCTCTTGATTTTGCCAATCGAACATCGATATTGAGCCCTAGTATTTTCTCAAGCTTGGCAATATCGCCTTCTTTTTTAACGAGCTGTTCAATTAATGTCTCATCTGCACAAGCAATTATAGCCGGCCGATTTGTATATCTGGCATACATAATCGCGTAAAGCAAGTAAACAATTGTTTTTCCAGTTCCAACCCCTGCTTCAGCAAACATGACTTTTTTTTCTTTAAAGGCCTTTTCCAGCTGGAAGGCCATAAAGATTTGTTCATCACGTAATTCAAACCCTGCTTCGGGCAAAGTGTCATAAAATAAGTCACCAATCCACTCACTCAGCTTGTCATAAAAAGATTCAGTTTTAGAAACAACAAATGGAATGCGGTCTTGCATATAGCCCCTCCTAGAAACGAATGAAATGGAGCCCTATTTGATAGGCTCCAAATTTAATTTTAATTATTATTCAATTGTACGGGGAGGTCTTTTCCCCCAATATTGATAAAGATCTGTACGAATAAAACCATTAAACAACTTCCGCTTTTTTGTAGCTGGTTTGCCATAAAATTGCTCGAACTGTTCATTTGACGTCATTATATAAATTGACCAGGTATCCAGCTTACTAAAAGCCTTTCCCATTTCACTGTACATTTGCTCAACTGCTTTTTTCTCACCGAGCCGCTCTCCATAGGGAGGATTTCCGACAATGACGCCATATTCCTTATTCGTGGTGATATCTCTCACTTGCATTTGCTTATATTGAATGAGGTCTCCAAGACCTGCTTCAAAAGAGTTTTCCTGTGCGATCTTAACCATTCGGTGATCAATATCTGTCCCTGTAATATCGAGTTGCTGATCATACTTTGCTAAATCCTCTGCTTCTGTTCTTGCTTGATCCCAGACCGTTTCAGGAATCCAATTCCAAGACTCTGAGACGAATTCTCGGTTAAAGCCTGGTGCAATATTTTGACCGATCATAGCAGCTTCTATGGGAATAGTACCAGAACCACAGAATGGATCAATAAACGGTTTGTCAGGCTTCCAATTGGTCAGTGAAACCAATGCTGCCGCAAGAGTTTCCTTTAATGGAGCCTCCCCTTGATCAACCCGATATCCTCGTTTATGAAGACCTTGACCACTCGTATCAATCGTGATGGTTGCAACGTCTTTTAACAATGCAACTTCAATTCGAAAATAGGCACCGGACTCCTCAAACCAAGAATTTCTCTTATAATGGCTTTTCATCCGATCAACAACAGCTTTCTTCACAATCGCTTGGCAATCTGAAACACTGAAAAGTTTGGATTTTACCGATTTCCCCGTAACGGGAAATTCAGCATCCTCCGGTAGATACTTTTCCCAAGGTAAAGCTTTTGTCTTTTCAAATAATTCATCAAAAGTATAGGCTTTGAATTCACCGACCTTAATTTTCACTCTATCTGCTGTTCGAAGCCACAGATTACTGCGGGCAATCGCATTTTCATCACCTGTATAAATGACCTTACCGTTTTCTACTTCACACTCATAACCGAGCGCCCGTACTTCTTTTGCTACAATAGCTTCCAAACCCATTGCAGCAGTTGCAATTAATTGATATTTTCCCATTTCGTCCACCCTTAACTTTTTACCTTATTATGTATGCTTGCCTATCATACCATTATAGACCAATATCGGTAAGCCCATGCAAGAACGATATTCTCAAAAAAGTAAAAAGACTCTCCTCATGGGAGAGTCGATACCATTGATTTTATTTACATTAATAACGTTCTGTAAGCCATGTTCTGTACCATGGTACTGCAAACGACGTTAGACGTCTCGTACCTAGGTGGTAATCATCTATCTACAGATTCGTAATGAATCTGTCCTTCTCCTCGTTGAATTCCTCAGAGAAAGTGCCCCTACCATTATTTGGGTTTCTCGCTCGTGGGGTTTACCTCGTTCCACCCTTTTCATTTCTGAAAAGGCTCCGTCACTGTGGCACTTTTATAGGTATTCATACCATATCCTAAAAGGACTTAGGTATTTTCCCGGCCGTCAGCCCTCAGGCTGCCCTAGCTTATGAATTCACTAGGCACGAACACTACGAGCATCTCAGCTCGTGCGAGCATGGACTTTCCTCTACAAGGAAGCAAATGCTCCTTGCAGCGATTACCCGAACGTAATTAATGAGTACTTTTTTATTATATGCATTTAATCCTTATTAATCAATGGTATTAATTTGGAAGCATAGGTACAATCTGTCAATCGTTATATAGCTTGTTTCCGAAAACATGCTTTTCAAGATTTGATAAACGCTTCAAGATATCAAAGTTTGTAGTGCCTGCCGGCTGTGTAACCGGCTGTCTTCTAGATGTTTCTTCCAATTGCTTACGTAAGCGAAGATTTTCCTGCTGCAACTCTTCAATTTCTTGATGGAACGTTTCATAATCCTTAATAATTAAGTCCAAATACTTATCTACATCTTCTTGTTTATAGCCTCGGACGCCGGTCTTGAATTCTTTCTCTAATATATCCTTAGCTGTTAATTTCACCTTATCGCTTAACATTCAATTTCACCTCAGTATTCGCCAATCATTACCTATTATTTACTCAAATATATGTGGTTTTGTCAATTTTTCTTTTCTCTTTAGAATAAAATACAAACGTAATTATGATTTTAATAAAAATCTGACCGCTTTAATTCTTCTTCTTCTTCAACGACCATTTGAAGATCATATGGTGTAATGGTTATTATTTTGTAATTGGTTGTTTGAGCAAATTTTTCTGCCTCTCGTAATAGATACTTTGGTGACCCGTTTTCGTTATCACTGTCAAACAAGATTAATAATCCGTCTGAATTTTTTATTAAAAATTTATTTTTTTGGACAAATTGCCATGGCCCTTGATAAGGCTGCTTTGAAATTGCTGTGGTAAAGTCTGCTTGATAAATAATCTTTTGATATAACTCCTGTCTCTCAGAATTCCAATTCTCTTCTTGTCCTAGAAATGGAGTAATAACAGCCAATTTAAGGTGGGGATATTTTCTTTTTAGAGATAAGACCACTTCTGCGGACCACAGTTCCACCCCCGATTGTCCACTTACAATGGCCCAGTTTAATCCAGCATCCAAAAGTGTAATTAGTTCTTTTTCTATAGCCTTTTTTATGTAATTTACGTTTTGATGATTGTCCTTATAAATTCCTAACTCATGTGACTTGTAGCCAGAAATTAATAGTCGTTCAAGCAATATAATTCCTCCTGTAAATGGATAATAAACTCCTATACATTATATCAGTAAGGATGGGTAATTAATTTGTCAATGGTAAACACATCAAAAATATTGAAAGTTTTGACAATTACATTTAAAATTAACTTAATATATGAACTGAACGGAAGTTGATACAGGGATACTCTCCTGGTATTTTTTTAATGTTCAACGGCGGAAAGGAACTGATAAAGATAGATGAACAGTCCTGTTGAAGAAATTAAGAACGAGAGAAAACTTTTACTAAAAAAACTTTTAAATGAAGGTATTGAGAAAAGGTGGAAATTTTTGACCAATTATCCAGATGCCATTTTTGTTCTGGATTTTCATGGTCAATTTGTTTTTGTCAATTCACGATTTGAGAAATTAACACAATTCGCAGAAGAAGAATTAATGACAAAGAAAATTCAATTTCTCGTTGATATCGGAAGTTTGGACAAGGTATTTAATTACTTTCACAGGGCTGTCTTAGGTCAAATTCAAACTTTCGATTGCAAAATATCAACCAAAGCGGGGAATATAATTGATACAAACTTCATCATTGTTCCCATTATTGTAGAAGATGCAATTGTAGGAGTTTATGTCGTAGCGAAAGATATTACTCATTATAAACGCAAAAAAGTTGAAATAAGAAAAATAGAGGAATTTTATCGAGTCCTAACAGAAAATGTTGTAGACATTATTTTAAACACCAACCGTTTAGGAAAAATAATTTATGTCTCCCCGTCTTGTGAGTATGTACTTGGGTACAAACCAGAAGAACTAATAGGAAAACATTTATCAATACTTTTTTATAAGGATGATTTGGAAAGAGCTTCTTTGGAAAGAGAAAAGCTGTTAACCAATTATGAGAACACAAGAGGCTCATATCGGTTCTGTAAGAAGAATGGCGATTTCATCTGGATGGAATCAGTATGTAAGCCAATCATTGATAGTGATACGCAAAATCTATTAGAAGTGGTAACAGTCTTTCGTGATATTACGGAAAGAAGAATGACAGAAGAACTTATGATCAACTCAGAGAAGCTGAATATTGCAGGACAGCTTGCAGCTGGAATCGCACACGAGGTTCGCAACCCATTGACTGCTATAAAAGGATTTCTCCAGCTTATGGAGGCACAATCTACTAACAACTTGTACTTCGATATTATAAAATCCGAGATGGACAGGATCGAACTTATTCTAAGTGAATTATTGGTTCTGGCCAAACCACTGGATGCGAAGTTTGAAAGTGAAAATATGAATGCATTAATCAATAATGTAAAAACCTTAATTGATACCCAGGCGATTTTAAATAATGTTCAAATAGACATTGTATATGAAAATGGGGATTTGACCATTAGGTGTGATAAGAACCAATTAAAGCAAGTTTTCATTAATTTTTTGAAAAATGCCATTGAAGCAATGCCGAATGGCGGAAACATTATCATTGAAATAAAAAAGTTTAGTGAGGATAAAGCTAGAATCCTTATAAAAGATACAGGAATCGGAATTCCTCAACATATATTAAAACGAATCGGTCAGCCATTCATTACAACTAAACAAGGCGGGACTGGTTTAGGCATTATGATTTCTAAACAAATCATTGAAAATCATAAAGGAACGGTTCATTTTTGGAGTGATGAAAAGGGAACGATGATTGAAATGATCTTACCTTTTTAGAGAAGAATAGATCAATATTGCTTTAAGAAAAAAACAAGGGCAAAAATTGCCCTTGTTAGGTTTTTATCCAAAGAAACGTCGAGGCCGTGGGAATTGTCCTGGTGCCATGCCTGGTCCCATACCCGGAGCCATACCTGGTCCTCCCATGCCTGGTCCTCCCATGCCTGGACCCATCATGCCTGGTCCCATCATGCCCGGTCCTCCCATGCCTGGTCCCATACCCATTTGCGGCATGTTTGGCATGTTTGGTAAAGCATTGCTTTGTGCTCCTGCAACAGCTGTTGGCATAGGTGCTGGCATAGGTGCTGGCATACCCCCACCACAACAGTCGATGTGCTGATTACAGCATTCTTCAGCGCAAGAAGCTGTAGTTGGACAATAGTGTTTATGCTGGAACATATGATGATTAATAGTTGTTAAATGTTTTGGGTGAATATGTGGTACTACCGTTGTTGAAAAAGTGTGGTTAACGAATTGTTGCGTCGGATGAATGACTGGCGGTGCAAAATTAGTTCCAAGATACAATTTAAGCTCTCCCTTCAAATATTTATTCTGTTTACATTAACAGCCTATGTTAGAAGGGAAATTCTTGTACTAAGGAAAATACCTATTTTTCATAAATCTAATTAAGATTAACTTCACTTAGACAACTGTCCAGCTCATAAGCTTCGTGATACGTGTCTAATTTCCTTTTTAGTTCTACGCTTTTTTCTTTATAGCATGGAATATAAGTTATCTTTTAAGCTTGAAAAAAGTACTGCAGTCAAACAAACGACAATAAAAAATAAATACAAGATTGCTTTATACATAGTATCTGCCCCATTATTGTATTATAGTCGTTTTTTACTCACAGTTTAATATTTTACATGTTTCACCTATAAGAAACAATATGGATTATCGAGTGAAATGTTAAAATTTTGTTACAAATACTCGAAAATTAATCAAAATAATTACATAGTCCAAAATAGTTGCCTAATCCTCCGTTTACCTGGGTAATTTAGTGAATTTTCGTTCCAATCTTTTCCGTCTGATTTCAAACTGCTGCTGAACTTTTTCGGCTTGAACCTTTTTATAATCCAAGTCATTTAAAGCCTTTAAACAATAATCCAAAGCAAGCTTATAATCTTTTATTTTATGCTCATATATTTTAGCAGCTTCTATACACGCTTCCAGACTCAATTCTTCATTTCCTCCCTCAGCCACCTCTAAAAACAATCGTAAACTTTGTTCCCAGTTTTGTGCTTTTTTAGACTGATAGGCTAACGCCAGCTTTGCTTTTAACGATGTCGTATCACTTCCTTCTACAAGCTTGGTCAATACCTTAGCTGCTTCGTCCTTTTCTCCTAAGGAGTCATACCACCGTCCGACTTCAAACGATTCCTTACGGGTTTGTTTGTCATCCATTCCACAGAGTTGAAAGGTTAGATGCGTATATAACGTCACTAGAGACAAAATATCAATTTCATTGTGCTTAATAATCCCTAACATGCCATCCGGTTGTTTACTTTCGATGAAATCAAAATAAATCATTGGGGCCAAATACCCAGGGATATCATCTTCCCGTGTTATACCTAATACGTCTTTTTCGACGACTGCTAACTTTAGACGATCCAATTTGTGTTTCCAAAGTCTTCTAGCAGCATGAAATAAATCAAAATGACCAAATGCTGGAAGTTTAGGAACATGCTCCCTAACAAGTGTATGCCTAGTTTTCACTTGTGGCCAATCAAAGGATTTCCCGTTATAGGTGACTAATGTTTTGTAGTTCACCTGCTCTAGAAAGCTTTGATATAAAGGCACTTCTGCACCTGGATGTGGGAGAATATGCTGCCTTAAAACGAGATTTTCGCCGATTACGCTCGCATAACCAAGTAAAAAAATGGTATTACCGACTCCCCCGCCAAGCCCAGTTGTTTCTGTATCAAAAAAGAATAATTCTTCCGGACGGTGCCCTTCTGCAGATAATGGATGGTTAACAGGACTTTTATTCCAGATATCAACCGCCTTAAGAAAATCATGAAAATGGTAAAGACCATGCTTTTGTGACAAAGGAAATTTTACTTCACGAATCAGACAGTAATCCTGGTCCAAAAAATAAGGGGTCACATTTTCACTTTCCCATTTTGGAAGGAAAGGAATCTCAATTTTTGCTGTTTCATGAGAAACCTTGCTCTCTGTCTCTTGTCCTCCACCTGATATATGTGGTTTTAAGCGATTCAATTTACTTTTCAATGACATGGTTTACCTACCTCGTTTATTAAAAAGAATTTATAAATGCCTCAATAATTTTTAGTGTATCATTTTTAGCCGTATCACCAACAGTTTCTGCCCCGATACAGGATGGGCATCCGGTTTGACATTTACAATTGTCGATCATCTTCTTTGTTTCTGAGAATACGACGGTCATTCCAGAATGAATTTTCTCGCTTAAACCAATTCCACCTGGATAACGATCATAAAAGAAGATTGTTGGTTTTTCGTTATGATCCGCTTTTACCTGTGGAATAACATGTATATCTTGGGGATCTGCCATAACAAATAATGGGGCGATATGATTTAAAGCATGTGCCGTCCCAACTAGCCCCTGTTCTAATCGGTCTTGTCCCATTTCTGAGAATGATTTATTTAATGAAATCCATGCCGCACTTGTATGCAGTTCTTCCTCAGGGAGATGAATGGGGCCAGAACCGATATTTTCATGTGTTTCAAATTTGATTTTCTTGAAAATGGTTGCCATCGCCCGAACACTAACATCCCCGTATCCAACTTCGGCATACTCAAGTTTGTTCAGCTTGTCTTCTTCTAATACCTTTAATTGAACAGCTAAATTGGCATCCGTAAAATAATCAACATCGACTTCCCTTACAAATGCCTTTTTCTCATCCCAATCAAGCTTTTCTACTTGAAATTGGGTTCCTTGGTGGAGATAAATGGCCTCATCATGAAGAAGAGTCATTGCTGAAAATCGATCCATTTCTCCAATTACTCTTGCATTCGCAATATCTGATTGATCAATAATAATCACATTTTCCTGAGAAGCAGAGCGCAAGCTGATATTATGAGCAGGAAATGAATCATTCATCCAATACCATTTATCACCGTTCTTATAGAGAATTCGTTCTTCTGTTAAATATTCAAGCAGCTCTTCCGTTCCAACTTTCCCAAACTGTTCATCAACTTTAAAAGGAAGCTCAAACGAAGCACACTTCATATGATCGATCAAAATGATCAGATTATCAGGATTAATTCTTGCCGTCTCCGGACTTTTATTAAAAAAATACTCCGGGTTCTGTATTATATATTGGTCAAGAGGACTTGAACTTGCCACCATAATGACAAGAGCTTCCCCATGCCGCCTTCCCGCTCTGCCTGCCTGCTGCCAAGCACTGGAAATGGTTCCTGGATATCCAGTCATAATGCATACCTGCAGCTGACCAATATCTACTCCCAGCTCCAATGCGTTCGTACTTACCACTCCGTAGATTTCCCCCGCGCGTAGCCCCTTTTCAATTTTTCTTCTTTCTGTAGGCAGATAGCCGCCTCGATACCCCATGATCGATTTGGATCCTAATTGATTTTTCACTAATTCCTGAAGATACGTTAAAATAATTTCAACCCTTACTCTGCTTCTAGCAAAGACAATGGTTTGAATTTTATTTTTTAACAATTCACCCGCGATTTTTCGAACTTCAAGTGTTGCACTTCTTCTTATGTTTAAGGGTTTATTAACAATTGGCGGATTATAAAAAAGAAAATGTTTCGTTCCACTAGGAGCACCATTATTATCAATAAGGATCATTTTTTCCTCTGTTAGGTTTTCAGCAAGCTCTAGCGGATTGGCGATCGTAGCGGAAGTACAGATAAAAACAGGATTACTGCCATAATAACGGCAAATCCGTTTTAATCTCCGAATAACATTGGCAACATGACTGCCAAAAACGCCTCGATACGTATGAAGCTCATCAATGACAACAAATTTAAGATTTTCAAAGAGGGAAACCCATTTTGTATGATGAGGCAGTATTGCTGAGTGGAGCATATCTGGATTGGTAATGACCACATGCCCAGCCTTGCGGACCTTTTGGCGGATGTTCGCAGGTGTATCACCATCATAGGTATAACTATTAATATCAACACCAGCAGCTTGAATGATTTCATTTATTTCACTTTTTTGGTCTTGCGCAAGAGCTTTTGTTGGAAACATATATAGCGCCCTAGCATTCGAGTTTGATAGAATGCTTTGCAAAACTGGAAGATTATAACAAAGGGTTTTACCTGAGGCAGTTGGCGTCACGGCAACAACACTATTTCCAGCGATAATTTTCTCAAATGCGGATTTTTGGTGTGTATAAAGCTTTTCTATCCCCTTTCTTTTTAATGCCTGTATTAATGCCATATGCAAGTTTTCTGGTAGTGAAACGGTTTGTGCTTCCTTTGCTTCTAATGTCTTCCACGTAACAATATTTTCTTTAAAATCTTCCTTTATTTTTAAATCAGCAAGAATTTCCTGCAGATTTTTTTTCAATTTCATGGGATCACCTCATTACTCTATTATACCGAATAAACGTTCGCAGAAATAGTCTATTAATTAGGCTCTTTTCTTATACTTCGTTGTTTTTGAAAAAAAATTTAATAATTATAATAAAGTTTCCGCAGAAAATAACATATTTTTAATAAGAAAGGAGCTACAAACTCCATTCCAAAGGGCAAAATTACTATTTCCACGTTAAAATCGGCTTTAGGATTTTAACAACTATTTTTACAAAACCGCCGTTAATTATTATTTGTTTGTCTGTTACAATAGTATAAGATATTTTATTTCATCTGTGGAGGTGGAACATGAGGATTGAAGAGATTAAGAAAGTACTTTCTGAATTCATGCTTTTTAAGGAATTAGATAACTATGAATTAACAAAGATTGCAAATATTTCCATAGCAAGAGAGTGGAAAAGGCAAAGCCATGTTTTTCTTCAAGGTGATCCCCTAGAAAATGTATATTTTATTTATGATGGAAAAATCAAGGTGTACAAAAGTGATATCCACGGCAAGGAACAAATTGTCGCCATTATGAAAAAGGGCGAAATGTTTCCACATGTTGGCTTTTTTAGAAAGGGTGATTACCCGGCTTATGCTGAAGTTCTTGAACCATCAACACTTATCGCAGTTCCTATTTCTAAATTTGAAAGTGTTCTGATTGAGTACCCTGAGTTATGTATTAAGGTATTTAAGGTATTAGGTGAAAAGATCGTTGATTTACAAAACCGACTAGAAGAACAAATTTTAAACAATACATACGAGCAAATTATTAAACTTTTAATTCGCCTTGCTCAGAAACATGGCAAGGAATTAGAAGATGGAACGATTCTGTTGAAATCTGAATTTACCAATCGAGATCTTGCCAGTATGATTGGCACAACGAGGGAAACCATCAGCAGGACACTGACAAAAATGAAAAAAGATAAATTGATTGAAGTGGATGATCGTGGGGATATGATACTTGATATTGAAATCCTCATGGAGGAAATTAATTTAATTTAAAACTGCAGCACATTGGGTGCTGCGGTTTTTCTGTTCTCTATGCTTTAGTTAGCTGAAGCATATCCGCCATGTCTTCTTGTGCGTTACCGATTAATTTTAAGTTAAATGTGTCTTGGAGAACCTGCAAAACACCTTCAGAGATGAATTCAGGGGGCTTTGGTCCAATACGTATATCTTGAATTCCTAAACTGAATAATCCTAAAAGGATGGCTACTGCTTTTTGCTCAAACCAGGATAAGACGATACTTACAGGAAGTTCATTGATTTCGCAGCCAAATGCCTCTGCTAGTGCCATCGCTATCTTTACCGTAGATCCTGAGTTATTACATTGTCCTAAGTCAATATAACGAGGGATGTTTGTCCCGGGAACAACACCGTAGTCCACATCGTTAAAACGGAATTTCCCGCATGACGTGGTCAAAATTACAGTTTCCTGTGGGAGTGATGTTGCAAGTTCACGATAATAATCTCCCCCATTTCCAGGTGCGTCACAGCCTGCAATCACAAAGAAGCGCTTAATTTTCCCTGCTTTTACAGCTTCAATTACTTCTGGTGCTAGGCCAAGAACAGTTTCATGGTGAAAACCTGTGAGCAGAGTTTCTTCTGAATGAATATTGGCTTCTGGTAGTTCAAGTGCTCTTTCGATTAATGGTGAAAAATCATCATTCATTATTTTTTGAACATTCTCAAGACCAGCTACTTCATAACTGAACATTCTATCAGCATATGTACCTTTAATTGGCATTACACAATTTGTTGTTTCCAAAATCGCTCCTGGGAAATTTTCAAAAAGACGGCGTTGGTCATACCATGCTTTTCCGATATTTCCCTTTAAGTGAGTATATTTTTTCAATGCTGGATATCCGTGGGCTGGCAGCATTTCAGAATGCGTATAAATATTAATTCCCTTACCCTCTGTTTGCTTTAATAATTCTTCAAGAGCAAACAAGTTATGTCCAGAGACCACAATACTTTTTCCTTCTATTTTGTTTTGGCTTACGCGAATTGGCTCAGGAATACCCAGCCGCTTCGTATGAGCCTCATCAAGCATTTCCATCACCCGAACTGTTGCCTGCCCCACTTTCATCGCCATTTCAATATGTTCTTGAACATTAAAATTGGAATTTGTTAGCGTCATATAAAGTGCTTCTTGTGTGGTCGTATCCACAAATGAATCACTATACCCTAATTGATTGGCATGAGTCCGGTATGCAGCAATTCCTTTCAACCCATAGATAATGGTATCCTGCAAACTTGAAATCGTTTCGTCTTTTCCACAAACCCCCACCACTGTACATCCTCCTGATGGAGTTTGTTCACATTGATTACAGAACATGATTCTTCCTCCTTCCTTTTATTTACTGCTTAAGGATACAAATCCTATAAAAATATTCATGTGATATTTGTCACAAGTCATAGAGTTGTTATAAAAGGTTCATAACTTTATCTCATTTTTATGACGCGCACCAAAAGGGGGTAAGAGCATATGATATGGTGAGAAAATTCGGAAAGAGAGGGAAAGCATTATGTCATCCATGCCTCCGAGTGGCCAAAATAACAATAATAAGGAAAAACCTGAAAATTTTCGGGATTTACTTAGAACTATGAATGACTTCATTCATGAAAAACCGGTTAAAGGATTTCTAAAATCAATTGATGAATTTTTTAATAGTCCGTTTCCTGCGGGAGCTTTTCCTGTCCAAGTACGGGAAACCGCAGATGAGTATATTATTTCCGCGGAGCTGCCTGGAGTTAAAAAGGAGCAAATACAACTAAATATTTTACCTAATCAAGTAAACATCTCCATCGAAAATCAAGAAATTGAAACAAAAGAGGATCTAAACAACCACCTTTTTCAAAAAAGAGTTTCACAGCAAAGGCTGTCACGAACAATCCCATTACCTATCGTGATTAATGAAAAAATGGTTAAAGCCTCCTATCGAGATGGGTTACTCAACATACGAATTCCAATCATAAGAGGGAAAACGATAAATATTGAGGATTAAATCATAAAATAAAAATGCTCGAACAAAAAAATTTCGACAAATACCAATAAGAAAGACGGCTTTTATGCCGTCTTTCTACTTTTTTATGCTTTAAAAATTCCTCCGAGCCCCTTCACCAATGAGGATACCTGTGTTACTGCATTAACCACTTGCCCCGCCGTATTTACCATCTTATTTACGTCCACTGTGCCATCTTGTGATTTAAATGAATTCATAATCGATTGTATTCCCCCAGGGTGCTTTAGCATTGCATTTGGTTTCGGATAAGGGTTCATGATAGAGTAATCATTCATTTGCGGCATGTAGTGATTTGGTCCCATTTCTTCTTTGGGTTGCAGTGGATTTTGAAAGAGAAATTGTGCATCTTTAGGAGAATATTGACCAGTTGATTTTGGCACTTGCTGAGGTATTCCCACAGGATGATAGGCCGGTTCATATGATTGATATGATTGTGGATAAGGCTGCTGATAGTAAGGGTTTTGTTGTTGATATGGGTGCCATTCCATACCTTGCACTGCTTGGTAAGGATTTGGCTGATTACGAGGAAACACTTGATAATTCGCTGAATCATATATCGGTCTCCTGTAATTCATTTGCCCCGAGTATCCATGATTTATAAAATGATTTGATCTATTTTTACCAAACATGGGCAAACATCTCCTCCGCGTTTTCATCACTACACACTATGGTTAAAAGGAGGAAATGGTGCATAAAACGAAATAAATTTCAATGTCAAAATCACGAGAATTTTGTCTAAAGTTTAAATATTTTAAAAACTAGGAATTCCTTATTTTCATGGTACTATTAAAAAAATGATGAAGGAGGAGTTACATATGGTCATACGCTCACTTAAAAGCAAATTTAATCAAAGTCGGGACTACAACACCGATGACGTTAACGCATTATTGGATTTTGCTAAGAAGGCTTATATTCACAATGAGATTGACATTAAGGAATACCGTCTCGTTGTTCGCGAACTCGAAGCTCAGGGCGCTATGATTCCTGACGATTTTAATGAAGACTCCCTCATCGAAAATGCATAAAAGGATACAATACAGCTAGAAAAACTCCAAAGGAGATGCAGAAATGCATCTCTTTTTTATTACTGTCTAGCTCTAGCGCCCTAGCGGCTAGTGTCCTTCGCTCTCCGCGAGTAAAAATCCTTCAGGATTTTTACCTACCTACGATAAGTCAACATCGAATCGCTAACGCTCTTCGTGTTTCCTTTATCTCAGTTGGAGCGCTCCACAAGGAAGGCCTCGGCAGCATGGGCTTCGCACGAAGAAAAAGCGTTAGCTTTTTCGAGGAGGCCATACGCCGCTGAACACTATGGAAAGCTACTTCGAATAATCATCGCAGGACCAAGCTGCACTTTGGCTTGGTCCGAGGGCGCTTCCGCTTTTCTCATTCTAATTCCTTTATAACTTCTAATAGAAAAAATTCAACGGTTCGATTTGCATTTAAAAATCTTGAACGGCTGGTTTTAGGAAAAAACGCCTGTATCGATAATTGCTCCATATGTTCTGAAGTGGAATCGATTTGTTTTAAATGGATGTGCTTTTGAGGACTGACGGCTAACCAATTTTTCATCAAAGCACTCCATTCAACTGTAAGTTCCTTTACTGTATTCGCAAACGGCTTAACAACTTGGTGAAAATCATGTTCGGTCGCCTCTTCACGAGCTTCCTCATAGTATTTTAAAGCTAGTTGGTTATAATGCAGCAGCTTTTTTGTTAGCTGTAGAATCTCCTCAGACATTGGTGTTCTTTCCCTTCTATATATAACAAAATAAAAAGCAGCTTTATTAAAGCTACTCAATGGTTTTTTGCATTCTTTTTTATTTTACCGGTAATTAAAAGCCCAATTCAAGTTTTAGTGCTCTGGTAACTGAATTGTTTTGCTCTACTGCACATTCGTCAGATACAGGATTTATCCGATCTAATTCCTGTTCAAGTTTATAAAGTCTTTGTACCGGTGATGATAATTTTAATAGCTCCTCATGGTTCATTTGATTGCGAAGGTCTGAGAAAGAAGTTTCAAGAACATTCTCCAATTCTTCTAATTGATCATAAATTTCTGTCAGCATAGAAAGCAGCTTTTCCTTTTCTGGCAATGACGAGTTTATCAAATTTAGAACCTCCTCGCTTTTTCTTACTAAGTACTATTCTCTTTATTTTGTATGCTTCCTTCCCCTCTGACAAAACTAGAAGGTATTCGCCAAAGAAAGTGCCAATCTGGCAATTATTCCCTACCCATTCGACAGAGGCACATACTCGCATTAAAAATTGAAAATCGAACAAGCTAAAATTGGAGGTGTTAATAATGGCTAAAAAGAAACAAAATAAAAAATCCGGAGCAGCACAAGTTGAAAATAAAGTTGGCTACGGTGATAAAAAACTCGAAGGACCAAATCGTCCAGCAGAATAAGAAGTCATATAAAAAGCAAGGCAAAGCGGCCTTGCTTTTTAGATTTTCTTCAAATTTGCTGCTCGATGGATGGCCAGCATTAATTCCATCTGATTTGATTTTTCATAGTACCAATCTGTTAAGTGAATACTATGTCGATGCCTTGCTGGAATATGCAGCCATGCCGGGGATATCATTCGGTTCTTGCTCCAATCATCATATTGATAATGATTGTGATCTATAATCGGGTAGGTTGCCCTTAAAAGTGGTGTCCTACGGCTGGTTTTTGTCTTAAAGAATTGTTCATAATCATTTCTCGAACCGGTATGTGGAGTTTTATCAGCAAATTCGAAAAAAAAAGGGAATAATCGCGGATGCGTTAAAATTCGAGCAAGCCTTTTCCCAAGATTTATTCGTTTCGATAATGACTTAAAACCATTCACACTTGCTCCATATAATTCGCCCCCACATGTAGGAAATAGCACGCAGCTAAAATGAAGCCAATCTTGAAAAGTAAAAATCCAAGAATCGAAAACCCTCTTTTTATAAACAGGATGTTGGATTACCGGTCCATGAATCACATTTTGTTCATTGATAATTAACGCAGTGGTGAGCCTTTCACGATTGCTTTCTTTCCAATACCTTTCCCATTCTTTTTGAATAAATTCTGAACATTTAAAATATGGAAGAAGATGAAACATTGGAGTGTTTCGTTTCGTCGAATATTGATAGATCAAAAGTTGGGGATAAACATCGTGGAAGATTAACCAATTGGCTCTCTCGAAGGTAAGGAATAGATCTTTCCTTGTTTTGGGCTCTAAAATTTCTCGAAAAACATCGCCCTCTAGATCGCACATATTCCATCCGCCATTCCTTGAAACCATACTGGCGAGAAATGACCAAATAACATCGGGGTTCCTTTTAAAATAAGAAAAATATGCGTCAGTCCTTGAAATATTGTCAAGATTCTTTTTATTGGTTTCGCTCCTAATTTGACTGATGGTCTCAATCTCATGTAATGTAAGATGACGCATATTCTTCAACAACTTTCATTATAGGTAGTTTTAGAGAATTAATTTTTATGAAAAAGGAATCATGCTTTTTCTTGACAGTCAAGGTACATTATTTTTATTAGCGTGTGTTTTCCTAAAAATTTTATACGCCCATTACAGCACAGATTTGTTATGATAAGTAATAGCGTGAGAGGTGCTTATCATGAATTTTAATTATCCAAATGGAAAAAGGTACATTCCAAACAGTATCGAAATAACTGCAAAAGTAAAAAAACAGAGTAATCCATCATATAGTAATAGAGGTATGACCCTCGAAGAAGATTTAAATGAGACGAATGAATATTACCGAGAAAGAAATATTGCTGTGATTCACAAAAAACCTACACCCGTTCAAATTGTCAAAGTTGATTATCCGAAAAGAAGTGCTGCAGTAATAAAAGAGGCATACTTTAAACAAGCTTCCACAACCGACTACAACGGGGTCTATAAAGGTAAATATATTGATTTTGAGGCAAAGGAAACAGCTAATACGACATCATTTCCATTGAAAAATTTTCACCAGCATCAAATTGATCATATGGAGGAAGTGGTTTCACAGGGTGGAATCTGTTTTGTAATTCTTCGGTTTTCCAAACAGGAACAAGTATACTTATTGCAAGCAAAACATTTGTTATCTTTTTGGGAAAGAATGAAAAATGGAGGAAGAAAATCCATTACCAAGGAAGAAATTGAGCAAAATGCTTATTTCATTCCGCTTGGATTTCACCCTCGTATTGACTATATTAAAATAATAGATACTCTTTTTCATTTTTAACTAGTTGAAATTGATTGTTGCATGAAAGGAAGGAATTTTATTATGGCAGGAGAATTTCAATCAAGAGAGGAGCGCCGTAAAAAACTCCAACAATCCAAAGGAAAAAAACAAGTGAAGAAAAAACCGGGCAGTATTGTTAAGAAAATTTTTCTATCCCTTGTTGCACTTGGCATTATTGGTATTTTAGCCGGCGTTGGAACTTTTGCTTATTTGGTAAAGGATACCCCTAAACTTGATCCGAAATTATTAAAAGACCCCATCTCCTCTAAAGTTTTGGATAAAGATGGTGAGCTAATTTCAGAGGTTGGTTCAGAGAATCGTGAATATGTTAATTATAAGGAAATACCAAAGCTAGTCGAAGATGCCGTGTTAGCAGTAGAAGATGTTCGTTTTTATAAACACCATGGTTTAGATCCGATTCGATTGGCCGGAGCCGTTGTGGCCAACTTCCGTGAAGGATTCGGTTCCGAAGGGGCAAGTACGATTACGCAGCAGGTAATCAAAAACTCATTCTTAACTCCTGAAAAAACCCTAAAGCGAAAGGTTCAGGAAGCATGGATGGCCTATCAGCTTGAACAAAAATATACGAAGCACCAAATTTTTGAAATGTATGTTAATAAAGTTTTTGTATCTGAAAACAGTCATGGACTAGCAACGGCTGCAAAAATTTATTATGGGAAACCATTAAATGAACTTACTCTTCCAGAAGCCGCACAGCTCGCTGGAATGCCGCAAAGTCCAAATAATTATAACCCATTTGATCACCCGGACTTAGCAGAAAAACGACGTAATATCGTGTTGATGTTAATGGAACAGCATGGCTATATTACCAAGGAGGAAATGAAAGAAGCGCAAAGTACTCCAGTGACGGCCACATTGGTTAAAGAAGAGGAAAGAGTTAGGGACGAAAAGCCTTATGATTCTTTCGTCGATGCCGTTATTGATGAAGTTGAAGCTCAAGGGGATTTTGATATCTTCTCTGATGGTTTAACGATTCATACGACTCTTGATAAAAATGCTCAATTGTATGTAAATACCATTCTTAATACGGATGAAGTCATAAATTATCCGGATGCCAATTTCCAAGCAGGGATCGCCCTCATCGATACAAAAACAGGGGAAATCCGTGCGATTGGCGGAGGTCGTAACCAAGATGTGAAACGTGGCTTTAACTATGCAATCGATACTAGGCGGCAGCCTGGCTCAACGATAAAACCTGTTCTCGATTATGGTCCAGCCATTGAATATCTCAATTGGGGTACCTATCAAACGATTGATGATAAACCAATCAAGTATTCTACAGGGCAGGAATTTGGCAACTGGGACAATAAATATATGGGACCGATGTCGATGCGTACGGCACTGGCGCTTTCTAGAAATACTCCTGCCGTTCAAGCACTACAACAGGTAGGTTTAGAAAAGGCAAAAGAATTCGCCATCAACATTGGGATTCCATTAAAGGAAATTTTTGAATCCTATGCTATTGGTGGGTTTGGTGGAAAAACAGTTGGGGTTTCCCCTCTGCAAATGGCTGGCGCCTTCAGCGCATTTGGGAATAACGGTATGTATACTAAGCCTTATGCGGTAAAAAAAATCGAGCTTAGGGATGGAACTGTCCTTGATACAGCGCCAGAATCAAAGCTTGCCATGAAGGATTCTACCGCATTTATGGTTACTGATATGTTAAAGAGCGTTATGGTTTCGCCTGGTACTGGAACGACAGCAAAAGTTCCTGGACTTCCGATTGCCGGAAAAACTGGTACAACGAACTATACAGCAGATGAATTGAAAAAATGGAATATTGCCAGCGGCAGAGTTGTCCCTGACGCTTGGTTTACAGGTTATACTACAAATTATACTGCTTCTGTTTGGACGGGATATGCCGAAAGAAAGACACCAATCCAACCTGGAGACGATCAAAAAATAGCACAATTAATCTTTAAAAATCTAATGGCTTATGTTTCTAAAGATATCAAGACATCTGATTTTCCTATGCCTGACAGTGTACAAAAAGTAAGGGTTGAAAAGGGATCTAAACCGCCTGCATTAGCTAGTGAGTTTACACCTGATAGTGAGGTAATTATAGAGTACGCAGTGAAAGGTCATGCACCAAAAACCGTTTCGGAAAAGTATAACAAGATTGCAGCGCCTGTTAACCCTAATGCAATCTATGATCCTGGAAAAAATGTTGTGACATTAACGTGGGATTACCCTAATCCGGACAATGGTAAGGTTCAATATGAAGTGACCGTTACGGATGGGACAACACCAAATACCTCAACCGTTTCAGACAGAGTAGTTACGCTTCAGAATCCAACGCCAGGTACCAAATATAGCATTTCAATTGTTGCGATCATCGATGGAAAGAGAAGTGATCCTGCAACAACAACAGTTGACATACCATTGCCACAACAAAATGGTCAAGACGAAGGCAATGGTAACCGTAATGGCAATGGCAACGGTGCTGGTAATGGCAATGGTAATGGCAACGGTAATGGTAATGGTGAAGAAGACGATGGCGGTGAAGAAGACGGTAATGCACCAGTAACCACCGAGCCTGGAAGCGGAAATGGTAATGGCAATAACAATGGCAATGGTAATACTAACGGCAATAGCTGAAGTGGAGGATAAAGCAAAAAGCGTCTAGCCCTTTGAGGTTAGACGCTTTTTTACGATATTATTTTTTACATATAATTTGTTTTGTTCGATAAACAATTCAGAGAGCTGACGATAAGAATGAAATAATTTTGGTCTGCCGATGATAAAACCCAGCCTTTCGTCAAGATTGACGGGTTTTATCTCGATAAAGTCAATTGGTTCAAGTTCAGTAACCTTCACCTTTCTATCGTTCGTCAGATATAATAATTGGATGAACAAGGAAATCCCCTTTTTCATCCCCTGAAGTGTGTTTTTTTGATCTCGATTACGGTAAAGAATCTCAAGTTCATCTCTTAACCGGTCCCATTCAGCTAATAGAAGTGGAATATTCTCTTTCGAAGGTTCTAAATCCTGCTCATCTAGAAAAGGAATGATTAGTTGATTATCCATTCACTACTTCCCTTCCCTTCATTCTCTTTTTCCCCTCTCTGCACAGCTCTAATAATGGACAGCTTGGGCATTGGGGGTTTTGGGCTTTACAATGATATCTTCCAAAGAAAATCAATCTGTGGTGAGTAACCGACCACTCATCTTCAGGAACCTTCTTCATCAATGTTTTTTCAACTTCCAGTACAGAATCCTTCCAGCGGCATATACCCAGTCGCTTACTTACTCTCTCAACATGTGTATCTACTGCAATCGCAGGAACATTAAATGCCACTGAAACGACAACATTTGCCGTTTTTCTGCCAACCCCCGGAAGTTTTGTTAATTCATCTCGGTCATTTGGAACTTCACCATCGTATTCATCCAACAATAAACGGCATAAACTTTGGATATTTTTTGCTTTATTTCGGTATAGTCCAATCGATCGAATGTCATTTTGTAATTCTTCCTGTGAGACACGTAAATAATCTTCTGGTGTTTTGTATTTTTCAAATAAATCCTTCGTAACCTTATTAACTAGCACATCCGTACATTGCGCCGATAGAGCAACTGCAATGACGAGCTCAAAAGGATTTGAATGGGTTAATTCACAATGGGCGTCAGGGAACATCTCGCCCATTTTATCTAGACAAAAACGAATTTGTGTATTGTTTAACAAAAATTTTCACCTGCCAGTTTTATAAATAGAAACAAACGAGAGAAATCAGCTCTCGTTTACTAGATTTATTGCTCAAGCCAATTGTAAAAGGGCACAGAATTTGGTGAAGAGGTTTGAGAATCTTGTACCGGCCGATTCGGCGTTTGCTTTTGACGAAACTTTCTTCCATGATTTTTTGCCTGTTCAATGGTCTTAATGCCGTTCTTTTTCCATTCAAAAAGAATCCTGTCAATATAGCGGAAATTTAACTTTCCTGACATTACCGATTCTCTTAATGCAGCCTTAATTATTACCGGATCATGGTGATCATCATCCATCCACATGGCCAGTGATTCACACTCAAATGGAGATAAAGGACGGCCAAATTCCTTTTCAAAACAGGTGTATAGGTCACTTTCGTCCGCCTTTTTTGCGACTTCTTGGGTATTTTTATTTTTCATTAAAAACTGATCCACTAGCCGCTCCCATAAGGGTTCAACGGAGTATTTCTCAAACATGATTCCTTCTGGTGAGAATTCATCTATTATTTTAATAAACCCTTTTTGGATTAATCGTCGCAGCAGCTCATTACATTCGGAAACAGTAATTGTCATACGTGAGGAGAGCTCTTCTGGGGTTGGAAAGTGATTTCCTTTTTCGATAAAAGTAATAATATTTAATAAAAGGACTATTTCATGTTCATTTAAATTCATATTTCTATACTCAGAAAATAATACAGCAGGAATGGTTATATTACCTTCTTGAAGCCATGATAATATACTTGTTTTCATTTTTTACGACACCTCTTGCTTAGTATAACATGAACATCTTCTCTCTGTAAGAGGATTGGTTTAACCATATTTTATAAGAAAAGTAAAAAGCCTGCAGCTGCAGACTTTTTTTGATCATCCAATATTTTAATCTTGACGTTTTGATTCAACGAAATCCTTGATTCTTGCTACTGCCTTCTCTAGTAAATCTAAAGAGGTTGCATAGGATAGACGGATATTATCCGGTGTACCGAACCCAGAGCCTGGAATTACTGCTACCTTAGCCTCAACTAATAATGCTTCAACAAAAGCATCGACATCTGGATATCCAGTTATTTCTGCAGCTCCCTTTGCATTCGGATACAAATAAAACGCACCTTGTGGTTTTACACAAGTGAAACCTGGTATCGAAACTAATTGATCATAAATTACTCCTAAACGATGTTCAAAAGCCTGACGCATTTCTTCTACTGGCTCTTGAGGTCCATTATATGCCGCGATTGATGCATATTGGGCAGTAGTTGTCGGGTTGGAAGTGCTGTGACTTGCAAGGTTCGTCATTGCCTCAATGATTGCTTTATTTCCAGCAGCATATCCAATACGCCAGCCTGTCATGGAATGTGATTTAGAGACGCCATTAATGATGATGGTTTGCTCTTTTAACTCTGGTGATAACTGTGCAATCGAAACATGCTTATATTCACCATATATAAGTTTTTCATAAATTTCATCTGATACAATTAATACATTTCTTTCCAAGCATAATTTTCCTATTTCCTGTAGTTCTTCAGCTGTATAAATAACACCTGTAGGGTTACTAGGAGAATTGATAATAACTGCCTTTGTCTTTTCAGAAATTACGCTTGCTAATTGTTCAGGAGTAACTTTAAATTGTTGAGACTCCAAGCCGTCTACATAAACAGGTACCCCTCCTGCTAATTTTACTTGCTCGGGGTAGCTTACCCAGTAAGGGGTTGGGATAATTACTTCATCACCTTCATTTAAAAGGACTTGAAATAAGGTATAAAGAGCATGTTTTGCCCCGTTGGCAACAATAATTTCATTTGGTTTATAGGAAAGCCCTTGGTCTCTTTCAAGCTTTTCAATTATAGCCTTTTTCAAAGCTGGCAGGCCTGCAGATGGAGTATACTTCGTATGACCTTCATTCATCGAGCGTGCTGCAGCGTCTATGATATGCTGTGGTGTGTTATAATCAGGTTCACCTGCGCCTAGACCTATAACATCTACCCCTTGTTCCTTTAATTCTTTTGCCTTTGCTGTAATGGCTAAAGTTGTTGAAGGTGTAAGTGCCATTACCCTGTTTGCTAATTTGACTGCCATTCCAATTTCCTCCTGCTCAATCAAGCTATAAATTTTCAATTTTTTTAAGCCATTCACCTGTTTTAAAATCTACATAATAATAATTTATTAAATTATTTTCAGAACGGTAATGAATTTCCCATAATGGGATATTATTTTCCATTCCTAATTTTACAGAAATAATTTTTGTTGGATTTTTTTCATCAAGAAGTCTTTTAACGGCTTCTTCTTTAGATAATCCATTTTTTCGTTTATCCACTATTACTTTTTTGCTTTTCTCGGGAATCCATACGATGATATTTTCACCTTTTTTATTTTTCCCCTCAAGAACACTAACAGTTTCTGTTCCATGGTAGATATGAAAATCCTCTATTTCGCTTAGCTCAACCTTTTCTTTTGCCAAGGAAGCTGCTTTTTCTTCCGCCGTAACAAGCGGCTCCTGAGCACTAACATATACTTTAATAAAAACACCAACAGAAATGACTATAAATAGTACAAGAAATATTAAAATTTTTTTCATTTTACTCCACTTTTCATCTTTATGTACGATAAATCGTAAAAATCGCTTTACTTTGATCTTCTCGATCAAGTGCCAATCCAAATACTAAATCCTTTTGCTTTAGTGTTCGATTAAGGGCATCTACAATCTTGTATAGGTCAGGACTATGCTGAAGCTTAACAGTGGAGAGGACTTCGATTTTTGATTCCATTCTATTCCTCCTTTATCTCTCTAAAGCAATAATATCAGCTATAGTCCTCCTTTTCTACTGGAAAAGTGAATACTTCGTAATTATTTTCTGTGAATTTTATTGTAATAGTGCCATGTTTTTTTGTAAAAAAAACCTCTGACCAATTATCCTGCAGGTCATAGATGATATCTGGGTCAGGTTGATGCTGTTCTGATTCAAAAAGAATCGAGATTTGAGGATTAACGTATTGAATTAATTGCTCAGATAGAGAATCTTCCTTCGCCCATTTCGGCACTTTAAATATAGTTACCTCATCTAAATTTTTCTTTAATAAGTTCTCTTCCGCGTGATCACTTGATGAAGTCATTAAGAACAGACGATGCTTAAAAAATTGCAAAGAAAAATCTAATCCTTCATCTTCACCGTTACCAGCAAAAAGCACTTCTGCAGATAAATCTGGTAATAGAGTCTGTATTGTGCCCTCTTTCCATGGAATCACTACTACGCCGATAAAGGCCGCGTCTTTATTTGTTATTTCCATTGCTATTTCAGGTGTTGTAATTACTTGCCTTACTTTATATTTCGAAATTATATGTGTAATTTCATCCAGAAAAAGATTTTGACGGTCGGTAATAACGAGTGTTGTAATTTCCTTTACACCATAAGTTTTAAGCATATTTTGTAATTCTTCACTTGTTTCTTTTCCACCGATATTAACCAATATATTTTCTCCATTAGAGCCCTGGATTAGAGTGGCTTCTCCATCACCTAACCCTAAAAAAGAGACGGCAATCTCATGATCTTTCAATTTTAAATCGATACTTTCGATATTTCCATAATCAATAGAAGAGGCATTTCCAAATGAAGTCAAATGAAAAAAGATTGCTGTCATTAATAGTATCACTCTCATACACATACCTCCTTATTTATAGGATGTGTAATTTTTCCATATTTCATTATAACCATTTGTAAATAATTTCTACTAATTCATCAATATTTCCCTTCTTCATGGGTACAGGTGGAATGGATTGTAAAAATGCCTTTCCATATTTTGAGGTAATAATTCTTTTATCGAAAACCATCATAATCCCACGGTCGTTTTCTGTTCGGATAAGGCGTCCAAAACCCTGTTTAAATCGAAGGATTGCCTCTGGTAAAGAATACTCCGTAAAGGCGTTTCCACCTTTTTGTGTAATTAATTGACACTTTGCTTCTGTTAACGGTTCATCCGGTGGACTAAATGGCAGTCTGACAATAACCAAACATGATAAATCCTCACCAGGGATATCAACACCTTCCCAGAAGCTGCTAGTTCCCAGCAAAATGGCTTTATCATACCTTTGGAAATTCCTCGTTAGCCTTGAGCGGCTGCCACTGGTAATCCCTTGAGCAATCATGGCAAATTCATCCAAAAAACCACTTTCTTTAATTAGCTCATATGTTTTCTTTAACATATCGTGGGCTGTAAATAGAATCAACATTCTTCCCTTGGTCGCCTCAGCAATCGTAATAATGTGTTCCGTTATCGCAACGACATAATCATCTAGACTAGTGGAATTAACCTCTGGCAAGTCATTAGGGATTAATAGCTGCACCTGATTTTTATAATCAAAAGGTGAAGCAATAGACATCGTTCGTGTATTGTCTTTGGAAAGTCCCATTTCGTTTATCATATAATTAAACGAATGATTGACTGTCAGGGTTGCTGAAGTTAAGACCACACCTTTCTTTACACGAAAAAACTTTTCATGTAAAGAAGCTGCAACAAAGGCTGGCTGCGCATAAAAGGTTGTTACATTTTGCTGTGAACGGAAATCAATTTCGATCCATTTTACCTCGTTAGATTCTTTAATAAAACAATCTTGTACGGTATTTCTCAGCTCTTCTAATTCGTTTCTAAAGGAAATGATTTCTTCTAGTTTTCCTTTTTGCTTACTCGATAATGTTCTCTTATTTATCTTTATTAACTCTAACCGCTCCGATATAGCACCTTGTAAATCCTTCAAAAGGAAGGCAAATCTTTCAGCACTGTGCACAAGCGCATTTTTTTCTTTTCCACCCTTGTCACGTGAAAAACGCACCTTCGCACGGTTTCCTGCTCGTCTTTCTGCAGAATTTGATTTTGCATAAAGAGCAGTCAACTTAAAAAACTCGTCCATTTCATAGGATAGGTCTGCAGCTAATTGATTTATTTTTATCGTTTGTGTTAAATCACCTTTGTTTGCTACAAGTGAGTCTAGTATCCTTTCTAGTTCATAAAAAAGCTGACGTTGTTCAAATTGGCCAAATTGATTTAATAGCAATCGAGTGGTTAAATAGTCTAATGAGCGGCCAAAGTATTGACTTGCCACCTTTTCAAAATGATGTCCTTCATCGATGATGGCATATTCAAAGTCTGGTAAAAAAGACTTTTCAGCCGATAAATTACTTAATAGCAGAGAATGGTTGGTAATAATGATATCAGCATGCAGTGCCTCGTTTTTCGCACGTAAATAAAAATCCTTCTCCTGCCAAACCTTATTCCGAGTAAAGACCGTTTGCTCGTTCTTTATTTTATTCCAGAAGATATTTCCACCGCTTGAAAGATTCAATTCGTCACGATCTCCGGTTTCCGTTTCTGTCAGCCATACAAGAATTTGCATTTTCGTTAAGGTGGTATCATAATTATCGTTTTCCTCGAGTAAGGAAAGGGCAAATCTCTCTAGACTAATATAATGGTTTCTCCCTTTTAATAAAATGGACTTTACCCCAAAAGGAAGTATCTTTGCTAATAAAGGAATTTCTTTATGGATGATCTGTTCCTGAAGTTGGATGGTGTGTGTACTCACCACAACAGGGAGCCTGTTTTGTTTAGCAAAATAGGCAGCAGGCAGTAAATACCCAAGAGACTTTCCTACACCCGTTCCTGCCTCAATAAGCGTATGCATACCTGAATTAAAGGCTTGATAAACCCCATCCATCATTTCAAATTGGCCCGTTCTATTTTCAAAGACAGTAAAGCCTTCTTTAATTAGCTCGATTTTATCTTTATCACTGTCAGGATATTGGAATTCATACTGGTATGGTCTGCTCACTGCCATCGAATAAACTGGCTGTTTTTTTAGGGCAAGCATATTGCATATCTCAAGCGACTCTTTCCAACTCTCACTGTCCTGATCTATTTCTAAAATAATTTCATCGATTAATTGTTGTAAATCGCTTTTTAGCCCGCCAGCTAGTTGAGAAAGCTGGCGAAGAGTCAATTCAGGTAATTGAGTTAAACGATTTACAAGTATTAGAAAAAGCTCAGCTGTTACCTGTGCATCACTATCTGCCTGATGCGGCCGATCATGTTCTAGATCCTCTCGGACAGCTAAATCAGATAGCTTGTAACCATCTGCAGTTGGAAAGATAATCCTTGCCATTTCCACTGTGTCTAGAACTGGACCGTAAAAACCTTCGAACCCCGCTTGTACTAATTCTTCCTGTAAGAATGACAAATCAAATAATACATTATGTGCAACAAAATAAGCACCCTCCAAAAGATCATTCACTCGTGGGGCTATTTCTGCAAAAACGCGAGCGCTCTTCACCATTTCATCCTTTAACCCTGTTAATTCCTCAATAAATATTGGGATTGACCTTTGTGGGTTGATTAGAGATGAAAACCTTTCAGTGATTTTCCCATCTTCAATGACCACAGCGGCAAATTGGATTATTTTATCCCCTTTTTTCGGGTTATTTCCTGTAGTTTCCAAATCGACTACAACAAATTTATTTAACATATGATTTAACACCTCAGACCTTCATTAAAACGGTATCACAAAATAGGTAAAAGAAAAAGTAAACCTTACACTTAGTATATAAAATTAACACAAAAAAAGAAAAAATCCCCGAAAAACAGGGATTTCTACATAATCGTTAATGCTGGCTCTGCATATATAAGTTCCATAATCTTGTTATCTTCACCCATAATCGCAACTTTAGGTTTGTGGCTTTGGACTTTTTCTTCAGAGACCAAGCAATAGGAGATGATGATAACAATATCACCCTTCTGTACAAGCCGAGCGGCAGCCCCATTTAAGCAAACGACCCCACTGCCTCTTTCACCAGGAATGATATAAGTTTCTAAACGTGCACCATTATTATTATTGACGATTTGAACCTTTTCATTTGCCATCATGCCCACTGCGTCTAGTAAATCTTCATCTATGGTAATACTTCCAACATAATTAAGATTTGCTTCTGTAACAGTTGCACGATGGATTTTACCATTCATCATGTGCCGAAACATGGTATTCCTCCTCTTGTATTCGCCTAGGCTTCTACTTCTATGATGAAATTATCAATTAACCGAACCTTTGAAAATTTTACTGCCAGGGCAATGATAATGGTGCCTGATAAAGTCTCAACTGTTTTCAATTGAGGATACGAATAGACCTCAACATAATCAATTTCCCCTTTGGTCTCGGAAGCTATCATATTTGTTACTAGCGTTTTTATGGTGTTTGGATTTCGAACCCCTTTGTCAATTTCCGCCTTAGCAGCAATTAAGCTATGATAAAGGGCGGTTGCTTGAACCCTTTCTTCAGGGAGAAGATTAACATTTCGGGAACTTTTTGCAAGCCCATCTTCTTCTCGGACGATATCTACAGGTATTAATTCAATTGGAAAATTAAAATCTGAAATTAATCCTTCTACGACTGCAACTTGCTGTGCGTCCTTTTTACCAAAGTAAGCTCTTGTCGGCATAACAATATTAAATAACTTTGTTAGGACAGCAGCCACACCATCAAAATGACCAGGTCGCGATTTACCGCATAAAACATCGGTACGCTCCTGAACAATTATTTTTACTGATGTAGGCTGTGGGTACATTTCCTCCGCACTAGGATAAAATAGGATGTCTACCCCTTCACATTCAGCCAATGATTTGTCCCTTGAAAAGTCTCGAGGATACGTTGAAAAATCTTCAGTCGGACCAAATTGCAATGGATTCACAAATATGCTTAAAACAACAACATCATTGTCTTGTCTAGCTTTTTTTATTAGGGTTAAATGACCTTCATGTAAAAATCCCATTGTTGGCACAAATCCAATAGATCTTGATTGGGATTTCAATTTTTTCATTTCCGTTTGCATTTCATGTATTTTGGTTATGACTCTCATTTTATTCCTCCGTATAGTCCGCTGAGCTCACGTTCTTTCATGGTAAAGGAATGCTTATCATCAGGAAACTGTTCCGATTTGACATCCTTCACATATGCTTGGATCGATTCAATAATAAACGGATTTAAGGAATAATATTGCTTTACGAACTTCGGTACACGCTCTACTCCATACCCTAAAATATCATGATAGACTAATACTTGCCCATCTACATCAACGCCTGCTCCAATACCGATCACAGGAATAGATACATGTTTAGAGACTTCATCGGCAAGCTGTTTCGGTACACATTCAAGCACAATGGCGAATGCCCCAGCTTCTTCACATTTTTTTGCATCTTCTAATAGTTTAATTGCGTCTTTCGCTTCTTTTCCTTGAACTTTATAGCCGCCTAATACGCCAACGGATTGTGGTGTTAAACCGAGATGACCACAAACTGGAATGCCAGCCTTAGTAAGTGCTGATATTTTTTCAATTACTTCATCTGCACCTTCCAGCTTAACTGCATGAGCACCCGTTTCCTGGATTAATCTGCCTGCGTTCTTTAATGTATCCTGAATGGATAAATGGTAGGATAGGAAAGGCATATCAACGACAATAAACGTATCCTTAGCTCCTCTTTTTACCGCTTTTGCATGATGAATCATGTCTTCGATCGTTACCGGGACTGTTGAATCGTATCCAAGTACAACCATTCCAAGTGAGTCTCCAACCAAAATGACATCCACACCAGCCTGTTCCGCCTGCTTAGCAGATGGATAATCATAGGCAGTAAGCATGACGATTTTTTCATTATTTTCTTTCATTTTTAAGAAGTCTGTACTTTGTTTCATTCATATTCCCTCCTTTTAGTAGGAAGAGAGGGGTATAAAAGAGCAAATAAAAAGATCCATCTGAAGGCAGAGGATCTTGGTACTCTTTCACGTGTTCTATCCCTCTGTCCCGGTCCGCTTTACGGATCTAGGCAGAAACCTTTTTAAGTTGTAAAAAAATAGTTTCAGGTGCAGCTCTCAAGGATACCGCCCATTATTTGAATTATAAAAAAAATCTCAAAAAATCGCAAGATAATCTTTTTGTCTGCATGCAATCTTTTTAAAGTTCAATATCCGCCGAATATATATGATGTATTTTCCCATGTCCATCTTCTATCATTAACACTCCATCATCTGTGATCCCTTTTGCAATCCCTATAATCGAATGTGAAAGTGTTCGCGCCGTAATTTTCTTGCCAATGCTTATCGCATAACTTTCCCATAGAAGCTTAATAGGTTGGAACCCTTCTTCTAAATAAAGTAAATACAATTTTTCTAGATTCGTAAAGATTCCTTTTATTAAATCAGCCCTCGATACTTTTTCTCCTTTTTCAAGCAGAAGTGAGGTAGCGATCTGCTCTATATCGCTAGGAAAATCTTCCCTTGTTTGATTAACATTAATGCCAATACCAATGATAACGGAATTAATCCGGTCCGCTTCTGCTTCAAGTTCAGTAAGTATTCCTGTTACCTTTTTTCCGCTTATAAGGATATCATTCGGCCATTTAATTTCTGGTATCAGACCGGTGAGATCCTCAATTGCCTGAACAATGGCTACCGCCGTTATCAGCGTTAATTGTGGAGCTTTCGGCAATGGAATATTAGGTCTAAGGATCAAACTCATCCAAATACCTGTATATTTAGGAGAATGCCATCTGCGGTCCATTCTTCCACGGCCAGACACTTGTTCTTCAGCAATAATTACTGTTCCTTCTGGAGCAGCCTCAAATGCTAAACGTTGTGCAATCTTTTGGGTAGATTCTACACAATCCTCATGGTATACATTTTTACCGATGAATTTAGTGGTTAATCCAAGTCTCAATTCATCAGGTGTTATTTTTTCAGGTGTTTTCACGATCCGATAGCCTTTTCGGCGGACTGCCTCTAATTCAAATCCTTCTTTTCGGAGCTCCTCAATATGCTTCCAAACTGCAGTCCTGGAGCAGCCAATTAACTCTGCAATATGCTGCCCTGATAAATAGGCACCATCGGCTTTTGTGAAAGCATCGAGCAAGTCCTTCCTTAATTGTGATTGCACTTTAAGAGCCACTCCTTTATCATTTTCTTTTGATTAATTAGACTGCCTGCTAGGATGGCCTGCTCAATCTTAAGCAGCAGCTCTTTGATCCATGGTCCACCGCTTTTGTTAAACCATTCCATTAAGTCGTTCCCCGTTACGTCCATTTCTGATCGATTTTTTATTGGAAGCCCTTCATATACTTGGATATATTGGTAAATCGTATCCTTTGTCTCAATTCCTTTTATCACCAGATACAGAACCTCCGCAGATAGGAAAATATCCTTCGTGGCCATATACAAATCATACGAAGACCAGCTTTCTTCGAACCTCTTATCTAAGTAGTGTAAGATAAGCTGAATCTCCCTTATTTCCTTTATTGGACTTCTCCAGTCTCTTAGAAATCCCTCTATATCCTTAGATTTGAGTTCTAGGCAAAAGACAAGCAATGCCCACATTTCACGTGTGGTTAACCGATCAAGCTTGTACTCTAACATTAATTTAAGGCGAGCCTCTTGGTTTGATAGTCCTGGTAAATAGGAATTCATATTGGTTTTTAGAATGAGTTGAATCGCTTTTTTTCGGTTTTCACCTAAGAGTAACTTATCGAACTCCGTGTGTTTTCGTTCAACAGCAATATTATCAAGCAAGTGTACGAGATTTATCAGCGCATTTAGTGTTTCGTCTTCAATCCGGAAAGACAACTGACTAACAAAACGAACCGCTCGCATCATTCTTAGTGCATCCTCTTGAAAACGATCTGCTGCTTTTCCGACTGTCATGATCACTTGATTCTTTATGGAAAGTTCACCCTTAAAGGGATCAATAAGATTTCCGTCTTTATCCATGGCAATGGCATTCATTGTAAAATCTCTGCGTTGTAAATCCTCTTTCAGGTTCCTAATAAATGACACTGCTTTCGGTCTGCGGAAATCTTCGTATTCAGCCTCCGTACGGAAGGTAGTAATTTCATACGATTGATTTTGATATAAAACAAGAACAGTCCCATGCTCAATTCCAACATCTACAGTTTTTGAAAAGATTTGCTTCACTTCCTCAGGAGTTGCAGAAGTAGCAATATCCACGTCGTTTATTTCTTTATTTAAAAGTAAATCCCTGACTGCCCCGCCTACAAAATAGGCCTCAAAACCTGCAGCTTCTAACTTTTCTATTACTGGTACCGCGGCTAAAAATTGCTCTTTCATAGTAATCACCTTATTTTAAGAGCTTATAATATAACTGCTCATATTGACCGACAATTTGGTCGGCTCTGAATTTTTCATTTACAACTGAGACCCCATTATTAGCAAATTCTTGATGAAGTTGTGGATTACTTAAAAGTAAAATCGCTTTAGAAGAAATATCGTCAATATTACCTAATTCACATATGTACCCTGTCTCACCATGCTGAATAACCTCAGGCATTCCACCAACATCCGTACCAATACATGGAACCCCGCACGCCATTGCCTCAAGAGCTACCAATCCAAAACTCTCTTTTTCAGACAATAATAGCTTTAAATCACTTATTGAGTATAATTCGTCTAAGTTTTCTTGTTTCCCTAGTAGATGAACTTTATCTGTTAATCCTAATTTCTTTACAAGGCTGCACACCGGTGTCATTTCCGGACCATCTCCTACCAGCAATAATTTTGCTGGCATCGCAGCGGAAATTCTTGCAAATGTTTTTACAACATCCTGAACCCGCTTTACTGGTCGAAAATTGGAAACATGGATAACAACTTTTTCATTTTCTTTGATTCCAAATTCATTTTTTAAATGGTTTGCATCCCGTTTTTGATAAATTCTTTGATCAATAAAGTTATAAACCGTTTCAATCTGCTTGTCTGGCTGAATCAGTTCGTGAGTTTGCTCAATTAAAGAACGGGAAACAGCTGTTACGGTGTCAGATTTTTCAATTCCAAATTTAATTGCTTCTGTAAGGGATGGGTCGTACCCAAGAACCGTAATATCTGTCCCATGAAGCGTGGTAACAATCTTTACATCTACATTACTCATTTGTTTGGCCAAAATGGCACACACTGCATGTGGAATGGCATAATGAACATGGAGAATGTCCAGTTTCTCTCTGTTCGCAACCTCTGCCATTTTACTTGCTAATGCAATGTCATATGGTGGATATTGAAAAACCGAGTATTGATTGACTTCAACCTGATGATAAAAAATATTGTGATACATTCTGTTTAGTCTAAAAGGCATACTAGATGAAATAAAATGGATTTCATGTCCCTTCTCAGCTAGCATTTTACCTAATTCTGTTGCTACAACTCCTGAACCCCCAACAGTGGGGTAACAGGTAATTCCTATTTTAAGTTTCCTCATTCTTAATCTCCCATCAAATCTCGATTCAAGAGGATTGGTACTTTTGATTTAAAACCTTCCGCAAATTGGACACCAACTTGTTGACCGAATAATCTTTCCCTTGCCTCCACCGTTTCAATATACCCATTTACAAGCGGTGTATTGACACTTGTTTCTGTTTGTTCAAATTGGCTTTCATATGCTCTCAAGGCTGCCAGCTTCCGTTCAATGGTTGTTGAGATATCCATTGTGAAATCTGGCTTATGGAAGCCATTGATCATATAAAAATACACGTTTGTAACCTTATGGGGTTTTTGAAAATCCTCTGTTTGGTATTTTCTTATGCCCGCGGAAAAGACCGCCTCTTCAATAAGGCGGGCACAGTTTCCATGATCAGGATGGCGGTCTTCAAAATAGGGAGCAAAGACAATTTGAGGTTGATACCTTCTAATTACTGCTGCAATTTTTTTTATAAATTCCTCCTGGAGAAGGAGTCCTCTATCTGGAAAACCGAGTGACAACCTTTCCGTCACACCTAATATTTCAGCTGCTTTATTGGCTTCCTCTTTCCTTAACTCAATAGTCCCATTTGAAGAAAGCTGCGCTTCGGTTAAATCACATATTCCTACCCTTTTTCCACTTGCTGTCAATTTTGCAATACTTCCTCCCATGCCGATTTCTACATCATCAGCATGAGCACCGAACGCTAGTATATGTAAAGGTTTATCGCTCATCACTTTCACCAGTCTCGTGGACAATATTTCTCCATTCTAGGAAGCCTTCATCTAAGCCTCTTATCAAAAGTTCGGCGGTCCCCATATTAGTTGCAAGGGGAATGGAATATACGTCACAAAGGCGGACTAATGCAGTTACATCAGGTTCATGCGGCTGTGCAGTTAGCGGATCACGAAAAAAGAAAATTGCATCCATTTTATTTTTTGCAATCATTGCCCCGATTTCTTGATCCCCACCTAATGGTCCAGATTGAAACCTGGTAACAGGTAACCCAGTAGCTTCTTGAATTCTCATCCCTGTAGTTCCGGTCGCAAAAAGTGTATGCTCTGAAAAGATTGTTTGATAGGCTGTTGTAAATTGAACTAGGTCATTTTTTTTATTATCATGTGCAATTAAGGCTATATTCATGGTAGTACCCCTATTCTAAAATGTTTTCAAGTCCATAGACAAAATTATCTTGCTTCATTACTGTCTCAACTGCTATTTTTACACCTGACATAAACGAGGCACGGTTATAGGAATCATGGCGAATCGTTAATGTTTGACCGTCTGCTCCAAATAAAACCTGTTGATGGGCAATTAGACCTGGAAGTCTGACTGAATGGATATGCATTCCATCAACCTCGGCCCCCCTTGCTCCACTTATCGTTTCCTTCTCGTCTGGATGACCCTGCTGTTTGGATTCCCTTACTGCAGTGATCATTTCTGCCGTTTTCACAGCTGTACCTGAAGGAGCGTCTAGTTTTTTGTCGTGATGCAGTTCAATGATTTCGACATCATTAAAATATTTTGCTGCCATTTGCGAAAACTTCATCATTAGCACTGCACCTAGTGCAAAATTTGGAGCAATAATACATCCAAGTTTTTTGTCCTTACAAATTCCTTCTAACTCTTCCAAATCTTTTTTTGTAAACCCAGTAGTACCAACAACAGGTCTTACATGATGAAGAAGTGCTGTTCTGGCATGATACATTCCCACCTCTGGTGTCGTTAAGTCAATTAAAACATCACACTCTACACTTTGCAGGCATGTCTCGATATTCGTAAAAATCGGTACATTCTTTACTGCGTGGAATCCTTCGAGATCACTTAACATATGACCATCATATTTATAATCGATAACAGCCTTTAACTCAAAATGTTCGGTATTGGTTACCATTTTGACGGCCTCGCTGCCCATCCGTCCCCGTGGCCCCGCAATTATAATTTTCACCTTACTCACACTCTCTCACTCCTGATCCTTATTTTCTATCCTTGTCCAACGATCCTTGTCCCTAGTATTAAATTTATTCATTACGTAGTCGTGTGCATCTTCCAAGTCAATATGTAATGAATTGGCTAAGCAAATAATGACGAAAAGAAGATCTCCTAACTCCTCCTCGATAGCCTTTTCAGTTTCGCTGGATTTCTTTGGTTTTTCACCATAATAATGATTTACTTCTCTAGCCAGTTCACCTAGTTCTTCAGTGAGTCTTGCTACCATTGCAAGAGGACTAAAATAACCTTCTTTAAATTGGCTTATGTATGTATCTACTTCTGTTTGCATGTCTTTGATAGATTTTCCATTGATCATACACACTCACCTCGTTAAACAATTTACTTACTAAATACATTATCTAAATTAAGCTAGTTTTACAAATATTTTTGTATTAAGTATATACCTTCCTTACCAAAATTGCTCTTCTATTGTTAATCCGCTATAATAAAATCCGCTGGTTAAATGAAATAATTGGAAGAGGAGGCAGGATAATATGTTATTTGGACTTAAAATGAAAAATATATTATTTATCTTAATAGGTACAGCCATTATGTCTTTTGGACTTGTACATTTTAATATGCAAAATAAACTAGCTGAAGGCGGTTTTACAGGTATAACCCTTCTACTTTATTTCATGTTCAAATGGGATCCCTCTTATACAAACTTACTTTTAAATATTCCTCTCTTTTTTATCGGTTGGAAATTACTCGGGAGAAATGCTTTCTTATATACCATTCTTGGCACGGTTGGTATCTCTGTGTTTTTATGGATTTTTCAACGTTACTCGATTGAAATGCCGCTAAAGGACGATTTATTATTAGCTGCATTATTTGCCGGTGTCTTTCTCGGAATCGGATTAGGGATTATCTTCCGTTATGGCGGGACCACTGGCGGCGTTGATATTATTGCAAGACTTGTTCAGAAATACGCCGGCTGGAGCATGGGAAGGACAATGTTTATCTTCGATATTTGTGTTATTGGCGCTTCTGTTCTTACATATTTGAATTATAGAGAAGCCATGTACACCCTGGTGGCAGTATTTATCGGGGCTAGAGTGATTGATTTCATTCAAGAAGGAGCCTATACGGCAAGAGGGGCAATGATTGTCTCGGAGAAAAATGAAGATATAGCAAAGAAGATTATGGAGGAAATGGACCGGGGTGTTACTGTTCTCAAAGGGTATGGTTCTTTTACAAAATTGGAACGCGAAGTTTTATATTGTGTTGTCGCTAAGAATGAGATTGTGCGCTTGAAAAATTTAATAACTTCCGTTGACCCTCATGCTTTTGTTTCCGTAACAGTAGTCCATGATGTCCATGGAGAAGGATTTACACTAGACGAAAATAAGAAGCCCATAGAAATTTAAAAAAGCAATGTCCGTTTGTGACATTGCTTTATTCATTACTTCTATTCATACCTGTGAAAATGAGGACTAGCCTTAGTAACTCTAATACCGCTACCGCGGCAGCTGCTACGTAGGTTAATGCGGCTGCATTTAAAACTTTCCTAGCATTACGCTCCTCCTCGTTCCGAATGAATCCCAACGAGACGACTTGGTCCATAGCACGATTAGAAGCATTAAATTCAACTGGTAATGTGATTACTTGAAAGAGAACCGCTGCTGCCATAAAAATAATTCCTGCTAACAACAAGCCGCTCATTTGAAAAAAGATTCCGATCAAAACAAGGACCCACGAAAAGTTTGACCCAATATTGGCTACTGGGACTAATGCGTGGCGAAAGCGTAAAAAAGTATAGCGCTCGGCATCCTGAATAGCATGTCCACATTCATGTGCAGCGATAGCGGTTGAAGCGATGGAATGACCCCGGAAATTTTCAGGAGATAACCTCACTGTTTTTGTTCTTGGGTCATAGTGGTCACTTAAAAACCCTCTGCCCTCTTCAACACCAACATTAAAAAGACCATTTGAATTAAGTACCTCTCTCGCAACTTCTGCTCCGGTTCGATAGGATGAATTGGCTATACGAGAATATTTGATATACGTACCCTTTACCCTAAATTGGGCCCATAATGGTACCAAAATAATTATTAAAAAATAAAGTAAAAATAACATAGTGAACCTCCAGTATTCTACGGGTGTAATCAACTTGTTGAAGTTCAAATTAAGATTAATCCTTATGAACTCTAGAACGGTTCATTCTGGCTTCTTTCTCACCCTGGTATTTTCTCCATCCAACATACGATAGGGTTAAAATGATAATGCTGCCGGTTGAGATGATTACCCACCATAAAGACGGGTCTGCCTCATCCTCATCCATGTTTTCAAATAAATCTTTTAAATCCATTTCTAAACTTTCTAATTCTTCCAGGGTTTTTACGTTATGAACAACTTCTGATCGATATTCATCAATGAAATTGATACGTGCATCAATTCTTTGAATATTTTCTGCAGATACATCAATTTTCATACTCGGATATATAATGTTGTATAAGGACATAAACGTATTAAAATTAGAGTGAAAATGTGCGGAATCGCCAATATTTGCCGCTTCTCTTGCTTCTCGGAAGGCATCCATAATTTGATTCTCCATCTCCGTCCATAATGGTTGATGGCTAGTAGCAATGGCATCCACCACAAGACGAAATTTTGTCAGTCTTAGAACCCTTTCCTCATACTCCATATTTGAACTCGCAGCTGCCTCTAAAGCTTCATCATGGGATACTGTAATAATTCTCTGTTCATCCATGGAAAATGGATGTTCCTTGTTAGAGATGTCAGAAAATTGTTCTGAAAAATAATCTAACAATTTTTTTCCATCTTCATATCTCTGAAATTTAATCATTTGAAGTGCTTCATCAGAGATATTATCGAGCTTCTCTATCGGTCTATGCCCGTGGGCATAGGCCGTCATGGGAGTCAGCATAACGACAATTAAGAATACTAGTAACCATTTATACTTCAAACCTTGTCCCCCCTATCATTACTAATAAAATGTATGAACGGGTGGACAAGGTTAGACCATCTTTTATCCTATCATTAACTATTTTAGTTCTAGTTGGAATCGTTTTGGGCGTATCACAAAATAATAGCCGATAGCAATCGATAAAACTGATAGCCAAAATGTAAAATAACCAATTTTTGGTGTAAATTCATTTAACATATGATATCTCGGAAGCATGAAAAAGACATAGTCAATTACATCATTATGTAATGTCCAAATCGCAGCCACCAGCAAATGCACCCATTTAAAACGATAAAAAGGGGCGTAGAGCAAAGCTTGAACAGCCATGGCAAAATGAGATAAAGCCAACATTAGTCCGATCCAGTCTAATTCACCTTGTATGATAAAAACAAGAGAATTCATTACCACCGCCCAAATTCCATATTTAAATAAGGTAACAATCGCGAGAGATTCCATAAGCGGCCAATTCTTTTTCAACAGAAAGGCTGCTAATACAAAGACAAAAAACAAACTAGCAGTTGGACTATCAGGAACAAATAGAAGGAAAATCGGTGGTGTTTCTTTTAATTGCCAGCCATACCACACATATCCGTAAGCAGTTCCAGCAATATTGATGACTAACAAAATCCATAAAAATGATCTGTGTGCTAAGAGAGGATAAATGCGGTTCACTACTAATTCCTCTTTTCTATTTAATAATAAAAGCTGACGAAAGTCCGTCAGCTTTTATGATCTAGTTATTTACCTAAGCCTGAGATGTATTCAGAAAGCTTTTTAAGCTGTTCGTCATCACCTTTAAAGACTCCTGGCGGCATAGTTCCTATACCTTCTTTTGCAATTTTTGCAATTTCGTCAGCAGATAATCCAGTATCAATTAAAGTTGGCGCACCAGCACCACCCTGGAAGGCATCACCATGACAAGTGATACAAGTATTGTCTGAAGCAATCTGATATTCTTCCGACGTCTTATCAATTTCAACATCAGCCACAATCTTTCCATATTCTTTTGCAGCTTCCCAATCGTGGGTAGAAGCAGACTGCCATGTTAAAAATGTAATAGCAGCTAATGCCAAAAGCATAAAGCCAGTTGCAAGTGGACGCTTGCTCGGACGGCGCTCTGGTCCACGATCTAAGAACGGAGCTAATAGTAATGCTCCAAAAGCTAGTCCAGGGATAACCATTGCACCAACTACAGTATAAGGTCCAGCTGCAAACTCATACTTCAGTAATTGATATAAGAACAAGAAATACCAGTCCGGCATTGGAACATATCCTGTATCTGACGGATCCGCTATCCTTTCAAGTGGACTCGGATGTGCTACTGTTAAACTTAAAAAGCCGACAAGAAATACTGCACCTACCAACCATTCTTTCAAAAGGAAATTAGGCCAAAATGCCTCTGTTTTACCAGGGTATTCTGAGTAATCTTTCGGAATATTCTTTTTCGTACGGACCTCTGGCGCCAATACACGAGAGTCACCTACGAACTTCATTCCTTTACCGCGATGCATCGAACAATCCCCCTCCTTTATTCGTAAATTTAGAAAATTAATATTTCGGAATCAAATTGAGAGTATTATAGTGGTCCAGAAATACCCTGTTTACGAATCATCATGAAATGAGCTGCCATTAAGCCAAATAATGCAGCAGGCAAGAAGAACACGTGAATCGCAAAGAATCTAGTTAAGGTTTGAGCACCTACAATGGTCTCATGGCCCGAAAGCAGAGTTTTTAAGTAAACTCCAATAAACGGTACTGCTTCAATAATTTGAAGCGTAACCTTCGTTGCAAACAACGCTTTCATATCCCAAGGTAATAAATAACCTGTTAAACCTAAAGCTAGCATGATGAAGAAAATAAGAACTCCGACAATCCAGTTAAGTTCACGAGGCTTTTTGTATGCGCCTTGGAAGAAAACGCGTAATGTATGTAAGAACATCATTACAATAACTAAACTTGCACCCCAGTGGTGCATACCGCGTACGATTCGTCCGAAAGCTACTTGGTTTTGAAGGTAGAATACGGATTCCCACGCGTTTTTAATATCTGGTACATAATACATCGTTAAGAACATACCAGAAAGAATTTGAATAACTGTTACAAAAAACGTTAGACCGCCAAAGCAATAAACAAACGCAGAAAAGTGATGCGCAGGATTTACATGCTCAGGGACTTCATGGTCTGCGATATCGCGCCACAAAGGCGTAATATCTAAACGTTCATCTACCCAATCGTAAATTTTGTTTAACAATGATTACGCCTCCTTCGTCCGTGGTTCAGCTTTTCCTAAATAAAGTAAACCGTCTTTTTCTTGTAATGGATATACATCTAGTGGTGCAATTGGCGGAGTACCCTTGACGTTTGTTCCATCTTTTGTATAACGTCCAAAGTGACATGGACAGAAGAATTCATCCGGATATTCTTTGTCAGTCCCCCAAGCAACCGTACAACCTAAGTGTTTACATACCGGTGACAGGGCTACAATATTATCTTGTTCATCCTTATACACCCAGGCAGTATTTGTCACTTCTGAAGTATACCATGCATCCTTTTGTTCAAACGTGAAATCAACCCGTTGTGGTTCCGCAGTGATATCGGAAATTTTCAATGGAGTTGCAACAAAATCTCCGCCTGCTTCAGCCGTTAAAACTGGATCAATGGCAAATCGAACCATTGGCATTAACATTCCTGCTGCCATAAACCCGCCTACACCTGTAAGAGTGTAACTTAAAAATTGTCTTCTTGAAACACGATGCTTACTCATGCTTATCCCCCCTCTATTCACAAGTTAAGTCCATCGGACATAAATTAAACACATATAAAACTAGGACATAACCATGATATATCAATCTTTATCCTAGGTCAATATCATACTATTTTAAAAACATATTTAATCTCAAAGAATTACAAATTTTCATGCCATTTTTGAGTAAACAGGCTTAAGAGTTGTTTTACTTGGCTCTCAATCATTGAAACTTTCTGGGAATCATTTAAGTGCTCCAGAGGTAAAGATGGGAGCCAAATTAATGGACCTGTCAACTCCTTCTCATATTTTTTCCAATCGCTGTCAGAGGTTATGTAAAAAATATACTTAAAATCATTTTTTTCGATATTAGCTTCCCAGTTTTTCAACTTACCAAACACGTCTTCTAGGTCGTCACTTTTCAAGAATGTAAATGGAGGAAACAACATCAATCGTCCAGTGAATTGCCTTTCTAAATAATTGGTTAACAAGGTAATAAATTCAGTACTTGAGGCAGATTGTTTCATTTCATTTCCAAATGATACCGATATTAAGGGAATTACTGCTGTATCCACGTACTCTTTTGCGGTTAAATAGGTTTCTACATCCTTCGAGACCCACTTCATTATGACACCAGCCTTCTTTCAAATCATTACTCCTATCATATCAAAATTTATTGGACAACCGCAAAGAAAATATAGAAATCCACGGAAATCAATAAAAATGGAAGCCTGCTTAGCGCAAGCTTCCATTCTTCTCTGCTTCTTTTAGTTGATTTAGCTGTTCCGTTAAGGCACAGAAGGCGATTTTGTCCTGCTTATCGAGTGCATCATCAATTAATTGAAGCAACTTCTCTCGTTGAAACCTTTCAATACTATTCTGTAAAAATTGCTCTGCTAATACTCCGTCTTTTTCATTTACTTGAAGGTGTTTTGGGACAAATGGATTTTCCTCTAATACTGCAGCATATTGGTGAGCTTGATTTGATGCATGAAAGTTTAATTGAATAAAAATGTCCTCATCACGATTTAACCGAATATCATGAAAGGATTTTTCAGCATCAGTTGTCATCACATTTTCTTTATAAAAACGAAATGGTACTTTATCAACGCAGTGTGTTGACATGATCAGCCCACGCGGACAATACTGTGCTTGTTCTACAAAATGAACCTTCTCCATTAATTGGTCGTGACTCATTAAATAATTTAGAATCCAAACACACTCTCTACGTTTTAATTGATAATGATTTAAAAACCAACGAATAAAGTCCTTTTTCTCGTTGACAGAAACAGGGGTTGCCATATGATAGTTTCCCTCCTCTGTATATTCAGCTTTTTATTACTTCTCTCTACTAATTAGACGGTCAAGCAAATCAGCATACTCTCCATTTGTTGGATCACCTTTTTGTAACTGTTTAAAAATTTCGGCAGCAAGGTCGGTTTTTCCTTCCTCAATTAAAAAATATCCGTAATCGTTCAAAAATGCTTCATTATCCTTAAAAAAATTATATGCACTTTCATATTTGTCTAATGCATAGGAATATTCCTCTAACTTATCATATGCAAGAGCAGAATCCCATAGGAGCTGGGGTTCCTCATCTTCAACAATGTCCAACTGTGAAATTAAATCGATAACTGCCTCATACCTCTCTTCCTGAAAAAAGAGCTTATTCAAAGTTAGTGCTGCTTCTGTAAAGCCTGGATCTAATGCTAGTGCCTCCCGAAAATATTGTTCAGCTTGCTCTGGCATGCCAAGTTTGATGGCAATTTTGCCGCCATAGAAAAACAAATCCTTATTAAACTCATCCTGACTAATTCCTTCTTGTATAGCCTTTAAGCTATTTTCAAGCTCTTCTTCCCGTTCATATGCTTTTGCTAGATGTAAATAGAGGGAATGGTATTCTGGATCCAGCCCTTTTAATTCCTCAAACTTCTCAATCGAAGTTCGATTATATCCTGCTTGAAGCGCTGTAAAAGCATAGCCAAATAACGTATTAATCTCTACCCTCTCATCGATTGCTTTGTCATAAAAGGCTAATGCTTCCTCAAATTCTCCCGAAGCGCTTAGGAGCTCAGCCATTCGTTGATAAATACTCACACCGGCGACTTCAATCTGCTCCTTTAGAACAGCTTCATATGATTTCAAGGCCTTTGTTACTTCACCTTGTTCACTATAAAGTTCGCCTAGGGCAAAATCAATAATCACCTCATCAGGCAATAGATCCTTTGCTTTTTGCAGTTTACTTTCACATACCTCATATAAACCTAGAACTTGATATAAGTCAGCTAACAGCAATAGAGATTGTCCAAAGCTAGGGTCATGTTCAGAAATTTTCTCTAATACAAGAATTGCTTGTTCCTCATCACCGGACTCGACTACTATTTCAGCCAGCAGGACGAGTAGTTCGCCTTCTTCGGGATATATTGCTAAAAGGTTTTCGACGAGCGCCTTGGATTCGGCTAAAAATCCATACTGGAACATTTCTTCAGCAAGAAGGAATTTTTCATCGGGCTGACCTTTTGTTAATACAACATTATATTCATTTATAGCTTCATTATGTTGGCCGTTTTCCAACATTGTAATAATTTTGTCTACTCTGTCCATAATCTTTATCCTCTCGGTTCCCTTGATTAACTTAAATAAAAATAAGACGGGGTTCGCACCTTAACATATTCTCCATTTCCAGGTTTAAATAAAACTTTTTCCCCTGCTCGTATTACTTGTCCCTTACTAACTGTTACTACAAGTCTATCACTATGATAATGAAATAATGCTGCTTCATCAACATTCATGATTTCTCGAGCTTTATAAAATAAATTGTAGCTTACTTCGGATCCATGCAGTAAACTTGCCTTTTGCGGGTATAATCCTAGTTTGTTCAGCAAAGGAACGGATAATGGGTGATTTTCTTTAACCTCTTCAAGAATAGAAGGAATTTTTTCATTTTCCATTATTAACTTCCATTTCGACACAACCTTCCTTGGTTCCTTCTTTACATCCTTAGAAATTATTGGGACAAGCGGACAATTATACGGAAAGAGCGCCTCTCGTATCCATCCCCAAGGAATTTCACTAAATTCAGCCATATCATCAATCTCAATAAAAATGGCCGGAACCCTTTCTTTTTTACACTTTCTAATAAAGGAGGGAGTTAATATTCTTAATGGAATTTTTACACTGATGAGAAAATCGATTGGACTGCTGACAAGAGATGTTTTGGTTTCTTTTATTTTTTCTGACAATTCACTTTCGTAAGAAATCGTAATATAGGTAAGGAATGTAGTACATCCCTTTAGAAGGAAGTTCTCAATCATGTATTTTCGAAATTCCTGAAAGGGAGCATTAAGAGGGATTTTACTGTCTAAAATTACATAAGCTGGAGTCATGATAAAAGGTTCTGCATTCATTCTCATTAACTTATTATGGTGAATTCGATTTTGCTTTACAGCAATTTGTGTTCCCTCGATTAAAAGGGATGATTGTGTAAGTTTAGTCTCTTTTAAAATATTGGCATTTTCAATGATATATCCCATCTTACCACCCTTTCCACAGCTTTGCCTCTTTAAGACAAGCTATGTGTCAGCTGTAGAAACTATGACAGGAAAAATCATGTAAAAAAGCCGCCGAGTGGCAGCTTTATTTTTTTAGGCTATTTAAATGACCGAAGAAATTTGGGTAGGAAACTGAAATGGCTTCTGGGTTTTCCAGCTCAACATGATCTTTGCATAGCAAAGATGCAATTGCAAGCATCATACCAATTCTATGGTCACCATGGCTGGATACAGTTCCTCCTTTGAGAGAGGCACCTCCATGAATAATCATTCCGTCTTCGGTTGCTTCTATTGAAGCACCTAGTTTTGTTAGTTCTTGCACAACTGTATCAATTCGATTTGTTTCTTTCACTTTAAGCTCCGAGGCGTCTTTTATAATCGTTGTCCCTTCGGCTTGTGTCGCTAATAAGGCAATGATTGGAATTTCATCGATAAGTCTTGGGATTACATCCCCCTCAACGACAGTCCCTCTTAAACTTGAAGTTTTAATTGTAATATCACCAGCTGGTTCAAAAGAATCTTTATCATGGTTATGAATCTCGATTGCAGCTCCCATTTGATTCATAACCTCAATGATACCTGTCCTTGTAGGATTAAGACCAACATTCTTTAGAACAATTTCACTGTCAGGTACAATCGCTCCAGCAACTAGGAAAAACGCAGCGGAAGAAATATCTCCAGGAACATGGATATCAGAAGCGTAAAGCTTTTGACCGCCTTTTACCGTAATCGTACGATTATCTTTCTGAATTTCACCGCCAAACTTCCGGATCATTCTTTCCGTATGGTCGCGTGATTCAGCTTTTTCAATGATCGTTGACTCTCCCTCAGCTTGTAAACCGGCAAGAATAAGAGCTGACTTGACCTGAGCACTTGCCACAGGCATTTTATAATGAATCGGTTTTAAGCTGCCGCCACGCACGCTGAGGGGGGTAAACTCACCACTTTTACGGCCATCGATTTTTGCACCCATCGTTTTGAGCGGTTCTGTTACCCTAGTCATCGGTCTTTTACCAATTGAATGGTCACCTATAAGAGAAGAGTGGAATGGTCTCCCTGCTAAAATACCTAATAATAGTCGAATCGTTGTTCCAGAATTACCAACGTCCAATAGGTCATTAGGTTCCTTTAACCCATCAAACCCGTTTCCATAAATGGTTATTTCATTTTCATTTTCTTCAATTACGACCCCTAATTTTCTAAAACAGGAAATCGTGCTCAAACAATCATCACCGGGAAGAAAATTCGTTACCCTTGTAACTCCATCGGCTATGGAGCCAAACATTACTGATCGATGAGAAATTGATTTATCCCCAGGTATTTCAATAACACCTTTTAAGCCTTTCACTGTTGGCTGTAATTCTATTATTTCCATGTAATCACCCATATTCAAATCAATTTATATTCCAATTGAGGTTGCGTAGCTTGAGCAATTGTGAATACATCTCTCTGCACGCTGCCTGTCCTCTTCTGTTTGAAAACTAATGACTAGTACTCCATAAATCTCATCTTCTCGTGTTTCTAAAATGCGAATATTCGTTATACTAATATTTTCTTTTGCTAAGTATCCAGTAACCTCAGAAACACTACCAGGATAATCCGGAACGTCGACAAATAGATCGTAGAATGAAGGAATTGCTCCCTTTTCTCTTACAGGCAATCCATCACGGTATTGCTTGGCCTGCTGAAAATAGCGGAAAATTTCATCACTATTTTCTTCCTCGAGTAACTCCTTCACCTCATCCATTTCTTCCTTCCATTTATCAATTAACTCTATTAAAACCTCGCGATTATGAAGTAATATATCCTTCCACATTGCAGGACTGCTAGAAGCTATCCTTGTAATATCTCTAAACCCGCCTGCTGCTAGACGTGGAATAAGACTCTCTTCATCCGCTAACCTTTCCGTTTGGCGAACAATCGAGGCTGCAATGATATGAGGGAAATGACTTACAATTCCAGTTAAATAATCATGGGTTTTGGGGGTAACACTTAAGAATTTTGCATTTGTACCTTTGAGCCATGTCTTTAACAGTTCCACTTTTGAGTTTTCAATGTGGTCCTCTGGTGTTAATAGATAAAAAGCATTCTCAAAAAGAATTTCTTTTGCAGCTGACACACCACTTTTATGGGAACCAGCCATCGGATGACCGCCAATAAAGGTGTATCCTTTATTCTTTAAACCAGCAGCATTGGCAACAATTTTACTTTTTGTACTTCCTGTATCAGTAATGATAACTTCTGGTTTTAACGATTGCTCCGACAATAAGTGAATGATCGCTTCCGTTTCAATTACTGGTGCGGAAATAATAATTAAATCTGCGGTTTTAGCTCCATCAGCTATATCATCAGCCACTTCATCAATAACACCAAGCATTTTTGCAAGCCTAGCTTGTTCTTGATTAATATCATAGCCAACAATAAAAGCATCTTTATGTTCTTTTCTAATACATAGAGCCAAGGAACCGCCAATTAACCCAAGCCCAATTACAAACACCCGGCCTATCATTGGCAGTCCCCCTAATTTCCACTGAGCTGAGCTGTATGTTGTTCAGCTAGAAATTCTCCTAACGCTTTAAGCACACCCTCATTTTGCTCTTCCGTACCAACTGTAATCCTTAAAGAGGTTGGGAATCCTAATGCTTTACCCGATCTAACAATAAAGCCTTTTTCTAAAAGAAATTGAAACCCTTTGTCTGCATCAGCATTAATATTTATTAAAATAAAATTAGTTTGAGAAGGATAATAGCTAAGCTTGTGCTGTTCACAGAATTTATAAAATTGATTTAAACCTTGTTTGTTCTTTTCTTTACAAGTTTGAACAAACTCTTGGTCACTAAGTGCAGCTTGTGCCGCCACCTGTCCAAATGAATTAACATTGAACGGTTCTCTTGCAGGTTCCAGCGCTTTAACAATCTCTTTGTTCGCAACGCCATAGCCTACCCTTAATGAGGAAATACCATATATTTTAGAAAAAGTTCGTAACACGATTAGATTGGGATATGAGCGTGTTAATTCAATTGAATTATAATAATCATCTGCAAAAACGTATTCATAATACGCTTCATCGAGGACTACTAAAACATCGGAAGAGACCTTATCCAAGAATGCAATTAATTTATTTTCTGATACATATGTACCCGTTGGATTATTAGGGCTGCATACCCAGACAACATTCGTCTGATCATCGATGGCATTATACATTTTCTCTAAATCATGTTGACCATCAAGTAAAGGGATTTCCCTTATCTCTGCTCCTTCAATTACCGCATTATGTTTGTATTGCGAGAAGGAAGGGGTCGCCATTACAGTGTTAGCACCCGGATGTAAGAGAGCCCTTGAAATAATTTGAATTAGGTTATCAGAACCATTACCAAATATGAGTTCTTCTTGGCTGACATTTAAAAAAGAAGCAACGGATTCCCTTAAGTTCGTCATATAGCCATCAGGGTAAATAGGAAGGTCAGGCTGATTCCTTTCTAATGCAGAAAGTACTTTCGGAGAACACCCAAAAGGATTCTCATTAGATGCAAGTTTAACAATCTGGTCTAATTTATATTGTTTCTTAACTGATTCAATTGATTTTCCTGGCTGATATGGAGTCAGGCTTAATAACTGTTTTTTCCATCTCATTTTATCTCCACTCCATCCGTATTAATAATTTGCTTTCTACTTGGCCACAGTATTGCCTAAATCTGGTCGCAGGACCTTTGCTCCGTTTAAATAAACATGAACAACTTCTTCCTGTTTAACAGTTGTATTCACGTGCAGCATTACTCTAACGCACATTGGTAAAGAATTTATTACTGGCAATTCTCTCATACACATAACCGGTACATAAGTCCAGCCATCAAATTTACGCAGTGCTCTCGCCGGAAAGGCTGCGTTCAGGTCCTCTGTTGTTGAAATAAAAACAGAAGCAACCTGCTCTGGGAGGATATTGTTTCTCTCGATTAATTGTTTTAAAAGCTCTTCTGTTGCAGATACGATTACTTCTTCGGAATTGCTATCTACAGTGATTGCTCCCCTCATCCCTCTAATCATGACAAGTCCCTCCTTGTTTTTAATACGGCTCTTTTCTTTAACTATGATGATTTTTGAACAAGTTTAATGATTGTGCCAAGTTTCCATAGAAAAAATAATTTAATAAGAAAAGAGCCTACAAACTAAATTCTAAAGCGCAAAATTGCTATTTCCACGTTAAAATCGGCTTTAAGATTTTAACAACAATCTATACAAATACAACCTTAAAAATTTCTAATGTGATTTAGTAAAAAGTCATCCGAAAGCTCCTGGAGCTTCGGTTTTCCAATCTGCTCTAATAATACAAATTTAACAGACCCGCCTGATGACTTTTTATCTTGCTTCATTTTTGACAGCAAACGTTCAGTGGAAAGATGCGCCGGAATCTCTGTTTGATAGCCAAGTTCTTGAACCCAGGTAACAAACTCATCTATATCAAAAGATAACCCTGCTACCTCTTTACTTAGCTTTAAGGCAAATACCATTCCAATCATAACGGCTTCACCATGTGTAAAATTCCCGTAGCCCATTTCCGATTCAATGGCATGACCTAGTGTATGTCCAAAATTTAGATAAGCACGAATCCCCGTTTCTCTTTCATCCTTTGATACAAATTCATTTTTGATTTGAATCCCTTTTGTGAGTGATTCAAATAATTGTCGAGATGATAAGGCGTCAAGACGGTGAATATCTGATTTTAACCATTTATAAAAGTTGTTATCATAAATAAGGGCATGCTTAATAACTTCCGCAAAACCAGATCGAATTTCTTGTTTAGAAAGTGTATGAAGCAATTCAAGGTCGTAAAAAACAGCCTCCGGCTGGTGGAAAGCTCCAATCATATTTTTGCCTAGCGGATGATTAATAGCCACTTTTCCACCAACCGCGCTATCATGGGCAAGGATTGTCGTTGGCACTTGAATAAAGGGTATTCCCCTCATAAATGATGCTGCTACAAAACCCGATAGGTCACCCACCGCACCGCCGCCAAATGCAATAATAAGGGATTTTCGGTCTAAGCGGTTTTCCAAAGCCGTCGATAAGGCTTCATAGAAAACCTCGAATGTTTTGGCTTTTTCTCCGCCTGGAGCAGTAAAAATAGCAGGTTCCCATTGGGATATAAGTGGTGCTAATTTATCCATGTGTAATTTTCCAACGGTTTCATCCGTAATAATTAATATTCTAGTCAGATCACTAAAGTTTGATGATAAAAAAGTGCTTATTTCACTCCGTACACCTTCGCCAACAAACACCTCATACTGTTTCGAGCTTGTTTGGATTTTAATAGCTTCCATTAAAATTCCCTCGCGTAATCACGCTGGCGCTTAATTTCGGCGGCAAATGTTTCGAAACGATCACTATAGAATTGCTCAATAAGTGAATTAGCTAGTTCCCATGCTACAACATTCTCTGCAACCACTGCTGCGGCAGGAACTGCACAGCTGTCTGAACGCTCAACACTTGCAGAAAAAGGCTCCTTCGTATCGATATCCACACTCATTAACGGCTTATAAAGCGTTGGTATAGGCTTCATTACTCCGCGCACAACAATTGGCATCCCATTAGTCATGCCGCCTTCAAAACCGCCAAGACGATTAGTTTTGCGGGTATAGCCATTTTCTTTATCCCAAACAATTTCGTCATGGACTTCGCTTCCTGGCTTACTTGCTGCTTCAAAGCCAATTCCAATCTCTACTCCTTTAAATGCATTAATGCTTACAATAGCTGCCGCAAGTTTTGCATCTAATTTCCTATCATATTGAACATAGCTGCCTACCCCTGCTGGCATACCGGTTGCGATTACTTCAACAACACCACCAATGGAATCGCCGTTCTTCTTCGCATTGTCAATCGCATCCATCATTTCCTGCTCTACCTCTTTATCGGCGCAGCGTACAGGTGAAAGCTCTGTTCTTTCCTTTAACTCTTCAAAGGTTAAATCAGGGTTGGCTTTAGCCTTAATACCACCTATTTCAACAACATGTGAAACAAGTGTAACTCCAACTAGAGATAAAAGTTTCTTAGCAACTGCACCGGCCGCTACTCTTACCGTAGTCTCTCGTGCTGATGAACGTTCAAGAACATTTCTCATATCTCGATGACCGTATTTTATCGCACCATTTAAGTCAGCATGACCAGGTCTTGGTCTCGTTATTTTACGTTTTACTTCATCTTCTTGTCCTTCAATTAATGGATCTGCTCCCATAATTTTAGTCCAATGCTTCCAGTCATTGTTCTCTACCACTAAGCAAATCGGAGATCCAAGTGTTTGGCCATGACGAACTCCAGATGTAATTTGAACTGTATCTTTTTCTATTTGCATTCTTCTTCCGCGGCCATAACCTTGCTGCCGCCTTGCAAGCTCTGTATTAATATCTTCAGCCAATAAGGGCATCCCTGCTGGCAGTCCCTCTAAAATAGTCGTTAATTGTGGACCGTGTGATTCTCCTGCTGTTAAATATCTCATTCCCATTACTCTTTCCCCCTTCAACTCATTAAAGGATTTTTATCAATATACCATATTAAGACCAATAAACCTAGTATAATTATCTGAAAATAGCATAAATTGATGGATGCTTATTTAATTAATGATAAACACGTTTCACCCTTTTGTACACTATTTGTTAACAAAATATTTTTTTAATTCTGATGAATACGCATACAAAAAAGCACCTGTATCAAGGATACAAGTGCCTTTTACCCGAAATTAATAAATCCATTCATTCACGAGTTTACTGTACTCTACAACGCCGCCGTCTTTAAAAAACAACCCAATTTCACGTTCAGCGCTTGCAGGAGAATCAGATCCGTGAATAACATTCTTTCCAACAGTTAAACCAAAATCTCCACGTATAGTACCTGGTGCGGCATCCTTAGGATTTGTTGATCCCATCATTTGACGTGCTGTAGCAATAACATTTTCACCTTGCCAAACCATTGCAAAAACAGGTCCGGATGTGATGAAATCTACTAACTCACCAAAAAACGGACGTTCTTTATGCTCGCCATAGTGCTCCTGGGCAAGTTCAGTTGGAATGCTCATTAATTTAGCGCCTGCTAATTGGAAACCCTTCTTTTCAAAACGACCAACGATTTCTCCGATTAAATTACGCTGTACACCGTCAGGCTTCACCATTAAAAATGTTTTTTCCATGAATTCCACTCCTAAAATAGTATGTATAATAATTGCCATAGTGGGACAATCCATGAAGATGTTAACATTTTTTAGAATATTTCGCAAGTCGAAAGCGATTTCAATTAAAAAATTGACAGAAAAAGAGAGTAAACCATGGTTTGACTCTCTTTTTCTCAATATTTCCGTCTTCCAATAAACTTTGCGATATCTCGCAGTGTCTTATTTGCTTTGTTCGCGGGTAGTTCTTCTAGTACGGCTAGTGCCTTTTTTAGGTACATATCGCTTAATGCGATGGACCTTTCTATAGCACCAGACTCTTTAATAAGGGAGATGATTTTTTGTATTTGAATAGGCTCCATATCCTCGTGAACCTTTTCAATCTCAAACCGAATCTGATCGTTTTCCATTGCATAGAGAGCAGGAGCTGTGATATTTCCCTGAAGTAAGTCACTGCCAGCTGGCTTACCAAGTTCCTCTTCCGTCGAGGTAAAATCCAAAATATCATCTGTTATCTGAAATGCCATGCCGACGTAATATCCAAATCGGTATAATTTTTTATGTATGGATTCCTCAACATCAGCAGTAATCGCACCCAGCTGACAGCTGGCAGAGATTAACAAGGCTGTCTTTCTTTTAATTCTGCGCAAATAATCCCTAAGATTCTGATTAAATCGATATTTATCTTTAATCTGCTGGATTTCACCCACAGATACTTCAACAATGGTATTGGCTAATATTTTATGAGCTAAGGGCTTATTAATTTCACTCATCAATTCCAACGAGAGCGCAAAAATAAAGTCACCCGTATACATGGCCGTCTTGTTGTCCCATTTCGCTTTAACCGTTGGCTGACCCCTTCTAATATCGGCATTGTCGATGACATCATCATGCACAAGGGAAGCCATATGAATAAGTTCAAGTGCAACGGCAACGTTTTTCATTACATTAATATCGTACTGGCCAAACTTTCCAGCCAATAAAACAAAAACAGGCCGAATTCTTTTACCTCCTGCCCGCAGGGTGTGCAATGAAGCCCGTTTCAAAAGAAGAGAGTCCGCCTGGATTGTCTCTTCTAATTTTTTTTCGATTAAATTAATATCTGAATTCAAAAATGAATACATCATCTTTAATTTCATTTGTATTCACCAGCTTTTCATCCTGTTTACATATCAAAAAAATTACTTTTTATGTCCTATATGAACCGCTGCCGCGCCGCCGCTATATGGTTTATAAAAAACATTTTTGAAGCCTGCAGTTTCAAACATTCTCGCTAATTCTTTCATACCAGGGAAATCACGTGCAGATTCTTGAAGCCATGAGTATTCTTCGTAGCTTTTAGCAAATAATTTACCAAACATTGGCATGATAAAACGGAAATAAAAATAATAAAGTTGTTTATACCCTATAAGAGTAGGCTGGGAGGTTTCTAAACAGACTGCAATCCCGCCCGGCTTAACTACACGGTTCATTTCTTTTAATACCTGAAGATAATCCGGCACATTTCTTAAACCAAAACCTATTGTTACATAGTCGAAGCTATTATCAGGAAAAGGCAGCTCCATGGCATTTCCATGAACTAAATTCACATGTTTTAAACCCATGCTTTTTACTTTTTCGATCCCAACATTTAGCATATTCTGACTAAAGTCCAATCCAGTAACCTCACCAGATGGACCAACAGCCTCAGATAGTGCAATCGTCCAGTCCCCTGTTCCACAACAAACATCCAGCGCTTTCGAACCTGGCTTGACATTCATTCTTTTCATGGTATCTTTACGCCATTTAATGTGTTGTTGAAAACTTATCACAGAGTTCATTTTATCGTAGTTATCGGAAATTTTCTCAAAAACCTTATGAACTCGTTGTTCTTTGGATTGCTGCATATGCTTACCCTTCTTCCACTAAAGATTTCGCAAATGGTTGATGTTCATTAATGATCGAAGTAATTCTAGCTTCAAGCATATCATTTAAATATGGGAGCTGACTTATTCCTTTTATAAGAAATTGTTTGGAAGAATCAAGATAACGATCACAAATCACAAGCAAATCTCTCTGCTGATTATCTGACAATTTATTTACTGAAAGATTTTTAATAGGACTAATAAAATCCTTCATTGATTCGAACATGATGCTGCTTCCAGTTTCCAAAAAAAGTTTCTTTTCGAAAAGCAAGCGCTTAAAGAAAAATAAATTTACAATAAAGTCATTCCATAAGTCTACTTTAAAACGTCCGGAGAATTTAACAAGTAAAGAGCTTTCAATTTTTTTTATACTTGTCATTAAATTTTCGATTCCATTCAGTTCTTTTTGATAAATGGACACTTTATGTTCATTAACTTCTTTTACCCCTCTTGAGAGCTCTCTTATCATATTGATATCTTCTGACTCAGCCAATAGTTTATAATACAATCCACTATAATAGTCCCCAGCTAGGACTGTTAATTGTCTATTAATTTCATCAACAGTTGCATTCGATATATGCTCATGGGTATCAAGGGCAATTTGTATTAGCATTGTTGTCGTTGCGTAATTCTTTAACTCATTGTAAGACAATTCGAGCCTATCCATGATGGATACGAGAATAAGCAGTTTATCTTCATCAATTACAGGCATATCAATATGTTTAAGCAAGTAAGAATGATATACTTTTTGCTCAACTTGCTCCTTAATGTCTGTAAACTTTTGTCGAATGTCTGGCAATTTAATCACCCTTGCTTCCCCGAATTTATATATTTATTATGTTCCTTTTGTTTAAACAAGGCAGTGACAATTATATCATAAAAGCTTATGTATGGGCAGAAATTCACAAAATAAATACATTTCTACCGAAGGGAAATTAGCATATAAAAAATAAGTAGTGTTTACTATATAGACTTTACTCTCATTACTTATTATTTTCGCTTTCAATTTCGCCAAACTGAGTCAATATTTTTGCATTTCCTCTAATTTTTATTGCTGAAGTATGTTCTGTAAATTGGGCAATTAATACTTCCCCTTTATCAAGCTTTTCAGAGTGATGAAATTTAGTATCTGTTCCTCGAGTCAATCCAATCACACTAACCCCATCATCAATTGCTTTTATCACAACAAAGTCACTGTTTTGCGTTTCTCGCTTTTCCATAGTATCCCCCACTTAATTCTTAATTAAAGTTAGAATTTCAGATCGAGCGATTGTATCCTTGACAAGATTGCCCCTTACTGCTGTTGTCACTGTTTTTGAACCAGGTTTCTTTACACCGCGCATCGTCATACACATATGTTCTGCCTCGACAACGACCATTACCCCATGAGGATCTAATTTTTCCATTATACTATCAGCTATGGTTGAAGTAATTCTCTCCTGTAATTGTGGTCTTTTAGAGACCGCCTCTACAGCCCTTGCCAATTTACTTAAACCAGTTACACGTCCATTTTTTGGTATATATGCAACATGAGCTGACCCGAAGAATGGTACAAGATGATGTTCACACATAGAATAAAACGGGATATCCTTCACCAAAACTAGTTCTTCATGGTCTTCACTGAAAATAGTCTCAAAGTGTTTCTTCGGATCTTCCTTTAATCCGCTAAAAACTTCTTCATACATTTTTGCAACTCGTTTCGGCGTATCGAGCAGGCCTTCTCTGTTGGGATCTTCCCCAATCGCCGTTAAGATTAAACGTACCGCCTCTTCAATTTGGGTACGATTTACTTCAGTCATGCATATTCCCCCTACTGTATATCAAACAAGTATAAACGACTATTACATATTAGCACAACAAAAGAGATATAGAAAAGCGGAAGCGGCTTGAACAGGGGCGGCCTATCACTACGAGCCCCTAGGCTGCTTGCGCTAGACAAGTTCAAAGTTACCATCAGCATAGAAAAAAGGCCATGGAGGTTACCATGACCTTTTTGCCGAGGCAATAAATTTATGTAATTATTTTACTGCGTCTTTAAGCGCTTTACCTGGTTTGAAAGCAGGAACTTTGCTTGCACCAATTTCGATTTCCTCACCAGTTTGAGGATTGCGGCCTTTACGTGCTGCACGTTCGCGTACTTCAAAGTTACCAAAACCGATTAATTGGACTTTATCACCATTTTTCAAAGCATCTAGAATTGAATCAAAAACAGCATCGACTGCTTTTGTAGCGTCTTTTTTAGAAAGCTCGCTTGCTTCTGCAACTGCGTTAATTAGTTCTGTTTTGTTCATGCTATTCACCTCCTCCCAGTATATTAAGTAAAGAATCGTAAATAAGAGTTCTTATCTACATTTCTAAACAATTTTCCTTAATTCTATACGTCATAGCGCGGTTTTATTGGAAAAGTAATCAAAAATTACTGCTTTTGTTTTTTAATTCACTTTTTTAATAAGAAACCTTATTATATAAAGGTTTTAAGCACCAAACGTAGGTCTGTTAAAAGATTATCACAATCATTTACGCTTATCAAGAATATTTCATGAAATAATGGTAATCTTTTCTTCATTTCTACAAATTTCTACTATTTTCGACAAGATTGAGTGTTGTTTTTTGTAAAATCAAAAAAGACTCCATATTTGGAGTCTTCTGCTTACAGGATTATAGCGATTAGGCCGCCTGATCCTTCGTTTATAATTCTTTCTAATGTTTCTTTTAATTTATATCTTGCGTTCTCTGGCATTAAGGATAGCTTTGCTTGAATCCCTTCCCTAACGATAGAACTTAAAGAGCGGCCAAAAATATCAGAATTCCAGATGGATAATGGATCATCTTCAAAATCCTGCATTAAATAACGGACGAGTTCTTCACTTTGCTTTTCCGTACCAATAATCGGGGCAAACTCAGATTCAACATCGACCTTTATCATATGAATGGATGGAGCCACCGCTCGCAGCCTTACCCCGAACCTCGCACCTTGACGGATAATTTCAGGTTCTTCAAGGCTCATATCTGAAAGTGATGGAGATGCAATACCGTATCCAGTCTGCTTCACCATCCTTAGTGCGTCTGAAATATGATCATATTCTGCTTTTGCATGAGCAAAATCCTGCATTAACTCTAGGAGATGATCTTTTCCTCTAATTTCCACACCGACGATTTCTTTTAAAATATCATCATAAAGTTCATCTGGTGCAAATAAATCAATCTCTGCTACACCTTGACCCATTTCAATTCCTGCTAGGCCAGCACTTTCAATGTAGTCAAAGTCGCTAAATTGCTGCACAACCCTATCAACATCTCTTAATCTTTTGATATCTTTAACTGTTTCTTTTACTGCTTCTTGATAGCTTTCACGCAGCCAGTGATTCTCCCTTAACACCATTACCCAGCTTGGGAGATTAACATTAACCTCAAGTACTGGGAATTCATATAAAGCTTCTCTTAGAACATTAAGAACATCACTGTCACGCATGCTTTCTACACTCATCGCTAGTACTGGAATATCATACTTTTCCGCTAAGCTAGACCTGAGTGTTTCCGTGCTTGGGTGATATGGCTGCGCGCTGTTGACGACCATAATGAATGGTTTGCCAACCTCTTTCAACTCGTTTATCACTCTTTCTTCAGCCTCAATATAGTTACTTCTTGGTATCTCACCAATAGTTCCATCCGTAGTAACAACTACACCTATTGTGGAATGTTCTTGGATCACCTTTCTAGTACCAATTTCAGCAGCTTCATGGAACGGAATTGGCTCTTCGTACCAAGGAGTAGTTATCATCCTAGGACCATTTTCATCCTCATATCCTTTAGCACCTGGAACCGTGTAACCGACACAGTCAACCAGTCTTATATTTACATTAAGACCTTCGTCAACATGGACGGAAGCAGCTTGATTCGGAACAAACTTAGGCTCCGTTGTCATGATTGTTTTCCCTGCAGCACTCTGAGGAAGTTCATCAACTGTTCTAGATCTCTCTGCCTCATTTTCTATATTCGGTAAAACCACGAGCTCCATAAATTTTTTAATAAATGTGGATTTTCCTGTTCTTACAGCACCAACTACTCCTAAATAAATATCACCGCCGGTTCTTTCGGCAATATCTTTGAAAATATCAACCTTTTCCAAGTGATCCCCTCCCGATCATAGAGTAAAGTGGGATAATATTATCCATTAAGATATTTTTGGACAATATATGTGTATGACGTTGTCCTATATTGTTATGACTCTTTTTAAAAATTTTTTTACCCCCTTAACGATTTATTCCTTGAATATGCTAGTATCTGTTGTGTCTGAACAGTTGATCGTATGAGGGTTTCTGGTAAAGTAACACGGTATATAGTCACGTTCCGTATTTGTCTTTATCCCATTTGGCAACTGGCACCAATGTGCCTAAAAAAAACCCTTCTCCTACAATATATTTCGCAAGAGAAGGGTTATGACTATTTAGCATTCTTATGTTAGTTGTTTTTAAGAAAAGAGCTTCAGTTCTCTAAAAAAACTGGTTCGTTGGTCTCAGGATCGACGATATAGGGTAAAGAATAAGCCGGAACAAACATAGAACTTTCCACAAGAATATTTCGAATATCCTCACCGGTTATTATCTGTTTGTCCGTTTTTTTAAGCTCTTGATATAGATCTTGACGGTAATCAACATACACTTCTGCATTCGTCGTTACCACAAATGGAAGATTTTTATTTGAAAACGGGCTAACGGCGTACGGTTCCTGCTTATAACCTAGCTTGTTGTAATCAAGTGTATACACATGATTAGCTAGCTGGTCTTTATAGGGCGGATAGCCATTTGTTTTGATTCTGACATTAATACCACGAATGGCATCAGCCATTCTTAAATCTAAAAGCTTTACAGTTGGATTCGTTTCTACATCCACAAGGACGTATTGGAAAATCCCGCCGCTTTCAAATGCATTACCTGGCGGCTCTGCAAGATATTTGGGAGCAATTTTTTTAAAGTCAATCGGATATTTTTGGTAAATTGGCGTATCTGCTTCCCTTGTTTTAATCGGCAGAATTCCCCCATTTTCCTCCTTAAAGGAATTTACAGCCTGTTGAACAGCTTGGAGTTGGTCTTGATATGGGATTTGGTTCTGTGTTAACTTCTCAGAAGGATACATACAGCCTGTTAAGAACAATGAAGTAAAAACAAGCAGGATGCCTATGACTTTCCAATTCATACAATCACCTATTTTTTTCTTATTATGTAAGGCTCTTTTCTTAAACCTTATCCATTTGGAGATAAAAGCTGTGGATGAGCTATGACCTGTTGCGAAATAGCCTTCAATTGTAAGAAAAGAGCTCGCAAACTTAATTTTATGCACGAAATAGCTTGGTCCACGTTAAAATCGGCTTTAGGATTTTAACAACTAAATTCCGAAAACATCCTATGTAAAAAGGACAATGAATAACGTAATAGCCGAGATAAATAAAAAGATGTAGGCAAGGAGAGCCGTGATCAACTTGAGGACTCCTTTTAACTTGTAGCGGCTAAGATAAATTGTAATAATAGCAAGAAACATTATTCCCATACCTGCAATTGAAATCCACATTTTTAGCATTCCTGGTGACAAAAAGACACCCCCCTTATTCCGAAAGCTATTATAACATAAGGGAGGTGGTTCTTAAAAAAATTTTGTTTAACGGCAATAAAAAAACTGAAGTAAAGAGGGGCGAATTCTTTACTTCAGTCTTAGTGACTAATCAACCCATAACGCTTCGGTTCATACTACACGTGTGCTTCGCTTGCATTGTATGCAAAAAGATTTAAATGCGAATCATCGAATGCCTATTTTTCGGTGAAAAATGCACAATTTTTACTCCTCGAGGTTTCTTTCTTCAAGAATATTCACTAAATCTTCCATTTCATGGGTTTTACCACGAGCCATTAATACATCAACTGCATCTTTTGCATTTTTACCATTAAACAATACATCATAGAGGACACATGTAATCGGCATGCTGACATCATACTTTTTTGAAAGCTGATAGGCCGCTTTCGTTGTCCTAACACCTTCTACAACCATTCCCATGTTATCAAGAACCTCATCAAGGTTTTTACCTTTACCAAGTAAATTTCCAGCTCTCCAGTTCCTTGAATGGACACTGGTACACGTAACAATTAAGTCCCCAATTCCGGTTAATCCTGAGAAAGTTAGTGGATTTGCCCCCATTTTGGTTCCAAGTCTAGCTATTTCAGCTAATCCTCTTGTCATTAAAGCCGCCTTTGCATTATCACCATACCCAAGCCCGTCCGTAATTCCCGCAGCCAAAGCGATGATATTCTTTAACGCGCCGCCGATTTCTACACCTATTACATCTGGATTTGTATAGACCCGAAAATTAAGGTTAATAAACAAGTCTTGAATTTCTTCTGCAGCTTCCATATCCTCCGAAGATACGGTAACAGTTGTTGGATGCCTTTTACTAACTTCTTCTGCATGGCTGGGGCCTGAGAGCACTACAACAGCTTTCAACAGCTCACTAGGCATTTCTTCCTTAATGACTTCTGAGACGCGCAGAAGAGAGTCTGGTTCAATCCCTTTACTAACATGTGCAATAATTAAGGGTGAGCTCTCTACGGACTTCATTTTTCCAAGTACTTCGCGTATGGCTTTCGTTGGCACTGCAAGGATAACTGTTTTGATATCAGATAATGCATCATGTAATGATGCATAACCTACTATTAAGTCAGGTAGTAAAATTTCTGGCAAATATTTTTTGTTCGTATGGAATTGATTAATCTCTTCAACCTGGCCTTCATTATGGCTCCACAACCGAACTGGATGTCCATTGTCAGCCAGGACCATTGCAAGGGCAGTTCCCCAGCTTCCTGCTCCAATGACAGCAACCGTTTCTTTATTTCCCTGCATATAATTCACTCCCACCGTAAAATTATTTTCTTTCTCTTGCGTAAATTTTTATCGGGGTTCCCTCGAATCCAAATGCCTCTCGGATCCGATTTTCTAAGAAGCGCTCATATGAGAAATGCATTAATTCTGGTTCGTTTACAAATACAACAAAGGTTGGCGGTTTAACAGCTACTTGTGTTGTGTAATAAATCTTTAATCGTCGCCCTTTATCTGTTGGTGTTGGATTCATGGCAACTGCATCCATAATGATATCATTTAAAACGCTTGTTTCAACACGCATGGAATGGTTTTCGCTGGCAGTATTAATCATTGGTAAAAGCGTATGGATCCGTTTTTTCGTCTTTGCAGATAAGAAAACAATAGGAGCATAACTTAAGAACAGAAAATGTTCCCGAATTTTTTGTTCAAGTTCCCTCATCGTTTTCTCATCTTTTTCAACGGCATCCCACTTGTTGACAACAATCACAATTGCCCGGCCCGCTTCATGTGCATATCCAGCAATTTTCTTATCTTGTTCGATGATTCCTTCTTCTGCATTAATAACGACTAAAACAACATCTGACCGCTCTATTGCCCTTAAAGCACGAAGTACACTATATTTTTCTGTACTCTCATAGACCTTTCCTTTTTTACGCATTCCTGCTGTATCAATGATGACATATTTTCCACCATTGTACGTATACGGAGAATCCACTGCATCCCTAGTTGTTCCGGCAATGTCACTTACAATCACGCGCTCTTCTCCCAGAATGGCATTGACTAATGATGATTTTCCAACATTTGGCCGACCTATTAAAGAGAATTTAATCGTATCTTCATCATAATCCAGTCCCTTATCCTTTGGAAAGTGTTTAGCAGCCTCGTCTAGTAAGTCACCTAATCCGAGCCCATGAGAACCGGATACAGGTATTGGCTCTCCAAATCCTAAAGAATAAAAATCATAAATTTGTTCGCGCATTTCAGGATTATCAATTTTATTAACCGCTAATACAACCGGCTTTTTGGATTTATATAATATCTTTGCGACCTCTTCGTCTGCGGCTGTAACTCCTTCTCTTCCATTTGTTAAGAAGATAATAACATCTGCTTCATCAATCGCGACTTCAGCCTGCTGACGAATCTGCTCTAGAAATGGTTCATCCCCAATATCGATTCCACCCGTATCAATTACATTAAAATCATGTGTTAACCATTCTCCAGAACTATAAATTCGATCACGTGTTACTCCAGGGATATCTTCAACAATTGAAATTCTTTCTCCAACAATTCTGTTGAAGATGGTGGACTTTCCGACATTCGGTCGTCCTACTATGGCTATAACAGGTTTTACCATTATCATCGCCATCCTTTCTATTTCTTCTATTTATCAATACTTTTGTTATTTTTATCGTTATGGTGTACTAATGATAAAGAAACCCTTCCTTAAAACAGAAGGGTCTAACCATATTATTTTAGCAATGTTAATCCTTTCTAGCAAACCAAAAACTTGGAAGGATTCATTTAGGAAGACTTTTGTTTTCCCTTCGCTAAAAATTGAAGATGGTTCTGATAGTAAATACCTGCATTTTCAAGTATACTCCAGCTTACTAGAAGCAAGACGGTAAGAGCAAAAACATCCAAATATGCAATCGTTCCAACAGGGTAGGAAAATTCAAACTTATTTAGGTAAATAGCGTAGAAAATCTCTCCATGCATAGTGCCGCTAGTAAAAATTAACAATCTTCCTTTTAAAGTCGTTTGTAATAATATAGCAAGGATGCTAAAGCAAATTCCCATCATCCATTCCTTTTGAAAAATGACCCAGACGGGATCATAAATAACGAATAGGTTAAATGTAACGTACGAAATGGTTAATATAAATGAACAAATAAAAGAATACAGTAAGGACCCAAGCTTTTTTTTACTTAGAATTAAATAAGATAATATCAGCAAAAATAATCCACTAGCATAAAACTCGAATCCTGCCGCTACAAAATGAACATTTGAGAGTATAATCACCAATAATGTTACAACCGCTAATTTTGTACGGTACCGATTTTGCTTGTCCATAAAAAATGTAATATAAACCCAAAACAACCAAAGAACCCAATAGAACAATGAACCCTCCATTTTGTACACACCTCCTACTATTCCCATTATCGGTATTCTTTATGTACTTTCATACTTACCTGTATAATCTTTCAACAACAAATTCATGTTAATAGTAGGAGGTGTAGAAAAATGGGAAAGGATCGACAAGAAAAAAAGCTAAAGGATAGTAGAAGAGTGGAATCAGACCGGGATCAGGCGCTGCATTACCCGGGATCAACAAAGCTTTCCAGCCCTGAAGAAGCAAGAAAATTAAATGATAATAAGTATAGTGAATAAATAAAGCTCCCGCTGCTGCGGGAGCTTATTTTATACTACGCTGGCTATATGCTTTGGTATCGATTCCCCTTTGGGTCAGCCAATGATGAGTTTGGCCGGAAACCATTAGTGGAGCCTTTTGCAAATCTTGAATAGATATTGCCCCTAAGGCAGTCATAATCATTTTTAACTCATGATGCAGGGACGAAATTTCTGCGTGTAATGAATCGATTCCCTCATCAATAAGGATTTTTAAAAAATATCCTGCAAAGCCAGCTGCACTCGCTCCTAACGCTAATCCTTTTGCCATATCAATACTAGTAGTAAAACCACCAGAACCAATAATCGGTACACTAGAAGCATGAGAGGCTTCACAAATAGATATCGCTGTAGGAATCCCCCATTGATTAAAGAAGAAATTTGATTTATCACTGCGCTTATTCTCTATTTCAGCAAAATTTGTACCCCCGAACCCGCCTATATCAATGGCTGAAACACCCACAGATGAGAGAATCTCAGCCGTTTCTTTTGACATACCAAATCCAACCTCTTTAACAATTACAGGTACACTTACTCCCTTTACAATCGCTTCTATTCTATTAAGCGCATTAGAAAATTCGCGGTCTCCTTCGGGCATTGTCAGTTCTTGTATTACATTTAAATGCACTTGCAATGCATTTGCCCCAATCATCTCAACTGCTATTCTAGCGTGTTCTGGGGATGCTTCGCTTCCTAGGTTGGCAATCAGAATTCCAGATGGATTTTCTTTTCTTACCACTTCATATGTATATCTTTCAGATTTGTCTTTCAATGCAGACATTTGTGACCCTACTGCCATGGCAAGACCCGCAGCACTCGCCACCTGTGCCAGCTGCTTGTTAAGCGTGTAGGTTTTCTCACCGCCGCCACCCGTCATGGCATTGATAAAAATTGGCGAACTTAAAGAAAGTTCGCCAATTTTTTGGTGTAACCGGACATCTGAAACATTAATGTTTGGTAAACTTTGATGAATAAATTGAATATCATCAAATGCTGTTGCTCGTTTTTGCCCTGTTTCCAGTGCAAAGCGAATATGGTCCCATTTCCGTTCAGCTCTAGACACTGCGTATCACCATTATTTTCCTAGATTCTTTAATTTATCGCCAATCATTTCTCCAAGCTGGAAGCCTTTAGATTCTTCAGGAAGTTCGTAATCAAAGTTTTCTTCTACTTCTTTTTCAAGCAGGTCCTTGATACTTAAGGAAAGTCTCTGTTCTTGCTCATTTGCATCCAGGACTTTCACTTGAACTTCTTGACCTTCTTTTAATACTTCATGCGGCGTCCCGATATGTTTGTGAGCAATTTGTGAAATATGAACTAGCCCCTCAACACCAGGGAACACTTCCACAAAGGCACCATAGGAAACCAATCGTTTTACAGTCCCGGTTAGACTACTGCCCTTAGGTGCTTTTTCAGCTATATCAGACCATGGTCCAGGTTGTGTTTCTTTAATAGATAAAGAAATTCTTTCATTATCACGATCTACATTAAGAACCTTAACTTTTACTTTTTGTCCTTCTTGGACTACATCAGATGGCTTGTCAATATGTTGGTAAGACAATTGGGAAATGTGCACAAGTCCATCAATGCCGCCGATATCAACAAATGCTCCAAAATCCGTAATTCTTTGAACCGTTCCATCAATAACCTGTCCAGGATTAATTGAATTTAAGAGATTTTTCTTATGTTTTCCTTTTTCTTCCTCTACCACTGCACGGTGAGATAAGATTAAGCGATTTTTTTCCTTATCAAGTTCAACAATTTTAAAAGTAAGATTTTTACCCTTATAATCAGAAAAATCTTCAACAAAATGTGCTTCTACTAAAGATGCTGGAACAAACCCACGGACGCCAAGGTCCACGACGAGTCCGCCTTTAACTACATCTTTTACTTCTGTTTCAAATACTTCGCCACTATTAAATAGGTTCTCAAGGTTTACCCAAGCTTTCTCAGCGTCAACTTTTCTTTTTGACAAAATGAGGGCATCCTCTTCCACTTTTAATACTTCAAGTTCTAATTCATCACCTTCAGAAACAACATCAGAGGCTCTCTCAACATGCAGGCTGGAAAGCTCACTAATTGGAATAATACCATCATGTTTACTATCTTGAATGTTTACGATTACTTGTTTTTCTTCTACCTTGGTGACTTGTCCAGTGACTTTATCTCCAATAGAATAATTTTTTACTTCAACTTGATTCATTTCTTCCGACATATGTATTCCTCCTTAATCCATATACTACTTAATAAATATATAATGTTTAATACAAACAAACGAGTGAATATTCTATATAATCTCTTTTAATTAACTTCTTACAAATAGCCTATTTTGTCAAGCAGAACCTATTTGTTCTCTTTTATAAGTTTATGGATTTCTGACATAATTAATTCAGTTACCTCTTCGGCAGAGGCTCTAGCAGCCCGCACTTCCTCCATTGCAATCGGCTTCCCATAAACAACCTTTAACTTTTTCAAACTCTTGTATGGACCAATGATAGCACATGGTACGACCTCTGCTTCTGCTCTAAGGGCAAAAAAACCCGCTCCCGATAGACCTTTGCCGATTTCACCCGTTTTACTTCTCGTCCCTTCAGGAAAAAGCCCGAAAACATTTCCATCTTTTAATACCTTTAATCCAGCTCTTAATGATTCCCTATCTCCCTTACCCCTTTTTACTGGGAAAGCATTACACTTTCTCACGATATTCCCCAATACAGGAACGTTGAATAGTTCTTCTTTGGCCATAAAATGGACAGGCCTTGGGGCAGTAATACCAACGACTAAAGGATCAAAATTATGAATATGATTTGTACAAAGCAGCACCCCGCCATTTTTAGGAAAATGCTCTAATCCAATCACTTCAATTCGATACCATGGTTTAAAAATGGTTGCAACAGCCGATCTTGCAAATGAATAAAACGTCACACTCATCCAACCCTTTCATGCACGAGAGCCATAATTTTTTCTACTACTTCATTGATAGCTAAGGATGTAGTGTCAATTTCTATTGCGTCGTCTGCCTTTTTTAAAGGTGCATACTCTCGTTCAGAATCTATTTTATCACGACGGGCAATTTCCTCTTTTAGTTGTTCTAAATTGGAAGAATAACCTTTTGCCAGATTTTCAGTATGGCGTCTAACTGCTCTTTCCTCAACACTTGCAAGTAAAAATACCTTTACTTCAGCATTTGGCAGCACATGTGTACCTATATCCCTGCCATCCATTACAACACCTCCGCTAACGGCAAAGGATTGCTGCATCCGTACCATTTCTTCACGGACTTTTTGGTGCTTAGCAACAATCGATACTGAATTAGTTACCTCTGTGGAGCGGATAGCATCTGTCACCTCTTGATTATCAAGGAACACCAATTGACCTTTAGGCGAAGGATAAAGTTCTAATTTTGTTGAAAGTAAAATTTCTAATAAGGTATCTTCATCCTCTAGATTAAGATTGCTATTCAGTGCTTTAAAGGTCAAGGCCCGATACATTGCACCAGTGTCAATATATATGTAAGATAATCTTTCTGCTACAACTTTTGCTACTGTACTTTTTCCGGCTGCAGCAGGACCGTCAATTGCAATTGATAATTTCTTTTCCATAAATCCTCCTAAGTCACTCTTGTCGTCTCGTAGACCTATATTTTTATTTTACCATAAGAAAGGGTAAAGCCTCTTTTTTTTAGCGTTTTAATAATTATTTCTATTATAATTTCCGTATGAGCATAAAAAAAAAGCAGTGTTCTGCTTTTTTATTTTCCGTTAAAGGTTTGTAAGATTTCAGTAAATGTATTCTCATTTACTCCTTCATATTTGGTTAGCTGCTCTAATTGTGGAAAAATATCCAATTGGTGTAAAAATAACTGGGCAAAAAAAAGGAAGACAAATTGGACAATAATTATCTTTATTAATACTCTTTCAACAATCTTCATTTTATACCATCACTCCAATTTACCAATTACTACTAGTATTGGAGTGATGGTATTGTTTTATTCTTTTATGCTGCAAATCTAAATCACTTCGTCGTATATATTCTCGGCGTTCTTTAACTTTTCAACTTCTTCTTCGGTACCATCCATGGCATTAATAAAGATTCTATAGGTATCATCCTCTATGGTTCCTAAGAACTCATAACATAGAACTTCCTTATTTAAATCATTAACAATGATTGATTGTCTTTCTTCCATAACTTTGAAGTTTGGATTTACTTTTGCCCGGGCTTGCTCACTTGATAACACAGGCTTTTCAACTTTTCTCGTGTCATTTAATGATTTTAAGTACTCCTCCGCAGAGAAGCCAATAATGTTTCCATTATCTAATGCCACTTCTACTTTTAATGCCTCTGGATATATTCTAATATTGTTTTCACTGGTAACAAAATTAAAGACACCCGTATGATCATATTGAGTACTCTCAAACAATTCTAAATTTTTGTAGCCATTTTCCTTTAGAAAAGCAGCAGCCTTAAGGTTTGCATCGTTTAAACTAATTTTCTGCTCTTTCACATCTCTGTAATTAATAAACCATATCGGATACCCTGCTTTTTTCGTAATATCCATACTTCCTTCTTGTCCCGTTTTCTTATTTCTTAGTGATACACTATAAAATCCATAATCAGAACCTTTACCGTTCTCTGTTACTTTTACTTCCGCATTTCCATCAAATTTCATATATTTTTTTGCAATGCTTATGGCTTCTTTTTCAGAAATGGTTTTTCCTTTAATCTTCTTGAAATTATCATCCTTCTTTTGCATGTTTGCAAAAGTCGGTCCAAAGTCACTCTCATCATAGCCAGTTACGGTTTTTTCAACTGTTTTAAAACCATCAATAATCGTATTGTCTGTTGTTTCTTTTCCTGAAGCCAACGCTAATTCAACATCCATCCAGCGTAGATTATTTGCCAATACCATATGCTGTACTTTTCGAAGCTCTTTCTGAATTTCACCAGATTGCTTATAAAGAACCTTTAATGTTTCATACTCTTCCTCTGATAAAGGTTCTTTATCTAAATCTCTCACTGCAGTTTGATAACTAAATTTCCCAATCTTCGCTAAAAACTCTTCGGTTTTATTAAATGGGAGCAATGTAAGCGGCAGCTGCCCAACATCGCTGTGTGCTTCGGATGTTAGTCTCCACACCTCAACTAACGAAGGAGACAGAGAATATCTAGAGTTCATTGCAAGTGTTGTTCCAATTTTATCGTGTAGTATATCCATTTGATAGGTAAGATCATGAAAAGCACGTTGATAATTATTTTCAGCATTTAATAATATTGCGTTTTTCTCTCGATGTTCTTGATAACCCCAGTAGGCCGTACCGGCTACACCTACCGCTAGAACACCTATAATGATTCCTCTAATCATCCAATCACCCCTCTATTCACAAAAAATATGTTTTCCAATTCGTTTAATTTGCGGCCGTGACCATATCCACTTACTTGTTGCCGTTACTGGATTAAAATAATAAAGTGCTTCCCCGGTTGGGTCTATGCCGTTTATTGCATCAATCACAGCTTTTTTAGCTTGTGCGTTTGGTGTCAGCCAAATTTGACCATCTGCAACAGCTGTAAATGCACCAGGCTCAAAAATAACTCCTGAGACGGTGTTTGGAAACGATGCACTATTAACACGATTTAAGATAACAGCAGCTACTGCCACTTGTCCGGTGTATGGTTCACCCCTTGCCTCTCCATAAACAGCATTCGCCATCAATTGGATATCGTTACTTGAGAAACCTCCTGGAGTATTAGCAGCAGTTGGTTTTTTAGGTGCCGCTTTAGGGGCTGCCGGTGCCGGTTTTGGATTAGCCGTATTAGCAGGAGATTTTGGTGCTGTTGCTTTGGGTTGTGGTGCAGCCTGCTTTTTTTGATCCACCCCGCCGTAATGAGTAAATTTATTTCCTTTATTTATTTGATTTTTTACAAATTGTTTATCATATTTACTTGCTTTCACTAATTTTGCCTTTGTATCTTTTCCAGCAAGGCCGTCGATTGGCAGCCCAAATTCATACTGAAAATTCCTAAGTGCCCAATAAGTGCTCCATCCGAACACACCATCAATTTTCTTATTGTAAAATCCCAAATACTGAAGTCTTGATTGCAGCTCAATGACATCATCTCCAATAGAGCCTTGTTGAATAACCTGATTAGAGAATGCAAATGCCTTATTTCCCTCCAGACTTGTAAATGGCATTATACAAAGGGAGATTAAGATTGGAACTGTAAATCGAACAATTTTCTTCTTCATTTAAAATAACCCCCAGTTGTAAATCTTTTTAGTTGTAAACCTATTTTTTGTTTTAATGGCAAATTTATTCAAAAAAAACCCCTTCATTTAAAAATGAAGGGGTTTCTTTTTAAGAATGAAAGGTATTTTGAGTTGAAAATTGTTTTTTCTTATGGTTTGTCGTTAAAATTCGCGCCATTTTTACCTTTCTTAATCCAAACCACCAAAGAAAGATCATAAAAGGCAAAATAATATATAACCAGTTTTCTTGTGAGATTAAAATATAATCATAAGATCCATGTAAAATGAAAGGTAAAAGTAAAGAAAGTATTACCCATTTACCCTTTTTCCCATCAGTAAATTTTGCTTTACCCATGTAAAACCCCATAATTACTCCGAATAGTGCATGACTCGATACAGGCAGTAACGCCCTGGCCATTGCATGTTCAATTCCATTTGCAACCAAATAAAATATATTTTCGACGGTCGCAAACCCAAGAGATACAGCAACTCCATATACAATTCCATCAAAGGGTTCATCAAACTCCACATGTTGGTAAATCGCATAGAAGAGGATAAACCATTTGAAAAACTCTTCAAGAAGACTAGAAGAAAGAAATGCCTCAATAAATCCAGATTTAATAATATTCTCTGTATGGAGTACATGCTGAATAAACATAATTGGAAACACTAAGAGAGCACCATACAAGAATGTTCTAAGTACTACTGATATTGGTTCTGATTCATATTCATCTTTTAAATAAAAGTAACTTAACAAGGCCAGTCCGGGGGCAATACCGGCTGATAATATTCCCAGCATGGATAATCCTCATTTCACAATCGATTGTTACCTTAATCGTAACATGATATCCGCATTTATTAAATGAAAGATTATAGCCATTTGAGAATTGCTCTTAAAATTTAATTTTCCTTAAGCCAGAGGCCAGAGCAACAGCTAATTTAATTCTAGCTTTTTTTGAGTCATTATCACTGCCAAGAATTACACCTTTTTTGTATAAATCATAAGCACTGCCTTTATAATCATATGTGGTGTAAACAGAACCTTCCTCAGCGCTCGTTGTAATAACCAAGATGATTCCTTCCGAAAGTGACTTTTCGATTTCCTCCATCATTTGCGGCGCAACCTGGCCACGCCCAACACCTTCGAGAACAATTCCTTTGACGCCTGACTCTCTTGCAGCCTTAATAAATTTTCCATCAGCCCCAATATAACATTTTATAATTTCTACTTGGGGAATAGCTGCTTGAATACCATAATATTCCCGCTTTATTGGCTTTTGAAAAATATGTACGACGTCATTATCAATAATACCAAGATAACCGAATCCAAAAACGTCAAACCCCTGGATATTCGAGGCATGTTCCTTTTTTACATACCTAGCAGTAAATATCCGCTCATTGAACACCACTACAGCCCCCGCATCTTGTAAATCATCACAACACGCAGAATAGATGGCATGCCTTAAGTTAATGTAGACATCGCTGCCTAATTCCTCTGGCGAACGCTGGGACCCAGTTATAACTACTGGTCTTATGTCTTTTATGGTTAAATCAAGAAAGTAAGCTGTTTCTTCAAGAGTATCTGTACCATGAGTAACCACTACCCCAGAAATGGTATCATCCTGGAAGTATGTTTCAATTTTATTTTTTAAAACGACTAGGTCATCAAATGTAATATGTATGCTTGCCTTTTGAAATACAGATTCAATGATGATTTCGATATCATTTGGCAGATTACACATGGAAGCAAGCTCTTCGCCTGTTAATTCCCCTGAAGCTAATTTTCCCGAGTCTTTATTTGTTTTACTTGCTATTGTTCCACCAGTCGTTAACAATACAACTTTTTTCATCTTTTCACCCCTTTATTACTTTTTCTTGAATAGATTGTGCTATAAGACCGCCATGGAACCTGCCATTTTCTATAAATATTTCGTTGGCATTATTTCCAGCAGCGATAACTCCTGCAATATAAATCCCATCAACATTCGTCTCCATTGAATCAGGATTAAATAATGGTCTTCCGGATTCCTCATCAATTAATATTCCCATGGTCTTAAGGAAATGATGATCTGGTCTGTAGCCAGTCATCGCAAAAACAAAGTCATTGTAAATCGACTTTTCTTTTCCATCTTTTTGATATCGAACCTGGTCTTCCGTTATCTCGATGAGATGTGAATTAAATTCCATCGTAATGATATTGTTTCGTACTAATGCTTCAAATTCTGGGAGAATCCATGGCTTAATGCTAGAGGAGTATTCTGTTCCACGATAAATAACAGTCACTCTTGCACCCGCTTTTACGAGTTCAAGCGCTGCATCAACACTTGAATTTTTCCCGCCGATTACACAGACATCCTTATCAAAATATGGATGGGCTTCTTTAAAATAATGAGAAACTTTCGGTAAATCTTCCCCGGGAATATTCATGTAGTTTGGGTGGTCATAGTATCCTGTCGCAATCACTACAAACTGAGCCTGATATATTTGTTTATCCGATAAAACTTGAAACTGTTTTCCTTCTTTTAACACATTAGTAACCTTTTCAAAAGAATTGACACGCAGTTGTTTCCTTTTAACAACATCTCGGTAATATACGAGCGCTTGGTTTCGTTTTGGTTTATAACTTTCAGTAATAAATGGAATATCTCCAATTTCAAGTTTTTCACTCGTACTAAAAAACGTTTGATGTGTTGGATAATGATAGATAGCATTTACTACATTCCCTTTTTCAAGGATGAGAGGATTAAACCCAACTTCTTTAAAAGCAATCGCAGCGGCTAAACCACATGGTCCCCCTCCGACAATAATAATATCTTCTACTTGCAAAATGATCACCTCAATTTATTATTCCACAATGGCTATTTTAACAACAATCTTTATTAAAAGACTCCAAAAAAAAAACTCCTACCGTCATATGATAGGAGTTTTTCTATATTGTTTCAATCGTAATGCTTTTTAAATCCATCCTCTGAAGCGGCTTGCCTCAGCCATTTTTCTAACACCAACCATATAGGCAGCTAATCGCATATCAACACGCCGTGTTTGCGCTGTATCATAAATATTGTTAAAGGATTTCACCATTACTTTTTCAAGTTTTTCCTCAACTTCCTCTTCTGACCAGTAATATCCTTGGTTATTTTGCACCCATTCGAAGTAAGAAACTGTAACTCCGCCAGCGGAAGCAAGTACATCTGGTACGAGTAAAATGCCGCGTTCTGTTAGTATTTCTGTTGCCTCAAGTGTTGTTGGTCCGTTAGCAGCTTCAACAACGATACTTGCGCGAATATTCTGTGCATTTTCTGCTGTTATTTGATTTTCAATTGCAGCTGGTACAAGGATATCACACTCAAGTTCTAGTAATTCTTTATTTGTAATTGTATTATTAAATAATTTCGTTACTGTACCAAAGCTATCGCGACGGTCTAGAAGATAGTCAATATCAAGTCCATTCGGGTCATACAATGCACCATATGCATCGGAAATACCAACTACTTTAGCGCCTGCATCATGCATAAATTTGGATAAGAAACTTCCAGCATTACCAAAGCCTTGAACGACAACCCTAGCACCTTCAATTTGAATTCCCTTCTTTTTAGCAGCCTCACGGATACAAATTGTTACACCCTTCGCTGTAGCTGATTCACGGCCATGAGAACCCCCTAAGACTAGCGGCTTGCCAGTAATAAATCCTGGAGAGTTAAATTCATCGATACGGCTATACTCGTCCATCATCCAAGCCATTATTTGAGAATTCGTAAACACATCCGGGGCAGGAATATCTTTTGTTGGTCCTACAATTTGACTAATAGCCCGTACATAGCCGCGGCTTAATCTTTCAAGCTCTCTAAAAGACATATCGCGCGGGTCACAAATAATACCGCCTTTACCACCGCCGTATGGAAGATCCACAATCCCACACTTCAAGCTCATCCAAATGGAAAGAGCTTTTACTTCCGTCTCTGAAACATTGGGATGAAATCGAATTCCGCCCTTTGTTGGTCCTACCGCGTCATTGTGCTGTGCACGGTAGCCCGTAAATATTTTTATTGAACCGTCGTCCATTCTTATTGGAATTTTAACTGTCATCATTCGTAACGGCTCTTTTAAGAGTTCATAAACTTCTTCAGGATAACCTAACTTTTCAAGAGCTTTATGTATAACTGTCTGTGTTGAAGTTAAAACATTATTTTCTTCCTCTTGATTAGTTTTTTCATTACCTTTTTCGGCTACCATTTGTAAACCTCCTAGAAAATCACTTTAACAAATGTTGTCGCATTCAGACACAAGTATACACCTTTAATAGATTTATGCAAGATGAAAAATACACTTTTCACTATTTTCAAGTTATTCTTTGTAATCGCCATCATTCCTATTATACCGGCAATGGAACCTGCCTAATCCGGTATTAGATAGCAAAAAGGAGCGGTGGACTCCTTCCTTAATTCCTTCATTATTTGAAATATTTTAGAATCGTCTCCACCGCTTTATTTTCAATAATCTGGTTTCCATATTCAGAAAGAACGTGTGTACTAAGAATTGAAGGATTCCCATATTCTGAGAAGAAGGCTGCAACTTTTTCTACCATGGAAGGGTCGAGATTATTCATAAGTAAGTAATAGCAGTCATGATAAGAATATAAACTGCCGCCGCTGACGTTTAATGGAAACAGCGTTTTTGAAAGCCCGATGATATCTTCGAAACTTTCGAATTGGTAAAGGAGATTTTCACATCCCTCCACCCTGACTTGCATCTCTAAGAAGCCATCAAATAATACTTCTTCCTCTTCTTCACTATTATCTTCAACCGTAATAATCATAATCATTCCTTGAGCTTGCAAGGAGAAAATTTCAACTGCTACTGACCCCTGAATATCAACATCAAATTCCTCGCTTGCTTCTTCCAGCATGTCATGGAAAAGCTGGTGCCATTTTATCGAATCCTTCCAAATATCATCTTTGGAAAGGCCCCGATCATTTAAATCATCAGAGGTTAAAAAAATTTTAATCTTATTGACTGTTAAGCGTTCTAAGCGCATGTATTTTGCCCCCTGCCGTGACATAACTCTTATCCCTAGTGTATGTCATTGGCGTTGGTTGGTGCTTTGTCTAGTATTCCAACCGTTCCAATAGCCACATTTCCCAATCCTTTTTTGTTTGCCCAAGAATGTAAGTGGAAAATTGTTCCTTCTCCGCGGAATTCATTGTAGATATCGCGTGGCCACAAAGCCCAATGGCAAGATCCTGGTAGTTTAAAGAAAGCAAATTAGTTAATGTAAGTGCTTCGTATAAATCTTTCGAATCCTCACACGAGATGATCAAAATATCTGGATGAATCATCTCCATTACTTTTTTTATATCCTCTTCAGAATGATAAGTACCTATATTTATTACATCTATACCCTGTTTTCTTAAGAAATAGCTGAACAAGAGCAAATTTATAGCTTCCCCGTCTTTAGAACTGGTAATACATAGAGCTTTGTTAAGATGAATATCATTTGGAAGACTGTGAATAACTGTATTAATCCTTGCACTTAAGTGCCTTGAAGAAAAATTCCTTTGGGCACTAATTATGTATCCATTCTTAAAAGAGTCCTCTATTTTTAAAAAAACCTGACTAAAAATATCAATAATTACCTTTTCCATGGTAAAAATACTAAACATAGTATTCATTACTTCATTGATCTTGTGATGTTCAAAGTGGATTAAGGCGTCATACAGTGAATCAATCTGGCTCGCTAACGGATTGAGTGTCTTAAGGTTTATTGCATCAGTATCCATTTGTGAGGGGTTATGCCCCATTAAAGAAATAGCTTGACTGATGGTAAACCCTTGATTTACCTTTTTGATTAACCATTTTAATATTTTTATATGCTCATCTGTATATAATCGATGGCCAGCTTCATTCCTAACCGGCGCAATCATTTGATATCTTCTTTCCCATGCTCTTAATGTTCCTGGTTGAATCCCAAGCATTAATGCAGCTGCTTTAATATTATATTTTCCTTCTTGGTCACTCATGTTGAATCCTCCGATATTAAACCTAACCATTCTTGATTTTAATTAAATGGCACTGTGCAGGTGCCCCTAATCGTAATGGAACCCCTGTTGTACCATAGCCATTACTAATTAAAATAACAGTATTATCCAACTTTTTCACTTTCCCTTTTTCGTATGGACTATAACCCAAAATATGTATTTGTCCGCCGTGGGTATGTCCACTTAGAACTAGACTTATATTATGTTCTGGCAATACTTTATCTGTGATGTCTGGAAAGTGACTGACCAATACTTTAAAGCTATTTTCTTCTGCATCAACTAATGCCAAGTCCAGTCTATCCCGTTCTTGGTTTAAGACATCCACCCCGAGCAGTGATAATTTATCTCCTTTAGCAGATTCAAAAATGGCTGCAGTGTTATCTAATACCTTCACTCCATACTCCAAAAGAATAGCGTCTAATTTCCGAAAATCGGTTTCATAATCATTATTTCCCCAAACAAAATAAACAGGACCTAATCGTTTTAATCGATCAAGATTTTGTTTCACTCTTTTAAAAGGAACCTTCTGTTCAGTTAGGTCTCCACCAATTATAACTATATCCACTTTCCCTTTTATCTCATTAATAATCTCCTCGGAAATAAGACGCTTATGGACATCAGAGATAAAAAAAATGGAAACAACACCAAACGAGTCTGGAAAATTCTCGAATGTCATTTCATGATGTACCACTGTATTTCGAAAAGCCTCTTTCAGCATATACAAGATAAGAACTGCTCCCACAATCAAAAGTAAAATGATTAATATACCCATATTTTCCCCTTTACAACTGTTAATGTTCTACAGAAATCATACCATAACGGAAATTAAAACCAAACAGACTAATGTTTACTCCTTATTTTCTTAACCTGTTTAATAATACGTTGGAGAATCTCTTGAAATAATTGTACACAGGCCACTAATCCAACAAATAAAGCTATTAAGGAAGCAAAGAATTCCAACGGATAAATTATCGGGCCGACCAAGACATCAGAAAAATGAAATGGATAAGTAATTGGAAACCATTCAATCAATAAATATCCACACAAAAAAATCAACAATAGCCTCCACATGATCCTCAACACAAAAATCCCTCCCATACAATGTATGAAAAGGATTTGATTTCTTTCCGTTTAGATTTATTAATCTTCCTGGATACTTAAAATACGGAAACCTTGCTCTTCAAGCCTCTTTGTGAATTTATTAATATTGTCCTTCTTTTCAACCTTCATGACAATTCTCCGCACTAATTTATCGGTCTCATCGAATGTTACGAGTGAAATAATATGCTCATGGAAATGATGGGCAATTTCAGATAGTCGAGCGATACGCCCTTCCGTTTCAACAGATGTGAACGCTATTCTAACTCCGGGGCGATTTACACCGAAAGCACTCTGAAAAGTGGAGAGCACATCTGAGCGTGTTACCACTCCTAAAAATTTGCGCGTTGAATCCACAACTGCTAATAATGGAAAATCTTTTAAATCAAGAAGGGTTTTTTCAAAAACTTCCTCACCCAATAAATATTTATCTTGATGTGTAGCAATATCCTTAACTAGTGTGGAATTTAAATATTCAATCTTCGGTTTACCTGACAGAAAGTAGCTTTCATAAATTTTATATCGTGTAGCAACACCTAAATACTTTTCCCCGTGTAAAACTGGAACACCATCAATTTCATTTTTCTCCAATAGTTCTAATGCCATTGACAATGTTGTGTCCTCTTGAACCGTTACACAGTTATGACTTGGAATCATCATATTTTTTACAAACAAACCGATCACCTCTATGTAATTTTATACATATTTATTATACTTCAACAAAAAGCATGGATTATCCTTTATTTCAATATTATGTCATGAAACTGCATATTTTTCATATTTATTAATGATGATTAATTAGGGAGGGCGACTATGTTTACTCTATATAAAACTTGGCATCCCATCGCTAGTCCATTTGACCCCTGCAAGCCAATTCTAGAAAAAACCTTTTCAACACCACCAAATCTATATATCGGCTTCCAACCGCCAAACCTGCCACAATTTTCACCACTTGAAGCACTTCGAGCAGGTACACTCTGGAAACCATTTTACGACCCATATTACAATCCATTTGAGAAAGCAAAGGGGGGAGTTCCAAGATGAAACAAATCCCGCCAGAATATTATCAAATAATGGAACAGCTCCAAGCCGTTGACTTTGTATTGGTTGAATTGACCTTGTACTTAGACACACATCCTGATGACCTTGAAGCGATTAAGCAATTTAATCATTATGTAAAAGAGAGAAAGACAATAAAAAAGGCTTTTGAGAGTCAATTCGGTCCCCTTATGCAATTTGGTCACAGCTATTCCGGACACCCATGGAATTGGAACGAACCGCCTTGGCCGTGGCAGGTCTAATTGTGGCAGCCCACTGAAGGAAGGTAAATTGCCATAAAAACTTATCCAGGGAGGGAAACGTGCACATGTGGATATACGAAAAAAAGCTTCAATATCCTGTTCGTGTTAGTACTTGTAATCCAACATTAGCAAAATATTTAATTGAGCAATATGGAGGAGCAGACGGTGAACTATCAGCTGCTTTACGCTATTTAAATCAGCGCTATTCCATACCTGATAAAGTAATTGGTCTATTAACTGATATTGGAACGGAGGAATTTGCGCATCTGGAAATGATTGCCACAATGATATATAAACTTACAAAAGATGCCACTCCAGAAATGATGAAGGCTGCAGGACTCGGAGACCATTATGCCAATCACGATAATGCTTTATATTATCATAATGCCGCTGGTGTTCCTTGGACAGCTTCTTATATTGCCGCAAAGGGTGACCCCATTGCGGACCTTTATGAAGATATTGCTGCTGAAGAAAAAGCCAGGGCTACTTACCAATGGATTATCAACCTTAGTGATGACCCTGATCTAAATGATGGTCTACGTTTCCTTCGAGAGCGAGAGATTATCCATTCCCAGCGGTTCCGTGAAGCAGTAGAAATATTAAAAGAAGAGCAAGGTAAAAAAATATTCTTCTAATACTTAAGAAGCAGACTCGGGCTGCTTCTTATTTTTTTTCATGATAAAGATTGATATCGTACGTTTTTTTCATTACCTCAAAGTCCACATGGCGATTTTTCCAATGCTCATCCTTCTTCCATAAATCCTTACTCCGGTTTACAATTTCACATCTTAACTCTTGGTATTCTTTTTCCTTTTTATCTTTTTGCTGTTTTAATACATTCATAGCTCCATACAGTATAGCAGTAATCGCCAACAACCCAAGGTTAACGGCGTTGCTGACAGAAGCTGAAAACATTGCGAAGAAAGAATAAGAATATTGCTTTGCGATCATAAAATAAAAATAGCTAAAAAAAAGAAAAGCAAAAAGCAACATTGAATAAATCGTTAAATAATGCCATTTTTTTGCTGTATCAAACTTAACCTTTCTTTTCCGCACATTTTCAAGCATTTGTTTCGTTGCTTCATCTGTATTTTCAAGTAAGCGGATTGGTTTATCCATTTTATCAACCACCTCTTTACTATAAATATGAACTTGTCCGTAAAATTATGAAAAAAATTGCATTAAAAAAAGCCGTCCTAAATGGATCGGCTACTTAGTTAGAGGAATTTCTAAGACTTGCCCTAAGTAAATTTCATTACCCTTTAAGTTATTTGCTTTTCGAATAACTTCCTCTCCAGCTTTAGAATGATAATATTTTAATGAAATACGATAGAGATTTTCTCCCTTTTTAACAGTATGATAAACGACTGTTTCCGTTGGGGCAGCAACATTCTTATCAGTACCTTGGCCGCTAAAACTTACTGGTTCAGAATTTGAATCTTCAACCTGTGTATCCGGATTAACTGTCTGTTGCACTTCGATAGCTTCATCATTATTTTCCGCGGCAGATTCTTCTTCCTCATTATTTTCTGAAGTGCCTTCCGTTTCCGACTTTTCAAAATTAATGACTTCGTAACCAGAAGAATCTCCAGAGACTTTCTTGGTCGCTTTTTTTCCTTCTTCAAGATAAGAATAAGCGCTAAATATAACTATTGGAAGAAGAATAAAAAATAAAACTAATATACGAATAACGGGATACTTTAATTTCCATTTCGTTTTTTTTCTCTTTTCCCTGTGAATCCTTTCTCTAGGTGGTAATTGTTCACGTACTTCAGATGTTTCTTCATTTATTTTTTCAATTCGCTGCTTTAGCCGTTCAGCTTGGCTTCTGAAAGGTTCTTCTTTATTCATGAAGTATTCCCTCCTTTTCTCCGACATCTATGGTGCGTCTAAATTTAATATAAAGGCCTAATAAAAAATCAATGGTGAAATGCATCATAATTGTCACAGCTAAATTGCCTGTCCAATCATATATGAAACCAATTAAAAAACTAATGATGACAATATTAGAGAATAAAAACCAATTAAAAAGGTAGCGATAATGGACAATGGCAAAAATGAGGCTTGCTAAAATAAGTCCGACCTTTGTTTGAATAACTCCCCGAAACAGTAATTCTTCACTTAGTGCAACTACTGCTGCAATCCAGGCAATGTGAAGAACACTTCTCCTTTTGAATATTCTATCGTTCAAACCGCCATCATCGTAATAAGAAGACGGAAGCCATTTCATCAAAAATATGTCTGTAAAGACTACCGCTAATCCCGCAAGAAAACCTATTAATAAAAATCTACTATTTGAAAAATCAATTGCTTGTAAAAATGAAAAATGATCAAATAAAATAATACCTAAAATAAATGTAAGAACAAGTAGTATTAATTGGGTCATGTATAAATGAAAGAGAAGATCTTTGTCGGATAATCCTTTAATTAATTCTTGATATTTATTTTTCATTCACTCAACTCACTATTTAGTAAAATATTAGCCAAATAATCCTGCCATCCTTCATTAGCTGGTTTGGATTGACCACTTTCTTTCGCGTTGTATGGATCCAGCATAACACCGCAAACATCGCAGCAATGACTAGTTTTCATGTTAACTGAACCTTCTTCAAAATAATCTAAAATGACATCTCTTCTACATGATTTTGACTTAATCCATTTTTTCATATAGTAAATACTATCTTTCTTTACTGTTAATCTTTCATTTACAAATTTCTTCAAACTATGCTTTATCTCTTCAAGATTTGAAACGGCTTGAGAATTATTGATTAAGTCCAATATAATACGCCATTGGACCTCTGAAAAACCGCCATATTCTCTTAAATGCTGGTTCCCATCCAGAAAATGATCATTAGGAATTTCTTGCTGTGGAAATTGTGAAAACAGCCAGTCAATTTGTAATTCAGATGGCAGTTCTCCTTCGGCCAGTTGAACAGGAAGCTGTTCATCCCCTGGGGAGTAAAGCAATACTGCTATACTTGCCTCACCATCACGCCCAGCTCTGCCAATCTCTTGCAGGTAAGATTCAATTTGCATCGGCATATGATAGTGGATAATAAATCGAATATCCTCTTTATTAACCCCCATACCAAAAGCACTTGTTGCACAAATCACATCAAGTTGTCCATGAATGAATTGTTGTTGAATCAAAATTCTTTGCTCCTGCTCTAACCCTCCATGGTAGGCCATAACCCTATAAATGCCCTTTTCAACTAACAAGGCTGCCATTTGTTCTGCAACCTTTTTACTTGAAAAGTAAATAATTCCAGGCTTTTGAAGCTGAAGAACTAACTGTATCAAACGGGATTGTTTATCATGGTAGTTCGGTACCTCTTCAACATAAAAAGCAATATTAGGACGATCAATGGTAGACTCAATTTTAGTGTACTCCTGTAAGTCAAGGGATTGGATAATGTCCTCTCTTACCTTTTTGGTTGCAGTTGCTGTTAAAGCAAGCGTTAGCGGATTACCAAGTTTCTTACGGAATTCTCCTAGCTTTGAATAATCAGGGCGGAAGTCATAGCCCCATTGAGAAATACAATGCGCCTCATCTACCACAAATAAAGATATAGTAAGGGCTTGTAACCTTTTGAGAATAAAGGGTAAGCTTAACATTTCTGGAGAAACAAAAATATACTTGTATTTATTTAAATTTCCTAATACATAGCCTCTCTTTTCAGAATCTAGAAATGAGTTTAAAGCAATTACTCGTTTCTCACCAAATTTCATGAGCTGCTCCACCTGATCCTGCATTAAAGATAATAGAGGAGAAATAATTAAAACTTGACCATCAAATATATATCCAGGCAGCTGGTAGCATAAAGATTTACCTGTTCCTGTCGGGAGCATTGCAATGGTGTGGTTTCCTTCGAGTAAAGACACAATCACTTCTTTTTGCCCAGTTTTAAACGTCTGATAACCAAAATACTTATATAAAAGTTTTTCTAACTCCATTTTCTATCACCATACTTTGCAAGAACAAGCCTTATTTGAAAATAAGAAGCTGTTTTTAAACTGTTTCTTATTACTTTAAGCTGCTTAGTAACTTTTTCTCGAGATATTTCTAAAATCTTCATTTGAATTTCTTCTTCTACAAACTTGTTAATCGAAAAGTCTTTTATATTTAATGCGAATTCTACAAGATGATCTTCAATGGTACTTATTTTTAAATTCCGAATGCTTGCTATTTCCTCCAGTGAAAAACCTTGATTTAAGAGCAGCCAGGTTTTCCGAGAAGAAAGAGTTAACGAATTACTTTGTTCTAGATTCATAATCAGTGACGATAATACTTTAAAACGAGTAGGATCGTTTTCAACGATTTGAATCAAATAATGAAGGATATTAATAAATTCTAGATGATACTGTACGGAATCTTTGTTCAACATCCTTGCAGCTTGCGTAGAGGTGAAACCTATTTGCTGATATCCAGTAAATCGAAAAACCAGTACGGCAGGATTGATATCCTTAGCTTGCTCAAGACAATACATTAATTCTGTGTAGAGGATTTTCCCCAGGTTTTTTTTGGGTATGGAGCAAGATTTCAAAAAATTTTTTAACCAGTTATGAACCTCGGTATTTTTTTGGATAGGAATATATTTTGTTTCTTGGAATGTAAAGTTAGATGTTACTTGAATTAGCAAGGATAGTCTTTCCCATACTAATAAAGTGTAGGGTTGATATTTCCAGCCATTTATATAATGGGGTTGTGGGTAATTGAGTAAATAATCTTCTCCTGCTGTGGTAAGTAGAAATCTTTGTTCACCGCAGGTTTCCACAAGTTTCTTCTCTAGAATGGTATTAAAAATTTGATCAAAATTATCGCGTGTTAACGGTTCAAGAATTCGAAAATACTTCTTGAGTGAAAAGAAATGGGCATCTTGGAGCGTTTGCGATGATTTTTTTCCATTTAGAAGATGAAAGATGGAATAAATGGTTCTTTCCCCATTTAACTGTTTTAAACAATACAAAATAATTATTTCAATATACCCCATGCTATGCCACCACTTTTTTTGCTTATAATCGACAAATTCACCTAATTTTCACTCCCTATTCTATCATGAAACTGGATGACATGATGCTAAAAAATGTGGAAGATTCGGTAATACACTATCTATAGGCATTTTTTCTATTGAAAAGTTTCTCGTACAGTCTTACAATAGGAATGAGTAATGCGTTTCCAATTCTTTATGGAAAAGTGAGTAAGTTATATTATTGGGAGGTTATTTTTTCATGGCTAAGTATACAATTGTTGACAAAGAGACTTGCATTGCATGCGGCGCATGCGGAGCAGCAGCACCAGATATTTATGATTATGACGATGAGGGTATTGCATTTGTAACTCTTGACGATAACGAGGGTATTGTAGAAATCCCTGATGTTTTAATTGACGATATGATGGATGCATTTGAAGGCTGTCCAACAGATTCAATTAAAGTTGCTGACGAACCATTCGACGGAAACGCAACCAAATTCGAATAATATTTTGTCTTAAAATATTGTTAGATAAAACCCCCGCCAAAATGGCGGGGGTTTTATCTTGGCAATTAAAAAGAAACTAGGCAGGAACCTGATTTCTAACCGATTTTATACGCTTTTTACGGTCGTTAATTTATTAATCCATGTTTGCATTCTAATGAATAGCAACATAAATATGGAGGACATGATTACCCCTTTTAAAATATTGAAAGGCAAGATAGCAGGTACGACTAAATTACGCATATCAGGAAACTTTAACAGTGATGTATAAGCCGGTAAAATAAATACGTAATTTAAGATACTCATCATTACCGCCATACTAACGGTCCCCACTATGAGTGCAAGAGTCATCCCTTTTCTCGTTTTCATTTTATTGTATACATAGTAAGTAGGTAATACAAACAGGATAGCGGCCAGAAAATTTGCAATATGACCTACCGGGATTCCTGTTGCACTGCCAGTAGCAAAATAATTGAGTGCATTTTTGAAGAAACTGACTAATATACCTGCTGCAGGACCAAAAATTAATGCAGCGATTAATGCTGGAATATCGCTGAAATCAATCAATAAGAAATTTGGAAATAGCGGCAGCGGAAAATTTATCAGCATTAATAAATAGGCGATACTGCTCAGCATTCCAATTGCTACAATTGCTTTGACACTCATTCTTTTCGTCATTTTCCTCTCTCCTTTTTGATCCATCAAGTTAGGAAGAGAGGTTCAGCAATGATAAGGTGTCCTAGTAAAATACAAAAACCCCAAGAAAATAATTCTTGAGGGAGTTTACAAAGGCACTCTTAATAAACGTTCAAAGGACTAGCAATTTTTGAACGTCGCAGAACCTCCATCTTCTCCCATCCAGACTATACTGTCGGCTTTGGAATCTCACCAAATCCTGCCATAAAGGCTCGCGGGCTCAAGAGTTTTACTCTAATACCGCCGATCGGGAATTTCACCCTGCCCCGAAGATAGATCGATATTTAATTTCCATTTCATTATACTAATAAAATTGGATTTTGAAAAGAAAAATTACTTATAACAATCTTGACAAGGACAAATCTTTTTGCCCTTTTATGAGATTTGTCCTCAAGCCCCCTGATTTAGGACAAATCCTCTTATCACTTTTACATGATTTGTCCTCAAGCCCCCTGATTTAGGACAAATCCTCTTACCCCTTTTACATGATTTGTCCTCAAAGCACCCCTTATTAAGGACAAATCCTCTTTTATTTAAACTTCAACCGCCACAGGATAAACCTGCTGACCATAATGGCAAGCAGGTTCATTTTATTTATCAATAACTAAAATTTGATCTGGCAGGATGAGATCAGAATTTAGTTGGTTAACTTCTTTTAATTTTGAAACGGTAAGGTTACTTTTCTTTGCAATGGAAGTTAAGGTATCACCTGCTTGTACAATATAATGGGCTTTGTTGTTTTTTACAGTGGTACTGGCAACTAAGCTTTCTATATTTCCCGCCATTCCCTCTTTTACTGCCACACCCACTTCAGCATACCCAAGTAGTCTCTCCGGGTCTATCGCATTTTTCTTATCAAACGTCCATTCGATTTGATGGCTCTCAAAATGAAGATGTACACCTGTAGATTGGCCCGTTCTTCCCATTGTTCCGATTCTATCACCCTGTTTAATGTCTTGACCTTCATTTACAAGTCGATTATTTAAATGGGCATAAACGGTAACAAAATTATTGGGGTGCTCAATAAATATGACATTTCCATATGTTTTTGAGTAATAGGATTTACCCACTACCCCATCCTCTACTGCCACGATGGGCGTATTTAAACTTCCTGCAATATCGATTCCTTTATGTGTTCCATGCCTTGTCCCATATGTATCAGATATGACACCATCCGTGGGCCATATCCATCCTGCTTTTATTTCTTTCGAATCTTGCATACTCGCTTCTGTCTGTTTACCTCCTAAAAATAATAAACTGACAAAAAGCGCCATAATTGCGGCGATTAAAAGCCGCCTTATGTAGTCTCGCATTTTACTATTTTCCTCCTTAATCTAGTCCTCACTACCACATACCATATGATTCCTAATTGTTGTTTAGAACATATAGTTTGGTTTGAGCAGTTAAGCATACTTGTTATAATTTGGAGAGAAATGGTTTTTTATACATTAAAAAAGATTAACCTAGATAGATTAATCTTTTTTAACGTTATTTATTGGATCTGGCGATAATTGGCTGCTACTGGTACTTTTATTTCCTGTGACAAATCAAAAGGTCCTAATTGTTGAATCGGAGCGTTTAAAATGGTTATAGTCTCTATACCAAATTCCTTAGCCGTTAATAATATCGCATCGAATGAGTGGATCGTTTCTAGGTCATTTTTCATTGTGGTGTTTTTATCCAAGGTAATAGTTAATTGATCATTTTCTACGGTCAGTTCCATAGAAGAAAAGGATGGCACTATTGATGTATTTAACCTTAGATCACTTTGTCCTGTCTTCATTGCGTCAAAAGCTTCGTTAATATCTTGATACAATTCTGTTGAAGGGACTAAAAAGGTGGTTTCCATTCCATCGGGTGTATAAAAGAAATAAGCATGTTTTCCTTCCGATTCAATGTCTATTTCTTCAATAGAACCATAATTTCCAAGTTCTATTCCCGGCTGACCGTTTGTAGTGAAATTAATTTTACTTGCCTGGCTATTCGAAGCAATGTTATTGTTCAATGAACTTAAAAAGTTCTTTTCCGCGGCAGAACCTTGCCCATACTTATGATCCTGAGGTACGTCTACAGTGACGGAATTAGTACTAGGATCCCATGTAAAACTTGCGTTTAGGGGATAATAGTCAGTCAAACCCCATTTCTCCTCTTCTAATTGCCCCATTGTTTCAGTGAAATTTGTCAGCCAATCCTTCTTATCGGCTTCGGAATTTATAAGAATAGAAACAGGTACTAAAAATTGAGCCTGAGCATCAGGAATCCAATAGGTGATTACTGTCCCATTTCCTACTTCAAAATCATACAGAGCAGATTTGTCATTTTCTGTTACAGACAATTTAGATTCTGCATTTAATTTATCTGTTGCTTCCTCTTTTGTCATTAAATTTGCTGAATCATTTTCAGAAAGACCTTTCTGCTGATCAAGAGACGATTCCTCCTGTTTTACAGTATCAAAAGAATAGTCAGTTCCATTGAACAATTGAGGACCTAATAAGAAAATAAGGAGTAACACTGCAGCTGTAGCAAAACTAGGAACTAACCATGCAGGTCTTTTCCTCTTTTTTATAAAAAGATTTTGATAAATGTCACGAGGATTGCGATGGTCTTGTATTTTCGGCATTTGCCTTAATAATTCTTCGAGCTGCTTATCGCTCCACTCTGACTTGTTCACTATCTGAGCCCTCCTTTTCATTAAATATTTCCATATGCTTTTTTAGTACTTTCAATGCACGGTGCTGAGTGGTTTTCACTTTACTTTCAGTCCAACCCAGTGCCTCTGCAGTTTCTAATATTGATAAATCGTTCAAAAAACGTAAGATGATAACAGATCGTTGATCAACCGTACAATGATTCAAACATTGATAAATCCATTTAACTTCTTCTTTTTGTATCGTTATTTCTTCTGGTATCGGATATTCATCCTTTACTTGATTAGTAGACCAATCAAATTTTTCAAGCAGTCTGCCTTTCCATCCCTTTTGTTTCCGAAATGAATCGATTGCAACATTACGCGCAATAGAAAATAGCCATGTTTTTTCACTGCTCTTTCCTTCAAAGCGTTGGTAGGATTTAAAAACCCTAATATAAACTTCCTGGACGAGGTCCTCTGCCTGTTCTTTGTTCCTTACCATGTAAAATAGAAATTGAAATACATCATGATGATATTTTTGATATAATTCATCGAAAACGGAGTCCATCCCATTCCCCTCCCCGTTCATATAATTAGTCGAACCTTATGTACAAAAAGTTACACATATTAAATATAGACTTTATATGAAAAAAAGTGAAGGTATTAAAACAACAAAAAACCCATCCCATGGATGAGTTTAACGTTTTTAATCTAGTGCTTCCGCAGGTAAATGTTTCCCGTGAATCAAGAGAAATCGCCATTTTTTTCTTATTTTCGTGGAAGCAAGAAGGTAAATGTCGTTCCTTGTCCAATTTTACTGCGCACAGATATATGCCCTCGATGTGCATCAATGATATGCTTTACAATAGCAAGTCCCAATCCTGTACCAGATCTTCCTCTCGTACGGGCCTTATCAGCTTTATAAAAACGCTCAAATACAAATGGTAAATCTTCTTCTGGTATACCTGAACCAGAATCGGATACTTCTACTTTAATGCCGAAATCATCTCTTTTAACAAGTAATATAACTGAACCGCCATGCGGAGTATGTCTTATGGCATTATCGATTAAATTGGTAAGTACTTGTTCAATCCGATCTGGGTCAAATAAAATCGGAGGAATGTCTTTCTCTAAATCAGCACTTAGATGTATTTCATTTTCCCTTACAAGCCCTTGAAATTTATGAACAATTCGATTCATAAACGATTCTAAGTTAACCTCATCTAGCGTTAATTGAATATGGCCAGCTTCCATTCTTGCGAGATCGAGAAGCTCATTGACAAGGCGGCCCATTCGCAATGATTCGTCATAAATGACCTTCGCCATTTCTTTTTTCTCTTCCTGGGATTCTGCAATATCATCTACAATGGCTTCACTATAGCCCTGTAACATTGAAATCGGTGTTCTAAGCTCATGAGAAACATTTGCAATAAAGTCTTGTCTCATTTTTTCTAATACTCGTTCTTCCGTCATATCTCTTAGGACAGCTACAGCTCCCCGAATAAAACGGTTACTGTATAGCGGGCTGACTAGAATAACCCAATGACGGCCTTGAAGAGAAATCTCCCCGGCTTGCTCTGTCTCCGTATCCACCGCTTGTTGAAAAAGCTTCATCGCTTCTGTTGGAATTTCGTCTGAGGCAGTACCAGTCCCACCTTTTTCATAGTACCAATATTGTAAAAATCGGTCCGCAGGAGGATTGGTGATTAAGATCGTCCCATCACGGTTGAAAGTAATAACTCCATCTGCCATACTGCTTAGGATACTTGCAAGCTGCTCCTTCTCCTGACTAAGAGCATTCATATTGAACTTTAACTGCCGACCCATTTGGTTAAACGCTGTGGCCAGTTCCCCAATTTCGTCATGCGTTAAAATTGGTACTTTCGTATCAAACTTACCTCTTGCCACTTCGAAGGCTGCTTCCCTCATTTTCCTTAATGGTTCAGTAATCCTTGTAGATAAAAAGAATGCAAAAATAGTGGTTAAGATGATTGCAACACCCGCAACGAGTAATATAAAATTAGTCGTTGAATGTGTCGTTTCTTGAACTACCTCTAAGGATTGATAGATGAAAACCGCACCATTTTGTTCATCATCCATGTGCAGCGGTACCCCGATTATCGAATATTTCGCATTATTTTTTTCTGTTTGACTTGTTGGAAGTTTTGAAACCTTTTCAACTGTTATATCTTCCACAAAGACCTTCGATAATTCTTCGTCATTACGTATTTCGGATACAGAAAGTTTTACTGAGTTTTCAGAGTTAGGCGAGAAATATATTTCATTTTTATTTTTAATAATAACCAACTTGGTAACATCGTCGATAATTTCCCATGAGATTTCTAAGCCCAAGGGGAATTGCTCATCTGGATGATTTTCCAACACTTTTGCTATTTTCTCAGCCTGATGAGTTAGAGTATTTTTGGTTTCCGTAATATTGTTATTCTCGAAGAATTCTAAGAGCATGACAGTTAAGATGAAAAGGATAAAGGCAACCAAAAATATGATAGTAAGCCAAAGCTTACCAACTACACTCCGTAAAAAGGTCATTCATTAACTACCTCAAATTTGTAGCCTACTCCCCAAACTGTTACAATCATTCTTGCAGCTTGCTCAGAGACTTTATTTAACTTTTCACGCAAACGTTTAACATGTGTATCAACCGTACGAAGATCGCCAAAAAATTCATAATGCCAAACTTCTTTCAATAATTGCTCACGGTCAAACACCTTATCAGGCGATTTTGCAAGGAAATATAGTAATTCATATTCTTTTGGAGTTAAGCTTACTTCCTTACTATCTGCCAAAACTCTATGTGCATCATTATCAATTGTTAAATGAGGGAAAACAATTACATCCTTAGATGTGGTCTCTGTTTGAAGATAACTAGTTTGAGAAGCTCTTCTTAACAAGGCTTTAACACGCAGGACAACTTCCCTTGGACTAAATGGTTTAACAATATAGTCATCCGTACCGACTTCGAATCCCTGTACACGGTTAACCTCTTCACCCTTAGCTGTTAACATGATAACTGGTGTAGCTTTCTTCTCTCTTAATTCACGACAAACCTCTATGCCATCTTTTCCGGGCATCATTAAGTCTAAAAGGATTACATCATAATCATTTGCAATCGCCTTCGTTAACGCTTCATTTCCATCCTCTGCTTCATCAATTATATATTCTTCACGCTCTAAATACATTTTTAACAAACGACGAATTCTTTCCTCGTCATCAACTACTAAAATTTTCACGTCTTTATCCATTATTAATCCCCCCATGCAGTTATTTTACAAAATGCGACTATTTTAATCTATACATATTAGAAATTGTCCATATAAATAGTGTCAAATTTTTGACAACTAAACTAAATAATTTAAAAAAAAAGCCTTAACTCTAAAAGTAAAGGCTATAAATTTTATATCGTTTTACCCAGCGTATGAATGAAGTCCTGCAATGACAAGGTTTACCGCTACCAAGTTAAACATAATGATCACAAAACCAATTACTGCAAGCCATGCAGACTTTTCACCATGCCATCCCTTTGATAAACGAAGGTGTAAAAAGGCTGCGTAAAACAACCAAGTAATTAATGCCCAAACCTCTTTTGGGTCCCAGCCCCAAAATCGGGTCCATGCGATTTGTGCCCAAATCATTGCAAAAATCAATGCACCTAAAGTAAAAACCGGAAATCCAATCAATACAGAACGATAGCTTATTTCATCGACAAAATCCAGGTTAATGTTTTTAACTAAGGGCTGGAGTGCTGCAGAAATCCGCTTTCTTAAAATTAATCTTATTAAACCATAAAGAATTAATCCACCAATAAATGACCAAATAACTGAATTTAATTTCTTTGCATTTATTAGTGCAGGCATTTCAACAAGCGGTTCAAACTTCCCTTCCGTTAGTAACTCCCCTTCATGAGGTCCTGTAATCGCTGGCATCGTATATTCCATTTTTGCCTCGAGATCGTTCTTATTGATCCAATTAAATTCTGCTTTATAATCCATAGCTGAAAATAGAGTAGATACAAGAACAAATCCCAATGTTGTTACTAAACCAAACATTACCACTTCAAGCCAAAATGTTCGCTTACTCGCTTTAGATTGGTCAATAACCTTTACTAGATAAATTAATCCTGCTGCAAAGCTTATTGCCAGAATGGCTTCTCCTAAAGCTGCTGTTGTAACATGAATATGGAGCCAGTCACTTTGTAATGCAGGTATTAACGGCGATATATCTCTTGGAAACATGCTGGCATAAGCAATGATGAGTATGGCAACTGGCATGGTAAACAAGCCAAGAAGAGGTGTCCGATAAATAAAATAAATAACAATGAATGCACCAACAAGACATAATCCAAAAAAGGTTGTAAATTCAAATAAATTACTAACAGGTGCATGTCCTGCTGCAATCCATCTTGTAATAAAATATCCCACCTGAGAAACGAAGCCCACAATGGTTAAAAAGACAGCGATTTTACCCCACCGATTAGTATTTTTCTTTTCTCCAGTATCCTTCTTAGCCTTTATAGCTCCACCAAAGAAGAGGGTCGCAATTAAATAAAGAATAAATGCAATATAAAGTAAATTACTACTTAGTGTTACCAACTAGACACCCTCCTTATCCATTTCTACTCTTTGAATTTGATCATCAGGAATATTAATTTTCGTTTCAGATAGTGCTGTTTCAATTTCTTTTTTTAACCCATACCAATTTTTATTCGTATGAGCAGCAATCCAAGTTTCTCCATTTTTGGTTTGCACCCAAATTCTACGATGGTTCCAGTAAGCTCCTTGAATAACACCAATCATAAAGATAATACCGCCCAGAACAATAATCCAAATGGTCAAGTCTTTACGCACGGTTAACGCTGTAACATTTTTGGTTTCAATACCTTTGAAAGCCATTTTATATTGGTTATCACCCAAAGGCTCAATGGTTTGTTGAATGGCAACAAAACTGGTTTCTCCTTCAGGGGCTTCTGGTGAAATCATTTTGAAAACAAAAGCAGGATTATTGGGTATCCGTGATTTTGTTGTCGGCTCCCCGCTTTCTGCAAATTCAAAGTCTGGGAAAAAGCTCAACACTTCAACCCTATATCCATTCCCCAAGTCATATTTTGGTTCTGGGTCATAAAGACTTATTTTTACGTCTCCAAATGTTTTGCCAGTTTCTTTATTTGTTAATGAGAAGGACATTGTGTTCAATTCATCGAGTTTGTAGTCTACTTGATATAATGCAAACTGTTCAAATTTTAATGGTTGATTTACTCGAATTTTGTGCTCTTTCACCTTTTCTAATTCCGGCTGTTCCCCAGGTATTGCTGGACCCACTCTTTTATAAAGTACTGCGTTAGTTTGATAATTTTTAACAACCATTCCTGCACGATCTATTGCAGCTTCGAATGTTTTGTCTTCTTCCTTATTGTAATTTTCTAAGATAAACTTTTCATTAGCCACATAATATTGCCCATCTGTTTCAGGGACAACTTTTGTTTCGCCTTCACGAAGCCATAGAACTTTATCTATATACATTCCAGGAACAAATCGCAGCATACCGCCAATTAAAAAGATGATTAATCCAACATGGTTCACATATGGACCCCATCGTGAAAAACGACCTTTTTCAGCAAGCAAATCTCCATTTTCTTCTCTCACATTGTATCGTTTAGACTCTAAGCGCTGTTTCACTACTTCTAAGTCATTTTTATCAACATTCTTGCTTATTCCAAACAAACGTTGACGCTTTAAAAATCCTTCGTGTCTCGTTACTCTTTGTGCTTTTAGTGCTTTATACAATGGTACAACCCTGTCTAAACTACATATGACAAGAGAAATACCTATCATCGCTATTAATACCAAATACCACCAAGAACTATATAAATTATTCAAGCCTAATTCATAATATAATGCTCCAAACCAGCCATACTGATCTTTGTAGTATTCTGCTGCAGGCATCGTTGGCGGTATGTACATTTCCTGAGGAAGAATCGTCCCAGCTGCCGAAGCAACTAAGGTGATAACGATCAGCCACACACCCACCTTTACGGAAGAAAAAAAGTTCCATATTTTATCAACAATGGACTTATTATATGTTTGTGAGCGGCGTGCACTGCCTTCATACCGCATATCCAGCAGTGATTTACCTTCTGACTGTTCATCTAGGACTTTTCCGCATGCCTCACACAATACGGTTCCATGTGGATTAACATGGCCGCATTCACATTTAACATCTTTCATTGCTAAAACTCCCTACAACCCCTTAAGGTTTAATTTTCTCCATGTACTCCTTTACCGTTCTTTCAGTCATCGTTCCTGTATGGTATTTAACCACTTTCCCATCCTTATCAATCAAAAATGTTGCAGGCAGTGGATTTATGCCATACGCTGTTTGAACCTGTCCGTCTGTATCAATTACAATTGGAAAATCTAGTTTCTTGCGTTCTGCAAAATGATTAACAGCTAATTCTGACTCACTGACATTAACCGCCAACACTTGGACCCCACTATCTTTGAAATGGTTATATTGATTATTTATATAAGGCATTTCTGCTTCACACGGCTTACACCAAGTTCCCCAGAAATTTAAAAATACACCCTGACCTTTATAATCAGAAAGCTTATGCTTCTCACCATTCATATCAACCAAGGCAAAGTCTGGAGCTTGTTTCCCCACTTCTACTTTCATACGGTTATCCTTTGTCAGGTTGGCATATAGTGTGTAGGTAACGGCTGCAGCAAGAATAACTAGAATGGTCGTCCTCATTACTAATCGCCGTTTTTTCATTGTTCTTCCCTCCCTGAAAGTTCAATAAATCGTCACAATTCTTCTAAATTATATCACTTATCACTGCAACTATAGTAAAAACAATCAACTGCAAATGTGACATCTTTATGAATTTTTTTTAGTAGACTCTAATGATAATCCTCGTAATAGCTTTACCTCATGATGTGTTAACTGTCTAGCTTCCCCAGCTGATAAACCATGCAATGTTAAAAAGCTATATCGCTCACGTTTTAGCTTTAGCACTTCATGCCCAATTGCTTCAAACATTCTCCTAACTTGACGATTCCGTCCTTCATGAATGGTTATTTCAATAATTGAAGTTTGCTTTTGCTTATCAGCTGAAAGTATTTTTACTTTCGCCGGGGCAGTTTTTCCATCTTCAAGATGTATTCCTCTTTCTAACTTTCTTAAGCTTTCTTTTGAGGGAATTCCCTTTGTTTTCGCAACATAAACTTTATCAATTTGATTGCGGGGATGCATGAGTAAATTCGCAAACTCCCCGTCGTTCGTTAACAGTAATAATCCCGAGGTATCGAAATCTAGTCTTCCGACTGGAAAAATTCTTTCTTGAATGTATGGGAAGAAATCAGTTACGACCTTTCTTCCTTTATCATCGCTAACACTGGAAATAACACCGCGTGGTTTATATAAAAGGAAATAAACAGGTTCCTCTTTTTCAATCTGAATCCCATTCACTTCAACTCTGTCAGAGTTTGTGACTTTTATCCCAAGTTCTGTAACAATTTTTCCATTAACTTTGACCTTACCTTCTTTAATTAGCTCTTCTGATTTTCTTCTTGATGCGATTCCTGCTCGTGCAATAACTTTTTGTAATCTTTCCACTATGATCCACCTCAGCTGTTTACCTTATTTGGAGTTATGGGTGACAACACCACAATTAACCTAGGAAACAAATTTGTTATACTTTCCTACTGAATTATGACACATTATCGCCCTTTTTCAAAGCAAGGGCTATTTTATCCAGAAAAAATAAAAAAAGCGGGCTCCTATTTTTACCAGTGGAACCCGCTTTCTATACAGCTACTTTGATCCAAATACAAATACCACTACAAAAATAGCTGCGATAATCCCAACTAAATCTGCAAGAAGTCCAACTTTTAGTGCATCTCCCATTTTTTTGATCCCAACGGCACCGAAATATACGGTTAGGACATAAAAAGTAGTATCAGTACTCCCTTGCAATACCGAGGCAAGTCTTCCAATAAAGGAATCCGGTCCATAGACAGCAATTAAGTCACTAGTCATACCAAGTGCAGCCGTTCCAGAGATGGGTCTAATTAAAATCAGGGGAACGATTTCAGCTGGAACTCCAATTGCTTCCATTGCAGGTCTAATCCAATTCATTAGTGCTTCTAAAGCACCTGATGCACGAAAAACAGTAATCGCTACAAGCATACCTACAAGAAACGGAATAATGGAGACAGCAATTTTGATCCCCTCTTTCCCGCCTTCAACAAAGCTCTCATACGTTGGAACTTGTTTAAATGTTCCATATAAGAGAATAAAACCGATTAAAACTGGAATAAATCCAAGGGAAATAAGCGAAAGAAGTTCCATTCTATTCATCCTTTACGACGTCGTCGATTATAAAAATACCGGTCAATCATTACAGCACCAAGCATGGAGATTATGGTTGCAATTAATGTTGGTACAACTATCTCAGTTGGGGAGGCAGAATGATAATTCATTCGAATCGCAATTACGGTTGTAGGAATAATTGTTATACTCGCAGTATTAATGGCCAAAAAGGTAACCATGGACCTGCTTGCTGAATTCTTCCCGCCATTTAATTGTTTTAGCTCCTCCATTGCTTTAATACCAAGAGGTGTAGCAGCATTTCCCAATCCAAACATATTCGCAATCATATTTGACAATATATACCCCATTGCAGGATGATTTGATGGTACCTCAGGAAATAACCTGCTCACTAAGGGGCGAAATAGCTTTGCCAATTTTTTTAACAAACCAGATTCCTCAGCAATCCGCATCATTCCCAGCCAAAATACAAGAATGCTAATCAACCCAATACAAAGCGTCACTGCTTCCTTCGCCCCATCAAATATTGCCTTATTCACTTCTTCCAGTGTCCCGTTGATTATGGCGAAGATAATGCCCACTATCGTCATAAAAACCCAGATATAGTTAACCATTTAGTTTCACACCAATAAGTGATAGAAAAATATCTTTTAACGAATCCAATAGTCCCTTCTTCTTCTCAGGACTTCCCTGATAGTATATTGGCGTTTCTCTTACCACTTTTCCATCAAGGAAAACTTGTGCCTTTCCAACAGCCTCCCCATTATGGTTTGATTCGTTCCAATCTTCATCAGGCTTATTCAGTTTATATTTTATGGAAAACAAGTCCATTTCTTCATCCGTTGCAGGGTATACAACACTGTTTTTTAAATATAGATGTTTTTGATAAAGCTTATTTGTTTTGATATCTAGTTTCCCTTTTGACAACACTTCCGCCATATCATAGGTTTTAAAAGCATTTTCATACATAGCAATATGATCGTTCCAGTCATCCGGTGCATTTAGAGTTACGGCAATTAATTTCATGTCCCCGTTGGCCGCTGTAGTAACAAGGGTTCTTTTTGCACGTTTTGTATACCCAGTTTTACCGCCAGTCGTATATTTGTATTTTGTAAGTAACCGATTTTTGTTTTTCCACTCGCGATCCCAATTTTCGGTGGGATTTGGCGCTTTATACTGCTTCGTTCCAGCTATTTTTTTGTATGTTTTATTATTCATAGCATACCTAGTCAATAGCGCCATGTCATAGGCTGTTGAATAGTGGTCTTCATGGTCATCAAGTCCATGTGGATTGGAAAAATGTGTATTTAGCATACCTATTTCTTTCGCTTTCTGGTTCATCATATAAACAAACCCATCTAAGCCTCCTCCGACATGTTCGGCAATGGCCACTGCTGTGTCATTCCCTGACCTTAACATTAAGCCATATACTAAATGCTCGAGCTGGATTTTTTCCCCTGGCTTTAAGTAAACGGACGAACCTTCTGCTCGAGTAGCTTGTTCACTTACTTTCACTAATTCATTCATTTTACCCGATTCGATTGCAAGAATCGCAGTCATTATTTTTGTAATACTTGCGATCCTCCTTTTTGTGTGGGCATCTTTCTCAAATAGGATACGCCCAGATTCTTGCTCCATTAGAACTGCACCTCGTGCACTTATGGAAACGGAAGCATCCACCTGTTGAGGAATGTTTGTAATGAATAGTGAGACCATGAGGGCAAATATGACTGGCTTCCAAATTATTCTCATAAGTTTACCTCGTCCCCTTCTTTAACAATTCTAGCTTCAGCGCCTAGGGGCTCGGGTTCATAAACCAATCCGTCAAGAAGGTAAAGATCGACCTTCTCGCCGGCTTGTCTTAGGCCTGTCGCCCCTGGGCACTAAGGAAAGCTCCTTAGAGTAATCCTAAAAGAACAAGCTATGCTTGTTCCGAAGGCGCTTCCGCTTTTCTGAGACTAGCTTTCTAAAATTTTATGCAGGACAAGGCATGATATGACAATTTGTCTTTAAAAATGAAAAGACAATCAGCTTCATGCTGACTGTCTTAAGGTTAAAATGCTGGCCATTTAATCTCAGAAGCTTTATCAAATCTCATTTCTACATCATTCCAGTTTACAAGATTCCACCAACTGTCTACATAGCCTCCCCTGTTATTTTTATACTGGAGATAATAAGCATGCTCCCAAACATCTAGGACAAGAAGTGGAATGGTATCCCATTGCGTTAACAACATATGTCTTTCTGACTGCAATACCTCAAGATGCCTCGCCCTGGGTGACCATACGAGGATTGCCCACCCGACCCCTTCTACCTGTTTTGCGGCTTCTGAAAATTGCTTTTTAAATTTATCGAAACTGCCAAAATACTGGTCAATTTCCCTTTTAAGAAGACCCTGAGGGCTGCCTCCGCCCTTAGGAATCATGTTTTTCCAAAAGATCGTGTGCAAGTAATGTCCTGACCCATGAAATGCTAATTCGCGTGACCAATGCTTAATGAGGGAAAAATCATTGCTTTCTCTTGCCTTCTTTAGGCTTAATTCGGCCTTGTTTAATCCATCTACATAGGAGCGATGGTGCTTATCATGGTGCAGCCTCATGATTTCTTCCGAGATATGAGGTTCAAGTGCATTGTAGGCATATGGAAGCTCTGGTAGTTTATGCCCCCCCGGAGGGACTGACTTATTCTCAACCCAGATAGTCCCGGTGCCTTGTTTACGGGAAAAATAATTTTCCATTTGTTCATGAATTTCCTCAGCTTTTGACTGAAGACTGAGCATGTCATGATCGCTAAGTGATTGACTTGTATTTTCTATCAGCTCAGTGAAATGTTCAAGCTGGTCCCATAACTCTAAGTTATCCTTTAGATTATCTGAACTTAGAAATCGTTTCATTTCCTCATTCCATTCAAAAATTTCATGAACGTACTCACTAAATCGATTCATGTTCATCACATCCTTTATTTTGAATCTAACTAAAAGGTATGAAAAAGATCATGGATGTATGAACAACTGAAGGTTATCCAAACAAAAAACTGACCTTATATGATCTGCCCCGTAAATGT
>NZ_JBALNB010000004.1:0-325814 GCF_036962345.1 Neobacillus vireti
GATTAGGGGCACAATCACGATTGGAATCTTACCGTAATTATCGATTGACTGGATTACGGGCACAATATGGTTAATCATGCACTTTTAATATAACGAGTGTGTCTTTTCTAAAAATTGCTTCAATTAATTAAAGACCAAGGGAAGGATAAAAAGTAAGTAATAGAGAAATGAGTTGGTAAGGATGCGAAAACAAGGAGGATACCAATTCAATGAAACTAGTAACGATCAATAAAGAGGGCAAGAATGTATTAGGTGTAAAAGTTGAGAATGGCCTTATTGACCTGGAAGAGGCATTAAAAGTTAGCCCTAATAATCAAATACATACAAATATCATGGATGTAATCGCAGGTGGTCAGGAAGCGATTTCCTTAGTCGAGGACTATATTGCCAATCTGCCAGTTGAAGATCAACCAAATTACATCAAAAGTGAGGAAGACATAGAGTGGGGACCTTGTGTCACACAGCCGAACAAGATTATTTGTATAGGTTTAAACTATCGCAAACATGCAGATGAAACAAAAGCTCCCTATCCGGAGGTACCAATATTATTTAGCAAATTTAATAATACATTAACAGGACATAAATGCGAGATCGCTGTACCAAAGGTGACCCAGCGACTGGATTATGAAGTTGAATTAGGGGTAGTAATAGGGAAAGAAGCGAAGTATGTAAATAAGGAAAATGCATTAGAATATGTTTTTGGCTACTGCACAGCAAATGATTTTTCAGCACGTGACCTGCAAAAGAGAACACATCAATGGCTGCTTGGAAAAACATCTGATGGCTTCTGCCCTATCGGTCCATATCTAGTCACAGCGAATGAAGCAGGGGATCCCAACAAGTTGCAATTAAAAACATATGTAAATGGAGAAAAACGTCAAGATTCCAATACATCCGATATGATTTTTAATGTTGAAGAGATTGTCAGCTATGTTTCACAGCATATGACTCTTACACCAGGTGATGTGATTCTTACTGGAACTCCTGAAGGTGTTATCATTGGATACCCAAGGGAAAAGAGAGTTTACTTGAAACCGGGTGATGTGGTAACGGTTGAAGTTGAAAAGTTAGGTACACTTACCAATACATTAGTTGAAGACATTTAAGTCTGGGGGAGGAGACAGGCACTATGAACCTACCTGGTGCTCCCCCTAAACATAAAAATTAGCGCGCCGTATATAAACTAAATACCTCGTCCCAACTCCATTTTTCATAGTAAGAACTGCCAATATTGATATTGTTAATCCAAACCATTTCATTCATTTGATAGGTAGGCGATACGAGTACATGTGTATTCCTCCGATCTGTTCTTATCCAAATTAGATTATTTTTAACGACTTGTGGTCTAAAATCCCCATACTTTACAGGTGGAGCAGTTACCTGGGTTTGTTTATTATCCGATAGATTAATCTTATATAGGCTTGGCAATGGTCTTCTATCTAAGATTCCTTCACCATTTTCCTTCGAACGTGAAACGAAGATAGTCCGGTTGTTTTGCCAAGTTAAATCGCGATCTACAAAACCGGCAGGGGTATAAACATCATTTTCCATTGTTGGGGCATTTAAAACCTTTAATTGCTTAGTAATGGTAGCTTCTCTTCCAGTACCTTCTATATATCCTAATAGGCTGTTAAATGGCGCCCATTGGAACCAAGCATCTTCCCGCAGCATTTCATCCACTCGGTGAAATGTTTTTCCATCAGAGGACAGGACGGATAAGATATTTCCATCAGCAGATAAGGAAGCGGTAGGGATTAATAAAAAGCTCAACCAGTTCTTGTCGTTTGACCATTTAAATATACTAGTAGAGACCAATATTTCATCATTATCCACGTTTATTGTGTAAAAATGGCTTATCATAGGCTTTTCATTTTTTCTTAAGATAACTTTTGATAAAATTATATCTGAGTTAAGTTTTGGGTTTTTCTTGGTTGAAATAAGTAAACCATTCCCTGTTGGAAGCCAAGAAAAGTTTTCAACGTTTTTCGCAACTGGAATAAATTGACCAAGTTGTCCGGAATTAATAGTAAATAAATTTTTTGCCACTTGAAATCCGATTTTATTTTCATAAGGGGACCATTGGAAATTATCACTGACATTTTCTTTTACCTTATAGTGTTTATTGGTTTTCACATTGTACGTCCATAGGTCAAAAACATCCCCCTCTTTTACTGACTTCAAATAGGCTATCCAACTGCCATCGAATGACCATTTGGGGTATCTTACATAACCTGAGTCTGTAATTTTCATTTCCCATTCCTTTATTTTTATCCATAATTCATTGTTTCTTACAAAAGCTGCTTTTAGATTTTCATGCGGTATTGCTGAGACAGCACTTGGAATAATGGTTAATAATAAAAGTACGAACACTAGTATTTTTTTCATGAGTTACCACCTAAAATCTTTTTTTCTTAGAATCCCCAATTAAAGGAGAATCATATGTTTAAAATTTTTGTTGTAGAAGATGATAAACAACTTGTTACACTGCTTGAAGAGCATTTACATAAATTTGGCTTTAATACCCAGTCAGTCAATCATTTTGACAGTGTCCTTTACCAATTTGAACAGTATTCCCCACATCTTGTTTTATTGGATGTTTAACCATTAAAAAGGTAGGTTTAACAGATGGGGAGCTGAACAAGACTGTTACACAGCAGCTTTTACTGCTTTTCTTTGTTCCCATCATCGTAACTATTATTCATAGTGTTTTTGCCTTTATAGCGCTGCAAAGTTTATTTATGATGTCAATTGCGACCGAAATGGTTATCGTAATAGCAAGCTTTTTTATCGTACAAATCATCTATTTCTTATTCATCCGTCATCATTATTTACGAAACTTGAAAAAAACATTGATCTAGAGGCTAAGCTGGTTACCAGCTTAGCTTTTAAATTTTCATAAACATTTAAGTTTACTTAAATGTTTATATTGGTTTATAATGGAAATGTAAAGAGGTGAAAGAAGTGAACAAAGATATAGAAATGATCTGCAGCAAAATATTAGATTACTCCAATGCGTTGAGTTCACTATTTTTAGAAGACTATAAAAAATTAATGAATGATGAGTTTGCAGACCTTTCAACAAAACAACAAGTAATCTTAGAACTATTAAGGGTAAAAAATCGGACTGTAAATGAAATCTCACACTTTTTAGCGATTACGGCAAGTGCTGCAAGTCAGCTTATATCAAAGCTTGAAAAGCAGGATTATATAAAAAGAGAGATCAATCCTGACAACCGCCGCGAAATTATCGTCCAACTCGGTGAAAAAGGTCATCACTATAATGAAATGGTCGAAAAGAATCAGTTATTTATCATTGAAAAATATTATGCGAAATTACCAAAGGATGATCTGGAGAAGTTATTAGACATTCATGAAAAACTCTATCATATCGCAGTCGAAGCTCAGAAGGAGTAAATTTTTTTGAGTAATATTTCAGTTCCCTAAAATATTTAATTAAATTAAATAATGGAGGAGAATGAAATGAGAGACTATATGGTTCCATTAAAAGATGGCAGAAAGTTGGCTGTGATTGAATATGGAGAGCCGCAAGGGCTGCCAGTTATGTTTTTTCATGGTACACCAGGGTCCCGCTTACTATTTCTTGGGGATGATAAAATCTCTAAGACATTGGGGATTCGATTGATATCGTTGGACCGTCCGGGCTTTGGGTTATCAGACCCAAAGCCAAACCGAACCCTGCTTGATTGGGTTGATGATATAAATGAAGCAGCAGACTTTTTGAAGCTAGGTAAGTTCTCGATTATTGGGGTTTCAGGAGGCGGCGCATTTGCTGCAGCCTGTGCCTATAAGCTCGCTGAAAGACTTGAATCAGTAGCTTTAGTAGCCAGCACCACTCCATTTGAAAATGGGAAATCTCCAAAAGGTACAATGACTGCCAATAAAATCGCTTTTTTTCTCGCTAGAAAAGCACCGTGGCTAGTAAGAGCAAGTTATCGGTCAACGAAAAAGCTGCTTGAAGAACAGCCAGAAAAGTTCATAGAGCAAAATAAAAAAGGAAACAAGCATTTACATGAGTGGGATCGTCAATTTTTACAAACAGATGAACAGTTAAAAGGTTTAATGATGCATATGGGCGAAGCCTTTCGAGTATCTGTGGATGAATGTGTGAATGAACCTATTTTATTATCCAAACCTTGGGGATTTTCCTTTGCTGACATTGCTGTACCGATTGATGTTTGGCATGGTCAAGGGGATCGAATGGCTCCGGCGGAGGAAATGAAAAAAGCTGCTTCTCTTATCTCAAATTGCCAAACTCACTTTATCCCTGGAGCAGGTCATTTTTTAACGGACGGTGATCAAATTTGGAGCGATATCCTAACTACACTCCTTGACCGCGCAAAAGACAATCCTTCAAATCAATTCCCCTTGGTTAAATAATCCTAGCTTGAGACCTGTCAAAATGGCAGGTCTATTTTAAATGAATGAAAAATTTAATAAAAAAGGTTACACTAACAAAATACAAATAGTGATAGGGGTGTACTCATTGTTAGAAAATAGTTTTGTGATGGTCGCGATTATCTTGGTTATCAATATTGTCTATGTATCATTTTTTACGATCAGGATGATTTTAACATTAAAAGGTCAGCGATATTTAGCGGCGTCACTGAGTATGATTGAAGTAGTGATTTACGTGTTAGGACTTGGACTTGTATTGAATAATATTAATGAAATTCAAAACTTAATAGCTTATGCGGTTGGGTACGGTATCGGTGTGATTGTCGGGATGAAAATTGAGGAAAAGCTGGCTTTGGGCTATATTACGGTGAATGTAATCACAAAGGAATATGATAAGGATCTGCCAAAGGTTTTAAGAGAAAAAGGTTTTGGAGTGACAGATTGGGCGGCCCATGGTCTCGAGGGAGATCGTATGGCCCTGCAAATCTTGACTCCAAGGAAATTCGAACTTAAATTATATGAAACGATAAAAGGTATAGATCCCAAAGCATTCATCATCTCCTATGAACCAAAAGCGATCCATGGCGGCTTTTGGGTGAAATCAGTGAAAAGAGGGAAATTGTTTTCATGAGTAAAAAGAAGAAAATGCAATTTGAGGTTCAAGAAGATGAAAGTATCGAGGCGTGTTTAGAGCGAATGAAGAAACAGGGATATGTCCCGATCCGCCGTACGGAAAAACCGATCTTCCACGAGGTAATTAATGGGAACGAAAAAGCCTATGAACCCGTCGGAAGGCAGATTATATTTGAAGGTATTAGTGTTGAATAAAAGCGAACATTATAATTGGTAAAAATAAAATCGTTCGTTTTTATTGACCATTTGCTCCATAAATTATAATATAAAGGTGTCAAATAAATAAATTACGTAATACCCTCGTATAATAATGGGAATATGGCCCATAAGTTTCTACCCAATTACCGTAAATGATTGGACTATGAGGGAAAGTGGAAATGCCGGAAATGACAAAATCATTTCAAGGTATTTTATCTGTGCCGAATCAGCCCGGACAGACTACTTTCTCTCATTTCTGCGAAATTGGGGAAGTATCTGTTTAGGGCTTTTTATATAAGAAAGTAATAAAAGCGCAAGCGACTTGTCCAGGGGCGCTGGAGCTATAAAAAGGGGCGAGAACATGAATCCGATTGTCGCAGTAATAATGGGAAGTAAATCAGATTGGGAAACGATGAAGCATGCCTGTGAGATCCTTGACCGGTTAGAGGTTCCGTATGAAAAAAAGGTCGTTTCAGCACACCGTACTCCTGATTTGATGTTTGAATTTGCTGAGAATGCTAGAGAAAGGGGAATTAAGGTAATCATTGCAGGTGCCGGCGGTGCTGCTCATCTGCCAGGTATGGTGGCTGCAAAGACGACATTACCTGTGATTGGGGTTCCTGTTCAATCGAAGGCATTAAATGGATTGGATTCACTATTATCGATTGTGCAAATGCCAGCTGGCGTACCAGTGGCAACGGTAGCAATTGGGAAGGCAGGAGCCACGAATGCTGGTTTACTCGCTGCTCAGATCGCAGCGATTACTGATTCGAAATTACAAGAACGACTAGAGCAAATCCGCGAGGAAGCAAAAACTTCGGCAATAGAAAGTAGTGAAGAGCTTGTCTAATCAAACAATTTTACCAGGACAAACGATTGGAATTATTGGCGGCGGTCAGCTCGGAAGAATGATGGCCCTTTCCGCAAGAGAAAAGGGTTATCGAATTGCAGTTTTAGATCCTACGGAAGATTCTCCATGCGGTCAGGTGGCGGATTATAAGATTATCGCCAATTATGATGATCTAGCAGCCATTAGCCAACTTGCTGAAATCAGTGATGTCATCACCTACGAATTTGAAAATATAGATGCTGCAGCGCTTGAATGGCTTTGTAATCAAGCCTATGTACCACAGGGTAAGAACCTGCTTGAAATTACTCAAGACCGGGTGAAAGAAAAAGCGGCAATTTCAAATGCAGGTGTCGAGGTGGCACCATATGCGGTCATCAATTCGCTGAATGATCTTCAAGAAAATTGTGAAGTGCTTGGTTATCCCGTTGTATTGAAAACAGCACGCGGCGGTTATGACGGCAAAGGGCAAGCAGTTCTTAAAAATAGCCAGGATATTGAAGAGGCTAAAGCACTTCTTGAACACGGACAATGTATCTTGGAAAAATGGGTTTCTTTTACGAAAGAAATTTCCGTCATAATCGTTCGAAATCCGCAAGGAGAAACAGCAGTATTTCCGGTTGGCGAAAATATTCATCAGGATAATATTCTCCACCAGACGATCGTGCCTGCACGTATTAGTAAACAAGCGGAGGATAAGGCCATTCAATCCGCGATTCAGCTTGCCAATGCATTTGAGTTAGTGGGAACGCTGGCGGTTGAAATGTTTTTAACGGATGAGGATACAATTTATATAAATGAACTCGCTCCTAGACCGCATAATTCAGGGCATTATACGATTGAAGCATGTGAAACATCACAATTCGAACAGCATATCAGGGCTGTGTGTAACCTTCCCCTTGGTAAGACTGAGCTATTAAAGCCTGCAGTCATGGTTAATATATTAGGAGAGCATGTTCAAAACGTGTTAGAAAAAGTAACATGTGTACCGGATTGGAAGGTTCATTTTTACGGTAAAAAAGAGGCGAAATTTAAACGAAAAATGGGGCATGTAACCATTCTATGTGATACGGTTGATTCTGCCCTTAAAGATGTGAGTAATAGTCACATTTGGGACGATAAAAGTTTGGAGGCCAAAAAATGATTGATCGTTATACAAGACCTGAAATGGGTGCGATTTGGACAGATGAAAATCGCTTTAACGCGTGGCTGGAGGTTGAAATCCTTGCATGTGAGGCATGGGCGGAGTTAGGAGAAATTCCGAAAGAGGACGTAATGAAGCTTCGTGAGAATGCATCCTTTAATATTGACCGGATTAGAGAAATCGAAGAAGAGACTAGACATGATGTTGTGGCTTTTACCCGCGCTGTGTCCGAGACATTAGGAGAAGAGCGCAAATGGGTACATTACGGTTTAACTTCAACGGATGTGGTAGATACCGCGCTTTCTTACGTATTAAAGCAGGCCAATGCGATTATCCGAAAGGATCTTGAAAACTTTATAGAAATTCTAAAAAACAAAGCGATCGAACATAAATTTACCGTAATGATGGGGCGTACACACGGGGTACATGCGGAACCGACTACATTCGGCTTAAAGCTTGCTCTTTGGTACGAAGAAATGAAACGAAACCTGGAGCGTTTTAATCAGGCCGCTGCTGGTGTTGAGTTTGGAAAAATTTCTGGAGCAGTTGGAACGTATGCGAATATTAACCCGTTTGTTGAACAATATGTGTGTGAAAAACTTGGGACTCAGCCTGCACCGATCTCAACTCAAACCTTGCAGCGCGACCGCCATGCACACTATATGTCCACTCTTGCATTGATTGCGACTTCGATTGAAAAATTCGCTGTGGAAGTCCGCGGGCTGCAAAAAAGTGAAACGCGTGAAGTAGAAGAGTTTTTTGCAAAAGGACAAAAAGGATCATCAGCAATGCCTCATAAACGAAACCCAATTGGGTCCGAAAATATGACTGGTTTGGCACGTGTGATTCGCGGCTATATGATGACCGCATATGAAAATGTGCCGTTATGGCATGAACGAGATATTTCACACTCGTCTGCAGAGCGGATCATTTTACCGGACGCTACGATTGCCTTGAACTACATGTTAAATCGTTTTGGCAACATCATTAAAAACCTTACAGTCTACCCGGAAAACATGAAACGTAACATGGATCGTACACTTGGGCTGATTTACTCACAGAGAGTACTGCTGGCGTTGATTGACAAAGGCTTATCACGTGAAGAGGCCTACGATACTGTGCAGCCAAAAACAATGGAGTCATGGGAAAAACAAGTACCATTCCGCGGCTTGATTGAAGAAGAGCCGAAAATTACTAGCCTGCTTTCAGCGGAAGAAATTGCTGACTGTTTTGATTACAACTATCACCTTCAGCATGTTGATACCATTTTTGAACGATTAGGGTTGAACGGGTAAAAAAAAATAGAAGGGGTGCAAGTGCACCCCTAACTTATCAAGAAGATTCCCAATATTGCCAATTCAGGAGGCGTTCTATGAGAGAGCTTTTGTATGAAGGAAAAGCAAAGCGGATTTTTAAAACAGATGATGAACAGACGGTTTTAATTGAATATAAGGATTCAGCTACAGCTTTTAACGGGCAAAAGAAGGCGGATATTACCGGTAAAGGGCGTTTAAATAACGAAATTACTAGTTTGCTATTTTTAAAGCTTAAAGAACAGGGAATTGAGTCGCATTTTATTAAGCAACTGTCGGAAACGGAGCAGCTGGTTAAAAAAGTAAGTATCATCCCTCTTGAAGTTGTCGTCCGAAACGTGGCTGCAGGCAGTTTTTCAAAGCGCATGGGAATCGAGGAAGGTAAAGAGTTAACAAAACCGCTGGTCGAGTTTTATTTAAAAAATGACGACCTCGGCGATCCACTCGTAACTGTTGACCATATTTACGAATTGAACGTTGCAACAGCAGAAGAACTGGCCGTTTTAAAAGAAAAAGCCCTGCAAATCAATAAAGTTTTAACAGGATTTTTCGCTGAACTAGGCATCAATTTGATCGACTTCAAACTAGAATTTGGCAAGGATGCTGCTGAAGACATTTTATTAGCAGATGAGATTTCACCGGATACCTGCAGATTATGGGACAAAAAGACAAATGAAAAGCTCGATAAAGATGTATTCCGTCGGGACCTTGGAAGTTTAACAGAAGCTTACGAAACTGTTTTTAACAGATTAGGGGGAAAATAGCATGTATAAAGTAAAGGTATATGTTACGTTGAGAGAAAGTGTACTAGATCCACAAGGTAAGGCAGTAACGCATTCACTGCAATCATTAAACTATCCAGAGGTATCCGATGTTCGAATCGGTAAATATATGGAGCTGACGATTGAAAAGTCAGAGCGTAATCTTGATGAAGTAATCAATGAAATTTGCAGCAAGCTGTTAGCAAATCCAGTTATTGAAGACTACCGTTATGAAGTAGAGGAGGTTGTTCCTCAGTGAAGTTTGCAGTCATCGTTTTTCCGGGGTCTAACTGTGATATCGATATGTACCATGCGATTAAGGATGAACTTGGTGAGCAGGTTGAATATGTATGGCATGATACGGAAAGCTTAGAGGGATTTGACGGCATCTTACTTCCTGGCGGTTTTTCATATGGTGATTACTTACGAACAGGCGCCATTGCTCGTTTTAGCAAGGTAATGAAAGAGGTAGTAAAAGCGGCAGAGGCTGGTAAACCGATTCTTGGTGTCTGCAATGGGTTTCAGATTTTGCTTGAAGCTGGGTTACTGCCTGGAGCCATGAAACGTAACGAAAGTCTATCATTTATCTGTAAACCTGTTGAATTAAAGGTAGAGAACAATCAGACGATGTTTTCTACTGCCTACTCTCAAGGAGAAACCATTAGTATTCCAGTCGCTCACGGTGAAGGAAACTACTATTGTGATGAAGAAACACTCGTGAAGCTCAAAGCGAACAATCAAATCGTTTTTACGTACCAAGATAACCCGAACGGAAGTTTAGAAGATATAGCAGGCATTATCAATGAAAAAGGAAATGTTCTTGGAATGATGCCGCACCCAGAAAGAGCTGTTGATGAGTTATTAGGCGGCGCAGATGGACTTAAATTATTTCAATCGATTGTAAGAAGCTGGAGGGAAGCAAATGTTGTTAAAGCATGAACCAAGACCAGATCAAGTAAAGACAGAAAAACTTTATCAGCAAATGGGCTTATCCGATGAAGAATTTACGCTCGTTGAAAACATTCTTGGCCGGACACCGAACTACACTGAAACGGGATTATTTTCCGTTATGTGGTCAGAGCATTGCAGCTATAAAAACTCGAAGCCAGTATTGAAAAAATTCCCAATTACAGGGGAAAAGGTTCTTCAAGGTCCTGGTGAAGGCGCAGGGATTGTCGATATCGGTGATGAACAAGCGGTTGTTTTTAAAATTGAAAGCCACAACCATCCATCTGCGATCGAACCATATCAAGGTGCCGCAACAGGCGTAGGCGGAATCATCCGTGATATTTTCTCGATGGGAGCACGTCCAATCGCACTATTAAACTCACTTCGCTTCGGAGAATTGAATGAATCTGCAAGGGTGCGCTACTTATTCAAAGAAGTTGTCGCAGGAATTGCAGGCTACGGAAACTGTATCGGAATCCCGACTGTCGGCGGCGAAATTCAATTTGACGCTAGCTATGATGGTAATCCATTAGTTAATGCGATGTGTGTCGGTTTAATTGACCATAAAGACATTAAAAAAGGTCTTGCGCAAGGTGTTGGCAATACGGTGATGTATGTTGGTGCCAAAACAGGACGTGACGGAATTCATGGTGCAACTTTTGCTTCTGAAGAGTTGACTGATCAATCCGATGAAAACCGTCCAGCAGTTCAGGTTGGAGATCCATTCATGGAGAAGCTTTTACTAGAAGCTTGTTTGGAACTGATTCAATCCGATGCGCTTGTAGGAATTCAGGATATGGGGGCTGCGGGATTAACAAGTTCTTCAGCGGAAATGGCAAGTAAGGCAGGAATGGGTATCGAAATGAACTTAGACCTCGTTCCACAGCGTGAAACAGGAATGACTGCATATGAAATGATGCTTTCAGAATCCCAAGAACGTATGCTAATTGTTGTTACAAAGGGAAGAGAGCAGGAGATAAAAGATTTATTCACAAAATATGACCTGGAAGCTGTAGCGATTGGTACAGTAACAGATGATAAAAAACTACGTTTGCTGCACCATGGCGAAATCGTGGCAGATGTTCCGGTTGACGCTTTAGCGGAAGACGCACCTGTTTATCACAAACCATCCAAAGTTCCTGCGTATTATGAGGAGTTTCAGGCAATGGAGCAGGAAATCCCACAGGTTTCCGATCTAAAAGAAACACTTCTAAAGCTTTTAAGTCAGTCAACAATTGCGAGCAAGGAATGGGTTTATCAGCAGTATGACTATATGGTGCGGACAAATACAGTTGTATCACCAGGTTCAGATGCGGCAGTAGTTCGTATTCGTGGAACTCGTAAGGCATTAGCGATGACAACTGACTGTAACTCACGCTATGTGTATTTAGACCCTGAAGTGGGCGGGAAAATTGCCGTAGCGGAAGCAGCCCGTAATATTGTCTGCTCTGGTGCAGAACCATTAGCCATTACTGATAACTTAAACTTCGGTAATCCAGAAAAGCCAGAAGTGTTCTGGCAAATTGAAAAAGCAGCGGATGGAATCAGTGAAGCCTGCCGCGTTCTTGAAACTCCAGTTATTGGCGGTAACGTCTCTTTATATAACGAAACAAGCGGAACGGCCATCTATCCAACGCCAGTAATCGGAATGGTTGGATTGGTAACAGATATTGATCATATCACCACACAATCATTTAAAAATAGTGGCGACCTTATCTACTTAGTTGGAGAAACAAAGGATGAGTTCGGTGGAAGTGAGCTTCAAAAACTAGTTCACGGAAAAGTTTTTGGAAAAGCTCCGGAGTTAAATATTGAGGTAGAAAAAGCAAATCAGGATCAAGTATTAGCGGCCATCCGTGCTGGCGTAGTTCAATCTGCTCATGACTTATCAGAAGGCGGTTTAGCAGTGGCGATTGCCGAAAGTCTTTTCGACAATGACAAACTCGGAGCGGAAGTGAATGTTTCAGGGAATCTCGTTTCTTCCTTATTCAGTGAATCACAATCTCGTTTCTTGTTATCTGTGAAAAAAGAACATCAAGCACAGTTTGAGAGTTTAGTAACTGCACAATTAATCGGAGAAGTGAACGAAACAGGAACGTTAAAAGTTTTATCTAAAACCGATACAGTATTAGAAGCTTCTGTAAACCAATTGAAGGATGCCTGGAAAGGAGCTATTCCATGCTTGCTGAAATCAAGGGATTAAACGAAGAGTGCGGAGTCTTTGGTGTCTGGGGACACCCAGATTCTGCACAGCTTACCTATTATGGGCTTCATAGTCTGCAGCATCGCGGCCAGGAGGGTACAGGTATCGTCGTATCCAACGGAGAAAAGCTAAGGGTTGTCAAAGGTGAAGGACTCGTTTCAGAGATTTTCACTCCGAAGGTAATGGAAGAATTAAAGGGAACCTCTGCGATTGGGCATGTACGTTATGCAACGGCAGGAGGCGCCGGTTATGAAAATGTCCAGCCCTTGCTGTTCCATTCCCAAACGGGCAGTCTTGCCCTTGCCCATAATGGAAACCTAGTAAATGCTAATTTCTTAAAGCACCAGCTGGAAGCACAGGGAAGTATTTTTCAAACAAGCTCTGATACCGAAGTTTTAGCTCATTTAATTAGAAGAAGCGGATTTCCTGAGCTTAAAGATCAGGTTAAAAATGCTCTTTCGATGTTAAAAGGAGCTTACGCCTATTTAATTCTAACGGAGAATGAATTAATGGTTGCTCTTGATCCTCATGGGTTAAGACCATTATCACTCGCATGTTTAGGAGATGCCTATGTGGTTGCTTCCGAAACCTGTGCATTTGATGTCATTGGGGCGGAATTTATCCGTGATATTCGACCGGGAGAATTATTGATTATAAACAAGGACGGAATTACTTCTGAGCAATTCGCTTTCAATTCAACGAAGTCAATCTGTGCGATGGAATATGTTTATTTCTCAAGACCGGATAGTAACATTCAAGGTATTAATGTGCATACAGCCCGTAAGAATATGGGGAAAAGATTGGCAGTTGAAGCTCCGATCGAAGCCGACGTAGTAACAGGTGTTCCAGATTCAAGTATTTCTGCCGCGATTGGCTATGCAGAAGTTTCCGGTATTCCCTATGAAATGGGCTTAATTAAAAATAAATATGTTGGCAGAACTTTCATTCAACCTACTCAAACCTTACGAGAGCAAGGGGTAAAAATGAAGCTGTCCGCTGTTCGCGGTGTGGTAGAAGGAAAACGTGTTGTAATGGTGGATGACTCCATCGTTCGCGGAACCACGAGCAAACGGATTGTATCGCTGCTAAAGGAAGCAGGAGCGACAGAGGTACATGTTGTGATCAGTTCTCCGCCGATAAAAAATCCTTGTTTCTATGGGATTGATACATCGTCTAAGGAGGAATTAATTGCATCGGATAAATCAGTGGAAGATATTCGCGAGCTTATTGGTGCTGATTCCCTAACGTTTTTAAGCACAGAGGGAATGGTAGAAGCAATTGTAAAAACTGAAGGAACGGATGGTTTCTGCCTTGGCTGTTTTACAGGTAATTATCCAACGGAAATATATCCAGATACACTCCAATATTATTACCAAAAATAAGGGGGACCATCATGGCAAATGCGTATAAACAGGCAGGGGTAAACATCGAAGCAGGCTATGAGGCTGTTGAAAGAATGAAAAAGCATGTGCAAAGAACAGCCCGAGCAGGTGTATTAGGCGGGTTAGGCGGATTTGGCGGAATGTTTGACCTATCTTCTCTTAACCTAAAAGAACCTGTTCTTGTCTCAGGAACAGACGGAGTTGGCACAAAGCTGATGATTGCTTTTTGGATGGATAAGCATGACACCATTGGTATCGATGCTGTTGCAATGTGTGTCAATGATATCGTGGTTCAAGGGGCAGAGCCTTTGTTCTTTTTAGATTATATTGCATGCGGAAAAGCAGATCCGGAAAAGATAGAGGCAATTGTAAAGGGCATTAGTGATGGATGTGAACAGGCAGGCTGTGCACTTATTGGCGGTGAAACAGCGGAAATGCCTGGTTTGTATAGTGAAAGTGAGTATGATTTAGCAGGATTCACCGTTGGAGCTGTTGAGAAATCCAAAATGATCACAGGACAAAATATCAAGCCTGGAGACGTGTTGATTGGATTAGCTTCAAGCGGAATTCACAGCAATGGGTATTCACTCGTTAGAAAGGTTTTCAATAATTGGGCCTTAACGGAATATGTAGACGAACTTGGCTGCAGTTTAGGAGAGGAATTATTAAAACCAACAAGAATCTATGTAAAACCGATTTTATCGGCTTTGAAAAAATTCGAAATAAAAGGGATGGCCCATATTACAGGCGGCGGATTTATTGAAAATATTCCGCGGATGCTTCCTGAGGGACTTGGAGCTGCGATTTATGATAAGAGCTGGGAGATTCCACCGATTTTTAATTTAATCACGACAGTTGGCCAGATCGAACAGCAGGATATGTATAATATTTTTAACATGGGTATCGGCATGGTTATCGCTGTTGATAAAGAAAACGCCGCTGACTTGATGGATCATTTAAGAGAGTCCGGGGAAACTCCATATGAGATTGGTATGGTTACAGCAGAAGAGGGAATTGTACTAGGTGGCCGCCGATGAAAAAAATTGCTGTCTTTGCATCTGGAAATGGTAGCAATTTTCAAGCCATCATCGATGTAGTACAAACGGGAGAGCTTAAAGCGGATATAGCTCTTCTTGTTTGTGACAAACCGGGAGCGTTTGCTGTTGAACGGGCAAATGCCGCTCGTATCCCGGCTTTTTCTTTTAACCCAAAGGAATATAGCTCCAAAGAAGCGTATGAGAAGGTAATTACGGAGCAATTAACCAGTTATGGTGTTGAATTTATCGTCCTTGCAGGTTATATGAGACTATTAGGTCCAACCTTGCTTGGTGAGTATTCGGGCAGAATCGTAAATATCCATCCTTCGCTTCTTCCTGCATTTCCAGGTAAAGACGCGGTTGGTCAGGCCCTGGAGGCAAAAGCGAAGTGGACTGGCGTAACGATCCATTACGTTGATGAAGGAATGGACACGGGTCCGATAATTGTCCAAGAACGTATCCGAATTGAAAATAAAGAAACAAGAGAAAGTTTGCAGCAGAAAATCCAAAAAATCGAACATAAGCTTTATCCATCCATCTTGCAAATGCTGTTAATGAAAGGGGAAGTCACCAATGACAAAAAAACGCGCACTAATTAGTGTTTCTGATAAAAATGGTATTTCTGATTTTGCTAAAGAGTTAGTCAGCTTAGGGTTTGAAATTATTTCAACAGGCGGAACGAAAAAGGCACTGCAAGAACAAGGTATTCCTGTTCTTGGTGTAAGTGATGTTACCGGTTTTCCAGAAATATTAGAAGGACGTGTAAAGACGTTAAACCCTTTTATTCATGGCGGATTGCTAGCTAAACATGATGATGAGCAGCACCAAAAACAACTTGATGAACATGGTATTAATCCGATTCAAATCGTTTGTGTGAACCTTTACCCTTTTCAACAAACTATTGAGAAGCCAGATGTAACCACAGACGATGCGATTGAAAATATCGATATTGGCGGTCCATCTATGTTACGTGCCTCTGCTAAAAATCATCAGTATGTAACGGTAGTTGTGGATCCTGTGGATTATAGTAATGTAATTGAGGAATTAAAGGCCGATGGTCAAACAACGCTGGAAACACGCAGAAAGCTGGCGGCAAAAGTTTTCCGTCATACAGCTGCATATGACGCTTTAATTGCTGAATATATGACCGAACTTGCTCAGGAAGAAACACCTGAAAAATTGACGGTTACATATGAATTAAAGCAATCGCTTCGTTATGGTGAAAATCCACATCAAAAAGCTGCTTTTTATAAAAAACCACTTGGTTCCACATTCTCCATTGCTAATGCGGAACAGCTTCATGGGAAAGAATTATCCTATAATAACATCAATGACGCGGATGCAGCTCTGCAAATCGTAAAAGAATTTACTGAACCCGCTGCAGTGGCTGTTAAGCATATGAATCCTTGTGGTATTGGGACAGGGACAAGTACTTTTACTGCTTTTGAAAAAGCATTTGCTGCCGACCCTGTATCCATTTTTGGCGGAATCATTGCCTTTAATCGAGAAGTGGATGCAGAGACTGCAGGCAAACTTCATGAGATTTTCTTGGAAATCATTATTGCACCGTCTTTCTCAGCTGATGCATTATCGGTTTTAACATCCAAAAAGAATCTTCGTTTATTAACGATTCCATTCTTAGACACACAAAAACCAGAATTAAAGTTAACGACCATAGAAGGCGGGCTTCTTGTTCAAGAACAGGACCGATTCACTTTGGAAGACGCTGAGATTAAAGTAGCGACAAAAAGACAGCCAACTGAGCAGGAGTGGGCAGCATTAAAGCTCGGCTGGAAAGTTGTTAAACATGTAAAATCCAATGCCATTGTCGTGTCAAAAGAGGATATGACAATTGGAATCGGCGCTGGTCAAATGAACAGAGTAGGTGCCGCTGAAATTGCTTTAAAACAAGCTGGTGAACAAGCAGCAGGCGCTGCACTTGCCTCTGATGCTTTCTTCCCAATGGATGATACCGTTGAAGCAGCAGCTAAAGCGGGAATTACGGCAATCATTCAGCCAGGCGGTTCCATCCGTGACGAAGATTCCATCAAAAAAGCGGATGAATACGGAATTGCCATGGTGTTTACCGGAGTAAGACATTTTAAACACTAAAACGAGGTGAAAGAAGTGAAAGTTCTAATCATTGGACGAGGCGGAAGAGAACATGCACTGTGCAAAAAGGTAAGTGAAAGCCCCCTTGTTGAAAAAGTATATGCTGCTCCAGGTAATGATGGGATGGAAGATGTGGCTGAACGAGTCCTAATCTCAGAGAGTGAACATGCTCAGTTAATTCAATTTGCAATCGAACAGGAAATTGGTTTAACGATCATTGGCCCAGAGGTGCCATTGCTTGAAGGATTGGCAGATAAATTTCAGGCTGAAGGTTTAGCTGTGTTTGGACCAAGCGGATTAGCAGCTGAAATCGAAGGAAGTAAGTCGTTTGCAAAGGAAATCATGAGGAAGTATCAGATTCCTACTGCTGAATATGCGGTATTCACCAACTTTGAGGATGCAAAGCAATATATTGAAGAAAAAGGTGCTCCAATCGTTATTAAAGCGGATGGATTGGCTGCCGGAAAAGGTGTTACGGTTGCCTTAACGCTTGAAGAAGCATTACAGAGTGCGGAAGAAATGCTTGTGGGCCAAAAATTTGGCGACGCTTCTTCACGTGTGGTTATTGAGGAGTTTTTAGCTGGTGAGGAATTTTCCCTCATGGCATTCGTGAATGGGGATATCGTGATCCCGCTTGAAATCGCCCAAGATCATAAGCGTGCCTTTGATGGTGATAACGGTCCAAATACGGGTGGAATGGGTGCTTACTCACCAGTTCCTCATATTGACAATGAGACAGTTGAAACAGCTATCGAAACGATCCTTAAGCCTGCTGCAAATGCAATGATCCAAGAAGGAAGAAGCTTTTGCGGAATTCTTTATGCAGGATTGATTGTAACCGACAAAGGTCCAAAGGTAATCGAATTTAATGCTCGTTTTGGCGACCCGGAAACACAGGTTATTTTACCGAGGTTAAAATCGGATTTAGTACAGACAATCTTAGACTTATTGGCTCGCAAGACGCCGGAATTGGTATGGGATACGCAATCGATGATTGGGGTAGTCGTGGCAGCCAAAGGATATCCAGAACAATATGATAAAGGTGCTGTTCTTAAAGGATTATCAGATTTTTCACAGGAAGTCTATACGTTCCACGCAGGTACAAATAAAAATCAACTAGGTGAATTTGTTACGGATGGAGGCAGGGTTCTCTTAGTTGGGGCAAAAGCTGATAGCTTACAGGATGCACAAGATACTGTATATCGAGAACTGCAAAAATTATCATGCGATGGTGTGTTTTATCGTAAGGATATCGGTTCGAAGGCAATCGGGCGCGTCTTAAGTTAAAAAGGTAAGGGCTGACCATTTTTGGGTCAGCCCGTTTTTTTATGGTACCGAAACCAGTGAAACCTAAGCGGAAGGGCAAGAATAGAGAGGCTATCCGTTACCGCCAACCGGATAATTCTGGGTTGAAGGGCACGAAAAGCATTTATTCGTTACCGCAAACCGGATAATTCTAAGTGGAAGGGCATGAAAAGCATTTATTCGTTACCACGATCCAAATAATTTTGAGTTGAAGGGCACGAATAGCCATCAAGCAAACTATACTCAAACAGTTACGAAGGATTATACGGCAATACCTCATCAATATTAGATTCAGCAGATTCATCGCCAAGCGCTAAAGGTATTTGCTGCTGCTCCATTTCCTGATACCTTTCAAACAGTGCCGTGACCGGGCAAAAACGAACAATACCTTCTGCAACCTTCATTGCACCACATATAGCAATAAACAAATAAGAATCTCTCCACGGAAACTTCACCATTTTAGCGGTACTCCAAGAAAGAATCGTCAGCCCAATGGTAATCCTAATTAATGCATTTAAAATCCCAATATTTTTTGTAACGTTCATTTTTGTTCACTCCTTCACAATATTTTTAAATCAATTACCATTTCTTTAATGCGTTAAACAGTAAAATATGTTAGTATAAGGTAAATCTAATTTTTGTAAGGGCTTTCTTTATTGATAAAACAATACTTTTAATAGATAGATAGCTTCAAGAAAGGAAGGGTATCGTATGCTGGAACAACGGTATCGATGGAAAAATAAACACTTACGCGCGCATGTATCAGTTTTAGATGGTAAAACTTCACCAACTCTTTTATTGAAAAATGCCTTGTATTTAAATCAGACATTTCGCCAGTGGATGCGGGCGAATATTTGGATATATGATGATCGGATTGTATACGTCGGCGAGAATTTACCGGCTGACTTGGAAAATTGTGAAGTCGTTGACTGCACAAATGAAATACTTGTCCCAGGTTATATTGAGCCACATGCCCATCCTTATCAATTATATAATCCCCATACACTTGCAGCCTATGCATCCCAGTTTGGAACAACGACCATAATCAATGACAACATGTCATTGATTATGAATCTGAAGAAAAAGGAAGCGTTTTCCTTACTGAAAGAGCTGCGTTCCATTCCAACGACGATGTTCTGGTGGTGCAGGTTTGACCCGCAAACTGAAATATTGAATGAAGTGGATGTTTTTTCACATAGCAATATTAAATCGTGGTTAGAGCACGACGCTGTTTTGCAAGGCGGGGAATTGACAGGATGGCCGAAGTTGCTAGATGGCGATGATATGATGCTGCACTGGATGCAAGAAACGAAGCGGATGCGCAAAAAGATTGAGGGTCATTTTCCTGGAGCATCTGAGAAAACGTTAGCAAAAATGATGCTCTTAGGTGCTGATAGTGACCATGAGGCGATGACAGGTGAAGAAGTTTATAACCGTTTAATGCAGGGATATATGGTTTCATTGAGATATTCATCCATTCGTCCCGACCTGCCAGAACTGCTAGACGATATAAAACGCTTAGGCATTCAAGCCTACGATCGTCTCATGTTTAACACAGATGGGGCAACATCGACTTTTTATGAACAAGGTATGAATGATCAAATGATTCGGATTGCCATAGAAAAAGGTGTACCTGTGATCGATGCCTATAATATGGCTACGGTGAACATTGCCCGTTATTATAATATTGACCATCTGCATGGAAATATTGCTACGGGCCGTGTCGCAAACATTAATTTCTTATCAAGTATTGAAAATCCAACACCGCATTCTGTTCTTGCAAAAGGGAAATGGGTAAAACGTGAAGGACAAACGGTCGATTCTTACCACTCAATCAATTGGGATGAGTATGGTCTAAAGCCTATGGAACTTGAATGGAAACTAAGTATTGATGACCTGCAGTTCTCCATGCCATTTGGAATTAAGATGGAGAATTCGGTCATTACGAAGCCTTATTCTATCGCAATCGATGCCTCAGGTGATGAGTTGTCCACCGATCATGACGAATGCTTTTTCACGCTGTTAGATCGGAATGGAAAGTGGAGGATTAATACCCTGTTGAAAGGTTTTGCAACAAATCTTTCAGCACTCGCAAGTTCCTATTCCAATACAGGTGATATTATCTTAATTGGAAAAAATAAAACGGATATGCTTGCGGCATTTGAAAGGATGAAGAAGCTGGGCGGCGGAATCGTCATGGTTGAAGATGAACACGTTGTGTGTGAGGTTCCATTAAGATTAAATGGTCTAATGTCTAATCTTCCCATTAAGGAATTAATAAATGAAGAAAAGAAACTGCTTGAGGAATTGAGGGGTCGCGGCTATTCTTTTTCAGATCCTGTATACAGTTTGCAATTCTTTTCCGCTACTCATTTACCTTATATTCGTATTACGCCGCAGGGAATGTACGATGTCATGAACAAAACGGTACTCTTTCCTTCGATAATGCGTTAAAATATAAAAGTATTTAAATGGAGATTAAATCTTCCACCTCCTTTTAGATAAAGTTAGGAGTGTTTAAAAGATGAAAAAGTGGGCTGTTGCAGCAACAGCAGCTCTTTTACTGCTCTCTGGCTGCAGTGAGAAAGAAAAAGCGAATGGACCAGAGCCAAAGGACCCGGTAAAAGAGGTGGAGGAAGTGATACAGGGAGAAGTTGAGACGGAACTACCCTATCACTACCCATTAACAGGTATAGGTTCAGAGAAAAAGACCGAGGGCAGAGCAGTAGCGGTAATGGTTAACAATCATCCCAAAGCCAGACCGCAATCTGGTTTGCACAAAGCAGATATAGTTTATGAAATACTAGCTGAAGGCGATGTTACCCGGTTTCTTGCCGTTTTTCAAAGCGAACGTCCTGAAAATATTGGGCCTGTTCGAAGTGCAAGGGATTATTACATTGATGTAGCAAAAGGGCTTAATGCACTTTTTATAGCTCACGGCTATAGTGCAGAGGCACAAGAATTGCTTGAACGCGGGTTTATTGATAATTTAAATGGAATGGTTTATGACGGTACTTTATTTAAAAGGTCTAGAGACCGCCAGGCGCCCCATAATTCTTATATCACGTATGAAAATGTTTTAAAAGGTGCAAAAGAAAAGAAATACTCTATGGATCAATCGCCGCATGAATTTACATTTTTATCAGAGGATGAAAGTAAATCGGTAACAGGGGATGAAGCGAAGTCAGTAATGGTTTCATACTCTGCTAGCGGGGTTTTCGACTCTATTTACGAGTATGATGAATCAGTTGGAAAATACAAACGTTTCTCTGATGGAGACCAAACCATTGATAACGAAACAAAAGAACCTATCCTGTTAGACAATCTGTTTATCATCGAGACAACGCACCAAGTCATTGATAATGTTGGCCATAAGGAAATTGACTTAGAAGCAGGGGGATCAGGTTACTTGCTGCAATTGGGCAAGGTAATACAAGTGGAATGGAAAAATGATAATGGTCTAATCGTGCCAATAAAAAATGGTGAAGTGGTTCCATTTGTCCCTGGAAAAACTTGGGTGAATGTTATCCCGACGAATCCTGGACTTCAATCAAGTGTATTATTTAATGTAAAATAATTTCTTACTATCTAAAGGGGTAATCCAAATGCAAATAAATAAGTTACGCGGAAAAGAGCTTGATCAGTTATTTCAAGCCGTTCTTTCCTTAAAGGATCTCGAAGAATGTTATCGTTTTTTTGATGATTTATGTACCATTAATGAGATTCAATCCTTAGCACAACGCCTAGATGTAGCTAGAATGCTCCGTGATGGAAATACTTATCATAAAATTGAAACAGAAACTGGTGCTAGTACAGCAACGATTTCACGTGTGAAACGCTGCTTGAATTTTGGTAATGATACCTATGAAATGGTATTAGAGCGGATTAAAACGGAAGAACCAACTGAAGAAAAATAAACCAAGCCGAAGAGAGTGCTCTTCGGTTTTTTTAATCCAGCTCCGGCGCCTAGGAGCTTGGGTCATAAGCTTGTCTAGTTTCGGCTCCTTGGGACTCGAGTCATAAGCCACCCCCTGAAGAAGGCAAAGAACGCCTTCTTGCAGGGTTCGTCTTATGCCTTCGTCCCAGGGCAGTCGCCTCCACATTTCCGACAATCAGTCAAGAAGGTTAAAGAGCAACCTTCTCGGCTCGCTTATGTCTGTGGACCCGAGGAAAAAAATGAACTGCCTTTTTCACTGACAAAGTCGCCTCCGCTTTTTTAATATGGTTAACATTTCTATTATTTCAATTAGTGTTTTCTTTTTTAAACGAATCTGTAAATGCTATAATGGTGGAATGAAGATGAATGGGAGGATCTTGGGATGTATGATTTTCGCGAGTGGCGCCATGTGTTTAAACTCGATCCAAATAAAGAGATAAGTGATGAACAGTTAGAAAAAATATGTGAATCTGGAACAGACGGTGTTATCGTTGGAGGGACTGATGGAGTTACTCTGGAAAATGTTCTTGAATTGATGGCTAGAATACGCCGCTTTACTGTTCCCTGTGTCCTCGAAGTTTCTAGTATTGAAAGTGTTACCCCCGGCTTTGACCTTTATTTTATTCCAACGATTTTAAATAGCAGTGATACCAAGTGGATAACCGGACTTCACCATCAAGCAGTGAAAGAATTTGGTGAAATTATGGATTGGGAAGAGATTGTCATGGAAGGCTACTGCATATTAAATGAGGAATGCAAGGCTGCTAAACTGACATCTGCTGATACAAATGCAACAATCGAAGAAGTAAAGGCCTATGCGATGATGGCAGAGAAAATGTTCCATTTGCCAATCTTCTATCTTGAATATAGCGGTAAATATGGAGATGTTCAGGTAATTGATGAGGTAAAAAAAGTTCTTGATAAAACCGTTCTTTTTTACGGCGGTGGAATTAAATCCGCTGACCAAGCCTCCGAAATGGCCAAGCATGCTGATGTCATTGTGGTTGGAAATGCCATTTACGATGATTTTGCCCAAGCTTTGGCAACAGTAAAAGCTGTACGGTGAAAATTTGCTTAAATAGAACAAAAGAGTTAAAATAAGAACAAATGTTCGTTATGGTGGTGAAGGAATTGCAATATTTATCAGAAAAGCTTCTAAATGGTTTAAATCCAGAACAGCAAAACGCTGTAAAAGCAACGGACGGTCCGCTTTTACTGATGGCTGGTGCTGGAAGTGGGAAAACGAGAGTATTAACACACAGAATTGCCTATCTAATCGTTGAAAAACGTGTAAATCCTTATAATATTTTAGCGATTACCTTTACAAATAAAGCCGCTCGTGAAATGAGAGAGCGTATTGGAAAAGTGATGGGCGGAGCAGCCGAGGAAATTTGGATCTCCACCTTCCACTCGATGTGTGTAAGAATTTTGCGTCGGGATATCGACCGGATGGGGTTCAATCGTAACTTTACGATTTTGGATACAGGTGATCAGCAATCAGTAGTAAAAGGAATTCTTAAAGATAAGAACCTTGACCCGAAAAAATATGACCCGCGGGCGATTTTAGGGGCGATTAGTTCGGCAAAGAATGAATTAATTGATCCCGAAGAATATGCTAAAACCGCCGGGGGCTACTTTGAACAAACAGTTAGTGATGTGTATACAGAATATCAAAAACGGTTACGGAAAAATCAAGCGCTTGATTTTGATGACTTGATTATGAAAACCATTCAATTGTTCCAGCGCGTACCAGAAGTACTTGAATATTATCAGCGAAAGTTCCAGTATATACATGTTGATGAGTATCAGGATACCAACCGAGCACAGTATATGCTGGTGAAGTTTTTGGCAAATCGCTTTAAAAACCTTTGTGTGGTCGGGGATTCTGACCAGTCGATTTATCGCTGGCGGGGAGCGGATATAGCCAACATTCTTTCGTTTGAAAAAGATTATCCGGATGCCAAAGTGATTTTGCTTGAGCAAAACTATCGCTCCACCAAGAGGATTCTTTTGGCTGCGAATAAGGTTATAGAAAATAATATAACCCGTAAGGCAAAGAATCTTTGGACCGAAAACCCGGAAGGAAACAAACTTGTTTATTATCGTGCGGATAGTGAGCAGGGAGAAGCTCAGTTTGTAGCTGGGAAAATTAAAGAATTAACACGCGATGGCAAAAAGCTATCCGATATTGCCATCCTTTATCGGACAAACGCTCAATCCCGTGTAATGGAAGAAGTTTTGCTAAAATCAAATATTGAATATAGCATCGTTGGCGGGACGAAGTTCTATGACAGAAAAGAAATCAAGGATATGCTTGCTTATTTGAGGCTCATTTCGAATCCTGATGATGACATCAGCTTACAGCGGATCATTAATGTGCCTAAGCGCGGAATTGGTTCGAGTTCCATTGATAAAATGGCTGACTTTGCTGCCATGCATGATATATCCATTTTCCAGGCGCTCGACTCCGTGGAGTTACTAGGGTTAAGCCCGAAAATCACCAAAGGTGCCAGGGAATTTAGAGATTTAATAAAAAATTATACGCAAATGCAAGAATTTCTATCGGTAACCGAGCTAGTTGAGGAAATACTAGATAAGTCTGGTTATCGAGAAATGCTGAAGGCAGAGAAGTCAATCGAAGCCCAAAGCAGACTTGAAAACTTGGATGAATTATTATCTGTTACCAAGAATTTTGAACAAGTGAATGAAGATAAGAGTCTTGTTGCATTCTTAACCGATTTAGCGCTTGTAGCGGATATCGATTCACTTGATGATGATGGAGAAGCAGTTGATGCCGTTACTCTAATGACACTTCACTCTGCAAAAGGATTAGAATTTCCTGTTGTCTTTTTAATCGGGTTAGAAGAAGGAGTTTTCCCTCACAGCCGCTCACTAATGGAAGAAGCAGAAATGGAAGAAGAGCGCCGTTTGGCTTACGTAGGAATTACGAGGGCGGAACAAACACTATTCATTACAAACGCTCAGATGAGAACCTTGTTTGGTAGAACGAACATGAATCCAGCATCAAGGTTCATCAAAGAGATTCCGGAAGAGCTGTTAGAAGGAGTGGAACCAGCAGAAAAGAAAGGTACTTCGTTCGGTACAAGAGGAACTGCTTTTGGCCGGAGTACAATGGGTTCAACAAGCACCTCGTTCGGGACACCAGTAACTAGAAAACCAGTTATGAGACCTGTAGCGGCTTCCACTGGTGGAGATACGATTGGCTGGAAGGTTGGCGATAAAGCCGAGCATGGTAAATGGGGCATTGGTACAGTAGTAAGTGTAAAAGGGGAAGGGGAAGGAACAGAGCTGGATATAGCTTTCCCAAGCCCAACTGGTATCAAGCGCCTGCTGGCTAAGTTTGCACCAATAACAAAAAAGGTATAAAAAAAGAATGCCCCTTTTTGGGGCTATTCTCGTTATCATATTTAATTTTAATATGAAAGGGCTGGATGTATGGACCTTCAAACCGCGGAACTTAAAGTCAATGAACTAAAAAGCCTATTAAATCAATATGGCTATGAATACTATGTGCTGGATAACCCCTCTGTGCCTGATGCAGAATATGACCGTTTAATGCAAGAACTCTTAGAGATAGAAGCTGAATTTCCAGAACTGAAAACACCAGATTCTCCATCAGTCCGCGTTGGCGGTGAAGTGTTGGACTTATTTGAAAAGGTGGAGCATCGGACACCGATGTTAAGCTTAGGCAATGCCTTTAACGAGCAGGACTTAAGAGATTTTGACCGCCGTATCCGGCAGGCAGTTGGGGATGAATTCTCCTATGTTTGTGAATTAAAGATTGATGGTCTCGCAGTTTCATTACGCTATGAAGACGGATTGTTTATCCAAGGGGCAACAAGAGGGGATGGTACCACTGGCGAGGATATCACTGCCAACTTAAAGACCATCAAATCGATTCCACTCCGTTTACGTGAAAGTGTTTCACTCGAGGTCCGCGGTGAGGCATTTATGCCGAAAAGATCCTTTGAAGCTTTAAATAAGGCGAAGGAAGAACGTGGCGAGGAATTAGCTGCCAACCCTAGAAATGCAGCAGCGGGATCGTTAAGACAACTAGATCCGAAAATTGCAGCAACGCGAAATCTGGATGTCTTTTTATATGGAATTGGTGGTGCTGGGGAAATCTATGCTGCCTCGCATAGTGAAGGTCTCGATTTCTTAGATCGTCTTGGCTTTAAAACCAATAAGGAGCGAAGAAAATGCCCTACCATTAATGAGGTTATTGAATATGTAAATGGCTGGGTAGATAAGCGTCCGAATTTACCATACGAAATAGACGGAATTGTGATTAAAGTAGATTCCTATGAGCAGCAAGGTAAGCTTGGAACAACAGCAAAAAGTCCTCGCTGGGCCATTGCCTATAAATTTCCGGCAGAAGAAGTGGTCACCACTCTTTTGAATATTGAATTAAGCGTGGGTAGAACCGGTGTTGTGACACCAACAGCCATACTAAAGCCAGTTAAGGTAGCGGGTACAACAGTCGGGCGTGCCTCCTTGCATAATGAAGACTTGATCCGAGAAAAAGATATTAAGATTGGCGACCAAGTAGTCGTTAAAAAAGCGGGAGATATTATCCCTGAGGTGGTCAATGTATTAGCAGAACAAAGAACGGGAGAAGAACTTGACTTCCATATGCCAACGCATTGTCCAGAATGTGAAAGTGAGCTTGTCCGTTTAGAAGGAGAAGTGGCTTTACGTTGCATTAATCCTAGTTGTCCTGCGCAAATTCGTGAAGGATTGATTCATTTTGTATCACGTGAGGCGATGAATATTGATGGTCTTGGCGAAAAAGTAATCAGTCAGCTTTTTGCTGAAAAGTTAATCTCGGATGTTGCCGATATTTATAAGCTCACGCGAGAACAGCTATTGGCATTAGAAAGAATGGGAGAAAAATCCGTAACAAATCTGTTAAAAGCAATAGAGGCTTCTAAAGCAAATTCACTAGAAAGGCTGCTATTTGGTCTTGGAATCCGCCATGTAGGAGCCAAAGCAGCAAAAACACTTGCGCAAAGCTTTGATTCAATGGAAAAACTAACTGCGGCAAACAAAGAGGACTTACTAGCGATCAATGAAATTGGAGATAAAATGGCAGACTCTATTGTTGCCTTCTTTGCCCAGGAAGAGGCGGAAGCGTTAGTAAAGGAACTTACAGCATTAGGAGTTAATATGGATTACAAAGGAGCAAAGCCAGTATCTGTTGAAGAGTCAGATAGCATTTTTGCTGGTAAAACGGTTGTTTTAACAGGTAAACTTGAGCAGCTCTCTAGGAATGAAGCCAAGGAAAAGATTGAAGCCCTAGGTGGAAAAGTAGCAGGAAGCGTCAGCAAAAAAACGCATCTTGTGATAGCAGGTGAAGATGCGGGTTCAAAGCTTACGAAGGCTGAGGAGCTGGGAATTGAAGTATGGGACGAGGAGAAGCTGTTAGTAGAATTAAATAAATAGAGAGAGGTGTGTCGAAGTGAGAAAACTCTCAATCATCGCTCTATCTCTTGTTATCCTTCTAAGCGGATGTGCACCGAACTTTCAAAAGCAGGAGAACGTGGTGCAAACGAAAAAAGAGTCGGAAGAGAAAGCGATCATTCCCAAATATAATATTTCAGACAACTATTATCGGACGATTTTACCGTTCGAACCTGGGGAAGCACGTGGATTAATTGTAGGAAACATCAATACGAGATATGACATTAACGAATTTGAGACTGGCTTGATGAGAATCGCGCAACATCAATTTGACCCAAAAACCTATTTGTTCCGTGAAGGACAGGAACTAAAGCGCAATACCGTTAGATTATGGTTGAATCGCAAATACACTCCAGCTCAAGTTGAGGCTCAGAAATTAAAGGAGAACGAAAATATTGGCTTAAACCCAGTATTGGAAGACGGTGTGGATTTTCAGGCAGGAAACAGTAACAGCCCTATCTACTTAGCCCATATATTAGAGCATGATTACCTGATCAAAGGCGAAAATGATACGGTCAAATTGGGCGGTGTTGTGATTGGTTTGGCCTTAAACACGGTCCATTATTACCGGACAGCGGTGGGTGAGCCTTACTTCGAGCGCAAAATTGAATTTCCTGAAATGGAGCGCGAAGGGAAAAAAATTGCGGATGAGGTGATTAGGCGCCTTAGAGCAATGAAGAATTTGAAGGATGTACCGATTACCATTGCGCTATTTGAACAGCAAAGCAGATCCTCTGTCGTTCCAGGAACTTTTTTCACGTATGCGCACGTGGATAAAGGAAGCTCAACGATAAATGCGTGGGAGCCTGTTTCTGAAAAGTACTTCCTCTTTCCATCAACGGAGGCACAAGAAGCGCACCGTGATGATGTAACTGCTTTTTTAAACTTTAAACAGGATGTAGAGGAATATTTTCCAAACTTTAATGGAGTCATCGGCCGTGCTTTCTATATAGGAGATCAATTTACTGATTTGGATATCTCCATTCCGATCCAATTTTATGGAAAATCTGAGGCGATTGGCTTTACTCAATATGTAACAGGTCTGGTCTTAGAGCATTTTCCTAATTATATTTCTGTTTCGGTAAGTGTTACTTCTGTTGACGGACCTGAAGCATTAATTGTCCGCAAGGCAAATGAAACCGAACCGTTTGTGCATATTTATTAAACCTAGCTGATGCTAGGTTTTTTTGCTTTCGGTTATCAATTGATACGGTTAAAAGAAACATGATAAAATGAATAAGGATGTTGAGTTTATAGTATATAGGAGGTTTTATGACATGGTACAACCTTATAAGCATGAACCATTCACAGATTTTACAATTGAGGAAAACCGCCAATCCTATTTAAAAGCTTTAAAAACAGTTGAGAGCTATTTAGGAAAAGATTATCCTTTAGTAATCGGCGGCGAAAAAATCTCAACAGAAGATAAAATTGTTTCCTATAATCCATCCAATAAAGAAGAAGTAATTGGTACTGTTTCAAAAGCAAGCCGTGACCTTGCAGAAAAGGCAATGCAGGCTGCGGTTGAAACGTTTAAAACTTGGAGAAAAGTAAAGCCTGAAGTTCGAGCGGATGTATTATTTAAAGCAGCAGCAATCATCCGTCGCCGTAAACATGAGTTTTCTGCTCTTATGACAAAGGAAGCGGGCAAGCCTTGGAAAGAGGCAGACGCAGACACAGCTGAAGGAATTGACTTCTTAGAATATTATGGCCGGCAAATGTTAGCGCTTAAAAATGGCGTACCAGTAAATAGCCGTCCAAACGAATACAATCGCTACGACTATATTCCTTTAGGAGTGGGCATTATTATTTCTCCTTGGAATTTCCCTTTTGCTATTATGGCGGGAACAACAGTTGCAGCTATCGTGACAGGGAATACGGTTCTATTAAAACCAGCCTCAACTACACCAGTCATTGCGGCTAAATTTGTGGAAGTAATGGAAGAAGCAGGTCTTCCTAAAGGTGTATTAAACTTCGTTCCAGGCAGCGGTTCAGAGGTTGGCGATTATTTAGTTGATCACAAAGATACACGTTTTATCAGCTTCACAGGTTCACGTGATGTCGGACTTCGTATATTCGAACGTTCTTCAAAAGTAAATCCAGGGCAAATCTGGATGAAGCGTTTGATTGCTGAAATGGGTGGTAAAGATACAATCGTGGTTGACTCAGAAGGTGATCTTGAGCTTGCTGCACAGTCTATTGTTGCAGGTGCATTTGGCTTCTCTGGTCAAAAATGTTCAGCATGCTCTCGTGCAGTCATTGTTGAGGATGTGTATGACACTGTATTGAACCGTGTGGTTGAATTAACTAAAGAATTAACAGTAGGTGACCCAACGGAGCAAGGAACGTTCATGGGCCCAGTTAATGATCATAATGCATTCAAAAAAATCATGGAGTATGTTGAAATCGGCAAGCAGGAAGGCAGGTTGATGGCTGGCGGTGAAGGAGACATTTCAAAAGGCTACTTCATTCAACCAACCGTTATTGCTGACCTTGCTCCAGATGCTCGTATCATGCAGGAAGAAATCTTTGGTCCAGTGGTTGGTTTCACAAAGGCAAAGAATTTCACGGAAGCGATTGAAATAGCAAACAACACAGAGTACGGCCTAACTGGTGCAGTTATTACAAGAAATCGTGCACACCAAGAGCAAGCGCGTGAAGACTTCCATGTTGGTAACCTATACTTCAACCGTTCATGTACCGGTGCGATTGTTGGGTATCAGCCATTCGGAGGCTTCAATATGTCTGGAACAGACTCCAAAGCTGGAGGACCAGACTACTTATTGCTGCACATGCAGGCAAAAACTACTTCTGAGATGTTTTAATATGACGACCCCTTCTCGTCTGAGGAGGGGTTTTTTTGTATGGAAAACTCAGGAGGTTTTTGGTATAAATTGTCTGATTATCCAAAACCCATTGAAAATTGTCCAAGACTAGCGGGAAAATGTCCAAAACCCAATAAAAAATATCCAAAACTAGTGAAAAATTGTCCAAACCCCCTTTTCAACAACCAACTTCCATACTTAGAATCATTTTTGACAATTATGTGAAACGGTTCACAAGTAACCATAGAATTGTGACGAACTTCACAATATTACAGCTCCATGAGGATTACTATGTAAGTATAGAGAAAAACATTATTAACGTAAATTCATAGATAAATCATAGAAGGAGCGATCAAACATGAAAAAACTAGTTATGATCGGGAACGGAATGGCGGGAGTTAGAACCATTGAGGAAATTCTTAAACTAGCACCAAATCATTTTGAAATTACTATTTTTGGACAAGAGCCGCATCCTAACTACAACCGTATAAAATTATCAAATATTCTTCAAGGAGAGGCGAGCTTTGAAGAAATCATTATGAATCCAGTAGACTGGTATAAAGAAAATAATATTCAATTATTCACAGATGAAGCTGTAACCAAGATCGATGTAGAAGCAAAGAGGGTCGTTTCCGATCGGGGTCGTGAGGTAGAATATGATGAGTTAATTATCGCAACAGGCTCGAATTCTTTTATTCTGCCAATACCGGGGGCAGACAAATTTGGAGTAACCGGGTTTCGGGATATAAAAGATTGTGAAATGATGATCAATTCGGCGCGAGAATATAAAAAGGCAATCGTAATTGGCGGGGGTCTTCTTGGACTTGAAGCTGCAAGAGGATTACTGAACCTAGGGATGAAGGTTGATGTCGTACATCTTATGCCAAGCCTAATGGAAAGACAGCTCGACCCAATCGCTTCAAGCCTGCTAAAAGCAGAGCTCGAATCCCAAGGTATGAACTTTCTAATGGAAAAAGAAACGGTTGAAATCATTGGTGATGAGCGTGTTGCTGGTCTTCGATTCAAAGATGGAACTTTTGCTAGAGCAGATCTTGTAGTTATGGCAATCGGAATTAAGTCAAATACGATTGTGGCGAAAGAAAGCGGAATTTATGTAAACCGTGGAATTGTCGTGAATGACTATATGGAAACGAATGTACCGAATGTCTATGCGGTTGGTGAGTGTGCCGAGCATAGAGAAATTGTTTATGGGCTGGTTGCTCCATTATATGAGCAAGGAAAAGTCCTTGCTGAAAAAATTTGTGGGATTGAAACAACTCCATATAAAGGCTCTGTAACGGGAACGCAGCTGAAAGTCGCTGGTGTAGACCTTTACTCTGCAGGTGAGATTTTTGAGGATGGCACCACAAAATCAATCATGGTATATAACGAATATGAAGGTATTTATAAGAGGGTTTTAGTTCGCAATAACATAATTGTTGGGATTGTTCTTTATGGCGACACCAAAGATAGTACAAGACTGTTTCGATTGCTTTCAAAAAAGGAAGACATTACAGGGATTTCTATTTTTGAATCACAATGTTCAGCCGAAGGCAGCAGCGGCGATATCGCCTCAATGCCAAATGATGAATTGGTATGCGGTTGTAATGGTGTGACGAAAGGTGCCATCGTGGAGGCAATTAAAGCCCAAGGTTTAACAACACTTGACCAAGTTAGCCATTGTACCAATGCCGGCAGATCTTGCGGACGATGCAAACCGATGGTGAATGATATTTTAGCCTATACACTAGGTGATCAATTTGATGCCTCAGCGGCACAAAAAACAAGCATTTGCGGCTGTACAACCATTAGCCGTGAAGAGTTGATTGCGGAAATTAAAGAAAAGGGCTTAACAAGTGTGAAAGAAGTGATGAACGTCCTCGAGTGGAATAACGAGGAAGGCTGCACGAAATGCCGTCCTGCGATTAACTACTACCTAGGTATGGTTCATATGGACGCATACAAAGATGACCGTGATTCCCGCCTAGTAAATGAGAAAATGCATGCAAATATCCAAAAGGATGGAACATACTCTGTTGTGCCAAGAATGTATGGCGGTGTTACGACGGCTGCTGATTTGAAAAAAATTGCTGAAGTAGCTGAAAAGTATGAAGTTCCACTTGTAAAATTAACAGGCGGTCAAAGGATTGGTTTGTTCGGGGTTAAAAAAGAAGACCTTCCTAGTATGTGGGAAGAGCTTGATATGCCATCAGGCTATGCTTACGGAAAAACACTCCGGACGGTAAAAACTTGTGTTGGTGCACAATTCTGCCGCTACGGTACGCAGGATTCTATGTCACTAGGCATTGAGCTGGAGAAGAAATTTGAACGTCTTGATACACCGCATAAAGTAAAAATGGGTGTGTCAGCCTGCCCTAGAAACTGTTCAGAAGCTGGAATTAAGGATATTGGCTTTGTTGGAATTGATGGCGGCTGGGAAATTTACGTAGCAGGTAACGGCGGTGTCGACCTCCGCGCAGGTGACCTTTTAGCAACCGTGAAAACAGAAGCTGAGGTTATGGAAATGACCGGTGCCTACCTCCAATATTACCGCGAAACAGCTAATTACCTAGAGCGGACTTCAAAATGGGTTGAACGCGTTGGCCTAGAGCATGTCAAAGAGGTCTTGGCAAATGAAGAAACTAGAAAAGCATTAAATGCGCGCATGGATCAAACCTTAGCGAAGTACATCGAACCTTGGAATGAAGCAATTGAAAGTGATGAAATAAAAGATAAATATTATGCAGTACACACTGTTAAGGCTGGAGAGTGACCATAAATGATTTTAACAAATGCGAAGACTCTAGTAGCAAATTATTCTGACCTACCAGTAAGGGCTGGTTATTCTGTAAAAATGGATGATCGTGAAATAGCTTTATTTAGAGTTACAAACGGAAAAGTATATGCCATTGAAAATCACAGTCCGCACCCAAAGGGCGGCGTGTTAACAGAAGGATTGGTAAGCGGCGACTATGTTTTTTGCCCAGTCTATGATTGGAAAATTTCCTTAGCAGATGGCAAGGTTCAGGCACCAGATGAAGGTCAAATCGAAACCTATCAGGTGGAAGTAGAAGGCGATAACGTTTATATTATTAGTTAAGACTGTTTTTCGTAAGCCTGTTGTTAAAATCTTAAAGCCGATTTTAACGTGGAAATAGTTATTTTGCGCTTTAGAATTTAGTTTTCAGGCTCTTTTTTAATTAAGTTAGTTCTATTTTCTGAGACTCAGTACAATCATTAAATTTTGTTCCAAGGAGCACACAAAGCTCAAGAAAAGAGCCTTAGATAAAGAGTTTGGAAGGATGGCTGCAGGATGAAGACAGGGAAGGTATTTTTAGTAGGAGCGGGACCAGGTGACGTTCGTTTAATCACCGTAAAAGGATTGGAAGCAATTCAGCAGGCTGAGGTGATCTTATATGACCGCCTCGCAAATCCAAAACTATTGGAGTATGCGCCGGCGGGCTGCGAACTAATTTATTGCGGAAAATTGCCTGACCGCCATATATTACGCCAAGAAAGTATCAATGAACTTTTAGTAGAAAAGGCACTAGAAGGTAAGGTGGTCGTTCGTTTAAAAGGCGGAGATCCAGGTGTTTTTGGCCGGGTTGGGGAAGAAGCCGCGGCCCTTGCCCATTATCAAATTCCTTTTGAAATCGTTCCTGGGATATCTTCGGGGATTGCAGCCCCCCTTTATGCGGGAATTCCAGTCACCCACCGAGAGCATGCGGAGTCGTTTGCAGTGGTTACAGCGCATGATAAATCAGCGGAAGGCAAGCCAATGCTTGATTGGGAAGGCCTTGTTCGCGGCATCGATACCATCGCCTTTTATATGGGAGTAGGAAACCTGCCTTTTATCTGTGAGAATCTGATTGGACATGGGAAACCTGCTTCTACTCCTGTTATCCTGATTCAATGGGGTACATTTGGCCGTCAAAAAACATTGCAGGGAACACTTGCGGATATTTCGGAAAAGGTATTGGAAGCTAATTTTCGTAACCCGGCGATTATCCTTGTCGGTAATGTGATATCCCTTCGTGAAAAAATCAGTTGGTTCGAAAAAATGCCTTTGTATGGCAGGCAGATCTTGCTTGCACGTACTGGGGAAAGTGTTAGCGGCTTGGCAAAGGAATTGATGGATCTGGGTGCGGATGTCATTGAATTTCCAAAATGGAAGAAGACCAAATTGCCTGTTGAGTTAAGTAATGTAAAAACCTATGAAAAGATCCTATTCTCATCCCCAGAAAGTGTCAGTGAATTTTTTGAAGCTGTCATGGATAAAGGGATGGATATCCGAGAAATACGTGCTAGTTTTTATGGCGGTTCTAGTAAATCAATTAAAGCTCTAAAAGAACGGGGTTTTATTGCAGGATTGTTGGTGGACATGCCTCAGGAGGGCAGCCTGTTGATTGTCGGGGACAATAAGAGTAAAACGATTGAGAATGCTGATTATTTGGTGACAAGTAAAAAAGAACTGGATATGCAGTTCATACCAATTTTTCAACGAATGCTTGAAGAAGCAGACGTGAATACAATGGTGTTTCCGAGTGCAGCTACAGTTGGAACGTTTTTGGAAGGGCTAGAGGTTTGTACTATTAACCCCATCGAACTTTTGAACAATCTACAAGTTGTTTGCATAGGGCAGCAGACAAAGAATGCAGTTGAACGTGCTGGCCTTAGATCAGACGGAATGCCGGAATCTGCTACAAAAGATGCGTTGGCAGACTATTTAGTTCAGCATCCAGTTGCTTGTGAAAGGTAGTGGGATTGCTTGAATTCTAATTATCCAATTATGGTAAAACTCGAGGGTAAAAAGGCAGTAGTGGTTGGCGGCGGTAAGGTTGCTGAACGCAAGGTTCACGGTCTCTTAGGCTCTGGAGCCCAAGTTGTCGTAATCAGTCCGGAAGCAACGAAGGAACTTAGAAAACTTGCGGATATTGGAAAAATAAACTGGCAGCAAAAAATGTTTTCAGAAGAAGATCTCTATGGTGCGTTTTTGATTTTTGCTGCAACGGACAGCATGGAGTTGAATCAAACAATTAAGAAGTCTGCGGGTGACCATCAGCTTGTAACCATTGCGGATGATCCTGAAGGTTCAGACTTCCATGTTCCCTCTCAAATTCAACGCGGACGATTGACCATTTCAGTGTCAACGGGTGGAGCCAGCCCCACATTTGCACGAAGAATCCGAGAGCAGCTGGACCAGCAATTTGATGAACGGTATGAAGAATATTTGGAATTTTTATTTTCTGCGAGACAGAAAATCTTAAAAGAAGTGCAAGACCCTGTTAGAAAAAGGAATTTGTTATCCGCGATAGTTAATGAGGAGTTTTTAAACAGTCAAAATCGCGAAGGTGAATTTTTACAAATAATGCGGAAAAAATGACGTGTAATTACACACGTCATTTTTTGTGGCTTTTATAGATTTATCAGGTCATTATCATGCTTTTTTAATTGTTCCTGTAAATTTACGATGTAATTCATCATGGCTATTCGAACGATAGAAGGATAGTAACGGTTGTTAAGTTCATGCTCGCATTCCTCTAAATCCATTTTTTTCACTTCAATCACTTTATTTAATTCTTCCAAACTCATCGATATTCACCCCTGCTTGCAAAAAAGTCTACATTTACCTTCCTAAATTTCAATTTTCTCACTCTCCTAATCTATGTTTATAGTTTTAAGCATGGACAACTTTTTCAGAGTTTATACTCACTTTTTAAGCGTATAAAAAGACCTCAAACAGGCAAAAAAGATAGATAAAAAGTAAATGAGGTTGTAAAGATGAACGAGAGAGTGTTGCATAGCTATCAAATTTTAGATCAGTTACGTTTGCCGCATGGTTTGTATTTGGCCTCTTCGTCAAAGGACTATCATTATGTGTGGCTGCGCGATTCCTTTTATATGGCACTGCCCTATTTGGAGCAGAACAATCAATTTTACGAAATGACTTATCACCGAATTTTGGACTTATTTAGAGAATACGAGTGGAAGCTGGACATTCATACCGTTCAGAAGCCGAGAGAGCAATGGGAATACATCCATTCAAGATATTCTGCCTCCGAAGTAAGGGAAATCGACACTCCATGGGGGCATGCCCAGCATGATGCCATCGGGGCCATACTTTGGGGGATTGGAATGGGGCAGACAAAGGGAAAAAACATCATCAGAGATGAAAAGGATCATGAAATTGTTCAAAAACTGGTGGGCTATTTAGGCTGTGTGGAGTACTGGCAAGACGCAGATAATGGCATGTGGGAGGAATGGCGAGAAGTCCATTCTAGTTCTGTCGGAGCATGTGTGGCGGGCCTCCAAGCAGTTAGAGATATTGTTTTTGTGCCTGGTGAATGGATTACCAATGGATATCAAGCTCTTAGTAACCTGTTCCCGGGTGAAAGCAGCGATCGGCCCTTTGATTTAGCACAATTAAGTTTAATCTTCCCGTATCAGGTTTTAACTGGGGACAAGGCTAAGGTGATTGTTAACCAGGTCGAAAAGGTACTTTTACGCGAACGCGGAGTGATTCGCTACAAAGGAGATTCCTATTATTCAACGGTTGAACATGAAGGGAGGCACCATAATTTGACATTTTACTACGGAACAGAGGCTGAATGGACGTTTGGACTGCCTTGGCTGGCACTTTGCCATTTAGAATTAGGCAATATTGAAAAAGCAAACCATTACATAAAACAAACAGAAAGTGTAATGCTTACGGATGGCAGTTTACCAGAACTATACTTTGCCAAATGTGCAGAATATAATTCCAATACCCCATTAGGCTGGGGAAGTGCCATGTATATTTTGGCTAAAGAGCGATACGAAAGATTAATGTAAAGGTAGAGGCAGTTGAGAAATAGTTCAACTGCCTCTTTTTTAGTACTTTAGGATTATTTTACCTAATTTAATAAAATTTTCAGAAAAATAGTTCCTTTTTTAAATTTTGTGTTATATAATACAACACATGGTAATACGCTGTGTTATAACAAAGGGGTGAACGAGTCCATGTCGACGCAAACAACAGGTATTGAGGTAGTAGGAGCCCTCAAAGCGCAATACGGTGAGATTTTAACACCCGAAGCGCTAAACTTTATTGAGGAGTTAGAACAAAGATTTGGAACAAGGCGACTGGAACTGTTACAGTCCAGGGAAAAACGCCAAGAGGAAATTAATAACGGGCACCTGCCGGATTTCCTTCCTGAAACAAAGCAAATACGAAATGGGGACTGGACCATTGCTCCCTTGCCGAAAGACCTTCAGGATCGCCGTGTAGAGATTACCGGACCAACGGACAGAAAAATGGTTATTAATGCGCTAAACTCTGGTGCAAAGGTTTTTATGGCAGATTTTGAAGACGCTACTTCACCAACCTGGGAGAACCTCGTCGAGGGACAAATCAACTTAAGAGACGCAGTAAGTCGGACGATTTCCTATGAAAATCAAAATGGTAAAAAATATGTTCTAAATGAGGAAAGTGCAGTCCTCTTTGTTAGACCGCGCGGACTTCATTTAGAGGAAAAACATGTGCAACTAAATGGCAAGCCCATTTCCGGAAGCTTCTTTGATTTCGGTATGTACTTTTTCCATAATGTAAAAAATCTACTTGCACGAAGGACGGGGCCATATTTATATCTTCCAAAGCTTGAAAGTCATATGGAAGCACGTCTTTGGAATGATGTCTTTGTTTTTGCACAACGGAAGCTTGGAATACCTCAAGGAACCATTAAAGCGACTGTCTTAATTGAAACGATTATGGCTGCATTTGAAATGGATGAAATACTTTTTGAATTAAAGGAACATTCAGCAGGTCTAAATTGCGGAAGATGGGATTATATTTTCAGTTATTTGAAGAAGCTGCGTAACCACAAAGATATTATTTTACCGGATCGATCACAGGTAACCATGACTGCACCATTTATGCGCTCCTATTCCTTGCTGACCATTCAAACGTGTCACCGCAGGAGAGCCCCGGCTATTGGGGGGATGGCAGCACAAATACCCATCCGTGAAAATCCAAAAGCGAACGAGGAAGCATTTGCGAAGGTTACTGCTGATAAAGAGCGTGAAGTAAACGATGGTCATGATGGTACTTGGGTGGCACACCCTGGCCTGGTACCGGTAGCTTTAGAAGTATTTGATAGAGGGATGCCGTTAGCAAACCAGATTCATAGTAGCAAACAACAGAAGATTACGATTACTGCAGCTGATCTCCTTGAAGTACCAGGAGGAAAGATTACCGAAGAAGGTGTTCGCGTTAATATCAATGTTGGTATTCAATACATTGCTTCTTGGTTATCTGGAAAAGGAGCTGCACCAATCCATAACTTGATGGAGGATGCAGCAACCGCTGAAATATCGCGTGCTCAAGTTTGGCAGTGGATCCGCCATCCGAAAGGTGTACTTGCGGACGGCAGAAAAGTAACAGTTGAAATGTATGAGAAATTTAAGACTGAGGAATTAGAGAAAATCAAGGCTGAAATTGGCCTGTCTGCTTATGAGAATGAAACTTTCACTAAAGCGGTGGAGCTATTTGATGGCTTGGTCTTAAATGATGAATTTGTAGAGTTTTTGACATTACCTGGATATGAGCTTTTATAAAAAATTTTAATAGATTAATAGGAGGAATTTATAATGACAAACAAAAGAGCGATGGAATTACAAGAAAGCTGGGAATTAGATAAGCGTTGGAATGGGATTACTAGACCGTACACAGCTGAGGATGTTATCAAGCTTCGCGGTTCCCTGGACATCGAGCATACATTGGCAAGACGTGGTGCAGAAAAGCTTTGGAAGCAAATGCATGAAGAGGATTATGTTAATGCTTTAGGTGCACTGACAGGAAATCAAGCTGTTCAACAGGTAAAAGCAGGATTAAAGGCCATCTATCTAAGCGGCTGGCAGGTAGCAGCTGACGCCAATTTATCTGGACATATGTATCCGGACCAAAGCCTATATCCAGCAAATAGCGTACCGAGCGTCGTAAAGCGAATTAACCAAGCACTTCAACGTGCAGATCAAATCACCCATTCAGAAGGGGATGACTCAATTGATTGGTTCGTTCCGATTGTAGCCGATGCAGAAGCAGGTTTTGGCGGACAGCTAAACTGTTTTGAACTGATGAAGGGCATGATTGAAGCAGGTGCTGCAGGTGTTCACTTTGAAGACCAACTTTCTTCTGAGAAAAAGTGCGGTCACTTGGGTGGAAAGGTATTGCTGCCGACACAGACGGCTGTTAGAAACTTAATTGCTGCCCGCTTGGCGGCAGATGTTATGGGCGTTCCAACCGTGCTGGTGGCACGTACAGATGCAAATGCTGCAGATTTAATTACGAGTGATATTGATATGAATGATGCACCATTCATTACAGGAGAGCGGACGGCAGAAGGCTTTTTCCGTACGCAAGCCGGGCTCGATCAGGCGATTGCCCGTGGTTTAGCCTATGCACCATATGCAGATTTGATTTGGTGTGAAACATCTGAGCCGAACATTGAAGAAGCGAGAAGATTTGCTGAGGCCATCCATGAGAAATTCCCTGGTAAAATGCTGGCTTACAATTGCTCACCATCCTTCAATTGGAAAAAGAAACTGGATCAAGAAACCATTGCGAAATTCCAGCAAGAGCTTGGAAAAATGGGCTACAAGTTCCAATTCGTAACACTAGCAGGTTTCCATGCCTTGAACCACAGCATGTTTGAGCTTGCCCGCGGCTACAAAGAGCGCGGCATGGCCGCATACTCCGAACTGCAACAGGCAGAGTTCGATAGTGAGCAATATGGCTACACTGCAACAAGACACCAACGTGAAGTGGGAACAGGATATTTTGATCAGGTATCCATGGTTATTACAGGAGGTACCTCTTCCACCACAGCGTTAAAAGGCTCAACCGAGGAAGAGCAATTTACAAAATAATTTAGATGATCCCTCTCTCCAAGTGGAGAGGGGGATTTTTGTATGAGGGGGAGGGAGATAGTGGCGGATGGCGGGGAATACTTGCGGATGGGGGGGAATACTTGCGGATGGCGGAAAATACTTGCGGATGGCGGAAAATACTTGCGGATGGCGGAAAATACTTGCGGATGGCGGAAAATACTGGCGGATGGCAAGAAATACTGGCGGATGGCAAGAAATACTGGCGGATGGCGAGAAATACTGGCGGATGGCGGGAGAATACTGGCGGATGGCGAGAAATACTGACGGATGGCGTGGAAATACTGGCGGATAACAAGAAACACTCCCGCATAAAGCATAAGCACTCTCAAATAGACATTTTTTTTGGAAATGAACCTTTTTTAAGGTATCATCATACATAATAAATAGCCCTTTAAATGGAGTTGATTACTTTTGAAAAAGCCAAATGTTGAGGAGGTTCTTCAACAGGGTATACATGGCCCTTTGGAAACAAAGCCGGATGAGAGGCGGAAATATTTGGGATCGTTACGGGAGCGAATTATTATTGCCCTTAAGAAAAGTCAAGTTGCAGAAGCTGCGATTTATCCGCAGGTTGAACGGGAAATGAAACAGAATCCGCGGTCTAATCTCTTTCTAAATGGAAATATGGATTACTCAGTCCTATCTAAATATGTGAAGCTGGCAGTTAAATACAAGCTTGAGCATACGATTGTGACCAATAAAGAGCACGATACAGACATTGGCTTAATTTTAGCGATGGACTATGCGATTGATAAAGAAGAAATCTACATTACAAAAAAGGCAATCAATTTACCAGAGCAGCCAAAAAGTAAGGGTCTTTTTTCGAAACTGTTTAAAAAATAATAAACATAGAAAAAGCAGTCTAAAAAAATTTAGATTGCTTTTTCAATACCTCAGACATACGCCTATTTTACTATATTTGGATATCTCTGGAACTTTTATAAAAATTGGAATATTATTATTTATAGGGACAATTACCGATAGGTCCAAGTAAATGCAGTAGGACAGACAAAGGGTTAGTAAAACTCATAATAAGTACGCAAAAATAATGGTCATAAAACTAATAGATTACTAGATAAATAGCTTCTGACCAAAATTTAGGAGGGGAATTATGAGAAGATATACCATTCTTTTTATTGTAATTGTTCTAATGCTTACTCTCACAGGGTGCAAATATCCAACCCTAGAAAAAGCAATTGCTGAAACCATTCCATTTGAAGTGCAGAACGTGCTGCACAAGACAAAAAGTGATGGAATTACGATCGTTCTTTATAGCACGAAGGCTGAAGGGAAAGAAGTTAAACATATTAAAGAACCCGTGCTGGGTGTTTCCTTCTTTGAAGGGAACGATAATGATGGATGGAAGAATAGTGGTCCAAATGGCTGGGAGCATGCTGAAAGCATAACCTATTCTACCTACGTAGAAAATTATACAAAGTATGATGATAAAGGAAAAGTTCTGAAAGATATATATGTTGCGTTTGGAGAAATTCTGAATGAAGATATTAATAGAATAGAGATTGCCGATCACGAAAGTGAGGATTACAAAGAGGCGAAAGTAATTAACAAAGACGGCAAAAGATACTATATAGGACTAGGTTTCCGACCACAGGTTCGAGCTTTAAATAGTAATGGTGAGGTTATTCCGCAAGAATAATTACATAATGAGATATATAGACACAAAACAAGATCATCTATGGAGCTAAGGCTCCTATTTTTTTGCCCCAAAATCTTAAATAGTCCCCTTTTGCCCATACTGATGAGGCAATCATTGCGGTAAAGCGAAAAAGTTTGGTATTATCAATAGTAAATTAACTAAGACATAGAGGGATTGGGGGATTGAAAGATGACACGAATCTCAAATGAGCAGGTGAAGCATGTAGCCAACCTGGCTAGATTAGCCATTACGGAAGAAGAAACTGAAAGGTTCACAAAGCAACTGGACGCCATTATTACATTTGCCGAACAGTTAAATGAGCTGGATACGTCAAATGTTGAACCAACCTACCATGTGCTGGATATGAAGAATATCTTCCGTGAAGACATTAAGCAAAAGGGTCTGCCACGGGAAGAAGTACTAAAAAATGCTCCAGACCACCAGGATGGGCAAATAAAAGTCCCCGCAATTCTAGGGGAGTAGAGACTGGTTCTGCAGCAATATAAAGGAGGGATATCATGAGCTTATTTGATTATAAAGTTTCAGATCTTCATGAACTTTTACATAAAAAGGAACTTAAGACTTCTGATCTTGTGGATGAGTCGTATAAACGTATAGCCCAAGTCGAGGGCAAAATTCAGGCATTTTTAACATTGGATGAAGAGAAAGCTCGGCAAACAGCCAGTTATCTCGATGACAAGCTTGCCGCGGGTTCTAAAAATGGTATGTTATTTGGGCTTCCAATTGGTGTAAAGGACAATATTGTCACAAAAGGACTTGTGACAACCTGTGCAAGTAAGATTCTAGAAAACTTCAATCCCATCTATGATGCTACCGTTGTTCAGAAACTGCAGCAGCAAGAAACAGTAACAATCGGAAAGTTAAACATGGATGAGTTTGCGATGGGCTCTTCTAATGAGAATTCGCATTATCAAAAGACTCGCAATCCGTGGAATCTTGAGAGAGTACCAGGAGGATCTTCAGGCGGGTCCGCTGCTTCCGTTGCGGCAGGTGAAGTGCTGTTTTCTTTAGGTTCTGATACAGGTGGGTCAATCCGTCAGCCAGCAGCTTTTTGCGGGGTAGTAGGGTTAAAACCTACATATGGCCGTGTTTCCCGTTTCGGGCTCGTTGCCTTTGCGTCGTCTCTTGATCAAATTGGCCCTATTACAAGATCCGTTGAAGATAATGCCTATCTTTTGCAAGCAATATCCGGTTTAGATCCAATGGACTCCACATCAGCGAATGTCGACGTGCCGGATTTCGTCTCGGCATTAACGGGAGATATTAAAGGGTTAAAGATAGCTGTACCTAAGGAATACCTGGGTGAAGGTGTAAATGAAAGTGTCCGTCAGTCCGTGCTCGATGCATTAAAGGTGCTTGAAAAACAAGGGGCTGTTTGGGAAGAGGTTAGTTTGCCTCATTCAAAATATGCCTTAGCCGCTTACTATTTACTATCATCTTCGGAAGCATCTGCCAATCTTGCCCGCTTTGATGGTGTTCGTTATGGCTATCGGACTTCAAATGCAGATAATTTACTTGATTTATATAAGAAATCAAGGGCTGAAGGCTTTGGTGACGAAGTAAAACGCCGAATCATGCTCGGTACCTTTGCGCTAAGTTCTGGTTATTACGATGCTTACTACAAAAAAGCCCAGCAGGTTCGGACGTTAATCAAGAAGGACTTTGAAGATGTATTTGAAAAATATGATGTCATCATTGGTCCGACGACCCCAACTCCAGCGTTTAAAATTGGTGAAAATATTGAAGATCCGCTAACGATGTATGTGAATGATATTTTGACGATTCCTGTGAACCTAGCAGGGGTACCTGGAATCTCGATTCCATGCGGATTTGATAATGGGCTGCCGCTTGGGTTACAAATTATCGGCAAGCATTTTGATGAAGCAACAGTCTATCGCGTGGCACATGCATTTGAGCAAGCTACTGATTATCATAAACAGAAGCCGGGACTATAGGGGGTGAAGACGATGGAATTTGAAACAGTGATTGGTTTAGAAGTTCATGTGGAGTTAAAAACGGATTCAAAAATCTTTTCGGCAAGCCCAAACCACTTTGGTGCAGAGCCGAATACAAATACAAGTGTAATCGACCTTGGTTATCCCGGAGTATTGCCAGTTCTAAATAAAAAGGCAGTAGAATATGGAATGAAGGCTGCAATGGCCTTAAATTGCCAGGTTGCCAGTCATACGAAATTTGACCGGAAGAACTACTTTTATCCAGATAATCCGAAGGCATACCAGATTTCTCAATTCGATAAACCAATCGGAGAGCACGGCTGGATTGAAATTGAGGTGAATGGCTACACAAAACGAATTGGTATAACGAGAATTCATTTGGAAGAAGATGCAGGGAAACTAAGCCATGGTAATGGATATTCATTAGTGGACTATAACCGCCAGGGAACACCCCTTGTGGAAATCGTTTCTGAGCCAGATATCCGGACACCTGACGAAGCCTATGCCTATCTTGAAAAATTAAAATCGATTATCCAGTTTACAGGAGTCTCTGATTGTAAGATGGAAGAAGGGTCGCTCCGTTGTGACGCAAATATTTCGATTCGTCCAGTCGGACAAGAAGAGTTTGGAACGAAGACAGAATTAAAGAACTTAAACTCGTTTAATTTTGTCCGCAAAGGCTTGGAATTTGAAGAGAAACGGCAGCGTGAAGTTATCAGTCAGGGCGGAAAAGTTGACCAAGAGACACGTCGATTTGATGAAGCTACCGGCGCAACCATACTTATGCGTGTAAAAGAAGGATCTGATGATTATCGTTACTTCCCTGAACCAGATTTACTCGATATCTATATTGATGAGGAATGGAAAGAACGGATTGCAGCTGAAATTCCAGAGCTTCCCGATCAACGCCAAAAGCGTTATGTGGAAGAACTAGGATTACCTGTTTATGATGCGAAAGTTTTAACGGTAACGAAAGAAATGGCCGATTTCTTCGAAGGTAGTGTTACTGCTGGTGCAGAGGCAAAACTGGCTTCAAACTGGATCATGGGAGATGTTTCAGCTTACCTGAATTCAGAAGGGAAAGAACTTCATCAGATTGCCCTAACGCCTGAAAGCTTAGCGGGCTTGATTAAGCTTATCAAAAACGGAACGATTTCTTCAAAAATCGCTAAAACCGTTTTTAATGAGTTGATTGAGAACGGCGGGGATGCTGAAGTAATAGTAAAAGAAAAGGGCCTTGTTCAAATTTCCGATGAAGGTACACTGCTGAAAATCATTTCAGAGGTCCTCGATGCGAATCCACAATCGGTTGAAGATTTTAAGAACGGTAAAAATAAAGCAGTAGGATTCCTAGTGGGGCAGCTTATGAAGGCGACGAAGGGTCAGGCAAATCCACAAATGGTGAATCAATTATTACAGCAGGAATTAGGCAAACGATAAACGTCAAACAGGCAGATTCTACTCTGTCTGTTTTTTTTGTCGAATCATTGATCGACTTATTCCGCATCATTTCCTGGGAAAGATCTTTATTTCCTAAGGCTTACAGTGGAACTAATTAAACGTTTGATTAAACGACAAAAATCTACCCTTTTCTGGAAGAAGAACCTTTAATAATAGGGTTAATGGCTTTTTTAATCAAATGTTTGATTAGTAAATTTGGGGCAGTTTAATGTCGTGAATTGGAGTGAATTTAAAATGGACTGGATTTCAGGAAATAATCCATTAAAAAGTGACAATAATTTCATAGGAAAAACGTAGAATATTCATTGGGATAAGGGTTTTTATTAAAACTAATCAAACGATTATTTAGTTGACAAAATCCCCCCATTTTTTAAGGGGAAACTCTTTTATAACAAGGGCGGGAGTCCATTCTAATCAAACGTTTGTGTAATGGAAAAAGGGGAAATTTGCTGCATTACAAAATTAGAAAAACGCTCAAGCTGAGCGTTTTTCTTAGTAACCTATTCTTGTTTTAATAAACGTACACTTTCATCAAACTCTTTTTCAATTGCTTCATTCTTCTTATATGTGACTAAGCTTACGATAACAGCAACGAGTAGGTTAAAAACAAAGCCGGGAACAATCTCGTAAAGTGTTTCGCCAAGTCCAACATTTTTCCAAACAATAACCGTTACAGCACCGACGATCATTCCGAAAAGGGCTCCCCAATTCGTAATCTTTTTCCAGAATAAACTTAAAAGGATGATTGGACCGAAGGCTGCTCCGAAACCGGCCCATGCATACGCAACTAAGTCTAATATCGTGCTGTTTTGTTTAAAAGCAAGTGCTGCAGCAACGACAGCAACAAGGAGAACAGCCATTCTTCCTAAGAAGACTAGATGTTTATCACTCGCATTTTTGTTCATGACCACTTTATATAAATCTTCAACAAGTGCACTAGAAGTAACAATTAATTGAGAGGAAATTGTACTCATAATCGCAGCAAGAATCGCTGCTAATGCAAATCCTGCGAATAACGGATGAAATAATATTTGACTAAGTTCTATAAAAACAGCCTCCGGATTCTCCAAAACATGCTGTGGATTCTGTTGGAAATAAGCAATTCCTATTAATCCAGTAAATATAGTACCGATTAGGGTAATAATCATCCAGCCCATACCAATACGACGGGCACTTTTTGTTTCATTAATCGTTTTAATAGCCATGAAGCGGACGATGATATGCGGCTGGCCAAAATAACCAAGTCCCCACGCCATTGCAGATACGATTCCTAAGAAAGTCGTTCCCTTTAATAAATCAAGTTTAGACGGATCGATTGCTCTGATGGTATCAAACGTTTCGGCAGGACCACCCGTACTAAAGATTCCGATTGCCGGAACAAGCATTAGTGCAATCAGCATCATTAATCCTTGGATAAAGTCCGTATAACTTACTGCTAAAAAGCCGCCAAATAAAGTATAGGCAACGACAACGCCGCCAACGATATAAAGACCTGTATGGTAGCTTGTGCCGAAGGAGCTTTCAAAAAAGACAGCACCGGAAACCATCCCCGAAGAAACATAAAAAGTAAAGAATATTAGTATGACTATACCAGATACAATTCGGAGAAGTTTCGTATTATCTTTAAAACGATTTTCAAGGTAGCTTGGAATCGTGATAGAATCGTTGGCTACCTGTGTATAGGAACGCAGGCGAGGTGCTACCAATAACCAGTTGAGATAAGCGCCAATTGTTAAACCAATGGCAATCCAGGCATCTGCTAAACCGGTTAAATAGATTCCACCAGGTAAGCCCATTAATAACCAGCCGCTCATATCAGCAGCACCAGCACTTAATGCTGTTACAGCAGGACCTAAAGATCTTCCTCCCAGCATGTAGTCTGTCAGATTGCTTGTTTTACGATAGGAATACCAACCGATAAAAAGCATCATCGCAAGGTAAATTCCAATGGATACAAGCTGAAGTGTTTCATTGGACATGTATTTTCCTCCTTTATTATGTTAGAAATCGTTTAAAATAATATTTTTTATATATGAAATATTCTATCAACTTAATAATATTATAGCTACTACTAAAATATTACTTTTTTAAAATAGGATAAAATGCTCTTGGGATATTTGAATAGAAGGTAGAATTCCTTACATTTGTAAGAAGGATATAAAAGGATTATGATAATAATAAGATGAAGGGAGTGTTTATAGTGGAGTTAAATTCATGGTTTCAAAAAGGATTAACGAAAGATGAATACATAGGGCAAATGACACGGAATAAAGAAGAGATGGTTTCCATTTATGAACGTTTTGAGTTAAAGGCAGAGGATAAAAACAAACTCGAAGCAATCCAGTCAAAGAATTTGCGTGCGATTGTTCTTACAGAGGATTGGTGCGGGGACGCCCTGCTTAACAACCCAGTGTTACTAAGAATAGCAGAAGCAGCCGGCATGGAAGTTCGGTTTGTACTAAGGGACCAGAACCTTGAGCTAATGGATCAATATTTAACGAACGGCACCTCGAGAGCGATTCCTATTTTTATTTTCATTGATCAAGAAGGAAATGAAGTTGGAGTTTGGGGACCACGTGCACCTGAAATCCAAGCTCTTGTAGAAAAAGGCCGTGCGGAACTGCCGGATAAAGAAGCACCGGATTTTCAAGAAAAGCAACTGGCTTTTTATAAAAGCTTGGGCACTACCTATCAACAAAATCCTTCTACTTGGCAAACGGTCGCAAACAGTATTATACAGAAGCTTCTATAATAAAAAGGAATCCCTGGCATTAGTCAGGGATTCCTTTTACATTTTAAGATTGTTATTTTTCGGTGGAATACGGTCATTGATTAAATTTTTATCGTTTATTTTGGGTTCAATTCCTAAGATGAGGTTACGAATATTTGAGCGGTGAAGATAAATTAAAAATAAGGTAAAAAATAAGAAAATAAGTTCAAAGTTAACATTGGTTGAAATAAAAGAATAAATCATCAGACTAAGACCCACAGAGATAGAGCCCAAAAATACATATTTTGATAGAAAAATCACTAAAAAGAAGGACCCAAAAGCAATCAAACCCAACGGTAAATTTGCTACTGCTAAGGTTCCGGCAGTGGTAGCAATGGCTTTCCCCCCGCGAAAACCGGCAAAGATAGGAAAGCAATGTCCGATAACCGCCAGCAGACCAAAGTAAAGCGGTTCGACATCAAGGTTGAAGTATAGAGGAAGGGACGCAGCGAGTGCACCTTTACCAATATCAACAAGTACCACGATTATGGCAGACCCTTTTCCAAGAACCCTTAAGGTGTTCGTAGCTCCAGGATTTTTACTGCCATGGTCACGAATATCAACCCCGAAGATTAGCTTGCCCACAATCAGCGCAGTAGGAATACTCCCAATTAAGTAAGAAGCAATGAGCAATAACCAGAGCATAATGATCATTCCTTTGTTAGAGTATCTAGATTATAAATAGCAAACTATCATAGTTCAATGGTACAATTTTTTTAGTTCCAATTCTAGGTAAATTTTAGGCGCGACGAACTTGAGACCTATAGATTTTGGACAAGTTGCTAATAGTTATGCTTGTTCATGAGAAGATATTCCCGTCAGACTAATAGATGCCTAATAAATTTGAAACGCCCAAAACGTGCGAACATACCGCACGTTTTCTTATGCTATTATTTTTTTAAAAAATTTATTAAATAAAAAGTGTAGGGGTTTGTAATAAGTATTCCGTCTATTAAGGTGAAGGTCAGAGAGAGAGGGGGAGAGTGCGATTAGTGATTCAGCTTTACTACAAAAAGTGATGGACGGCAGTGATCATGCCTTTCGCCTTTTGGTTGAGAAGTACCGCAATGATGTGTTCCGGACCGTCTTTGCTGTTCTTCGTGACCAAAAGGAAGCAGAGGATGCTGCTCAAGAAGTATTTGTGAAAATATATACCTCTCTCTCCCAATATGAAAATCAAGGCTTTAAGACTTGGATGACCCGGATAGCGGTAAATCATGCCATAGATGTAAAACGCAAGCTTGCGAGAAGAAAAGAAGAAGTGGTTGAAGCTTTAGAACAGCAGGCATTCGGTACTCCAAAGGATAGTGTGGAGAAAGAATTGCTTGAAAATGAAAGACGAAAGCTTGTTAGAAATCGACTTGATGAGCTCCCAGAGAATTATCGGGATGTCATTTATGGTTTCTATATAGCGGAAAAAAGTTATCAGCAATTGGCTGAAGAACAAAAGGTACAGGTGAAAACCATTGAAACAAAGCTTTACAGAGCACGGGTTTGGATGAAAAAGAATTGGAAGGAGGACGATTTTTCATGAAGCATTATCATTATGATGAGTGGTTGAGCTATGTTAAGGACGAAGTAAGCGGTCAGACACGAGAGGAACTTGAAAGTCATCTATATACATGCGATGAATGTCTGGAGCATTATCTACAAGCTGTCTCAGAACATGAATCATCACTTCCAGTTCTTCTAAATGAGACTAGTTTTACAGACCTAGTGATGGCAGAGGTTTCGAAACAAAATGAGTATATTGAAAAACCGTCAGTCATGAAGCAGCCGGTAAAAACGAAAAAGCCATTCTACCAACAGGCATCTTTCCACTATTTGATTGCAGCGGCTGCAACACTATTGCTTACCTTTTCAGGAGTGTTTCAATCACTTGCAACGTATGCAAGTGCAGTAGAGGCACCACAGCATATCAAGGAGAAAAAGCCAACAGTCACAGAGGGCGTTATTGATAAAACATTTGCATGGATGGATTCACTGGAAGAAAAGGAGGCAAATAAAAAATGAAAAATTCAACGAAGGCGTTAACGTTATCGTTATTTCCAGGCCTCGGTCATATTTATTTCGGCAATATGTTTCGGGGGGTGCTTTACTTACTAGCCGTTGTTGGCTGTGCATTTATCACCATTTTTGGTTTATTTTCTGGCAATGAGGAAATTGCAATCCTTTCTTTTATGGCTGGAATTTTTATCTACTTAGTTAGCTTTATTGACATGGGTGTGCAAATTTCCAAGCAGAAGAAAGCGTTAAAAGCTGCAAATCCAGATATTCTCCCAACACAAGTAACACAGGAGTCAGAAAGGTTTTATACCATTGCGTTATCGTTTGTCCCGGGTTTGGGCCATTTTCAACTTGGGTTAATGAATCGTGGTGTAACATTGTTAGCAGCGTTCTTAGGGCTGGCTGTAATGGTCATCTTTGTAACGGCACTTAGCGGCCGTGGTGAGTTTATGGTGTTCTTGCTAGGATTGCCAATTATTTGGGTGTACGGATTTTTTGACGCGGTGCAGCAGGTGAATAAAAAGCAGCGTGGTGAGGAGCTAATCGATCGAACGATCTTTGAAGACTTGGAAACACGAAGAGAAGATGGAAAGAAGAGCAAATCGATTGCCACCTTCCTTTCTATTTTCCCTGGTGCAGGCCACCTCTATCTAGGCTTACAAAAGCGTGGGATTCAATTAATGGCGGCTTTCCTGTTTTCCATCTACATCTTAGATATTTTACGACTTGGAATCTTCTTGTTCCTGATTCCGATTATATGGTTTTATAGCTTTTTTGACGCTATGCAGAAGGTATCCAAATATGGTGAGGAAGAAATCGAGGATGTTCCGATTATTTCTTACTTAATTAATCATCAGAAATGGGTTGGAATTGGTTTAGTTGTATTGGGGCTTTATTACCTATTCATGAATGTGGTCATTCCAGTCTTTGCACCAATGCTGTCAAATTTGATCAATATAGATTTAAATTATTGGGTTCAAAGATATTTTCAAACGGGAGTTGTCTGTGTGCTGTTAATTGGCGGTGGTATTAAGTTATTAGCCGGTAGCAAGCACAAAAAGGAGGAAGGGAAATCATGAAAAAGTGGCAAAACACGATTACAGGGGTACTCTTAATTGGAGCTGGAATTGGATTCCTTTTTAAAAAAAGAAAGGAGGAGCAGGAATGAGAACATGGCGTGTTGGTACATTTTCGATGGGAGCCTCGCTCGTCTTTCTTGGCATCTTCCTTTTCCTCTCACGTTTTATGGGGTTTGATCTTGTTCATGTGATGACGTCTTGGTGGCCAGTGCTGTTAATTGTCCTTGGAATTGAAATTCTTCTCTATTTATTTCTATCAAGGCAGGAGAAACCAATATTAAAATATGATTTTGTTAGTATCCTGTTTGTTGGGGTGCTTGGAATGGTTGGAATCATGTTCGCGACGCTTAGTGCTACTGGGATTATGGGGAAAGTAGAGGAGGCTGTTGCAAGGGAAGAGCGCTCGTTTGAGCTTCCTAATTTCTCCTATCAGATGGATGATAGTATCAAACGTGTAGTGTTACGAACTACAGGCTACCAAACAACAATTGAAGCAACAGATGAAAAAGAAGTGTCGATGTTTGGAACGTACCGAATCCAGACAGCGAACAAGGATGGGCTCTTAAAAAGTGCGGATGAATACGTGTATGCCAACAAAAAGGGAGATACTCTTTACGTAAATGTAAAGACCTTGCCAAATGAGATGGGACCTTTTTATAGTCAACAAGAAATTGCCTCCACTATACTTATTCCTAAAGGTGTACAGCTTGAGGTAATTGGAAATGGGAATGATATTACGTTAAATCCACGGTCACTTGAAAATAACTGGAGTTTAGATGGTGCCTCGTCTATAAATGTTAAGGTTGCTGAAGACAGCCATTTAAATATAACAGCGGATGGTGTTGGTGATGTGAATGGCAGGGATGGAGCATGGCAGTTAACCGAAACAGACACCCCGAATGAAGGAATAAAAAGGAATGCTGTTTTCCAGTCTGGTGAGGGTAAGTACAATATCACTATCACGAATACCCACTATGTTAGTGTAAATACAAATTAAATCACGTTTTATTTTTTGCAAATAAATAAAAAAAGGGTATGATAGTAGACGGCAGGAATATGGATAGAATAATATTTGTTGCCGGGGTTAATAATTGTAAGCCAAGGTACGAATTGGTAGAATATAGAAGAGACCCATCATATACCATTTATTGATTTTATAAAAAATAGGATGATGAATATGAAACGAGCACGATTGATATATAATCCTACATCAGGGCGGGAGATTCTTAAGCGCCATCTTGCGGAAATTCTGGAGAAACTTGAGATTGCCGGGTATGAGGCGTCTTGTCATGCGACGACTGGTGCTGGTGATGCGACGGCTGCTGCCAAGATTGCGGTTGAAAGGCAGTATGATGTTGTTATCGCAGCCGGCGGGGATGGTACCATAAATGAGGTGGTTAACGGACTTGCCGAGCAGGAGTACCGCCCGAAGTTAGGAATTATTCCGGCCGGCACCACGAATGATTTTGCCCGAGCCCTTCATATCCCAAGAGATATTGGTGCGGCGGTAGATATTATCACGAAGGGTGATCTCATCCCGGTGGATATTGGTCGAATCAATGATCGATATTTTATTAATATTGCTGGCGGCGGCAGGATTACAGAGCTTACTTACGAAGTTCCCAGTAAATTAAAAACCATGCTTGGACAGCTTGCTTACTATTTAAAAGGGATGGAAATGCTTCCTTCGATTAAAGCAACAGACCTTACTATTGAGTATGATGGAAAGCTGTTTGAAGGGGAAGCGATGTTATTTCTTGTGGGGCTGACGAATTCAATTGGCGGTTTTGAAAAGATTGCTCCCGATTCATCGATAAACGATGGTCTATTTTCATTGCTCATTTTGAAAAAGATCAATTTAGCGGAGTTTGTCCGAGTGGCAACGTTAGCTATCCGTGGTGAGCATGTCAATGATCCGAATGTGATTTATGCGAAGGCTAGCCGAATTAAAGTACATTCAACAGAAAAGGTACAAGTAAATCTTGATGGTGAATTTGGCGGATTGCTGCCCGCTGAGTTTGCAAATTTGTACCGGCATTTGGAAGTGTTCGTCCCTATCGAGGACATTCGTCCGCTTGATAAACCAAGCGACTGGATACCGGGTCAAAGATATAGCTGAAAAAGGCGCGTTCCATTCCGGAGCGGGCTTTTTAGTTTAAAGGAATGGCTGTGCTCAAAAAGGCTGTTGATTAGCGCTACAGTAACCAGCGAAAGTAAAAATAGGCGGAGACTTTCCGGTTAAATGCAGAATGGAGCCTGTTTCGGGGGGAATAAGGGAAGGTTTTCCGGTTATGCACAGCAAAATCCTCTATTTTCGCCTATTTCGGATCGATAGGCGGAATCTCTCCGTCTATATATGCTAATTTTATTAGTAAATACTAATTAAGCGAGATTTCTCCGCCTATTTAGATTCTTATAATTAATAAAATAAACGATAACCTATAACAGCCAAAGGAATAAATGATTTCTGTACAGAAATAGTAATGGATGATAAGGGGGTAATTGGAATGGTAAAAAGGGCTTTAATTAATATCGATTATACGGTAGATTTTGTTGCGGATGCGGGTGCGTTAACCTGTGGAGTGCCAGGTCAGAACATTGAAAGTAAAATCGTCCAATTAACACAAGAATTTATTGACCGCGGTGATTACGTCGTTTTTGCCATTGATGTCCATGACGAAGGGGATGAACATCATCCTGAAACAAAATTGTTTCCTCCGCATAATATTCGGGGGACTGCAGGCAGAGATTTGTTCGGAGAGCTTCAAACTGTTTATGACGAGAGTAAAGAGCGAGAGAATGTGTATTACATTGATAAAACCCGGTACTCCGCATTCGCTGGAACCGATCTTGAAATCAAACTGCGAGAACGGGGAATTGCAGAGCTTCATCTAGTTGGTGTTTGCACAGATATTTGTGTTCTCCACACGGCCGTTGACGCCTACAATAAAGGATTTACCATCGTTGTACATAAGGAGGCGGTAGCTTCTTTTAATCAACAAGGTCATGAATGGGCATTGGGGCATTTTGAACAATCCCTTGGGGCGCTGGTTAAATAGTTTTTATAATGGTAAAATTATTTAATATGTTGAAAAAGTAGTTGTTCGGAGGGTTATGATGAAAAACATTTATCAGGATGATAGCTTGACTCTGCATACGGATCTATATCAGATCAATATGGTAGAAACGTATTGGAGAGATGGCAGATATAAAAAACGTGCCGTGTTCGAATTGTTTTTCCGAAAGCTCCCTTTTGGGAATGGATATGCAGTATTCGCTGGCTTGGAAAAAGTCATTCAGTTTATCCAGGGATTCCGCTTTACAGACGATGATCTGGAGTATTTGAAAAATGAAGTAGGCTACCAGGATGACTTTTTGGACTATTTAAGGGATTTGCGCTTTACGGGTACCATTCGCTGCATGAAAGAAGGCGAGCTTGTATTTGGAAATGAGCCGATTTTAAGTGTGGATGCCCCGCTTTGCGAAGCCCAATTGGTTGAAACAGCACTATTAAACATCGTTAATTATCAAACATTAATTGCTACAAAGGCCTCTCGTATTAAGCAGGTTCTTGGAAATGAAATTGCAATGGAATTCGGTACTCGCCGGGCGCAGGAAATGGACGCGGCCATTTGGGGAGCCAGAGCATCTTACCTTGCTGGTTTTGAAGGTACAAGTAATGTGAGAGCGGGTAAATTGTTTCAAATTCCTGTTTCCGGTACACATGCTCATTCTATGGTGCAGGCCTATAAGGATGAATATACTGCATTCAAAAAATATGCTGAGACGCATAAAGATTGTGTCTTTTTGGTTGATACATATGATACCCTTCGTTTGGGTGTTCCGAATGCCATTAAGGTAGCTAAGGAGATGGGCGATTCCATTAATTTCATCGGAATCCGTTTAGACAGCGGTGACCTTGCCTATCTTTCAAAGGAAGCGCGGAAATTGCTGGATGAGGCAGGGTTTACGGATGCGAAAATTGTTGCCTCCAGCGATTTAGATGAATATACGATACTAAACTTAAAAGCACAGGGCGCGAAAATAGACAGCTGGGGTATTGGGACGAAGCTGATTACTGCTTACGATCAGGCTGCTCTTGGGGCGGTTTATAAAATTGTTTCCATTGAAGGCGAGAATGGCGAAATGGAAGATACGATTAAAATCTCTTCCAATCCGGTAAAAGTTACGACACCTGGTATCAAGAAAATTTATCGAATCATCAATAATAAGAATAATCATGCTGAGGGGGACTACATTTCACTCGCGGACGAAAAACTGCCAGAGAAAAAGCTAAGAATGTTCCACCCAACGCATACATATCTGAATAAGGTCGTGACAAACTTTACTGCAAAAGAGCTTCATGAAGTGATTTATTCTAACGGGGAACTTGTTTATGAAGTCCCGTGTTTAGAGGAGTCTCGTGAATATTTGAAGCAAAACCTTAACGCCCTCTGGGATGAGTATAAGCGAACACTGAATCCTGAGGAATACCCTGTTGACCTTAGCCAAAAATGCTGGGATAACAAAATGAGAAATATTGAAGAAGTAAAAGAGAAAGTTGCCGAAATGAAGGCAGAATAAGTATGAGGAAGGCACCCTTGATGGGTGTCTTTTTGCAGTTTTTAAAGTAGTTGGCAGGATCAGGGTGCCATGGTTACTGTAATATTGGCTTTTTAAGGAAAACGGTCGTCATAAACGCTCTATGGTTACCGCAAAATCGTTTTTTGACAGAAACCGGTCACCATAAAAGCTCTATAGTTACCCATATATCGCTTTTTTATGGGGAACGGTCATCATGAAAAAGCAAAAAAACAGATGACCAAAATAAATAGTAATGGTCATCTGTTTTTGTTCATGGTTTTCTTATTTATTTTTCCAAAAATCCATAAATGCATGGTACATTTCTATGCCTTGAAAGGTAAGCATTCCTGCAGCAGTCAATGAAAAAAAGCCAATCATTACAAATCGAATCCACATATTTTTTCCTCCCTTATTGTAAGTTGTTAACTTATCAATGCAGGGGAGGAGATTACATAGTTTGATTGATGAAAAACTGGGATCAAAAAGATGAAGTTTCTGATGTGGGTAGCTGAAAAAATTCTGTGAAGGGTGACTACGACTAATGAAAATAGAGCAAGTACACCGACAAAATCAAAATGAAATAAATGTTTCTCTTCATCGTCCGTTTGTGCATTCATATTCCAATTATCCATCAGCACAACTTTATGGGAATGATGTAATTGAATAGTAATCTTGGAAGTATGAAAGACGGAAAAGCATATGAAGGCAAGTAGCAATGCGATCGGAAGAAAATAAACCTTCTTTATCGTAATCACCTCCTTCGTGTGGGAATGTTTTCATTATAAACACTTTCGTTAGATTGTTAAATTAAAATACTCCGACAATTTATGCGAAAGTAAATAATATACCTTTATAATATGGCGTTTTTCGCAATCAGACTGGGTTTATGTTACAATCTTCCTAGTCAAAACGGTGAAAAGGAAGTAGACAATGACAAGAACAATTCCGGTAAGTAAAAATGATTATATAGATGTAGTGTTTGAGGATTTAACCCATGATGGTGCTGGGGTAGCAAAAGTAGATGGCTATCCGTTGTTTGTTCCGAACGGTCTCCCTGGAGAAAAAGCGCAGGTTAAGGTCATTAAAGTAAATAAGGGTTACGGATTCGGAAGATTAATTGAACTTTATGAAAAAAGTCCATATCGTTTGGAAATCGACAGCAGTGAGGCACATAAATATGGTGGCTGCCAGCTTGAACACATAAGTTATGAGGGACAGTTAAAATTTAAAGAGAATCAAGTGCGTCAGGTGTTGACCAGGATTGGTAAACTAGAGGGTGTGAAGGTTCACCCGATTTTAGGGATGGAAAACCCATGGCATTATCGAAATAAGGCACAGGTTCCTGTTGGTGAGAAAGATGGAAAGCTGATTGCTGGCTTTTTTAAACCAAGAAGCCATGAAATTGTTGATACCGCTGAAAGTCTTATTCAGCTGCCGGAAATTAATGAAGCTATCCAGGCTGTGAAGGAAATCTGCAATGAGTTAGGGATAGCTGCTTACCAGGAAGAGACTCATAAGGGTGTCCTGCGCCACATTATGGCAAGATACGGTCAGCAAACTGGCGAGCTGATGGTTGTGATCATCACTAGAACCGCAGATATTCCTAACAGAAACAAATTGGTAGAGGAAATTATCACCCGGCTTCCGAGGGTAAAATCGATTGTACACAATGTGAATTCAAAGCGGACGAATGTAATCCTTGGTGAGAAAACGAATGTTCTTTGGGGCAATGAGGTAATATACGACATGATTGGTGACGTTAAGTTTGCTATATCAGCTCTGTCCTTTTACCAAGTGAATCCGGTTCAAACAAAAGTTCTCTATGACAAGGCTCTCGAATATGCAGATCTTAGTGGTGAAGAATCGGTCATTGACGCTTATTGTGGTATCGGAACGATATCCTTATTTTTAGCCCAAAAAGCAAAGAAGGTTTTCGGTGTAGAAGTCGTACCCGAAGCGATTGAAGATGCGAAACGGAACGCAGCACTAAATGGTTTCACAAATGTTGACTTCGAAGCAGGAGAAGCAGAGGTTGTTATCCCGAAATGGTATAAAGACGGCAATTCGGCAGATGTGCTGGTTGTAGACCCGCCGCGTAAAGGCTGTGACGAAACATTTTTACAAACCATTATCGATATGAAACCGAAAAGAGTTGTCTATGTATCCTGTAATCCAGCCACACTCGCACGAGATTTACGGATTTTAGAAGATGGCGGATATAAAACTGTTGAAGTTCAGCCGGTGGATATGTTTCCGCAGACGACACATGTTGAAGCGGTCGCGAAATTAGTATTATAGGACTAAGGGCATTCCTTGTCCATTTTTCGAAATTCTTAGGGGAATTGTAGAGAATAACGATAAAGATTATCAAGAGCTGGATGATATCGACAATCTTCACTATGAGGAAATAAACAACCAGAAGCTACAAGAACTTATAAACAAAGTTGGGATGGTACTATACCAAAAGAATCCATTATAAAGTATTATAGCAAAAAATAAGAACTATCTATATGTTGCTCTTTAACTAGATGTAGCTTAGTTGAAGAAGGATGTAAAAGATACAGTATTCCTATGTCTAAAACCGCTCATAACATCGATTATGGGCGGTTTTTATTACTATCAATATGTAGTACTAAAATAATTTATTACCATATTTTATAGTATAATAGTTAATTAATAGTCTAATTTTTATAGGTTGGTGATTACATATGAGTACGAGTACAACTCCAAGCCCAGTTTCCACAGGAGCGGGAGGTACTACATTTGAACATAAGGTTCAAACAGAATTTGTTTGCCTAATGATTAGTGGGGGAAAGGCACGTATTGAAAGATTCGAGGATGGTTATTTGATTGACAATATATCATTTCAAGCTAGATATAGAAATGTTGAAACTGATGATATGGTTGTTACTTTTAAACCTAAGAATGGAATTACTAGTAGAATCTTTGCCCAGATGAAACTTAAAATAAGATTAACTAATAATACATTATTTAATGAAGTAATAAAGGGTTTTTGGGGAGATTACAATAATGTAGCTGTTTTTAATAAGGTAAATGATGTTTTTGCAATAATAATGGGCGAACCAACTAGTATGGATATTTACAATAATACTACTTATTTACTTGATAGGGCACGCAGATGTATCGATCATGTTGATTTTCTTCAAAAAGTTACCGCATATAACAATATGACTGAGTTGTTTAATACATTTAAGAATGCTGTCGAAGAAGCAAAAGGTTCTAGTGTATCGGATCAAGAGCTATGGGGATTTTTAAAAGGTGTTTATGTGATTTCTTATGATTATAACTCTGATGTAAGCCGGGATAAAAGAAATATTATTCAATTTCTTGATACTGCAAAAAGACGAGTTCAAGGATTAGAAAGTGCTTCAAGTGTATGGAATAACTTATTAGCGAGGGTTATTGACGATAACTTTAAGGCAGGTGTAATCAATTCGGATTTTGTGTTTGAAAAGTATCCATCATTAATTGAATGGTTTGATCCGAATTTAACTGAGATAAATCCAATTAAGCATGCAATTGATAAATATAAGATTGGAATGGAGGAAACTATTTTATCTGAAACTAGCAATATAGATGAAGGCATTAAAACTTTATTAATACAATCAATGGAAGAAGTATATACAAAATTAGTAAGTATAGACCTTGACTCAATAAAGAAATTTTTAAAAATGTACCAGCATCCCCGGGGAAGTGACAGTAATATTTCTTATGATGGAGTGGGGGAACTATATGAATTATTAACTTATATTAATTGTAAGATAAAGAATTGGTCAATACAATCGTATGATATTGCAAATTTACAATTGATAGAAGAAGGGAAAAGTGGTTGGTTACAATTAATTTATTCTATGAGAAAGAATACTTTTCCTATGATAATTATGGATCTAGGCATTAATTTATATGAAAAAACACCTTATAAGAACTATTTTGATCATAGATGGATAATAGAAAATGCAAATACAGATTTGGATAATGAGAATCTCTGTGAAATATGTGGGATTGGTTATGACTTTCCCTTTTCCAAGATTTTAATTGATTACGGGAAAGTTAGAAAAATTGGTGTTTTTGATGATGTACCTAAGGACGAAAATAGTTATTTGGACCTTGGAAGTATAAAAATATGCTGTGCAAAATGTATAAGGAAATTACGTGAGTCAGAAAATGTTCAAATTTTACAAGATAGTTTAAGGGGGGTTCTAATAGGTGATTGATTTATTAAAAGGGTATTTATTAGAAAAAACGGATACAATCGAAATTGAAAAAAAATGGATAAATATAAACTCCGTTATTGCATCACCCAAAGGAATTTATGGTTTTGTTGAGTTTGAAACTGAAGATGAATTAATCCAGAAATGGGAAGATTGTTCGTATGAACTTTCTACTAAGGTTCAAGCAAAATTATCCGAGCATCTCGATAACTTAAGATGGGACATATACTTGATTTTAATAGTAAATAGTAATATTTCTCCATTATCGAGAAAAGTAATTGAAAATGATCGGAAGTTTTTTAAAAAAATAGTTATTTCCAACAATGAAGTAGAACTTCATAGACTACCTTTTATGTTTGATAATATGAAAAATAAAAATAGAGAAACAGAAACAGATGTTATTATCCATCAAGAAGATATGTTTTTGGAAAGTTTAAAGAATCTATTATCGGATCAAGCTAGGGAAATGTTCGGATCAGATTTTTTTGTTAATGGTGATAAGTTTGGCTCTGAAGAAATTTATCAATTATTAAAACAAAATAAGGGTGTAGTTAAATGAAGATAAAACGTATAGTAATTGAGAGTTTTAGAGGTTTTAATGAGAAAAGAGACTTTTTAATTAATGATGCCCAATTAATACTAATTTATGGTCCAAATGGGCATGGAAAAACATCGTTTTTTGATTCAATCGAATGGAGCCTTACAGGAAAAATAAATCGCTATGATGCTCCTACTGATGAGAGAAATCGTTCTAAATTTGTAGGAAATACTTTTTCAAGCAAGCCACCATTTGTTCAGATAGTATTAGCGGATGAAGAGCAGGAACTTATAATTACCAGGAAAGGTATTAAAGATGACTCTAAAACTGATTATGGGAGAAGTATCTTAGGCGTTGAGGTTTCAGGAGAGGTTTGTTTATTAGGAAACGCAGCACAAGGGTATATCAATAACAAAATAATCAATAGTGAATGGTTAGATAAAATAAACCAGGAGAATTTAGGTAATATTTTTAATTTAACACATTACTCTAGTCAAGAGAAAATGAATCATTTTCTTAAGGGTGCTAAAGAGGGTGAGCGGTATGATGCTCTTTCAACTATTCTTGGCACAGAACAATATAATTCTTATAAGAATAAATTTAAGGATGCACAAAATATTTTTAAAAGTGAAATTGATGATATTGACGATGTAATTATAGAAGTTAAGGTGAAAAAAGAAACTATTAGTAATGAAATCAATAAATTAAAAGATAAAGCCAAACAATATAATTATAATGAGACACAAGAACTTCTTCTTAAGTATAATCAATTATTTTCTCAACATTTGAATTTAGATGATAATGTTGATACATTACTTCAAATGATACATAAAGATAATAGTAATTTATTTAAAGAGAGAAATGAACTGAATCAAAACTATGAAACATTGGAATTATTAAGAAATGACCTACATAAATATAAACAGAAATATGAAAGCTTATCTATTGATAGGAACCAGCTAAAGATTGTTAATAAATTGATACAATTTAATGCAAAATTATTAGACTTTAAATGGATGAAAGAAAATTATAAGGATTTTATAGAAGGTACAAAGGATTATGATAATAAGATTAACAATAAAAATGATATAAAGCAGGAAATAAGTGCTTTAGAGAAATATATTAAAAGTCTTGATATTTTTGTTTCTTCTATAAATTTTACTTTAGATAAATCCATCAATAGTAATAACTTTGAAAGTTTTAGAAGATTAGTAACTAATGAAATAAGTAATACTAATTTAAAAGATAAATTTTTTAACCAATTGATTAGAGTCGAAACAAATTTGTTAGATATAAAAAATAAAGAAAATGAACTGAAGGAAATCAAAAGGAAAAAAGATGAGAACGAAGTATGGTTAAAAAATTTAGAGAGGATAAATAATAGATATAGCACTCTACTTAGACATGTCATAGAGTATGTTCAATCAATTGATAAATTAGATAATTGTCCGGTCTGTGGTAATAAAGAAATTACATCTGAATATTTGATTGATTACACTCAAAAAGCACAAAAGGAAGTTAATGTTGATATTCCTCATGCTCAGGAAGCGTTGAATAAATCTGTTGACGAGTATGATCAATGTAAATTACAAATAAGCAAAATACAAGAAAAATACAAAGAAGATCTAAATCAAATTAGACTAGAGATTGAAAAGGTATCAGAAAGTATTGATGAACAAAGAAATAAGTTAACTAATTTATATAAAAGTCTTAATAATTTGATACAGACAATTTTTGTAATTGAAGAGAATGATAGTAAATATCAAAGGTTAATAGATGAATACCAATTAGAATTAAATAGTATAGAGGATTTAGAAACAGTAATAAATACTACTCAAAACCTAAAAGATAATATGCTCAAAGAAAGTGTTCTTCTTCAAAATGAACTGAATAATGAAATTGTAAGGGGTTTAAACCAGAAAATAGAAATTAATAACATTTTTTTGGAAGGGTATAGATTACGACTAAATGAAGTAAGTTATCAGAAAGAAAGTTATGAGCCAGAAACGGTGAGTGAGTTTGTAGAGAGTCAATTCAATAGTTACAGGAATAAGCAGAAAATTATAGATGAGAAGACTACATTATTAGGTAATCTAATTGCAGACATAGAAAGTCTTAAAATTCAACAATTACTAAGAATAAAAACAAACGAATATGAAAAAGAGGAAAAGGCACTTTCAGTACTTGAGAATCAGAAACAAGATATAAATCAAAAAATATCCATTCTTGAGGAAGCTAGTAAAAAGGTACCTTCAGCAATAGAAACACTTAATCAAAAAGCTATTGAAGAGTTGTTTGAGGTAGTTCAAAAAATATATAGTAAATTAAATTCTCATCCGATATTTAATAAGGTAAACTTTAAGAAAGAAAAAAGATATGGGACGTTTAAATTATTACTTAACGTATTATCAGATAACGAAGTCGAAGCAAATCCAACTTATATTTATAGCGCTGCTCAAATTAATACAATAGCTCTGTCGCTATTTTTATCAATGGCAATTACACAAGAATGGTGTAGTTTAAATATTGTAGCAATGGATGATCCAATACAGAGCATGGATAGTTTAAATTCATTAGCGTACATTGATTTTCTAAGACAACTAACTGATCAAGAAGGGTATAATAAGCAACTTATCATTTCTACACATGATTCCTCATTCTTTGAACTGATGCAAAAGAAATTTCAATTATTCGATGTAGCGATTATTAGATTCAGTGGATATAGCGAAGCAGGTCCTATTTTCGGTAAAATAAATGAAAAAAAATTGGGAGATAGTAATCTAATTAAAATTAACACTGGAAAAAGGATAGAGAATTTCAAGGAATTAATTTCCAGCATTTAGTGCATTTGATGAATATAACTACCCATTTTAGGAAGGAGCAATTAAATGAAAACCCTAACCATTCTTAGGTTAGGGTTAGATTTTAAATTGGAGTTTCTAATTTATTTGATTGATTAGTAATAGGCTTTATCGTTAACGTTTCATTAGATACAGGGTTATTATAGTTCAACCACAATTCTACTAACTTAGTTCCTGTTATCTAGAGAGCTTGTTAACCAGTTCTCTGCAAACAAGATGAATATGAGAGCCTATGAAGATGTTTCACAGAGAGCATCCAATATTGCTGCACAGCAAAAAATTGCTCAGGGTATTCAAGATAATGGACTTGGAAACGGCGGAGGTATGCTCTTTGGAATGAATATGGCCCAGAATATTGGACCTCAAGGCCAGCCAGCTTCAACGCCAAGTTCTTCAATGTCTTTCGACGAGCAGATCGAAACATTAAAAAAGCTAAAAGAACTGGTTGATATGGGTGTTTTAACAAAGGAAGAGTTTGATGCTAAAAAGAAAGAAATCATGGGGCTGTAATAATGCGTCACAGATTAGATTAAAAAGGGCACAACAAGAAATTGTCGATGCATATCAGTACTGATGCTTTTACATGAAATAGTTGTTACTTCAATAACATCCTTTGTCGGTTTTTCATGACCTTAGGTGTGAAGCTAAATGACTTGATGAATTAATAAATATTCTTTTAAATATGTAGATTTTATACAATATATTATTCATATATAATACTCATCAAAATCCCATGTGTTGCCACATACACTCTGGACATGTGGAAGAAGCGGGGAAAATTAAAGTTTTCCCACTTCTTCTTTCAAAAGTCTTAATTTCGGAGTGGTAAAAAGATAGTGAATAATGGGTGTGCCATCCTCTTTAATGCTAATAATGAAGCTAGATATATTAGTAGAATAACTTTAATAAAAAAGTTTATACTACTCGGATTAACGCCACGCTAATTTAAGGTTTATTCAATATTACTAGTATTAATTCTCTGTTTTATTAAATAAGAAGAATATTAAAAGTGTGTGCATAACTAAGTCAGCATTTGCTTTATTAAAAATACTAGGATGTGCTAAACCATGAGCAACTATATTTCTAATATTATATCCTTTTTTATCGTTATATATGAACTTTAAATAATATACAATGTCTTTATTAATAATATTTTCTAAGTAGTCTTTTGCCAAAATATCCCCTAAAAGAATTGCATCATATCCACCATTTTTATTTAATTTGTAGATACTATCACCAGTTAGATGTATTACATTTCTTAAAGTAGATTCAATATAAGGAATCATGATATGGATAAAAGAAATATATTCCTCATTAAAGTAACTTTTTAATCCAGAATATAGAATAGAATGATTCTCTTCAATTAAAATGGGTGATGTAGATAGAATACCACCAAGATTTATTTCATTTAAATTATACTCTTGGATTAGTTTATTAAATATGTCATTGAAAAATGAAGACTGTACTCCAATAGTTATTTCAAATTGATTTGCTAAACTATCATACTCATTAGATAAATCTAACGTAGTGATAGGCATACCATCTTTATTAATTTTTACATGTGAAACTAACTCACTCAGTAGACCAATTCCTTTTTTTCTTCTTTCTTCAATCATTCTTAAATTATCATCTATACTAGGAATAAATCTCAATGCTAACATTCTTAAATCCAACTCTAAGTCTTGTGTATAAAAATTATTTATATAAATCTCATATTTTTCTCTATCTATTGACTGCGTTATAGAGGTCTCTTTCATTCTCTCGATACTATTTTGTACAGACTCAGATATTTTCCTAATTATTCTGTTATCATCTTCGTGTATTTGAACAGCATGATACAAATCTAATAATTTATTATATCTAAATTCTTTTAAATGTGATTGTTCGGATTTATTAATGACATCTTCTATTAAAGTTAGTAATCGTAACACCTCGTTAGTTTGCCCCATTTTACAATAATATTTTGTTAATTTGCTTATTCCATACTCAATTGCATGAAAATTATCTGTCTTATTTTCTAATTCATCGTAGATAAGTCTATCAACTCTTTCGAGTATCGAAGTAATTATTTCTCCTTCAAGCTCTGAAGTTATTTCTAAATTATTACCAATCAACTTATCATAGGAGAACCCCCAAAGACCGATAAATTTATCCTCCATAGCGTTATCAATATCAATCATTTTTCTAAAAATTGTATTTAACTTTTCACGTTGATTTAAACTCTTAGCTAATATTAAAGCTCTTATAATTGCGTGTTTTGTATCTAAATCTGTTCGACGATTAATACTCTCATTTGAAAACAAGAGATAATTATCGATAGCTTTAATTGCATAAACAAATGGATTTGCTATACAACCCCTATGTAATTTTGAAAAATTCCACACTAAATCAGAATATCTAGCAATCAAATATGGATTGTTAGATTCTTCACTTCTTATTTGCCAATATTGGAGAGCCTCACAACAAATGTCAGAAAGATTTGGATATACAGAATCCGCAAACTCATAATATGGTTTAAAATAACTACTTATACCGTAATCATAACCTTCTTCCATATCATTTTTAGTTAAAAACTGAAATGCCATACCTTCAAACTTATAATTTTCTTTTTCTTGGAATTCACGAATTTTAGAATCATAATTAAAATAACCTTCAAATGGTAGTTCCTCCAAGTATTTGGCGATATCAATCAAAACTAATTCCTCCTTAAATTTATTGAACTATTCGAATAAATACAAATATGGTATTCGAGGATAACAAAAATTACCATTTTATAATATCATAAGTTACACTTAGCAGAAACAAATTTATTAAATGAATTGCTACCCGGAATATTTAACCTATAATTAAAATGTAAAGTTAATAAGGTGGAGGAAATAATATGGATGATTAAGTTTAGAACAACAGTACATTCTGATCAAGGATGGCATTATCAACATAATAAATGGGTAAAAACGCTTAAGCAAAACAAAGTGTTCCAGAGTATGTCGCGAAAAGGAAACTGTTTAGATAATTTGCCTATGGAAAACTTTTTCGGCTTATTGAAACAAGAAATGTATTACGGGGAACCACTGTGCACATTTGAGGAATTAAAAAAGAGAATTGAAGAGTATATGATTTACTATAATAACAAGAGGATAAAGCAAAAATTGGCAGGTATGAGTCCGGTACAATACCGTATGCATACCAGCCAATTAGCTGCTTAATATAAAACTCTTTTGGGGTTCACATCAAGTATGGCTCATTTTAATAATCATAAAAAATTTTGTTCTTCACAAATTAAAACAAGTTTTTAAAATTTATAATTCCTATTAATCAGTTAATAGGGAACTTAATTTGAAAACTTCTTTTTCTTAGAACATCTAGGACAGTTATTACCATTAGTTTTTGTACGATTATATACCTTAGTTGCCCATTCATGTCCCTCAGTACAAATCCACCATATCTTTTGATCACTGCCCTTTGTTACATCCATTGGAGTCAGTGAAGCATTTTTTAAAGGGTGCCATTCTCCTGCAATTTTTGGATGGGTCACGGCTAAATTATTATCGTCAGAAACAATTTTATTTGTGCAAATAAGACAACCACTTTTCACTGTCCGGTGACTAATCACAGCCTCCCATATATGATTGGAATTAACATCACACCGCCACCAAACCTTTCTATTACTGAACCGTTTAACCTCATATGGGGTAATGGAATTCATTTCCCAATTCCAATACTTTGCAATCTGCGGGTGTGTTACAGCCAAATTATTATCTTCAGTTGCTTTATGACCAGAACAATAAGGACAATTACTTTTAACCTTAATACGGGAACTTATAAGTGCTTGCCATACATGGGAAGAGTTATTTTTGCATATCCACCAAGCTTTATAGCTGCCGTTACCTGATGAGAAGTGTGCAGGGGTATTTTCGCCATTCAACTTAGGATGCCATTGCTTTGCTATTTCTGGATGTGTACTGGTGATATTGTTATGGAATCCGATAAGCCTGTTTGAACAGTATGGACAGCCGCTCCCTGCTACTCTACTGCTTACTGTTGCTTGCCATGCATGGCCCTCTTGGCATTGCCACCAGGCTTTTTCATCACTACCTTTTGTGACATGAGAAGGCTTGAATAAACCATTTTTTAAAGGATGCCACTGAGTTGATATATCTGGATATTGCATCTCTAATGAATTTGCTTTCTCCCAATGAACTGACAAATCTCTTATCTCGGTCCGGTCTCTATCTATATTAATGTCAATGTTTAAGGGTTTGGTAACTTCGGTATTTTTCTCAATCCAGTTGAAAAGTAATTTAATGTTACTTTCTAAAGAGTGTTCATTTTTTTCAACCGACCAGAAATGAACATTTGGATTAGGAGAGATGTAAGTGGGACAGCCTTCTTCGCGAAAACGAATTAAGGTTACATTAGGCATTTTGTCTTTCAGCAAATTATCTTTTCGTATGTCTCTTTCTGTATTACCATGATAAAATGAACCATCATATTCGATTGCTAGGTTAATGTTCGGAATCAAACAATCTAAATGAAATTGTGAATGACTGTCAAAAGTATATCCTTTTTGTGCATCTTGAAACACTATTTTGATATAAAAATAGATTACCCATTCTGGAAATGAAGTTTTTTCTTTCTTTAAACATTCAGGGCAAGCTTTGGAAACTACCTTTTTTTGTACTTCGCGATATGTTTCGTGGTCTCTATCACAGATCCACCATCTTTTCTGTTTACTTTTTGGTGTTACATCCTGGGGGGTATCCAAATTTAGAGTCGCATGCCATTCCTTTGCTATCTCAGGATAAATGACTAGTAGATTATTTTCTGGTGATGCATAAAATCCGGAACAATAGGGACATTCTCCTCCAATATTTCTTGTGCGATTTGCCACTGTTGTTTGCCATTCATGCCCCTTGCTACAGCGCCACCAAAATTTTTTGTTGCTTTTTATTTTTACATCTTGAATTGGCACTATGTTTTTAGTTGGATGCCATTGTTTAGCGATTTCAGGGTAGGTATCATCTAAAGAAGGTTCATGATCCTTTCTCTTACTTTTCAACTCATTATTACATTTGGGGCAACCATTCCCTTTGTGGCGATTTCTTACACTAGCTTTCCATTAATGATTGTTTTTACAGCGCCACCACACTTTCCCTTCAAAAGAGACATTTATATCTCCGGGAGTAAGAGGTTTATTTTTTTCATTATCCCATTGTGAAGCTAAAGTTGGATTTTTAAACAAAAGGGATTTTTCATAAGGGGTTTTCCTTAAAACAATTCTGTTATCTTTTTCACTAGCTTCTGACATTAATCATTATCCTTCCTTTTTACAATTTTTATAGACCCATGAAACGACAAAAAATCATCTCCTATAAAAGTGGGCAAGTTATACTCAGGGGAGCTTAATACTTATTCATTTTCTTCATTAATGACATCGATATTTGCAGCAATATTATTAAGGATTTCCTTTGCATCCTTAATAAATTGAATTTTGTCCTCTCTTGTCTCGCACTGACAATTATTTGTTCCCAGTGATATGAAAGATCATCAATCTTTAAATTTGATTCTTTTAGAAGTTGCCTGCTGGCTTGTATACTTTTAATCCTTTGAGTTAACTCATTGTTAAACAAACTCACTCCTCCTCTTTTGACTAATTAGTAAAAACTTATTTATATAATACGTCCTTTTGATTAATCAGTCAATAAAGTTAATTGGTTTTTTGACTAATTAATCAACAAGAAATATAATTTTAATGAAAGGGAGTATTCGATATGGAAACATTTGAAAAAGAAGAATTTAATGTTTTAGATGATAGGCAAAGGATTGTCTATGATCATTTTTTGGAGAGTAATATCTCACAAAGAAATCTTTCACTAACTGAAATAGCAAATTTAACTGAAAAGAGTGGTCAAAGGATTACGGTTTCCTATTTAAGTAAATTAAAAAACGGAAAAATGCCGCCGCCTTCTTACAAGGTTTCTCTCGTTTTAGCGAAGATACTGGGAATAATACCAGAAATGCTGTTAGCTGCCAGCCTATCAGACAATGATGAGTATAAACGGGTAGAATTGGCTGAAGCACTAAAATGGGCATTTCCAGAGGAAGATGAATTTAAATTAAAAAAGAGGTTGAACGATGTTTTTAAATTTCGCTTTAAATATATAGGGGAAACTGAAGCATCATCACTAATAAAGAATTCACTTTTGGATGGAGAGCAATTAAGAAGTGAGACATCGAATGACCCGTCAAAAAATAAGGTCCCAGTGTATACAAAGGTAACTTCAGCGGGAGAACTTATTTCTAGTGAATTTGTTGAAGAATGCATATATGAAGATAAATCTAATGGGAAATTGTTTTATTTCATTGTTAGTGATGACTCTATGAGGACAGCCCGTATTTTAAAAGGGGATAAATTGTTGATCAATAGCGAGGTGAGGATCAAAAATGGAGACATTGTATTGGTAAATATATTTGGAAAGGATGCTATCATTAGAAAAATAAAAAAAACACCAAGTGGTGAAGTTATTGTCTACTCAGACAATCCCAATTTTGAACCAATTATTGTTAATGAAAAGGAAATAGAAATAAGGGGTAAGGTAGTAAAGATTTTAATTTCACTATAATTAAATAATAATTTCCTGTTAAAGAGATTCCTGTTATAAAGTGTAAACATAAATTCTTAAAGTAAATTTATAATGTGTGGAGAATGATTATTTACATTAGGGTGTCCGAAAGAAAAAACCGTTAATTTGTGGAGAACTTTTCAATAAGAAAAAAATACATTAAATATCCCATTAGGTAAACACCACTACATCAATATGTCTGCGATCACCACTCAAGCCACGTTGAATGTGTTTCGCAACTGATTTTAAAATAATGTAATAATAATGCCCAGTCGTAGGACTGGGCTGTTTGAATTTGAAAAAGGAGAAATTTATTAGTTTTTAATTTGCCATATTCCGCGGAACTTCGGGACGTGGCAGACACCGCATTTAACTGTTCCATTAAGAAAAATGATAGCCTAACAAGGTTTTTGAAAAATAGAATACTTATCTATAATCAAAGTAAAACAAGTTGCCTTCGTTAAGAAAAGGGCAGGATTTGCATTTTGTAGGAAAAGGAATTCGATTGAATGGGATATGTCAGTGACAAATTACTGATCACGACAGAAAGGCTCGTCCTTAGATTATTTCAAACACCCGGTGCGGCAGCGGTTGTGACGATTTGCTTTTGAAGAAAAGAAACTGCACATAGTGTTTGCACGAAATTTTCCATCGAACCTTGCTTCAAGGAAGGTTATGGAGAAGATTGGTATGAAAAAAGAGGGAATTTTAAATGAACATGTCATAAAAGACAGTAAATATGGGATTTAGTATATTACGGAATTATTAATGAAAATGATCAATAATTAACATACGAAATTAAGAAGTGGGGGCGATTATTACTTATTCTCCATTGGAAAAAATAAGAGTATTCGATTTTCATTTCGAATACTCCATTAATTTGAAGAAAATCAACTAAATTGGAAGGTGTCTGGCACTTTTTTTCTTGGGACTGACCCCAATGTCGATAACTCTCCTAAAACCTGGCGGCATGGCCGTGCATCAAGCCCGCAGAGCTTCCGTGTCAAATCGACTATCATTCTACCTATTATAATGCATATTCCAAATTAACTAGCTAGGATCCTACCTTTTATAATTAGTTTAAATTAACTACAACAAAAGTATAGAAAATCCAATAAATTTAGAAGTATTATTAATTTTATCGCCATGTTAAGTGGTCAATTGTAACTACCATAAAATAGCATCTGGGCTTTAATGGCTGATTTTTAAAAATTTAAACAATTCAAATTATTCATGTAAATTAATATTTATTAATCTATAATAAAACCGACTGATAATAATAGGGGGTATCAAATGTTGAAGAAGAAGTTTATTGTTCCTGTAGTTCTGTCGTCGGCGTTGTTGGTAGGTTCTATCCCAGCTAGTATTGTATTTGCGAACCCGATTGATTCGAAGGTGGCTAATAGTGTACAAGCATCTAAGAAATGGAATGAGAAGGCAAGTGTTCCTATATTTGTGAAGGAACGAATGGCAGAGAAATTCTCTTCTAGCAATCCTTCCAATGCACTGAATTATTTGAAGAAAAACGAAGGTAAAACCGGAATTGAAAATCCGGACAAAAAACTAAAATTGAAAGATACACAAATAGATAAACTGGGTATGACTCATGTCCGCTTCAATCAGTCAATTAATGGAGTTGACGTAGAGGGATCCGAAATTATTGTTCATTTTAATAAGAATAATGAAGTAGTATCCGTCAACGGAAGAATCAATCAGACGATTGCCGATGATGCAGTTGACACGACTGCCTCTTTAAGTAGTGATGCTGCACTAAAGGCGGCATTATCCTCTGTCAATGCTCCCGAAGAGCTGACATATGAGCCAACTTCTGAGCTTGTTGTCTATCCTTTTGAAGGGGATAATTATACAGCTTATAAAGTGAATGTTAACTTCATGGGGGATGAGCCTGGAAACTGGTTTGTCTTTGTGGATGCAAACACAGGAGAAATCATCGATAAGTATAATGGTTTAATGCATGCTGATGAAATGAAAACACAAAAAGGTGCTGGAAAAGGGGTGCATGGTGCTCACAGGGATATACATATTACCCAAGTGAAGGAGCCTAAATCTGGAACTCAGTTTGCGTTAGCTGATTACTCTCATAATGGTCTTGATGGAATACTTACGTATGATGCTAAAAATGATAATAGTTCCAGTAATGATACTCTATATGTGGGGAATTCTGCTGCATTTATCGGAGATTATGATCGGGCTCTTGTCGATGCACACTATAATTCGGAAAAGGTATATGATTATTACCTTAATGAGCATGGCCGAAATTCCCTTGACGGTGAAGGCATGGCAATCATTTCTAAGGTCCACTATGGCAATAATTACAACAATGCCTCCTGGAATGGACGTTGGATGACCTATGGGGATGGTGACGGTGAGTTCTTTATTTCACTATCAGCCGGTCTTGACGTTGCTGCCCACGAAATGACTCATGGCGTCATCACTCATACAGCAAATTTAGTTTACCGCAATCAATCTGGAGCACTAAACGAATCATTTGCAGACGTCTTTGGTGCACTCGTTGATGATGATGATTGGGAAATGGGCGAGGAAATTATGGCACCAGCTGCTAAAGCTGACGGTGTTACAAGATTGCGCAGCTTAAGTAATCCAAACAGTGTTGTCGTCAGCAACGTGGATAGAAGGGCTTATAGTACAAATGGCGGAGTCTATCCGGCTCATATGGATGAATTTTATTATATGCCAACATCTGTTGATGGCGGTGGCGTCCATGTTAACTCCTCGATTACAAACCACGCTGCATACTTGATTGGTCAAGAAATTGGAAGGCACAAGTTAGGACAAATCTACTATCGTGCAATTAGCGTTTATTTAACGCCAAATTCCGATTTTAGTGACGCTCGTAAGGCTATTGTTCAGTCTGCAATTGATATTTATGGTGAAGGCAGCGAGGAAGAGGCTGCAGCTGCTGCGGGATTTGATTCGGTGGGAATTTACTAAGTATATAATTGGTCTGCCCGCAGGAATCAATATTTTTAGCGGATTTTAGAAGAATATTGAAGTGCGTTTTATGTTCCCCCAGACTAAGAGTTTGGGGGGGGTCTATGTTTATAATCCCTCCAGCATCCCATGTGCTGCCACATACACTCTGGACACGTTGAGTGCATGGCGCAATTGGCATTAAAATAAGAACTAGATAAATTAGGCTCAATCTTATTAGGATTGAGCCTTTACTCTGTTGAAAAAGTCTTTTTTTCAATAGATAAAGTATGGAAAATTTTATAAAATCTCCTCGAAGTGAATTAAAAGAGGAGGTTTTTTTATGCTTTTCACTTATACTCCTCAACAAGTTGAACAGAATCGGAAGTTTTATCTTGACCAGCAACGATCGAATTATGTTTCGCGCATAGTAAAGAACTCCACGGATTACGCTACGTGCGTTACCGTGGAGTCCAAAAAGTAAAGACGCAAGGTTTGATGACAGCCATCATACAGAACTTGAAAAAGTGTACCAAACTCCGCTCATTACAGAAAATTGGCCTACACCACATATAAAATTATAAGTGAATCAATTTAAAACAATCAATAAATTCGTGTGAAAGTTCGCAGGGATTTCATCGACGAAATAGTTTTTCAACAATCTGAGAGCAAAGAATTCTTTGCTCTTTTTTTATTTTTAAAGTTAGTAACAAGAATGTAAAAAAAGATAGAAAGTTTTCGTAAACCCAACAGGTAAGGTCTTTTAGTATTACATGAGTATTAAAGGATTGCTAAACCGCATAGTAAGAGAACGTTTTGGTTATTAATACCAGTTTGGTTTCGTGTTCAAAAGGAATATACAGACCAAACCTACAAGATAAAAATGTCCAAGTAACCTCTACAATGGAAAAACAGAAGAGAGGAGATTAATAAAGAAAATATGGAAAACAAACATAATGTACAAGCGGAAGAAAAAAAAATATGTGATGAAAATATGCAAACAGAGGAAAAAAAGAATAGCCCGAATTGTTCGATCAACCGGGCGATCATAGGAGGCTCTCTGGGAGCAGGGATGGGTCTGCTAGTTAATTCTAAAACGACCAAGAAGGTTATGGAGACTTTAGGAGAGTCTGAATTAGTAAAAGTGGCAAGCCATGAATTTAAAAAAACAGCCCATAAGCTTCTAACCGGCCAGGTGCAAAACAGTATCAGGCAATTAGCGGAGGGCTGCATCAATACGATTGAATCTGGATTGCTCTCTACTAAAAAGGAAAGAAGCAGCAGCGAAATAAATGATTCAAAAGAAAAGAATGGCCATGCGGTAAACTATGAAAAAATCAAGGAAGAAAACAGGAATCTAAATGAGCGTCTTGAGAGAATAGAAAAAATGTTAAATGACCTCATGGAAGTAAAGTAATGTGAAGCCTTTTCGATGATTCGAAGGAGGTGACTGATGGGTAAGCGTGCTAAAAAGGCAGCTCAGAAGATTATCAAAGAGGCAATTGAACATACTCCGAAGCCAATAAAAGAAAAGGTAAAAGATTTCGTTGTCGACAAGGGAAAAGAGATGGTAGTCGAGCATGTTCAGGATAAAGCTAATAGATTTACAGAAAAGCTGGAGAACGGCCAAGAGAAATTTGCTGACAAAGTCCACGATCAAGCGATTGAAGCAAAAGAAAAAACTCAGGATTTATTACTGAATGCCCGGGAGAAGCTTGGGAAAGTGGCGGAAGCTGGGAAAGGACTTCAAGAAAAGGTTTCATCATCCCATAAACATGACCATAAAAGAAAAGTTAAGGGTGCAAACCATATTAAAGGCGTCAGTAATATCAAAACATCCAAGGATATAAAGGGTGCTACTAGAATCAAAAGCTATGAAAAAATCAAATCCTAACATTAATAAGACAGCTTTTTTAATTGGTGACAGGCACCGATTTTCAGAAAATGGTGCCTGTCACCTGAAAGGAGATGCAAAGAATGGCAGTTCAAAAGAGTACGGATAGTTCTAGTCTGGCTGAGGTAATTGACCGCATTTTGGATAAAGGAATTGTAATCGATGCATTCGTAAGGGTGTCGGTTGTGGGTATTGAAATTTTAACAGTAGAAGCAAGGGTTGTTATTGCTAGTGTTGATACATGGCTTCGTTATGCCGAGGCGGTCGGTTTACTTTCAGATGAAGTGGAAGAAAACGGTCTTCCATCACAATCAAATGAAAGAAATGCACGCTTTAGTATTTAGTAAGGAAACAGGGCAATGCCAGGGTTCAGAAGAGCCTTGGCTGCCATCCTTATGCGGGAGGCCACCAAATGGAAATCAAAAAAATCATTGCCAATGTTACAGGCTTCTTCAATGAATTCGTCGCCCCAGTACATAAGATAACCGCAATAGAGGAAGGTGAAAACAATGGCTGGAAGCTCACGGTCGAAGTCATTGAAGAAAAAGAATATATGAAAAAGTATGCAAAAGACGAAATGATTGGTGTCTACGAGGTTCATGTAAACCCGAATAAAGAAATAACATCCTATACAAGACGGGATATCCGTTACAGAAGCTCCATTAATTAAAAGGTGCAGGACGTTGGAGTAGGAGGAAGAAGTGTGACGGTCTTAAAAAAGAAGATCAATAAGAATGCTAGAACAATGGTGCAAGACGAAAATATGGAAAACTTACTCTCCCGCTCATTACAATACATGAAAGCCGGCTACCCTATTCATTTTACAGGTCCTTCGGGAGCTGGGAAAACTTCACTTGCCCTCGCCCTTGCCAAAAGAAGAAAGAAACCGACCATGCTCATCCACGGGAACCACGAATTGAACAATAAAGATTTAATTGGTGATTTTACTGGATATACGAGTAAAAAAGTGGTCGATAACTATGTTCGTTCTGTTTACAAAAGAGACGAGAGTATGACAGAAACATGGAGGGACGGTCGGCTGCTTGAGGCAGTCAAGAATGGATACACACTGATTTATGATGAATTTACTCGTTCAAAGCCCGCCACCAACAATATCTTTTTATCCATTCTAGAAGAAGGAATCCTTCCGTTATACGGGACAAAAATGACGGAACCCTTTATAAGGGTTCATCCGGACTTTGCGGTGATCTTTACCAGCAATCCAGAGGAATATGCAGGAGTCTATCAAACTCAGGATGCGTTGCTTGATCGGCTGATTACCATCTATATCGATCATAAAGACCGTGACCGCGAGGCAGCCATCGTGTCAGAAAAAGTGAATATCGATAAGAATGATGCCATCGCGATTACAACACTAGTAGCTGAATTACGCAAGAAATACAAGGGTGATAGCGGGCCGAGTCTAAGGGCATCTTTAATGATTGCCCAATTGGCAGTCCAGCAGCAAATACCAATAGATGGGGAAGACCATGCTTTTCATCGTCTCTGTATGGATATATTGGGCCACCAAATCAGCCGGTGTATCGAAACAGGAGATCCAATAAAAGAAGCAGAAAAAGCGATTAATAATGCGTGTCGAAATATCAAGGTTAAAGAGTAGTAAAGGAGTGTTTTTACCATGGGCCAAGAAGAACAAATGGGTATTTATATCTTTTGCGGAATACAGATAAAGTCGGATGAGAACTTTGGGATCATCGAAGTGGAAGGTGAAAAAAGAGAACTATTTACGATTCGGTATAAAGATGCCGCAATGGTTGCTGCTGAAGTACCAATGAAAATTTATCATCCGAAAAAAGACAATTTGATGATGCACCAAAATGCGGTTTCGCAAGTAATGAAGAGGAACGACACCGTCATACCAGTAAGCTTTGGTAATGTGTTTCACTCCAAAGAAGATGTAGGTGTACTGCTCGAGAATCTTTATCCGCAATTTGAAAAACTTTTTCCTGAAATAAAAGGGAAAGTTGAATTGGGATTGAAAGTGATTGGAAGAAAAGAGTGGCTCCAGTCACAGGTGAATGGAAACGCAAAAATGGAGAAGATGGCGAAAGCAATCCAAGGGAAAACAGAAGCGGCAAGCTATTATGACCGGATTCAATTAGGCGGTGCAGCCCAAAAAATGGTTTCCTCTTTAAGTCACGAAGTAAAACAAGATGTAATGGAGCCCTTAAGGGAGCTGGCTGTTGCTTCCAAATCAAATGAGCCGACAAGTGAAAAAATGCTTTTAAATGCATCCTTTCTGGTTGAACGGGACAAAGAAGCCGAGTTTGACCAAAAAGTTAATGAGGCACATGACAAATGGAAAGATAAGGTTGAATTCAGCTATAGCGGCCCATGGCCGGCCTATAACTTTGTGAATATCAGATTAACCGTCGATGTCTGATGCTGCACAAGTTGGTTTCAGCACCGATTAACCTCGTGATAAAAATAGGAGAAAAGGTAAAAGAAGAGGTGGAAAAAGAGCTGTATGACCTTCCTACCATTCAACAAAAGCTGATTCAACTGCAAATGATGCATGAGCTTGGTGACATTCCTGAAGAAGCTTATAAAGCGATGGAAGAAGGGCTGCTCTTCAGATATGAAGTTGCCAAACGAATGGAAATGGAACAATGGGAACAGATGACAAAGAGGAAAGAAGGTGGGACGTAAAATGGACGATTTCATTTATTTATATGGATTAATTCCTACAAAAGAAGCAGCCAATCAATCGTTTCCATCTTTAACAGGCTTTGATGGTGCTAGTAATATATACACTTTTACAATCGAAAAAATAACAGCAATCGTTTGTAATCTGGATTCCAACATCTACTCAGAAGAAAGAGTGAAAGACCAGATTAATAATGATATGGAGTGGCTTCAAGAAAAGGCCTTCCACCATCATGAAACCGTAATGAAACTATCAAAAATGTTTACTGTTTTACCATTAAAATTTTGTACATTATACAAAAATATAGCCAGCCTGAAAACGGCTGTTCGATTGAATCAATCCAAAATAATGGATACGTTCCTTTTAATCTATGGGAATGAAGAATGGAATTTGAAAATTTACTGTGAGGATGACATCTTAAAAAACCGAGTAAGTCAATCCAATCCAGTGATCGAGGCGAAAAGAGCAGAAATAAGCCAGCTGCCAAAGGGGAGACAATTTTTCGAAAAGAAAAAGTTTGACAAATTGGTAGAAGCTCAACTGGAAAAAGAGAAAAACAAAATCAGTGAGCAAATCCACTCATTCTTATCAGAGTTTGCCCTTAAAGCAAACGTCAAAGAAAACTTGAGTCATCAGGTGACTGGAAAACAAGAGCAGATGGCATGGAATGGTGTTTACCTTGTTTCCAAATCAAAAGTAGAACCTTTTTTGGAAAAAATTCAACAATTTGAAAAGGATATGAGGGAAACAGGATGGTGGTTTAAAGCAACAGGGCCATGGCCAGCCTACCACTTTTCCAGCTTTTCCTAAATGGGGAGTAGAAAATGTCACTAAAAGATTCGATGGAAAACAAGAAGATTGCTTTAATTGACATTTTGGATGTGATTCTTGATAAGGGTGTTGCCATAAAGGCGGATTTAGTGATCTCCATAGCAGGAGTAGATCTCGTTTACTTAGATTTAAGATTATTAATTGCTTCCGTTGAATCGCTTGTTCAAGCACAGCAGGGAAATGGCAAAACCATATCTTCAGAAGAATTTGATAAACAGAGGGGGGAGCTGATAGATGCAACCGGCCAGCCAAACAAGTGGAAAAATTAACCTAGATCCAGATAATGCAGAGCATGGATTAGCTCAATTAGTGTTAACCGTCATAGAGCTTTTACGCCAAATCGTCGAAAGGCATGCAATCAAAAGGGTGGAGGGCGGGACGCTGACAGACGAACAAATTGAAAATTTAGGTGAAGCGTTAATGAACCTAGAAGAAAAAATGGATGAATTGAAAGAAATTTTCGGTTTAGAAGATGATGACTTGAATATTGATTTGGGTCCTTTAGGAAGTTTGCTTTAATACATCACCAAGGAGGACTTCTAATGGAACATTCCATGCAATCCAGTACGATTGTAGACGTATTAGAAAAAATATTAGACAAAGGTGTCGTGATAGCAGGGGATATCACAGTTGGAATTGCGGATATCGAACTATTGACCATCAAAATCCGGCTGATTGTTGCTTCTGTTGATAAGGCAAAGGAAATTGGCATGGACTGGTGGGAAACAGACCCTTATTTAACCTCAAAAGCCTCGGAGCATTCTACAAAAGCACTCGAAGAAGAAAATAAGAGGCTGCTGGAGCGGCTTGAATCTCTAGAAGAAAGTCTCTCCGCAAACCGTATAATTTCAACCGAGTGATAGTGAAATCTCAGGCATCAGGTTTGAAGAGATACTTGCAAAACTGGTTAAAGAAAAACAAGGTCATAAAACAGCAGTTTACTAGATACAGGGCTTGCTGACCAATAGTGGGGACCCTTGTTTTTACTTTATATAAAAATCTAAAATGGGAGGCTTGTTTATAATGAAAGAAACTAAAACGATGGAAAACCAAACAGAGGAAACAAAGAACAAACAGAATGAAACAGAGGAAGGAAAAAACACAAGCAGTTCAAATAGCAGTCAAATTAAACGTTCCCTAGCAGGCGGAGTGATTGGAGCGGCAGTCGGATATCTGGCGACTCCTGAGAATAGAAAAAAGCTAATGGAGACGGTGTCTGCGGATAATTTAAAAAGCACGGGATCAGACTTAGGGCAAGCAGTAAAGGAAAAGTCCAAGAATGCCGTTGGTTCTATAAAAAACTCAGCTTCTAAACTTTTCACTAAACAAGATAATGATTCTCAAGGTGAAAAAACAGAAACCAGCCCTTCAGGAGATCAGCAATCAAAACAGGAAGGCAGCAGTATTAATGACCGTCTTACTCATATAGAAGAACTGTTGGCTAAGCTAACATCAGATGAAAAGGGACAGGGTCAAGGCCAAAAAAAGAGTCAGCATGATGATAAATTAACGAATGAAACCTCATTATCAAATGGGGTGAGCGAAGAGCAGGAAGGCTCACAAGAACAAGAGGATAGCAGCAGCAAGGAGTCAGAGTCATATTTACAAAGACCCTCGAAAGGTCAATTCAAAGACCCAAATAATAGTGAAGAATCACAGTCTCAATTAAAGGGTCAAGATGACTCGGGTGGAACAAATCTCCAGCAGGAAGATCAAGCTGAAACCGATGGAAATAATGATTTAAATAACAAGGACTATGAGGCTGTGAAAAAGGAAAATCAGCAATTGCAGGATCGATTAGGCAAAATAGAAGAAATGTTAACAAAAATGATTCAGGAAAAAAAGGACCAAGGTGAAAAACATCATCATAATGACGAATCAGAAAACGAAGGAAAATTACGGGCACCTAGCCAACCAAATACTAATAGGGAAGAAAATGAAGAAAAATCTCAGCATGGCCAAAAAAAAGACCAGGCAGAAAACGAAGAGGTTACACAAGGAGGAAAAAAAAACGGTCTAACTGATAACGAAAACAAGAGCAGTGCAGCCACAGACCAAGATAATAGAGAAGAGGCTGACACTGCAGAGGATGATAAAGATGATAAAATAAACAAAAAAAAACTAGATGCAAGTAATGGGGAAAAAGAACAAGAAAATAACAAGAAGACTAACAAAAATGATAAATTTAGTAAAAATAATAACGCGAACCCAGGTAATAAAGAATTAAAATTCAATCAGTCAGACGAAGAGGACAAGGAAGGTTACACAGTTCTAAAAGAGGACGAGGAAACTTATCTCCTTCTAGATGGAATGAGAAGGGAGAGCTAAATATGAATAGTAGTTCCGGAACAATGAAAGACAATATTCTTGAATTTCTTGTAATGGCATCCAATATACATGATTTTTCCTTAGATATTACTTTAAATGTAAAAGGCGCTGTTATTACCGGAACACTGGTGTCAGCTAAGGAATATTTCGATACTCTAAGTGAAATAATTGAAGATGGCAATGAGGTTGCACAAATGTTAAGTGAACAACTTAGCAGGGCGGGAGAATCAGCCCAATCAGAAGGCGGTTCGGAAGCAAATTTCATCCATATGAAAGAAACCAAAGTATATTGTGGCGACAGTAAACCTACACCCTCCAAAGGGGAAATTCTCTGGCGAGGAAAACTTAGTGAAGTAGATGGTTTCTTTTTAGGGAAAATATATGATAGTAGTAATAAATAGTTGTAGAATATAACTTTACAAGGAAATATTTTTGTTTTTAAAAAGGGGTACCCAAGTAGAATTTTACTCATTGGGTACCCCTTAATCTTTGTTTAAAACACTTTCGTAGCCCAATCCTCACAATTCCAAATATCCGTCGCGATTTCACGATAGAAATCAGGTTCGTGGGATAAAAGGACATAATAAAAGAAATATGTGTAGCTGTTATATATTGATTAATTAATCAAATAAAACAACACTAGGTGGATGTATTAAATCACGAGACTATCTCTGTTAGGGTAAACACTACTGCATCTATAACTATCTGCCATCACCATTCAAGCCACGTTGAAGCTGTCCCCATGGTTGGCGTTGGTCTAATAGAAATGCAGATGATATAGAAAAAATCTATATCATCTGTTTTTTTTAAAAAAATACCATTCAGCTCCAGCTAGCAGAATGTTTAACATATCACGGTGTGTTCACATAATTATAGAAAACACTTACAAAAGAAAAATTAATATGAAAATATAGTGTGATATAATTTTACCGGAAGGGAGGTAAAAAGTACCAAGTGATATATATAAGAGATTCCTTTCTACTAAATCCGCGATTTTCCCTTTCATTTCTCATCATTTTAAATCCACTACTAGTCTAATAATAACTTCCAATTAAAATGCTGAAGCAAATTTAATAATTTATTCATTGGGAAGGCTGCCGGTAAATCCAAGTTAAAAAAGGAGTCGTACTATTTAATGTACCTGCGGAAGGCACCGATATTGTTTTATGTACAAAAATTTGAAGGAGGATTATTAAAATGGGACACGATATATCAGGGTACAATAAAGCTGGGGAAGAAATTGCTTATGCCCGTTTTAGCATGGGGAATTACAATGCGACCATACTGTACAGGTTACTTGATGCAAATGAATTTTACGCAGGAGTTAGTGGGTCAGGCAGGAGCACAACCTTCACAACAAAACAAATTGAAAAGGGTTTGAAAGCTTACAAGGAATTTTTTCGTACTGGTGACTCGATATCAGAAATTGATCTATTAGCGATGGATCAAAAACAAATCCTGAAGTTTATACTTAACTGCTTAGCAACAGCACAAAAAGAAAACAGTGTAAATGTGTATTTTGGTTAATGAGTTGTAAGACGCTGCACGGAATATTACCGCTTCAAGGTTTATCCCGATGACTACTATCTTTTTCTTCTATTTTCATTCAACCTCATGAATTGCCCATAATCTCCTAATAAACCATGATTAAATTCTCCATAAACAACTTCCTTTTTCAAAGATCAATATTAAAAAGAATAAGTTTTTTCTATAGGAAAAGAGTGATAGCATATTTCGGTTTTTGAATGAAATCGAAGGCCATGGAGCCTCAATCAACAGTCATGGTTAAAAATACAAAAATAAAAGATAAGGTTACTTTATAATCACAGGCTGGGGCCGTGTATATGAAGGCTTAGAAGGGAAAGCGGTTAGCAATCTTCAAGAATAGTAAATCAAGATACCAAGTCCGGCTCTCATAATATGGTGAGAGTCTTTTTTATTTATGTCTGAATGATGAGGCTACTTTGGCAGTGGCAAAGAATTGGTGGGAAAATCTTGTTTCAACCAACTTTGAAAGGGGTATTAAAAAAGAAAACCTATTAGAGGGGGTGGCACAATATGAAACTGGATGTGAAATGTAATGTTAAAAACTGCAAGTATTGGGCAGAGGGAGACGAATGTGTAGCTGACTCCATCTTTGTCATAGGCCCGCACGGCAGCAGAAAGGCTGACAATGTGGAAGAAACAGCTTGCAAAACCTTTGAGCTTCGTGAATGAAACATGGGGACTGCTCTTCTGCTTCTGAAGCAGAAGAGCAGTCCTTTTCAAAAATGCCGGGATAGTAACGGTATAGCTTGAACGAGAGAGGAGAAAATCAAGCATGGAAAAACGATACATAATTATTCTATCGTGTTTGTTTCTGATGGGGATGCTGACTGGCTGTATCCAAAAGGACCAGCTGGCAGATGGAACAAAGCTGATAGATAAGCAGAAATTTATTTTTGCAGCTTCAGGTGAATTTAAGCCCTTTAGCTATGTTAGCAATGATGATTTATCGATGACTGGTTTCGATATTGCGGTAGGAAATGCAGTCGGAAAAGAACTGGGTCTTGAACCAGTCCAGAAGAGGATGAAATTCAAAGGACTCATTGAGGGCATTAAAACGGGACGGGCAGACGCAGCAGTTGCCAGCCACACCATTAACCCCCAACGTGCCAAACAAGTTGATTTTTCCACACCCTACTATTACTCAGGTCCACAGATCTTCACAAGACCTGATAGCGAGATTAAAACAGTAGATGACTTAAATGGAAAAGAAGTTGCCGTAGCAAAGGGCTCCACCTATGCGGATACAGCCAAAAAGTATACCAGCAATATTAAAATGTACGACAGTGATATTACGGCATTAAAAGCGCTAAGTATTGGCCGGCATGACGCCGTTATTACCGATTTTGTCACTGGTAAAAGTGCAAAAAAGGAAGGATTCAAAATCCAGGAGCAGCAGTTAATCGAGCGAAGCGAGCAGGCTATTGTTATTCCGAAGGATAATCCGGTCTTGCTCAAGCGGGTTAATGACGCACTTCAAAGACTTCGTAACGATGGAACACTATCCCGAATCAGCCAAGAGTATTTTGGTGAGGATATTACAAAAAAACCAGAATAATAGATTGATCATTAGAAAGAAAGGATGTCGTTATTTTGCCTAGTTTTTCGCACTTTTTACATACGTTTATCAGTAGCAAAAATCTTTTCATAGATGCAGCGCTGTTGACATTAAAGCTAACGGTTGTCTCCATTTTAATTGGGATTTTATTCGGATTATTTTTTGCTCTTTTAAAAATTTCAAGGATTAAAGTATTGGAGTATATTTCAAATGCGTATGTATTCCTTGTAAGGGGAACTCCACTCATTGTCCAGATTTTCATTCTGTATTTTGGCTTCAGCGGAATTTTCCTGATTCCTGACTTTTGGGCAGCGGCTCTTGCGCTCGCCTTCCATAATGGTGCCTATATTGCAGAAATTTTCCGGGGGACGATTCAGTCCATTGATAAAGGTCAAATGGAAGCGGCACGCTCTCTCGGCATGACTAGAATACTAGCAATGCGCCGTATCATTCTTCCGCAGGCTTTCAAGAGGGCACTGCCTCCCCTTGGAAACCAATTTATTATTGGACTTAAGGATTCATCTCTGGCAGCCTTTATTTCCATGAATGAACTGTTCAATGTTTCGACAACACTGGGTTCCAATAATTTCGATGAAATGACCTACTTGTTAATAGTAGCCGTTTATTATTTAGTACTTGTTGCAGTATTAACAATGCTGGTGAGCTTGTTCGAAAAGAGATTGGCAGTTAGTGATCGATAGGAGGACGACAAAGTGAATGAAAGAGAAATGATAAAAATAGAAAACTTACATAAATCTTATGGCAGTTTACAGGTATTAAAAGATATTAATATCGCAGTGTATGAAAGTGAAGTTGTCTGCCTGGTCGGAGCATCTGGTTCTGGTAAAAGTACTCTGCTGCGGTGCCTTAACTTTTTAGAAAAGAGGCAAGGTGGACTAATTTCAATCCGCGGGGAAGAAATTAACCCGGAAACCCACAATCTTAACAATGTCCGCCAAACGGTGGGGATGGTTTTCCAACACTTTAATCTATTCCCGCATAAAACCGTCCTAGAAAATGTCATTGAAGCACCAACGATGGTAAAGAAAATCCCAAAAGACCAGGCCATTGCCGAAGCAAAGGAACTGCTCCAAAAGGTGGGTCTTCTTGATAAGGCGAATGTTTATCCTAGCAAATTGTCAGGCGGTCAAAAGCAACGTGTGGCAATTGCCAGGGCGCTGGCAATGAAGCCGGATATCATGCTTTTTGATGAACCGACATCTGCCCTTGATCCGCAGCTTGTTGGTGAGGTATTGGCAACCATGAAGGAGTTAGCTGATGAAGGAATGACCATGGTAGTGGTTACACATGAAATGGGCTTCGCTCGTGAGGTTGCTGATTGGATTGTCTTCATGGACGATGGTAGAATTATCGAAAGAAATCGGCCAAATGAATTCTTTGATCATCCAAAAGAGCAACGTACAAAAGAATTCCTCCAAGCAACCATGTTAAAATAATTTGAAATATGGAATTAAAACCATTTACTGTTGAACTTCCAGTGGAGAATGGATAAACCTGCCAGCAACTCGTGTGTTGCCAATTACACTCCATACACGTTGAGTGCGTAGCACAAATAGTTTTAAGGAATTAAAAACAAACGTGCTGGTGTTAGGGGTGCTTTATCATTAAACTATAAAGAGTAATCTATTTTTAAAAAAGATTAGGCTGTTGATCAAACTAAAAAGCCTCATCTACAGACACAGAATTTGGTGAATAAAAAAGAAGATAATCCCTACATTCTGTAGAGATTCATCTTCTTTTTTATTTGAATGGGCATTTGTGAACAGCCCCTTGAGCTGTTCATTTTTGTGTGAAGCATCTTAAATCTTAATATCAATCTTCGCATTTTTCTTTAACTCTTCAACCTGCTGAATTAGTTTTTCCTGCTGTTTTTGCTGTTGAAGAGATTGTTCGATTTGCGGTTTCACTTCTTCAAGCTTTGGAACTTCTTGTCCAGTGCTCTTTCCTTGTTCTGCAAATTGATCATACGTTTTTTGAATTTCTTCATCAGTTATTTCACCAGCTGGCACTTCTTTCTCAATGTACTGTTTAAGTTTAATATCGTCAGCTATTTGAGTTTCAAGTGTTTTCATATCCATGCCGGATTTTTTAAGAGCGGCTTCAAATTCTTTTTCTGTTTTAAACTGTTTTTTTATTTCTTCCAGCTGTTTATTAATATCTGCCTCTGAAACTTTATAGCTTTTTTTATCTGCCTCTTGAAGGAGAAGAGTTTGTCCGACTAAGCTGTCAATTGTTTGTTTTTTCACCTGCTCTGCAGCTTCTTTGGATGTCGGATCTTGTCCCATTTGCTGCATTTGTCCTTGTGCAGATGCTAAAGCGCTATTATAGTCGCTTCCTAAAATTTCTATATCATTCACTATGGCAACAGTTTTCTTTTCATCTATTTGCTGTGCTTGTAATTTCTTTTGCATTTCTTCCATTTGCTTTTGCAGTTCCTTCTGCTGATCGGTTTCCGCTGTTTTTGCTTTATCATCATTTTTAGCTTCTTTACTTTCTTCATTTCCTCCGCATGCTGCTAAAACAACGGCCATTAGACCGGTTATTAATGTAAACATTATTTTTTTCATAATCGATCTCCTTCCTTAAGCTAGAAGTATAATTTTCCCCTAAAAAAAATCATCTAGTGCGCATTATAAAGTTAAACGTAAGAAAAAGAAACAGTTGCGCTCTTTTTTAATATTTATAACAGGATTGAAACATTTGATATTGACTTTAACTGACCCCAGTAAACTGAAGCGTTACAACTCAGGGGCTAATGTACCATTTTTTCTTTTTTAATGAAGTAGGAATTGACAGTTTACAAGGTGTACCCGTAAAGTTGCTTATGATGCAAATGAAAATGGAGGAAAACAAATGCAATTCATTAATAATCTACTTCTGGATATGGAACTAGATCCTAGATTAGTAGAATATCTTTCGATTATCATCAAGATTTTGCTAATAGGGCTTATCTGTATCGCAGCAAATTTTATTTCAAAGAAAATCGTGATCAGGATCATTACTCGTGTCGTTACAAACTCCAAAGTCAAGTGGGGCAAAATCATTTTGGATAGACAGGTTTTTCGAAAGTTATCCCATATTGTTCCTGCGATCATTATTTATTCGTTTTCTTCAACCTTTCCAACCTATCAATCAACTATTGAAAAATTGGCGATTGCCTATATCATTATTGTCGGTTTAGTGTTTATTCAAAGTCTACTAAATGTATGTAATGATATTTATCAAACCTTTGATATATCCAAGGTTAAGCCGATTAAAGGATATATTCAGGTAATTAACATTATTATTATGACTGTAGGGATCATTTTAGTGATTTCGAACTTAATCGGAAAGAGCCCTCTTATTCTATTAAGTGGGATTGGTGCGCTCTCAGCCGTTTTGATGTTAGTATTTAAAGATTCGTTATTAGGATTAGTTGCCGGAATTCAGTTAACGTCCAATGATATGGTTCGGGTTGGTGACTGGATTGAAATGCCAAAATATGGAGCAGATGGGGATGTTATTGATATTTCTTTAAATACGGTAATGGTTCAAAACTTTGATAAAACGATTACGATGATTCCAAGTTATGCCCTTATTTCCGATTCTTTTATCAATTGGAGAGGGATGCAAAGCTCAGGCGGCCGACGAATCAAGCGCTCTTTGTATATTGATACAAGTAGTATCACGTTTTGCACCGAGGATATGATTGAGAAATTTGTAAAAGTTGATTACCTTTCGGACTACATTATTCAAAAGGAAAGGGAAATTACGGAATACAATGCGAAAAATCAAATCGATCGAAACAATCCTGTGAATGGGAGGGCCCTTACCAATATCGGTGTTTTTAGGGCATATATCAGCAATTACCTCAAAAATCTCGATGGCATCAATCAGAATATGACCTTAATGGTAAGACAACTGGCACATAATGAACACGGGCTGCCTATAGAAATTTATGCATTTACAAATTCCGTACAGTGGGCAGTGTATGAAACCGTTCAATCTGATATCTTTGACCATCTATTTGCCGTTGCACCAGAGTTTGGACTAAGAGTATTCCAGAATCCGTCTGGGGCTGATTTAAGAAACATGGTAGAAGAATCGAGCAACAAAGCCTTGATTGGCGAAAGAAGCTTATAAAATAATCAAACACCAATAAAACCAACTGTTTAAAATAACACATGTGTTGGCACATACACTCAAAATGTGAAAAAACCCGTATAAATAAACGGGTTTTTTTCTTGCGAAAATGAATATGATGCGGTTGAAAAGGGAATGAGTTTATTTAACAGTGAATGTAAGACATAATTTGAAAGAATACTCCCTGCGGCACCACAACTCCTAATCAAGTGAAAATGATTGATTTTTAGCCTGTCTATGACTAAACTCAATTCGATACCTCAATAATCATTTAATTTTTTCGTACCAACTATTTCTATTTCATATAAAGATAATTACATAATAATAATTAATCTTATCATAGGAGGCTTCCATGGCAAACGATATAATTATCCGTTTTGATAACGTAACAAAATTTTACGATAGTCACACAAAAGTTTTACAAGATGTGAGCTTTGAACTTGAACGTGGAAAATTTTACACATTACTTGGTCCTTCAGGTTGTGGAAAAACGACAATTTTACGTATCATTGCAGGCTTTGAAAAGCCGACAACAGGGGATGTTTACATTAACGGAAAGTATGTAAACGACGTACCAGCAAACGAGCGACAAGTAAACACTGTATTCCAAGACTATGCCCTATTCCCGCATTTAAACGTATTTGAAAACGTGGCTTTTGGTTTACGAATTAAAAAGGTAAAAGAATCAGAAATTAAAGTGCGCGTAGCAGAAGCGTTAAAGTTCGTAAACTTAGCAGGCTATGAAACCCGTGAAATTACAGAAATGTCAGGCGGTCAGCGTCAACGGGTTGCAATTGCACGAGCTATCATTAATGACCCAGAAGTGATTTTACTCGATGAACCATTATCAGCACTTGATTTAAAGCTGCGCACAGAAATGCAATACGAGCTGCGAGAGTTACAGCAACGTCTTGGCAAAACATTTATTTTCGTTACGCACGACCAAGAGGAAGCTTTAGCGATGAGTGATGAGATTTTCGTTTTAAACGAAGGGATTATTCAGCAATCGGGTACGCCAGTTGATATATACGATGAGCCAATTAACCGCTTCGTTGCAGACTTCATCGGGGAGTCAAACATCGTAGAGGGCGTTATGCTTGAAGACTATAAAGTCCAATTTGCGGGAAAAGTTTTTGACTGTGTTGACGGTGGTATGAAACACAACGAAAAAATCGATGTTGTCATTCGTCCAGAAGATCTACAAATCACATCGCCAGAAGCAGGTAAAATTGGGGTTACCGTCGATACGCAATTATTTCGCGGTGTACATTACGAGTTATCAACATATGACAAAGATGGAAATGAGTGGCTTGTACACTCGCTGAAACAGGCTGAAGTAGGTGCACAAGTAGGTCTTGATTTCGACCCAGAAGCGATTCATATTATGCGTTTAAATGAAACTGAAGAAGAATTTGACGCACGCATAGAGGCGTATACAAATGAAGGTTAAGTCAAAACCAGCGTTCATTCCATATATACTATGGATTGCACTCTTCGTTATTGCACCGATCGGGCTCATATTATATTATTCGCTACTCGATTTAAACGGAGAATTTACGCTAGTAAACTATAAAAACTTCTTTACATCAGCATATTTAACGATGACGTTAACGAGCTTTTGGTATGCATTAATCATTACGTTTTTTACGCTAATTATCTCGTATCCAACTGCGTACCTATTAACAAAAACAAAGAATAAGCATTTATGGCTAATGCTCATTATTATTCCTTCATGGATTAATTTATTATTAAAAACGTATGCATTTATCGGGATATTCGGTTTATACGGACCGGTCAATGCAATAGTGGAAATGTTGGGCTTCGACCCAACACAAATTTTATTTACCGACTTTAGTTTTGTTTTCGTTGCGGTGTACATTTTTATACCTTTTATGATTATCCCTATTTTCAACGCGTTAGACAAAATGAATCCGTCATTAATTTACGCAGCACGTGATTTAGGTGCTTCACCTCTTACAACGTTCCGGCGCGTCATTTTTCCTTTAACCATTGAAGGTGTAAAATCAGGGATTCAAGTAACGTTCATCCCTGCTCTCTCACTCTTCATGATTACGCGCTTAATTGCGGGGAACAAAGTAATTACGCTTGGTACAGCTATAGAACAGCAATTTTTAGTTGCCCAAAATTGGGGAATGGGTTCAACCATTGCCGTGTTTTTAATCTTAATCATGTTTGCAATCATGGCGTTTACACGCACAAAGAAAAAAGGAGGTCGAGCATAAATGCGATCCGAATTAACGACAAAAGCTAAAGTATATTTAGCCATCGTGTTTGTTATTTTATATGCACCGATCTTCTACTTGATTTTTTATTCATTTAATAGCGGCGGTTCAATGGGGACATTTGAAGGTTTTACACTAGAACACTATCAAGCCGTATTTGATGATAATCGTTTACTCGTTATCTTAATCAATACCGTGATTGTTGCATTACTATCTGCGTTAATAGCTACCATCATCGGAACACTTGGAGCAGTTGGTATTGTTTCATTAAGAAATTACAAAATACGTAACATCTTCTTATCATTAAATAATATTTTAATTGTCAGCCCAGATGTTGTGATTGGGGCGAGCTTCTTAATCTTATTCACAATGATTGGAATTAAGCTTGGCTTTGCATCTGTATTAATTTCACATATTGCATTTAGCATTCCGATCGTTGTATTAATGGTCTTGCCTAAAATATTGGAAATGAATACAAACTTAATTGATGCAGCGCTTGATTTAGGAGCAACTCGCCGTGATGTATTAACACGTGTTATTGTTCCATATATTAAACCTGGGATTTTAGCCGGTTTCTTTATGGCCTTAACCTATTCATTGGATGACTTCGCTGTTACATTTTTTGTTACAGGTAACGGATTTAGTACATTGTCTGTTGAAATCTATTCCATGGCACGTGCAGGTATTACCCTAACCGTTAATGCAATCTCGGGGCTGGTATTTATCGTGACAGTCGGTATTGTCGTTATGTATTATTTCATTACGAAGCGGACGAAAAAAACGGAGGGCTCTGCTCTATGAAATCTTTAATTCAAATAATGTTAGCAATTGTGATAACATGCGGCCTGCTTTCCTTTGTTGCTTCAAAGTTAGAAGCAGCAGGCTCAGCTGGTGGAAAAGACACTTTAGTCGTATACAATTGGGGAGAATATATTGATCCTGATCTGATCGACCAGTTTGAAGAAGAAACAGGCATTTCAGTTATTTATGAAACGTACGATTCAAATGAAGCGATGTTAACGAAAATTAGACAGGGTGGCACATCCTATGATGTTGTTGTCCCATCAGAGTATACGATTGAAACAATGATTAAAGAAGACCTGTTAATAGAAATCGATCATTCGAAACTTCCAAATTTGAAGAATATCGATCCTTACTTTTTAGATTTACCATTCGATCCGAAAAACAAATACTCCATTCCATACTTTTGGGGAACGGTTGGTGTAGTTTACAATCCTAATGAAGTCCCAAAACATATCACTTTTGATTCTTGGGGCGATTTATGGGACCCAGTACTAAAAAATAAAGTATTTTTAGTAGATGGTGCACGTGAAGTCATCGGTATGGGCCTAAACAGTTTAGGGTATTCGTTAAATTCACGTGACGAAGACGAATTACGTGTAGCATTAGAAAAATTAAAACAGCTAAACGGCAATGTCAAAGCGGTTATTGGTGATGAAATTACACCACTAATGATTAATAATGAAGCTACAGTAGCCGTAACATTTTCTGGTCAAGCAGCAGACATGATGTTCGAAAATGAAGAGTTGAATTACGCCGTACCACAAGAAGGCTCAAACTTATGGTTCGATAACATGGTTATTCCTAAAACTTCAAAGAATGTGAAAGCCGCCCATCAATTCATAAATTTTATGCTGGATGCAGAAGTTGCTGCACAAAATACTGATTATGTAGGGTATGCGATTCCAAATAAAGCAGCGTGGGAACTATTAGATGAAGAAGTGGTAAACGATGAACGTTTTTACCCACCCGAAGAAAGTCGCAAAAACTTAGAGGTATATGAAAACCTCGGTCTTGAGCTGCTGGGAAAATATAACGAATACTTTTTAGAATTTAAAATGTCACTTAAGTAAAAGCTTATCTTAAAAAAGTAATAGAATAATTATATGGTCCAGTTATAATGACTGGGCTTTTTTACATGTCAGAAAAGAGGGACAGGAAGTAACATGAGGACTGGTTTGCATTCGAAGAGTATAATTAAAGTAGAATAAATTTTCCTGTATAGAAGTTGGATAAAGTTCCAAGAAAGGAGCAAGGACTAGATGCAAGTACGCGATTTTATGATTAGAAATGTAATTACAGCGAAGCATTCAACAACGATTAAAGAATTAATTTCTATTTTAGAAACAAATCGAATTGGCGGTGTACCAGTGGTTGATGACAAGGGCAATTTAGTGGGCATCGTTTCAGACGGGGATATTGTACGCTATCTTTCCCCACATAAAGAAAAATTGTATTTGGCTTACTATGTTACCTATATAGAAGAATCCCAAAAAATAGAAGATGTATTAAGAGAAAGAATGAATGCGCCGGTTGAGAAAATTATGGTAAAGAAAAATATTAAAACGTTAGCACCTGAGGATGACTTTGAAAGTGCCATAAGATTAATTTCTAAACACCATTTTAAAAAGATTCCTGTCGTGAATGGAGCAGGCAGAGTGGTAGGGATTATCAGCCGAGGGGATATTATCCATAATTTATCAAAATCAATATATAATGAAGAAACAGTCCGAGAACAATAGACTAAGCAATCACCAGCCCCACACATGTGGAGTGAGTAGCGCCGCTCATATTAAAATAAATACTAGATAATTTAGGCTCATTCTAATTAGAATTGAGCCTAGCTGTGTTTTAAAGAAAACATAAGGAATTAATTCGAGGCTTTTTCAGCAGTCTCCTTATTTAGCAGCTTTTTTTGTGTAAAAAATCATAGGTATGAAGAGAATAAAACTTCATTTTACCTCGCGATAAAATATATTGTCAATAAGAAATTTGCGATTTTCAAAAAAAATGTTATAATAGTCTTAACATAACTTTTTTTATCGTATTCCAAAATTCCGCTGTATTAATTTGCAGATTGAATTATGGATACGTTTTTTTAATATCCTTTTTAAACCGATGAAAAAATCAAACAGTAGTGTGAGCTTTTAAGGAAGTTAGTTGAAAGAAATTAACAATTAACGATCTAATTGTAACCGAGTTTTTATTCTGCAAGGAGGACTAGAAGAATGAATCTAATCAATAAGAAAGTTACGCACGAGCTTTTTGGCATGGGTAGTATAGTTAAACATAATGATTCTGTTATTGAAATACATTTCGCTTCGGAAAATAAAAAGTTTGTTTTTCCCGATGTATTTGGAAAGCACTTAAAACTGCATGATAAGATTGTTGCTAATTCACTTGGTGAAATTATACAAAAAAGGGAAGCTGAACGTAAGCAGGAAGAACGGAAGAAGGAAGAGGAGAAAAAACTGCAACTAAAAAACCAGGAACTTCGCTTGGAACATGAAAAACTTATGAAAAATCATAAGCTTCATTCCGAATCGCAAATGGTCTTTTGGTGTGACACAGAAGAACAGAATAGTTCTTTTTCTGAGTGGAAGGTTTTTTCAGGCGTAATAAAAAGTGGTAATAATCAGGGAAAGCCTAACAAACCCATCCGTCTGCACCAAAATAGCGCTGTCCTGTTAACAGCAATAGATTCTGGGATGCCTGAAAAAGACAGGCGTATCTTAGGTGTCTATATGGTGAATGAAGATTTTATCGGCAAGCTTTGTGAAGATGGATATATCCCTGCCCATTCTCAATACAGAATCCAACTTACAGAACAAGAATCGGATCAGATGCTTTTCTGGAAATATTACGTAAATGAAAAATTCCCCCATAAAATGACATGGAATACAGGTAAATACCGTTATTTTAATAATTCATGGATGGCTCAAATTTTATTTGATATCGTTTCGTTGAAAAGTGACCCAAAGGAACAAGAGCTGGCACAACAATTTTTTGAACATTATTGCAAAATGAATCAGATAAATGATCAAGAGCTAGCAAAGCCTAATGGCGCATTATTGCGTATTTAATCGTTAGCCAAAAGATAATAGAAAAACAGGAAGTGACACATTATTCACCCATCATTATAGGCAAACTGTGCCTTCAAGGCTGTTGTTTCTAATTCTTCAAAACTAAAGAGAAAATAAAGGGTGATACAAATACATGTATCACCCTTTTCATCGGTCTTGAACCGTCCATGGATTATACTTATGCTTCTATTTTTGTAAAGAATTGTGGCAGGTGTTCTTTGTGTGCTTCTAGCATTTCATCTAGGATTTGTTTTGCTATTTTATCAGATGGGACGAGCGGGTTGATGGTCATTGCTAGTAATGCAGTGTTGTAATCACCAGTTACGGCTGCTTCGGCTGCTACTCGCTCGAAGGATTTGATTTGTTGTACTAATCCTCTTACAGCAACTGGCAGGTCGTCGACGGAGATTGGTTTAGGGCCATCTTTTGTGATCACACAGTTAACTTCTACTGCTGAGTCGCTTGGAATACTGGCAATGGCACCGTTATTGCGGGTGTTGACTGGTTGAATGTCTCTTTTGTCATTATAAATAGAATTAATCAAACTGCAAGCTGCATCACTATAGTAAGCTCCACCGCGTTTTTCTAATTGAGGAGGCTTAATATCAAGCGTTTCATCTTTATAGAGTTCAAACAATTCTTTTTCTAATCGTTGAACGACTTCTGCGCGAGTCCCTTCCGTTTCTGCTTTTTCTAATTCCTCTTGCAGCATTTCATCTGTTTTATAGTAGTAACGATGGTATCCACATGGGATTACCCCTAATCCACGAATAAAGTCAGGCTCCCATGAAAGACCAGAAATGTTTTTCATCGTTAATGCATTATCTGGATTTGCCATCGCTTCAATCACTTGGTCTTGTACGCTTACTCCATCTACGAATGTATCAAGGCCGTATACCATATGGTTTAGACCAGCAAAGTTGACCTGAACACGCTCTGGCTCTACATTCAATGATTTCACAATTCCCATGCGCATTCCAATTGGTACGTTACATAAACCGACTACCTTTTTAATGGTACTGTAGCGTAAAATCGCTTCTGTTACCATTCCTGCAGGGTTGGTGAAGTTGACTAACCATGCTTCCGGGCAAAGCTCTTCGATATCTTTACAGATTTCAAGAATGACAGGAATGGTACGAAGGCCTTTGAATAAACCGCCTGGTCCATTTGTTTCCTGACCAATCACATTGTATTTTAATGGGATTCTCTCATCTTTTGCACGCGCTTCTAAAAGACCAACACGAAATTGAGTGGTAACAAAGTCCGCATCCTTTAATGCTTCTCTTCGGTCTAATGTTAAATGGACTTCAATGGGAAGACCTGCTTTTGCCACCATACGCTTAGCAAGGCTGCCAACAATCTCCAACTTTTCTTTTCCTGCTTCAATGTCTACTAACCAGAGCTCTCTCACCGGAAGCTCATCATAACGTTTAATAAAACCTTCTACTAATTCAGGTGTATAACTAGATCCTCCGCCAATTGTTACAATTTTAACGCCTTTTGACATTTAGGAAAACCTCCAGTAATTTAGTTTTTCTTTTCTTGTATTCATTCTATTTGTCGAAGGGGATGGAGTAAATGACCTTGAAGGGTTTAGGCAGGAGTGCCTTTGAAAGGAACGTGTTACAAATGAGTAACACGTTGTTCCAATAAATTGTGGTATGATACTTCCAAAGAGATTTAGGAGGGCCTAAACCATGTTCTCAAGCGAAATCATTGCTACATTTAATGAGCTAGAAACTTCTTTATACGACTACATATGTAAAAATAGCGAGAAAGTCATTTACATGCGAATTCGTGATTTAGCAGATGTAACTCATGTCTCTACCTCTACCATTCTACGCTTTTGCCGAAAATTAAAGTGTGAAGGATTTACGGAATTTAAAGTGAAATTAAAGCTTTATTTAGAAGAAAATGAAGAGAGGAATATTAAAAGTACCCAGTACACCCTTTCGGAATTTGTGGAAAGGACCTTAAAGGGTAACCTTGATAAGGCAATAAAAGAAGCAGCGACACTGATCGTAAAATCAGATAACCTTATTTTTATTGGTTCTGGAAGTTCAGGAATATTAGCGGAATATGGTGCAAGGTATTTTTCAAGTTTAGGAAAGTTTTCTATGTATGTGAAGGATCCATATATTCCAATCCATGCAAATTATCTTCATAATAGTACAACCATTGCTTTATCAGTAAGTGGGGAAAATAGTTTTACGATTGCCCACTTAAATCAGCTTAAAGAAAAAGGCAGCAAAATTATTAGTATCACTAATAACAAACACAGTACCATCGCAAAAATCTCGGACATCAACATATCTTATTACGTCACCGAAGAATGGTACAAAAACTCAAACATCACCACCCAAATACCCGTAGTTTATATACTCGAAGAAACCGCACGGGAAGTAAATAAACTCTAAGAATAGGTTGTAGTACTGTTTTCAGAAAATCGGTGCCTGTCACCCATTGCTGAAAATGGAACAGCCACATCAAAGGGGCATCGGAGGGAAAGTGAGTTATGTTGAGAGTTAAGAGGATTTTTCATGCAGTAAGGTTGTTTGTTAAAGAGACTGTTTTGCTGAAGTTTAAGAGTAGTATTCGCTATAAGTTAATGGTTTTGATGTAACCCGTAGCATAGGGCTAATCCAAAAGTGGTAACATGCAAATTTCAAAACGATGCCAACCTATACGGGGCACTTTATCATTTCCTAAGCCAAAGGGACAGTTCGAAGCCACTGAAATAGTCACCTTTTTTTCAGACGCTTAATCGCCACTGAGCCATTTCTTTCGAAAAGCCGCTGTTTTTTATAATAATATGGTAAATGCGTGAAGTTAAAGGGGGAATTAAGAGGATAGCTTACTCGCTATCCTCTTTAAATTTACGGCTAGTGCCGTTAATTTTGCTTCCGTGGACATGCCTTTTAGACCGTACCCCCTAGCAAGATCCAGCCCGTGGAAATTTTTCATTTCCCCATTCTTCATTCCTTTGTCATTTTTGAATGGTTTATAAAAAGGGGTACCCAAGTAGAATGTTAATCACCGGGTACCCCTTACTCTTTATATTAAAACACTTTCGTAGTCCAATCCTCACAATTCCAAATATCAGTCGCAATTTCACGATAGAAATCAGGTTCGTGGGATACCATCAAGATACTTCCGCGATATGCTTTTAAAGCACGCTTTAGTTCTTCCTTTGCATCTACATCCAAGTGATTGGTAGGTTCATCTAGAATTAGTAAATTCGTTTCTGTGTTTAAGATTTTACACAAGCGAACCTTTGCCTTTTCGCCACCTGAAAGGACTTCGACTTTACTTTCAATATGTTTCGTCGTTAATCCACATTTTGCAAGAGCAGCACGGACTTCAGCCTGATTCATACTTGGGAAAGTGCTCCAAATCTCTTCAATACAAGTATTGTAGTTTGACTGTTTAACTTCCTGCTCGAAGTAACCGATGTGTTGATACTCACCACGTTCCACTTTACCCTCCAGCGGATCAATCAACCCAAGAATACTTTTTAAGAGAGTAGATTTACCAATACCGTTTGCACCCACGAATGCAATTTTTTGTCCGCGTTCCATTTTTAAATTCAGAGGGCGGGATAGTGGTTCATTGTAACCAATAACAAGATCTTCAGTCGTGAAAATCCAGCGGCTGGCTGCACGGGCCTCTTTGAAATTAAACTCTGGTTTTGGCTTCTCTCTCCCCAATTCAATAACTTCCATTTTGTCGAGCTTCTTTTGACGAGACATCGCCATATTACGAGTTGCAACACTTGCCTTGTTACGAGCAACGAAATCTTTCAAATCAGCAATTTCTTGTTGTTGACGCTTGTAAGCAGACTCTAACTGTTGCTTCTTCATTTCATATATATTTAAGAAGTTATCATAGTCACCAACATAGCGATTCAACTCTTGGTTTTCCATGTGATAGATCAAGTTAACAACATTGTTCAAGAATGGGATATCATGTGAAATCAAGATAAATGCATTCTCATATTCCTGTAAATAGCGCTTCAACCATTCGATATGCTGTTCATCCAAATAGTTCGTAGGCTCGTCAAGTAATAGGATTTCAGGCTTTTCTAGCAAAAGCTTTGCTAGCAAAACCTTCGTCCGCTGCCCGCCGCTAAGATCATCTACATCTCGATCGAGTCCAACATCGTCTAATCCTAGACCACGAGCAACTTCTTCCACTTTTGAATTAATTTGATAGAAATCATTACTGTCTAACGTTTCTTGTAGCTCTCCAACTTCTGCAAGTAATGCATCGATATCAGCGCCTTCATCACCCATTTTTGCGTAAAGTTCATTGATCTCTGATTCAGCATCAAAAAGATATTGAAAAGCAGTACTCAAAGCTTCACGCATCGTAGTACCTTTTTGAAGTACAGCGTGCTGATCTAAATAACCAACACGAACTTTTCGTGACCACTCAACTTTCCCCTCGTCGGGTTGCAGCTTCCCAGTAACAATATTCATGAAAGTAGACTTACCCTCACCATTTGCCCCAACTAGTCCAACGTGCTCTCCTTTTAAAAGTCGAAAAGACACATTATTAAAAATCGCACGATCACCGAAACCGTGGCTTAAATTTTTTACATTTAATACGCTCATTTTTTTAACTCCTTATTTAATGTCACATGTGGATATCTTACTAGATTTTGGCTGCTTTTTCTATCTTGAAGTTATTTTTGTGAAAAATGTAATTTGATTTTTGGGCTGAATTGAAATCTGCCGCTTCTTAATTAAATGAGATTCTTGAATTAATTAACTTGGGGCGTAATACAACTAACTGGGTAAAAGTCTATTATACAATCGAACCTAGAGGCAAGATATGAGTTATTCCTATGTGGAAATAACTGTACAAAAAATGAAATAATTGGTTGGGTTATAAACGAGAATTTTAGGATGTACATTCCATAGGCAGGGGCGAGGAGAAACAGCTTAGAATATATTGTAGAAAAGTTTAGTTGACATAATACATCTCCGTGCCTATAATACATGCTGGTGTGTTAATAGCAGTAGATCAGTTTGGAGTGACAATAATGGAGAAGACAGTAACAAGCATTAAAGAGATAACAGCTAACCCTGCCCCACTTGGTTTAATGGGATTCGGTATGACAACAATCTTGTTGAACATTCATAATGCAGGATTTTTTGCATTGGATGCAATGATTTTAGGAATGGGAATATTTTATGGTGGCTTAGCACAAGTAATTGCGGGCATCATGGAATTCAAGAAAAACAATACATTTGGAACAACAGCATTTACGTCCTATGGCTTTTTCTGGTTATCATTGGTTGCGTTAAATATGATTCCATTAATGGGATACGGTGAAGCAGCTAGTTCTTTATCAATGGCCGCTTATTTATTAATGTGGGGACTTTTCACGTTATTCATGTTTGTTGGAACTTTGCGTATTAATAAGGCCCTTCAAGTTGTTTTTGGAACACTTACGATTTTATTTTTCTTATTGGCGATTGGAAATTTCACAGGATCAAGTTTGATTTTAACTATAGCTGGCTATGAAGGAATTCTTTGCGGTTTTACAGCAATCTATGCGGCTATGGCACAAGTGCTAAATGAAGTATATGGCAAAATCATACTACCAATTGGTGAAAGTAAAATTCAAGAGTTAGTAGATGATCCTAAATTTAGAAAAGCCAGCTAGTTTTTCTATTAATTATTTACTTTTGTACGTTTTCTTTTTATTTAACATTAAAAGATAATCATTTAGTCATAATAAACTTTTGCAAACCGACCCTAATCTCGTAAAAAAACTTTTGCGATTTTGGGGTCTTTTTAATTTCAAACTCTTGTCATTTTGTCTATTTCATTTGGAAAAAAGTAAAAAATTATCTTGAAAGGCTCGGGTGAATTACAGAGTCTTGTCATGGATGATACGGGATAGTATTATTGAAAAGGTATATAGTATGATTAAAGTAAATAGGTAGTGGATCTATAATGAAAATACGAAAATAATAGAAGTGGGGAAGTGCGCAATGAGTAATCAAATTAAAGTAGGAATTATAGGCTATGGTAACCTTGGCAGAGGAACGATTGAGGCAATCAAGCAATGTTCAGATATGGAGCTTGTGGCCATTTTTACAAGAAGAGCACCTGAAAATCTTTCAATAAATGAACCAAATGTAGAGGTTTTGCATATTTCAAGTGCAGAGGAATATAAGGACAAAATTGATGTGATGATTTTATGTGGAGGTTCCGCAACAGATCTTCCAGATCAAGGCCCTTATTTTGCTAGAATGTTTAATACAATTGATAGTTATGATACACATGCAAAGATTCCTGAATATTTTAGTGTAGTTGATCAAGCAGCTAAAGAAAGTGGAAAGACTAGTATTATTTCTGTTGGCTGGGATCCTGGTTTATTCTCTCTGAATCGTTTAATGGCAGAAGCAATTTTACCGAAGGGTGAAACTTACACCTTCTGGGGAAAAGGATTGAGCCAAGGACATTCAGACGCTATTCGCAGGGTAGAAGGTGTAGCAGGCGGTGTGCAGTATACAGTACCGATTGATGAAGCGATAGAGAAGGTCAAAAGTGGAGTAAATCCTGAATTATCTACAGGTGAAAAACACAAACGTGTTTGTTATGTGGTAGCAGAAGAAGGATATGACCGCGCAAAAATCGAACACGATATTAAAACAATGCCTAACTATTTTGCTGATTATGATACAGAGGTAAACTTTATTACAGCAGAAGAATTAAAAGAAAACCACTCAAAATTGCCGCATGGTGGATTTGTTATTCGAAGTGGAAAATCAGGAAGCGACAATAATCAAATTATCGAATTCTCGCTTAACTTAGACAGTAATCCGGAATTTACAGCTAGCGTACTAGTGGCATATGCAAGAGCCGCTTATCGTTTAAATAAAGAAGGACAAGCTGGTGCAAAAACGGTATTCGATGTGGCACCTGGTTATCTGTCTCCAAGATCCGCGGAAGATTTAAGAAGAGACCTATTGTAAATAGTGTTAAAATAAGCAGAAACCTCAAATGGTTTCTGTTTATTTTTTGAACTTTGGATTTTATTTGCATGACATGGTATAAGTATAAAAGAAGCAGAAGCATTGCTTTTTATTTTTGGGATAAGGGGTAGGCTTGGTTATCCCATATTGAGAGGATTTGGATTTAAATATGAAAGATAACTTTTGGCGTGATTTACCACGGCCATTTTTTATACTGGCACCAATGGAAGATGTGACGGATGTTGTTTTTCGCCATGTAGTGAGTAAAGCAGGCAGACCGGATGTGTTTTTTACAGAGTTTACAAACTCGGATAGTTATTGTCACCCAGAGGGAATGCAGAGTGTGCGTGGTCGTTTGACTTTTACAGAAGATGAACAACCAATTGTAGCTCATATATGGGGAGATAAGCCTGAATATTTTCGGCAAATGAGTATTGGTATGGCGGAGCTAGGCTTTCGGGGTATCGATATCAATATGGGCTGTCCTGTTCCGAATGTGACACAAAATGGGAAGGGATGCGGTCTTATCCGTCGTCCGGAAGTTGCAGCAGAGTTAATACAAGCTGCAAAGGCAGGAGGATTGCCCGTAAGTGTAAAGACAAGGCTTGGTTTCACAAAAGTAGACGAATGGCACGACTGGCTGACACATATATTGAAACAAGACATTGTGAATCTGTCCATTCATCTGCGTACAAGGGAGGAAATGAGCAAAGTAGATGCTCATTGGGAGCTGATCCCTGAGATTAAAAAGCTTCGTGACGAGGTGGCACCAGATACGCTATTGACAATCAATGGAGATATTCCAGACCGTCAAACTGGGATGCAGCTTGCTGAACAATATGGTATTGATGGCGTTATGATCGGGCGGGGTATTTTTAAAAATCCGTTTGCCTTTGAAAAAGAGCCAAGAGAGCATAGCACGAAGGAATACCTTGATCTTCTAAGACTGCAGCTTGATCTTCAAGATAAATACTCAGAAGAAGTGCCGCGTTCCATCACAGGACTGCATCGCTTCTTCAAAATATATGTTAAAGGTTTCCCTGGGGCAAGTGAATTAAGAAATCAATTAATGAACACAAAGTCAACAAATGAAGTGCGTGCGGCGCTTGATCATTTTGTGTCAAAAACCCAAAAGTAAACCTTTGTCAGTAAAATAATCATTTTAGATTCAGACTCGGTTCCTAAATTAGTTATATTAAAGACATGTTCAAGCTGACATTTCAGGAGGCACGATTCGAACTGCAAAAAGTCCCAAGTGATCTTTACTTGGGACCTTTTCCATCCATACGGGAAAGTCTCTCCTTCGTGAATAAAAGACTCTCAGCATTTGCGAATTGGATGGGATAAAGCTAGTTTACTAGTAAGCGCTAACATTGTTTATGTTCTATTTTAAACTCCCCAATAGTAAAAAACATTCTCCAGGACTGCTTGATTAAGGCACATAGTTGACCGTTATTGCTGTTATTGGAGAGATATCTTGTTTAATCGTTGTATTAAATGGAAGGGCCTGTTCCTCTTGTACTATTTACATGTACAAGAGGAACAGGCCCAAAAATTTACGCCAATACAAAATGCCCAGGTTTCACTTCTTGCAAAGCATTTTGACTGAATTCAAAACGGGGCAATTCCGGCATTTCCTGCTTTAGTTTATTCGTTTCAACTGCAGGGTCCGGAACTGGCACAGCAGCTAGCAGTGATTTCGTGTAAGGATGGAGCGGATTGCTGTAAAGTTCTTCACTTTCGGCAAGTTCAATGATCTTTCCGGCATTCATAACCGCCACCCGGTCGCTGATGTGTTTGACCATCGAAAGATCATGGGCGATAAATAAGTAGGTTAGTCCTAACTTTTTCTGCAAGTCTTTTAATAAATCCACGATTTGAGCCTGCAAGGATACGTCCAATGCAGATAAAGGTTCATCACATACAATGAACTTCGGATTAACAGCAAGCGCCCGAGCAATTCCAATCCGCTGCCGCTGACCGCCTGAAAATTCATGTGGGAATCGATCTGCATGTGCTCTTTCTAAACCGACAAGTTCTAATAACTCTTGAACACGAGCCTTCCGTTCTGCTTTGTTTTTGACCAATTTATGAATATCCAAGGAATGTCCGATAATATCCAGTACCTTCATACGCGGATTGAGTGAAGCGTAAGGATCTTGGAAAATAATTTGAATTTCCTTGCGCAGCTGCTTCATTTCTTTCTTGTTTAATCGATTGATTGCCATACCCTTATAGAGGATTTCTCCTTCAGTTGCGTCTTGCAAACGCAATAACAGTCTTCCGGTTGTAGACTTACCAGAGCCGGATTCACCAACAAGCCCCAGCGTTTCACCAGGCTGTATAGAAAAACTAATACTGTCTACCGCTTTTAACGTTCTTCCACCACCAAGTGGATAAACTTGCTTTAATTTCCGTACCTCAATTAACGGAGTGTCTGGATTGATATCTTCCGGCAGATCAATAGCTCCCTTTGGATGTTTCTTTGCATCTAACCGAGGCAGGGCGTTCAAAAGTTTTTTTGTATAAGGATGCTTCGGGGAGGAGAAAATCTGCTCCGTTGTATTACTTTCGACGATTTCGCCTTTTTTCATGACAACAACCCGGTCACACATCCCGGCAACGACCCCTAAATCATGGGTAATTAAGATGATGGATGTACCGAATGACTTTTGCATTTTTTTCATTAAACGTAAAATCTGCGCCTGAATCGTTACATCGAGGGCGGTGGTCGGCTCATCGGCGATCAATAGCTTTGGCCGGCAAGCGAGAGCCATGGCAATCATTGCCCGCTGCCTCATACCTCCGGAAAACTCATGCGGGTATTGATCGTAGCGTTCTTCCGGATTTTTTATGCCGACTAGCTTTAGCATTTCAATAGACTCTTGTCTAGCACCTTTTGCGGAAAGCCCTTGATGTTTGATTAAGACTTCATCGATTTGCTTCCCCACTTTAATTGTAGGGTTTAATGACGACATTGGATCTTGAAAAATCATGCTAATTTCTTTTCCGCGGATCTTTTCCATTTCACTATCAGTAAATGTAGAGACCGGTTTGCCGTCAAAATCAATTGAGCCTTCTGTCATTAATGCCGGAGGAGAAGGAAGAAGCTGCATAATTGACCTTGCAGTGACACTTTTCCCAGAACCGGATTCTCCCACGATACCGAGTGTTTCCCCTTTTCGGACATCAAACGTAACTCCCCTGACAGCCTCAAACACTTCATTATTAGAAAGGAAAGAGATATGCAAATTGTTGACTGTTAATAATTTTTCCATATTAAATAGCCTCTATTTCTAGTATTAGTATATCGATATTTTTTGAGTTGACATCTAGTTATTTTATAACTATACTTTATTACTGTTACAGGTTTTAATATACACTAAACTGCTCGGAATTATCAACAATAAAAATTTCCTAAGGGGGTGAGTATTTGCTTTCGGAAAAGGATGTAACAAATGAACAAACAGGATTTCGTTTTGGAAAACATTATCGTGGAATTATTACACAGCCTTTATTAAAGTATTTATTTATTATACTTGGACTTCCTGTTCATTTGTTAACTTGGCTCTTTTATCAATTTAAATATAAAAATTCATCCTATAAGCATTTACTCCAAAAAGAGAAGGAAGATGTTCGGCAGTCTCCTACATACGGTCATTGGATAAGGCGTTATGAAGATCAATATAAGAGTAAAATGCATTATTTTAATAGACCGATAGATGAACAAGAGATGCGCAATGAAGCAAGAAAACTAGCAGATGAACAAGCTGAAGAAATGGCTAAAGCTAGTTTGTCAGAGAGAAATATCAAAGAAGTCAACTATCTGCAATTTTTTGGAGAATGTTTAAACAAATTAACCTTTGTCAGGGTTAGTTTTATACCTGGTATCCTGATGTATTTGTTCTTATGGATTTATTCCAGACAAATTCTTCGATATATTTTCGAACGGCTGGTGTTGACGGTATTCGTCATCATATCGGTAGCAATCTTCGTCTTTACTATTTTATATTTTTCACCATCGGACCCGGCAGCCAACATATTAGGTGAGGCCGCTACGTTGGAACAGCGAGAAGAATTTAATCGTCAATACGGATTAGATCAACCGTATTTGGTGCAGCTTGTGGACGCGATAAAAGGAATTGTTACTTTTGATTTAGGATTTTCCTACACAGGGAATGAAAACATTGCGGCAAGCATCGCAAATAAATTTCCGATTACATTAATAATCGCTGTATTTTCCTTATTAATGGCCATCGTGTTAGCGATTCCAATTGGAATTATCTCCGCTGCGAAACGGAATAGCTTCTGGGACTACAGTTTTATGTTTATCGCTTTAATCGGTTTGTCCATTCCGAATTTCTGGCAGGGATTAGTTTTCATTCTGAACTTCTCGATAAAATGGCATTTGTTACCGGCAACCTATTCACCGGATGATTGGCTATCCATCATTATGCCGGTTATTGTTCTAGGAACAGGATTGACAGCATCCATTGCCCGGATGACACGTTCATCCATTCTGGAAGTAATTAATGAAGATTACATCGTGACAGCGAAGGCGAAGGGGCTTAAACCTAGAAAAATTCTAATTCAGCATGCCTTAAGGAATGCAATGATCCCGATTATTACTGTAATTGGCTTACAGTTTGGCGGCATGCTCGGCGGGGCAGCTGTTACGGAGAAGGTCTTTAATATAAGCGGTCTTGGAAGCTATATTGTTGATAAACAATTTGTTCCAGACATTCCATCGATTTTAGGCGGCGTTGTCTATATCGCGATAACCATTTCTCTTGTAAACCTTGTGGTTGATATTATCTACGCATTATTGAATCCGAGAATTCGTTCTCAGATGAAAAGTTCTTAAGAGGTGAATGAAATGACAACGCAACAGGAGTTTGCCCTAAAACAATCACAAGAATATAAGCATGCAAATTTTTCCGTGTGTCTTTCATTCGCATTAACGTTGATCTTTTTCTTTAATGCTTATGATTTTGCACAAGGGACCTGGAGTACAGGCTGGGGGATTGTAACGGCTGCTTACTTCCTTACATCCATCTTACAAGGGTCCATTGCCATCCTTCTAAAAAAAGATTTATTAACCTTTGGGGCAATTCAGAAGCGCACAAGACTTTTGAGTGCAGTTCAACTGCTAAGTTTATTTGCCGGTAATGTTTTTACCTCAGCATTTGCCTTTCGAATGTTAATAAAGAAGAATTCGATTGAGTATGCCCTTGTCTGCTATATGTTTTTGACGCAATTTCTAGTGTTTTTCCTTTCGGTGTTTAATTTATTTAAGCCATATGTGTCAAATCTATTCATGCCCGCAATGGTACTTCTAATCTTGTCGATGGTCATTGAATTAATTTCAATAATCATCCTTGCGAAAACAGATGTAGAACGGGGCGAGAAGCCATTATTGAAATGGCTGGGAGTTGTTTTATTTCTGATTGGTTTAACCGGGAACTTCTTTGGTTTGATCATAGGGTATAGCTTGGTGATGAAATCAATAAGAAGTGATGCTTCCACTATTGATAAGTGGAATAAATTTTGGATGAGTATGACGAAAAATTTTACGGCTATGCTCGGATTTTTATTCGTATTTTTAATGTTTGCTCTTTCGATATCAAGCTACGGAACCTTTGTGAGTTCCTTTGCTACAGAAAACGACTATAATGCATTACTATTAGATCCAAGCTTGGCTCATCCCTTTGGTACCGATAATTTCGGCAGAGATGTCTTTTCTCGAATCATTTTTGGTGCACGGATATCCTTGATTGTTGGCTTATTGACGACCATTATCCCACTTGTAATTGGCGGGTTTTTAGGAGCCATTTCGGGGTACTATCAAAAATCGATTGATAACATCATCATGCGTCTACTTGATGTGTTGTATGCCGTGCCAGGCATTTTGCTGGCGATTGCAATCATTGCTGCTTTTGGTTCAAGTACGTTTAACTTAATCATTGCGTTAAGCGTTGGCTCCATCCCTACCTATGCGAGGACCATGCGGGCGAATGTCTTGATGGTTTCCAATTTAGAATTTGTTGAGGCAGCCAAAGCATTAGGAGAAAACGAATGGAAAATTATTTTTAAACAGATTGTACCGAATGCTTTGGCCCCGATGATTGTTAAAGCTTCGCTAACCATCGGCGGTGCCATTATTGCTACAAGCTCCTTAAGTTTCTTAGGCTTGGGTGTGGAACCGCATATTCCGGAATGGGGAAACATATTAAAAATCGGCAGTATGTACCTTGAAACCAATCCATATTTGGCCATTTTCCCTGGTATAGCCATTATTCTTTTGGTACTTTCCTTTAACTTTCTGGGGGATGGCTTACGGGATGCATTGGATCCGAAGTTAGATTCATAGATTTGTTTCTTTCAATAGATCACTTAAAAAAATATAAAACGGAGGTTGAATGTAAATGAAGAAATTATGGTTTCTACTAGCAGCATTGATTTTGTTTGTTTCAGGCTGTGTTAAAACTGAATCAGATGTAAAAGAAGACGCTAAATCTGCTCCAAAAGGTAAAGCGCCAACGATTGAAATTTTAGGAATGTCTACAACCGAAGATAGTATGAACATTTTGCGGGACCAACTAACTAAAAATGGATTTGAGGTCAAACTAAATATCCAACCCGATTACGGCAGCTTTACAGCTCAAAAAGATGCTGGTAACTACGATTTAGCAGTGAATAGCTGGACAACCGTAACAGGTAACCCTGATTATGCCGTTCGTTCGTTATTTACTTCTGATGGTGACAATAGCTTATTTGCTGATAAAAAGGTTGATGAATTAGTAGAAAAGGCTGCTACACAATTACCTAAAGAATACCAGAAAACATACAAAGAATTAGAACAGCACGTGGTTTTAGACAATGCATACATCGTACCGCTTTTCACTTCGTATAAAGCGCAAGCGGTTAACAACCAAGTAGTGGACGAATCCACTGTCCGTCTTCCAAAATCAAGAGCGCAAGTTTGGGAAAAATTCGATTTCGTGGATCAATCCAAACGTGCTGCCCAGCCGTTGATTGTTCATCAGTCCATTAGTTCTTTAACATCTTTAGACCCGATAAAAGGGAATGATGGTTCAATCAACACGTTAAACACAAACATGTATGTTCGTTTAGTAAACCTAACTGACGATGACAAGGTAGTATCTGATGGATCACTTTCTTTAAATCACGTTATCGCTGAAGGAAGCAAAGACTACTACTTCTTACTACGCGATGATATTCATTTTGCCGCTGTTAGCGACAAAAAAGCAGTTGATACTGGTGAACGTGTTGGTGCAGAAGATGTTGTCTTTTCTCTAAACCGTGCGAAGGATCAAAAATCTGTTCCGGATCATCGTACTTACAGTCTTCATGAAAACATGGAATCCATCTCCATCGTTAATGATTTAAGTGAGCTTGATGGAAAAACAGCAGATGGTAAAACCATCCGTGAAGCATTAGAAAAAGGTATCGATGGAGAAATTAATCAATTAGTTACAGATAAAACAAAAGCAAATAATGATTCTGGTGCGTACCAGGTTGTAAAAATAACAACTGTGAACCCATTCCCGCAAGTATTGAACTATCTAGCTCACCAATCTGCTGGTATTGTTTCACAAAAACAAGTGGAAAGCATCAATACCTATGATGTAGCAAGCTTTGATGTTAACAAAGATATTCCATATGGTGACCAAAGAACCATTACAGAAGGTGCAAGCTACAACAACCACCTTTATGCAAGCGGTCCATATATCTTAACTTACAAAAATGATTATGAAGCTCATTTTGTGAAAAATCCTGCTTACATGCCGGGTACTGAAAATGAAGCAAAAGTTTCTGAAGTTGTTGTGAAATTTATCCAAGATGCAGACAGTGCTTTATCTGCATTACGTAACGGCGAAATTCATATCTTTAATGGTGTGCCTGAAACCAAATATGATCTTGTAAACGGGGATGAAAAGTTAAAGCTTCAACAAAACAAGAGTAATGGGGTTTCATACCTTTCATTCAACATGAATGGACGCGAAGTTTCTGACAGCGCGGCATTACGTAAATCCATTCTTTACTCTGTTAACCAAGAAGAATTTATTAGCTTCTACCAAGGAAACAAAATGAAGGCTGTTTCAACTGTAAGTCCTTTAGTTAACACTGGTTTAGAAGTAGTTGCAGACAGTGAAAAAGCGAAAGAATTCTTAAATGAATATTTGAGCAATAAATAATTTGAAATAGATAAGGTGCCTATCTCCTGGATTACTTTGGCTGGGAGGCAGGCACCTTATTTCTGTTTTAAGACACAGTTGATATAATTTTATAATTACCTATATTATAAGGACTTGTCTTATTTAAAGTTCAGCGCAATTTTGTAAGTTTATCCGTACATCATTTGTTCCCAATTGGTGAACAAAATGAAAGCGGTTGATATTATGATAGTAACAGGAGGACAAGCCAATGATGATTGATAAACGTCCCTCGCTTTTATTGGAGTATCTTTTAAAAGTGAAGAGTACCAGCATGAATCAGATTATGGAGGTCACTCATTTAACCAAACGTCAAATATCCTATGACTTGGATAAAGTAAATCAATGGTTAAAGGAGAGAGAACTCCCCGCCATCCAATTTAAAGGGAGCCATTCTATAGTAATACCTGACGCTGTTGTGGAGTATTTCGGCAATGAGGAGTTCAATCGCCATGAACGCGATTTTGTTTTTTCCGAAGAAGAACGCTTTGCAGTCATCTGCCTATACTTGTTTATGCGGAATGATACCATTTCGTCCTTTCATCTAACCCAGCTTTTACAAGTAAGTAAAAACACCGTTATTTCTGATATAAAAAAGGCAAATAAGATGAATCGCCCTTTCTTGGTGGAAATTAAGTATTCACGAAAGTATGGCTACCATCTGACTGGAACCGAGTTCGATAAAAGAGCTCTTATTATGCATTACATATCCCGTCTGATTCAGGTCCCTTACTTTGAAAAACTGTTGGAGTATCTTTTAAAAGAAGAAGCTGGAAAAATTGATTATCGAGGAACCTTAACCATTCTTAAACAAATTGAAAAGCAGTTTTCCCTTAATTTTGTTGAAGAACGTTTAAATCAATTAGCCAATTTTTTAGTTTTTTATTATTACAGGCAGCAGAAAAAAAAGTTCGTCCAATTTCACTCAGATGAAATGGCTCTATTTAAAAAAGATCCGATGCATAAGGCAGCAATTATGTTAAGTCAGCTTCTCCAACTAGAGAATGAGGAATCGGAGTTATGTTACTTAACGATACAATTTCTTGGTTTATCTTTTGAAAAAAGTTCTGCTGCAAACAGTAAACAGGATTTATTAATTAAACTTTGCCAGCAGCTAGTCTTTGATTTTGAGACAAAGGCCTGCATTGTTTTTGAAAAAAGAGATGAAGCTGTTCATACATTGTACCAGCATTTTAAACCGGCCTATTTTCGTATGAAGTATCGGATTCCTGTCGAAAATCCACTTTTAGATCAAATTAAGAGTGAACATAAAGATCTATACATGATTGTGAAGGAAATCCTGCAGCCGATTGGAACATTGTTGAATATCACCATTCCGGAGGAGGAAATAGGTTTTGTTACGATCCACTTTGGGGCATTGTTAGAAAGACCAAAGCAGGAGATGCCGGAAAAGAAGAAAGCAATCGTCGTTTGTCCAAGCGGCATAAGTTCTTCCTTAATGGTGAAACACCAGCTGGAATCACTTTTCTCAGAGATTTTGGTTGAAAAAACATTATCATTACGAGAATTTAAAGAGGGTACATTTGACGATTATGATTTAATATTTTCGACCGTAAGGCTGGAGACAAAACTTCCTTGTTTTTACGTAAAGCCAATTATGACTCCAAACGAAAAGCATAATTTAGTCAACGAAGTATATCAACTGCTGTTTGGTACTCACTATCACGATGTTTCTGTGAAAGAACTGATTCAAATCATTGGAAAGTTTGCTGCTATTTACGATGAAGAGGGATTAAAAAAGGAAATAGGCAAGTTAACATTTTATAAAAAAGAAAATGCTTATAAGGAAAAACAACCGTTATTAGAAGATTTATTACAAGCAGAAACCATTCAGGTAATGGAGGAAGCTTCTGATTGGAAAGAAGCTGTAAAACAAGCAGCAAATCCCCTTTTGATAAACGGAAGTATAGAAGCATCATATATAGAGGCGATGATTGAAAATATTGAGACATTAGGTCCATATGTCGTCATTGGTCCGGAAGTCGCAATCCCGCATGCCCGTCCGGAAAAGGGTGTTAATCGGATAGGAATAAGCTTTTTAAAGCTTAAACAACCGGTTTACTTCTTAAACAACAAGGATTTTCCGGTTCGATTGCTGTTTTGTATTGCAGCGACGGATAATACAACCCATCTAAAGGCGCTTTCGCATTTGACAGAACTGCTCAATGAAGAAAACAGCCTTGGAATTTTAAAAGAATTAGAGTCGATTGAAGAAATTAATACATTCTTTAGCCAAACCCTCAAAATTGACTGAAGTGTCGTTCCTGGGAAGCAGGCTATAGTAAAAATATTTCATAATTTGGCTCTGTTATTACTAAATGTTTATTTTCGTGCAGGTATGAGAAGTGATAGGCGGAGAATTTCCGGCTAATGTGTATAGATGAAGCTTAAGAAGCAGTTATAAGCGGAGATATTCCGCTTAACTGCTCTAAATAAGACAAAATCCAAAGATTTGAATCATATAAGCGGAAAAACTCCCCTTATTTTTAAGGAAATATGGGTATTTCCCAAAATAGCCGGAATTTATCCGCCTATTTTTCAAACCTGTGAAATCAACATTCTGTTAAAACAGAGCTTATAAATTAAAACTAAAGGAGATAGAATAATTATGGTAACTAAAACATTCACAATTATAGATGAAACAGGTATTCATGCACGTCCAGCAACACTTCTAGTATCAGCAGCAAGCAAATTTGAGGCTGAGATTCTGTTAGAATACAACAACAAATCAGTAAACTTAAAATCTATTATGGGTGTTATGTCATTAGGGATTCCAAAAGGTGCAGTAATCAAAATATCTGCTGAGGGCTCAGATGAAGAAAATGCCCTAAGTGTATTAGAAAATACTCTAAAAACTTCAGGTCTTGCAGAATGAGTACGAATGAAGTGTTAACAAAAGAAATTTCAGGGATTGCTGCATCCAGCGGGATTGCCATCGCAAAGGCTTTCCGCTTAGAAAATCCAGAGTTAAAGGTAGAAAAAAAGGTGATCGCAAATTTTGATCAAGAAGTGAAACGCCTTGAACAGGCGCTTGAGTCTTCTAAGGAAGAGCTTGAGAAAATTAAAGAGCATGCCTCCCAGACAATTGGCGAGGATAAGGCTGAAATATTCGAAGCACATTTGCTGGTCCTAAATGATCCTGAACTCATTAGTCAAATTAAAGATAAAATACAAACACAGAGCCTCAATGCAGAGTTTGCATTACAAGAGGTAGTGGATATGTTCGTATCAATGTTTGAAGCATTAGATAACGAATATATGAGAGAACGAGCTGCCGACATTCGCGATGTGGCCAAGCGAATATTATCTCATCTTTTAGGGGTGACCATCCCTAACCCAAGCTTGATTTCTGAAGAGGTTATTATTATTGCAGAGGATTTAACACCTTCTGATACTGCTCAATTAAATCGTCAGTTTGTTAAAGGCTTTACAACAGATATTGGCGGCCGCACTTCTCATTCAGCGATTATGGCTCGATCCATGGAAATTCCAGCAGTTGTTGGAACAAAAACAGTCATGGCAGACATTAATAATGGCGATATTATTATCCTTGATGGTCTTAGTGGAGTGGTAATTGTCAATCCAACGGAAGAGGTTATCAAGGAATACAACATGAAAAAGGCCGCATACGAGGCGCAAAAGGCCGAGTGGGCTAAGCTGGTTAATGAGCCGACTATAACAAAAGATGGCGAGCATGTAGAACTCGCTGCCAATATTGGTAATCCGGAGGATCTCAAGGGAGTGCTCGAAAATGGAGGCGAAGGCGTCGGCTTATATCGAACTGAATTTTTATATATGGGGCGCACCCAGCTTCCAACAGAAGAGGAGCAATTTGCTGCTTTTAAAACGGTATTAGAGGGTATGGAAGGAAAGCCTGTCGTGATTCGCACACTTGATATCGGCGGAGATAAAGAGCTTCCGTATTTAGAACTGCCGAAAGAAATGAATCCGTTCCTTGGATTTAGGGCGATTCGATTATGCTTAGAAATGCAGGATATGTTCCGAGTCCAGCTTCGAGCCTTGCTGCGGGCAAGTATTTATGGAAATTTAAAAATTATGTTTCCGATGATTGCTACACTGGATGAGTTCCGTTCAGCAAAAGCACTACTTGAAGATGAAAAACAAAAGCTTTTATCTGAAGGTCAACAGGTTGCAGAAAAGATCGAGCTGGGGATCATGGTGGAAATTCCTTCTACTGCTGTTTTAGCGGATCAGTTTGCGAAAGAAGTGGATTTCTTCAGCATTGGTACAAATGATTTAATCCAATATACAATGGCTGCAGACCGTATGAACGAGCGTGTTTCTTATTTATATCAGCCATACAGTCCATCTATTTTAAGATTGGTGAAAATGGTGATTGATGCGGCGCATGCTGAAGGTAAATGGGCAGGTATGTGCGGTGAAATGGCAGGAGACGAAACAGCGATTCCACTTCTCTTAGGGTTGGGGCTTGATGAGTTCTCTATGAGTGCATCATCTATCTTAAAGGCACGTTCCCAAATCCTGCGTCTTTCCAAAGCAGAAATGAAGAACCTTGCAGAAAAAGCCCTACAAATGAAAACAACGGATGAAGTAATCGAAGCGGTAAAGGAAACGATTAAATAGAGTGCTATAAAAATGATTTTTAATGGGGTAGATACCACCTAAGTCCTTTATAGATATGGACTTAGGTTTTTTTATTTTCCTTAAAAGCGTTATCAAACGTTTAATAGAAATAAAATTTTGCGGATCGCCTTCTACTCGATAATAATAATAGGTTGATAGAGTATTTCTAAAATTATGTTAAAATAAAACCGATTGTCATTTCTAGCTCAAAGAGATCTAATAAAAAGGTGGATGGACGATGTTCTGCCTGTAACCTAATAAATGTGTAGAAAATAAAGGATGGATGGAAATGTTAAATTTAGCAGCAATAATGCTTGAAAAGGTCGGAATCATTGTCATTGTTGCTTTTTTGCTATCGCAAATGAAGCCATTTCGTCATATTATTCAAACTGAGCACAAGACAAATGAGAGAATCCTGCTTATTTTACTTTTTGGTGCCTTTGGGATCATTAGTAATTATACAGGGATTGAAGTTCATCATAATTCCATTGATAGAGCAGAGTGGCTTTCGGAATTAGAACAAGAGAGCGCGCTGGCAAATACAAGAGTAATGGGAGTGGTCATTGGAGGAGTGCTTGGAGGCCCGATCGTTGGTGTTGGTGCGGGATTGGTTGCTGGAGTCCATCGTTACACGCTTGGCGGCTTCACCGCATTTGCATGCGGAATTTCTACTATCTTAGCTGGAATTATCGCAGGTCACTTTGGAAAAAAAAGAATGCAATCGGGGAAAAAAATTACTGCTAGATTTGCTGTAATGATAGGCATGATAATGGAATCAGTACAGATGTTACTCATCCTTGTATTTGCTAAACCGTTTGAACAAGCATGGAGTCTTGTACAGTTCATTAGCTTCCCGATGATATTCGGCAATGGATTGGGTACATTGCTGTTTATGTTCATTATAAGCGCAATTAAACGTGATAAAGAGGTTACCCGTGCAAATCAAACCAACCAGGCTTTTTTTATTGCCGATCAAACTCTGCCATATTTTCGACAAGGCTTAAATTTCCATTCGTGCAGGGAAATAGCGGAAATTATGCTGAAATTAACCGCTGCTGATGCGGTTTCAATTACAGATGACCATCAAGTTCTATCTCATGTCGGCGCTGCTTCAGATCACCATATTCCTAAGTTAAAACCGGAGACTGGTTTGACAAAAAAAGTGCTAGAATACGGCAGGATTTCAGTTGCAAGATCGAAGAAAGAAATTCTCTGTATTCATAATAATTGTCCTTTAGAAGCGGCTATTGTGCTGCCGCTAAAGGTTAAAAATAAAATCGTCGGTACATTAAAAATGTACTATACTAAGCCTGAAAAATTAGATAGGGTGCAGCAGGAGCTAGCGGAGGGACTTGCAAACCTATTTTCTACACAGTTGGAGCTTGCAGAAGCAGAAAGACAGACGAAGCTATTGAAAGATGCGGAAATTAAAGCCTTACAGGCACAAATCCATCCGCACTTTTTATTTAATAGTATCAATACCATCTCAGCACTTTGCCGTACAGATGCGGATAAAGCTCGTAAATTACTGTTGGAGCTCAGTTCATTTTTTCGCGGAAATCTCCAAGGTGCCAGGCAGATGCTCCTCCCGCTGGAGAAGGAATTGACGAATGTCAGGGCTTATCTATCATTGGAACAGACCCGTTTTCCAAATAAGTACTTCATCGATTTTCAAATTGAACCAGGTCTCGAAAAGATAATGATTCCGCCGTTTACCCTGCAGCCAATAGTAGAAAATGCGATTCATTATGGCTTTCCCCGAAGTAAATCTGAAGGGATAATTACCATTCGAATTTTCTCCGAAAATAATCAATTGCAAATTATTGTTGCAGATAATGGAAAAGGCATTCCTGATGAGAGGATAGAAGTGCTTGGTAAGCAAATTGTAAATTCTAAAAAAGGAAATGGCACAGCTATTTTTAATATAAATGAACGTCTTAAAGGAATTTATAATGGCAAAGCCTGTTTAACGATAAAAAGTCAAGTGGACCATGGAACAACAGTAACGATTTCCATTCCGCTCGACTATAAAGGAGTTTTTGATCAAAATGCTGAAAGCTTACATAGTGGATGATGAACCATTAGCAAGAGATGAATTAAAATACTTACTGATTCGCAGCAAGCAGGTGGGGGTCATAGGTGAAAGTGATTGTATCGAGGAAGCCACAGCAGATATTTTTGAACTAAAACCAGATCTTGTCTTTTTAGATATTGAACTGGATGAAGATAGCGGATTGGAGTTAGCAAAGCAATTAGAAAACCTTAACCCGGCTCCAGCGATTGTTTTTGCGACAGCTTACGATGAGTTTGCGTATCAGGCCTTTGAATTAAATGCGGTGGATTATATATTAAAACCCTTCGATGAAGAACGAATCGGAAAAACATTGGAAAAAATCAAAAGGATGAAAAAAATTGGGGATCAGGATCTCCCGATTTATTCCCCTGTGAAAAACAACCAAAATGAAAAAATTGCTGTCCCTGTCGATGATAGAATTATTTTATTAACCAATGCTGACATTGTATATTTAGAATCCAGCGATGGTAAGTGTACGATTGAAACAATGTACCAAAAGTATAAAGTTAGTGAGGCGCTCGTTGTATTAGAGAAGAAGTTACCTAAATTTTTTCGTGTCCACCGCAGTTTCATTGTAAACATCGATCATATCGTAGAAATAGAGCCTTGGTTTAACTCTACCTATAATTTAATCATGGAGAACGGCTCAAAAGTTCCAGTCAGCCGGACCTATATAAAAGAATTAAAGCAAAATTTAGGGTTTTAAATTATTTCATATGTCCATTATTGTATTTCATCTGTCGTTTTTTGCAATTCACCTCTCCATTTATGCAAGTTATCTTGAAAGTGGGATAATAGCGTTTTCATTTTGTAAGATAATAATAGTAGATTAGAAGAAATGGAGGGGGAGTAAATAATGAATGCGATTACAATTGTAGTTGGATCAATATGTATCCTCTTAATCGTTTATCGTTTATATGGTACATTTATGGCAGCGAAGGTTTTGAAGCTTAATGAGTCAAAGCCGACACCTGCTCAGAAATTAGAAGATGGACAAGATTATGTACCTACAAATAAATGGGTGGTATTTGGTCACCATTTTGCTGCGATTGCTGCAGCCGGCCCGTTGGTTGGTCCAATCTTGGCAGCACAATTTGGTTATTTACCAGGATTGCTTTGGCTGTTAATTGGTGCAGTCATTGGTGGAGCTGTCCACGATATGGTTGTTCTTTTTGCATCAATGCGAAGAGAAGGAAAATCTTTATCAGAAGTTGCAAAGGAAGAACTCGGTCCTGTCGCAGGATTTTGTACAGGCTTAGCGATGTTATTCATTATCACTATTACAATGGCAGGTCTTTCAATGGTTGTATTGGGCGCACTTGAAAGAAATCCATGGGGAACGTTTGCAGTAGGGATCACCATTCCGATTGCAATGGGTGTTGGATTGTATCATAAAAAGACAGGCAATTTAAAACTAGCTACAACTGTCGGTTTCATTCTAATCATGGCAGCAATCCTTTGGGGACCGAATATTCAAGGTACATGGTTAGGTGATTTGTTAACACTTGAAAAAAGCACGCTTGCACTTATTTTACCAATCTATGCATTTTTCGCAGCAGCATTACCAGTCTGGTTATTGCTTGCACCACGTGATTATTTAAGTACATTTATGAAGATCGGGGTTTTCGCAGCTTTAATCATTGGGGTATTCATTGTAAACCCAGAAGTTCAATTTCCTGCATTTACAGAATTTATTAATGGCGGTGGTCCTGTTATTGCTGGTCCAGTTTGGCCATTTATCTCGATTACAATTGCCTGTGGAGCAATTTCAGGATTCCACGCATTCGTTGGGTCTGGTACGACACCTAAGATGATCAGCCGCTGGGGCGACATTAAAGGTGTTGCTTTTGGAGCAATGCTTGTAGAATGTTTAGTTGCAATTATGGCTTTAATTGCTGCCATCTCGCTGCAGCCAGGAGATTATTTTGCAATCAATTCAACACCAGAGAAATTCGCAACACTTGGAATGGAAACAGTTGAACTTAACGAACTCGAGGAAAAAGTGGGAATGGACCTTGAAGGAAGAACGGGGGGAGCCGTTACCCTTGCCGTAGGGATGACGTACATCTTCACAGCAGTTCCATTTTTCGCGAAGTTAGCCTCTTATTTCTATCAATTTGTCATTCTATTTGAGGCGGTCTTTATCTTAACTGCGATTGATTCAGGAACGAGGGTTGCTCGTTATCTTATTCAAGATTTCTTTGGAGACTTTATTAAACCTTTAAAACGAACAGATTCAATCGGTGCAAATATATTTGCCAGTGCATTAGCCTGCTTCGTCTGGGGATATCTTCTTTTCTCAGGGGACATCAGTTCTGTCTGGGCGCTATTTGGTGTATCGAACCAATTAATGGCATCTATCGGACTCATCGTCGGAGCAACAGTAATCCTCAAGATTGCTGACAAGCGCTGGTACATGTTGACATGTCTAATCCCTCTAGCTTACCTATTTGTAACCGTAAATGTTGCAGGTTACTGGATGGTTAAGAACGTCTATTTAAATGCAGATAATCCTGGATTCAGTGTATTGAACGGTATTCTATCCATTACAATGCTCATCCTTGGTTTAATCATTTTGGTTACTTCAATAAACAAATGGAGTAATCTTTGGAAGATTCCGCAACATGTATTAGTAGAACAATCGAAAAGAGAAGTAGCATAAATAACAAGCACCCATTCTACTTGATGAATGGGTGCTGTTTTTTTTATAGGAGAATCCTCATTGAAGCTTTGCGGAAATAGATTTTAAGAAACTGAAACCTGATAATTTAAGTATAAGTTTTTCCTTGCCTCTAATACTTTTTTGTACATAGATTGATATATTGTCGACTATAACCTCATTATATTGGCTTAATGTTTTGGGTTTTCCTGGTACTGCAACTAACTCCTGGACACCTGGAGCACAGCAAGCCTTTACCTCGAGCGTTTTTACGGTCAATTGATTGCCCTTTGACTTTATCCACTGTATTGATTCAATATCCAATTCAACATTCATTCATCATCGCTCCCTTGGTTCTTTTCTTAAGTATAATATCTTCGTTTGTTTAAGACCATTTAAAATAACTACAGTTGGAATTCAACGAAAATTCTTTCCATTTCAAATGTAATAAAAATAAAGGAAAATGGTGGGTGGTTTATACAAGAAGTGGCAGGAGAGGAGCGAATTCATGATTCCAGCAAAAAATGATCCCATTCCAATCTCTACGATAAGAGAAAAAGGCATGGAATCCATCGTCGATTGGTTTGATCAGCATAAACAATCGTTCTATGCACTTGGCTTGGCCTATCTCAGTAATCAGCAGGAAATGGAAGAGCTTTTTTACCAGGCCATTCTAAAAGTCCACAAAGAGTTGTCTCGATTTAAAAGAGAGACATCATTCGATACGTGGGTTACATCTATTTTCATACATATCTGCCGGGAACTTTCTGAAGATAGGAGTTTACTAGCTAGAGTGGAAAGTGAACACCGTCCGGATTTATTTAAAGCACTTGATTATTTGAGTGGATACGAGAAAGAAGCGGTGGTCCTTACCTATATAAAAGGAATCTCAAAGGGGGAAGCGGCTCAGCTTCTCAAAGTTTCAGTGGAAAAGTTGAAAGAGCTTTTGTTTTCCGGAATCCATTCACTTAGAAAAGGAATGGGGTACGGGGCAACCTTTAATGGTTGTAAGGAGTATCATTAGGATTATATCGATTACTTAGAAAGAACCCTAGATCGGCCGAAAAAGATTGATTTAGAGAAACATATTTATCATTGTCAAGACTGACAGGAGGATTTGGCAACCTTTCAAGATGTGATGTTAGCCATGTTAAATCTTACTGATATGATGGAGGATTTGCATGTACCATTAGGCTTCATGGAAACATCAAAGATAGACTGGAAGAAAAGGAAAAGCACATACAACATAAGAACAAGAAACGTATAAGAAAAGGGCTTGTTTTTACAGGTGTATTTACCTTATTAATAGGAATTGATTTTTTTACCGGGGCGTTTTCCAACCTTTACTATTTATGGACAGAAAAAGATCAGGAATTGCGTGCCTTTCTTCAACAGGATTTAGGTGAAAGGCTGAATCTAGAAGCTGAAAGCGATGGGGTGAAAATCAAGATTAAGGGTGCGATTGCAGATGTTGTTCAGACACTTGTTTTTTATGAGATAGAAGATACAGAAGAAGACAATCAAAATATGATGCAAAATTTTGAAGGGGCTTTTGTGGAGAATCAAGATGAAATCATGAAACCTGAAGGTTTTTTACGCTACTATCCTCCTGACCTTGAATCTGACATTAATAAGGCGGAAAAGAACGTGTATCACGGAAAGATTAGTCTGCTTCCACTCACATCGGATGAAGGGACAATCAAATTAAAAATCACAAAGCTTCTGAAATTGATTCGTGATTCCTCTGACTAGAATGGTTTTATAGCTTACGAGAATGGTAGAATATGAAACAGGGGAGTGGAACTTCGAAATCCCTGTAACCAAACAGCCTTCCGTCGAATATGCCTTGAATGCAGAAACAGAAGTCGAGGGAATCCCGGTCCGATTTGAAAAACTAATCATGGCTCCAACATCGACGGTTCTGCAATATGGTATTAATATTGAACAGCCAGAGAAGCGGATAGACAATCTTAATTTTGATCATTTAGAAGTGAACGATAAAAAAGTGAAAGTTGATATGTATGGCAGTTCATTTTTTGACACACAACAAGACGTAAATTGGTATACGTTTCATAGACACTTTGATCCTCTTTATGGAGAAAAGCCCAAGGAGGGTGAGATGATAAAAGTAGATGGTGGTTGGACCACGATCTAATGCTATAAAGGAACTACATCTAACCAAATACAACAAAGCCTTCCATAAATTGCATTTTGGAAGGTTTTTTTTTACACTTTTTAGTTAAAAAATTCGTCCCACTAAATAAAAAGTTTTATAATGTTATAGATGGTGCCTTTTTAGGGGGATATATATGGTTATTACATTTACCATGCTTTTGTTGGGAATTTTATTAGGGTTTGTTGGAGCTGGGGGATCGGGTTTTATTATTGCACTTTTGACAGTTATGTTTGGAGTGCCTATTCATACAGCACTTGGAACTTCGCTTGCTGCTATGGTGTTTACGACTTTGGCTGGAGCTTACAGCCATTATCAGCAGGGTAATATAGATGTGAAAACAGGTTTAGCTGTCGGAGGATTTGGCGCGTTCACTGCTTATATAGGTTCTGGGATAGCGGTGTGGATTCCGGTGGATTTGTTACATTGGCTGACCGCTGGAATGCTTTTATTATCTGCTGTTATGCTTGTGGTTCGTTTGTTTATTGTCAATAAAAAAGACAGAAATCAATCATTCGTACGAAGTCGACTTTTTGTGCGGTCGGCTTTTGTTGGAATTGTCTGTGGTATTTTGTCAGGGACATTTGGAATCGGTTCGGCGCCTTTTATTCAGATTGGATTATTGACGATATTAGGGTTAACAGTTCAGAAATCAGTTGGAACAACTATGCTAGTCATTCTGCCAATTGCTTTAGCTGGCGGTGTCGGCTATTATCTTGAGGGATTTCTTGATGTCCTGCTACTTCTGCAAGTATTGTTAGGAACGATGGTCGGTTCATTTATTGGTGCGAAATTTACGAATTTTGTACCACTTCCAGTTTTAAAAGGTGCAATGGTACTCACGCCGATTATAGCGGGTGCCATTTTGCTGTTTTAATATCGGTGATGCGGGATATAGTTAAAAACCCCTTTGCTTTTGGCAATGGGGATACTCATTTTAATGAAGTACTAGCTTGTTCCAAACTTTTTTGGATGTGTGAACGCATTTCTTGCTCTGATTTTGTTGAATTTCCTTCCTTAAGGGCTAAATAGATACGTTTGTGGTCAGCGACAAACTCCTCAAAATTTTTGAATCGGTTCTTTAGAATACAGTTTCGAATATATAGGACTTTAGCGTTTATAACTTCAAACAATTGAATAAGTTGTTTATTTTGTGAGGCCAGTGCGATAAGATCATGAAATTGTTGATTTAAATTAGTAAGTTCCTCGGTGTCATTCGATACTAAAGCTTTTTCGGATTCTTGAATAATATGCTCCAACTGATCCAATTGTTCATTTTTAATATTATTAGCCGCGAGTTTTGCTGCAAGAGACTCGAGGCTTTTTCGACATTCAAATACATCTAATATATCTAGAGAACTTGGGTTATAGACAAATAACATACTTTCATTTTGAACAAGCAAGTCATCTTTTATTAACATTCGGAATGCTTCCCTAACAGTTCCTCTGCTCACTCCCAGTTTTTCCGCAACCTTGGTTTCTACTAAACGTTCGCCGGGTTGGTACTCTCCCATCATAATCATTGTTTTAACGATATTGTAAACCTGACTATGAAGTAGTTCGGTTTTTTTTATCACACTCATTCAAATACCCCTCCTGGATATAAATAATTCCAGCTGTTTATGTCCCATCGCTTGTTTCTTTCTTAATTGATTTCCAAGTTTATTTTTATACTATTAGTTTACAGGAATTCAGCTATAAGTCCAAGTTACTAGAGGAAATATAAAAAATACGCTAACTTTGTTTACTGTTAACGGTTGACAGTAAACTTATATGCATGTATTATTCTAATTATCAGAATATAGATACTAATGAGAAATATCCGAACCACTCGATAAATGATGTTGCAAAAATGAAAAATAGAGTTTTTTACAAAGAATGAAAACGTTTTATTCCAAAAAACTAATGAGGTGAGCAGAAATGTTAGAGGATTTAACAAAAACGAATAACCCAAAAAGTGGACCATTAAAAGGACTCAAGGTTTTGGAAATGGGTAGTTTAATTGCAGGTCCCTTTGCAGGACGTCTAATGGCAGACTTCGGTGCTGAGGTAATCAAAGTAGAACCGCCTGTAAAGGGAGATCCCATTCGTAAATGGAGGCTGCTGCATGAAGGAACCTCACTTTGGTGGTATGTTCAATCGCGAAACAAAAAAAGCATTTCTCTAGATTTGAATAAGGCTGAAGCACAAGAAATCATACGGGAACTAGCCAAAGAAGTGGACATTATTATTGAAAACTTTAAACCGGGTACTTTGGAAAAATGGGGACTTGGTTATGAAGATTTAAAGAAAGTTAATCCCAAAATTATTATGGTGCGGGTATCAGGGTACGGCCAGGATGGACCTTACCGAGATAAGCCGGGCTTTGGAAGTATTGGTGAAGCGATGGGGGGAATCCGTTATTTAACTGGTTATCCAGACCGCCCCCCTACAAGGGTGGGTATCAGCCTTGGAGATTCAGTAACAGCTCTTTATGCGGTAATAGGAGCGTTAATGGCAGTTTATCACAGGAATCTTACAGGAGAAGGGCAATATATCGATGTGGCCCTCTATGAAGCGATTTATAGTTTGATGGAAAGCACGGTTCCAGAATATGACCAGTTTGGAGTTATCCGTGAAAGAACGGGTAGCACTTTACCGGGAATTGCCCCGTCTAATACGTATTTGTGTAAAGACAAAAAGTACATTGTTATCGGTGCAAATGGGGATGGCATCTTTAAAAGATTAATGGAAGCGCTTGGGAGAGAGGATTTACGAGATGATCCACGATTTGCCTCGAATGATGGCCGTGTACAGAATGCAGAATTTCTGGACGGAGTGATAGGAGAGTGGACCATTCAAAGGGAGCTGAACGAGGCACTGAGTATTTTGGATGAATGCGGTATTCCGGCAGGGTCGATTTATAGTGTGGAGGATATGTTTAATAATCCACATTTCCTAGCCCGGAATATGATCTGTGATATGGACGTTGACGGGTTAGGGAAATTAAAGGTCCCAGGGATTGTACCGAAGTTCAGTAAGACTCCAGGAAGTATTAACTGGGCGGGCCCTAAATTAGGGGAACATACGGAGGAAGTACTGAAAGGAAAATTAAAAGTTTCGGAAGATAAATATAGTGAATGGAAAGATTCCGGAATCATATCAGATCAAGAGTCTATGAAATTGAAAAGCTAAAAGATACTTCAATTATTATTGGGGGTAGAAAATTATGAGATTACCTAAATATGTCGAAATCATAGAGTCAGGGCCAAGGGATGGGATCCAAAATGAAAAGACATTCATCCCAACAGAAATGAAAATAAAATTAATTAATGCCTTAAGTGAAACAGGTATTAAAAGAATGGAAGCCACCTCATTTGTATCGCCTAAACACGTTCCACAGATGTCAGACGCTCATACTGTATATACAAATATTGATAAACGAAAAGATATACAGTATATGGCTTTAATCCCAAATAAAAAGGGATTCGAACTAGCGAGGAATGCGGGGGTAACCAGTGTTGCTTTAGTTGTAGGGGCAAGTCAAACCTTTAACATGAAAAATGTACGTATGTCTATTGAAGAGTCTCTTAATCAATTGGGATTGGTAGTAGAGGAGGCCAAAAGTTCAAATCTTTTTGTCAGATTCCATGTCTCCACTGCATTTAGCTGCCCATATGAAGGAATGGTAGATGAGATAGAAACGTTAAAGATTGTTAAAAGCTTAGAAAACTTCGGTGTTGATGAAATCGTACTATGCGATACGATAGGACGGGCTCATCCTTTGCAAGTCTATCAACTGTTTAGTAGAACATTGGACCTAACCACAAAAGCAAAAATTACAGCTCATTTTCATGATACCTATGGTTTCTCAAAAGCAAATTCATTAGCCGCATTACAAGCGGGGGTCTCCTCATTTGATACATCAATAGGGGGCTTAGGGGGCTGTCCGTTTGCACCAGGAGCAGCAGGCAATGATTCAACAGAAGATTTTGTCTATATGCTTCATGAAATGGGAATAGAAACAGGAATAGATTTTGATAAACTGATAGATTGTGTGAATCTTGTAAAAGAAATGACAGAGCGAAGACTTACAGGTCATATCCAACAACTAATGACCTCATAATATCTGTACTTTAGATGTTAATGATGGACAGGAAGGTTAAACATTAGGGGAGGAGAGGGACGCTGTTTTAAGGCTTTTTAGCTAAGCTTCTTTCCCCCTAATTTTATTTAAACCTACCTCAAAGTAAAAATAGATTGGAGAGATAGATATGACGACTGCTATGAAAATAAGCGTTTGGTTCGCCCGCTTGCTGAATATGTCGGACCACAAATGCGAGTCTATGTTCCTATAGAGATGAGATAGTCATGTTGTTTATAACGCTGATTAACAAAGAAAAAGTATTTTGGAGCGACGTGAGAGGGGGGATTTACTATAAGCTAATATAAAAGCTTGAGGTAAACCGTTGACAGTAAGCAAAACCACCTTTATATTTTTAATAGACTGAATATTTAAATACCTCGGTAAATGGTGATTTTGAGTGTATATTTCTAATGGATAAAAAAAGATTCAAATAAGGCAGAGCAAGAGATGAGTAAGCACATTAAGTTGAATGAAAAGCTTTCTATAATTTATTTTAGAAAGTAAGCGATGGGAAGAAGATGTAATTACAACGTTAGATGGTCCGGCACGAATTAATTAATTCCATTCCTTCTCCAAATAAATGAAAGCACTTTCAAGTATTCATCTACGAAGATTGATACTTATATGCTTAGAAGCATTATTACAATTTTACTAACCTAGATGAGATCTAGTTTTTGATTCTACTAATGAATGGGTTGGTACTGAATAGAAATTATTTTCGCAGGGGGAATGGGTGTGGCTGTTTTAGGATTTTTAATGATTGGTTTATTTTTATTCTTTGTGATGACTAACCGTTTATCAGTTTTAATTGCTTTTACATTGATTCCAATTATTTTTGGTATTTTCTTAGGGTATGGATTTGGATTAGGAGATATGATGCTTGAAGGTGTAATTAAGGTAGCACCAACAGCATTAATGATTGGTTTTTCTATTCTCTATTTTGGATTAATGATTGATAGGGGTTTATTTGATCCGTTGATTTCCAAATTACTTCACATAGCTAAAGGTGATCCACTAAAAATAGTAGTGGCGACGGCACTAATTACATTATTTGTTGCTCTTGATGGTGATGGTTCAGCTACATTTATGATTACGATTACGGCACTGCTGCCTGTTTATAAACGCCTTGGAATGAGGCCAGTTGTCCTTGCGGGTGTCGTTGCCCTAGGTGCGGGGGTAATGAATATTATTCCGTGGGGAGGTCCTCTTGCAAGGGCGATGGTTACACTTGATGCTGAAACTTCAAATCTTTTTAATCCATTAATTATACCAATGTTAGCTGGGATGGTTTGGGTTGTATTTGTTGCTTATATATTAGGTAAAAAGGAAAGAGCACGATTGGGTGTAATAGATTTGAATAAAGAAGCAAACAAAGAAATAGCTGTAACTTTAGAAATGTCCTCAAGATTACCAACCATGTTCTGGTTTAATCTAATTTTAACTGTCCTATTAATTGGAACATTAATTGCAGACATTATTCCTGCATCCATCTTGTTTATGATTGCATTTGCAATTGCTCTAGTTGTAAATCACCGGAATGTGGAAGAACAACAAAAACAAATTGGTTCACATGCAAAAAGCATGGTTATGGTTGTAACTACAATTTTTGCTGCTGGTATATTTACAGGAATTTTATCTGGTACAGGGATGATTGGTGCTATGGCAACTTCCTTTGTATCAGTTATTCCCGATGAACTTGGATCATTTCTTCCTGTTATTATTGCGATCATAAGCATGCCTTTAAGTTTAGTATTCTCTCCGGATGCTTATTATTATGGGGTACTTCCAATTCTTAGTGAATCAGCTGCAAATTTAGGGGTTAATCCAATGGATATCGGTCTCGCTTCATTACTTGGAAATGGTACAACAGGTTTTTCAGTAAGTCCACTTAATCCTTCTGTATTTGTTTTACTTGGATTATCTGGCGTAAGTTTAGGGGAACACCAGAAACATACATTCTTCTGGGCTTGGGGCAGTACAATTGTGATGACTATTGTTGCAGTTCTTATTGGTGTAGTTCCATTGTAATAATGGAACGCCCATTGGACAGGAGCTTTTAAAAAATGGGAGGGAGCAAATGGATTACATAAGCATTAGAGTCATAGAGCTCTTTCCCTAACTAAAATAATATAAATGGGGGATATATTATGTTGCCATTAGAAGGTATAACAGTTGTATCAATTGAACAGGCCGTGGCAGCTCCTTTTGCAACAAGACAATTAGCTGATTTAGGTGCTAGGGTGATTAAGATAGAAAGGCCAGAGACGGGTGATTTTGCTCGAAATTATGACACTTCAGTAAACGGAATGTCCAGCCATTTTGTTTGGCTTAACCGTTCAAAGGAGTCTTTAACACTAAATTTAAAAGAAGATGAAGCAAAAGCGGTCATTGATAAACTTTTGGAAAAAGCAGATGTATTTATCCAAAATCTAGCTCCTGGTGCGGCGGATCGTTTAGGCTTAGGTGCGTCAGTATTAAAGGAAAAATATCCGGAACTTATTATTTGTGGGATTTCTGGATACGGTTCGTACGGTCCATATATGGATAAAAAAGCATATGATTTGTTGATTCAATGTGAAGCAGGTCTTTTATCCATTACTGGAACAGATGAGACCCCATCAAAAGCAGGCATAGCCATTGCAGATATTGCAGCAGGGATGTATGCGTATACAGGCATTTTAACTGCATTAATTTCTCGCTTTCGAACTGGAAAGGGAAGTGTGATCGAAGTGTCGATGCTTGAGGCACTTGCCGAATGGATGGGTTATCCGATGTATTATGCGCTTTATGGTGGAACAGAACCAAAACGGACCGGCGCAAGTCACGCAACTATCTATCCTTATGGTCCTTTTAAAGCAGGTGACGGAATCTCTGTTTTTCTATCCATTCAAAATGAAAGAGAATGGAAGGATTTTTGTGAGAAGGTTTTAGATAATAAAGAGTTAGTTTTTGATCATCGGTTTAATAATAACTCAAAGCGGTTAGAAAACAGCAAGCAATTAGAAGAAATAATTGTAAGTAACTTCGGTAAAGTAGAGGCAAATACAATAATCATGCGTTTAGAGGAGTCAAAGATTGCCAATGCACGACTAAATACGATTAAAGATTTTATTGATCATTCTCAGTTGAAAGCGAGGGACCGCTGGAGAGAGGTAGAATCCCCTGTTGGTCCATTAATAGCACTGCTTCCGGCTGTAACAATCGATGATATAGAGGCAAGAATGGATCCGATTCCAAAAGTTGGAGAACATACTGAGGCTATTTTGAGAGAGTTCGGTTTTGGGAAGAATGGAATTCATGATAATAAAGAAATAGGTATCCTTTAGAGTTGAAAGGGGATTAGAAATGAGTACACCTCGTTCTTGGATGTTTGTGCCTGGATCTGATGAAAGAAAAATAAACAAAATAGATAGTTTCCATCCAGATGTATTTATTTTTGATTTAGAAGATGCTGTAGCTAATCATGAAAAAGAGAATGCTAGACAACTTGTGGTCGATTCTTTGCAACATCATCCTGAGAAATTAAAGTATATACGTATTAATAGTTATGAATCTCCGTATTTTTTGGATGACTTAAATACAGTCGTAGCACCTGGACTTGCTGGAATTGTATTACCAAAGGCAGAGGCTGCGAATCATATAAAATGGATTGACCGAATGGTTTCAGAGAAAGAAAAGGAAAATGGTATTGAAGCCGGGAAGATAAAAATCGTTCCTTTAATTGAATCTGCACTTGGATTATATCATTCTTACGAAATAGCTAATTCTAGTACAAGGGTTGAGCGTCTTGCTTTTGGGGCAATTGATTATACATTGGATATCCATGCAGAACTTACGAAAGACGGAGAAGAAATACTATATGCACGTTCTCATCTGGTTGCTGTTTCTAGAGCTGCAGGCATAGGAGCACCGATTGACACACCATATGTTGATATAAAAGACTCGGAAGGATTTTTATATGAAACAAGGTACATAAAGAGTCTTGGTTTTCAAGGGAAGTTAGTTATTCATCCGAGCCAAATCAGCCTTGTAAACCAAGTTTTTACACTAAATAGAGAAGATATAGACAAAGCATTAGAAATTGTTGAGGCTTATGAAAATGCATTAGTAAATGACTTAGGTGTTCTACAATTTAAAGGTAAAATGGTAGATCTTCCAGTTGTAGAAAAGGCAAGAAGAATAGTGGAAATGGCAGGTCTACTGAAAAGTAATTCTTAGCTGGTTTTATATGAATATTGAAGTGTATTTTCGTTCCCTCAGACTAAAAGGTTTGGGGGATTTTTGTGCGCTTGACACCGCGTGCCCATAGGGTAGCAGTGCGGATATTAGGGTCAGTCTCCATAGTCAACAATAAGCTCGCTATATTTGGTAGTTGCTGTCATCTTCCTAGATATATACGAAATTCAAATTTTGATGTGATATTTGTAAATATGATATGATTTGCGTCAGGGGTGAGCATATGACAACGAAAGAATTAAGTAAAATTGTTATTGTAGATGATGAAATTTTAATAAGACAAGGCATCAAACATTACCTTAATTGGGAGCAAGAAGGCTTTCATATTGTAGGAGAAGCCTCTAATGGTAAGGAAGCACTTGAAATCATTGAACGAACTCATCCAAACATTGTTTTAACTGATATTGTCATGCCGATTATGGATGGAGAAGAATTGACAAGAATCATTAAATCAAAATATCCAGATATCGAAATCATTATACTAAGCAGTTTTGGGGAATTTGACTACGTTCGTTCTACCTTTCAAAGTGGAGTGGTTGATTATATTTTAAAGCCTAAGCTCGATGCAAATACACTTTTAGAAGTGCTAAATAAAGCAGTGAGTAGAATACCAACTACTGATTCAAATGGGACAAAGCACGAGGAGCGAATGTCTGTAAATCATATAATTGAAAAGTTACTTTCTGGTTTTGAAGCGGAATATGACCGAAAGCTATTAGCGAGAGTCTTTCCCTATGACAGCTTTTATTTATTAGGTGTTGTTTTTAGTGGAAATATTCCTAGAGGAGATCACAACACTAAAGTACAAGATCATATCACGCAGCAGTACCAATCTTATATCGCTCAAGCAACCTATCATGCCATTACCTCTGATAAAAATGAAACCGTGCTCATTCTAAATGTAAACAAAGACAAGTCCCAGGAGGTCATTGATTTCGCAAAAAGAGTTGCGGAAACCCATACAGGTACGGGCTTTGTTCTGAGTGAACCATTCTTTGAACTATCACAAATCGGAACTATCTATAATGAAAAGGTAGCAAAATTACTGCAATATAGATTTTACTTTCCAAACATCCCTCTTTTAAGAGAACAGGATTTACACGGAGAAATACCAACCATTGAAGCATTTAACTATGAGTGGTTCACAAAAGAATGTAAGCATGGCCGTTTTCAGGAAGCTTTCAGTTATTTACAGGAATATGTATCTGTATTTTCAAAATGTTACACTACGGATGTATTCGAATTTAAATCATTTTTTGAAAATATCATCTTTACCATTACTGTCATTCTTAATAACTTGGAATATGATGTAGCTGAAATTGTGAGTTCCAAGTATGAGTATTTTAGAGCAATTAACGAGGCTGATTCATCTAACGAGACCATAGAACAGCTAAATAAATTCATTGACCAGGTGAACAAACACGTACATTCCGAGAGAAACCAATCTAGTAATTTGAATATGAAGAAAATCCTGCAATATATTGAGGACCACTATGCGGATCAACTGAGCCTTGTAGATGTGGCAGAACATTTTCATTTTAATCCTTCCTATTTATCTAACTATTTTTCTACACATAATAAAGAAGGATTCATTGAGTATTTAAATAAGGTTCGAATACAAAAAGCTTCTCAGCTCCTGCTTAAGGGTTCTGCACCCATTTCAGAAATTAGCGGCATGGTAGGTTATTCAGATCACAGCTATTTCTGTAAAGTATTTAAAAAAATAAATGGAATGTCGCCAAGTAAATTTAGAAGAAAACACACTTAAAATTAAAGATGGGATGTATATGAGAATAAAAACCGAACAATTTAGACGCAACAGCCTATTTAGTAAGATGTTTCTTATCACCGTAATAATTATTATTACAATATCGATACTAATAACCTGGACCACATTCCGTATGTCAGAGAAGTTTTTTATTGATCGGTTTACTTTTAACAATAGCAAGGTTATGGAGCAGATAAAGGAGGGTTTAGGTACGTTTCAATACTCGATTGTTATCGCTTCAAATAACCTTATGAATAACGGAACGATTAAGAGTTTTCTAACGGGTACGCACTCAAACCGAATGTTGGGCAACTATTATTATAATGTAAAAAAACAAATGGACACGATCAAAACAAGTGTAGAAGCCTATGATGTTGAGATTTTGGTTTATGGTTTGAATGGGGTTAGTTTTGCAGTACCAGAAAGGCCTTCATGGGCAAAATCTGATAAAGTGCTGCAGAATCACTTCATTACCACAAACACACTCAAGCACCCTAAAAAATTGTTATTTCATCTAGAACAACCAAAAGATCAAACACAGGGTGATAGGGCGATTGTTGCTTCAAAGGCATTTATGGAGCCAACTTCAAAATACATTTATGGAACGATGTACTTTACAATTCAAGAAAAGGATTTTAGAAAGTTTTATAACAGCTATACAAGCCTAGGTAATGATGTGTTGGTGATGGATCAGTCTGGTACTATTTTATCGAGTAATCGGACTGATTTGATTGGAAATAAAGAAGCAGTGCTCTTGAATTATGCAGCCCAGCTAGAGGAACAACAAAAAAATTATATGGATGCAGATTTTCAAGGTACGGACCATATTATCATGATTGAGTATTTACCTACCTTTGATTTGTATTTGGTAAATTTAATTGATAAGAAAGCTGCTTTTGAAAATATTATTGATAAAAAGTCAATTGTACTCATCTGTATACTATTCATTTTTTTAGCCATTATCATTGTATTTTTTGCTTCTAGAAAGGTAACAAACTCGTTGTCAAATCTAGTAAAGCAAATTGAAAATACCCCAAAGAATGAATTTGATCGTTATATACCTGTGATAGGTACGTACGAAACGAGACAAATTGGTCAAGCCTTCAACTCTATGCTTGATGAGCTTCATGAGTATGTTGATAAGCTTGTACTTATCCAAAAGCAAAAGCGAAATGCAGAATTAGCTGCATTGCAGCAGCAAATCAATCCACATTTTTTATATAATACGTTAACTTCAATCAAATTTATGGTACAGCAAGGTGGTAAAGAAGAAGCAGCTGAAATGGTTAATGCGTTGATCTCCCTATTACAAAATACAATAGGTAATATTAGTGAGACGATTACTGTAAAGCAAGAAATTGACAATGTAAAAAGCTATGCCTTAATTAATCAGAAACGCTATGGTGAACGTATAAAAGTAAATTATTTCGTAGAGCCCGAGTGTAACGAGATTCAAATTCCTAAATTAATTTTGCAGCCTTTTATTGAGAATTCCTTCTTTCATGGTTTCAATAAAAAGAGTGGGGGAACGATTAATGTCCTCGTATGGAAGGAAAGGGAAACCCTTGTATGTGAGGTAATGGATAATGGCGATGGTATGGAAGTATCTCCAGACAATAAACTTCCGAAAACGAAGCGCAAAAGGGAGAAGTTTAGCGGTATAGGTGTCCGAAATGTCGATGAGCGCATTCGGTTGATTTATGGTGATGGTTATGGTGTTTCAATTTCAAGTAAAATAGGTGAAGGGACAAAGGTTCGTATTTCCATTCCGATGGAGAAGAACTAAAAATAGTCATAGAAACAAAAAATAGTCCAAGCAAGCAATTGGAAGCGTATGCAATCTACAAAAATATCACAAGTTTACAAAAATATCGTCCTAACTTGCGCTCTCTAAGTGATGATAACATAGTAATTGTAAGGGGATAACGCTTACAAGGTGAAATATTCAATCTTAGGGGGAATATAGATGAAGAAACTATTAGCTTTGCTGATGGTAAGTATGCTTTTGTTGGCTGCCTGTTCTTCTGGGGCTTCAAATGGTACTGAATCAGAGAAAGGCTCAAAGGATGCAAATGAAATTACCGTTTGGGCATGGGATCCAAAATTTAATATTAAAGCATTAGAATTAGCGAAAGAAGCTTACGGATCTGAGAATCCGGACCTTAAAGTGAATATTATTGAAAATGCTCAAGATGACATTGTTCAAAAGCTAAATACGTCTTTAAGTTCTGGAACTACTAAAGGGTTGCCAAATATTGTGCTAATTGAAGATTATCGTGCAAAAAGTTTCCTTCAAGCATATCCAGATATGTTCCATCCGTTAACAGGATCTTTTGAAACGAAAGATTTTGTTCAATACAAGGTGGAAGCAACAAGTGTAGATGGTGAAACCTACGGACTGCCATTTGATACTGGAGTAACTGGATTATATGTTCGAACAGATTATTTAACAAAAGCAGGGTATACAGTTGAGGATTTACAAAACATTGATTGGAAAGAATATATTGAAATTGGAAAGAAAGTAAAAGAAGTAACGGGTAAAAGATTGCTTACCACCGACCCGAATGAATTAGCGATTATTCGGACAATGATTCAGTCAGCAGGTAAGTGGTATATGAAGGAAGACGGTACTACGCCTGATTTAGATAATAATGAAGCACTTAAACTATCTTTTGAACTTTATAAGGAACTTGTGGATAATGACTTAATGAATTTCCATTCAGACTGGAATGAGTACTTAGCTACATTTAATGGCGGCGAAGTTGCAACAGTAACAACTGGTAACTGGATGACACCTTCAATCAAAGCGGAAGCTTCACAATCAGGAAAATGGGCAGTTGCGCCGCATCCTAGTCTTCCAGGTATGAAATCTGTAAATGCTTCTAACTTGGGTGGTGCGTCTTGGTATGTTTTAGATGTACCAGGTAAAGAGAATGCAGTTGATTTCCTTACAAAGACTTTTGGTTCGAATGTAGATTTATATCAAAAACTAGTTTCTGATGTCGGTGCTATCGGTACTTATATCCCAGCTTCAGAAGGAGAAGCATATAAGACAGAAGATGAGTATTTCGGTGGTCAGACTATTATTTCAGATTTTTCAAAGTGGGCTGAAGAAATTCCACAAGTAAACTATGGTATGCACACATATGCGATCGAGGATATATTAATTGTTGCTATGCAGAATTATCTGGCTGGTCAAGACCTTGATAAAGTATTAAAGGAAGCACAACAACAAGCGGAAACGCAAATTAAATAATAGCCTTGAATTTAATCTCTTATCTATTTTTACGAAATAGGATAAATACAAGATTAAGCCTCGGAACTCGCCGGCTTCTCTACGGTACAACAGAGCTGTAACAAGTGTTGGGTGAGCCGTTCCGGGGCTATTTTTTATAGATGATAGCAGGGAGTTGAAAAAATTGATAACGACAACTACGAAGCAGAACCTACAGCAGGAACCAAGAAAGTATACGAACAAACTTCGTTTTAAAAATGGACTGATTGGCTGGTCTTTTATTTCAATCGCAACAGTGATGATTTGTTTATTTTATTTTTATCCAATGGCTCAAGCACTTATTCTCTCTTTTCAATCAGGTGCGGGTCTAAATCTACAATTTGTAGGTTTCGATAATTACGTTCGGTTATTTACAGATCCGACATTTATAGCCGCAGTGAAAAACACTGTAATCTATCTCCTTATTCAAGTTCCTATCATGATCGTTCTGGCGCTGTTTATATCAGTTTTATTAAATGATAAGAAATTGAAACTAAAAGGATTCTTCCGTACGGCCATATTTTTACCATGTATTACATCACTTGTAGCGTATTCTGTAGTATTCAAATACTTATTTGGAACAGACGGCGTAATTAACCAAATGCTTATAAATATTTCTCTTATATCAGAGCCGATTCAATGGCTGACAGATCCCTTTTGGGCAAAAATAACCATTATTATTGCAATAACATGGCGTTGGACAGGCTACAATATGATTTTCTATCTATCTGCTCTTCAAAATGTGGATAACTCAATATATGAAGCGGCAAAAATTGATGGTGCAAATGCATTTCAACAATTCTTTAAAATTACAATTCCAATGCTAAAGCCAATTATCCTATTTACATCTATTACATCAACTATTGGTACACTACAATTGTTTGATGAGGTTATGAATATTACAAAGGGTGGACCAGGGAATGCAACAATAACAATTTCTCAGTATATTTATAATCTATCATTCAAATATACTCCTGATTTTGGCTACGCGGCGACTGTTTCATATGCAATTGTTATCATGATCGTCATCTTTTCAATCATTCAGTTCAAAGTAGCAGGTGATAAAAATGCATAATATTAAAAGAATTTTCATTTATATTACTTTATCAATCTTAACGATTATCTCTATCTTTCCATTTATCTGGATGATTGTTAGTGCAACCAATAAATCTGTCGACGTTACAAATGGAAGATTATTACCTGGAACTCATTTATTAGAGAACTTCCAGAATCTTTTGAGTACGGTAGATCTTGTTCCAGCTTTAATAAACTCAGTAATTATATCCATTACGACTACCATTTTATCTCTAATCATTGCATCTCTTGCTGGTTTCGGTTTTGAAATATATAGAAGTAAGTCAAAGGATATCATTTTTAATATATTGCTTTTATCAATGATGATTCCTTTTGCAGCACTAATGGTACCGTTATTCCGAATGTTTGGGACAATCTCGCAATTTGCACCTGGAATTGGGATTGATACATTAACATCTGCTATGTTACCAAGCATTACAACAGCTTTTTTGATCTTTTTCTTTAGACAAAATACAAAGATGTTTCCAAAAGAGCTGCTTGAAGCTGGAAGGATTGATGGATTAACAGAGCTTGGTGTTTTCTTCAGAATTTATGTACCTACGATGAAAACAACATATGCAGCAGCAGCGATTATTACATTCATGGCAAGTTGGAATAATTATTTATGGCCGCTCGTTGTGCTGCAGTCTCCTGAAAACCACACCATTCCATTGCTCATATCGAATCTTGGTTCAAGTGCTGCACCAGACTTCGGAATTATTATGACATCTATTGTGATTGCAACTTTACCGACGGCACTGCTCTTCTTCTTGCTCCAAAGACATTTCGTTGCAGGGATGATGGGATCGGTAAAATAAATAAAAAACGTTTGATAGATGAATAGAAAGGAAGAGTAGGAATGACAAATACACAAATCAAAGAAAATACACAAGCCCAAACGCCATCAATCGATTGGCTTACTGATTTAAATGTGTTTGCCGTTAACAGGGTTCCGGCCCATTCTGATCATGTGTACTACGCAACAATGGAGGAAGCGAAAGAAGCTTCTGCAATGAAAATGCGTCATGATTTAAATGGAAATTGGAAATTTCATTATTCCATTAATCCTGATTCAAGACCTGAGCGTTTTTATGAGCGTGACTTCGAATGCTCGGCTTGGGGGAATATCAAAGTTCCAGGGCATATCCAGTTACAAGGATATGGAACGCCGCAATATGTGAATACCATCTATCCATGGGATGGGCATAGAGATGTAAGCCCGCCGGAAATCCCAAAGGATTTTAACCCAGTTGGCAGCTATGTGAAGTATTTTGAAGTGCCTGAAACTATGGAAAACAAGCCTGTTTATATTTCGTTTCAAGGTGTAGAGTCCGCTTTCTTTATTTGGTTAAATGGAGAATTCGTTGGTTACAGCGAAGACAGCTTTACCCCTGCTGAATTTGATTTAACTCCTTTTTTATCAACAGGAGAGAATAAACTTGCGGTTGAGGTATTCCAGCGAAGTACTGGCAGCTGGCTTGAAGACCAAGACTTTTGGAGATTTTCGGGTATTTTTAGGGACGTATATCTCTATACCGTACCTGAAATTCATGCACAAGATATCCACATTCATACCGATCTTGACTCTTCCTATAAGAACGGGGAGCTTAAAGTAGATCTAACGTTTCTGTCAAACGTTCCCGCAGGATCCAAAATAATAGCAGAGCTTTGTGATGAAAAAGGAAATATTGCAGCGAAAAAAAGCAGCGAACTTACTGGTGAAAAAAGTTCAGTCTCGATGGAAGTGGAGGCTCCTAAACTTTGGAGTGCAGAAAACCCTTATTTGTACAAACTGTATATCCAAATCTATAACGCTTCAGGAGTACTTGTCGAAGTCATTCCCCAAAAGGTTGGGTTTCGAAAGTTTGAGCTTGTTGATAAAATCATGCTGCTTAACGGTAAAAGAATTGTCTTCAAAGGTGTAAACCGTCATGAATTCAACTGCCGTAGTGGCCGTGCGATTACAAAAGAAGACATGCTTTGGGATATTAAAACATTGAAACAAAACAATATCAATGCAGTGCGTACTTCTCATTATCCAAATCAAAGTTATTGGTACGAGTTATGTGATGAATACGGAATCTATGTGATTGATGAGATGAATTTGGAAACACATGGTACATGGCAATGGATGGGCGTGGTTGAGCCTTCACGGAATATTCCCGGCAACAAACCAGAATGGCAGAACATTGTCTTAGACCGGGCCGTTTCCATGGTCCAAAGAGATAAGAACCATCCATCAGTCTTGATCTGGTCATGTGGTAATGAGTCATATGCTGGTGAGGTAATCCTAAATGTTTCCCGTTACTTCAAATCTGTTGACCCAAGCCGTCTTGTGCATTATGAGGGTGTATTCCATAATCGTGACTATAACGAAACTAGTGATATGGAAAGCAGGATGTATGCGAAGCCGGCAGATATTGAGGGATATTTGAATAATAACCCGGAAAAACCTTATATTAGCTGTGAGTATATGCATGCGATGGGGAATTCTCTTGGAGGCATGGACAAATATACGGCACTTGAAAATAAATATCCGATGTATCAAGGTGGATTTATTTGGGATTATATTGATCAATCGCTCGTAAAGAAGGATCGCTATGGTCAAGAGTTTTTTGCATACGGAGGAGATTTTGGGGACCGTCCTTCAGACTATGGATTCTGTACAAATGGGATTGTCTATTCCAATCGAGAACTATCACCAAAAATGCAGGAAGTAAAATATTTATACCAGAATATAAAGCTGAATGTGGATAAATCCGGTGTTGACATTCGTAATGAAAGTTTATTTGAAGATACATCTGCCTATTATTTGGAATACATTCTATTCCTAGAGGGGAAAGAATTGTATCGGAATCAGGACCAGGTGGTGATCCTGCCGCAAAGTGAAGGTCGCGTTGAATTTAATTGGCCGGCAGAATTACTAAATAAAGCTGGTGAATATGTCATCATCACATCATTGAATCTAAAAGAGGAACAGCTTTGGGCGGATGCTGGTTATGAACTTGCCTTTGGCCAATATGTGTTTGAGGATATCCAAAAAAATGCTCAGGTTCCTAGTGGAGATCTAAGGGTAGCATATGGAACTCAAAACATTGGTGTGCATGGAACTGATTTTTCCATTATGTTTTGTAGAAAAGCCAAAAGTCTGATTTCGATGAAATATGGCGGCAGAGAGATGATTGAAGCACCATTGCTTCCACTATTTTGGAGGGCAACGACCGATAATGACAGAGGATTTTCTCAAGGCTTTACCTCAGGATGCTGGTATGCAGCCAGTCTTGCACGGCAATCTACAGGGTTAGATGTAAAAGAACTAAAAGACAAAGTAGAGGTTACGTTTACCTATAAGTTTTCGATTCATTCAGAAATCGAAGTCAAAAATACTTTTACAGTATTAGCAGATGGAAGTGTGCATGTTAAATCACTCTATCATGGTGCTGATAACCTTCCGCAAATGCCGATTTTTGCACTTTCATTCAAGGTTTCAGCCGATTACGACCAATTAGAATGGTACGCAATGGGACCTGAAGAGAATTATTCAGATCGCGCAGCCGGGGCAAGACTTGGCGTGTTTACCAATAGGGTTGCAGATAATCTATCGGGATACGTAAGACCCCAAGAGTCTGGCAATCGTACTGGAGTACGCTGGGTAAACCTCACAAACAGTGACGGACATGGTATTAAAATATCTTCTACATCTCGTCCAGTTGAATGTAATTTTTCACCATATACTGCATTTGAATTAGAGAATGCAGCACATCCTTACGAACTGCCTAACGTCCACTATACAGTTGTTACGGTAGCGGGCAGACAAATGGGCGTCGGCGGTGATGATAGCTGGGGAGCGCCAGTTTACCCAGAACATCTAGTGAAGGCAAATGAAGACATGGAATTTGAATTCATGATTCGACCAATTAAATAATATTGATAGTAAAGAGCCTGAATGAACCTCAGGCTCTTTACTTGTGTCTATAGAAGCTAAATCAAGTATATTTTTTTATATCAAAATATTATAGATAGAATATTAAAAAACAGAATAATATGCTCACTTTTTCATGGACATTTTAAATTAGTTGAATTTCTTATTTGTCTATAAAATGCTTATTATTATTGAGGTGGTAATATTTATTAAATAAAATGCATTTTTATGCCAAAAATTTGTACTTCTATATTGCCTAATATAATGATATATTAATAGAGTATTACTTATATTGAAAATTATCTAAAAACAAGGGGTGCCTTAAATGAAGAAATTAAGTTTATTTAGTTTGTTTTTAATTCTTACACTCTTTATCGCTGCTTGCGGAAGTAAGGAAACAGCAGGGGAGAATGCAGATAGTGGAAAAGTATATAAAGTCGGAGTAGATACCACTTACCCTCCGTTTGAATTTAAAGAAGGAGACGAGTATAAGGGTATCGATATCGAATTAATTAATGCGATTGCGAAAAACGAAGGGTTTAAAATTGAACTTTCTCCAATGGACTTCGGGGGGATCATTCCAGCTATGCAAGCGGGCCAGCTTGATGTGGCTATTGCAGGAATGAGTATTACCGAGGATAGAAAAAAGATTGTAGATTTCTCATCACCGTATTTTGACGCCGGATTAATTGTTGTTGTTAAAGAGGATAATTCAACGATTAAATCAGTTGATGACCTTAAAGGGAAAAAAGTTGCGGTTAAAAAAGGTACGTCGGGTGCGAAATATGCAGTAGATAATTCTTCAAAACTAGGAATCGAAGTTGTACAATTTAACGATAGTCCTGCGATGTTCCAAGAAGTAGCTAATGGAAATGCAGATGCTCTAATTGAAGATTACCCTGTTATCTCTTATGCTATTGCCCAGAAGGATCTTGGATTAAAACTTGTGGGAGATCGTTTAAACGGAGATCAGTACGGAATTGCTGTACTGAAAGGTGAAAATCAGGATTTGTTGGAGAAAATTAACAATGGGCTTGCTGAGCTTAAAAAAGATGGAACGTATGATAAAATATTAAAAACTTATCTTGGAGAATAAAATACCATTTTAAGGCGTGCTTAAAGCTAGCGCGCCTTCTTTTTGAAAGGGGATGAAAAGGGTGGATATTATTGCAGCTGCTTTGCCAATGTTATTAAAAGGGCTTCAAGTAACACTTTATATCTTTTTGATTGCTATAATAATAGGTTTTTTAATAGGGTTATTGATTGCTTTGCTGCGACTTGCACCTCTTAAGATTTTAAACTGGATTGCAAAGGCTTATGTAGACGCCATTCGAGGAACGCCATTTATTGTGCAATTGTTCTTTATTTATTTCGGTATAAATTCACTTCAGTTTATTTCCTTAAACAGTACGACAGCAGGAATCATTACGGTTGCGATCAATGCAGGGGCCTATTTTGCTGAAATTATAAGAGCGGGAATTCAATCTATTGATAAGGGACAAACGGAAGCGGCAAGATCGATTGGCTTTACTAGTGCGCAAACGATGCGCTTTATTGTGCTCCCGCAGGCTTTTAGAAGAATGCTCCCAACCATAACGAATCAATCAATCATTAGCTTAAAAGATACTTCGCTTTTATCGGTCATTGGTATTGCCGATTTAACACAACAAGGACAAATCCAGGCTTCAGCAACATTTGAAGCTTTTAAGATTTGGTTGGTTGTGGGTGTCATTTACTTCCTTGTCATTTACTTGTTAACACTTCTTGCTAATTTCGTAGAGAGGAGGTTTGAACTTCGATGAGCATGATTACAGTAAAAAACTTAAGAAAATCATTTGGAAGCCTAGAGGTTTTAAAGGATATTAATGCTGAAGTAAAGGAAAAAGAAGTTATTTGTGTCATCGGTCCTTCAGGTTCAGGTAAGAGTACATTCCTTCGCTGTCTCAATCGATTGGAAGAAATTTCGGGTGGTCAGGTAGTCATCAATGGCCATGATATAACGGACAAAAAGGTCGATCTTAACAAAGTAAGACAAGAGGTTGGAATGGTATTTCAACAATTTAATCTGTTCCCTCATAAAACCGTTTTAGAAAACATCACTTTGGGCCCAATTAAAATTCATTCTAAAGAGAAAACTGCAGCGGAAAAATTAGCGCTTGAGTTACTAGATAAAGTAGGACTAAGAGAAAAAGCAAATAGCTACCCAGGCGAACTTTCCGGCGGACAAAAGCAGCGGGTTGCGATAGCAAGGGCACTGGCAATGAATCCAAAAATTATGCTCTTTGATGAACCTACCTCTGCACTTGACCCAGAAATGGTCGGGGATGTATTAGAGGTTATGAAGCAGCTTGCAAAAGAAGGCATGACAATGGTTGTAGTTACACATGAAATGGGATTTGCCCGCGAAGTGGGAGATCGTGTTATTTTCATGGATGGAGGATATATTGTAGAGGAAAATGAACCAAATCAGTTATTCTCTAATCCACAGCATGAGCGAACAAAGGCTTTCTTAAGTAAGGTGCTATAAATATAGAAGGGTAATTTTAAAGAGGGAACCTTGAAGTGGAAAAACTTTCAAGGTTCTCTTTTTTTTACAAGAATTATATATTACGAAGGGTGTCAAGACCTCATTTAAGAAATATATAATGACAATATTGACAAAATTCTGAAAATAGCTCTATAATTAAGAAAACGTTTTACGAAAACGTTTTCTTAAATCTGAAAATGGGGTTTTTCTATGGCGATCACGATAAAGGACATTGCCAGGAAGGCGAATGTTTCTATTACCACAGTCTCCCGTGTGATTAATCAAAAGAGTGAGGGAATTGGGGAGTCTACCCGGAAAAAGGTTCTAGAAATTATTGAAGAGCTTGAGTATCGGCCCAATTCGATTGCTAGAAGTATGATTACGAAACAAACGAAGACCATCGGACTCATTATTCCGGATATTCGAAACCCTTTCTTCCCCGAGCTTGTTAGGGGGGTGGAGGATTTTGCCAACTTGCATGCCTATAATGTCTTTTTGTGTAATACCGATGGGGACCCAAAACGAGAGTTAGAGTATGTAAGTTTATTGAAGGAAAAAAATGTCGATGGCATCATTTTTACCTATTCTTGTGCCGAAAATATTCTACGACTAGAAGAAATCGTGATAGACCAGAACATTTCATTAGTACTGCTTGACCGTGGCGTTGAAGACCAGAAGTTTAGCAGTGTTTCAATTCATAACGAAAGTGCTGGCTATCTTGCGACAAAACATTTACTGGATATTTCTCATACCAAAATTGGATGCATAACGGGGCCAGCGCAATTTCCAAACTCGAAGGCGCGGTTGAATGGATATAAGAGGGCCCTCAAAGAAGCGGCTATTCCATTTAATCAAGACCTGATCCTAGCTGCAGATTACCAAATGGATGGCGGGTACCTGGCAGCCAAAACATTATTGGCGGAAAAAGACATTACCGCTATTTTTGCTTTTAACGATTTAATGGCCTTTGGTGTCTACCAGGCGGCAGAAGAGAAAGGGCTCACCATCCCAAATGACCTTTCAGTAGTGGGCTTTGACAATATTAAATATAACCAGTTATTACATCCAAAGTTAACAACCATTGAACAGTCCGTTTACGAAATGGGTGAAATCTCAGCCAAAATCTTATTGGAACAAATCACTCAAGGAGGTGATGTCAAAAACAAAACGTTGTATCTTGAACCAACACTAATTTTGCGAGAAAGTACCAAAAAACTTGAAAACTAGAAAAAGGAGAACCGACATGTCCAAACCCATTATTATTGATTGCGATCCTGGAATTGATGATGCACTTGCGATCCTCCTAGCCATCTCATCTGATGAACTGGATTTAAAACTCATTACCACTTGTGCAGGTAATCAAACGAGTGAAAAGATCACGACAAACGCCTTAAAGCTGGTCAGTTTTGTTGGTGAGGAAATTGAAGTGGCGAGGGGGGCGTTAGGACCGTTAATTCATGAATTGGTACTTGCGGATATTGCCCATGGGGAGTCAGGTTTTGGAGGAGTGGAGTTAGGCGCACCGCATTATTCCGTTAGTAGCCGCTCCGCACTGGAAGCGATGAAAGATACGATTCTCCATTCAACGGAAAAAGTGACCATTGTTGCTATTGGACCGCTTACCAATATAGCTTTATTGATTAAGTCATATCCGGAGGTCATGGGTAATATTGACCAGCTGTCGATTATGGGCGGGGCATGTGATGGCGGGAATCGTACTCCAGTAGCAGAATTCAATATTTATGTAGACCCGGATGCAGCAAAAATTGTTTTTGACTCAGGAATTCCGATTACGATGTTTGGCTTAGATGTGACCAATAAAATTCCAATGTATAAAGAAGATATTGATCGAATTCGCTATATTGGCAATAAAACAGGTCAAGCAGTTGCCAGCATGCTGGATTTTTATTTTCGTGATGGGCGTGCCGATGCCATGCATGACCCATGCGCCGTGGCTAATCTGATTGATCCTTCCCTTTTTACCTTTTCCCCTTGCAATGTCGAAATTGAGACAAAGGGTGAGTTCACAAGAGGGCAAACCGTAGTCGACAAGAAAGGGAGGACAGGTAAGCCAAAGAATGCAAATGTAGCATTTGATGTGGACCGCGAAAGAATCCTTGATTTAATCTACAATGCGATTGAAAAATTGAAATAATCCATTCTAGTAATGCAGCTAAGCCGATTCTATGTTCAATGTGATTGAAAATTGAAATTGTCTGTACTAGTTTAACAGATTTACCAATCAACTTAATCCTATGTTTTTACTAAAAATACTTTATCCAGGGGGAATTTAACTTATGAAAAAAGGTCTGAAGTATGATTTTACACTGATTGCCATTTTGCTGATTCCAATTGGGGTGGCGATTAATGTCGTCATTTCACAGCTTGTGCAAGTATTGCGTATCCCATTATATTTAGATGCCATAGGCACGATGTTAGTTGCGATGATTGCCGGCCCGTGGGTTGGGATGGTTACCGGTGGTCTTACGAACGTCATAAAATCCATATTTGCGCCAACTGAATTGCCTTTTGCGATTGTATCGATGGTAATTGGATTGACAGTTGGTTATTTTTCTATCAAAAAAATGTTTACGAGTGTTGGAAAAACTATCATTGCCGGTGTCATTTTAACCTTTATTGTCATTATTGTTAGTACACCGATTAGCGTTATCCTGTTTGGCGGTTCAACTGGAGACTCCTCTTCTGCGGTTAGAGCAATCTTCCTGGCTTCTGGACAAGGAATTTGGCAATCAGTGTTTTCCTCCAATCTTCTAGTTGAGAGCGTTGATAAAATTTTATCACTACTAGTTACGTATACGATTGTGAAAAAGATGTCTGACCGCTATTTGTCTAAGCATAATTACGGCTCCAACTTTTTAGATTCCTAGTTTATGATAATGAGAGGGTTTGCCATGAGGGAAAAATCCACCAATTTGCTTCTTAATCTTTATCCAACAACAAAATTTTTGATTTCGCTATTTATTATTATTTCTGTTTTTATTGTAAAAGGGTATTTGTATGGCTATTTAATGGTGCCTCTTTGCCTGCTGCTTGCCCTGTATGCGAGGGCTTTTAAAGAATTACTAAGCTTATTGATTAAGACTCTTCTAGTTTTGAGTACGTTTATATTTTTAATTCAGAGTTTCTTCTATCCGGGTGATACCATCCTATGGAGTTGGGGTTTCCTTTCGCTGAGGCAGGAAGGGATTGATTTCAGTTTACTACTGACATCTAGAATTGCTGCCATCGGGTCATCCTTACTGTTATTTTTCCGCATCACGTCTGTAAAGGATATTGTCTATTCGTTAGAACAGCTTGGTCTTCCATCAAAAGTAACCTACGTCGTCTTATCGACACTGACGATCATCCCTGAAATGAAGAAACTATCGATGACGATTATGGATGCCCAAAAAACGCGCGGGGTTGAAACAGAGGGCAATTTACGGGTACGGGCTAAAGCCTTTTTGCCTACGTTGACCCCACTTATTTTAACATCGGTCGCCAGTACCGAAGAACGGGCGATCACCTTAGAGGCACGGGCTTTCACAGCACCCGTCAAAAAAACAAGCCTCTACAGGATTGAAAAAACCACAAAGGACACTGTTGTAAGAATTCTATTACTCTTATTACTCATTGTCATCATTGTCTGGAGGGTTGCTTTATGAGTTTTATTCAACTAAGGAATGTATCCTACAAGTACCCGATTGGAAAACGCGATGTGTTAAAGGACATCAATGTAAATGTTGAAAAGGGCGGTTTTTACGCCTTAATTGGTGCCAATGGCAGCGGTAAAACGACTTTTTGCAACGTTTTACGCGGTTTTGTTCCTCATTTTTATAAAGGTGATTTACGCGGCGATGTGCTGATCGATGGGAAGGATATTCGTGAGTGGGATATGGGTGAGCTCGCCCAGAAAATAGGTTTTGTTTTTCAAAATCCCTTTACGCAGATCAGTGGAGTAAAGGACACCGTTTTTGAGGAGATTGCCTTTGGGTTGGAGAATTTAGGAGTAGCCGTGGAAGTGATTACCCAGAAGGTCGAGGAAGTAATCGGCCTTCTAGGGATTGAATATTTACGTGATAAAAATCCTCAGGAGCTCTCTGGCGGGCAAAAGCAACGGGTTGCCCTAGCGTCGATCATCGTCATGGAGCCAGAAATTTTAGTCATTGACGAACCAACTTCGCAGCTGGACCCTCAGGGAACGGAAGAAATTTTTAAAATAATAGAACTGATGAAGCATAAAGGAAAAACGATTATTTTAGCTGAGCACAAAATCGAATTAATCGCGGAAAAAGCGGATAAGATTCTTGTTTTTCAAGATGGTGAAGTGGTCATGCAAGGAACGACCGAAGAGATTCTTACGGATCAACGCGTGCAGGAATACGGTGCAGCACTGCCACAATATGCATTATTGGGTCTTGAAATGAAAAGGCAGAATTGGGAAGTGGATCGGATTCCACTGACGGAACAGCAGGCGATTACTACGGTAAAAGGATTAGTGGCAGCGAAGGGGGGACAAATATGTCATTCTTAACGCTGAATGATGTAAGCTTTCGTTACCCTAATGGATATAAAGCAGTGGAAAATGTGAGTATGTCGTTTGGTAAAGGCGAAGCTGTTGCAATTGTAGGGCAAAATGGGGCTGGAAAAACCACAACCGTTAAATTAATGAATGGATTATTAAAGCCGGAATCTGGCAATGTCATCATTGATGGCTGGAATTCAAAAGACTATACGACCGCGCAAATTTCGCGGAAAGTTGGGTATGTGTTTCAGAATCCGGACGATCAGATCTTTCACAGTGATGTGTATAGTGAAATTGAGTTTGCACCAAAGAGGATGGGATTATCACCTGAAAAGATCAAAGAAAATGTGATGAAGGCGGCTGAACTTGCGGGGGTTGTCCCCTACTTAAAGGAACATCCCTACAATTTGCCGTTTTCGATGCGGAAATTTGTGACCATCGCCTCCGTGCTAGCTATGGAGTCGAGTGTAATTATTCTGGATGAACCGACAGCTGGTCAGGATTTACTAGGGTTGGACAGATTAGGGTTGATGATTCGCACGTTAATGGCCGAAGGAAAAACTGTGATTACAATTACTCATGATATGGAATTCGTTGTGAATCATTTTGAACGAGTTATTGTCATGGCTAATCGCAGGAAGATTTCAGAAGGGAATAAGCGGGACATCTTTTGGAATTTTGATGTGTTAGAAGAAAGCATGCTCAAGCAGCCGCATATTAGCCGTGTCAGCCGATCACTGCAATTAGAAGAGAAGGTCTTGTCAATCGATGAGATAATGAATCATTTACGATATGTGAATAATTGGTAGAATAAAGCTTGAGGTGGGATCATTGAAGAAAATACTTGTCATTGGGAGCTTGAATATGGATTTAGTTGCCCATGTTCCACATCTCCCACATCCTGGAGAAACAATTAGCAGTACAAAATTTCAACAAAATCCTGGCGGGAAAGGGGCAAATCAAGCTGTTGCTGCTGCGAAACTAGGAGGAAATGTCGCCATGATTGGACGAGTTGGAGCTGATGATCATGGTAAGGTGCTATTAAATAATTTGAAGCAAGCCGGTGTCGATGTTACTGAAATACAGCAAGAAGGCACGACAGGAATGGCTTTTATTAATGTAAGCCAAGACGGAGAAAATCATATTGTCTTAGTCCCTGGAGCGAATCATCAGGTAAGTTGTGCGGATATCGACGATTGCATTCAATTGATTCAAGAGAGTGATTTTATCATCATGCAGCTGGAAATTCCACTTGATGTAGTTGAATACGTCTTGAATATTGCGGCTGAACATCAAAATGAAGTAATTTTAAATCCGGCACCCGGTCGGCAGTTACCTGCAAAAATGCTTCGAATGGTGCATACCTTAATACCGAATGAAACAGAACTGCAGCAGCTGACAGGTATGTCCACGGCAACAATCGAAGAAATTGTTGAAGCTGCTCTTTTCCTAAAATCGTTAGGCTTAGCTAGAATCATCGTTACCATGGGGGACAAGGGTTCCTATTTACTTAACGACGACCTTCAAGTCCATATACCGGCAGTGGAAGTGATTCCGGTTGACACAACAGCAGCAGGAGATTCGTATATTGCCGCCTTTGCCGTCGGATTAACAAAGGGAATGAGCGACTTGGAGTCAGCAGAGTTTGCTACAAAAGTCTCAGCCATCGTCACCACAAGGGAAGGTGCCCAGCCATCATTGCCAACACTAGCAGAAATTGTATAAGGGAAGAAGGGGGACGGTTCTTGTGCTTCCTTTTGGAGCAGAGTCTGTCACACCCAGCGAAAGTGTTACCAGAGCCAAGCATCACGCTTGGCTCTGTGGCACCTAGTCTAGTCTCTCCTAGGCAGGATTCAAAGTGAATCCTGCCTTTTCAATATATTGAAAAGGATATTTAGCAAAAATTCTAAACATTTATTACGTAATATTCAAAAAGAAGCAAAATTATGTATATTCTTTTTTACTATAGCTTTTAGGAGGGCAACAGGATGGGTTTCTTTGATATCACCCATATGGACGATTTTAGCCGCGTTGGTAACGAAAAATGTTATTATTTCAATATTTTTAGGAACTTTTCCGGTAAGGTGAAAAAATTTGGGGAAGTTTTCGATATTTATTTATTAGGAATGCAAAGAATGATGACCGTTGCAGCTATTCTTGTACTAGTTTGATTATTTGGAAGGGGAATGAATTCTGTAGAGGAATTGGCCTCCGCGAGTACCGAATAGGATTTATTTACCTATATATGTTAATATTAAACTGAGACCTTTTTTGGATAAAGGGCATTTCTTCCTTTTTATTGGGAATGCCGTAATGCCAATATTTCAGCAGGTCTTATTTTTTTATAAGGAGGAATTTAAAAATGAAAAGGTTTTCAAAAATTTATAAAAGGTTTAATCCAAGTCTGGGGGTTATCTACTATGAACCATAGTATACAGCAAAATAAGGAAGACTTTGTACAACAATTGGTTTATATAGATGAAAATATCAAGGAACTAACGAATCTTTATATTTCATCAACAGCGGTGCAGGAACGAATAAAGCACTTTTTCAATTTATACACGCTAGAGGTAGAGGACCTGCTAGAAAAGAATAAAAGAAATAGGACGATTTCTTCTTTTTCAAAGGTGTATATTGGAACGAAGGTCACTGTATGGTATGAAGAAGATAATGAAGCTGAGGATTATATCATTTGTTTACCGGAACAATCCGACCCTGATTCCGGGTTTATTTCTTTTTTATCTCCTGTAGGCAAGCAGCTTTTGCTTAGGGGGATTGGAGAAAAGCTGGCGCTAAAAATTCCAACTGGGGAGCTTTCCGTGATGATTAAGGAAATTACCTATGTTGGAACCAATTTAACTAGCCAGCAGCACACAAAAGAAGCATGAAAAACCTCTGTATGAGATTGAATGAATATGGGACGCTTCGTCGTTTGCCACTTCGTGATAAAATTGAAAAAAGGCTCGCCAAATGATCATGGCGAGTCTTTTACATGTTTGACTATGTCATTCTGCTGCCTCGGCTTCGGCTTTCGTTTTATGAACGGTTCCATGAGGATGCTCTGGCGGGGCATATATGGAATAAAGCCTCAGTGGAATACTCCCGGTATTGGTCACATTATGCCATGTTCCGGCTGGTACCATGATTGAAAAATTGTCAGAAACGTTTTTTTCAAAGTTTAATTGATTTTTATCTTTCCCCATTTGGACTCGTCCTTGACCTTGTTCAATACGTAAGAATTGGTCAACATCAGGGTGTATCTCTAAACCGATATCTCCTCCAACATCGATACTCATCAACGTAACTTGTAAATGCTGCCCAGTCCATAAAGCAGTGCGAAACGTATTGTTTTGTGTTGTTGCTGTTTCGATATTAACGACGTACGGTTCTGGTCCGTGGTCTTTTGACACACGATTTTCCCTGCTGTTAAACGATTGTATATCGCTCAATCGTTTCGCATGTTCTAATTCATCCGTGGAAGCACGCAAAAACACATCCTGAACAGGTGGATTTTGGGATAGCAAAAAGCCCTTTTTATATTCTTCATAATCTGCTAATTTGGCTTCGTAAGCCTTTCGCACCCCTTCTTGAAAATTATGAATAGGAATTTTTTCGGTTTGGTACACCGGATGCATTCCTGTTGCCATGTAATAAAGATTGCTTAATTGTTGAAAGTGTGCTTTTTCATCTTCTAAAACCTGAAGAATTTCATTCTTCTGCTTTTGATCCGGTGCCATTTTGGCTAAAGTGCTGTAAAATTCAATGGCGGATACTTCTTTTTCTATTCTAGCCAGGATTGTTTTATATAGCTTTTGGGGGTTCCCTTGATTTCGCATAAAGTTTGAGTTATCTATTGGTGTGTTGATATAGTATGGATATTGGTACCATAAAGGATTATGATACATTCTCCTCATTCCTTCCCTTCACAATAATTCAAAGTTATCATATGCCTCATGTGGGGCGGGGTGCTTCAACTTATCTGAAACATGATGATAAAAAATAAATCATTTAAGTTGTGTGACTAAAAATGCTAGAATAAATTTAAGAGTTATCATAGGTGAATGGGCGCTCGATTTGACAAAATAAACTATATTAAGAATAGAACAGGAGCAAGTAAAATGTTAAGAGTTGTTGCGAAAGGTAAACTGAAATCAGATGTTCAGAAGGAAGAGTATATAAAGATTGCGAGAGAGCTTGTAACGGAAACCAATAAAGAAGAAGGCTGTATCTCTTACGTTCTTCATGAGGATATCAATGATCCAACCATCGTTACTATGATTGAAGAATGGGTAGATGAAGAAGCACTTGATCTACATAATAGAAGCGAACATGTAAGAACAATTGTTCCAGAACTAAGAAAACTTAGAGAAAGTACAGAAATCAATCTTTATCGAGAAATTAAGTAAATGGCGAATACTATGTGATAAGCCGAGGTGTCAGCGGCTTATTGCATAGTATTTTTTGTTGTGGCATACTGAATAATGCTTATGTAAATGGCATGGTTATAGGAGGTTTAACTATGGATAATAATGATATAGTGATTCGAGTAAGATATGCGCTGGATATTAAGGATACCGATATGGTTGAGATATTTGAACTTGGCGGTGTGGAAGTCACAAAGGAAGAGATACAAAAAATACTTACAAAATCACCTGACAGTTATGAGGAAGAACTATATTCCGACCAAATAAAAGTGAATAACGTGATGTTGGACTCTTTTTTTAATGGCTTTATCGTTTTTAAAAGAGGAAAGCAAGATCCAAAACCTGGGCAGCCTGATACACCCGCAGCGCCTGTAAAGAAAAGTGGAAATATGAATAATACATTATTAAAAAAGCTGAAAATTGCACTGCAATTAACCAGTGAGGAAATGCTCGATATATTTGAAAAGGCCGGACTCACGATTACAAAAGGAGAATTAAGTGCCTTTTTAAGAAAAGAAGGCCATAAAAATTACAAAGAGTGTTTAGATAAATACGCTCGAAACTTTTTAAAAGGGCTGGCAATACACTATAGAGGATGAATCAAAAGGCGCTATTTCCATTAGCGCTTTTTATTATGTTTGCAATAGGGGGATTTGTATCATTCTAAAAAAAATACAACAGAGCTAAATATCGTACAAGTGAGATTTGAATTACAAGTGATATATTCTTAATATAAATTACTGTAAACGATTCCAATAGTAAATCTATTCTAACAACTCTTAATTAAACAGAATGATAGTTTCTGAAAATAGATAAAGAGAGGGGAAATAAAGATGAAAAAGGTGAGACTGGGAATTATTGGTGTAGGAGCACAAGGCAGCAACTATAGCCGATTTATTTCAGAGGGAATGGTCAAGAACTTGGAGATTGGGGCATTTTGTGACATTGACCCAGCGAAAAAGGAATATTGTGCAGAAAAATTTCCGGAAGTACCTTTCTATAATAACTATATTGAAATGCTAGAGAGTGGTAATGTGGACGCCGTTGTTACTACGGTACCACATTACCTGCACCCTGAGATTGGAATTGAAGCGTTAAAGAGAGATGTTCACGTATTGGTAGAAAAACCGGCGGGAGTTTATACCAAACAAGTAAAAGAATTAAACGACTTTGCTGCAACCAAGCCTAAATTAACCTTTGCTGTTTTCTTTAATCAACGCACAAACCCACTTTATAAAAAAGTAAAAGAGTTAATTGATAATGGAGAAATCGGAAATATCCGCCGAACCAATTGGCTGATTACAACCTGGTGGAGACCACAAGGATATTATGATATGGGTGCATGGAGAGCCACATGGGGCGGCGAAGGCGGCGGTGTACTTGTCAACCAAGCACCACATCAAATTGATTTACTTCAATGGATCTGCGGAATGCCTAAGAAGGTTTATTCCAACCTAAAATACGGATATCAAAGAAACATCCCAGTCGAGGATGAAGTAACCGCCATACTCGATTATGGAAACGGCGCAACTGGAGTATTTATTACTTGTACACATGATGTTTTAGGAACAGACCGTTTCGAAATTTTAGGAGATAAAGGGAAAATTATCGTCGACAATAGCAGGAAAATTACGATTAAGCGTCTTTATAAGTCAGAACCAGAAATGAGCGCTACGTTAGGCTGGGGGGATATAAAGAAACTTACAAGTGGTGAGGGCCCTTCAAAAATATACAGTGAAGAAGTCATTGAATTCCAAAGTGTATGGGGTCAGCAGCATATCAATATTTTAGAAAACTTCGCAGCTAATATTTTGGATGGCACTGAATTGGTAGCACCAGGAAGTGACGGAATCCATGGGGTGGCATTAGCCAACGCAATCCACCTTTCAAGCTGGCTGGGGAAAGAAGTAGAATTACCGCTTGATGAGGATTTATTCTTAGCTGAATTAAATAAAAAGATTGAAGAAGAAAATAGCGTTACGGTACAAAACTAAGGAGGTACAGCTAAAGTGAAAAAGGGTAAATTTGCAGTACAGATGATGATGGTGAAAGGCAAGGTTGCTGAACACGGTGTCTATGAAACCATGAGACAGATTCACGAGCTTGGCTATCGCGCCGTCGAAGTATCTCAAATTCCAATGACAGCAGAAAATGTTGCTGAATTTAAACGAGCAGCGGAGGACTTCGATATTAAAATTGCTGCACTTTCCGCTGCTATCGATCCAAAGCCAGGCAGTAATGCTGATAATCTAACCGAGCATTTCCAAAAGATTGTCGATGATTGCAAAGCGCTTGATTGTAACTACCTGCGTATGGGAATGATTCCATTAGATATTTTGGGAGACAAAGATAAAATCCTGAACTTTGTAGAAAAAGTAGAATTAATGTCAGAAAGATTAGCTGAATATGGTATTCAATTCTATTTCCACAATCATGCTGTTGAGTTCCAAAAATATGATGGTGAATTATTATTAGATATCATTAAAAACAACTCTTCAAAACTTGGTTTTGAGATCGATGTCCATTGGGTGGCACGGGCAGGCGTAAACCCTGTAGAACTTCTTAAGAAGTACACAGGAAGAATTGGCTTGCTGCACCTAAAAGATTACCGTATCGGTGTTGTAGATTTGAATGGTGTAAGTGATCGTGCAACATATGTACAAAGAGTGCATAACAACGTTGAATTTGCAGAATTAGGTGAAGGTACACTAAATATAAAAGAAATCATAGAAGCGGGATTAGCGTATGGGTCTGAATACTTTATTGTTGAACAAGATGACACATACGGCAGGGACCCTTATGAGTCTCTGAAAATTTCTGCCAACCATTTAAGAGAACTAGGTTACGCTGATTGGTTTTAATTTTTTTAGGATCAACTAGCGATAGAATACAATATAAATTCTATCGCTAGTAAGATCGTGATAAAGGAGTGAACATGGATGGAAGATACGAATGTCGTTTTAGACAAGAATGTAATTCAACACGAAACACCGACAAAAGTAAGCAAGATTACTTCAACTCTCCGCCATCTTAAGAAATACCAGATGTTGTATATCATTGCCATTCCAGGAATCTTGTATTTTCTAATCTTTAAATACATTCCTTTAGTTGGTTCCATTATTGCCTTTAAAGATTACAACATTTTCAAAGGTGTCTTCGCCAGTGAATGGGTGGGACTGAAACACTTTAAAACATTATTTGAGAATCCGGAATCCATGAGGATACTAAAAAACACTCTGTTATTAAGCTTTTACGATATGCTCATGTTCCCAGCTCCTCTAATTCTTGCTCTCTTATTGAATGAGCTGCGGCTTCAACTTTACAAAAAGATTGTTCAAACCGTTATTTACATGCCGCACTTTCTGTCATGGGTAATCATCAGTGGGATTTTTATTGGGATCTTGTCTCCAACAACGGGGATTGTAAACCAAGTAATTGTATGGTTAGGAAAGGAGCCAATCTACTTTTTAGGCTCAGAGAACTTTATTCGTCCGATCTTAATTCTTGCGCAACTATGGCAAAGTGTTGGGTGGGGAACCATTATTTACTTAGCGGCATTAACAGCCATCAATCCAGAATTATATGAGGCAGCAAAGGTAGACGGTGCAAACCGCTGGAAGCAAACGCTGCACGTTACGATTCCTGCCATCATGCCTACATTCACTGTACTGTTCTTATTACAAATTGGTAATTTCTTAGACTTCGGTTTTGAAAGGGTTTACGTTTTCTTAAATCCATTAAACTCAGTAAATGGAGAGGTACTAGATACCTATATCTTTAAAGCAGGTTTACAACAAGCACAGTATAGCTTCACAACGGCTATCGGATTGTTAAAATCCGTGGTTGGATTAATTCTGCTTATGATCGCAAACTTCTTAAGTAAACGCTTTACCGGGAACAGTTTGTACTAAAAGGAGGGACAAGCATGAAACAAAAACAAAGTCTCGGCGGAAAAATATTTACAAGTTTTAATGTTGTTTTTATCACCTTACTTTCCCTAAGTATGCTGCTCCCATTCTTGCATATTATTGCAAAATCATTTAGTTCAGCAGAAGCTCTTACAAATGGAAAAGTATTCTTCTGGCCAGTTGAGTTTACAATTAATAACTTTGAATATGTAATGCAAGATGCCTCGATTTGGAGAGCTTTTGGGGTATCTGTACTGGTTACAGTAGGTGGTACGCTGTTAAACCTAATTGCAACCGCTTCATTAGCGTACCCAACCTCAAGACCTGAGTTTAAGGGGAAAAAGTTTGTTCTATTAATGGTATTATTTACAATGATTTTCTCTGTCCCATTAATTCCTTCTTTTCTAGTCATTAAAAGCTTTGGAATGATTGATACGTTATGGGCGCTTGTAATACCAGGATTAATTAGTGCATTTAACTTCTTTATCATGAGATCATTCTTCATGAATATCCCAAGTACGCTTATTGACGCGGCTCGAGTAGATGGTTTGGGAGAACTTGGAATTCTCTTTAAAATTATTTTACCGCTATCCAAGCCTGCTTTAGCGACATTAGGTATTTTTTATGGTGTTGGTCATTGGAACAGCTATCAAAGTGCGATTTACTTTATCAATGATCCAAGACTATACCCGCTTCAGGTAAAACTAAGGCAAATGATTGTTTCAAATGAGATGGTTGATACAGAGGCGAACTTGACATCAATGGCCTTGAGCTCACCAGAGGGAATTCAGATGGCAACGATTATCTTTGCAACGCTGCCTATCCTTTTAGTCTATCCATTCTTGCAAAAGTATTTTGTGAAAGGCTCCATGTTGGGTTCTGTAAAAGAATAATCATTTTTAAAATGGCTATTCTTTTCTAACTATATTAAATAAAAATTTTAGGGGGAAAAAGAATGAAACAGAGAAAACGGAGCAATAAGTTCTTAGCATTCATCCTTGCGATTATTACAGCTATAATCATTGCCGGCTGTAGTTCAGGCAATACAAGCAGTGAAGAGAAACAAGATGATGATAAGAAAAAAGTTACCGACGAAAAAGTAGCATTTTCTATGGCTATCCGTACACTTGCAATACCGCATGTAGAGAATTCTCCAAACATCAATGAAGATCCATATGTTAAAAAGATTGAAGAATTTACAAATACAGATATTGACATTCAGTTATTGCCACACAATGATTATAAGACAAAAATGGACTTAATGTTTGCATCAGGTGATATTCCGGATGTTGTCCAAGGTATGGGTAAATACACGAATTCAGGTCAGTCATTGGTACAAGCCGTTGAAGCAGGAGTATTCTTGCCACTTGATGATTTAATTGATGAATATGGACCAAATTTGAAGAAGTTCATTCCAAAAGAAGTATGGGAAACTCAGAGATTTACGGATGGAAAAATTTATGCTATTCCACAAATTTTGAGTAATCCTTCTCGTAGAGCAACATTTATTCGGAAAGATTTACTAGAAAAAGCAGGTTTAGAGGTACCAAAAACTGTTGAAGAAACGCTGGAAGTATTGCGTGCATTTAAAGAAATGGGTGTAGACCAGCCATTTGTAGCAAGAAAAGGCTTAAGTTATTCTGATACATTCTTTGGAGCATACGATGTACAACCACTAATGGAATTAAATAAAGATGGAGATCCAGTTCCTAAGTATCTTGATTCCGTAAATATGAAAAAAGCCATTCAAACGTATAAAACAATGTACGATGAAGGGTTAATCCACAAGGAATTCTTAACGCAAGAATCAAATCAATACAAAGATATCATCCAGTCTGGTAAGGGCGGTATGTTCTCAGCAAATGCCAATGTCCTTAATTCTTGGAATAAAGTCTTACAGGCAAATGTACCTGATGCAGAACTTGCAATTATCCCTTCTCCTGTGGGTACAGAAGGAACGAATGGTGGATATGTTATCTATGATCCAGCTTTTAGAAACTACTTTATCAATGCAGAAACAAAGAATCCAGAACGTATTATTCAATTCTTAGATTGGATGGTAACCGAAGAAGCTACAGAATTCTTCACTTTTGGAATTGAAGGTGAAGATTATACAAAAGAGAACGGTAAAATCAACTACAAACAAGCAGTTGCACCAGATGAAGTGAACAAAGAAGCATTCCGTACAGGCTGGTTATGGTTAACAGGTGATGCAGCATATACAGAAGGCCTATTAAAAACAACACCTGAAGGACAAGCACTTTTAGACACGTATGAGAATGTTCTTGCTAAAGAAGGAAATGGCGGAATTACGTTTGAACCACCTTTGACAACTTTTACAGGTAAACCAGATATGGAAGATAAAAATGCAGATGGACACTCTGAATTCCTTCACGGACATATCGTGAAAATGATTACTGGAGCTGAACCTGTAAATGATTGGGATAAGGTATTAGAGGAATGGAAAAAGCTGGGCGGCGAACAATACCTTAAAGATGCAAAAGCACAATATAAAGAAGGCAAATACTACGAAACATCTAGAAAGTAATATGCTTTTAAACCAGCCTTTAGCAGTAAAGGCTGGTTTTTAAAAAGGCTGTTTCCGTAACGGTTTCTCCGCTTTCAAACTAAATAGTAACATTATCAAAAAAATAGAAAAATTAGGACGATTACTTGAAATGAGAGATATAATGATGTTATAAGGTAGCTATTTCGTTTAATAAACAAACAAACATATTGGCATGCAGGGGGCGATTACTATTTCTATAACAATCAACATATTAATCATTGATGATGAGCCGATTGTCCGTAAAGGAATTAGTTATCTATTAAGTCATACAGAGTTAGAAGATGTTAAGATTGACATTCTTGAGGCGGATAGCGGTCTGATTGCCAATCAATTATTTGAAGAACAAGAGTTTGATATCGTATTTACGGATATTAATATGCCCGTAATGGATGGTTTAACGCTCATTGAAAAGTGGAGTAAAAAGATGACCAGGACTCAGTGGGTAATCCTCTCGGGGTATGATGAGTTTAGCTATGCCCAGAAGGCGATAACGCTGGGTGTAAAAGAATATCTTTTGAAACCGGTTACTAAGAAGATGGCGCAAGAAACACTAGTACGTCTCATTGATAAGTATCGAAAACCGAGTGAACATTTCCTTAATATGAATGAGTTGGAGAATTTAATAGATACCCTGGAGGGGGCTATCTGGACACTTAATGAAGATATAGTCAAAATCTCTCTGTCATCATGGGGTGAAATCCTCGTTAGTAAGGAAATGGAAGTTAGTTATTTTTACAATACGTTAAATAATATTCTATCCAATCTTATTAAACGTGTGAATAAAAGAGGAAATATCGTACTGGATGAGCATGCAGGAAACATTAATGGAACAAATATAGCTGCACTAATAGACAGCTTTCAGCAAAACTGTATTGAGTTAATTGAACGAATACGGAGACAGCGTAAAGGCCAAGTGCTTGATCCAATTGAGTTTGCAAAGAAATATATATCAGAAAATCTGAGTGAAAAAATAACTTTAGACGATGTCGCAGATAAATTAGGGCTAAACTCTGCCTATTTTAGTCACCTTTTTAAAAAGGAAACAGGGACCAGTTTTGTTGAATATCGTATGCATTTGCGGATGGAACAAGCCTTGAAGCTTATGGATTCTAGTAATATGAAGATCACCGAAATCGCTAATAGCCTTGGGTATGAAGATCTTTCACATTTTACGAAAACGTTTAAAAAGTATACCGGATTATCTCCTTCAAAATATATTTCATCGCTGGAGATGAATTAATGAAGTTCTGGTTTCTTCGTTTAAACTTATTTCACAGATTGCTTATTTATTTTTCAGTGATTATTCTATCTTCCTTGGTATTAGTCTCTGTTACGACCTATAGTAAAGCTTCAATTACAATCGAGAATCAAGTATCTGTATATTTGGAGCAAATCGTCAATAACGTAAATCTTCAAATCGATGAATATTTAAAAAACTATGAACGGGCGACACTGCCGCTGATTACCAGCCAAGATGTGCGGAAATTCCTTGATAGAGATACTTTATCAAGTTACGAAAGCTATCTAGAATATTCCCAAATTAAGGATGGTATGAATGGCATTATAACGGAAAGGCCTGAAATCGAACAAATTTATCTAATGAGTGAAAATGGAAAGTACATCATGTCAAATGAACCTAGAGGCGTATTTCCGGTAAAGGAATTTTACCAAGATTTAAATAAACGGACACCGAATGATGGGAAAATTCTTATCTACCCAAGAATCAATAATAATAGATTGGTTATTACCATGGCCCGGAAAATCCGCGGGGCAAAAACGTTTGAGCCTAAAGGTATTATTGCCGTGGACTTAAAACCTTCTTATCTAACAAGGTCATGGGGAGAAATTAAGTTAGCTGAGAATAGTTTCTTTATGATTGTCGGGGACGAAGGACAAATTATTTATCATCCGGATGATGAATATATGGGAACAAAAGTTAAGGAATCTATAAAGAATAAGCTGGCAAATAAATCTGTAAACAATTTCTATGACGAATGGAAACATGAAAGGGTTTTCTTTCATTTTAATACTTCTTCCTATACTGGTTGGAAGGTTGTTCTCGCTGTACCGCGGGTAACCTTATTTGAACCGATTGCGGTTGTACGCACAACGGTGTTGATTTCTGGTGCGATCGCCATCATCATGGCATTATTCTTTGCACAGCATTTCATTTGGAAAATTGTTAAACCCATCCGTATGATTGAAAGAACCATGAAGAACGTGGAGAGAGGTAATTGGGAATTAGCACCTGAACCAAGTGGAAATGATGAAATAAGCAGCTTAGTTCAAAATTACAATAAAATGGTGAAGCGATTAGCCTCTCTGATTGATCAAGTTTATAAAGCAGAGCTTGAAAATCAAAAAGGTCAAATTATGTTACAGAAGAGAGAGTTAGAAAAACAAAAGGTTGAGTTTCAAGCTCTACAGGCTCAAATCAATCCTCACTTTTTATACAATACGTTAGGAACCATCAACTCCTTTGCGATATTAAGAGAAGAAGAAGAGATTTCCGAAATGACAGAAGCACTTGCAAATATGTTTCGTTATTCACTTCAAAACCTTGAGGTTGTTAAGATTGAAGATGAGTTACAACATGTAAAAGACTTCTTAATCATTCAGGAACACAGGTGGCAAAAAAAGATTCCCTTATCGATTGAGATAGACAATCAGTTATTACGTGCAGAAATCGTAAAGCTAAGTTTACAGCCATTAGTCGAAAATGCAATGGAACATGGCTTTCAACCAGTGACGGATCAATCTGAAATTATCATTAGAGGAGAAGTAGAAGGCGATATTTTATTTCTTTCCGTTGGGGATAATGGTATTGGAATGAACCCTGGTAGATTACTAGAGCTTAGAACTAAATTGGAAGATGAACAATTACATCCAAACACCAATCATGGTATTGGTTTATTAAATGTGGCAAAAAGAACGAAACTGTTATTTGGCAATGACTATGGAATTGAGATTTTTAGCGAACAAAATAAGGGAACCACGATTCGAATGGCTGTTCCCTACCATATGAAAGGATGAGATTAATGACTGAACAATTGAATTGGGTAGATGGGGCATGGTCAACGATCAAGAATAAGCTAGAGAAAACTTCTGAAAAAATTGGCGCAAATTTCCCACATGCGAGTGAGAATGGGGAATATGTCTTTGAAAGACCCAATTGGTGGACAGCAGCATTTTGGCCTGGGCTTCTGTGGCAGGTTTATCAGGAATCTAAAGATGAAAAACTAAAAGCAATCGCGGAAGAGTGCGAAGTAAAGTTAGATGAAGTGATAAAGTACTTTTACACCATGCATCATGATGTTGGTTTTATGTGGAAGTTAACTAGTGTTGCAAGATATAAACTACTAGGTGATGAAGAGTCAAAGAAGAGAGCATTACTGATAGCTCACATTTTGATGGGAAGATTTAATGCTAACGGAAACTACATTCAAGCCTGGAACAATTGGGGAGAGGGCGATGATAAATCAGGCTGGTCCATTATTGACACAATGATGAATCTGCCCCTTTTGTATTGGGCTTCCGAAGAGACAAAAAATCCAAGATTTAAAGCAGTGGCCATGAAACATGCGGACACGGTTCTATCCCATTTTATTCGCGAAGATGGAGCAGTTCACCATATTGTTGAGTTTGACTCAGAAACTGGAGAATGTGTTGGTCATATTGCAGGACAAGGTCATTCTCCATTTTCTGCCTGGGCAAGAGGAGCTGCATGGGCATTGTATGGAATGACACTTTGTTATCACTTTACAGGGGAAGATCGATACTTACAGGCAGCTAAAAAGGTGGCACATTTCTTTATCGCCAATCTGCCAGAGGATTATGTACCTGTATGGGATTTCCGAATTCCTGAAGACGTTACAGCTTACAGAGATTCATCCGCCGGGGCCATTGCTGCAAGCGGGCTGCTCTTATTAGCTGAAAAGGCAGATCCAATTGAATCCAAGCTTTATCGAACAGCTGGTGAAAATATCCTTCATTCTCTTTATAAGAACTACGGGGCCTGGGAAGACCCATCCCAGGATGGAATGATTTTACATGGAGTAAGTCATTATCATAATGGAAAATACGTAGATAATCCGCTTATTTATGGTGACTTTTATTTTGTTGAAGGCATTGCTAGATTAAAAGGTTTTGAGGCAATGTCACAATAGAGGTTTTAAATAAAGATAGGCAGCCAACTGGCTGCCTATCTTATTGCCTTTAGATCATTTCTGAAGGTGATGTTAAATAAGGCTGTTGATATGCGCTCTAGTGACCAGTGAAAGTAAAATAAGCGGAGACTTTCCGGTTAAATGCAGAATGGAGCCTATTTCGGGGTAAATAAGGGGAGGTTTTCCGGTTATGCAAAGAAAAATCCTCCATTTTCACGTTTTTCGAGTCAATAGGCGGAATTTCTCCGTCTATTAAAGCTATTTTTTCTAGTAATTACAAATTAAGCGGATTTTCTCCGTTTATTATGATTCTTAAAATTAATAAAATCAACAATAACCTGACACAGCCTTTCTGAGTTGTAATAAAAAACCAGTAAAAATATTACACAATCAACACAAAATTATCCCTCTTGCAAATTTTTAATAGGAATTATAATGAGTGGTATGAAAATTCTGATTAATTCCTTCTATCCTCATCTAGAATCTACCTCCATCTCCAGAATCTCTAATCTCAACAACTGTCAAAGGAAAGTAAGAGTTTTGTTTGTCCTCGATTTTAAGGAGGTGAGTTTATTTTAGACTTGTAAAGAGTGGATCCACTTTTATTACCTAATAATGAATGCGTTTACACTAAAGGGAGTGAATACATGAAGATTTTGTCCAAAAGGACCATATCCATCCTGCTTGTTTTTTGTTTGATTCAATCTTTGTTTATGCCAGTGATGGGAACTAGTACGGCCGCTGAAGAAGGGCCGATAAATTTGGCTCTAGGGAAAACAGTAAATTTACAAAAGAGTTCACACTGTTCTGGCTGCGGATTGGCTGCGACTAATGCAGTTGATGGTAGTAGCACCACATATTGGTCGGTAACAGACGCAGATGTCACGGATAATCATAATTCTTGGATAGAAATTGATTTAGGAGAAGAGACTCAAGTAAATGAAGTAGTATTAAAAGGGTTAAATACCTCTTTTATTGTTTCCTACCAAATATCTTATAAGAATGCGTCAAGTTCTTCGTGGGTAGAAGTAGCGACAAAAGGTCAGGAATTAACAACGAAAGAAACAGCCGGTTTTGACTCGGTCCTAGCACGATACATCAAAGTCAGCTTAGATATTATTAGTTCAGCAACTGGAAGGCAGGGGCAAAACATCTTATCTGAGATAGAAGTTTACAACCGCCAAATCGACCCATCATTAAGTCCATTATCTTCCTTGGCAGTAGTAAGCAATAACCAAACAGTTGGTGCAAATGGGCTGGAAATCACTCCTGGGGATACCAAATCTATAGCGGTTATCGGTACATTGGCAAACGGAAGTTTAGTAGATGTAACAGAAGAAGCTGCTTTCCAAAGTAGTGCACCTGACGTTGTTACCGTAGATGAAACAGGACTAATGACAGCTAAGGGAGAGGGCACAGCAGCAGTGGATATCACTGTAACGAAAAATGATGTAACAAAAACGTATCGTTTATGGGTCGATGTTTTTGGTCCAGATACGGATAAAGCTCAAATAAATATCGCTTACAAGAAGGATGTAACTGTCAGTTCCTTCTGTGGCAGTAGCTGTGGGGGAACAGTTGGCCCCAATGCAGTCGATGGAGATGAAAGTACTTATTGGAGAGCATTGAGCGGAGATTTTAGGGACGATGGACAACATTGGTTATCCATTGACCTTGGAAGAGAGCTAACCTTTAATAAGTCACAAATCCTCTTCAATCTAGATGCCGTCGAAAAATATGAATTGTTCTATTCAAATGATAATAAAAATTGGTCATCATTTTATGAAAATCGTTTGGTTGTTGCAAAACAGGAACAAGCCAATTTTGAAAAAATAACAGCCCGCTATCTGAAGGTAAACGTCCATGCTAAGAAAGCATCCGTTCCTTTAATTTACGAATTGAAGATTTTTGACACAGATGAAGCTCCAGTGGCGCCAGCCAAAAACCCTTTAAAAGGAGTATATCTATTCGATGAATTAATAGATAAGTATGAAAAAGATTCAGATATTGATATGACAAAAGGTGATACCAAAACAGTTAATATTGAAGGCAATCTATATGATGGAGGAAAACTCTCTGATCAAGAGGCAAACATTGAGTTTACTAGCAGCCGGCCAGAGGTAGCAACAGTGGATGAGAATGGTACCATTACTGCTGTAGCAGGCGGCGTGACTGTCCTCACTGGAAAGACAACAGTTGAAGGAATTACCCAAAGCACCAGTGTATTTGTTGATGTAGATGATCCGGAAGCACGGATTGTCGATACGTCATTGATTCATCCGGAATTACCAACCCAAATTGGACAGCCTGCAATCCTTTCGCCAGGAGGAGAATATCCTGAAGTAAAGGTGAATGCTCACCGTGATGGAAAGATTCGTGGAAGGGTTGTTAACGAAGACAATGAAGTTGTCCATAAGTTTAAACTGCTTCATATTTCTAAAGGTGATGAGTATACACTTAGTATTCCTGGAACCCTCAATGAAGGAAAGTATGAAATACAGCTGGAAATTCAATTGGATGAAGGTAAAAGAGTGTATGATTCATTGCATTTCCGTGTTATGAATATGGAACAATTCCCAGAAGATCAAAGTAAAATGGCGTTTTTAAACGAGAAAGGAAAACTTGAATATTCTTCTGATTTTAGAGGAAACCAGATCATGGACTACTCTAACAGCGGCTATATGGGCGGCGGTATCAGTATCCCGGTTGTTCAGGAGCAAGTAGTGGTTGTACCTGTAGAAGGGGATGATACAGAAAATATCCAACAAGCAATTGATTATGTCTCAAATCTGCCACTTCAGTCAAATGGTTTCCGAGGAGCAGTTGTCCTAAAGAAGGGAACCTATGAAATTGAAGGAACATTAAAAATTAACAGCAGTGGTGTGGTCCTTCGCGGCAGTGGAGAGGGAGAAGAAGACACCATCTTCTATGCGACTGGTAAGACAGTAAGGAATATTTTAGAGGTAGGCGATAAAACTGCTTCCCCAACATTACTTGAAGAAACCAAAACTGCTGTTACAGATTTGTATGTTCCAGTTGGAAGTCGCAGCTTCCATGTCGAAAATGCATCCTCCTTTAAAGTTGGCGATACAATCATGATTCGCCGTTATGGAAACAGCAGCTGGATCCATGACATTAATATGGACCGAATTCCAGACCGGGGAACGACCGTGCAATGGGAGCCATTTACACTAGATTTTGACCGTGTTATTACAGCTATAAAAGGCAATACCATCACCATTGATGCTCCAGTCTCCAATGCCATTGAACGTGAATATGGGGGCGGAGAGGTTTACAAATATGATGATTCTATTCGATTAAATAATGTCGGGGTCGAAGATTTAAGAGTGGAAGTTGAATTTGACAAATCTGTAACAGCTAAACATGATAATGGTACTGAATACTATTCAGATGAAGAAAAAGCATCGACCTTTCTAACCTTTGAATATACGAAAAATGCTTGGATGAGAAATGTAACAGGTCTGTATTTGACGAAGAGTTTAGTCAATGTGGGCAGATATTCAAAATGGGTGACCATTCAAGATTCGACCAACAAAGATATGGTGAGTATCATAACAGGATCTAGAAGGTATCCGTTTAATTATGTGGGGCAGCTGACCCTAACACAAAGAGTCCATTCAGAAACAGCCAGACATGGGTTTATTTTCGATAAACATATGGCTGGACCAAATGCCATTTTAGATTCAGTCGATGTGAATTCCTTTGCTCGAAGCGAGCCCCATCAACGCTGGGCAACAGGAGGTTTATTTGACAACGTGGAAGGAAAAGCAAATGTCATGGACCGCGCTTATTATGGTACCGGGCATGGCTGGGCTGGAGCGAACTATGTGTTCTGGAACCATACGGGCGAATTAGCAGTACAAAGCCCTCCGACAGCACAAAACTATGCTATCGGGCTAATTGGTAAAAGACAGCCTGGTGATTTTGAAACAGAAGGCGCATCCATTAGGGAAGATGGTTACTGGGAAGCAGAAGGACGCCATGTTGCCCCTCGAAGCCTTTATTTACAACAGCTTAAAGACAGACTCGGCAGCCAGGCTGTAGAGAATATTCAACAAAACTAAAATCTAGTATACTAAAAACTTTAAGCGTGAATTCCACTGTGAATTCACGCTTCTTTTTATTGATAAAATGTCCTCAATCCTGGGGATATTGAGGACAAAACTAACTGGTGCAGGGAAGGGATTAGTCTCAATCAAGGGTATTGACGACAAAACTACCGAGCGCACAGAAAGGATTAGTCCTCAATCAAGGGTATTGAGTACAAAACTAACAAGCGCACCGTAAGGATTAGTCCTCAATCAAGGGTATTGAGTACAAAACTAACAAGCGCACCGTAAGGATTAGTCCTCAATCAAGGGTATTGAGTACAAAACACACGAGCGCACAGAAAGGGTTAGTCCTCAATAGAGGTTATCCCGAAGTACACCTATCATCGGAAACCAAACAAAAAAATAATAAGGTAAAAATAGTGCACAAATTTGTAATAAAAGTCCCGATAAATCTCAGTCACATTACAGGTATGATAGTATGTGATGAGTAAAAGTTAAGTGTGGAGGGGAAAAAACGTGACGGATATTTTTGCACTCGAGACCAAAAAGCTTATTGAAGAAAAAACATATAGAAACTTAGATAGAATCCAAGATAAATTGCCCCATGTTGCTAGTAACGATAGTGTATATGATGACACCCGGCCAAGTTGGTGGACTTCAAGTTTCTGGCCAGGTATTTTATGGACTCTCTATGATCTTACCGAAAATGAACAATATAAAAACCTTGCCCAAAGCTGCAATCATAAAATTGAAAGAGCCTTTATTGAGCATCCAGAAAAATTTGACCATGATATAGGCTTTCAAATCCTATTAACCTCAGTATACAAATATGAGCTTACCGGCGATGAAGAAAGTAAACGTCTGGGATTATTAGCTGCGAACTTTCTAGCAGGCAGATTTAACCCTAAAGGAAATTTTATTAAATCATGGGACCGTGCACCTGGCTGGGTTATTGTCGATTGTATGATGAATTTATCTCTCATGTTCTGGGCTAGTAATGTATCTGATGATCCCCGGTTTAAACATATTGCCATTCAACATGCTGATACCTTCCTGAAATATGGTGTTCGCGAAGATGGTTCAACTTGCCATATCCTTTCCTTTGATGCAGAGACTGGAGAATTCATTGAACCTATTGGAGGTCAAGGATTTGGTCCTGAATCGTCATGGAGCAGAGGGAATGCTTGGGCGATTTACGGGTTTGCGAACATGTATCGATTTACGGGAGACGAAAAATACCTAAATGCATCAAAGCGAATCGCGCACCAATTTATTACATCCTTACCAGAAGATTATGTTCCATACTGGGATCACCGTGTAGATTCCATTGAAAATGAACCAAGAGACAGCTCGGCGGCAGCGATTGCCTCCTCAGGATTATTGGAAATTGCTGATCACGTGCCACAAAATGAAAAACGTGTCTATCTGGATAATGCGAGGAGGATATTGACCTCATTATCAAATAACTATGCTACTTGGAATAACCCTGATTATCAAGGGATATTAGTAGAAGGAACGGGGCATAAACCAAAGGGCAACTTTGTTAATGTATCGTTAATATATGGAGATTATTTCTTTATTGAAGCGATTGCCAAGCTTAATGGATGGAATCGACATATTTTTTAAATATAATAATTCGATAAGATGGAAGAGTACCGGTTTGGTACTCTTTTTCACCTTTTTGTGCAATATTTTTACCCTGCATGTAAAAATATTGCATACGGAAAAAGTGTATTTAAGATTATAATAGTAGGAATAGCTAGCCAAAGAAGGACCCCGGCTTTTGGCAGGAAAGGAGATTTAATAATGGAACAGAAAGGGATAATGGGAGGCTTTTACCGAGTAAGTGAATGGATCATGAGACTTGCCTATGTCAATTTATTATGGATCTTCTTTACGTTAATGGGAGGAATCATCTTAGGTATAATGCCGGCTACTGTTGGAGTATTTGCGGTTTCCAGGAAATGGATTATGGATAAAGAGGAAGAAGTTCCAGTCTTAAAATTATTCTGGCAAAGTTATCGAAGTGAATTTTTAAGGTCCAATTTATTAGGATGGTTTTTATTGATTGCAGGAAGCATCCTTTATACCTATCATGCAAACCTTGATTTATTACCAAATCAACTGCAAACTATTTTTCAGGTGATTTTTTATAGTGTTGTGATCATTATTGGGATAACGGTTAGTTTTATCTTCCCTGTCCTAGTTCATTTTGATGTGAATCTAAAACGGAGTATTAAAAACGCTTTCTTAGTTGGATTGACTTTTCCACATTATGCGATTCTTATGCTGTTTATCACGAGCGTTTCCATTGTTGTTTTTCAATATTTTCCTGTTCTATTTATCTTCTTTGGAGTTAGTGTGAATTCGATTTTACTTATGAAGATCGCGTATGGAGTGTTCCTCAAAATTCAGGTAAAGCAGAATGGAAAAATAGAAGAGTATAACGACAAATCAGAACAGATTTCAGTATGAGTATCCCCATAGCTAAAGCTAGGGATTTCGAAAGAATAGTCTTTAAAAGCACCATTGTCTTTACGTGGGCTACCACAAGTCCCGCTACTACATCAGGCCGAAGCCTTCAGCTTTGCATGTCTATTTTTCATGATGAAGATTTTCTGTGGGGCTTGAAGGAATTGTCTTCTTTCAAGTCCTTCAAAAGCATTCTTTACATGTTTACGTACGATATTATAGGCACCATTTACATCTGCATGAATTATAACTTTTGATCCTTTAAGTTTGTAAAAGGCTCTTGTGCTTCGATACCCGCTAAAAGTAGTTTGGTGTTCTTCTCCGAAAGTTGGGATGGGGTCATTATTCAAGAAACTTGACTTGGAGGTATAGCTCTCTTCCCTATCAATGACCTGAATACCTTTACGCTCAGATTTATATCGAATCATTTCAATGAAAGTCGCATAGGGAATTTGGATGAACGTTTGCTTATCTGCCTTTTGCATAGTAACCTCTACTTTCCAGCCAACATTCTTTCCAATGATGATGGTATCGATGTTTCTTTCTAAAGCAATTTCTACCACTTTAGCGCTAGCCTTATGCAAAAAATCCATGACTCGATTATTTCTTTTCCGATCCAACGAAATCATTCGATTAGTATTGAATATCCCTTCTTTTGGACCTTTACCATTTCGAATGATACTCATGTACTTTGCCTTTAATTTGTTATAGTATTGATTGGTTGATTTTAACCATGTTCCCTTGATAAGCAGAGGCTTTTGCCCCGTATTATCGACGATAGTTGCCAGGTTATCAACACCTAAATCAATACCCATTACTCGTTTCGGCTCAAATACCAATTCATTAGTTTGTTTTTGAGACCGTTGGATTTCCTTATCTTGCTTACCTTTAAAAACAACTTCTACTACATAGCGTCTGTAGGAAGGTACAATTCGAACCTGTTGCAGTTTCGCTTTTAAATGAACTAACTTTCCCAAGTTTAATAGAAGATGGGTTCCTGGTAATTTTAGAACACTTCCATCTTTAATTTTGGTAATTTGATTGGTTAAATAACACGTTGTGCGTCCATTTTTCTTTTTGTATTTTGGAATCTTTGGTTTTCCAGTAAAGCTGGCAGGATTAATTTTATATTTCTTTGAGGCCTCGAAGAAACTTTTCCAATCGTCATATACTTTTTTCATCGTTTGTTGATTGGACTGGGAGGGCATAGAAGTGTAATCTATCTGTTTCATCACTTTAAATAAGGCTTCAACAAAGCCATATCCAATAAATGATTTTTCATGATGGGGCATTTGAAATGGCTTGAACTTTACATCAGTGATTTTACCGCTTTTATTTACTTGCTTAGGGTTCACCTTTCCTTTTTCATAGCTTTTCTGACGAATCTCATTCATTTTAGGTAAATGCAATTCAATATCCGTTAAAGCCTGAAGTTGATTTTCGTTTCTCGTTCCTTTTTTTAAAGCGGTGTAGACCTGTCTAATATAGTAATTGGTTATGTTGTACAAGTTCTTCGCTTTATAACATAGAGAATCACAGTAATCGAACAATTCATGGTCCGGATGTATTTGTATTTTATATGCACTATACATTGTGTTCACCTCTCCGGCAAGAACAAACGTTCCGTTACTACTTCATTATACCATGTTGTATTATAGAATGTATAGTGCAAGCCCATACTCTTATCCTAAAAAGAAATATAAACTACAGCTTATATCCCATATCTGAAGCTAGGGGTTTTACGCTGCTTTTCGATAATGAAATAATAACGTTTTCCGAGGATGATGGAAGTGAAACTCAAATATATACTAACCTTTTACCAAAGAATTCAGCTCTCACTACTATTCTTGATTATCCTTCCATTTACCATTAGTTCGATTATTACGTATGTCATTATTAACAATGAAGTGACCGATAGAGTTATCATCTCTAATCAACAAATCGTTAATATTATAGCCACTGATTTGACGGACACGATTGATGACATTACGTTTTCTACCGTAATGATTGCAAGAGATATAAATATTAAAGAAAAGTTAAACAGTTTAAAAGGTTCTAGTAAAATCAGTACTTTTCAAGAATATCAAAATGTTCAAGAGGTAAGAGATTTCTTAAGCCTGTTAGAAACAAAAATGATCGGTGCTCAATCGAATATATTTCTTGTAAACCCTAGTGAGTACATCATTCATGCCTCGCAAACGGGGAGATTGGATCAATTAAAAACTGATTGGGATGAAATTAAATCCCGAGTAGATTTAAAGAATACTAGTACCATCCAATCATTAGGTGTCATTCATAATGATGAAATCTCTGAGAATGATTACTTTTTTGGCAGGGTTATTCGACATCATGTAAGCAATGAATATTTAGGTACGTTAGTTATTCGTATTCCCCATTCCTATTTTTCTAGTATTTTTAAGAGCATTGAAATGGGACGCCTCGTTCTCTTTGATCAAAATGGTTCGGAAATAGCCAGCAAACAGACAGATAGCTTTAGTGACAAGGAAATACTTAGTGTTGAAAAAAACATCAGTCGAGTTAATTGGACCTTGGTTTCGGAAATATCCCAGAAAGAAATTACTGGATCGATCACAAAGGTATTTTTTCTGTTTTTTATCTTAATTGTTTTATTTATCCTGGTATTTTTCCTGCTCTCCATCTATATGTCTAAAAGATTAATTAAACCGTTAAAGTCGTTTGAAAAGATTGTAAAGAAATTTGTTCGAGGGGATCATTCTGTTCGCTTTCACGTTAAGGGAAAAGATGAAATTGCGATGATTGGCAATACCTTTAATAAAATGTTAGATCAAATTAAAGACCTGATTCAGAAAATTGAGCAGGAGCAAGAAGAAAAAAAGGTGCTGGAACTTCAATCCTTAAGTGCGCAGATTCGCCCGCATTTCCTTATGAATACGCTGAATTCAATTAAATGTAACCTTAGTATCACAGGAGATCCTTTCCATAGTAAAAAAATCGATTCCTTAATCAGCTTATTACGATCCTACATGCGAGTGAATGTTCCTAATACCATTAAGCAAGAATTCCAATTAATAAATGCTTATTTAGATATTATGAATATGCGAAATGGGACAGATATTGTTGCGAAGATAGACATTGAAGAGGGATTAGAGAATGTTGAAATACCAAGATTACTCATACAGCCAATAATTGAAAACAGTATTATTCATGGTTTTGTCGACCGCGAACCGAACGCCATTATAAACATATCTACGTATACTATTGAGAGTGAAATTCAAATAAGCATCTCAGATAACGGAAAAGGAATGACAAAGGAAAAGTGTGATACGCTCAATCTTCTTTTCAAGGAGTTGAATGACGAATTACTCTCTGACTATGATAGAGTCGGGCTCATTAATATTGCACAGCGTTTAAAACTGACATATGGACAGACTGCCTATTTAGAAGCTAAGAGCAATGAAAAAAAGGGAACGACATTTATCATGCACATTCCCACGTTATAACACCTGTTTTTCGTTTGCTTTTTTATATTCACCCGGACTCATTCCTGTATACTTTTTGAAAATCTTTGAAAAATAAGTTCGGTCGGAATAACCAAGGCTATAGGTTATAAATTCAACACTTTCAAATCTTTCCGTAAGCATTGAAATAGCTATACGAATTTTAAAGCGATGAACATAATCGGTAAAGTTTTCACCCGTTAGCTGCTTAAAGTATCGAGAAAAATAGCTGGGATTTAAATGAAGATGATTGGCCATAATTATGGACGTAATGTTTTCGGACAGATGTTCTATAATATATTGGTCAATCTCTTTTAATTTTGGATTCCTAATGGTATGTTTGTAATTTGTATTCGTTAAGTCGTCAAGGCATGCTAAAATCTTTAGTTTTAGTAAATAGATCATTTGCTGAATGGTAAAGGAATTTTTTAAACATAATTCAAAATTCGTAAAAGATTGGCTTGAATTGAATACTTGATTCAAAATTTTTACACATTTTTCTTTTAATTGATTGGGCTCAAGCAGAAGGGTTTTGGCACTGTCCTCTAAATTGTGTAATGATTTTATCACTTCATCCGAATTAGAGTATTGAATGGCATCATTTAAACCTTTCATAAAAGGGTCGAGCAGAGAGTCTTCTACTAAATTAAACGTATTTTTTATTGAATGAACTTCTTGAAAAGATTGAATCTTAGTTTCGTAAAAAACGCTGGATTTTAATTTGGTAAGTTGGTTAATACTGCTTCCTAATGATGTTTTGTTGCAAATACTATTCGTAAAAAAGTAAAGATCAAGCTGTAAGGTTTCTTTTACTCTTTTTCGAATGCTGTTAAGAAAATGTTGAAACACCTCCACCCCTTTATTCGAAAAACTTTTCTTAAAATTATAGATAATAACGAGATTCATTTCCTTATCTTGTAAAATAGTAAATTGACTTTTATCTTTGGCAAGTTCCTCCGCAATGGTAAATAATTCACTATGAAACTCAGGGCTGTTATTTATTAATTGTTCTCGTGAGCAAGTCGAATAATCAACGGCAGAAGCACAAACAATAAAATCGTCATATTTCCAGTTAATTCCTAAACTCCGGCTGAAATCGAGAATCTTTTCATTGAATTCAATATCAGTTAAATCTTTGAGAAAGGATTGCTTTAATAAGTCTTTGTTGTGGATGATGGTATCCTGGTATTTTAACGCCTCCTGAAAATCGATAGAGTCCTTTATGTTATCGATTGATTTGAGAACGCTTTCTTTTAGCTGTTCTAAGTTTAGCTCATCTTTAATTAAGTAATCATCTACAGTTAACTGTATGGCTCGTTTTGCATAATAAAAATCCTCATGGCAGGTTAAGAGAATAACTCTAGCAGCCGGATTCATTTCTTTAAAACGTACCGCAAGTTCTAATCCATCGATTTGAGGAATCCCAATATCCGTTATGACTAAATCGGGCTGGTATTCTTCGAACAGTGCCAGCGCTTTCACACTTGAGAAAGTTGAAGCTACGATCTCTACACCTAACTCCTCCCAGTTCATGATATTTTCCAGATATTTAAGCATAGGAACATCATCATCAACCAGCATTACTTTGTACATGCCTAAACCTCCAGTCATTTGTTTAATAAACATATTATATACTGTATTTTCTTAATTGAAAGATAGTTTTTGAGAAGTGTGCATTATTTTTACCTATTGACCCTGGAAACAAGTAAAAATTATATGCAGAAAACGGTTGCTAAACCTCCTATAATAAGTTTGGATAAGGAATCACATGGAAAAGGAGGAAATATGAGTGGAAGTAAATATTAATAGCGAAAAAGAAGTCACCAGTCTATCTCCGAACAAAAAAAGACCATTTTGGAATGAAAAACGGAAAGAAAGCGCTGCTGGAATACTATTTGTTCTTCCAGAGTTTTTAGGAATTTGTCTCATGGGAGTTTTCCCATTAGGGTTTACGTTGTTTCTAGCATTTACTGAATGGAATTTTATAGGTGGTATGGAAACGATAAAATTTATTGGATTTGATAACTTTATCAGGTTAGCAAATGATGATAACTTTCTTTTGGCGTTGAAAAACAACCTATTATACACGATTTTCACTGTACCTGTGGGAATGGTGCTGGCATTAATTTTAGCAGTAGTTATTCATTCGAAAGCATATGCAAAAGATTTCTTTAAAGTTGCATTTTTCATACCCTATATCTCTACACAGGTAGCTGTTGCAGCAATCTTTGCAGCACTATTTCATCCATCTTTAGGACCAATTAACCAGTTCTTGATGAATATCGGAATTTCAGATCCACCGAAATGGTTAGGAAGTACTGACAGTGTAATGGCAGCCATTATCATTGTAGGTATCTGGCATACAGTAGGATATATTGTCATCATTTATATTTCAGGTTTAAGTACGATTTCTGAAGAAGTGTATGAAGCAGCTGAAATTGATGGGGCGAATTTTTTCCAAAAGTTCATAAAAATAACCGTGCCGCTATTAGCTCCAACAACATTCTTTTTAGCGATTACGTTAATGATTTCTTCGTTTAAAGTTTTTGATCTTGTTGCCTTTTTAACAGACGGTGGACCAAATCATGCGTCGAATGTCCTTGTTTACTATATTTACGAAGAAGGATTTAAAAACTTTAGGATGGGCTATGCTTCTGCGATTTCTTGGGTTCTATTTACCATTGTAGCTGTGCTGACCATTATTATGTGGAAAATCCAAAATAGAAAAGCAGATTAATAGAGGAGGTATTTTTTATGTACAAGTTGAAGGAGGATCTTAAAAAAAATCCCTCCAAACTCATTGTGACGATCATATTAGCGATCATATCCATTGCCTTTCTTATACCACTTATTTGGATGCTTTCAACATCTGCAAAATATGAAAGCGATGTTATGGTGTTTCCCATTGAGTGGATACCAACAAGATGGAATTTAGTTGAGAATTTTAAAGCGGTATGGATGAGTGAAGTACCATTTACAACCTTTTATCTAAATTCCATTAAATTAGCATCGATTACAACAATCGTGACAATCATTGTTTCATCGATGGCAGCGTACTCATTCTCAAAGCTTAGGTTTCCAGGAAAAAGTGTTCTATTTGGATTGTTAATGGCATTTTTAATGATTCCGGAGCAGGCAACTTTAGTCCCTCGCTATATTATGATTAAATGGTTTGGACTATTTAATACGCATGAAGGTCTAATCTTAATGGCTATGTTTTCTATCTACTTCACTTTCCTTATGCGTCAATATATGGTTGGAATCAGTGATGAATACATTGAAGCTGCAAAAATTGATGGTGCAGGGTATTTTAAAATCTACTGGAAAATTATGCTTCCATTATGCCGTCCAATTTTAGCAACAGTGGGTATTATTAAATTTATTTGGGTTTGGAATGATTATCAAAACCCGCTTATCTTCCTTTACGATGAAAAGCTATATCCTATTACATTGGGGATGCAATATTTTAAGACTGAATACAGTGATAACTACGCAGTAATGATGATGGCTTCGTTATCAGCAATCCTGCCACTCTTAATTGTATTTGTCATCCTGCAGAGAAATGTAATTGCGGGTATTTCATTAGGCGGAGTAAAAGGATAGTAAAAAAAGTACACATTTATAAAAAAATCTTACACATCGTTTTAAAAAAATATACGCTACTATAAAGAAGCGTTCTCGTATTTTAAAAATTATAAAAGATGAAAGGGGTTACAATTCTGTGAAGAGAAAAAATCGTTTTTTAATCATGCTTTCCGTTCTATTTCTTCTGCTTTTAACTGCATGTTCTGGATCTAAGGAAAGTTCAAGCAGTGAGAAGCCAGAGGGAAAAAAGGCAGAGAAAGAAGAAGTAGTAGAAATTAAATATTTCAACTGGGATGCTGACCAAACCGCTATTAATAAAATTATTGCGGATTTTGAAGCAAAGAATCCAAATATTAAGGTTAAATCCGAGGTTCTTATTCCTGGTGGAAGTGCAGTAGATAATATGACTCGTATGGACGTATTAATGTCTGCAGGAGAACAAGTTGACGTTGTTTCCATTCCTAACGTGGACCAAGCAGTACTACGTGCTGCAAACGGTATGTTTGAGCCATTAGATGATTACTTTAAGAAAGATAAACTCGATATTAAAGAAGAGTACTTAATCAATGCAGCATATGACGGTAAAGTATATGCGCTGCCACACTTAACAAACTACTGGTATATCTTATTGAATAAAGATCATTTAGACGAAGCTGGTTTACCTATACCTGAGGTTGGGTGGACATGGGATGAATTCAAAGAATACGCAACAAAGCTTTCTAAAGGTGAAGGAAAAGATAAGAGATATGGCGTATACTTCCATACTTGGGGAGAATATGCAAACCCAATTCTTTTTGCAGAAAAAGAACACCCTTATATGATTGATGAAAAGAAATCTATTTTTGATGATAAATCATTTGACTACTGGTTTGAATTACGCAGGGATTTAGAAAAAGCTGGTGCGATTAAACCATTCTCTGATGTAATTGGAGCGGAATTAAACTATCGTACTGAATTCTTTAACGAACAAGCAAGTATGTTAATGACTGCAAGCTGGACCGTTGCCGATGTTGGAAACGTGGAAAAATATCCTCATGATTTCAAAACAGCATTTGCTCCAATGCCTAGAATGAGTGAAGATTCACCAATTGGAAGCACGAACGTTGCAGGTGAGTTCTCAGCTATTTCAAAGAACTCTAAGCACAAAGAAGCTTCATACAAGTTCTTGAAGTATGTAACAGGTGAAGGTTCACAAGTAAGAGGTTTATCTTCTTGGAAAGATGCTGATGGAGAAGCAACAATCAATACAATGGTTGCTGGAAAAGAAAATTATTATGATGTAGATTCACTATTACACACATTATTTAATGATGAAGTAAAAGGTGCTTACACATCTGACCTTGCTATTTCTTATGGTAATGAACTTAAGAAGAATGTATTGGAAGCTGGATTTACTAAATTCATGCTAGACGATATCTCTGTTAAGGAAGCAAAGGAATTCATGGTAGAGGAAGCGAACAAGATTATTGAAGTGAATAAAAAGTAATCTAAGTAAACAATATTATGGATAAAGCCCTGCATGATGACGAATCGCTGAGCAGGGCTTTATCCATTTAGTTTTTTGAAACATACTTCAATCACCGTAGTGCATTTACTTTAAACTTATTCAATTTTATGCGACAATAGAATTGAATACATTTTTCATAGGTTCTTTTGATGTTTTTAGATGAGTTTGTCACATGGGGATTAAAGTGTCCTTTTTGGACAGACTTTTATTTTTTTAGCTTTGTTGTGTTTTTTCAGATTACTTCTAATCACGTTGTGGAAAGGAGGCAGTCAATGATGAACATCCATTATGCGGTCATAGGTTTAGCCTATTTAATCATATTAGTTATTGCATATGCAGTTATTATTTTCACAAACTCGGAGGAGGAAAAAAGTGAGGTAATAATTGATAAAGCATTTAAGAATGCATATTCCATCCTCGCTTTTGGTCTGCTTGTGGTTTATGGCCTTTTCCTATTCCCTCACATTACCTTAGATAATCAAACCACTTCCTATCTCATTCTCACAAGTAAATATATTTCAGTGTTTACACTCGGGGCAAGTCTCTATGTATTCAGTAAAAAGTATGCATTTGATAAGTGATCAAGAAAAGGAAATCATCCGCTGGATTTAAAGGCGGGTGATTTTTTTTTATTCTCCGAGAAGGTATTAAATTCACCGGTTAGTACATTTTAATACCAAATCAATTGTTTGTAATGTTACATAGTATATGTTATTGTTTAGTTATGTAACCTATTTAAGGTAACTTGTGGATGTCTAGGAGGTCAACTTATGGAGTATGTTGAGCCTATAAGAGATGTTGATAGTATTAATGCAATAAAAGAAATTTTACAAAAGCAGTCACAAAGAGACTATTTACTTTTTGTTCTTGGTATTAATACAGGAATTAGAATAAGTGATTTACTTTCAATAAAGATCGAGGATATCTGGGATGGAACGGGGATTAAGGAATTTTTATATTTAAAGGAAACAAATAGTGATGAAACCAAGGGTTACTATTTAAATAATAACGTTAAACTCGCGTGTGAGAATTACTTGAATATGTATGATTTTAAAGATAGTGATTATTTGTTTAAGTCCAAAAAGAATAATCAACCCATTACCCGCCAGCAAGCATACCGCATTATTAATACCGCTGCAAAAGAGGTTGGAATTCCAGGTAAAATTGGTACCCATACATTAAGAAAAACATTTGGCTACCACGCCTATCAGAAAGGAATTGCCATCTCCATTCTAATGGGAATCTATCATCATCATTCTCCTTCAGAAACATTAAGATATATTGGAATAAGTAAAAATGAAAAACCGTTGATTAAAGTGGATGTGAATTTATAAAATAAAAAAACCTCCACCCAAGGGGTGGAGGATTACACTCCACCCTCGGTGGAGGAGTTATAAGTAATCATCGTCAGAAGTTGAGTCCGTATCCATATCAACGTTTGTTAAGTCTTTAACAATGTTCTCTTTTACTCTGACTTGTAATGTTTCCTTGTCTTTCATGAATTTGAAAATACCATTATTAAAATCGGTTCCGAATTCCTTGAAGAAAATCCCTTCATATTCAACAGCCTTTGTATGTTTAAAAATGAGCTGGTAGTGGTCGTGCTCTTTAACAAGATAAGCACGAACTCCTTTTTCGAAATGTCTATCGGGATTTTTTAAATAGCGGGCTACAGATATGATATGAAGGTCCACGAATGGAATTTCACGTAATAAAGAATTAATAATTGACCCCTTAGCAATTTGTTCCCAGCGGCTTTGAGCAGTTTGACCGAGTATGATCTGTGTAATATTTTTTTCTCTTGCCACTTCTGCAATCACTTTTGAAATCGGTCTGTGTTCATTATCTTTGATAATAAATGCGTCAGCACTATGTTGGGAAGCTAATTGTTTCCATCTGGCAATATAGTTTGATTTCTCTGCATCCAGATCATCAAATGGATTAGGATCTACGGTGAGAATGTACAGCGGACAATCAAGCATATTGGCAATTTTACAGCCGCGTTGAATGAGACGTTCGCCATTCGGACCATAATATACACAGACAAGGATACTCTCGTCCATGCGCTCTTTCATTTTTTTCATTATTTGTTCACCTCGGAATCGGAATAAATGAAATCCGATACTATAACACTTTTAATAAACTTGACTATAACCCATGCCACACTTTCAGTCAATCTATTTACAGGTATACGATTTTTTAATCAATTATAGGGAGGGATATGATGTCAGCTTCGTTACACATTATGATTTTGATTCCATTTATATTTGCAATCGCTGTCCCCTACATTTATAAACAACTAACGCCGCGTATTCACACTGGGTGGTTTGTCCTATTTATTCCGTTGGTGATATTTGTTTATTTACTTTCATTTATTCCCAAAATTTCAGAAGGGAATACTTTCAGAGAAACTGTACCATGGATTCCAGCCTACAATATTAACTTCACCACCTATATGGATGGATTGAGCTTACTATTTGGATTAATAATTACGGGAATTGGTGCATTAGTAATCCTTTATTCTATTTTCTATATGTCTAAACACCGTGAGGCTCTGCATAATTTCTATGTGTATTTATTACTATTTATGGGAGCTATGCTTGGTCTCGTATTTTCTGATAATATTTTTGTTTTATATGTCTTTTGGGAAACAACAAGTGTATCTTCCTTTTTGCTAATTGCGTACTGGTATGAACGTGAAAAATCACGATATGGTGCACAAAAATCGATGCTCATTACGATTTTTGGCGGGCTGGCGATGCTTGCTGGCTTTATTATGCTTTCTATGATTACGGATACCTATAGCATTCGTGAAATGATAAGCAATGCAGCTGATATTTCCTCACATTCATTGTTTATTCCAGGGATGGTATTAATATTAATCGGAGCATTTACAAAGTCTGCACAATTTCCATTCAGCATATGGTTACCAGATGCGATGGAGGCGCCTACGCCAATAAGTGCTTATTTACATTCTGCAACAATGGTGAAAGCAGGTCTTTATTTAGTGGCGCGTATGACCCCGGTTTTCGGTGGTGTGGCTGAATGGTTCTGGCTGGTATCGGGAGTAGGAATCATCACTTTATTATATGGATCTGTGAATGCAGTGAGACAAACCGATCTTAAAGCTTTATTAGCATACTCAACGATTAGCCAATTGGGATTAATCATGAGCCTCCTTGGTTTAGGTTCTGCCTCCTTGTATTTCGGAGTGGGTAAGGATTCCTCTGTCTATGCTATGGCAATATTTGCTGCGATTTTCCACTTAGTGAATCATTCTACATTTAAAGGCTGTTTGTTTATGGTTGTTGGTATTATTGACCATGAGACAGGAACGCGGGATATTCGAAGGCTGGGCGGTTTAATGCACCTTATGCCGATTTCTTTTACCTTAACCGTGATTGGAAGCTTTGCAATGGCTGGACTTCCGCCATTTAATGGATTTTTAAGTAAGGAAATGTTTTTTACTGCGGTAGTAAATGCATCAAATATGTCGATATTTAATGCAGAGACAATAGGTCTGGCTATACCCATCATCGCATGGATTGCCAGTGTCTTTACCTTTGTTTATAGTATGATTCTTGTTTTTAAAACCTTTAGAGGGAAGAATAAACCTGAAAAATTAGGTAAGGTAGTGCATGAGGCTCCGATTGGGATGTTACTATCTCCACTTATCCTCGGATCCCTTGTTATTATTATTTTCTTTTTTCCGAATGTCCTTTCACATTACTTATTAAAACCTGCTTTGTATGCAGTGTTGCCAACGCTTGCTGGTGCTGGTGACTTGAATATAAAAATTAGTGCATGGCATGGTTGGAATACTGAGTTGTTTATGACACTTGGTGTTGTTGGACTAGGGACGTTGTTGTACGTATATTTGAAAAAATGGTATCGAATTTATCTCTTATATCCTGAAAATTTTACGATAAATAGTCTGTATAATCTTGCGCTGGAAAAAATGGAAAGCTCATCGAAGCTAGTTACAGAGCGATATATGACAGGATTTATCCGTGATTATTTAGTATATATATTCTCATTTATCATCCTGGTTGTCGGCGGTGCAATGTGGTTCTTTGATGGATTTTCCTTTGACCCGTCTGCTGATGCCCCTTTAAATCTATTTGAAGTGGGATTAGTGCTGGCTATGATTAGTACGGCAATCGCTGTTTTATTTTCAAAAACCAGGCTGACTGCCATTGTTGCAGTTGGGGCGCTCGGGTTTCTAGTTTCCTTTTTCTTTGTTCTATTCAGAGCTCCCGATTTGGCATTAACACAACTGGTAGTTGAGACTGTTACTACGGCCCTATTCTTATTATCCTTTTATCATTTACCGGAATTGAAGAAGGAGATAAGTCGTATACGGTTTAAAGTAGTTAATGCTTTCATTTCCATCGGAGTTGGTGTGACCGTTACGATGGTTGCCTTATCAGCAAATGCGAATCGTCTATTTGAGTCCATTTCAAGTTATTATGAAAACTCTTATGAGCTGGCGGGTGCGAAAAATATCGTGAACTCAATCCTTGTTGATTTTAGAGGATTTGATACGATGCTTGAAATTCTTGTACTAACCATGGCTGGGTTAGGTGTATTTACATTAATTAAGCTTAATGTTTCGAGGAGGGATAAGCATGAAGGTGCCGAATGATGTCATCATACGAAGCGTCACCAAGGTTGCAGTCGTCATCATTTTTACGTTTGCCATCAATCTTTTTGTTTCAGGTCATCATTTTCCTGGCGGTGGGTTTATCGGTGGTCTGGCGTTTTCCTCAGCTTTAATCCTTTTATTTCTAACATTTGATATTGAAACAGTTCGTAAAAATATACCGGTGGATTTTAAAGTAGTTGCAGCAGTAGGTGTATTGATTGCTGTTCTTACAGGAGTGGGCGGGATGCTTTTTAATGCTCCATTTTTATCACAGACATTCGGTTATTTCAATCTGCCTATTTTCGGGAAAACTGAACTTGCAACGGCGGTGCTTTTTGATATCGGGGTAGGGTTGGCTGTAATTGGGACATCGATCACGATCATTTTGAGTATAGGTGATGATCGATAATGGAAACGTTAATGTCTATCCTTGTAGGTATATTATTCGCTGTTGGAACATATTTGATTTTGACGAAAACCCTATTTAGAATCATTCTAGGAACCTCCATCCTTGGTCATGGAGTAAATATATTGATTATTACGATGGGAGGGTTAAAAAAGGGAGGTCCGCCGCTTCTTGGGATAAAGAATCTAACCTATGCTGATTCTTTGCCACAAGCCCTTTTATTAACTGCAATCGTGATAAATTTTGCAACAACAGCTCTTTTTTTAGTGCTGAGTTATCGTGCTTATAAGGTGTTAGGCACGGATGATACCGAGCAACTGAGAGGTGTTGAGAATGAATAATTTGGTTGTTTTGCCAATCATTATCCCGATTATAGCGGGAATGATAATGGTGATTTTTAGAAAAAATATAAAATTGCATAGATCTCTAAGCGTTGTTACTACAATAGCGATAAGCATTTCTACTCTTTTGCTCATCGCTCAAATCCATACCAAGGGAATTCAAACCCTGCATTTAGGCGGCTGGGAAGCTCCCTTTGGTGTAAGTATGGTGGCTGATATGTTTTCGAGCTTACTAGTTCTGGTAACGAGCATCGTTTCACTATGTTGTTTATTATATGCTTTTCACTCCATTGGAAAAGAGAGAGAAGCCAACTACTTTTACCCGCTGTTTTTGTTTCTGATTACTGGGGTGAATGGCTCCTTTTTCACTGGAGACATTTTTAATTTATTTGTTTGCTTTGAGGTGATGTTAGTTGCATCCTATGTGTTGATATCACTAGGAGGTACGAAAATTCAGCTCAGGGAGTCTATTAAATATATATTGATTAATATTATCTCCTCTTTTCTATTTCTTGTTGCAATCGCATTCCTTTATGCCATGACCGGAACGTTGAATTTTGCTCACCTTTCGATACGTGTTGCTGAGGCGGGGCAAGGCGGGCTTATGACGACGGTTGCGATTCTATTTTTAATTGTTTTTAGTTTAAAAGCAGGCCTTTTTCTATTCTACTGGCTGCCGGGTTCCTATAGTGCTCCTCCGACAGCGATTTCTGCAATCTTTGCAGCGCTGTTAACAAAGGTAGGAATCTATGCAATTATAAGAGTTTTCACGCTCGTCTTTTATCATGAGCCAGAGGTGACTCATTTATTTATCGGAATATTAGCTGCGGTAACGATGCTGTTAGGAGCAATTGGGGCAGTGGCTTTCTGGGATATCAAAAGAATTCTAACGTATAACGTTATTGTGGGTGTTGGTTTTATATTAGCTGGACTTGCATCCTCTACAACGGAAGGAATGACGGGAGCCCTATACTATTTGTTTCACGATATGATTGTGAAGGCACTGATTTTCCTTTTAGGTGGAACCATCATATACCTTACCGGAACAAGTAAGTTAAAAGAAATCAGCGGTCTTATCCGTTTACACCCCGGATTAGGCTGGATGTTCTTTATTGCTGCATTATCCCTGTCAGGTATACCGCCATTAAGCGGTTTTATTGGGAAAATTTTTATAACGGAAGGCACTTTTGAAACAGGATACTTCTGGTTGGGCGGAATCGGATTGCTTACGAGCATTATGGTATTGTATTCCATCATGAAAATCTTTATGAATGGATTTTGGGGCTATACCGATATATCGGAGGAGAAAGAGAAAGGGACAACGAAGGGGTTATTGTTACCGATTGGAATCCTTACCATATTAACGATTGCGCTCGGATTAGGCGCAGAAGGAATTCATGCTTATGTTGATATTGCGGTAGATGGCTTAATGAATCCAAGCTTTTATATTGAAGCAGTCTTGGGCAGCAATCTTGATCAATAGTTAAAATGGTTATCTTGATAGATGGAAAGGGGTGGTACCCATGCCCATGCAAGTATTAGTAAATTTATTAATTGGTGTCATCTGGATGTTTCTTCAGGATGATTGGAGTGTGTTAACATTTTTTAGTGGTTATCTATTTGGTTTATTGGTGCTTTATATATTACGCAGATATCTTCCTACTAAATTCTATTTGGTAACATTATTAGCAATCGTTCAACTTTTTTTGGTGTTTATTTATGAATTGTTCACATCTAGTATCTTAGTGATTCGACAAATTCTCAGGCCTACCATCAATATTACTCCAGGAATTTTTACGTTGGAAACAAGTTTAGAAGGGGATCTAGAGGTTACCTTACTAGCATTGCTGTTAACCCTGACCCCTGGGTCTGTTGTAGTTGAAGTTTCTTCGGATAGCAAGAAGTTTTATATACATGCAATGGATATCCCAGAATCAAGCGATGCAGTTATCCAGTCCACAGTTAAATTTGAAAAGGCTATTAAGAAGGTGACGCGAGCATGATACAGGGAATTTTAATTTGTTCATTAGTATTTCTAAGTTTTGCTGTTTTTGCAACTGTTTTTCGATTGATAAAAGGGCCGACTGCTCCAGATAGAATTCAGGCACTGGATGCATTAGGGATTAATATCATTTCTGGAGTGGCAATTTTTTCTGTTTTTATTAGAAGCACTGGATTTTTTGAGGTCATTTTATTAATTGGGATCCTTTCCTTTATCGGGACAATTGCCTTTGCAAGATATATTGAAAGAGGTGTAGTCATTGAGCGTAATCAATCCGAGTGAACATATCGCTGTTTTGTTTATATTGATCGGTACCATCTTCAGCTTTTTAAGTGCAGTTGGGTTAATTCGTCTCCCTGACGTTTACACCCGCTCACATGCACTTTCAAAAGGGTCAACGATGGGCGTTCTTTTTACGCTTGTAGGAACGTTTCTCTTTTTTATGTTGGAAGGCTATTTTAGTATTCGCTTATTTCTTGGTATATTCTTTGTATTTCTCACTGCCCCTGTAGCTGCACATGTAATTGTACGGGCAGCCCATCGCTCAAATGTCGCTCTCTCAAAGGAAAGTGTACGGGATGACTTGAAGGAAATTATTGATGTAGTAAAAGAGAGTAAATAAATTTCTATAAAAAGACAAATCGTCAAAAAGTAACTGACTCAGAATGCTTGAGTCAGTTTTTTATTAAACTAGAACAATCGGGGCGGAATGTGTACGAAAAATAGAAAGGAGTAGAAGTTCGGTAAGATTAGGGATTGTAAGGAGTGAAAGATCGGTGACAAACAGGGGTGAGTCCGTTTATATTGTTTAAAATTCTTATAACCTATACAATGAAATCTAAAATTTTTATATAAGGAGTGTTGTTAATGAAAGCACTTATCTTTGAAACATTCGGGGGACCAGAGGTATTAAAATACATAGATATCCCAGAACCATTCATTCGTGAAAATGAGATATTGGTTAGGATGAAGGCGATAGGATTAAATTTCGCAGATATATACCGCCGAAAAGGAAATTATCATCTAGCAGGAAAACCACCATATATATTGGGTTATGAAGGTGCAGGTATTGTAGAAAAGGTAGGTCCTGGCATTACCACCTTAAAGGCTGGAGACCGGGTTGCATTTGCGGATGTTCCATTTGCTAATGCAGAGCTAGTTGCAGTTCCTTTGGAGAAGTCCATTCCATTACCAGATGAGATTTCCTTTGAAACAGCTTCATCCATCTTACTTCAAGGTTTAACAGCACATTACTTAACAAAAGATAGTTTTGAAGTAAAGGTTGGACAAACAATCCTTCTTCATGCAGCAGCAGGTGGAGTTGGTCAAATTCTTATTCAAATTGCAAAATTATTAGGCGCGCGAGTTATTGGGCTTACTTCTTCAGTCGATAAAGCTAAGGCTGCTTATTTAGCCGGAGCTAATCATGTGTTTTTATACAGTGATAACTGGATTGAGGAATTAAAGAAGGTAACGAATGGGTTGGGGGTAGATGTTGTTTATGATTCTGTAGGTTCTACATTAATGGAGAGTTTTGAAGCTGCTAAAGTTGGAGGTACTGTTGTTTTTTATGGTATGGCAGGGGGTGACCCCGCTCCAGTAGATCCTAGGATGCTCATGGATACTTCAAAAACATTAACAGGCGGGGACCTTTGGAATGTTCTTACTTCGTTAGAGGAAAGAAAGGCGCGTTCAACACAATTATTTGATTGGGTAATGGAAGGAAAAATAACAATTCAAGAGCCAACTATTTTCTCTTTAATGGATGGCTCTAAAGCACATACTTTACTAGAAAGTCGAAAAAGCACCGGTAAAATCATATTAAAACCTTAGAAATGTATGATAAAGCTCTTTGTTTGTCTGGCATTAAAAATAAAAGCCCTGAAAAGTGACGTTTCACCTTTCAGGGCTTTTATTAGTTTTCTATGATGTCTTTACGATTTTTCTTAAATATCTTCGATAACACCTCATAAACGATAGGAACAACAATTAATGTTAGTAAAGTTGAACTTGTTAAACCGCCGATTACGGTAATACCGAGACCTTTTGAGATTAAACCGCCGCCGCCTTGACCAATCGCTAATGGGATTAACGCACCGATCGTTGCGATAGCTGTCATTAGAATTGGACGCAGACGCGTTGCCCCAGCTTCTAATACTGCTTCACGCATCGTCATACCATCACGTTCCATATGAATAATCCGGTCAACGAGTACAATGGCATTTGTTACAACAATACCAATTAACATTAATAGACCCATCATGACTGAAACAGAGATGGTTTCATCCGCAATCAATAAACCTACAAATGAGCCAATTACCGCAAATGGTAATGAGAAAAGGATTGCGAACGGTGCGACACCTTCACGGAAGGTTACAACTAGGATAAAGTAAACAATCGCAATCGCTGCAAGCATAGCCATACCAAGCTGTGTGAATGTTTCCGTCATATCCGCCTGGACCCCGGCAACGCCGATGGTAACACCTTTTGGTAAATCTAATTTATCAATTTCTTTATCTACCTCGGCTGTAGCTTTCGATATATCTTTATCAAGGATGGTTCCTGATACGGTTGCATAGTATTCACCTTTACTTCGTGCAAGTGTATTCAGTGTTGTACCTTTTTCAACTGTTACTAGTTCAGATAAAGGCATTGTCGTACCAAATGCTGTCGGTACTTGTGTTGCTAAAATATCGTCAATTGATTTTGGCTGTGCAGCCTGTTCCTGCTGAACGATTACTTCTAATTCGTTACCGTCCTTTTCAACTGTTGTTAATACATCTTTAGTCGAAATTGGGTTCAACATCATGACGATTTGACCTGTTGTTAAACCATACTGCAGCAATTCATCTTGTGCTACTTTGAATGTATATTCAACGTATGCTTCCTCAGCACTTGAAGAAACATCTTCTAAGCGATCATTTGTGCTCAGAACGTCTTCTACCATTTTTACAGCTTCATTTAGTTTATCTAAATCTTCACTGTAGAACGTGTAGCTAACTTCATTTGAACCCATTGAAGTAGGAGCGAAGTTTTGTGACTTCCATTCACCTGTCTGTCCGATATTAAACACATATTCTTCAATTTCCTCACGGACTTCAGGGAAGTTCTCCATTTCTGGGTCAAAAATAAGGTACATTAACGCACCGTCTCCACCGCCGCCCATCATAGCGGCCATCGGATCTCCACTTTCTGTTACAGATATCTGAACGATGTCGATATCATCGCGTTTTAGCATTTCTTCTTCTACTGCTTCAACGTTTGCCAATGTTTCATCCTTAAGCTCACCTGCTTTTGGTGTGTACGTTAAGTACATGACCTTTTCTTCTTCACTGCCCATAAAGCTAAAACCGATTAATGGAGTTAACGCTAAACTGCCTGCTAATAACACAATAGCGATAATGGAGGTAATCACTTTATGATTAAGTGTCCATCCAAGAACTCCTTTGTACCAGTTAGCCAATTTGCCAGCTTCTTTATGGCTGCTCTCAGTCTTCTCACTATATAATTTTTTCTTAAATAGGAAGTGAGACAACGCAGGAACGATGGTAATAGCCACAACTAACGAAGCCCCAAGAGCAAACGTCATGGTTAGTGCAAACGGCATGAAGAGCTCACCGACCATACCGCCAACAAAGATAAGAGGTGCAAATACTGCAACCGTAACTAATGTAGAGGAAAGGATGGGCTTAAACATCTCAATTGTCGCTTCGCGGACAAGCGCACGACCTGACAATTTTTCCTCTCTTAAATGAAGTCGTCGATAAATATTTTCAACTACAACAATGGAGTCATCAATTACACGTCCAATGGCAACCGTAACGGCACCAAGTGTCATGATATTAAGGGTTATTTCCATCCAGTTAAGCAGCAGAAATGCCATGAAAATGGAAACTGGTATCGATACGATTGAAATAATCGTTGATTTAATATCACGTAAGAATAAAAGGATAATCAATACAGCGATTAAACCGCCGAATAATGCCTTTTCAACCATCGTTGAAACGGATTTTTCAATTGGAGCACCTTGGTCGAGTGAAACTTCGATAACAAGGCCATCAATATTTTTCTTTTCTTTGTCAATTAAATCCTTCACACTATTTACAACATCGACAGTGTTTGCTTCTTGACCTTTGACAATTTGAATAGCAATCGCGTCTTCACCATTTGTACGTGAAATCGATTGTACCTTACCTACTACTTCAATTTCAGCGATATCGCTTAGCTTCACAAATGGCAGCGGCTGGTTTGCAGAAGGTGTTACAGGAATAAGCATTCCCTTCAATTCGTCCGCCGTCATGAACTTGCCATCTATCGCTACAGCTTGTTCGCCTGCTTCGAATTCGTAAAGACCTAATGAAACGGCAAGATCACTTGCTTGAATCATTTGTTTAACAGTATCTTCTTGTAAGCCATATTCAGCCATTTTTACATCGTTATACGTAAGCTGAACTTCTTCAATATGTTGGCCTGTAATGGTGGCCGAGGCTACACCATCAATCTTCTCGATTTTTGGAAGGATAATATCCTCCACAGTGGACGTTAGTTCAACGATATCCTCTGTTGTACTGCTTATACTAAGTGCAGCAACTGGCATCATGTTCATGCTGATTGCTGTAATAATTGGTTCTTGTGCATTTTCTGGCAGTTTCACGGCCTCTAAGGCAGATTTTAATGCACGATTTGCTTCGTCCATATCTTCACCGTATTCATATTCTACTTGAATACTTGCCATATTCGCATTTGAATTGGAATAAACGGATTTAACACCCTTAAGGTTTTCTATCGCTTTCTCTAAAGGTTTGGAAACATCCTCCATCACTTGCTCTGGAGTTGCCCCTGGATAAACATCCATTACCATTAGATATGGAATTGAAATATCTGGAATTGTCTCCATATTCATTCTTGTACCTGAATAAATACCAGATACTGTTATAATTATTGTAAGTAACCATACTGCTAGTTTGTTTCCTAGAACAAAGTTAACTAAACCTTTCACACTTACACCTACCCTTAATTGACTTATCTAACCCATTTACTTATAATACTGACTAACCGGTCATCTGTCAATGATAGAAGCTAGGAGTGAAGAATAGACCATGAAAAAACAATTGATAATGGAAAAAGCAATAGAGCTCTTTGCTAAACAGGGATTTGAAGCTACTTCTGTCCAACAAATAACTGAGCATTGCGGCATTTCTAAAGGTGCTTTTTATTTGTCTTTTAAGTCAAAGGATGAACTGATCCTTGCGATAATAGACGACTTTATGATTCAATTCACTACGGATATTGACTATCTGGTCAGGAATAGTGCAAATCATCAAAATCTACTATATGAATTTTATATTGCGATATTTAGTTCTTTTCAAAAGCATTCTGATTTTGGAAAAATTCTTATTAAGGAGCAATCTCGATCATTCAATGAAGATTTCATTCTCAAAATCCGTTTCTACGACAGATTAATGGAGAAAACGATTCTTTCGATGGTGGAGCATTTGTATGGAGAAAATGAAATAAAAGAGATAAAATATGATTTAGTATTTTGTATCAAAGGATTTATAAGTATGTACTCCCAATTATTTTTATTCTATAATGTACCATTAGATTTGGACTTATTATCACAAACGCTAGTGGAGAAAACAAATATCATAGCAAGAAATTCTACTGTACCCTTTATTACAAAAGAGCATATCCAGATGTTCGAAAACCCGCTGGGTGAAGATGTAACGAAGGAACAGATTCTTGAATTGATACAACAAGAGATGGCAGAAATGAAAGAGTCTATTGAACAGGAATCATTACAATTGTTAAAACAAGAGCTGCTTGAACCAACTTTACCAAGGGCGATTGTTAAGGGGTTATTGGAGAATATAAGAAATCATCCTCAAACTAAATGGATTTCTTATATTCTGCGTATTTTCTATAAGATGTAGATATAAAGGGGGGTAATAAGTGATTGTACTAACAGAAGCAGCTGCTGCCGAAATAAAAAATAGGCTGGAACAATCAGATTCAGCGAAGTTTATCCGATTACAAATGCGTAAAAGTTGTTTTATGAAGGTGAAGTTAACGCTAGAAGCAGCTATCCAGTCAAATGATAGTAAAATCGTGAAGGATGATTTAACGTTTATCATCGACAATGGTGAATGTCATTACTTCAGAGATAAAAAGTTAGACTTTATACCGGACCAAACCGGTTTTAAACAATTTGAAGTGTTGTAAGTCATCTATATACAAAAAGAGCCCAATTCCCAAAAAGGAATTGGGTTCTCTTTTTTTTATTAAATTATGTCAAAATAATGAACTTAAACTAATTGACATACAATAAAATGCGGGTTAGTATAAAAGTATCGATTAGAAATTTACGAACGCTATTCGATAATGGCGAACGAGAGAAGGATGGTAATGTCTGAACGTTTAATTCAATCGATTGAAAGGGCAGCAGATGTCCTGGAATTGTTTTTGAGCACGAATCCAGAACTAAGTGTCAAAGAGATAAGTCAGCATTTAAACCTATCAAAAAGTACTGTTCATGGGATCATCAAGACTTTAGAACATAGAGGGTATCTTCAGCAAAACCCAGATGATTTAAAGTATAAGCTTGGGATTAAACTTTTCACTTTAGGTAATTTTGTGGCAAAACATCTCGATGTTGGAAAAATAGCTAGACCAATCATCAGGGACCTGGTGAATGAGTTAAATGAAACCGTTCACTTAGTTACCTTACAGCGAGATGAAATTATTTATATCGAAAAGGTAGAAGGCCCTAGAGCACTAACCATCTATTCACATACTGGTAAAAGAGCACCTGTGCATTGTACCGGTGTGGGAAAGGCTATTCTTGCCCACTTAAGTGAAAATGAGGCTGATAGACTATTATCATCTGCGAGTTTAGAAGCATTTACCGAGTACACGATGACAGATATTAATGAAATTAAACAACAGTTGATTTCGATTCGTGAGACTGGTTATGCTGTCGATGATGAAGAGATTGAGTTAGGGCTTAAATGTATTGCTGCGCCCATATTCAATCATAAAGGAAATGTAATCGCTTCAATTAGCTGCGCCGCACCAAAGATGAGACTTGATGAAGAGAAGCTTCCACTAGTGATAGCTGGTATTCAAAGGGCGGCATTTGAAATTTCAAAGGCATTAGGGTATAAGGATGAATTTATCTAATAGAAGCAAAATCTAATCAACTAAAAAATATTAATATTTAGGAGGAGAATTATTTTGTCAAAAGTTAAAGTTGCTATTCTTGGCTCAGGTAACATTGGTACAGATTTAATGATTAAACTCGGACGCTCTGAACTATTAGAGTTAACCGCTGTGATTGGGATTGACCCGCAATCAGACGGATTACGCCGTGCGAGAGAAATGGGTTATGCAGGGGTAGACACCGGAATTGATGGTTTTCTAGCAGATCCTACATTAGAAGCTGATATTGTGTTTGATGCCACTTCAGCAAAAGCTCATCTTTATAATGCAAAGGTATTAAAAGAGGCAGGCATTAAAGTAATTGATATGACTCCTGCAGCGGTTGGACCATATGTATGTGCTGCGGTTAACATTGACGAGCATTTGGAGAAAGAAAATATCAATTTGATTACATGTGGCGGACAGGCAACCATTCCAATGGTTCATGCTGTAAACCGTGTAAGCCCAGTAGAATATGCTGAAATCGTTGCAACGATTTCAAGTAAGAGTGCTGGTCCAGGAACTCGTGCGAATATCGATGAATTTACTGAAACAACTTCTCGTGCGATTGAAGTAGTAGGAGGGGCTAAAAAAGGGAAGGCTATCATGATCTTAAACCCTGCTGAACCTCCAATCATGATGCGTGATACTGTGTATACACTTGTAGAAGAAGGGAAATTGGACGAGGAAGGTATTAGAAAATCGATTGCTGAAATGACAGAAGTCGTTCAATCCTATGTTCCAGGTTACAAGCTTCGTACAGAACCTATTTTTGAAGGAAATAAAGTAACCATCTTTATTCAAGTAGAAGGTGCTGGAGATTACCTGCCTAAGTATTCAGGAAACCTTGATATTATGACAGCAGCAGGCGTGAAAATTGCAGAAGAGTTTGCTAAAAATCTATTAAAGAAAGAAACAGTATAAGCTGTAGAAAGGGGAAAATGAAAATGACAAATGAAAGAGATATTCTTATCACTGAGGTTGCGTTACGAGATGGAAGTCATGCAGTCTCTCACCAATTTACAGTAGATCAAGTATTGAAAGTAGCTAAAGCATTGAATGATGCAAATGTTCCATATATCGAAGTATCACACGGTGATGGTTTAGCAGGATCTTCCTTACAATATGGCCTTTCCCGCACAAATGAAATGGAATTAATCGAAGCTGCCGTTTCTGTTGCAGATAAATCAAAAATTGCAGTCCTATTATTGCCAGGTATCGGTACACTGCATGAATTGAAAGAAGCAGCAAATTTAGGTGCCAAAATGGCGCGTATTGCAACACATGTTACAGAAGCAGACGTAGCTCCACAACATATTGCTTATGCAAAAGAGCTAGGCATGGAAACAGTTGGATTCCTAATGATGAATCATATGGCACCAGTTGATAAATTAGTTGAACAAGCTAAATTGATGGAAAGCTATGGAGCAGATACTGTTTATGCAGTAGATTCTGCGGGTTACCTTCTTCCAGGACAAGTTCGAGAAAGAATTCGTGCACTTAAACAATCAGTAGGTATTAATGTAGGATTCCACGCTCATAACAATTTATCATTAGCCATGGCAAATACGCTTGTAGCAATTGAAGAAGGTGCGACACGTATTGATGGAAGTGTCCGCTGCCTAGGAGCAGGTGCTGGTAATACACAAACAGAAGTACTTATCGCAGTTTGTGAACGGATGGGAATCAAAACTGGTGTAGATTTATATAAAATGATGGATTTAGCGGAAGATATCGTAGCTCCGCTATTGCAAGTACCGCAGGAAATTACAAAAGACAGTTTAACTCTTGGTTATGCGGGTGTTTACTCAAGCTTTGCCCTGCATTCAAAACGTGCTGCTGAAAGATATGGCGTAGATTCTCGTGATATTTTAATTGAACTAGGAAAACGTAAAGTAGTTGGCGGTCAAGAGGATATGATCGTTGAAGTAGCAGCAGAACTTGCAAAAGCAAAAAATAAGTAATCCGTAATGATTCAAAAAATGGTTTTCTAATTTTTTTATAAATAGAATGAATCACCTTTAAGTGAGGAGAGAAGAATTTTGAAATCATTTTCTGTACATGGAGCACCGAGTGAGTATATTTTCAGTGAAGGTGTTTTAGATCAGCTGCAATCAAAATTGGTCGAAAGAGGCTTAAAAAAAGTACTTATCGTTCATGGCGTAAAATCATGGGAGGCTGCTAAACCATTTTGGCCAGATCTGAACGATATCGAAGTTGAAGAATATGTCTATGGCGGGGAATGCTCTTTTTCAGAAATAGACAAAGTGGCTAATCTTGTTGAGGAAAATTCATTTGATGGTGTAATCGCGGTAGGTGGGGGAAAGGTTCTTGATCTTGTTAAAGCTGCATGTAATCAGACCCATCGCCAAGCGATCTTAGTTCCAACGCTTGCCTCAAATTGTTCACCATGGGCAGCAGTTAGTGTTCTTTATGATGATGCAGGAACTTTTATTCGATACGACGTTTATCCTGTAAGCGCAAGCCTTGTATTGATCGAACCTAGAATTTTGATTGATGCACCTGTAAATATGCTCATTGCTGGTATTGGTGATACACTTGCGAAGTGGTATGAAGCAGATGTTCAGATGTCAGGGATCGATAACAAGCCTGTTCCTTTACAAATTTCTTATTTTGCTGCAAAGCAGTGTAAAGATCTGCTGCTCGAGCATTCGAAGGGTGCTATAAGTGCCGCGAAAACTGGAAAATTGAATGATGATTTCATGAAGGTTGTTGAGACAATTATCACTATGGCTGGTTTAGTTGGTGGATTTGGCGATTATTATGGCCGGGTTGCTGGTGCTCATTCCATTCATAACGGATTAACGATCTTAGAAGAAACACATCATGCATTGCACGGAGAAAAAGTTGCATATGGAATTCTTGTTCAACTAGTACTTGAAGGAAAATGGGATGAAATTGAACAGTTAATTCCAATCTACCGTGACTGGGGGCTACCTATTTCTGTATCGGAAATTGGTGTGCAAAATCTGACTCAAGATATGATTACAGCAGTAGCTCAAAAAGCTGTTATTCCAGAGGAATCCATCCATGTAATGCCAATGGAAATCTCTGCGGAGAAAGTGGCTTCTGCCATTGCAGAACTTGAAAGTAAAGTAGCTGTTTTTAATTAGGGATTCATTAATAGTGGATGAAAGTGAGATTTCATCCACTATTAAACTGCTATTATCTTTATTTATCTTTTTCGAAAGCGTTTTAACTCATATTTTAAATTATTAATCTATTATATTTTTTAAAAATTGTTATTAAACCAAAGACAACTACTAGCTAGAGCGGGGGAAAATTTCATGGAGTTAGTAATTATACTATTAGCACTCGGAATGCTAATGTTCATCGCATACCGAGGATTCACAGTTATCATTTTTGCACCTCTTTGTGCGTTATTTGCTGTACTTTTAACAGAACCCGGATGGATTCTGCCTTTTTACTCGAATGTATTTATGGGGAAAATGGTTGAATACATTCAATTATACTTTCCAATCTTCTTATTAGGAGCAATTTTTGGTAAAGTAGTAGAAATGTCAGGACTTGCGAAAACCATTGCTTCTACTATTGTCCAAGCCGTTGGTCAAAAAAGAGGTATGTTAGCGATCGTTTTACTTGCTGCTATATTAACGTATAGTGGAGTTAGCTTAGTGGTTGTAGCATTCGCGGTCTATCCATTTGCTGCACATCTTTTCAGACAATCAAATATTCCAAAGCGTTTAATTCCAGGAACCATTGCACTTGGTTCATTCACCTTTACCATGGACGCCTTACCTGGTTCACCGCAAGTACAAAACGTAATTCCAACAACCTTCTTTAAAACAGATCTTTATGCTGCACCTACACTTGGGATTATCGGAGCTATCTTTATCTTCGTCCTCGGAATGTGGTATTTAAATTCTCGTCGTATTAAAGCAGAAAAAGCTGGAGAAGGTTATGACAGCTTCGGAACAATTAAGGATGACAGTGAAGTAACCATCGATTTAGGGGAACAAGAAAGTATCGGACGTAAGATCTTTGCTTTTGTTCCAGTTTTATTAGTAGCAGTTTTAAACAAAGTATTAACAACGATTATTCCAAAATGGTATCCAAATGGTTTCGACTTCCAAGCAATTGGAATGAATTTTCCTAGTATTGAAACTTCAAAAGTGATCGGAATTTGGTCTGTGGAAATCGCTCTTTTAGTCGGGATTATTGCTACGATTATTTATAATCGTAAACCTGTAATCATGAATTTCAAAGATGGAATGAAAGTCGGAGTTGCAGGTGCGCTGCTTGCTATTATGAACTCAGCTACAGAATATGGATTTGGTGCTGTTATTTCCAATTTACCTGGTTTTGGTATGGCAAGAGATGGGATTGCCAAAGTATTTGGTCACCCATTACTAAATGGAGCTGTTACAACTAACATTCTTTCTGCTATCTCTGGTTCAGCTTCTGCAGGTATTGCCATCACCCTTGGGATGATGTCGGAAAAATATATTGAACTAGCAAATCAATTCGATATTCCGCTTGAGGTTATGCACCGTGTTATCTCCATGGCTTCTGGTGGTATGGATACACTTCCGCATAACGGAGCTGTTATTACCTTATTGGCAATCACAGGTTTAACACATAAGCAATCTTACCGTGACATTTTTGCGATTACCATTATTAAAACAATTGCGGCGTTCTTTATCATTGCAGTTTACTTATTAACTGGAATTGTATAAGATATTCGAGCAAGCAGACAAATCCTTTTTTTTGAGGTCAAGTCTGCTTGCTTTTTTATTACTCTATAACCCCGGATTCAGAGATTTTCACCTCAGGTTTTATCTTTACTACAAGGTCTTTATATTGATTTTCTCTCCAATTGTTAAAATCAAAATTTCTGGTCTGTGTCTTAACAAAATGACCAAACCCGATTGGATCAATCTCTTTTTCTTTAAAACGGTTTATCATGGCAATGCATTCTTTACGAATATCTTTTTCAAACTGCTCTTGTAGTTTATGCATTAATTTAGGCGTGAGCTCTTGACCGGTAAATTCATTAATGACGCCCTCAACCTTTAAATGGACTGTGATTTCTGTTGGGTTCCTCTTTGTTAATTCATAGTTATGGGATGAATGAATGCTTCTTATAGCTGCCTCACCATTATCAATTTTGACTCGGTGCATTCCTTCACTGTATTTATCTACTAACAGCTTGAAAGAAAACATCTCATCCGGTTTGATAAGATCAACCATTTTTCCAGACCTTAGAAGGGAAATCCCGTTTATTGCCATCTTACCTTTTCCGATATGTTTTATTTGTGGAAGGAAGGGGGTTTTACCTTCTTGATAAAAATCAGCTAGAAACAATTGTAGATTTGTTTTTGGAAGATCTTCGTTTTTGACATTATGCTCTAGCAACTTCGAGATATAGTCGGCATTTCCTCTTATTCCGTAATCACCAGCTAGTAATTTCTTCGTTTCCCCGTCCACTACAGCTAAATAGAGACCAGCCCCTACAGCTGGATCTCTTTGAAAGGCATCAACTAATGGAAGAATTCCTACCTTTTCCGATAAAGTCTTACTAAATAAAACCACCTCAAGACTTCCGGTTACAATTGGGTCTGCAGCCTCGCGTTGTATGTCCTGAAGGATAGATTTCTTAATCTCAGCTTCAGCGGTGAAGGTATTGTTTTTAGGTGGTTGATCGGGAAGGTAGACGGGGATAACAACTGTACCTTGAATGTTTTCCTTATCGATATAGTCAAAGCCAATACCTTCAATTAGACTTATTTCATCTAAAATCTCCTTTTTGACACATCCAGTTAGGATGAATAGCAGGCAAATATAGCGTGAAATTTTAAGAATTGGTTTCACGAGTTCTCACCTTCTTTGCAATGAATGTACCTACAAACAATAATGGAATATATATGATAATAAGGTAATAACCAACCTTTGAGGTAATATCAGTCAGTATATTAATCTGTTCTCTTGTTATGAGCAAAGAGGTACCGATTAGACAAAGAATTGAGATGAATGGAACGGATGTTTTTTGGCGAATGGAGAATATTTGCTTCATCAATCTGCTTGCACTCCATATAGAAATACATATATTAGGTAATATCATTAAACTCCAGTTTGCGATTCCAATGTATTCAAAGCGTTCAACAAAGGGCATTTTAATAATTTTCCACATGGTTAACGTTGGCCAAACATGCTTTTGCAATTGTGCCTCAGAAAAATAGCCAAAGGCAAGGATTGCTAAATAGACACATATAATTGTTGTGAACAAAACTCCAAAATGAGCCCACTTTTTTGCCTTTTCTGGGTTTTGTATGAAAGGATAAAAAAATAATAATGTTTCAAACCCTAAAACGGAAAAAGTCATATCACGACTTCCCAGTAGTATCTCTTTTACAGAATGGTCGAAAATCGGAAGCAAATTGGTAAAGTCGGAATAACGGATAATAACAACAAATAAAATGGCGATATAGAATGGTAAAACAATCGAGAAAAAAGCAATTCCGGCAACGGTTCTAAAGCCGCCATTTACGATATAAATTACGAGTAAAAGGAATACCAGAGCAAACCAAAAGGTTTTTAGCTCTGGAAACATCCATACTTGTACAATTTCAATATAACTTCTCAAAATGGTTATGGACAACAAAAGAAAGTAAAAAATAAAAACACTGCTAATAAATTTTCCGATTTTCTCACCAAGGATAAAAGTGTGAATGGTAATAATGTCACCATCGGCTATTTTTATCATTTTTAACATCATCCATAAAATAATATGAATCATTATGCCCGCTAGGATAATGGATATCCAACCATCATAACCTGCTGATTTGGCTATAAATCTTTGAAACCCAAGAATACCTACCCCAAACTGCATAGAAGAGATAAGAAAAAATACAAGAAATGGGGCTATTTTTCTACTATCTGGAACATTAGAATTCATAACAAGAACCTCTATTCTTCTATATCTTTCTTGTCCTTTGCAGTTTTTTTGTGAAAACGATTCGGTTGTTTTGTATCCAATAGAAATGGTCGTTTTCTTTGTTTATGAAAGGATAGCCGTATAAAAGCATCCTTTAAGTCCATCCTTCTAGGAGGATACAAAGGCTCTAAATATGGTCTGCCTAGTGAAGTGAGACGAATAAGATGAGTGATTAAAAAACAAAAACATACTAAAATGCCTAACATGCCCCACAACTCAGCGAAAAGTAAAAAGGGAAACCGAAGTAATCGGATTGTGTTACCTATCCGGTAGACCGGTGTTGTAAAGGATGCTAGTGCTGCTAAGGCAATGAAAATTAATAAAATGTTACTCGTAAGACCTGCCTGCACACTAGCAGTTCCAATAACGATACCGCCCACGATACCGATGGTTTGACCAACCTTAGTCGGCAGCCGGGCCCCTGCTTCTCTTAAAAGCTCAATGGTCAATTCAAGAAATAGTGCTTCCAAAATAGGAGGAAAGGGAATAGCTCTTCTGGAAGCTACTAAGGTACTCATTAAGTCTTGTGGTATTAATTCATAATGGTAGCTGAGTGTTGCTACATATATGGGTGTAACCAAAATAGAAAATACAACAGCAAATAATCTAATTAATCGAAAAAAGGAAGATAGAATCCAATTTAAGTAATAATCCTCGAATGAGCTAAAAAACTCAACAAGAGTAGTTGGTCCAATTAATGCATGTGGTGAACCATCGACTAAAATGGCTACTTTGCCTTCGGCAAGGATGGCAGATATCCTATCTGGCCTTTCTGTATCAAGGAGTTGAGGAAAGGGCGAGTTTTGATTATCCGCTATGATTTGGACTATATACGAACTATCAGTTATTTCATCCATCTCAATATCCTTAATCCTTTGTCTAACGGTATCTACATTTTCCGTATTGGTAATACCTTCAATATAAAGAATGGCAATTTGTGTTCTTGAAAGTGTTCCAACGGTTAGTTTTTCAATGATTAATTCCTTAACAGGGACTCTTTTTCTAATAAGATTTATGTTCTGATTAAGGGATTCTACAAAGGATTCCTTAGGGCCAATGACACTAAATTCAACTTCAGGGAGGCTGACATTTCGCCCAATTACTTTTTGTGCTCCTAAAAAACAAAATCTGTTATCATTTCCGTTTACCGTTAACACCACAGAGCCGCTAAAAAGCCGTTCTTCAATAAGGGAGATATCCTCTGAAACTGTAATATCAGCAAGTGGGATAATCTCTTTTGCATCATCAATTTGTTTAAAGTTCTCTTCAAGTAGATAGGGAAGTACACTATCTTGTACGGTTTTTTCATCCACAAGCGTCGCTAAAAATTTCAAAGTAAAAGAGATGTTAGATTTTTTATTAAAATACTCAACGCATTTATAATCATGAGATTTTGCTAATGCCTTTTTCAAACTTTCTATTTCTGTATTTTTACTTTTAAAAAAATTAAACATACTTCTTCTCCTTTTTTGGAAGAGACTATATGTAGTGTTACCAAGATTGGAAAGTTTATGATACTGAACAGCCGGGGTTGGCAGTATAATAGTTGTAATATGGAATTCGGGGGAATTTTGATGAAACGTAGTAGCTTTTGTGGGCCATTGGCTGCCATTTTAGTTCCTTATCTAACTTTTGAGGCTTTTCATTTGGGTTATTTTAAGGATTTGTTTTTATCTAAACCAATGGAACATTTTTATATCGTAAGTCTAGTATCATTATTAGCCGCTATAATTTCTATTGCAGTAGGAGTTGCTGGGAGGAGAATACGTAATATACAAGTAAGTTTTCTCTCATTAGCGTTTCTATCTCTTGGATTAATGTTTTCAATCCATGGACTTTCTACACCTGATTTCATACATGGTTTCACGCACCTGCCAGGAATCTCTTCGCAATTTAGTGTGTTGCTGGCGGTTATTTGGCTATGGTTATCGTCATTGTCATCTGACCATCCAATTGTAGAATTTCTCGCAAGGAGGCAGCACTTGCTCCTACCTTTATGGACGGCAGCTTTAACTGTTTTTGGGACAATCGGAATGTTATTTCCGCAAATTGTTGACATCGTTCCTCTGAATGCCAATCCGTTGAATATCATCGTAACACTTATCATCTTACTGTTAAGTAGTGCTACGATTTCCTGTTATTATCAATCATATAGGTACACACGCTTTCCTCTGCAAATCGCTATTGTTTATAGTTCCGGCTGGTTAATGGTCTCGCAAATAATCATGGTAAGAGGGGTGCAGTGGTCATTCAGTTGGTGGATCTATCACTTTCTATTACTTGCAGCCATGATCATGATGATTATCGGCTTGGTTAAACAATATGCTGTACAAGGCACACTTGCTGAGTCAATTCGTTCCTTGTTTACCAATGACCCTTTTGAACGGATTACGAATAGTATTTCTCCTAGTGTTAAAAATTTGGTCACTGCAACGGAAAAAAAAGATACCTACACAGCAGGACATACCTTTAGGGTTACCATGTATGCGTTAAAGCTAGCGGAGGAACTTAACTTGAAACCTGAACAACTGCGGGCAATTGTTCAAGGAGGACTTGTTCATGACGCGGGTAAAATAAAAATACCGGATGAAATACTGAATAAACCGGCGAGATTACTTGATGAAGAAAGGGCCTTAATTGAAAAGCATCCTGTGTTTGGCTATGATATGTGCAGAAGCTTAGGATTTATGAAGGAGGAACTAAGCATTATTCGGTTCCATCATGAAAAGTGGGATGGCAGTGGATATCCAGATAAACTGAAAGGAAATGAGATTCCTCTCTATGCGAGAATCGTGGCAGTTGCGGATGTATATGACGCGTTGACATCTGAACGTTCTTATCGTAAGGCATGGACACATTTTGAAGCCATGAAGTACCTAAAGGAAAACATAGGAACCCATTTTGATCCACAATGTGTCGATGCATGGGAACAGCTTTGTACACGTTCCCCAGAAGTTTACCGGTATCCTTCTCAACTTATCAAAGAAGAGAAAACCATCCAAAAGCTCTCTGTATTTTAATGATTCATTGTTTTCGTAGAAAGTTTTGTTTTTGTTATATAAAGGATTCCTGGCAGTAAAAGAACAGATACAATGAACAAGATTATGGTCATTGAATTATGGTTACCATCATTGATCCCAGTTGCAAACATCACTCCAAAAATACTAGAAGCAAGGATATTTCCGATAAATCTAGATGTCATTAATAAACCGGAAGCAATGCCGCTGTCGGATTTAGAAATAAATGAATAAAGTATTGTTTGTAATCCGATGCTTAATATGCCATTGCTTAAACCTAGGATCGATAACACTATAAATATCCACGAAATCGGAGAGTTTTGGTTAATCGTCAATAATGAGATAACACCGATCAGGCCGATAACGGCACCCGAAAGTAAAGGTTTCAAATAACCTGACTTCTCCATCCAGCGTGTTGCAACTGGAGTAACAACCATGGCAAATATCGAAATAGAAAGCATAACCATGCCGGTTAATTTTGATGAAAGGTTTAGTAATAGTTGTAAATAGGTTGGCATCGATAGTAGCATGGAGAAAAAAACGATCGTCGAAAGCGCATATAAAATATAAATTAATGTTATATTTAGGTTTTTCCTCAAAAAGTTTACATTAATAAAAGGTACCTGGTTCTTCTTTTCATATTGATAAAATACAAAGGTTACTAGGATAGATGCTAGTAATGTCCATAGATTTAGTTCATTCTCTAAAGCTTGGAGGAAGAACATCCATAAGGATATTAATAAACCAAATAAGATAATTCCAATTCCATCCCACTTGAAGGCTTTTTCTGAGACCTTACTGTCCTTGGGTATGTATAGAAAAGCCAATATCGCAGATATCGTGATAATAGGGAAATTCACATAAAATATAATAGGCCAGCCGCCCTTTTGAATCAACAGTCCGCTGATAGTCGGACCGAATGCGGCAGAGGTGGTAGCGAATACAGATAGTGTGCCGATTACCCTATTTTGATTCTTTTCAATATAAGATCGAACCATTCCAATACCTGCAGGATAAAGAGCAGATGTACCAATAGCCTGAATTGCTCTCATTCCTAATAAAAATGGCATATTTGGAGATAAAGGAGCGGTAAAGGAAGAGATAGCAACTAAAATGAGACCTGTAATAAAGATTTTCTTTCTCCCGTAGTAATCACTTAATTTACCAAGCAGCGGCAGGAAAATGGCACTTACCATAAAATAGGAAGCGATTAACCAGGAAAGATCTTTTGAAGTAAGGTGAAATTCATTTTTTATTTCCGGCAATGCCACTGTGATCATCGTGGTATTTAATGGATTTAATATAACACCTAAAGCGATTGCAGTTATAATTAAATTGGGTTTTTTAACAAAAGAGGCATTCTTAATTGCTGACATGGTATTAACTCCTCTTTCCGAATCTTAAAAAATTTATCAAGAGTAAATCATATTGTTAATCATATCAATAAAAGAGAGCATTTCAATCGAAACGCTCTCTTTTATTGTAATCACGATGATCTTATCTAGTTAGATTATGATAATAAATGGAGTAAATCATCTTCTATTTTATTAGGTTCTGTGGTGGGTGCGTAACGCTCAATAACCACTCCATTTGAATCAACAAGAAACTTAGTAAAGTTCCATTTTATGTTTTTAGATAGAAGTCCTTTTTTCTGGTCTTTTAAGTAAGTGAATAAAGGGTCAGCCTCTTCTCCATTTACCTTGGTTTTTGCGAACATTGGGAAGGTTACTCCGTAGTTTAACTGACAAAATTGTGTAGTTTCATCGATATTTTCAAATTCTTGATTATTAAACTGATCGCACGGAAATCCCAAAATCTCTAAGCCTTGCTCTTTGTATTTATCATATAATTCTTGAAGTCCTTTAAACTGAGGGGTTAATCCACATTTGCTTGCCGTATTAACAATAATTAATGGCTTTCCTTCGTATTCTTTGAGTGATTTACTCTCACCATTTGTTGTTTTAACAGTAAAGTCATAAACCGTTTTCATTTGAATTCCTCCCCTGGAATGCTTACAGTGAATAATTATGTACGATAAGCTTAGCGATTTTATTAGCAAATAACAAGTAAAAAGCAGTAACCCATAGTAAATGAGATACTGCTTTTTACGTTAGATTATCGAATTCCTTTCATTAAGCCCTGAATTTTCGGAGCTAATGCAAATAGGATTATACTTAAGACGATAGCTGCACCGCCAATGACACCGAAGTAGGCCATTTCATTTTCAGGTGTATAAAATTTAACGACTTGTGCATTTAGAGCTTGAGCCGCAGCACTTGCTAAGAACCATAAGCTCATTGTTTGCGCTGAAAATGCAGCTGGTGCTAATTTGGTTGTTGCAGATAAACCAACAGGTGAGATACACAATTCACCAAATACGACAATTAAATAACTTAGTACAAGCCACATTGGGCTTACGAGTGAATCTGTACCGCCAAGGTATGCTGGTAAAAGAATAACGAGGAATGAAAGACCAGCAAACAATAGTGCCAATGAGAATTTTTGAGGTATTGTTGGCTGACGGTTCCCCATTTTAACCCAAATCCAGGCAAATACAGGTGCTAGAATGATAATAAATAATGGGTTCAAGGATTGGAACCAAGCTGGAGAAATCGTCATTCCCAACCAATCTAATTGGGTCCGTTTATCCGCATAATTGGCAAGAATGGTTGAACCTTGCTCTTGGATTGACCAGAACATCACGGCTGCAATGAATAATGGAATATATGCAATGATACGGGAACGTTCAACAGCCGTAGTTTTAGGGCTGCGATACATAACAACAAAATATATAGTAGGAATTAGAATCCCTAGAAAAGTAACGATATTAATAAAGCTTGCAAATGTTAAGATTCCCGCTGGAATTAATACTGCACATAAGACAGCTAGGACGACTATTCCAAATCCAATCAAAGTAAAAGTTTTCTTTTTTTCTGCCTTTGAAAGTGGGTTGGGAACATTGGTACCAGCAAGTCCAAGATTTTTCTTCTTTGTTACTACAAACATGATAAGTCCTGCGAACATACCAACAGCAGCAATTCCGAAGCCTAAGTGGAAGCTATAACCCATGACACTTCCGACTATGATTGGTGCTAAGAATCCACCCAAGTTAATCCCCATATAGAATATGGTAAAACCTGCATCACGACGGTCATCACTTTCGCTGTACAGATCACCGACAACAGTGGAAACATTTGGTTTCAGCAAACCAGTTCCGAGTACAATCAATACCATAGAAACAAAGAACATGGCTACGCTGCCGGGTATTGCAAGGACGGTATGACCGAACATAATAAATATTCCACCATAAAATATTGCTTTAGAGGTACCAAAAATCCGGTCGGCTAACCAGCCACCGATAATCCCGGACATATAAACAAGAGATCCATATATGGACATAATGGAAAGAGCAAGATTTTCATCGAGTCCTAGTCCGCCTTTTGAAACTTCGTAATACATATAGTAGACGAGGATTGCCCTCATTCCATAGTAAGAGAAACGCTCCCAGAATTCTGTAAAGAAAAGTGTGAATAACCCTTTTGGATGTCCGAAGAATCCTTTCTGAGGGACACTATCCACAATTTTCTGTCTATCGTAATTCGACATGATTCTACCTCCTTATATATTATATAATAATACTTTTGATTCTTTTCAATTGTCAAAAACTATTTTTGGTAATTGTAGATTATAAAGGTATAGAACATTGATAAATAGGGATTGTGGACTGCAAACAGATGAAAAGAAAGTTTTTTTAAAATAATAACTCTATTTTGATAAAATAGATAATAAACAAAATAGGCCTGCCATTAATTTAGATTGCTATACAATACGACGTAAAGAAGGTAAACTTAAGTTAATAAAACCAATAAGAAAGGTGGGTTTTAATTGTCAGATAATGTACGTTCCATTCCTAGACCACTTGTTAGAACGAACCAATGGGTGATTTTCATTAGTGCAGTTTTAGCCCTAATTTTCGCTGAAGGATGGTTTTTAATTGTTCCATTACTCGCAGGGATATCAGGAATTGTTTTTAAATATAATCCAATTATGAATATTGCCAAGCTCTTTCTTAAGAAAAAACAAAAAGGTTATATTCCAGAGGATTGGGAACAGCAGCAATTTAACCAGAAGATAGCTGTTTTCTGTTTGAGTGTTGGATTCATTAGTTTCCTGCTGGGGTGGAAAACCGCAGGATATGTGTTTACCATCATGGTTGGGACAGCAGCTTTTGTAGCGATTTTAGGATTTTGTATTGGCTGCTTTATTCATTACCAGTGGAAGATGTATCAATATAAAAAAGCCAATTCATAGCAGAAAAAGACTGATGCAAATCCGCATCAGTCTTTTCTTATACTATAAAACAGCTTTTGTCCTTAGTGAACGTCTTTGCCACGTGAATGTAATGAATAAAGTAACCACTAATAGTACAAATCCCAACACAAAGGGATAAGTGATTTTGATATCGTAAAGAAGTCCTGCAAGTGTCGGTCCAATTACGTTGCCAATACTCATATAAGCATTATTCATTCCCATTGCAAATCCCTGCTCATTGCCAGCAAGCTTTGAAATCAGTGTGTTGAGCACCGGGCGGAGAATGGAGGTTGATAGAAAAATAAAAAGAGAAATAATAAAGAATAGGTTGTAGCTCGAAGCGTAAAGTGAAAACAAAAATCCTGCGGCTGCTACAGCTATAAAAACATTCAATACTGAACTTTCCCCAAATCGGTTAACAATTTTATCAACAACAAAGAGCTGAACAATAACACTGACTACTCCGGTAGCTGTTACCATGATGGCAATATCCTTAGCGGAAGAGTGGAACTGGTTGTCAAGGTATAATCCAATGACCGATTCATATGCAATTAAGCCGAAACTCATTACTAGCGTAATAATGAGTGGAATAAAGTAAGGCATTTTCACTGAACGGGCGATTTTGCGAGCCATAGACTCATCAGGGTGTAAATCAGCTGCCATATCGAATTTCTCTGTTTGACTCTCCTTAAGAAGAAGAACTGAAAACAATACGGAAACAAGTGAAACTAGTGCAGATATTAATATAGGAAATTTCAAACCGAATTCTGCTAAAAATCCTCCGATTCCAGGACCCACGACAATCCCGAGCGACATCGCTGCCGAAACTAAGCTATTTCCTTTGGCACGCTGCTCAATGGTCGTAATATCCGCTATATAAGCAAAGATTGCTGGTACCAGCATCGCGCAGCCAATTCCTCCGACAGCACGAGAGGCATATAATACCCCAATCGAATTCGAAGCGTAAAAAATAAACATCGACAGGGTAAGACCTGCCAGTCCATAAATAATCATTTTCCTGCGTCCATATTGATCTGTCCATTTACCTGCAATCGGGGAAAAGATGAACTGCGCGCCTGCAAAGATGGCAATGAACAGTCCAGCTGCAGTTCCGCCTTGATTAATCGATTCCAAGTAGGCTGGTAAAATCGGGATGATGATTCCAAAACTCCCAATTGCGATAAACATGTTGATCATCAACATGGTAATTTTCTTTCGTTGTTCTCCTGTCATCATAAGCCACCTTTCGAGTTAGGGGTTTTTCGTTTACTTGTAGTGTTAACCCTTTTTCACTGCTATCTATCATATATAGGGAGACAGGTTTTTGTCAAAGAGAAAGAAAATTCAAGCAAAGGAATTTTCTGATTGAATTTTGTTAGAAAATTGTTGAAGTTTAGCAATTCCAAAGGTGTTTTACTATGATATCGTTTAAGTATGAACATGGAGATTCATGCAGAGGGGGGTTCAAATACGATGAAGAGGCAATTAAATAATGGCCTTATTGTCCAAAAGGAAAAGGAAATTGTCACAGAGATGATTAATCTTTATTGTAAAAAGAAGCACCATCAACAACAAGAGGTATGCAAGGATTGTCATAACCTAAAAACCTATGCTTTAATGAGACTTTCACTTTGCCGTTTTGGCGAAGAAAAAAGTGCCTGTTCTAACTGTACTGTTCATTGTTATAAGCCAAACTATCGTTTGGAAATGAAAAAGGTCATGCGATACTCTGGACCATGGATGATGCTATATCACCCGGTCTATGCCGTGAAGCATTTGCTGAACAAGCCTAAAACACAACTGAAATAACCTTAGCAGCATGGGAATATGCCCATGCTTTTCTATATTTTAATACAAAGTTTTTCTAATATTTGGTATTATTTAACTAATACAAGACATGGAGGGGTTTGGATGACAGGGACAATCGCAGTTATTATGGTATTTTCGATTCCGATTATCGCAATTTTAACAGGCCATTTTCAGAAGCAATCAAAAATTAAGTACAAAATCATTGAAGGGGAATTAGAATTAGAGAAACTTAAACACCAAAACTATTTAATCGAAACCGAAAGAATGAGGCTTGAACTTGAGCAAATGAAGCTAGAAGAGCCTCAGGATAAAATTAAATTGGTGTAATAAGCAAAAAGAGTGTGAAATCATCAGGAGTTCCAATGATTTCACACTTTTTTTTATTTAGTCATGGTTGATGGATTTATTTTTCCAAGTGCCTCTTTATTGCAAATAACAAATAGCTGGGCTTCCTCTGGAATGGGTTCATCGAGTTTTTGGTTGATTTGTAGGTTCCCTCTGTCTGCAACAAGTGTGGCCCCTTTATTGAGAAGATCTAAATAGGCATCCCGGTATGTTTTCCAGTCAGCTTGTTTTGCGATTTCATACATGGATTCTTCATACTGACTGCTCATCAGTTCCGAATACATATTGGTAACCCCATGAGAAAATAACGAACGGACGGCAGCATGAGAAATCATTTCTTGTGTTGGAATGAATTCATCTACCTTTACATGTTGGAATAACCGAATATGTTTTTGGTAGACCACCTCTGCTGTAACATGGATTGGAGTATTAAGCTTCTCTTCAATCGCCGTAATCGCTGTTGCAATTAGCATTGTTTTCCCGTCAACTAGCAGCGGGTCTTTAGAGCCAAAGTTATCTTGCAGAATTTGATCAGCAAAGATAATAACCCCTTTCGCTTCTGGTAAATTTGCTTGGAGCAGTGTCTCTTCCTCCGTTGCATCACCACGGACATAATATAGTTGTTTCTCCACCATTGGAGCATTTTCAAGTTCGTCAATAATAACAATGTCAACGGATTTATCTGATTTAAGGATTTCTTGGATGGCAAGTTTTGATTTGTCACTCCATCCAATGAGAATAATATGATTTTTTCCTGTATATTTCATTTTTCCTCCAACTTTAAGTTTGTCGAAAAGTGTGACGATTTTTAGCATTTTTCCAATAAACACACTGACAAGTCCAATTCCGGTTATATAAAGGATAATAGTGAAGGCCTGCCCCATTTGGGTAACAGGTGCATAGTCTCCAAAACCCACCGTAGCAAGGGTAGTCAACACCCAATAAATAGCGGTTAAATAGGTACCGAAGGTTTTTGGCTCAATGTATAAAGCAATATAGGCAGCAATTAAAACATACAAGATAAAAAGAGGGAAAAAAATTCTATTTCGTAACTTTGTTAAGTAATAGAGCATTTTTTTAAAGGGCATTCCCATGTTTTCTCCTAGCATTAGAATCATTGTATAAACTTATGTTCCCAAAAAAAGCCGGAAAATAATCATGATGGTTTTCTCCAATTAGAAAGCTTATAATGGAAACAAAATATTGCCTGTGGGAGTTGTGGAGACCGTTGTCAAACAGTTCATGGAAAGAAAAAAATATTGTTTTTATTGGTTTTATGGGGGCTGGCAAAACCACGATTGGAAAGTTAGTAGCCCAAAAGCTTTATCGAGATTTTATTGATATCGATGAGGAAATTGAAAAAGAATACAAGATGCCAATCCCTCAAATATTTGCTGAAATTGGTGAGAAAGCTTTTAGGGCCAAGGAAAAGGAATTCATTCAACGTCTATGTGACTATAAATTAAAGATTATATCTGTTGGAGGAGGAGCTTTCCTTCAAGAGGAAATTAGAAATGTTTGTCTCTCTTCCTGTATTGTATTTTATTTAGATATTACCTGGGATGCCTGGAAGAACCGTCTAGGTTTGATTGTTGACAGCCGCCCGGTACTTCATGGAAAGTCAATGGAAGAAATTGAAGAGTTATTTTACAAACGACAAGAAATCTATAAAAATAATTTTCACTCAACCATTGAAATTAGTCATCAAGATATGGAGGAATTGGCTGAAAGTATTGTCGAAAGCCTAAAATTAACTTGGGAGTTACATGAAACCAAATAAGGCTGGAGCGGAGGGGAGTATTTAATGAGAAAAACGATAACGGTAAAGGGTGTTACGATTGGAGAAGGGGAACCAAAGATATGTGTTCCAATCGTAGGGGGAAATCTAGAGCAATTAAAGGAAGAGGCGGTATTTTTAAGAACCGTAGACTTGGATGTCGTGGAATGGCGTGTTGATTTTTTTGAACAAGTGGAAGATATAGAGAAGGTAACAGAAGCGCTAGCTGCCATTCGAACGATACTAAAAGATATACCGCTTATTTTTACCTTCCGCAGCGCCAAAGAGGGTGGAGAAAAGGAAGTCAGCACCCATTACTATTTTCAATTAAATCAGACAATCGCTGAATCTGGACAGGTTGAAATGGTGGATGTAGAGTTATTTAACGATGAACATGACATTAAATCATTGATACATACAGCGCATCAGAATGATGTTTATGTAATTGTTTCGAATCATGATTTTGACAAGACGCCGGCAAAGGAAGAGATTATCTCTCGTTTAAGAAAGGCACAGGAATTGGGAGCAGATTTACCAAAAATCGCAGTAATGCCGAAAACCGCAGCTGACGTATTAATACTATTAGATGCAACCAATACAATGGTTGAACAATATTCTGACAGACCGATTATTACCATGTCAATGGCTGGAAGGGGTATCATCAGCCGCGTAGCTGGAGAAATATTTGGTTCAGCACTGACTTTTGGATCAGCTAAGAAAGCCTCTGCTCCAGGGCAGGTTCCTGTCGCTGAATTACGGAATATTTTATCACTTATAAATAGAAGTTTATAATCGCTTATTTTAAGAGGGTAAATACCTAGTCATGATAGGTGTTTACCCTTTTTACTTTTAGACAGACATGAGAGATCCTCGTGTCTGTCTATTTTTGTGTAAATTTCTATGGTTTGGGTTGATTCATTAAAGATAGTTGTCCATAGATTCTAGTGGATTTATTCCGGAAAAGGGTACAAACCCAAAGCGGGTGCAGTTCATAGTACATATAAATAAAGTACACTCAGACAACAGAGATAGATGGAAGGGGGGGACAGTAGCGGACTTGGGCCATCGAGGAGGTAGAGTCATCTCATGAAACTTCATGAAAAACTAACTAGATTGGAAGGCGAGTAAATATGATTCAACCTATGGTTTGGATGACCATTTTAGCATTTGTGGCCACACTCATCTTTATTCTGTGGAGACCTAGAGGAATTAACGAAGCCATTCCTGCCACAATAGGTGCGATTTTTGTGTTAATCAGTGGAAGTGTTTCGCTGACAGACCTTGGAATTATTACGGAAACAATCTCGGGTGCAGCGATTACCATAATGGCAACGATTATCATGGCTATTGTATTAGAAAGCTTTGGATTTTTTAATTGGGTAGCGGAGAAACTCGCTGCTAAAGCAAATGGGTCAGGTATAAGGTTATTCTGGTATGTCAACCTTTTATGCTTTCTCATGACGCTTTTCTTCAATAATGATGGAAGTATTCTAATCACCACCCCCATTCTTGTAATGTTATTGAACAATATGGGGTTAAAAAATCATCAAAAAATACCGTATTTATTATCTGGCGGATTAATTGCTACTGCTTCTAGTGCACCTATTGGGGTCAGCAATATCGTCAACCTGATTGCTTTGAAAATAGTGGAAATGGACTTGTGGCTGCACACGGCAATGATGTTTGTACCAGCAACGCTTGGTCTTTTGTTACTTGTTTGGCTTCTGTTTCTTCGCTTTAAAAAGGTTATACCAAAAACTGTTCCTGTTAAAGTAACCGGCTTGACGAGAAGCTCATATCATCCGCTTAAACCTGGTCCAACGTATGCCACTGAAAAGGATCGGTCTCGCTTTATGAGAAATGTCCTACTATTTGTATTTGCAGTACGTCTCAGTCTATTTGCCGCATCCTATTTTGCCATACCTGTATCGGTAATGGCCGTGATTGGATCACTTGTCCTTTTAGGCTGGAGATGGGCCTATTTGAAAGTATCACCGGTCGATATGCTGAAAAAAACCCCATGGTATATTCTTGTATTCGCCTTTAGTATGTATGTCATTATTTATGGCCTGCATAATATTGGATTGACGGATTTGCTTATTGAGTTTATGCGTCCAATGGTATCAGGAAGCCTGCTCAATGCGAGTGTGATGATGGGAGCACTATTAACGGTCCTCTCTAATATCTTTAATAATCACCCGGCACTTATGGTCGGAACGCTTACGTTAATGAATATGGATCTTAGCCCGCTAGCCTTAAAAGTTTCCTATTTAGCAAATGTCATTGGAAGTGATATGGGGTCATTATTACTGCCAATGGGAACACTTGCAACGCTAATGTGGATGCACATCGTTAGAAAGGGAAAAGTCATGATTACATGGTGGGAATATGTAAAAATCACCTTTGTTGTTATTCCTCCGGCCACATTGTTTACTTTAGTTGTCTTATATTATTGGGTTTCATGGTTATTCGGCGGAGCACTTCAGTAATGAGAAGTAAATGATCAAAAGGAGAATGTAATATGAGTGTGTTTAAGGATTTAATTGGAAAAAACATTGAAATTGAGCTTTCCGGGAAGAATTTTTACACTGGTACTTTAATCGATTCCGGGTTAGATATAATTGTTTTATATGTGGGGAGGAGTCAAAGGTTTTATTATATTCCAACCGTTCATATTCAGAGGGTGAAAGAGGAAAAAGAGGACCAAAATTCGTTTGTGTATGAGCTCCCTGAAGAAAAGCCGCTTAAACCGGATTCACTTACAATTTCATTTCGTGGAATATTAAATAATTCTAGAGGGAGGTTTGTCGAGGTATATGTAACAGGTAATAAATCTATTCATGGCTATTTGACTAGTATCATGAACGATTACTTTGTCTTTTACTCTCCTATATATAAAACAGTATTTATTTCGATGGGTCATGTTAAATGGCTAGTTCCCTATCCGGAACATAGTGCACCCTATTCCATCAACAACCAGACACTCCCTGCCTCCCCGGCCTCGATACCATTAGCAAGAAGTTTTGAAGATCAGTGTAAAAAGTTAGAAAATCAGCTTGTGGTAATAGATGGAGGCGATAGCAGCGAGAAAATAGGACTGCTTCAGAAGGTATCAAATTACCAATTAACAGTCATTACGGCAGAAAGGGATATGGTATATCGAAATTTAGAACATATCAAAACAATCCATTTCGCGTGAATAGATTTTTTGAAAAGAGGGGTATCAAGTGGAGAGGAACATAAAAAATAATCCAAGCTTGTATGGCTGACAAGGATGGATTACTCTTTCACAACAGCGATTGCTTTGAACCGTGGCAGCAGGTGGTCCACGGTTTTTTTTTGTTTACTTATTGTAGTAATAAAGTATGATTTGATTAGTAACTTGGTTCTGGTTTAAAGAGAAAATTATTGCTTAGGAGATTAGAGTTTTACATAATCGCAGTTATATTTTAAATTACACAGATATAATGGAATTAGAATAGTTGTGGATGGCAGAAAATAGTTGTGGATGGCAGAAAATAGTTGCGGATGGCGGAAAATAGTTGCGGATGACGGAAAATAGTTGCGGATGACGGAAAATAGTTGCGGATGGCAGAAAATAGTTGCGGATAGCGGGAAATAGTTGCAGATGTCGGAGAATAGTTGCGGATGTCGAAGAATAGTTGCGGATGAATGAACATAGATAAAATTTACTTTTCGCAGAAATTAAGGAAACGTCCGAAAAAAGGGGGATAAGCGTGCACCATAAACTTTGGATTGCAGTAAATAGTTGTTTCATTGTTTTTTCAATGATCTATATCTGGTTTTTCCGGCCGCATGACAGCAGTTTAGTGGTAACGGCCCAATTTTTAGCACAAATTGCTATGCTGCTGTTTTTGATTAATATCAATATGTATTTCATTTTTCTCGTTATTCGTAAAACATCCGTAAGGCAGGTAAAGATACGGCTTGCGAAGTTTTCAAGGTCCATGATGAAATGGCATATTTCAATAGCAGTCACAGCGACAACAATCATTATTGGTCATGCTGCGATTAACCTATATGAAATTGCGCCGGCTGTTGGGTATGATAATCTGAAATTAGTCAGCGGTTATTTAGCGATTGCCATACTATTCGTTACATTAGCAGCAGGCTATTTACGCCATAAAAAATCTTCAGGATTTCGGCGGAAATTCCATCTGACAACAGCAATGGTATTTTTCATTGTTTTTCTTATACATATGTTCATACCAATTTAATCGGGGTGGGGAAAATGCAGCCAACTGACAGTCATAAACGAATTGATATTTTGGATTACTTACGGGGCTTTGCGCTCTTGGGGATCATTCTAGTCAATATCCTGCCGCTCATGGCGGTTAAACTTCCGGAGCCTGGATCCTGGAATGCGGGCTATCAACGGTTTCTATTTTTATTTGTCGAGGGCAGATTTTATACGCTTTTTTCATCCCTGTTCGGTGTTGGGTTTTACTTGTTTATTTCTAGAGCCAATGCGAAGGGGAAAAATGGTTATGTTTTGTTTTTGCGCAGAATGGCAGTGTTATTTATCCTGGGATGGTTTCATGTAAAGTTTCATCCAGGTGAAGCCTTAAGTGTTTATGCGGTTACTGGGCTTCTGTTACTCCCATTTTACAAGATAAAGAAAGAGTTGAATCTTGGAATTGGCCTAATCCTCCTCGTTGGTTTAAGTATCATGGCATTTAAACTGTTTATGGTGGTACCGTTAATACTGCTGGGGATTGCTGCCGGTCAATATCGGATATTTGAAGAACTTGGAGGGAAGTTGAAAAAAGTAGCCATGTTTACTGGTGTTATGTTTTTAGTGAGTTTGGCTGGCATGATTAATCAAATTCAACATGCTCCATCCACCCCCATTGGTTTTTTTGAGGGGGGAATAGATGAAACTACCTACATGTTTTTAAGTATTGGAATTACGATTGGGCCAGCTGTTTCGGCTTTATATGCAGGTATTCTTATTTTGCTTTTACATATCCCGATTGTTCAAAGGCTGTTAGCACCTCTCAAAAGCTATGGACGGATGGCATTGACGAACTATATCTTTCAGACAGTTTTTATCTATCTAGCAGGTTATGTTTTTAACTTGTTTGACGCACTAACCTATCTCGAGTCTCTTGTTGTCTGTTTAATCGTTTATGCGGTTCAGCTTGTCTTCAGTGTTGTATGGCTTCGATTCTACCAATTTGGACCGCTGGAATGGATATGGAGAGGGCTCACATACTTGGACATGCCCCCAATGAGAAAACGAAAAAAAGAAGGGCTAATCTCATAACAATTAGGCCCTTCTTTTTGCTATTCTTCTGTTTGTTCCTTACGAATATAATCCGAGTATTCCATAAGTTTTAACGTATTATCGATACTTTTTTGCAGGTCTTTGGTATTCTTTGTTTTCTTCATTGTTTTTCGGTCATAGATGGAGGCAGGCAGCTTGGCGCTAGGTGCCATGTAAAACGTTTTATCACTAATAAATGATCCCCCTGGGAGGTAATACCGCATACCAAGCAGGTTCTTTTTGTATTGAAACAAGTTATGCCCGATCATTTGGGTATCATGCTCAATGCCCAGCAAGTTTAAAAGGGTAGGCATAAGGTCAATTTGGCCGCCGAGGTGGGAGTACGTTTCCCCCTTAAACAGCTCCGGAACAGCAAAGATAACAGGTACAATAAAACGATCCTGCATAGTATATTCATGGCCTAATACTTCTTTTAAAAGGAGTTTATCATTTTCTGTAACCGGTGCTCCATGCAGCCCTGAATGGTCCCCATAAATGAGAATAATTGATTCATCATAGATTCCAAGTTTCTTTAGGTGGTCAATAAAAATCCCGATTTGTTCATCTGTATATCGAACAGATTGAAAATAGTTTCCGACATAGGTCTCTTTAAAGTGTTCAGGTAAGTCCAGAAACGCATATTCCTCGGGCATTTCAAACGGTGTATGACTTGTGAGTGTAATAATATTGGAATACATTCTATCGTGTGTTTTCAACTGTTTAGGTAGTTGTTCTTCGACAAAGGTAAATAGCACTTCATCTGCGGGTCCAAAACCAATTACTTTCTCATTCGGAATTTCGCTGCTCGTGTAAATATAGTCAAATCCTAGTGCTGGATATAATTTATCACGGCTCCAATACGTAATATCATCAGCGTGATACGTCGCAGTCCCGTAGCCATTCTTTTGTAATGTCCTTACAAGAGAAGGGATCTCCGTTTCTTCAATTGTGTTAACGGTTGGATCCATGCCTTCAGGATAAAGGGAAGTGTGCATTAACCATTCTGCATCTGATGTATTCCCTGCACCGATTTGCTGGTAAACATTATTGAAATAGGCACTGTCTTTTAAAAGTGCATTTAAATTTGGCGTAATTTCTTGACCATTGATTTTTTGATTGATGGTAAATTCCTGTAAGGATTCCACCTGGATAATAAATACATGGCGATTGCTTGCGATACCAAAGCTTTCGTGTTGTGCAGCAGGGACAAACGTATTGCCTTTAAGTTTTTCAATCTCTTTTTCTGACAAGCGCTCCTGGCTGGCCAAGGCCGTTCCCAGGCTGTTTTCATATGCTTGAACGAACTGTGATTGAATATAGCCATGCTTTTTGGCAAAGTACGACACATCAATTAAGGGATAGCGAAAAGCAATAACCGTCATAATTAGCCCGATACAGCCAAAGCCAATTCCCCATCTTTTTACAGAAGCAAACGATGCACTATTCTTCTTGAGCAACCAAATCAGCGGGAGAACGATGACGACATCAAAGAAAAATAAATAGTCATATGGTGTACCGAGTAGTGCCACGGTACCGCCAACGGAATTGGATTGATAAATTTGTTTGACATCATAATAGGAAGGCACCGTTGAAAAATACCTGGTGTAGTAGACGACAACGATAAAAAGCACCGATAGGATAAGGTTGTAAAACCAAATAGCCAGCCAGGTCCTTTTTTTACAAAAGACAATTAAAAAAGTTAGTAAGAGTGCCCACATTGGAAATTCAACAAATAACACATGGAAAAACGATTTATTCTCAAAAACGACAACCTGAAAAGCATAAATCTTAATAAATAAAACTGCAAAAATTAATACGAGGGGGTGGAGGAAATAGTCTTTTATAGAAATCCCCCAATGTTTTTTCATAAGACAACACCTCTAAAAAGCTCTTCTCTCATAAACTTATCAAATCTTCTACAGTACTATCAACTAAAATGGTAAATAGATTGTAAATTTTTCTATAAATGCCCAATGGTATTGGTGAAATAAATTTTCCAGTATGATATGATTATGCAGAATTTTGGCAAAAATAACTATATTAAAGTTTTGGGGAGGAATACAATGCAGCATAACAATGATGGTTCGTCAGCCATTTCAACAGGAAATATCTTTGCAAATCGAATTGTATTGGCCATTATGAGTTCGAACTTTTTGCTTCAGTTAGGGATTTGGATTAGAAATTTTGCTATTTTATTATATGTTACTGATATTACAAATAATGACCCGCTGTACGTTTCGTTGATTTCGGTTGTTGAATTTACACCGATCTTTATTTTTTCGTTTATTGGAGGTACATTTGCAGACCGATGGAAGCCAAAACTTACAATGGTTTGGTGTGACATGTTATCTGCGGTATCGATTGGATTGGTGCTGTTAGCACTTTTATTTGGTTCCTGGCAGGCGATCTTCTTAGCAACCCTTGTTTCAGCCATTCTATCACAGTTTTCTATGCCTTCTGCCATGAAACTATTGAAGCAGCATGTTCCAGGTGAACAATTGCAATCCGTTATGGCAATGTTTCAATCGTTGATGGCCATCTTCATGGTGATTGGCCCCGTTATCGGAACACTTGTCTATCAAAGGTATGGAATTTATGTATCGATTGGTGTGATGGGAACAATGTTTTTACTTTCAGGCCTCGTACTCATGTTTCTTCCGCGTGATGTAGAAAAGGAAAAAGCAGGTGTTGAAAATAACTTTAAGAAAGAACTAGCAGATGGATTCCGTTATGTGATGTCAAATAAGATTTTGAAATCCATGGGCAGTATTTTTGCTGTATGCGGATTAGCTGTTGGGCTGCTTTCACCATTAATGATTTTTGTGACAATGGAAAACCTAGGCCTGCCTAAGGAATATATGCAATGGCTGTTAATGGCGAATGGGATTGGGATGCTGGCCGGCGGCGGAATCGTGATGGCTTTTGCTAAAAAAATCTCTCCGCAAAAGCTCCTAGCCCTTGGGATCTTTGCAAGTATGGTGTTTACGGTGGGGATCGGCTGGTCAACAAGCTTTGTGATAACGATTATTTTGCAGGTCTTGAATGGAATGTTCTTCCCATGTATCCATATTGGAATTAACACGATTATACTAAAATATACAGAAGAGGCATTTATCGGTCGTGTGAATGGAGTACTTAATCCGCTGTTCATGGGAATGATGGTGATTGGAATGTCAATTTCAGGTGTTGTCAAAATACCGCTGACGATATCCGGTGTTTATACCGTATCTGGTGTGTTGTTTCTAATTGGAACTTTATTGGTGGTTCCACTCTTCAAAGAAAAAGATAAAGGCCCGCATGTCCAGATAACTGAGAACCAACCCCAGAATTAAGATGAAAAAGGTGCAGTAAGCTTAGCTTACCGCACCTTTATTATGCTCTAGGTCTCCGCTCGTTAATTGCTGTTCAGCGAATTCCCGATATAAATCATGGGATTGTATTAATTCGTGATGGGTTCCAATTCCGGTGACTTGACCTTTTTCAATAAAAATAATTTTGTCCGCATCCACAATGGTGGATAAGCGATGGGCAATCACAAAGGTTGTTCGGCCTTCCATTAATCGTGATAATGCCTGCTGGACGATTCCTTCAGATTGGCTGTCTAAGCTAGCTGTCGCTTCATCCATCATTAATATTTTGGGATTACGTAAAAAGGCACGTGCAATCGCGATTCGCTGCCTTTGTCCGCCGGAAAGTTTTACCCCGCGTTCGCCAACTTCTGTGTCCAATCCATTTGAAAAAGATCGAATAAATTCATCAGCATACGCCATTTCCGCTACTTCCCAAAGCCGATCATCTTCAATGGCGTTACCGATCGGTAAACCGTAACATAAATTTTCACGAATGGTTCCTGCCATCATGGCACTTTCCTGTGAAACATATCCAATTTGACTGCGCCATGTTTTTATTGACAGTTCTGTGATAGGGGTATCACCAACCAGTATTTGTCCTGAAGTTGGCTCGTAATAGCGTTCAAGCAAGCCAAACATGGTTGTTTTTCCGCCGCCGCTGGGACCGGCAAAGGCGATCATTTCCCCAGGCAGTGCTTCAAATGTAACATTTTCAAGGACAGGTTCATCTTCACTGTAGGCAAACGAAACATTTTGTACTTGGATGGGCTTATTGGTAATGTCGATTTCCACCCCTTCCTGTCCTTCTTCTAATGGAAGCTCCAATATATCAATGATTCTCTCGGTTGCCCCTTTTGCTTTTTGTAACTGGGTAAAAAACATCGCAAAACTAGTAATGGGAAAAATAATTTGGAAAAGGTAAAGTAAGAATGCAACTAGCGAGCCGGTTGACATCGTTCCATTGGCAACCCTCATTCCGCCGTACCCGATAATCATCACAATCACGATCATGACAACCAGGTACATGGTGGGAGCAATTAAAGCTGTAATCCGTGCTTCTTTAAGACCAAACCTGAGTAATCTTACAATTCCCGATAATCCTTTTGTTTCTTCATGCTGCTCCGCTGTGGAGGCCTTCATTAAACGGATCTCACTGAGTGTCTGTTGGATGTTCCCCGTAAAAGCTGCCGTTTCATCTTGTAAACCACGTGAGATTTTGGCCATTTTTCTGCCAAGGGGCATCATAATCATAAAGGTAAGAGGGACAGATATTAGCATTAATAATGTCATTTTCCAATCCATGATAAGGAGAATAATAATCGCTCCAATGATCGAAATGATCCCTGTAATGAATTGCGGAAAATGGTTAGAGATTAAATCCCTTACGACACTCGTATCATTAATAATCCTGCTGACTGTTTCTCCGCTGGATTGTTTATCAAAATAATGGACGGGTAATCGAATCATTTTTACCCACATTCGTTCACGCAGCCGGGCGACAATTTTTTGTCCGACAAAACTAAGCAGATAAATGGATACCCCGTTGATGACCGCTTGAAAAATAAACGCTGCACCAATTCCTATCATGAGCGGAATGCTTAAGGTTGAAAGTGAGAAGCCATCCACTAAGTTTTTCGTCAATACGGGAACAAGAAGACCTGCGAGTGTGGTTATCAGGCTCGCAGTTAATCCGATTCCTAATGCAAGCTTAGGGATTTTTGTTGATAATATCAGGGAGATGAATGGCTTAAGACCGTCTTTATTCGTGTTCATTTGCATACTCCAATCCTTATAAAAAGAATTTATCAATAAGCATGATACGTTCAAATGGTAGCATATGCAATGTTTTTTCTGTGGTGGGTTTAAAGCTCGTTCACTAAAAGGAAAAACATCTCTCGAATTTTTCGGGAGATGTTTTCTGTTTAATGAGTTGACAGCTTTTCCAATTCTGAAAAAACTGCTTCATAATCGTCTTTTTTATCCGCCTTAAAGGAGTTGTTGATGTAGGTGATCCTTCCATCTTTATTGATAACAAAGACAGAACGAATCGCGACTTCACCTTTTTCGTTAAACACCTTGTAATCTTTTATCGTTTGTCTCTTCCAATCGGATACTAAGGGATAGGGTAATGTCCCCATGCTGGCGGCAAAAACTCTATGTGAATGAACATGGTCCGCACTAATTCCCAGGACTTCAGCATTTAGCTGTTCAAATCTTTTATAATCCTCTTTCCAAGAGGAAATTTCTTTAATTCAGCCAGGTGTGAAATCCATCCCATAAAAGGCAACAACCACGTTCATCTTTCCTCGATAATCAGAAAGTGACAGCGGGTCCTTTGTTGTTGCAGGCAGTGAGAAATCAGGTGCAGTATCCCCAACATTCAAACTTGCTTCCAAAATAACTCCTCCTTTCTTTAAGGCTGCGTTAAAATCAGCCTTGGGATGTTAACAACAATCTTTACGAAATCAGCCTTATTAAACCAATTCACTTACCTAGGTTTCCCGGTTCATGAAAAATTAGACAAAAAAAAGAGGGTGCCAGGCACCACATTTTATTTAATCGCTATAGCCTGACTCCCGAATTGGGTCCAGCTGGCTACAAAGTTTTCGAAATTGGCTGATCTGTTTTGGTCACGGTAGAAGGGGTCATTAAAATAGATGTTATTTTCGTCATACCCTGTTACGAGAACGGAATGGGTTTTGAAGGTGATTTTAATTTCCCCATCACTTGTATTCCAGGTTTCCCAATGTTCTTCAGGTAAAAAAGTGTACCTGCTGCCAACAATCACCCAAACCGGTTTCCCCTCGTTGAGTTTCTTTTGTACAGCAGAAAATTGTTCTCCGGTCATATTATCGATTTGGTTTGGCAGGTATTGATTTGCGAGGTCTTCTATTACTTCATGGTAGACGGCTAAACCAGGTTCATTATATGTATACATATTTCCCACAAATCCATGATGGGGATTCCCATAAAATCCTTCGCTTAAATATGAAACCTTAGGAACTTCGTCAGCGAGGGTAAGCTTATCAACAAGCACACCAGCAAAGTTTAATAGCATCGCCAAACTCGTTACTTCACAGCCTCTAGGCAGTTCAGGGAATTGTTGTATTGCTGGAACATTAAGGAGGACACTTTCCTTGAGGGGAGGCTGCTTATGGTAAACGACTACAGTTCGATTAATATGAATATTTGATTTAAATTCAGCATTGGTTTTAATAGGGGATATAGAAGCTTGATAGATTGGGAAAGTTAAAAGGAGACTGACGATTAATACTCTAGGCCGGTTCTTAATCATAAAATCTACTCCTTTTTCTGCATTTTGTAATCTCTTAGATTTAGAGTCCACGCTTTACGTAGATTACCTGCAACTATATCCCTATTTACTAATTCTTCATCTAGATAGATTTACCTTTATTAATGAAGGATTTATTGGAATATTTCATAAAGCGGCTATTTGAGGTTTACGAGGTTATCAACCTGTTTATGTCACAAATTAGTCAGAAATTAATGAAAATAGTTCTCACTAACCTGTTGACTTGAAAATTATCACTGTTTATAATCAAATGTAAGGGGCGTTGATAATGATTTTCAATGCCGTTTATTTTTGAGATTAAGTGAAAACAATTCTCAATGGATACTTTTTTGATAATTAGTGATAATGATTCTCAATGATATTTTTTTGTAAATAGGTGAAAATGATTCTCATCTAGAATTATAATGGTTATCAGTTATAACTATTCTTATTTTGTCTATTGATGATAATAATTCTCATTTAAGTGAGAATCATAGAAAAAAGAATGTTGGAGACTACTATGAAGAAACGATACTTACTACTAGCATTAATAGTCTTATCTGCTGCCTCCTTATTTGTGGGAGTAAGCAGTATAACACCAATGGACCTGTTAGATGTTCAATCAGAAGAAACCCAGATTTTCCTGATAAGCAGGCTGCCTAGGCTTGTGGCAATTTTACTTGCAGGAGCTGGAATGAGTATTGCAGGATTAATTATGCAGCAGCTCAGCAGGAACAAATTTGTTTCACCGACCACGGCTGGAACGCTGGATGCAACCCGACTTGGAATTCTTGTTTCCATGCTGTTGTTTGCAAATGCTACCATGCTTGAAAAAATGGCAGTAGCCTTTGCTTTTGCACTTGCCGGGACGTTTGTGTTTATGAAAATACTAGACAAAATTAAGTTTAAAGACGCTATTTTTATACCGCTGGTTGGTATGATGTTCGGAAATATCTTGTCCTCTGTGACTACTTTTTTCGCCTATCGAGCTGACGTCATTCAAAACATGTCTGCTTGGCTGCAAGGTGATTTTTCCATGATTATGAAGGGGAGATACGAACTTCTTTACATAAGTATCCCCATCCTTATCATTGCCTACTTTTATGCCAATCGTTTTACTGTAGCAGGCATGGGTGAGGATTTTTCGAAAAACCTTGGGCTTGCCTATCGGCGTGTTGTCAATATTGGCTTAATCCTAGTAGCACTCGTAACCACCACAGTTGTTTTAACCGTTGGGATCATTCCTTTTCTAGGTTTGATTATTCCAAACATCATCTCGATTTTTAAAGGTGATCATTTGCAAAAAACCTTACCGCATACAGCACTTCTTGGGGCTATCTTCCTTCTGATTTGTGATATATTGGGCAGAATTCTAATTTATCCCTATGAGATTTCGATCAGTCTCATGGTTGGTGTAATCGGAAGCGGAATTTTCTTATACCTATTGTTCCGGAGGAAGGCATATGCGTAATTCACTAAAATTGGTTGTTCTCGCGTTGATCGCTGCGGGAGTTTGTGCTATCTATTTATTTCATGAATTAAATGGAAGTTTTGGGTATGCTCTTCCGAAACGAACCATTAAAGTGTTAGCAATGGTGTTAACGGGTGTCACGATTGCCTATGCAACCGTTGTTTTCCAGACGATTACTCATAATAAAATCTTAACCCCAAGCATAATGGGTCTAGATTCACTTTATCTGCTCTTGCAGACATTGATCATATTCTTTTTAGGTTCTGGTCACATGATTATGGTCAATAAACAGGTGAACTTTTTAATTTCTGTTGTGGTAATGATTATTTTTGCACTTCTTTTATATAAGTTTTTATTTAAAAAGGGCAATCAGCCAATCTACTTTTTACTGCTAGTCGGAATCATTGTTGGAACATTTTTTTCAAGTATCTCAACTTTCTTTCAAGTATTAATTGACCCGAATGAGTTTCAGATTGTTCAAGACCGTATGTTTGCAAGCTTCAACAATATCAATTCTGACTTGGTCTGGCTGGCAATTATCATAGTCTTGCTTGTGATGATTTATGCTTGGCGTTTTTTAAAGTATTTGGATGTGTTATCACTAGGGCGGGACACAGCTATTAATTTAGGTGTTCCATATGATTCGATTGTTAAAAAAATGCTTGTGATTGTGGCGGTTTTCATTTCAATCTCAACTGCTTTAGTAGGACCGATTACTTTTTTTGGGTTAATTGTTGCCAATCTATCTTATCAATTTTTCAAAACATACAAACACACTGTCCTAATAATGGGTGCGATTTTCATGAGTGTGATCGCCCTTGTTGGCGGACAATGGGTGGTTGAACGTGTCTTTACATTTTCAACCACGTTAAGTGTGATTATTAACTTTATTGGTGGAGTCTACTTCATCTACTTACTGTTAAAGGAGAGAAAAGCTGCATGATTAGTGTCCAGTCATTGTCAAAGTTTTATGGGAAAAAGACAGTTGTAGAAGATGTGACTGTTGATATCCAGCCTCGGAAAATCACGAGCTTCATCGGACCGAATGGAGCAGGTAAATCAACCTTATTATCCATGGTCAGCCGGCTTCTTGATTCGGATACAGGTGAAGTGCTAATAGATAAATCCGATGTAAAAAAGATGAAGTCGAATGAGTTTGCTAAGAAGGTATCAATTTTAAAACAGTCTAACTATATGAATGTTCGTCTAACAATTCGTGAACTTGTTTCTTTTGGACGTTTTCCCTATTCGAAGGGAAGGTTAACGGAGGAAGATGTACGGATTGTAGATCAATCACTAGAATACATGCACCTGACTGAAATGCAGAATAGCTTTTTAGATGAGTTATCCGGAGGTCAAAGGCAGCGGGCATTTATCGCTATGGTTATCGCACAAGATACGGAGTACATCTTACTTGATGAACCGTTAAACAACTTAGATATGAAGCATTCCGTGCAAATCATGAAAATATTGCGCCGCCTTGTGGATGAGCTTGGAAAAACGGTTGTCATCGTGCTCCATGATATTAACTTTGCGTCCGTTTATTCAGATCGAATTGTTGCGATGAAGGACGGTAAGGTCGTAAAGGACGGACCAACTGAGGAGATTATCCAATCTGCTGCATTAAAAGAAATTTACGATATGGATATTCCGATTCAGCAAATGGGCGGCTGCCGTATCTGTGTATATTTTAGTTCATAATTAAAGGCTTTTTTAACAATCATTGCGAAAACAGCAAAAAGGAGAGATCACGATATGAAAAAGTGGAGTTTTTTAGTTGTTATGATTTCTATGATTTTTGTATTGGCCGCTTGTGGCGGTGCGAAGGAAGAAAGTAAGTCAGATACAAGTGATGGGAAAACAGCAGCAGCGGAGAAATTGACGATTGAACATAAGTATGGAGAAGTTGAAATTAATAAAAATCCAGAAAAAGTAGTAGTATTTGATTTTGGAATTTTAGATACATTAGATGAATTAGGTGTAGAAGTAACGGGAGTTCCACAGACGACTATTCCTTCTTATTTAGAAAAATACGCTGGTGATAAATATACAAACGTTGGAAGCTTGAAAGAGCCAGATTTTGAAGCCATTCATGCTATGCAGCCGGATGTTATCTTTATTTCTACACGACAAGCTGAATTATACGAACAGTTTGCAGAGATTGCTCCAACTGTATATGTGGAATTAGATTATACAAAATACATGGAGTCGTTTGAGAAAAATATGAACCTTGTTGGTGAAATTTTTGATAAAAAAGACGAAGTCGCAAGCGCTGTTGAAGAGATCAACACAAGCGTAGAGGAGTTAAACAAAAAAGCTTCACAACTTGATAAAAAAGCGTTAATCGTCTTAGCAAATGAAGGAAAAGTGAGCGCGTATGGTCCAAGTTCTCGTTTTGGAGTCATCCATGATGTGTTTGGATTCGGAGCAGCGGATGAGAAAATTGAAGTATCCACGCATGGTCAAAGCATTACCTTCGAATATATTATGGAGACAAACCCAGACGTATTGTTTGTTATTGACCGTAACTCAGCTGTAGGCGGAGAAGCTGGTGCAGAAAAGGTAATCGAAAATGAACTTGTGAAAAAGACAACAGCCTTTAAAGAAAACAAAGTTATCTACCTTGATCCGGACGCTTGGTACTTAAGCGGAGGCGGATTACAATCTGTTAAAATGATGGCGGAAGAAATCGAAGCAGCATTATAAGTTGCTGAAGTAGAGGTACGGTGCCTGTCACCATTATTGAAATGAGGGATGTTAATGTTTTATCAAATTAGAAGAATCATTGTTAAAGAAGGTTTTGGTGAGCAGGTAGTTGAGAGCTTTTCTAACCGAGGCGGCTTGTTAGCACAGCAGCCTGGATACTTGGGGAGACAGATTCTGGTAAAAAAGGTTCGTCGCGGTGAAGAAGAAGTTATGGTGATGGTTCAATGGGAATCTGAAGAATCCTGGAAAAACTGGGAGAAGAGTCCTGAGCATATCGCTGGGCATAAAGCAAAGCGCGGGGCAGAAAAACCCGAGTATATTGTTGAATCAAGCATGGATCTATACTATGTTAAAGGGTAATAGACCGTGATAGTGATTGAAAGAGGTTGACACCGAGGGGGGAGAGGTTTTTCCCTTTGTGTCAGCCTCTTTTTGGTTATTTTTTTTCAATCTCCACGTTGTGTTCTTCAGCCAGAGCGTCTAGTTGATTATTATAGTCCTCGATTTCAAGGCGCCCCTCTTCTAAAAGTTGATTGGCTTCATCAATGATTCCGGAATCTTGTTTTTCAATTGCCTCAATGATTTTTTCAAAGGCACTATATTGTTTCTGTGCACCTGACAGGTAAATCGCATGTATCTCCTTCAGTTCATCACTTTCAATGCTTACAGTCTCTAATTCGTTCAACAAATCGGTATACGTGGGAATTACCTCATTCACCAGCGCATCATACATGGTTTGATCATCTGTATAGTTTGCACCAGCCACACCCTCATACGCAGAAACCGCCTTCTCCTCCAGTGTCTGTGCGGTCTTCAACTCCTCATTTATATAATTTAAAATGTCATCCTGAACAGGCCCGCCACAACCAGCCAAAACAAGCAAACACCCAAACACCGCCACGGCCAACACTCGCTTCACCATCACACCACCTCCACCCAACATTATATGAACCACCGGAAGTCCACTATGTATTAAGAATAGAATGGTGATAAAAAGTGGTGATAAAAATTGGTGATAAAAAATGGTGACAGGCACCGCTCGTGGACACTTTCCACCCCAGGTGGACACTCGGCATACACTTTTATAGAAATTGTCTCAAAAACAATCAAATGCCTAACAATTTTTATGCCAGTCCATCATTAGATAAAGAAACAAGATTAATTACGAATAGGGGATTGAAATGGCGAAGAGGAATAGGGGCAAAACGATTAATTATCTGCCATCAAAAGGCCGCGGGACTTGTCCGTTGTGCGGGAGGACAAGAATTAAGCTGTTATATCCGCAAAAGAATGAGTCTAATCAAACCATTAAAGTATGCAAAAACTGCCGGCTAAAAAAATACTAGACGTTGTTCCTAAGGAGTTTCCTTAGGAGCTTCATTTTTTAATAGGGAAATATATATTTAGAGTTTCAAAACTAGTTTATAGTTAGTTGTTTTAGGTTTGTTATGCTAAGGGGGAGAAGAGATTTTAAAGGCTATCACAAGAATTCTTTTCCCTGCTGTGTCGGGCTTTTGCAGGTATTCCAGTTGGGTGCAGTGAAATACATATTATGACAACAATTGGAGGGGATGGGGTTCATGGCTTATACTGAAAAAGAGGTTGTTGCGGAAACAAACCAATTTCATGTTAGTAATGTGCAACTCTATGAATATTTGGATGAGGCACGTACAGATTGGTATAAATATATTCGTATTGCAGGAGTTGAACCTGTATTAGTACATATCAGGGTGGATTTTAAGAAGGAAATCTTTTCAAAGGATAGGCTGCAAATTCGAACATCGCTTGAACGGGTAGGGAGTACTAGTTTTACTCTGAAGCAACTAGTGATGAATCAAAAGGATGAACTAACTGCTTCTGCTGAGGTAGTGCTGGCAACCATTGACCGTGAAAAAAGGACAAAGGTTACGGTTCCAAATGAGATTCGCAATCTTCAGGATAATCCATTCGGTTTGGATTTATCTCTGATTAAATAAGTAATGAAAAATCCCAAGGAGTGGTATCCTTAGGGATTTTTTTCTGTTAGAAAGTATTTTATTTTGACTTTTTTAAAGATTTAGAAATGATAGAACAGGATTCCAAAAAATAACTATTTGTGGGGAAAATATGAAAAAAGTATTTTTGATTATTGGGATACTAGTGGGGTTAATCGTTTTATCACCATTTTTACTATTAGGAGTATATGCTTTAGACTTTGTCTACTATGGAGCAAATGAACCAAAAGCTGAAAAAGCTGCATTAGAATATCTGAAGGAAAAATATGGCGGGCAGTTTGAAATCGATAATGTCGAATATACAAAAATATTAGGCGATGATGAGGGTGATTTTACCCTTCAGATTCATCCTTTGGCTAATGCAGAAATGACTATCACGGTGAATGTTTCTGAGAATTATCAAGTAACAGAAGACAATTATAAAGAGGGAAATTGGGGAGAACAGTTTAAAAAAGAAATGCTGCCTCTGGTTGCAGCTATTTTTCAAGACGTAGGAAAAATCTATGCTTATGGTTCTTTTCCTGAAGAGATTGGGGAGAAGTATCGATTTGAAGACAGCTATCAAACTATTTATAATGAAAATCCTCTTCAGAGCTTCGAACGTATCCATGTAGTAAATTTTGCAGAGCCTTTTGAAAAAGAGAAAGAGTTACAGAAAATTTACGAGCTGTGGGAACTGGTCAAAGATAGGCAATTTAAAAACAATAATATTGAAATCAATTATTATCCAAAAGAGCTTTATAGCAAATTAGCTGCCTCCCCCTCAGATATAAATCAATTTGAAAATGAGTATCGTGACAAAATGTTCTACTTCTGCAGATTCTCACATGAAGAAGAACATGAAAAAACAGTCACATCACCTGAAGATATAGAAGGTTTTTGTAGAGAGCTTAAGTGATAAGATTTGGTGTAAAAAATGACGAAAAAAATTTGGTGACAGGCACTACTCGTGGACACTTTCCACCTCAGGCGGACAGTTGTATCAAAAAAGGGATTGGGCATATCATGCTCAATCCCTTTTTTTCTATTATGTCGGTGGTTGTGTTTTTGTGGATAATTTGTACTCCCTATATCCATAATAATTATATTTGATTCAGGATAATATAGGGGGGATTTTATGTTCATGAAACGTCATGGTAAATGGATTTTTTTAGTTGTTATCAGCTTATTAATCACAGGAACCTACTATCCGGAGATAGGTAAAGCAAATGAGAATAGTAGTGGAATTAGAAATATTATTTTTCTAATTGGTGATGGGATGGGTGTATCATTTACTTCAGGATATCGCTATTTAAAAGATGACCCGGCTACTATCGAGCTTGAATCAACAGAGTTTGGACCGTATCTCGTGGGCCAGCAGACAACCTTTCCGAATGACCCAAGTTATAATATAACAGATTCAGCAGCTGCAGCAACCGCAATGGCAACTGGTGTAAAAACCTACAATGGGGCAATCGGCATAGGGAGCGATCACGCAAAATTGAAATCTGTCCTAGAAACAGCAAAGGAAAAAGGAAAAGGAACAGGGATCGTTGTCACTGCCCCCATCACCCATGGGACCCCTGCCGCTTTTGGTGCTCATGTATTCAACCGGAATAGCATGGATGCCATTGCGGACGAGTATTATCAGGATTTAATAAATGGCAAACATAAAATTGACGTAATGCTTGGAGGAGGCTCCGATTTTTTTATCCGTAAAGATAGGAACCTTGTGAGAGAGTTTGTCAAAGACGGATTCAGCTATGTTACGAACCTTGAAGAAATGGAAAAAGATCATAATCCTCAGGTACTAGGGCTCTTTGCACCGAAAGGGCTGCCAAAGATGATTGATCGTTCTAAAAGCATACCATCTCTGGCTGATATGACCACTTCTGCAATAGAACGATTAAATCAGAACAAAAATGGTTTTTTTCTTATGATTGAAGGAAGTCAAATTGACTGGGCCGCACATGACAATGATATTGTGGGTGCTATGAGTGAAATTGAAGATTTCGAGAAAGCATTCAAAGCCGCCATTGAATTTGCAAAAAAGGACGCACACACATTGGTGATTGCAACGGCTGACCATTCAACAGGGGGGTTATCGATAGGAGCACAGGATCAATATAATTGGTTAAGTTCTGTGATAAAAGCGGTTAAGCGCACACCTAATTACATGGCCGCGGAAATAGCCGAAGGAGCATCTGTCAAAGAAACCTTAACGAAGTATATCGACCTGCCTTTAACAAAGAATGAAATAAAATCAGTAGAAAGAGCAGCAAGAACCATGAATGTCAGTACCATAGACAGCGCCATTAAAGAAATAATAAACTTGCGTTCCTTAACAGGATGGACAACCAAAGGACACACAGGCGAAGACGTAAACGTCTATGCGTACGGACCGGGAAGCGAACGCTTCGCGGGTCAAATTGATAACACTGACCATGCGAAAATCATCTTTGATATCTTGAAATAATGCGTTGCCTGTCACCGACGGTGACAGGCAACGCTCGTGGACAGTGTCCACCTCAGGCGGACACCTGGAACAACTTTACTAATTTCTTCACAATGTGGAGCTCCTTTTTAATAAGCCCAATTTTATAATGGTGATAAGATAAAAAACATGAGGAGCTTTCTTACTATGAATAGGTTAGTGAAGGGCACGGTTTTAACAACCTTAATTTGTATCGGTTTATCAGCGTGCGGAGGGCAGGAAGAGGTTAAGGCACCAATAAAGCAGCCTGTAAAGGAGCAAGCCGCAGCGCAAGCGAGTGATCTTGATCCAAAGAAGCTTCTAACTAGTCTCCGCAATCATACAACACTTGTTCCAATTGGGGAGGTACCGGTTCCTGAGGACAATCCGATGAAGTCGGAGGTACTTGAACTGGGGCAGATGCTATTTTTCGACCCACGGCTTTCTGGGAACAACGAGGTTAGTTGTCAAACGTGTCATGACCCTGGAATGGGCTATGGAGATAATCAGGCTACCTTTAATATGTATACTGGCGGATATGGGGCAAGAAACAGCCCTACGGTTATAAACGCAGGCTATTACAGTACAAATTTTTGGGATGGCCGTGCTGCTTCGTTAGAGGAGCAAGCACTTGGACCAATTGAAAATCCTAATGAGATGAACCAACAGCTAGATGAACTCATCCAAGAACTATCTGCGATCCAAGGCTATCAAGAAAAGTTCCAAGCGGCATTTAACGATGGAATCACTGAACAAAATATCGCAAAAGCGCTTGCTGCCTTTCAAAGGCAAATCGTTGTAAAGGACACACCCTACGATAGGTTTCTTGAAGGTGAAACAGAGGCGCTGACAAGCCAAGAAATCAGCGGCTTGAGATTATTTACAGGAAAAGCATTTTGTGTGACCTGCCATAATGGGCCGAACCTTTCAGATAACAATTTTTACAATATTGGTATCAATACCCAGGATAAAGGCAGACAAGCTGTGACGGGACAAGAAACTGACCTGGGGAGAATTCGTACACCTGGCCTTTATGGAATTACTCACACGGCACCATACATGCGGGATGGCAGTCTAGCCACGTTAGAAGAAGTAATAGACTACTATAACCGCGGGGGAGATAACCACCCGAATAAGAGCTTTTTTATGCAAAAATTCATGAGTCCCCTAGGCTTAACAGAACAAGAGAAGGCTGATTTATTAGCGTTTTTAAAAACCTTAGGTGGGGAGCCGCCGGTATTTAAAAAACCAGAGCTTCCATAACAAAAAATCCTGAACCACCCGGCGTTTTGAGTAAAACGCAAAGTGGCTCAGGATTTTTACTTTGTTGACGCTGCCAAGTTCTTAATTACCCTTTTGTAATGTTTAATAGACACTAGTTTCCCAGAATAAGAAACCTGTTTTTCGTTACCTAATGAAATAAACACAATAGCAAGCTTAGGGAAAAATTTCTTTGAGCGAAAACGAAGATCTTTCCAATAAATGAAATAGCCGCTTTTCCTTTTTTGAACAAACGGGAAGGCATAATGAGTACTTCTAAGAAAGTTATCTACCTGCTGATCTTTACAGCTATATAAAACTAACTCCGGGTATTCTATTTTTTTGGAAAACGTATGCTCAATCCATAATTGGCTTTGCGAATAAGTTCCAAATAAAAAGTCCAAGTCCGTTTCAATCAGAATGCTCCACTGGAAAGGTGAAGTTTTAGGAATCAATTTTATTTGCAGGGCATTTTGAAAATGCAGTGTTAGTTTCCTTTTTAAGAGCAGGGCTGCTGTCAAACGGATCAAAAGGTAAAAGACGATTACTAGGTAAATAACAGAAAACACACTGCCTGGAGCATAGAAAGGCAGCAGGCTGAATCCAAGAATATGAAACATTATTATATAGGGGTCGACCAAGGGAAGGAAGTCTAAGGAAAACCATTTTGACGAAAATGGGCGAAATGCTTGTGTCCCATTTACGTTAAATAAATCAAAAAGGACGTGGATAGATACAGCAAGTAATGTCCAGAAAAATAAGTGGGAAAAGGAGGTGCCAGTGAACGGAATGAGTAAACAGGTTGAAATGAGTAATGACCAAATTAAGATGGCCGGCAGAGAATGTGACAACCCGCGATGATTTCGGTAATAACAGCTTTTCCCTTTGAGACGATACATGAAATCGAAATCAGGAGCATTAGAACCAACTACGGTTCCAATCAGGACAGCCGTTGATAAGGTGCTGTCGGTTGAAATCATCGGGTCCATTTGAGCAAGGGCACCTAGGCCGAAGCCGATCATAATATGAGAAACTGTATCCATATCCTACTCCTCCTCACCTTCAAGCATATATCTTTTTTACAGGCTCATCGATCACAGAGTAATAATGGTTCACTAAGTTTTCGAATATCTGGTCCCACTTTTGAGTAAGTGCATATCTCCTAGCATTAAGCGCAATTTGAGCCCTTAGTGAATCATTCGTTAACAAAAGAACAATACGCTGGAGAAAATCCTCTGCATTGCCTGGCTCACATAAATGCCCCGTACCGCCATGTGTAACGATATTTTTCACTCCGCCAGAATTTGCCCCAATGACCGGTGTCCCGCTTGCAAGTGCTTCTAGAACAACATTGCCAAAGGTTTCAGTTGGCGATGGAAAAATAAATAAGTCTGAAGCTGAATAAACTTCTGCTAATCCTTCACCTTTTAAATAACCTGTAAAGGTCATATTGGCTGGCGCAATCATTTTAAGTTCTTCAAGGAGCGGGCCATCCCCGGCAATTATCCAGTGTACCTGTTCATTTATCCCAGCAGGTAAAGAGTTTGCGATTTTCATAAGAGTGTGTAAATCCTTTTCTGGGGCCAACCTTCCTACAAAAGTAAGGGTGAATTTTTTAGAAATACCGTACCGGTGACGAACACTCGCCTTATCATAATTGGGATGATAAAGCTGGCAATCGACACCCCTTGGCCAGATTTCCAGGTTTGAAAATCCGCGGATATTTAGCTTTTCTAGCGTATCCATAGATGGGACGAAGAGTTTTTTAAATGGGCTATGAAACCATTTCATGTACTTCCAAAGAGGTTTAGAAAGGAATTCTAGGTCATAAAACCGTAAATAGTCACTGAAATCAGTGTGATAGGAACCGACAACCGGAATATCTAATTTTTTAGCAAAATAAACACCAGAAAGACCGACAGTAAATGGTGTTGCAACATGAATCAAATCTGGGGAGAATTGCTCTATATCTGACTTTATTTGCAAAAAGTTTGGGAAAGCTACCCGGCATTCGGGATACAGGAACAAGGGCAAGCTTTTTAACCTGTGAATATTGTCTGAAACATATTCATTTGGAACAGAATTAGGAGCGAATACCTTATAGGAATGCCCTTGATTTTCAAGATAGTGAGTAAATCGATTGAGTGTCCGTGCAACCCCATTTACATCTGGAAAAAAGGTATCAGTGAAAATAGCAATTTTCATAAAAACCCTCCTCTACAAGTCCTGCATCTTAGTTGATTAAGAAAGAAAAACAAAGACTTCCAAAGCTTGCACCAAGAATAGCTCCTGCAATGACATCAGATGGATAATGAAGACCCAAATAGATTCTCGAAATCCCAACACATAGCCCTAAAGGAATTAGACAAAAGGCTAATAAGGGGTTAAGCAGGACAAATGGGACAATAACTGAGAAAACCGCTGTGGTATGACCAGATGGAAAAGAATGATCCTTTAATGGATTAGGCAAAATCTTCGTGGTTTCCAAAGATAAATAGGGCCTCTTCCGAGGGAAAAGCTTCTTTACCAGCTGCACCGGTATATGACTCAGAGCCAAGGACACAGCGCTAGAAATTGCTGCGAGTCTAGTTTGGCCAGAAGAAAAGATAATAAGCAACAAGGCCGTTACACTGATAAAGAATGCTCCTCCTATATGCGTTATCGTGCGAAAAAAGAGATTAAAAAACTTCTTATCAAAATGGCTATTAATCCCTTGAAATACTTTGCATTCGAGGTGATAAAAGGATTGAATTATTCTCATGGTAGGATTCTCCCTCTATTTTAAAGATATAGGCTTTACATTTGAAATAACAGGTCTGCCAATCGATACGTAAGTAATGGGGTATCGTTGAACTTCTCGTAGTGCATAGCAATTTCGTCCATCCAGCACAATCGGTTCTTTCATATAGGCAGCGAACGTATTCAAGGGCAGATGCTTTATTTGCTCCCACTCGGTGGCAATGACAGCAAAGTCTGCGTCTTTAAGCGCTTGTCGAATATCCGTACTGTATTCAATAGAATTTCCTAACAGTTGATGTGCTTTTGGAATGGCAATCGGATCAAAGGCTGTGATGATAGCCCCTTCTTCAAGTAAGTCCTTAATAATGGTGATTGAGGCTGCTTCACGGATATCATCTGTTTCTGGTTTAAAGGCGAGTCCGAGTAAGGCAGCTTTTTTTCCTTTTAACGAGCCCATTATTTCCTTTGCCTTTCTTACTAGAAGGGAATGCTGGGACTGATTTACCTTGATGACCGACTCGAGTAATTCAAAAGGATGTTTGACATTGCCGGCAAGCTGGACCAATGCTTTTGTGTCTTTAGGAAAACAAGAACCCCCATATCCAATCCCGGCTTGGAGAAAAGATGTCCCAATCCGTTTATCCCTTCCAATTCCGTATACCACCTCGTCAATATTCGCTCCAACCTTTTCACAGAGGTTGGCAATTTCATTGATAAAACTGATTTTCGTTGCAAGAAATGCATTGGAGGCATATTTAATCATCTCTGCGCTCCTAATGTCCGTTATAATGATTGGTATTTTTAATGGAAGATAGAGCTGTTCCATAATGTTTGCAGCTTCAGGGTTATCAGTACCAACGATAATTCTGTCTCCTAAATAAAAGTCCATAATGGCTGAACCTTCACGCAGAAATTCAGGGTTTGAAACAATATCAGCTTTAAGGTGCCGCGGCTTACGATGGTGGAAGATTTGCTTGATGACATCGTTTGTGCCAACGGGGACAGTACTTTTCGTACAGACAATTACGTCATTTTGAATATTTTCGGCAATGGTGTAGGAAACAGCATAAATATAGGATAAGTCCACAGAACCATCTTTTTTAGCAGGTGTTCCAACTGCAATAAAAATAATCTCAGCATTGGAATAGGCAAGCTTCGGATCAGTCGTAAAGCGGAGTTGCCCATTGGAGAGTGTTTTTTCTAACAAAGGTTCCAATCCAGGTTCAAAGAATGGGGTAATTCCCTTTCTGAGCATTTCTATTTTTTCTTTTTGTGTGTCAACACAGGTTACTTGGTGACCCGCATCGGCCAGACAAACGGCTGTGACTAATCCAACATTTCCTGCACCCGCAACTGTAATCTTCATTTTGTCCCTCCCGGATTAGTGTCGTTTGTTTAATCTTATCTGAAAAATTTGAATTCTTTCTTAACCCGGTGTTAAAAGAATGTAAAGACTTTGTATAGTTCGAGGAAAAAAGTAGAGACCTGAGCCCTGGTGCGTATTTGTAGTGAACGCAACATGGCTCAGGTCCCTATTTTGTGTAGCGATTGGCATAGCTTGAGGCAACAAAGGCATTTGGCTTTATCTTAGGCTCTACTCCCATCGATTCCATTCGGGAAACCATTTCTTTTACGAACTCCCTCGTTTTGTTTCGTTTTCCCGCTCCAATATCAATATGCCCTTCCATGGTGAATGTAGCTCCCTGATAGACAAAGGGAAGTACGATATTGATTAACCGATCTTTTCTCTCTTCCGTAAATAATGCTACGATGTCCTCGGTTAACGAGAGCTCAAAAGAAATTCTTTCATGAAGCTGCGTCATTTTCCTTGGAATGATGATTTTCCTTATGCAAGCCCATGCTCCCCTGCCTTCATTTTGAATCACAATACCCGTTATAAAAATGGTGTGTCTTTTATGAACTTGGGAATCCGTTCCGACCATTAAACGGTAATTCCCGCTGGGCGCCAAGTTCATGAATTTGATGATATGTTCAAATACCTCTTCAAACGACATGCTCTTCTCACGAAGATTCTGAAACGAATAATCAAAAACCTGATAATTTTTCATTACGAACACCACATCTTTCCCTTCACAATTTATATTTACTTCTACAATTCTTAATATTATTTTATGGAATAAAAATTATTCTTGTGCACCTTGTTCACAACAAACTTGTCCAACACAAAATGAACCAAGCCCCAAAAGCTTTTTGAACACACAATGGATATAGGTTAATTTTTCGTAAAGGAGTGTACGCCTGAGGTGGACAGTGTCTTTCTGTGGTGCCTGTCACCTCTTTATAATCTTTCCTTTCTAAAAATGATTGTAAGGGCAGGCTTTGTTGTTGTACTATTTGTATAATGATTTTTTAGAAGGATAGGGGTGTTTTTGTGGTAAGGGAGGATCTTGAGAAGCAAATTTTGGCTTGGTTTGAGCATTTCCATGCAAACCCTGAGGTAAGCTGGAAGGAGTTTAAAACTACGCAGGCTATTGCTGGTATATTAGATAATTTGGGTGTTACATACAGGACGTTTTCAGATGTTACTGGGCTTATCGCTGAAATAGGCGATGGGGACGAAGTAATTGCGGTACGGGCAGAAATCGACGCATTATGGCAAGAGGTAAATGGCGTTTGGCAGGGTAACCACTCCTGCGGCCATGATGCGATCATTTCAATGGTGCTTGGAGCACTGCTTTATTTGAAAGATCAGAAGCTGACTAAGAAGATACGTTTTATCTTTCAGCCTGCCGAGGAGAAGGGGAACGGATCTTTAGCCATGATTGAGCGCGGGGCGATTGAAAACGTGAGCCACTTATTCGGTATTCATCTTCGCCCTATTGAGGAGCTTTCAATGGGACGAGTTTCACCATCTATTCATCATGGTGCGGCTTTCTTCTTAGAAGGAAAAGTCTTTGGTGAGGACGCGCACGGGGCGAGACCGCATCAAGGCAAAAACGCGATCGATGTGATTTTTGGGCTGCACCAATTCATCAAATCTATCTACCTATCCCCATTCGAGGCCTATTCTGCAAAACTTACGAAGGTCCTAGCTGGCGGAGAGAGCTTAAACATTATCCCGGGTTCGGCGGAATTTGCCATCGATGTCCGTGCTCAAAAGAATGAGGTACTGAAAAAACTGAAGGACAAAATAGAAACTGGGCTAGCCAGTTTATCTGATTTATATGGTGTAAAGATTGAATGGAAATGGAATGACTTTACACCTGGGGCAGAGGTTTCTCCTGAGGCAGAGGCCATTGCTGAAGAAGCAATTCGACATACATTCGGTGATGAAGTATTAGCCCCGCCAGTAATCACTTCTGGAAGTGATGATTTTCATTTCTACACCATAAAGAATCCAGCATTAAAAGCAACAATGATTGGTGTAGGTGCTGATCTTCAGCCAGGTTTGCATCACCCTTATATGACCTTTAATAAATCTGCACTTGACGTTGGTGCCCGGATACTAGCGGAAACCTTGATCAGAGCCTGAAAGAAGGAGCCATGCAGCATTACTAGCTGCAGGCTCCTCCTTTTTTTGGTGGTTGTAAAAATATGGATGTTTATGCATAGGTGTATAAATGGTGACAGGCACCATTCCATTTAAAACATCACTTCACCATTTTAAGCTCTTTAATTTGCTCGATATGGCGCTCTTCATGGAGGTAGATTAAATCTACCCATTGATTTAGCGGCAGGTAGCCGAAGAGCGGGTGCTTTGTGGATTTTTCTGCAAGCACGGATTTGTCTTCGATTTGATTATAAAAGTCCAAAAATATAGTTCTTGATTGATTTAATAGGTCTTTAATTTGCTGTATTTCCCATGGTCCGTCTCCAGGTATAACTATTTCGGGTGCTTGTATCTTTTGTGCCCGGTCAGCTGTAACCTGAATCTCCTTTGCATCCGCCTTTTTTCCATTACTTTTATTAAGCCCGTAAATAATCGCTTGCGTGAAGACACTTTCTGTTAAATACAAATGGTGGCAAACCTGAGCAATACTCCAGGTAATGGAATCAGGCTTTTTGTTGAGATCCTCATAGCTTAGTAACTCAATCTCCTTTAATACATGATCCCTTGTCGTAACTAGATTTTCCAATACAGAAGTACTCATAATCCATTCCCCCTCAAAAAATATACATAGATGTATGGTTAAAACTACGTTTCAACCCCGGTGCCTGTCACCGTTTTATATTCACCACTACAAGAAAATATGACCTGATCAATTACCTTTGATAAAGAGATATTGTTCAGTATGAATTATTTTAGGAACAACAATAGTGTATGACGCATAGTATATAGCATAGTGTACGACGCACAGCATTGTGACCGAAGGAGGTGGAAGGATGAGTACGTTACTGAATTCGTTGACGACAGAGCTTAGGAGAGGAACTTTAACGTTGGCTGTGTTAAGCCAGCTGAAAACTCCTCAATATGGATATTCTCTTGTCCAATTATTAGAGGAGTGTGGGATCACCATCGAACAAAGTACACTATATCCATTGCTTCGCCGTTTGGAGAAACAAGAATTAGTTTCAAGCAGCTGGGATACAACAGAAAGCAGGCCGCGGAGATATTACGTGTTAACACCATACGGAACAGAGATATTCCAGCAATTAAAGAAAGAATGGGAGAAAACATCCCAAGAACTTACCCTATTATTAAAAAGGAGTTGAAAAGGATGAGGCTGATTGAGCTTTATATTCAAGAGGTTACGCGCAGACTGCCTGAAAAAAGTCGTGCCGATATTGCCCTGGAGCTGCGCTCAACCATTGAGGATATGCTGCCAGATGATTTTTCAGAGGAAGATGTTAAGGATGTTCTTAAAAAAATGGGCAATCCTGTGCTCCTTGCCAGCGGTTATTTAGATCGACCGCTGCATTTAATTGGACCACGTTACTATGACATCTATATAAATCTATTAAAAATGATCCTTCCTATAGCAGTAGCTATCTCACTGATTTCCATGATTGCGGAAACGATTCTTACACATTCTTCGGATGAAGCAGTATTAACCGTCATTTTGAACCTAATTGGCTTGGGCATATGGAAAATCTTGAGCACGGGAATTCAAGTGTTTTTTTGGGCAACGGTTGTGTTTGCAATCATAGAACGTACGGATCACAAGAAAACTCAAGTTCCCTTAACACCATGCTTTAAAGAGTGGACACCTGAGGATTTGAACAACATCCCTTACATTCTAAAAGAAAAAGCAATACCAAAGGGAGAAGTATTCCTCGGTTTACTTTGGACGGCGATTTGGGCAAGTGTTTATTTTAATGCATCAAGTCTTCTTGGAGTCTATGAAAAAGGAAGGAATGGTCTTGAATTTGTAATACCGGCATTCAATCAAGAGGTTTTACAATCATATTGGCCATTGGTGGTTCTTGTTATTGTGCTCGATATTGCCATGGCCTTATATAAATTGAAAACCCGCCAATGGACTAGGAAACTTGCAATTCTCAATACTGTCATACATGGTGCAGCTTCGATTGTATTTATTGTCATTGCTAGTAACAACCAGTTATTTAATTCAGGATTCGTTACTTATATGACTGATTTATTTAGTATTACAGGTGATCTAGATAATTGGATTTTTGGGGGTGCTGTTTTTATTTTCCTTTTATTCGCAGTCATTGATGTATACCAAGGATTTAGAAAGGCGGCCATCCAGAAAGTTGATGTTAAAAAATAATCGAAAGGCACCTGCTATAAAAATGCAGGTGCCTTTTGTCAGTTTTCACGAAGAATTTGCTTGTTTTTAACATAAAAAAGTAACGTTGTCATAATGGTGAGGCCGCCAAAAAGTACACACATGAGCTGCAACCCGATAAAGTCAAGCAAGAACCCAGTTATAAGCAGTACGATTTGGAAGGCAACGCGATCGAGCATATTGCGGAACGAAAAAAATCTTCCATGAAAATCCTTTGGTACACTTGTTTGAAAGATAGTAGAGGCTGTTGGAAAGAAGCAGCCAACTGAGAATCCAAAAATCAGGAACGCTGCAATCGTAATGAACGGAACATATGCAAAATATAGCAGAAGCTGTGACAAACCACAGAGAATAGAACTGATTATTAATATTCGGTGTGGAGAAAGTTTGTCACTTATTTTTTTTATGAAAAAGGCACCAATCATAAAGGAAATTCCTTCAGCCGCGTAAATCCATCCTTTTATAGCCGAGCTGTCCTGTAATTCACTAATATTGATGACGAGAAGATTAAAGCCGCCCAGAAATAAAAGTGGAACAAGTGTCATCAACAGAGTTATAAAGACAACCGGTAATCCCTTAATAACTGGTAAAACATCTTTAAAACTCGCTTTTTCCTGGGCACTTGACGCAGCTGACGATTCTTCCTTGGTTTCTTCGAAATTGAGGAACCAAGTTAGGATTAGTAACCCAAGGTAGGCAGCCAAAGAACCGATATAGAGCATAGACAACGGAAGTACAACCAAAAGTATACCCGCAACAGAGGTACCAATAATTCTGGAAAGGGTCGAGACATTCATATGAACTCCATTCATCTGAAGCAAATCCTTGTTTTTAACAATAAGAGGGATCGCCGCTTGCAAAGCCGGAAAGTAAAAGGCAGCAGAAATCTGTATCGTAACGAAAAAAACAACCATCCACCAAACGGAGCCAGTGGCAATTGCAATAAGCATAAAGATCACACTGATTGTACGCAGTAAGCCAGACCATAACATAACCGTTTTCTTGCTTACCTGATCGGTGATTTTGCCTGCGTAAGGACCAACTGCAATTCCAGCTAATAGTCCGGTGGCCATAAGAAGTGATTTTAAAAAATCAGAAGGTATTTTCTCTTGCATAAACTCTAAATTCCCAATAATCCCAAGCCATAACCCAAGACCTGCGATAAACTCCCCCATTAATAATATCCATACATTTCTATTTCGCCACATAAGCAGTTCTCTCAATCTATATTTTTTATTCTTCTACTAAACCTATAATAATTCAATCGTAGTAAAAAGAGTAGAACTACTTAAGAAGATTAAAATGGTGACACCTTGGTGACAGGCACCGCTCGTGGACACTTTCCACCCCAGGCGGACAGTCCGAACGAAAAATGCCTAATCTTTATAATAGGTTAGGTATTTTTTTGTGGTCCATTTGTTAAGTGCTTGCTAATGGTAACGGTAATTTTTAATACGAAAACAGATAGGATGAGGTAAAACCATGGATCCCACCAGACTTGGCTGTGGAGGATACCGGCTTTTTGTAGGAAAAGGTTTAAGAGGTACATTAAACATGGTGTTACCACATACTTTAACCATTTTAGCTTCCAAGGAAATTTGGCTATCCAAACATAGAAAAGACAAGCGGATATGTAATAGAGAGCACTAAAAGCAGTGGTATCTTCTGAAAAGGTCTCAAACCAGCCCAATTCATAATAACGATTTGAGAAGAACATAATTGGTGTAAATTGGAAACTTGCTGATATTGGACTGATAATTAGAAACAGTAAAATGGAGTGAAGTTTCCCTTGTAGCGATTGGAGAAGCAAGGAATAGAACACTTTTGCTAAAGGAAAATAAACAAGAAGAAGTCCTAAAACAGTATATCTGATTTTCCACCAATTATGTTTATAGATGTCAAGCTTCAAGAATAACCATTCTGTACCGGCAAAAAGGCAGACAAAAAATAGAATCCAGAGCCAATTCTTTCGAAGTACGGCTATAAATGTTGCTGCAATAGGTAATGCCAGCGCATTGGAGGCAATGGCGCCCATATTACTGTCATAAAAAGAATCGTACATAAGAAGTTTAGGGTAATACCGATAACTATGTCCGAAATTATAAATCACAGCTTCTATTATATATCCTAGACCCACCATAGTAAGAAAAAGCAGTATACTTCGAGGGTTCCTAGTTTTTAGATACACATAAATTAACAGAAGAATACTTAAGACACCTAATCCCAGATACCAATAGGAATTAAACTCCATATTTAATTCTCCTTCTGTTTTTATTGTTAGCAGGTAGTATTCTTCAATCTGGAGATTTTATTCAAAATACTTACTTCTCACTTTACTATAAGAATATCAACCTTAGTATGTTCATATATTAATGCGTAATATAAAAATTATAAATAGGGGGAAGAAGGATGAACACAATACTTATTATTGTGAATGTCGCCGTTTTGCTTTTACTCATGGCCGGTTTGCGGTTTATGGCAAAGAAGCATGTATCTTTCTCAAAACGTGTATTCTCTGGATTAGGTTTAGGACTTATATTTGGTTTTATTATTCATTTACTTTATGGTGCTGATTCTAAGGTTACAACGGAATCGATTGGGTGGTTTAACATTGTAGGAACAGGGTACGTTAAGTTACTGCAAATGGTGGTCATGCCGCTTGTATTCATTTCAATTGTAGGAGCATTTACAAAATTAAAATTAACCAAAAACATCGGGAAAATCAGCATCCTTGTAATTGGAATTTTACTTGGAACAACCGCTATTTCTGCAGCGATTGGCATTGGTACATCATTAGGATTTGGTCTGGATGGTATTGAGCTGACGGAAGGGGAAGCAGAGGCAGCGAGAAATGCGGCTTTAGAAGAAAGAGTCGGCACTGTTGAATCCATGACCATCCCACAGCAAATCCTTGAATTAGTGCCTGCGAATCCATTTTTAGATTTAACAGGTGCTCGTGCAACCTCAACCATTGCAGTGGTTATCTTTGCCGCTTTTATCGGGATTGCTTACCTTGCCGTAAAACGTAAAGACCCTGAGAATGCTGAACTTTTTGCTAAAATTATTGATTCCATATACGCGGTTGTCATGCGAGTTGTAACATTGATTCTTCGCCTAACACCGTATGGGATTTTAGCAATTATTACAAAGGTTGCGGCAACAAGCAACTATGATGCAATTGTAAAATTAGGAAAGTTTGTTATCGCTTCGTATGTAGCACTTATTCTTGTATTTATTGTTCATTTACTTTTGCTAACAATTGCAAAAATTAACCCAGTTAATTTCGTGAAAAAGTCATTACCAACGTTAACATTTGCTTTTACTTCACGCTCGAGTGCAGGAACACTGCCTTTAACGATTAAAACACAAACGAAAGACCTGGGTGTTTCTGAAGGGATTGCCAACTTTGCAGGTTCCTTTGGACTTTCCATTGGTCAAAATGGATGCGCTGGGGTATACCCTGCAATGTTAGCGGTTATGGTTGCACCAGCAGCTGGTATTGATCCACTCAGCCCAGGTTTTATAATTTCCTTGATTATCGTAGTTGCCATTAGTTCATTTGGGGTAGCAGGTGTTGGCGGCGGTGCAACATTCGCTGCACTTATCGTACTATCCGTCATGAACCTTCCAATTGCAATTGTAGGTCTCCTAATCTCAGTAGAGCCGCTCATTGATATGGGCCGTACAGCCCTAAACGTAAGCGGTGCAATCACATCCGGAGTCCTAACAAGCAAAGCAACAGGCGAATTCAATCAAGAAGTATACCAAGAACCAAACATTGTTGAAGCTTAAACAAGTTGATGGGGAGACATTGAACAGTTCAGTGTTGAAGATGGTAATGAGTTTTTGTTAATAGGATAAAAAGCAAGCCCCTCACTATTGTTTACTGAGGGGCTTTCCTTTTGTATTATTCCTTTTTCCCTATCCCGTGCATAATAAATTGTATCGTCCGCTCAGTTTCAAGCTCATCATCCCATTCCAAATGAGGAAATAGAATGTATCGGGAAAATAAGAAGCCAAGAATATTGGTAATCGTTAACCTAGCGATACTTTCTGGCGGCATATTGATTAATAGCCCTTTTTCCTGATAGCTAATGATAACTTTTTCAACCCGGTTAAAAATATTCTTTACCACAAGTTCAAGAAATTGTTCACGCAATTCCGGCTGGAAGGGAATTTCTTGAAACATGATTTTCACCACAGGGAGCATTCGGATGAGAAGGTCCCTTCGATTTTCAATTGTAGCTCGTAGAAAATCCTCAACTGTTTCATATTCCCGGTCGAGTACTTTATTGAAGTCTTTGACCACTAGCGGTGCAATGAACTTTGTCATCAAAGGTGCCACAATAGAAACTAATAATTCCTTCTTGGTTTTATAATGACGAAAAATTGTTCCTTCTGCCACACCGGCCTTCTTAGCGATCTCACTTGTGGAAGAGGCTGCATAGCCTTTTTCCGAAAAGGTTTCAATTGCGGCCACAATGATTTTCTTTTGTTTATCCGTTAATTTATCCTCATCAAATAACTGCTCAAGCATTAATTCGTCTTCAGTCATTGCTTGCTCCTTCACACAATCTAAATTTTCCTATATTTTTTCAATGCTACTATATTTAAAACTATGAAGACAAGGGCAAATCCCCATAACACGAAAAGGTCGTTCATAATGTCAATAAAGCCTAAACCTTTATACATGACGTCCACTAAAGCACTGCCCCCGTAATACATCGGCATACATTTCGCGAGGACCTGCATCCAGCCAGCCATAGACTCAAAAGGAAAGATCCCTGCAAAGAAGACCTGTGGAATGATCGCTAAGGGAATAAATTGCATCATCTGAAACTCTGAATTAGCGAATGCTGATAAAAGAATGCCAAGTGTTAATGCCACGAGAGCAAGGGTTAAGTTAATCAGTACAACATTCCAGAATGAACCTGCAAGATTAATATCTAATACTTTAACAGCATACGTAACGACAATGATGGTTTGAATTACTGCAAATAATCCATAGCCGAGTATATAGCCAAAGACAATATCTCTTCTCAGAATAGGTGTTGCCAGTAATCGTTCCAGGGTGCCGGTGGTTCGTTCTCGCAGCAAGGCAATCCCAGAGATTAAGAATACAAAGAAGAAGACAAAGAAACCGACTAAAATGGGACTTAATTGATCAAAAAAGATGGTATCTTTATTGCCATAGAGATAAGACATTTTGATTTCAGGTGCTTTTACTTGCTCCATGTTTAACGGAACTCCGGGAAGCTTACTTTGAATGTTTTCCATGAATACAGCTAAATTTTCAGCTTGTTCTTTTGACTTTTCGGCTGCAATCGCCTGTTGAACCTTTATTTGCAATGCTTTTGCAGCATTAGGCTGGTCGTTGGTAAGGGTCAAAGAAATTTCTTCTCCATCAAATTCAAGAATGCCATCCAGGTCTTTTTCAAGCAGCATTTTATTTGTATGACCATTCACCTGTAAAACGGTAATGTGGTTATCTTCTAATCTTTCAATTAGTTTGTCATCACCTTGAATGACACCCAGTCTCGGGTCAACGGTATTACCAGCTAGAAGGTAATTTAAAAGGGTAAGAACCAATAATGGAGCCACCATCATCAATGCGAGCGCCCGCTTATCACGTAGCATTTGGCGGAAAATCCGTTTAACCATTGCCAGTATACTCATCACCGTTTACCTCCCGCAGCTAAAAATACCTCTTCTAGAGAGGTAATCCCGTATCTGTCTTTTAATTCTGATGGAGATCCAATCGTGAGTATTTCACCGTTACGGACCATAGCAAGAACATCACATTTTTCAGCTTCATCCATTACATGTGTGGTGACTAAAATGGTTTTACCGGCATTTTTTAAACGAAATAACTCTGCCCATATCGACTGTCTCAGCTCAGGGTCAATCCCTACAGTCGGTTCATCTAGAATAAGTATGTCTGGGTCCTGGATTAACGCAACAGCAAGGGATAAACGGCGCTTCATCCCGCCGGAATAATTTTCAACCTTCTTTTTTAATTCACCTGTTAAATTCACTAAGTTTGCCGCATAGGAAATACGTTCTTTTCTAACGTCCTTTTTAAGCTTGTAGAGGGAGGCAAAAAAGGCAAGGTTCTCTTCTCCTGTTAAATCAGAATAAAGAGCGTCAGCCTGGGCCATATAACCGATTCTCTGCAGCAATTTTAAATTTGGAACAGCAGAATTCAATACCTCAACATTCCCTTGGTCAGGAGAATCCATGCCTACAATAAGCTTTACCAGGGTTGTTTTACCTGAACCAGAAGGCCCGATCAGCCCAAAAATACTTCCTGATTCCACGTTTAGAGAAATATGATTTAAAACTAACTTCTTCCCAAAACTTTTGCTCACATCATTGATCACGATGGTTGATGACATTATAAATCAGTCCCCTCCAGAAAGTGAGTGATTACTCACTTTAATTATAACAAATCCTCAAACCAGGTCAATAAACAACAGAATAGACCGATCAAAAAATTTTTGGTCAATATGGTATACTATTTTTATATAGTGACTGGGGGTGCATAAATGGCACGGGAACGAAAATTTAATACAGTGGAATTATTTCATGAAGCAAAGCAGCTGCTACTGCAGCATGGTTATGACGGGTTTACCTTTAGTCTTTTGGCGGAACGTATGGAAGTATCGAGAGCAGCTCTATATAAATACTACGAGAATAAAGAAGAGTTAATTACCGACTTCATGATTTATGAAATGGAAGAATTTCTGAACGATTTAAAGAAAATGGAAGAACTAGACGGGTTTGAAAAGCAATTTGATTTTCTTATGGATCTTATTTTTAAGAAAACGGAAGTACATCATTTGATTGAAGCGGCTCAACAAGTCTTGGCAAGAATAGAGCATTCTATGGAAAGCAAAGCAAAACTCAAAAAGCTGCCATTAGAAATGTACAAGTATTTACATGGGTTTATCCTTTTGGGGAAGAAAGAAGGAGTTTTGAAAAAACACCTTCCGGATAGTCTTATCATCGGTTTTATCCTCCAAACCGTGGCAATTCCGAATCATTTCGCGGTCCCTCAACGAGAATGGTTAACATCAATAAAGGAAATAATTAGTCAAGGAATGTTCATGAATTGATAATTGACACATGTGTCACTATGATTGATAATAAAAGTGCATTGTGTTAATTATTTTTTCATTAAAGTTACACAAGTGTCACTTATAAAGAAGGGGGAAAATGAATGAACTCATTTTTACGATCAATAACTGACCGGGCAACCTCAAAAAAGGGAATGTGGATAACGCTTGGAATGTGGCTTTTAATAACAATGTTATTGGCAGTCCTCGCTCCAAGTGCTAAGGAATACGAGGTCTCAAGTATTAATTCTATTCCTTCAGATGCAAAATCGATGATTGCCCAAGAAAAGCAAGATAAATACTTTGAAAATAATGAAGGAACACCTGCCATATTGGTTTTTCAGAAGGATGGCAGCAATGTTACCCTATCGGACTTAGATCCCCTGTTTGAAAAAATCGATCAGGTAGAGGGGATCAAGGAATATGTTCCCTTAACAAAGATGCCGCCACAGGCGACAGCTAATTTCTTCTCTGAGGATCAAAGTACAGTCATTCTTCCATTAACATTAGACCCTTCTCTAGAATCAAAGGAAATGAGGACGGTCCTAGAGGAAGTAACTGAAATTGTGGAAAAAAATACGGACTTAACGCTAAATATTACAGGTCCAGCAGGTATTGCTGTGGATTCTCTCAATTTGTTCTCCCGTGCTGATATTGTTTTATTATTATCCACTGTAGGAATTATTCTTATCTTATTGGTAGTAATTTATCGTTCACCATTATTAGCGCTAATCCCACTGATTGCAGCTGCATTTGTATATGAGGTAGTGAATCAGGTATTAGGATTGATGGGAGCAGCTGGATTAGTCATAAGCAATCAAACCTTTTCGATCATGACGATTCTTTTGTTTGCAGCCGTCATTGATTATTCCTTATTTGTCTTCTCCCGTTTCCGAGAGGAATTAAAAAAATCCGAAAGCAAGTTTGACGCGATGAAATTTGCCATGAGAGAAACGGGTCTGCCTGTATTCTTCTCAGGCGGGACAGTTTTAGCAGCCATGTTGGTATTGTTTTTTGCGGAGTTTGGGGACTATCGCAACTTTGCACCGGTCTTCGCAGCAGCCATGCTCATTATAATGCTCGCTTCGATTACGCTGGTGCCAGCCTTGTTTACTTTGTTTGGACGAAAATCTTTCTGGCCCAAAATTCCTAGAGTTGGAGAGGAAACCGTTAAATCCAGCTCTCTATGGAGTAAAGTTGGCCGCTTTGTGGTGAAAAAACCAATCCTTTCAGCTTCAATTATAGGATTAATCCTCCTAGCTTCGGCACTTAACATGTTTAATTTGAAATATGAATTTGATACGATGAAGTCGTTTCCGAAGGATATGCCTTCAAGGCAAGGCTATGAAATATTAGAAGAAAAGTTTGAAAAAGGTGATTTAGCTGCCACTACGGTATTGTTTGAATCGAAAGAAGCGGTAACACCTGAACAGCAAGCCGATTTGCTGGAGGAACTGGCAGATCAAGAACTAGTCAGCAATGTTCGTCCGAATGGAAGCACAGACGATAATGCCGTAATCCAATATAGTCTCACTTTTAAGGAAAGTCCATACGCAGCAGAAACCATGGATGCATTGGAAAAGATGAGAGATCAGGCAGATAAACTGTTAGCAGATAATAATCTCGAAGGAGAACTTCACTTCGCTGGGGAAACGGCGAAAAAAGTGGATGACCGCGCCATAAATGATAGAGATTTGATTGTGATTGTTATACTCGAGTCATTATTAATTTTTACCATGTTAATTGTCATGACAAAATCATTTAAAATGCCGATTTATATGATGGGGACTATTTTAATTTCATTCTTAGCGGCTGTTGGGCTGGGAATGTTTTTAAGCAAACTGTTTTTTGATATAGATACGATTAGTAATCGAGTTCCGCTATACTCGTTTGTCTTTTTAGTAGCGCTGGGTATTGATTATAACATCATATTAATATCTCGATTTATGGAAGAACGGAAAAAGCATTCTGTAAAAAAAGCAGTGGAAATTGCGGTAGCCAATACGGGCGGTGTGATCTCGTCTGCTGGGATTATTTTAGCAGCAACGTTTGCGGTGTTGATGACACAGCCAATCCAATTATTGTTTGTATTCGGCTTCATCGTGGCGGTCGGTATTTTATTAGATACATTCTTAATACGTGGAATCTTATTGCCAGCATTAATTGTTTTATTGGAAAAAGATAAACCTGCCGTAGAAAAGAGCGTTTAATAAAGTGATTTTACAAAAGGAAGGATCAAAGAACCCTGGGATTTGATCCTTCTTTTTTCTGGCGTAAATTTACATTTAAAATAATTTATTACATATAGCCATGGCGAATATTCTAGTTTATGATAGAGGAAAAAATAGACTTTTTATGGGTGGGAGTTCATTGTTTTTACTAGATTATATTGTCAATCTCTCAATTTTTTCGCTCCTGGTTAGTACTCCATTAGTAATTCGTTCTTTTATTAATCATAAACCAATAAAACATGTCAACCTTTGGGTGGGGATTTATGGTGGAATTGTATCCGTAATTCTCATTCTACTGGCAATACAAGAGCAAGGTTATACTTACGATATACGCTACGCACCAATCATTCTGGTTTTTGCATACCTGGGACCGATTGCAGGAATAATTACGGCAGTATTCGGGTTAATGGCACGGCTATTATCAAGCGGCCACTGGGAACCTGCCATTATCGGCTGGATTGTTCAAATGATTTGTTTTACCTTCATCTGTTATAATTTTAAAAAATTTACCCCCATTAGAAAAGCTATACTTTTAATTGCAGCTTATATCATTATCTATGTCGTGACGGTACCAATTGCTTTCAACATTTTTAGAGATAACCCATTCTTTCATTTTCAATATATCTTGTTTGTCATGCTAGGAGTTGCTATCGGTGTATTACTGATAGAGTCCTATGTTAAACTTCACAGACTAAACAATAGATTGTCGGATATGTATAGAATGGTAGAGGCAAGTGAATCCAAGTATAGGCTGATTGCTGAAAATACATCTGATCTTATTATGGTGATGGATAAAGAACATTCCCTTACCTATTTTTCTCCATCGCATGAGGTGGTATTAGGTTTTCAATGCTGTGAACTGCAAGAGGCGAAATTATGCAAGTTCCTTCACCCTCATGATATTGAATTATTTAAAGATACATTAGACAGGATGTTTGAAACGAAAAAATCAGAATCCATTGAGTTTCGTCTTGGTCATAAGAATGGCGATTGGATTGAATTTGAATCTCGATGTATGCCAGTTAAGGGAGAAAATGATGACATTGAACATATTGTAATCATCAGCCGTGACATTTCAGAGCGCAAAAGGTCAGAGGAAATACTCATTCAATCCGAGAAATTATCCATTGTTGGCGAATTAGCGGCAGGGGTGGCACATGAAATCCGCAATCCGCTCACAACAATCAAAGGATTTGTTCAACTATATAAATGGGAAAATGGAGTAGACGAAATCAATGAACTCCTCCTTAGTGAACTTGGACGAATTGAAACCATTACGAGTGAAATGCTTACACTCGGAAAACCACAGGCTGTGCAGCTTCATCGTACCAATGTAAGAGAATTGCTTGAGAATACGCTTGAACTCCTTTCTCCGCAAGCGCATATGCAGAATATCCAATTCATTCTAAGTGTAGAGGAAGCGTTATTTGATATAATCGGAGAGAAAAATCAATTAAAGCAGGTTTTCTTAAATGTATTTAAGAATGCGATAGAAGCAATGCCCGATGGCGGAAATATACATATTAGGCTCCAAAAGGCAGAAGCGAATAAATGTGTTCTTTCTGTTCAGGATGAAGGCGTTGGGATACCAGAAGAACTGCTGCCTCGCCTAGGTGAACCTTTTTATAGTTTAAAAGAAAAGGGAACAGGACTTGGATTGATGATTTGTAATAAAATTATTAAACAGCACCATGGCAGCATTACGTATCAAAGTAAAGCACAGCAAGGTACCTTGGTAGAAATCGTGTTACCATTGGCTAGTTAATAACAAGGGGCGCTTTCCTCATTAGGAGAGTGTCCCTTGTTATTTTGGCACGTTTCTTGCATTTTGTTAAGGTGTGAGCAATATACTCACCTATTTTTTCAGGAGGTGCTGTTACGTGAATAAATTGATTTCGTTAAAAGAAGTCCCTTCTTTTTTTTATGATGGCATGACGATTATGGCAGGCGGCTTTATGGGAGTTGGTACACCAGAAGACCTAGTGAATGCCTTGCTAGAAGCAGACGTTAAAGATATAACATTGATCGCAAATGACACCGCTTTCAAAGAGAGCGGCGTAGGACCGTTAATTGTAAACCATCGAGTGAAGAAAGTGATTGCTTCACACATTGGTACAAACCCTGAGACTGGCCGGCAAATGATTGCAGGTGAAATGGAGGTTGAATTAGTTCCCCAAGGTACACTTGCTGAAAGAGTTCGTGCAGGCGGCGCAGGTCTAGGCGGAATCCTTACTCCAACTGGAGTAGGAACCGTTGTCGAAGATGGAAAGGAAAAGCTGACGGTAGATGGGGTTGAATACTTGCTTGAAAAACCACTTCGTGCAGAGGTCGCTCTTCTTAAAGCATATAAAGCCGACAAATCTGGGAATTTGGTTTACCATCGCTCAGCCCGCAACTTTAATCCTTTCATGGCATTGGCAGCAGATCTCGTCATTGTTCAGGTCGAAAAATTGGTGGAAGTTGGAGAAATTGATCCAGATGATGTTATGACACCGGGAATCCTTGTAGATAAAATATTTGTTCAGGGAGGTAGTAACTAATGATTGCAACATTAATGAGTCCAAAACAAATGATCGCTGCGCGTGTGGCAAAGGAAATGAGAGACGGGGATGTAGTAAACTTAGGAATCGGCTTGCCAACAATGGTGCCAAGCTACTTGCCTGATAGTGTAAATGTTATTCTACAATCGGAAAATGGTTACGTTGGATTAGGTCCTTTAGAGGGAGAGATTGATCCCGATTTAGTAAACGCAGGTGGACAGCCATCGGGAATCCTTCCAGGTGGTGCATTTTTTGATAGCGTTTTCTCTTTTGAGTTAATTCGCGGCGGGCATGTGGATGTAACGGTCCTTGGGGGACTTGAAGTTGATGTTAAAGGAAACCTCGCAAACTGGATGGTCCCAGGAAAAATGGTCCCTGGTATGGGCGGTGCGATGGATTTGGTTACCGGAGCAAAGAAAGTAATTGTCGCCATGGAACATACAGCCAAGAATGGTTCTTCTAAAATTCTAGAAGAATGTCGATTACCACTGACTGGTAAAGGGGTAGTAGACATGATTGTAACGGAACTGGCAGTCTTTCGTGTAACAGAAGAAGGACTCATACTTGAGGATCTTCAAGAAGGTGTTGACCTTCAAACAGTGAAGGAAAAAACAGAAGCTTCATTTACGATTAGCTCAACGATGTTAATACCAGCATAGTGATTAAATGGTCAAGGTATCACAACAATTGCTTAATTGGAAAAGAAATAGAGAAATAAACCATTCCGTAAATACGGAAAATTCCGGTTTTGCGGAATGGTAAATACTTAAAATTCCGTAAAACCGGAATTTTAGCTAAAATCGGATTCTGTTAGGATCTAACTTATTTTCTTTTAATTACTAGTTAAATAGTATAATAAGGGATAATTTTCTTATTATTTCGAACTTAATACAACTTGGCACAGAAATTGCATTTATAAACATGTAAGCATTTAGTGAAAACGCTTACTAAGGGGATGTGTTTTGGAAGCTTACAAAAATAAATGTATAGGGGGATTTAAATGGATTTAATTATTATTCTATTGGCGCTCGGACTGTTAATGTTTGCCGCCTACCGTGGTTTTTCTGTCATTTTATTCGCACCACTATGTGCCATTTTAGCTGTTGTACTAATTGATCCAAGTCAAGTTTTGCCGTTTTTCTCTGGAATATTTATGGAAAAAATGGTCGGATTTATCAAATCTTACTTCCCAGTCTTCTTATTAGGAGCGATCTTCGGTAAGGTTGTTGAAATGTCCGGGATTGCTGAATCCATTGCAAAAACTATTGTTCGTATGCTTGGTGCAAAACGCGCAATGTTAACGATTGTTCTACTAGGTGCAATCTTAACGTACAGCGGTGTAAGTTTATTCGTTGCCGTATTTGCGATTTATCCGTTTGCTGCGCAAATGTTCAGAGAAGCAAACATTCCAAAAAGACTTATTCCAGGAACGATTGCTCTTGGTGCATTTACATTCACGATGGACGCATTACCGGGAACGCCGCAAATTCAGAACGTTATTCCCATCGCTTTCTTCAAAACCGACATTTATGCAGCACCAGTCCTTGGTATCATCGGTGCCATATTCGTCTTAACCCTTGGTTTATTGTATTTGGAAATGAGAAGGAAAAAGGCTGAAAAGGCTGGAGAAGGCTATTACGGCTTCGGTGAAGAGAATGCTGCTGCTTTAGCAAAAGATCTAGTTGAAGAAAAAGAAGAAGGAAAACCTGATTTAACTTCAAATCAATCGGTTTTAAGACAAATTTTAGCCTTTGTTCCACTTATCCTTGTAGGGGTAACCAATAAACTATTTATTACATATATCCCTAAGTGGTATCCAAATGGCTTTGATTTTAAAGCAATAGGTTTACCGTACACAATCGACGTAACAGCGAATCAAGCAATTTGGGCGATTGAAATGGCATTAGTTGTCGGTATTGTTTCTTCTCTTTTATATGATTGGAAACGAGTATCACATAAATTTAAAGAAGGAATCAATCAAAGTATTGGCGGTTCACTTCTTGCAACCATGAATACCGGTGCTGAGTATGGTTTCGGTGGAGTTATTGCTGCACTTCCAGGATTTGCAAAAATTAGTGATGGAATTTCTACTACGTTCACCAATCCGCTTGTAAATGGAGCTGTAACAACAAGTACACTTGCCGGTGTTACTGGTTCTGCATCTGGCGGTATGGGGATTGCATTAGGTGCCATGGCTGATCAATACAATAAAGCAATTGCTGCAGCTAATATTCCGCCTGAAGTTATGCACCGTGTTGTTGCGATGGCTTCCGGTGGTATGGACACACTTCCACACAATGGTGCGGTTATTACCCTTTTAGCTGTTACAGGCTTAACACACAAGCAATCCTATCGCGATATTTTTGCCATAACGATTATCAAAACAGTAGCTGTTTTCGTTATTATCGGAATTTATTCACTTTTTGGTCTGGTATAGAGTTCGAAATGGAGGTTTTAATATGTTAGTAGGAAAAGTAGCGTTTATAACTGGCTCTGCAAGTGGAATTGGTTTAGAGATCGCTAAGACTTTTGCACAAGAAGGAGCAAAAGTGGTCATTTCTGATTTAAATCAAGAAAAAAGTGATATCGTTGCAGGGGAATTAAGAGATCAGGGGTATGAAGCATTCTCTGCCCCATGTGATGTGACCGATGAGGAAGCTTTCAAGGGCGCTCTTGAGTCTGCACACAGCAGGTTTGGCAGAATTGACATTTTGGTTAATAATGCTGGCCTTCAGTATGTTTCTCCAATTGAGGAATTTCCTACTGAAAAATTTGAGTTTATGATAAAAGTAATGTTGACAGCTCCGTTTATTGGGATTAAGCATGTATTCCCGATTATGAAAGAACAGGGGTTTGGAAGAATCATCAATATGGCTTCTATTAACGGTGTAATTGGGTTTGCTGGAAAAGCTGCCTACAATAGTGCCAAGCACGGAGTTATTGGTTTAACAAAAGTAGCTGCATTAGAAGGCGCAACACACGGTATTACTGTCAATGCCCTATGCCCGGGTTATGTGGATACGCCGCTTGTTAGAAACCAGCTGAAAGATTTATCGATTACAAGGAATGTAAGCATAGATCGTGTAATCGATGATGTCCTTCTAACGCTTGTTCCTCAAAAAAGGCTTTTAGCTGTATCTGAAATTGCGGATTATGCATCTTTCTTAGCAAGTGAAAAAGGAAGAGGAATAACAGGTCAAGCCGTAATTCTCGATGGTGGATATACTGTCCAATAAAGTAAAAATCCTGGTCGGAATTTCCGGTCAGGATTCTTTTATTAAAAGCAATACCACTTTGTTATAATGGACATATAAAACTACTAGGGTGAAAAGATATGAAACTAGGAATAGAAAATATCCCTCATCACTGGATTGAAGAAATTGTGAATCTGGCGGGTGAGCGCATTGTCGTTGTAGACCGGGAAGGGATTATTCTTTATATCAACGCAGCTTATTGTGAATTTTTAGGGACCACCGTCGAAAATGCAATCAGAAGACCTGTTCAGGATGTAATTGAAAACTCGAGAATGCATATCGTCGCCAAAACCGGACAAGAAGAGCTGGCCGCCCTTCAGCCCATTAACGGCAGTGAGATGATTGCCAACCGATTTCCGCTTATCATTAATGGTGAATTAGTAGGAGCAGTGGGAACGGTAATGTTCCGAAATCCTGAGGATTGGTTATTATACAAAAATAAAATTCAACATCTCGTTAAAGAATTGAATTATTATAAAACAAAAGCTGAAAGAAATAGTAAAAGCAAATATTATTTTAGTCACCTAATTGGGGATAGCCCTTCTTTCACGGCAGTCAAGAAATTGGCGGAAAGAGTTTCTAGCAGTCAGTCAGCGGTTTTATTACTTGGAGAATCAGGTACTGGGAAAGAATTGTTTGCTTCAGCTATTCATAATAACAGCACGCGCGCATCTTTTCCTTTTGTTCCAATAAATTGTGCGTCTATTCCGGAGCATTTACTGGAATCTGAATTGTTCGGATATGATGAAGGCGCTTTTACAGGGGCAAAGAAAGGCGGTAAGAAAGGCCACTTCCAGTTGGCCAATCGTGGAACGATTTTTCTTGATGAAATCGGCGATATGCCGCTCGCGATGCAAAGTAAACTTTTGAGAGTCCTGCAGGAGCGTGAAATCCTGCCAGTCGGCGGTCAAAAACCAATTGCGGTTGATGTCCGCATCATTGCAGCAACACACCGGAATTTAGAGAAAATGGTAGAAGAGGGGACATTCCGTCAGGATTTATATTATCGATTAAATGTTATAAAAATAGATATCCCCCCGCTAAGAAATCGTGATGGGGATGTTGAATTAATTGCCATCAATCTTTTGGAAAAATTAGGCAGGAAATTTTATCGCAAGGGTATAAAATTATCTCCTGAAGTTGTAGAGAGGCTTAATCAGCATAAGTGGCAAGGAAATATTCGAGAGCTGGAGAATGTTCTAGAAAGGTGTATCAATGTATTGGATGGAAATATAATCGAATTGGTGCATTTACCATTATATTTACGAGATGATGAAATCATAAATATTCCTAAAAAACAAAACGAGCGTGAAACAGTCCATGATGCAGCCTTCCCTGTTCAGCCATTAAAAGCGACACTTGCGGAAGTGGAAAAACAAGCCATCCATAATGCTTTAACGGCTGCCAATGGAAATAAGCAGAAAGCGGCCAAGCTTCTCGAAATTGGAAAAACAAGTTTTTATGAGAAATGCAAAATTTATGATATACATTAAATTAAAAGGCAGATTTCCATTGGGATTCTGCCCTTTTTCGCGATGGGTAATATAAAGGAAATTTTGGAGTGACCGAAAGCTGGTAGAAAGAGAGAGTTGGGTAAATGCAGAGGTGCTGGAGTGACCGAAAGCTGGTAGAAAAAGAGATTTGGGTAAATGCAGAGGTGCTGGAGTGACCGAGAACTGGTAGAAAAAGAGAGTTGGGTAAATGCAGAGGTGCTGGAGTGACTGAAAGCTGGTAGAAAGAGAGAGTTGGGTAAATGCAGAGGTGCTGGAGTGACCGAAAGCTGGTAGAAAGAGAAAGTTGGGTAAATGCAGAGGTGCTGGAGTGACCGAAAGCCGGTAGAAAAAGAGATTTGGGGAAATGCAGTATACACTGCTGTTTACCGCTATTTTAGTAAAAGTATAGTAAAAAATGGATGCAATTTTCAGAATCATTTAAAATGAAGGAATAGGAACAACGACAGACGAAGGATGGGCTATGAATAACAGAAAGGTTACCTAAGTGAGTGATAATGGAGTGAAATAGATGAAAATGACAGATACATTATTTGGTCATACGAACGATGAGCCAGTGATGGAGTATACCCTTGTTAACGATTCAGGAATGAGTGTTTCTTGTTTGAATTACGGTTGTACAATCACGAAAATATTAGTTCCTGATCGCTGTGGAAACATTGAAAATGTCGTGCTTGGATTTGATCAATTCTTTGATTATCTAGATTTGTCCCCGTATTTTGGATGTGTTGTCGGACGGGCAGCTGGCAGGATTCGTAATGCAGAGTTTACGTTAGATGGAGAATCCCTCCAACTGACAGCTAATGAAGAGCCCAATCATCTACATGGCGGGAAGAAGGGCTTTCATTCCGTCATATGGAAGTCGGAACCGATTGAGACGGAGAGTGCTGTTGGTTTAAAATTTTTCTATCGCAGCAAGGATGGCGAAGAAGGCTATCCAGGAAATTTAGACACGACGATTATTTACCTATTAAATAATCAGAATGAGCTCAGCATTACCTATGAAGCCCGTACAGATCAAAAAACAATCGTCAATTTAACCAATCATTCTTATTTTAATTTAAGCGGTAATCTAAAAAGAGATTGTTCCGAGCATGTCCTTCAATTGGACGGTGATCGTTTTTTAGAGCTGGACTCAGATTTAATTCCTACTGGAAGATTGCTAGAGGCTGCGAATACCCCTTTTGATTTTAAGCATGGACGTTTGTTAAAATCAGGAATGAAATCCTCTCATCCACAAAATGTACTCGCTGGCAATGGTTACGACCATCATCTGGTTTTTTCAAAAAAAGGTGAAAATACAGTGGTGTTAACGGACAAAGAAAGTGGAAGGACGCTGCTAATGACAACAGACCAGCCATGTGTGGTCCTTTATACAGCTAATCATCTTGAAGGTCTTTATTCTATATCTGGTGTCCGAGCCAGGAACTACTTAGGCGTGTGCCTTGAGACGCAAGGGCTTCCTATCGACTTTAACCAACCCCATTTTCCTGCCACCTTGTTAAACCCAGATGAAGTATACCGTTCTACAACAACCTATCGCTTTTTTTCCAAGACAATAGGTGTTTAATATGTGCCTACAATTTTTTAGAAGGTAGTGAATGTCATGTGTTTAATACTATTTGCATACAAGGTAAATCCCAAATATAAGTTAATGGTTGCAGCGAATCGCGATGAATTTTACCTGAGACCGACTACTCCTGCACACTTTTGGGAGGATGCTCCTGAGATACTGGCAGGGCGTGATCTAGAAAAAATGGGGACATGGATGGGAGTTACAAGAAGCGGTAGATTTGCGGCGTTAACGAATTATCGAGATCCGAATGAAGTTACCGAGGGAAAACGTTCCCGTGGGGAACTTGTAGCAAATGCACTTCAGTTTAAAGGAGATATAAAGGATTATATGCAGGGGTTAGCTGGAGAGAATGACTGGTATCCTGGATACAATTTGCTGGCCGGGGATGGGGATGAGCTGTTTTATTATTCAAACGTTGGACGTGAATTAAAAAAATTAACCCCAGGGATTTATGGAGTCAGCAATCATTTATTGAATACCGATTGGCCAAAAGTGCAATCAGGCAAGGATGGACTAAGTACAATCCTAAGTAATGATAATGAAGATTTGCTAGAACCACTGTTTACACTCCTTCAAAAATCAGAGCTGGCGCCCGATGAACGGCTGCCGAAAACAGGCGTTTCGATAGAATGGGAAAGAATGCTTTCCCCGATGTTTATCAAGAGTAAGAACTATGGGACAAGGAGTTCAACACTTTTATTGCAGTCTGAAACAGAAATGGTCTATGCGGAACGTGTCTTTACAGACAATGAAATAAAGAATCAAAACTATACACTAAAACTGTGATAAAAAACGAATCAAACGTTTGATTAGACTGGGTGGTAAACTAATCAAACGTTTGTTTAAACCATATTTAATACAATTAGGTCTCGGTGGTACCAGGTGTGTCTCCGCTTGGTTGTTCAGACTTTGCTCTTTTAACGCCTTTGCTAACATAAGGTTTAGCATTTTTTGCTTTTTTAGCACCAGCCTGCCAACGATTCCATCCCTTCTTACCTGTTCCTCTTCCTACTCCACTCTTTGCTTTTGCTTTCGGCATATAATCACTCCATCATAATTGAAGATTAGGCTGCGGGTGATTTTAAGAGAAAAGTTATTGAATCTCGTTTCCGAAAAAGCCCAATGCATATTTAATGCCTTCTTCAATTTCATTTGTATCATAACCTTGTAAATCCTCATGTGTAATTTCTAAAGTTGTTCTAGATAATGAATACCCGCTGTCCAAATTGATATCAAGAAGGACCTCAAATCCATTCACTGTGTTTTTAATTTCAATAATATCATAATCAAGAATAGGTGCACCAGTTTGATATTCCAATGGTTCTAATTCTGACATCATCACACCTCCAACTTTTGCATATAAGATTCGAACATAGGTTATGACTAAACCGAAAATTATAAACAATTTTTTTACCATTGTTTTATCCAAAAAAAATTCTTGACAGGCTAGTTGTAATTATCGATTAAAAATTCTTTGCAGTTCAGCATGATATTCTGTATATTAATATAGTTAATATTGTAACAATTTATTGAATTAAGGCTTTTTTGTTTAAATAAATTATTATTTAAATTAGGAAATTGAGGTTTTCCTTTTTATATAATCACCGGAGGGTTTTCATGGAACGGAAATTACCATTTAAAGAAGTAATCGCATTAGGCTTTTTTATGTTCGCACTCTTTTTAGGAGCAGGAAATATCATTTTCCCGCCATTACTGGGACAGCAAGCTGGTGACTCCCTTTTGTCAGCGATTATTGGATTCTTAGTAACTGGTGTAGGACTGCCTGTATTGGCTGTGTTCACGATAGCAAGATCGGGCGGGGACTTGGATGACTTATCCAACAGAGTACATCCCGCATTCGCGAAGGTTTTTCCAGTTATTATTTATTTAACGATTGGGCCGTTTTTCGGAATACCTCGAACCGGAACAGTCACCTATGAGATTGGGGTAGCTCCATTCTTACCAAATGACAGCAGTTTCGGCTTATTTATATCCACACTCATATTCTTTTTGATAACCTTTTGGATTGCGCTTAATCCAGCAAAGCTAGTGGATCGTGTAGGGAAAGTTCTTACTCCGCTTCTTTTACTATTAATTATTATTATTTCAATCAGAGGATTTGCTTCACCGATTGGACCGATTGGTGAGGCAGCAGGGAAATACAAAGAGGGAGCGTTTTTTGGAGGGTTTGTTGAAGGGTACCTGACTATGGACGCCATCGCTGCTCTTGTATTTGGAGTAGTTGTCATTAACCGAGTAAAAGAAATGGGGTTTAAAACAGCACCGTTTATTCGCTCTTATACCATTAAAGCAGGAATCATTGCTGGGTTGGGACTATCTTTTGTCTATATCTCATTATCTTATATTGGGGCAACCAGTACAGACGCAATTGGAATTCAGGACAACGGCGGAGCCATTCTCTCATCGGTAACGTCGCTGCTATTTGGTTCTTTTGGGTCCGTTTTACTGGCAGGAGTTATTACTGGGGCCTGTTTAACAACCTCCATTGGTTTGGTGGCTGCTTGCAGTGAATATTTAAGTCATCGGTTTAAAAAACTTTCCTATCCTGTTGCCGTTACGATTCTCTGTTTCTTTAGTTTTACGATGGCAAATCTAGGTTTAAGTCAATTAATTTCCGTTTCTATTCCGCTGCTCATCATGATTTATCCGATTGCGATTGTCCTAATCCTATTATCTTTATTACACTCCTATCTGCCAATGACGAGAGCAATCTATGTGGGCGCCATTGTTGGTGCAGGACTGGTTAGTGTGTATGATGGCTTAACCGCAGCTGGCTTTGAGATTTCTGCTATTTCTTCTGCTTTAGCTTTTATTCCGCTTTACTCGAATGGACTAGGATGGCTGCTGCCAAGTATCGTTGGGGGATTACTGGGGCTGCTTTTTCAATATGTTAAAACCCTAAATGGTATGTCGTCAACGTTCCGTTAAGGTAAAATAAAATAAAACAACAAGGGCAGTGGTTTTCACTGCTTTTTGTTTTATTTTAAAAGGATGATGAAAGTGGATGAACTGTTAAGTAAATGCCGGCTTATTAAGAATGCTTTTAATATAGATGTTCAAGTAGTAGATAAACAATTTCAAACGATTTATCACCTATCAAATGATAGTGAACCTCTTATTTTAGTAGAAGCTAGAAAAGCAATCTATTCCGATCTTCAAAAAGCATTAGGAGAGGCAAATAAAAATAGCTTTTGTTTTCATACAGACTCTTTCCAACTATCGTATCTGGCAGTTGCCTTGCATGAGAATGACCAATTTCAAGGAATGGTTTTGGTTGGACCTTTCCTGAATGAGCGGGTCACGGACTTATTCTTATGGAATATTTTGAAGCACAATCGATTAGATCATAATTGGTTTAATCCTTTGGAGAAGTTTTATAAATCATTAGCCTATTTGGGGCAATCGTACTTAGCCATTAGTGAATTGTTAGTAAATATCGTTGTGAACCCGCGTGTTGACTCTAAATTGATGACGGTGAAAGGTGAAAACGCACCATCTCAGCCGGTTGTACAGCCGCAGGACTATTCTCAAAGCGGTATGGATGTGAAATTAAGATATGAAGCAGAAAGAATTTTTTTGCATTTTATTGAAATAGGAGATAAGGAAAATGCCTTCAAAGCATTCCTTGAATTTGCCGGTGACTTTTCATATCGAGTTCCAGGCAATCCTTTACGCGCAAAAAAGAACCTTTCTTTTTCAAGTAACACAATGTCCAGGCTGGCAGCGGGTAGGGGAGGGGTGGAACCACAATATTTACATGCAATTTCGGAAAAATTTGCCCTTAGGATCGAAGCTGCAGTGGCAATGTCGGAATTAGACGCGATTGAATTCAATATGATCGAAGAGTATTGCGAAGCGGTTCAGAATTTTACCGTTAAAGGCCATAGTCCCGTTGTCAGGGAAGCATTAATGGAAATAAACCTTTATTTTAAGGAACCCATAACAGTGCAATCGATAGCAGATAAAATTGGATTTAGCCGGAACTATCTCGCTCGGAAATTTAAAGAAGAAATGCAGATAAGTGTAATTGATTATATCCATAAAAAACGAATCGAGGAGGCTGTTTTTCTTCTTGAACAAGGGCGGTTATCCATAACGGATATAGGAATACAAGTGGGGTTCAGCAGCTATAATTATTTTTGTAAAATATTTAAAGATGTAAAAGGAATAACAGCTACAGAGTATAAGGGAATCAAACAATAAAAGAGGCACATGGGCATTGTCATGGCCTCCTTGTTATTTTTAAGAGGTGATTAGACAAGGAAAGCATGAAACTGCTTTATGATGTCCGAAGATGGCAGGACTTCGGACAAGGTCAGTGTGAATTTGCTGATGAATGTCCGAAGATGGCGGGACTTCGGACAAGGTCAGCGCGAATTTGCTAGAGGATGTCCGAAGATGACAGGACTTCGGACAAGGTCAACGTAAAATTGCTAGAGTATGTCCGAAGATGGCAGTACTTCGGACAAGGTCAGCGCAAATTTGCTAGAGGATGTCCGAAGTTGCTGGCGCCAATGATGGAACAAGAAAACTCAATCTAAATTCTCAATAAATTTGTATAAAAGACAATGAATTTGTACCTATTTTTTTAAAAAATTATTGGGAGAAGTGTGCAATTTTATATAAAAGTTTTCATTATTGGGTGTGGAACCGGATTCAAATTGTTAATATGAATCTGTAATAAACATTCAGGACAATCTATTTAAGTGGACTGATTAAGTTTAGGAGGCCTTGATTTGGAAAATAACCAACAACAACCGAATTTAGAAGTCAGAGTCAAAAAGATCATTGAAGTAGATGGATTAAAGTTTAAAGATTTAAATAATAGCGGGAAATTAGAACCTTATAAAGATTGGCGATTAAGTCCAAAAGAACGGGCAGAAAACCTTGTTTCCTTAATGAACCTTGATGAAAAAGTCGGCATGATGCTGATCAATACCCGTAAAATGGGCCTTTCCCAAGAAGATAAGAGCAAGACAAGTCATGATGGTCTTCTAGATGAAGCAATCGTTGAAAAAGGTGAAAACATTTTTGCAACTTCAAAAATCTATGGAACGACCCATACGATTGAAAATATGCATTTACGTCACTTCATTCATAGAGACAATCATAGCCCTGCCCAAATGGCAGAGTGGATCAATAAGATGAATGAATTATGTGAGGAAACACGTCTTGGGATTCCTTGTTTAATGGCATCTAATTCACGAAATGAAAATGGTGAATCCATTTTCGGTATGAACGATGCGGTGGGTATTTTCTCTACATGGCCAGGTACTTTAGGACTTGCTGCTGCAGCGAAAGGCGATATCAAAAATGGCGGCGACGCCTCATTAATTAGTCAATTTGCAAAAATTGCACATGACGAGTGGGATGCGACTGGAATCAGAAAAGGCTATATGTACATGGCGGATACTGCTACAGATCCTAGATGGCAGCGTACATATGGTACATTTGGGGAAGATCCAGAGTTTATTTCAGATGCAATTGGCCGTATCATTGACGAATTCCAGGGAAAAGAGTTAGGAAAGAATAGCATTGCTATGACAACTAAGCATTTTCCTGGCGGCGGTGCAAGGGAAAATGGATTCGATCCACACTATGAAGAAGGAAAATGGAACCTATATCCAACCCCTGGAAGCTTAGAAAAATATCACTTACCGCCATTTAGAGCAGCGGTTGAACACGGAACTTCTTCAATTATGCCATATTATTCAATCCCACGTATTAATAAGAGCACGGTGCAAGAATTCGAGGGTGAGGATATTCCATTTGAAGAAGTTGGATTTACGTTTAATCATTATTTCTTACAAACTATCCTTAGAGATAAACTAGGATTCAAAGGCTATGTAAATAGTGACAGTGGAATTGTTAATAAAATGGCATGGGGCCAAGAAACGAAAACTGAGGCGGAACGTTTCGCAAAAGCAGTTAATGCTGGTACAGACCTTGTTGCCGATACAAATGATATTGAAAATCTTAAAAAAGCAATCGAAAATGGCTGGATCAGTGAAAAGCGTATTAACGAAGCCAATGTACGTTTACTAGAGGAAATGTTTACATTAGGATTATTCGATGATCGTACGTATGTTTCACCAGAACAAGCTACCCAAGTAGTTAGCACGCCGGCTCACTGGGAAGCTGCTTATCAAGCACATCTAAAATCAGTAACTGTTCTTAAGAATTCAAATCAAACATTACCTTTAACAGCAGAAAAGCTAAACAATAAGAAGGTTTATGTTGAAGTTTTCCATAAGGATCCAAAACTTGCTGATACTTACACGGAACAAGCAAGGAAAGAATGGAAGGAAATTGGAATAGCTGCGTTGACTGAAAATCATGAGGAAGCGGATGTTGCGGTATTGATGTTACAGCCAAAATCCGGAAACTATTTCCAGGCAACACCTGGACTGTTAGAACTTGAAATGGTTGAGGATAAAACACTAAAAGCTTTAGATGGTTCTGAGTATCAAGAAACAACGTTGAGCCGTTTGGATCATTTAAAGGAAGTTTGTGATCATATCCATAATCGTGACGGGAAAGTCATTATGAGTGTGAATATCACATTGCCATGGATTCTTGGAAATGTGGAACCATTAGCTGACGCGTTAGTAGCTGGATACGATACTTTCTTTAAGCCGCAATTTGAAGTCATTGCAGGCCAGTTCAAACCATCAGGTGTCCTGCCGATGACATTGCCAGCAAGTGAAGCAGTCATTACGGTTGATGAAAATGGAGACTGTTTCTCAAGAAACGATGTCCCAGGCTATGACAAAGACAAGTATATGCCTGAAGGAACTTCCTATGCATATAAAGATAGCGATGGAAATGTCTATACACTTAACTATGGACTAACTTATTAATCGTACGAAAAAGCGTTAAACCCTTGATTTTGGGTTTAACGCTTTTTTTGCTATGAGATGAGTTGATTTTCATGAAGATTTTTATGAAGGACAAAACTCATTAATAGATCTCGTGATTTGTCCTTCATCGACCTTATGAAGGACAAAACTCATCGGAAGCTCTCGTGATTTGTCCTTCATCGACCTTATGAAGGACAAAACTCATCGGAAGCTCTCGTGATTTGTCCTTCATCCACCTCATGAAGGACAAAACTCATCGGAAGCTCTTGTGATTTGTCCTTCATCGACCTTATGAAGGACAAAACTCATCGGAAGCTCTTGTGATTTGTCCTTCATCCACTTTCCAATAAAGCAGTATGAAAGTTTTTTAAGACGATGTAATCTGTCCGCCGTTAACATGAATGGTTTGCCCGGTCATGAATCGGGAATCATCCGACGCAAGATAAACATAGGCTGGGGCAAGTTCAAAAGGCTGACCCTGACGCTGCATGGGATTCCCTGCTAGAGGAATTTGGTCTGCAGAGAAGCTGGAGGGAATGAGCGGGGTCCATACTCGACCAGGAGCAACGGCGTTAACACGAATGCCTTTATCGACTAAATTGTTCGCCAGTGCACGTGTGAAACCAATGTTTGCCGCCTTTGTTGCTGAATAATCGATCAATTGTTCATTTCCGTAAAAAGCAACCACCGAAGCGGTATTGATAATAGAGCTGCCAGCTTTTAAGTGTTTTAGAGCTGCCCGGGTGGTGTAAAAATGGGAATAAATATTGACTTTAAAAGTAGTATCAAACTGTTCATCGGTAATATCTAGGAGGCTTAGCTGCTGAAACTGGATTCCAACATGGTTGCATAGAATATCTAGCTTTCCAAAGGCTTGAACCGTTTTTTCTACGATATCAATACATTGCTGTTTTTCTCGTAAGTCGCCAGGCAATAACAAGCACCGCTGCCCAAGCTCTTCAATCCGAGTCTTTGTTCGATTTGCATCTTCATGCTCATCCAGATAAGAGATAGCAACGTCGGCACCTTCTTTTGCGAAAGCAATCGCTGCAGCTGCTCCTATTCCGCTGTCACCACCAGTGATGAGTGCAGTCTTTCCTGCCAGTTTTCCGCTTCCTTTGTAGTTCGGATTTTCAATGATAGGTCTTGGAACCATCAACTTTTCTACTCCAGGCTGGCGGTGCTGGCGCTGTTCCGGAACCGTAAGAGGTATATCTTCATAGCGTGTTATTTTTCCGTAATGGGGATACATAGGATAATTTTGATCATCTTGTGACACATGTAACCCTCCTTGAAAAACCATTTTGGGTTTAAGATATGATACATGGGCGAATACCGTGCATGGTCTTTCACATTGCTTTAGTGGAATGAATAGTGTGAAGGGTAACCCTTAAGGAGGTAATGTGCTTGTACTATTATAGGTTAAATCGGGAAGTAAAGCTGTTGTTAATTAATCATTCAAAAGACAAGGAAGAGATTCTCTATAACTCCAATCCAACAACTTGGAAAATGCCAAAAATAGGTCCGAGACCGCCGTATTATACAAATCCAAGATATGAACCTTATTACCCTGTAATCTAAAAAATACTATGCTCAGCCTAACGGGATCCGCTGCCTATCGCAACCATTAGAGATGTAATTTAAAAGAGTGCCGAATTGTATATGAATTTGACACTCAATTAGGGCTTAACCTATTGATTAGTCACATAAACGGATGCATATGATAGTGCAGCAGAAGCACCATATTCCCTTATCCTACATTACACATACACCTTAAATAGGTATTCTCAAATACAAAAAAGCCCTCACAAGGGCTTTTTTGTATTTTTAGAAAAGTGTAATTGTTTTTACTTAGAAACAGATTACTGCTCCAACGATGATTAACAAGATAAACAATACAACGATTAATGCAAAACCGCCGCCGAAACCAACGCCTCCGTAGCCGTAGCCACCACAACCACCATATCCGCCGTATCCAAACATTTGTTAGCCCTCCTTTATATACTTATTCCCTATAAAATATGCTGAGAAATTAAGGTGGGAAGGGCTATTTCACTAACTTTTATGAGATCAACTATGGAATATGATTAAAGCAGATGAAAATAAGCCGAACGCTGCTGAAAATCTTTATGCACCTTTGACGCAAATAGCGATCAATCGTAACCATAGTGAGTTCAAGTTTTTCGTAAAATGATCCGGGACCAAACTAATTGAATGATTCCAGCAACCAATACACCGACTAGTGTGTCTCTCAACCTGTCTGTGGCATAATGCTTTGTTTGGTGTTCAAAAGCAAAAACAAATAGTATTGTAATTGAAACCTGATGAAGGACTTTTTTTTCCAATTTAAGATAAATGGAGATGTAACAACCTAAAAGAATTAAAATCCCCAAATTCCAACCGTTAATGTTTAAGTGTCCAGCAATCAAAACTGTAACCAATATTCCGATAATCGTTCCAATCATACGTTTTATCGAAAGGCTAACAGTTTTATCCATTGTAGATTGAATAGTTAGGATCACAGAAAGCGGAGATAAATAAGGATGGTCGGAACCTAAAAGTTCGGATAATTCCCAAGATAAAATAGAGCCTATAGATAATTTCCAAGCTAGGATAGATAAATTTTCATTAAAAAATTTGTTTCTCTGTAATTCCATAGGAACCTCGACTATTTTTATTCTTTTCGTGCATTGTGTAAACTCATCTTAGTCGGTGGGAGCAGAAACTTGGACCTACTTGTTCGTCTTGCGTTAGTTCCCATAATTAAGCTTAACCTAACTTATAAGTTTATATGTAAGGAATTAGCATCACCTTTTAATGATATTGTGAGGTAATTCACAAGCTAACGAACAGTTTTGTTGAAATATACTTATACATTGCACTTTTCAGAAAGCTAGGATAAAAACTATATATTCTGAATTCCATGTTTGTCCATTTCTTATTATGCTTGTTCAACATATTGTATATTAAATTCAAAATGTTCTTTTAACTGGAGGATCTTATGTCTAATCAAATTAAAATTTTCAACCTGCACGTAAACGGGATGGCACAGAATGCAAACATTAATATAGGAAGTACAGTCCAAAATAGCCATACTTCAAACATAAAATTATATGGTGCTAATTTTTCAATGGGAGACTTTTCACCAACAAATTCCCTGATTATTACGGTGACCCAAGATCCCGATATAAGTGATCAAGGTCAAATCGAAAATCCATCTTCAGCAAACAATAGCCAATGATGGTTCATCTATTTCATTCTAGGAACCTGTCTAAGGATTCATGAACTATTCTCTGAACATTTTATGATTAAATATCACGAAAGTGAAAAGAATGGTCATATATATTAGAGCTGCGAAGGCAGCCTTTTTTATTGTAAAAAAATGTGAAGGAATGTACTTACTTCAAGGATAACAATGCCCATTCCTGACGGATCCATGTTCAAAGTTCTGCCTGCTAAGATAAGTTTTCTTCCTTACAGCAATCCTTACAGCACCTCGAAATGACGCTGGACAATGTTTTCTTCTCTTCCTGACCATTTGACCTCATCTAATAATTCAGGAAATTGCAACTTTTCCATGCATCAATCCTCCTATAATATTGGTTTGCAAATACGGTAATGACCTTTACCAGGCAAATAGCCTAAACCTCTATTAAGCTTCTGCATAGCCTCATTGCCTGCTTCTGTCTCCGTCATCATCGTATGAGCCCCTTCATTTATTGCTGCATGAATGGAAAGAAGTTTTAGAGCTTTGGCAACTCCTTGGCCGCGATAGCCTTGTTTCACTCCTGTATAATCCGTGTGCATTACCCCAGTCTCTTCCGTTCTAAAAAGGGTGGACACACCTACGAAATCATCTTCATCAAGAGCGATAAATACCCATTTTTCCTGCGAACAGTCTTCAGGAAGTGCCTCCTTACGCCATTGAGGAAATGCAGGAAGGTTTCCGGATTGTCCTGGGTTGTCTTTTGATGTCTCTACATATAAATCATATAATTTCTTTTCTGACACCTCACCAGCTATATCAGCTAAGGTAACAAAGTAATAACCAGTATCTTTTAATCTATGTATGGGATCTGCTAATTTCGTCAAATCTAGTTGTTTCAAGTTTAACCTTAATTCAAAAATATGTGCCTCCAGTACAAAACCATGTTTCTCTGCAAAAGGTAGAGAGCCAGGGACCCAATCCTTTACTTCTGAAAATATAACGGATGCGTTCTGACTTGCTGCCCAATTTTCGAGATAAGAAAGAATAAGTTCTCCAACACCTTGTCTTTGGTAAGAGGGATGAACGCAAAAAGTACTTGCCAGCTCTCCAGGGTCACTCCAAGGAGCCCGCCATGAGGTACCATAGCCAATTACCTGACCTTCTGTGTTTTCTGCTAAAACTCTTAACCTCCCAAAACCAGTTAGAAGACCATTATCATTTAATGTGAGTGTAGATGTTTGAGGAATATGGCGATCTTCATCCTCAAGAGCCTCAACGGTTGCAGAACCGGGTTCAATAGAGTTAAACAATGTGGCTATATGCTGGTAATCTTCCGGTAACTGAAGATTTCGAAGCCTTATTTTTGTAGATAGATTACTCTCAAACGCCATTAAGCTCTTCCTCCCAATATAAGATTAGAAATTAATTATTCTATCTTTCCTATAAAAATCCTGCTTTTTACAAAAGATGGATACATAAAATAAGCCTATTGTAAAATAATGGTCAAAAGTGTAAAATTACACTATACACCTAAAAAAGTTTTTAGGAGGGACATTCTATGGGGAAAAATATGCTTCAACTGTTTTTGTATTTTGGTGTAGTTCCACTTGCTATTTCATTCATCACACTGATTATTACAACAAATAATTTTTTAATTTCAACCATCCTGCCGCTTATCATTGGCGGGTGTATTGCTGGCGGGATTGCCAGCAGGACACTGCCCAAATCGGATGATAAAAGAGGGCTTAGTCTGCTGTTTTTACTTCCGCTGGCGTATACGGCTGTAATTTGGGCAATTTTTATGCTAATCAGCGGCGGGTTTTACGGGGACGATGTCTGGCTTTTCTACGGAATTCTACATATTGCAATTGCGCCAATCTTTTTTATGACGATGCTAATGGGCGAGGGTAGATTGTTTCTATGGGCGCCACTAACATATGAATTAGCATTTGTGGTTGCTATTTTCATTGCACTTCTCATAAAAAGTATTCGCACCTCTGTTAACAAGAAGCAGGTATTGACACTGATAACTGTTTTTGCCCTGGCAATGGGTACAGGTTCAGCTGTTCAGTGGCACCGGAGTAAGACGGTCCTGCCATCCTATGGCTTTGAATATGGGGGCGGCTACTCTTCAACTGATTTATTCCCTTATTATGTTACAAATCCAAATCATATCCTGCCAAAGCTTGAAACAGCGCAAACCTTTACCATTAAGAATCCAAGTGAAATGCCGATATTGGACGGGGCAGAAGCAGCCTACCCAGTCTATTCTGCCTTTGCCAATGCAGTCTACGAAGATATTGGAAAGCTGGATCGGGCAGAGGAAATTGTCAGCTTTACCAATACGATATATTCTTATGAACGCCTCTTATCAGGTGAGGTGGATATTTACTTCGGTGCAGAACCCTCGAAAGAGCAGCAGGAAATGGCCAAACAACAGGGTAAGGAATTAGTCATGACGCCCATTGGCAAGGAAGCATTTGTCTTCTTTGTTAATCCCGATAATAAAGTAGATGGTTTAAAAGTTTCAGAGATTAAAGGCATCTATTCTGGAAAAATAAAAAATTGGTCGGAGCTTGGTGGAAAGAATGAAAGAATCGTAGCCTTTCAGCGGCCGAAAAATTCAGGAAGCCAAACGCTTCTTGAAAAAATAATGGGGAATACGCCAATAATGGAGCCTTTAAAGGAAGATGTTCCTGAAGGGATGGGCGGGATTATCGAGCAAGTAGCCGATTATCGAAATTATGATCATTCCATTGGATTTTCCTTCCGATTTTTTGCAACAGGAATGAGGAACAACCCGGATATTAAACTTCTTGCTATTGATGGAATTGAACCATCTCCAGAGAATATCGCGAGTAGAAAATATCCTTTCACTGCAAACCTTTATGCGATTACGTTAAAGGATAACCCTAAACCGCAGATAGAACCTTTCTTGGAATGGATGAAGAGCCCTCAAGGTCAGGACATTGTCGGAAAAATTGGATACATAAAAAATTGATATTCTCACAATTTGGCCTATGTTAGACTAGTGATATAAGTAAAGCAAAAGGAAATACCCTTTTGTTAAGGAGGAAAAGTGGTTGAAAAAAGTAAGATGGGGAATTTTAAGCACGGCAAATATCGCACAAAAAACGTTAATTCCTGCATTTGATCGTGCCGAAAATGCAGTGGTGGCAGCGATTGCCTCCAGCAGTGGAAAAGCAGAGGATGTTGCCAAACAATTGAATATAGCAAAGTCATATACGAGTTATGAAGAATTGCTGCAGGATCCGGAGATCGATGCAGTCTATATCCCGCTGCCAAACCATTTACATAAAAAGTGGACTATTGAGGCAGCAAAACACGGCAAGCATATTCTATGTGAAAAGCCTGCGTCCCTAACAGCAGAAGAAACCAATGAAATGGTTGAATACTGCAGAGAGAAAAATGTTAAATTTATGGAAGCGTTTATGTATCAATTTCACCCTCAGCATGAAAGGGTACGAGAGATTATCCGTTCTGGCGAAATTGGTGAGGTTAAATACATGCGGGCAAGCTTTTCATACTTCCTATCCCAAAAAGAAGGCAGCATTAAAATGAATCCAAATAAAGGCGGAGGAAGTATCTATGATGTAGGATGTTATGGCATCCATGCCATTAGAAATATACTATGTGCAGAGCCGGTAGAAGTCCAAGCTCACGCTGTGATTGATTCAGACTATCAAGTTGATACCTCCGCATTTGGTTATATGAAAATGGATAATGGCGTTCATGCCCATTTTGATTGCGGCTTTGATAGGGTTTTTAGAGCGGAATATGAATTAATTGGAACAGAGGGTCAGATTAAGGTTCCAAGAGCATTTCGTCCAGATAACAATGGGGGAGAAGGTCTCGTCATTGTCCAAAAAGCCGGTGTAACAAGAGAAGAAAAAATCAGCTGTGATATTTATAAAACGGAGGTTGAGCATATTTCACAAGCCATTTTAGAAAATGGCGAACCTTCTTATACAGGTGAGAATGCGATTCAAAATATGCGTGTCATTGAAGCATGCTATCAATCCATTAAATCAGGAACGACGATACATCTAAATTAGAATCATGTAGTTAAATAAAACAGTGTAAATCCTAAAAGCTTGAGAGGGAGGTACACTGTTTTTTCTTGTGTAAATAATTTTTCGAATTATTTGATTTTCTGGGTTTTTGAGATAATACTCCAGCAATCATAACTATATACTATAGGATATTGTTGCTGGAGGGGTTCACATGAAAGACTTCACAATTGAATATTTCACCATGACGGAACAGGATGCGGTGGATTACGCAAGAACAAGTATTGATTTTTTCCAAACAGATGCTGAATTATCCTGCAAAGAAATTGGTGACGGCAACTTAAACTATGTGTTCAAGGTTGTAGACGGGAAAAACAACAAGTCGGTTATTATTAAACAGGCAGGACCAGTTGCTCGGATCTCCGATGATTTTAAACTTTCGACCGACCGCAATCGAATTGAAAGTGAAATACTAGGCGTACAAAATAAACTAGCTCCAGGGTTCGTACCTAAGGTATATCACTACGATTCGATTATGAACTGCTGTGTGATGGAAGATTTATCAGATCACGAGATAATGAGAACCGCTCTATTAAAACATAAGAAATTTCCGCTCTTTGCTGACCATATTACCTCATTCCTCGTAAATACCTTATTATGTACGTCTGACGTAGTACTAGAACATAAGGAAAAGAAAGCACTTGTTAAGCAATTCATTAACCCAGAGCTATGTGAAATAACAGAAGATTTGGTCTATACAGAACCGTTTTATGATTGTCCTCGTAATGAAGTGTTTGAAGGCTCGAAGGAATTCGTAAAAGACCATATTTGGAATGATAAGAAATTAGTTCTTGAAAGTGCAAAATTAAAATTTGAGTTTATGACAAATGCTCAGTCATTACTGCATGGTGACCTCCATACAGGGTCGATTTTTATCAAAAAAGATTCTACGAAGGTGATTGACCCTGAATTCGCTTTTTATGGGCCGGCTGGTTATGATATTGGAAATATCATGGCCAATCTCATTTTTGCCTATGCCAATGGAAAATTTACGATTGATGATGAGAAAACACGTAATGACTATTTAAATTACCTTGTAACTACTATTAGAGATGTTATTAATCTATTTACAGATAAATTTAATAATGCTTGGGATGATAAGGCAACTGAACGAGTGGCGAGTTATGAAGGATTTAAGGAATATTATTTAGAGGCAATTTTAAGAGATACGGCTGCTGTCACAGGTCTAGAGTTACTGCGCAGAATTATTGGACTTGCAAAAGTGAAGGATATTACCTCCATTCAAAATCCAGAATCCAGAACGCGTGCGGAAAAAATCTGTTTAACCGTAGGAAAAGAATTAATACTCAACCGTGAATCAATAAAATCTGGACCTGATTATATCAATGCCATTCATGGTGCTGAACGAACATCGGTGAAGGAGGCGTAATACATTTGCAAAATCCAGTTACTGTCATTCAATCCGTAAGACTAGATGATGAGAATGATACGTTAGTATTGTTAGATCAAACGGTTTTACCGAATGAGACCAGCTTCTTAGCGTTAAAGGAATTAGAAGATATTTGGGATGCCATTTATCAATTAAAGGTTCGCGGAGCACCCGCCATTGGGATTGCTGCAGCATATGGTGTCTATTTAGGGACAAAAAAATCAACAGCAGAAACCTATGAAGCTCTTTTTGAAGATTTTAAGAAAGTGAAAGATTATTTGGCCACTTCACGTCCAACTGCTGTAAATCTGTTTTGGGCGTTAAATCGGATGGAAGCGCGATTTAAGCAAGAAGCAGGGAAAAGTGCAGTAGAGGTGAAGGCTGCACTAAAAGAGGAAGCTGATGCGATTCGGGCTGAGGATGAAAAAATCTGTGAAAGGATTGGAGAAAATGCCTTATCCTTGCTTGAACACGGATGGGGAATTCTTACTCATTGTAATGCAGGAACGATTGCGACCGCCAAATATGGAACAGCATTAGCCCCGATTTATTTAGGGCAGGAAAGGGGCTATAACTTCAGGGTATATGCAGATGAGACTAGACCATTATTGCAAGGTGCCCGCCTAACAGCCTGGGAGCTTCAGCAGGCAGGAGTGAATGTCACATTAATTTGTGATAATATGGCTTCGATTGTCATGAAAGAAGGGAAGATTCAGGCAGTGTTGGTTGGCTGTGACAGGGTAGCAGAAAATGGCGATAGTGCCAATAAAATTGGGACATCTGGTGTAGCGATTCTAGCCAAACACTACAAAATTCCGTTTTATGTTTGTGCTCCATTGTCAACGGTTGATTTGGAGTGTAAAACAGGGGATGATATTCAGATTGAATTGCGTCCTTCTGAGGAAATAACAAGCAAATGGTATGAAAAGTCCATGGCACCTGAGGGTGTTCAAACCTATAATCCGGCCTTTGACGTTACCGACCATTCATTAATCACAGGGATCGTTACGGAAAAAGGGATTGCTTATGCACCGTATACAGAAAGTCTTCCAAGGATGTTTGAAAAATAAACCATAAAAGCTAGGTCTATCGAGAAAAGGCTCCTATATTCGGCTGCCTTCTTAATATGAACATAAGAACTGACATGTGAATTGGCACACGTCTGTTCTTATGTTCACGGGCAGGTGAGTTGAACAAAAAGGTTTAACAAAGTTAACACTTTTATGAACTATATGAAAAAAAGAGCTTCAGTTGGTCCTTTTTTTACCATAATTCTGATTTAAACTCTTTTTAAAAAAACATAGCTAACCTTGTCATATTCCATCTTATTTTCATAAAAACGATGAGCATCTACTCTTTGTAAACCTGATGATAGTGAGACAATATCATAGCCATTTTCCTTTGACCACTTTTGTACATAATTTAGAAGTGCTTCTCCATACCCTTTCGAACGACTATCTGAATCTGTAACTAAATCACAAACCCAAATGGACCTTCCATTGTATAAAGTAATCATAGGCATAAAGCCTGTTACTGCTACCATTTTTTCATTATCATACAAAGCAACCAATTTATAACCTTCCTTTTGGATTGCTTCTTGAACTAATTGAAGATAATTTACCTCATCCAAATGAGATCTCAATTGCTTCATCACAACAAATGCTGCCTTCCATTCCGTCTCATTTTTCAATTCCTTAATTAAAACCATTTTTCTTCATCTCCTTGAAGAGTTGTTTAATTATTATTAAATCACAACCTGGTATAATCGAAAGTACCAGATACGATAAATTTAATGGTACCAGTCAGACAATGGGAGTGGAATAATGATTGAAATAACCCCCGTTTTGGATAGTAGAAGTAATAGTCCACTGTATGTCCAGCTAGCCAATTACATTAAACAAGAAATTTTATCAGGAAGAATAAAACCAAATGAAAAATTACCTTCAAAGCGAAATTTATCTCGTTACCTTAATTTAAGCTTAAATACAATTCAGTCAGCCTATGAACAGTTATGTGCAGAAGGATATGTAGAAAGTAAACCCCGTAAAGGAATATTTGTTTCAACTTTTAATGAAGAAATTCCCTCTAACCAAATATTTTCTCAAAAATGTGAGCCAGAGAATGAGGAATTGAAAGTAAATATTAAATATGATTTCAATTCAGGTAAGGTAGATTTAGAACACTTTCCATATTCCATATGGCGAAAATTAACCATTCAATCTTTATACCAAGATAAGGGCGAATTATTTTATAATGGAAATCCGCAAGGGGAGTTGTTACTTCGAGAACAAATTGCAAAATATCTATTTGCATCTAGAGGTGTAAGGTGCTCTGCCAATCAAATCATCATTGGTGCAGGTACTCAGGTACTTATTGGATTATTATCTCTGTTAATTGGTAAAGACCATATCTATGCACTTGAGAATCCTGGTCTCCATAGAACGAGGACTACTTTACAAGATCTAGGAGTCCATACGATTTCAACACCTCTTGATGAAGATGGAATTAATATAAATCAATTAAAAAATAGTGCTGCCAGTGTTGTTTATGTTACACCATCTCATCAGTTCCCTTATGGAATGATAATGCCAATTTCACGAAGAATGGAATTGTTAAAATGGGCAGAAGGCAAGAACGGTTATATTATTGAAGATGACTATGACGGTGAATATCGTTTTAAAGGGAAGCCGATTCCTTCCTTACAGGGGTTAGATACAAAAGGAAATGTTGTCTATTTAGGGACATTTTCCAAGTCATTGATTCCGTCTATTCGTATAAGTTATATGGTTTTACCATCCTCGTTGATTAAAAAATATCAGGAGAGCTTTACTGTTTATAAGCAGACCGTTTCTCGCCTTCACCAGGATACTCTTTATCGCTTTATGAATGATGGACATTGGCAAAGCCATTTAAATAAAATGAGAACTCTTTATCGTAAAAAGCACAGTACCTTAATGGTATCTATTCAAAATTATTTTGGGGAAAATGCAATTGTTGTGGGTGGAAATTCGGGACTTCATATTGTTTTGGAAGTGAAAAACAGTATGAAGGAAGATGAGTTAATTAGCAAGGCATTGAATGTTGGTGTCAAGGTATATCCAATATCGATATATTATCACTGTGCAAAAGAAAGCTTAAGTCCTGGAGTCATACTAGGCTTCGGAGGTTTATCAGAAACGGAAATTGATATAGGAATTCGTTTATTAAAAGAAGTTTGGGAGCTTTAAATATTCCATACGACAATAAGGAATATGGTTATTTGTGGTAAAATGTAAGTGTTAGGAGGGGTTTTTTTGGAATTTATTATGATTTTAGTCGCTTTTTTAGTTTGTATGGCTATTGGTTCATTACTAAATATACTTTTAAAGACAACCAAAAAAATAAATTGGCTTATAACCTTCTTTGTAAGTCTATGTGTATCAATATTTGCTCAAATCTTAAACATTATGTGAAAATATCCAATTAGGATAAAAGATAAATTTCAACCAATTCAAATATTATGCCAACATTAGTATTTAGAATATTTAACTAATAAAAGCAGGCTAGATTAAGAAATAATGATTAATATATTGGTAGGTAAAGGAGAAGCGAGTAATGATAAATTATAATGGACGTAATTTTGTATCCATCGAAAATACAGAAAATGGAGAGGTTTCTTCGCAAACTTTATTTAAATATAAACAAAAGGGACATATAATCTCAGCGACATATAGTGGCGGAGAAATTATACAAGGTACTTTAATTGGAGTAGTCCAGGATGATTGTTCCCTAGAGTTCAGATACAACCACGTGAATAATAAGAATGAAATTAGAGGTGGAAAATGTGTTTCTATTCCTAAAATCTTGCCAGACGGAAGAATTAGACTTTATGAAAAATGGAGATGGCTTGATGCCGAAAATACTGAGGGAAGTTCCATTATTGAAGAAGTTGTTGGATGAAATTATTAAACTTATGAAGTAGTTCTTGTTTCACGAGCGGGTGCATTACTCAAACAAGCAAATAGAAATCAAAAAAAGAAATGGCTTAGTATAGTGAACTTAGCCATTTCTTTTATTGCAAAAACAGATACAAAACACAGTACAAATTGGGTTGCACTTTCGGCTCCCTTTATAGAATACCTTTCCAAAAAATATCAAAAGTAATCCTTTGAACTCTCTCATAAGCTTGGCGTGTTTCATATACTAACTGGATATCGAGGCCATCTAGTATCGTAATAAAAGCAATCGTACATTCTTCAGGGCTTAATCTACAAGGATGTTTGGTAAAGCACGAACTAATTACCTCTTTTAATGTTGCTAGATACAGGCGGAATTGAGAGAGTACGAAATCATGTACATCTAAAGGAGTAATGAATGACAAAGAATACATAAGTGTGACATTGGGTTCCGTTAAAAAACGATTTTTGTGTTCTGTTAAAAAACCGTACAACAGTGTTTCTAATGCTTCCTCTTTATGTTTTTCAAAATAATAACGAACAAAAGCTTGCTCTTCTTCGATTACTTCTTTATAAACTTCAATGAGTAAATCCTTTTTTGTAGGATAGTGATAGGAGAGTGATTGCTTACGAATTCCGGCCTCTTCAGCGATTTGAGCCATTTTCGTTCCATCATATCCAAACTGGTTAAAATGCTTGATTGCTATTTTTTTTATTTCTGGTTTGCTCATTTGTCCTCCGTTAATGAAAAGTTGAAACTTTATCATTGCTTTTTTGAATAATACCTCTTTTTTTACTTGCTGATATGAAATAGATAAGTAGAAACAGTAAATAAGCTACTATCGCTATGTAATATACGGCCTGGTATGAAAATGCTTCTGCCACGATACCAAGAATAATAGCACCTCCTCCTAAACCAAAATCGAAAAAGTTAAAAAAGGATGCCATTGCATTTTCACGTTCATATACCTCAACCAAGTTTAAGCACCACGTCATAAGTGCTGGAAAAATAGCTCCTATTCCAGAGCCATATAAGAATCCAGCTAGTAGAAACTGGAGATCATTCTGTGCTGCAATGAGTACAATAAATCCAGCAATCGTAATGACTCCAAAAGGGATCACCACAACCCCAGCTCCATAACGGTCAAACATCTTACCGGATATAACCCGTACCAATAAACCACTTGCAGCTGATATAAAGAAAAACCAGGCAATTAGGTGAAATCCTTTCTCTACTGCGTATAAAGTCGTAAAAGACATGACACCGCCAGCAGCGATTCCCGTCATCAAGATAAGAATAGAAGGGAGCAGAACTCGTTTTTCTACCCACTTGAATTTTGAGAAGGGGACGGTTTCAGGCTCATTGTCATTACTAAACTCGGATTTTCTAGAAGTAAAACCAGCGAATAAGATCGCTAAAAGTGAAATCGCCATAGCACTCCAAAACATCCCATTAAAATCGAACCAATGTAACACACTGATGCCTAATACCGGTCCGAGAGAAATTGCTACCGTCTCCCCAACACCAAAATAACCCATCGCCTCGCCCATTCGCTCCTTAGGCATGTTTTCAGCTGCAATTGTTGTAATATAGATCGTTGCAAGACCGAATCCAATCCCATGAATCAAACGGATAAAAATTAGAATCCAAATATCTGACGACAGGTAGTATAAACCGGTTGAAAGTGCACAAATGGCCATTCCAATCATTAGCAGGAGTTTCTTGTTGAATTTTGTTGTGAGTATCCCTGCAAATGGGCGGATAAGAATAGCCGAAACGGTGAAAATCCCTGTGACCAGGCCAATTTGAGAAGCCTCTCCGCCAATGCTTGAAACAAATAGCGGCAAGGTCGGAAGCAGCATTTCAAACGCCATAAACAGCAAGCCGTTTGCAATCATAATAAAAATAAAAGAGCGGGTCCATAATTTTACTTTTGAAGCCGTATGGATTTGACCAGTCATAAATTCACCTCAGGTACGATGTATATCCTTCTTGATATTAAGTATTTTATCTGACGTGCGTCAGTTAGTAAATGTTTTTATGAATTTGATGCGATTATGCAGGGAATACCAAGACACGTTCTCTTACATACTTCATTCATTTTATTAACCCACTCTGCCATATCTCGATATGATAAACTCCCTTTTTCGAATTCGTTCACTGCCCATAACTTGTCATCAAATGTGAATTTAGCCATATAAAAAACTGCACCTCCATTGTTAGTTTTGAGTCTAACAATGGAGGTGCAGTACATATCTTGGCGAGGTTTCTTTTTAATTCCGCTATAAAAGATAGTATTAAAAGACTATGAAAAAACAGGTAATTTGTCACTATTTGACAGTTTCGACAAAGCATGACTATAATTTACTTAATTCTGAAAATTTTCAAAAGTGGAAACTCGATAATTGATAGGTTTGTAATAAGGAGGTCAAGCATGATTGTATTTAATAAGGTAAATAAGTTTTATGGAGATTTTCAAGTCTTAAAAGATATTAATCTTACAATCAATCAAGGTGAAGTAGTTGTAGTAATAGGTCCATCCGGTTCAGGGAAAAGTACTCTGCTGCGCTGTATCAATCACCTGGAAACAATCACTGACGGAACACTTACGGTAAATGGGATATCAGTTGGGGATAAAAAAACAGATATCAATAAGCTAAGACGCAATATTGGAATGGTTTTTCAACATTTTTATTTATATCCCCATAAAACCGTGCTTGAAAATATTACTCTGGCTCCTATGAAAGTATTGGGCCAATCCGAAAAAGAGGCTAAAGAAACAGCCCGGCATTATCTAGAAAAAGTAGGGATATTGGATAAGGCTGAATCTTATCCTTCTCAGCTATCCGGAGGCCAGCAGCAGCGTGTAGCAATTGCCCGTGGTCTTGCAATGAAACCAGAAATTATGCTTTTCGATGAACCCACCTCTGCACTTGATCCCGAAATGATCGGGGAGGTTCTGGATGTAATGAAAACCCTAGCTAGGGAAGGCATGACAATGGTCGTAGTAACCCACGAAATGGGCTTTGCTAGAGAGGTGGCCGACCGAATCGTATTTATTGATGCAGGAAGAATTTTAGAAGATGCAGTTCCGGCTGAATTTTATGAGAATCCTCGTGAAGAACGAGCTCGCTTATTTCTCAGCCGTATATTAAATCATTAATAGGGGGTAAAAAGGAATGTTCAAAACAAAAAAATTCGTAAAAATGGCGTTAGTATCTGCAATGGCTGCCATATTTCTTGCCGGTTGCGGCGGGGACAAGACTTCTACTGGTAGCAGCAAGGATGTACTAGCCCAGATCAAGGAAGACAAAAAAGTTGTATTTGGCGTAAAACATGATACGCGTTTGTTTGGATTGAAAAATCCATCAACAGGTGAAGTGGAAGGGTTCGATATCGATCTTTCCAAAGCGCTGGCAGAAGAAATGTTTGGCAAGGAAGTTAAGCCTGAGTTCGTTGAGGTTACTTCGAAAACAAGGGTAGGTCTCTTAAATAATGGTAAGGTTGATGCGGTTGTCGCTACGATGACAATCACGGAAGAACGCAAAAAGGAAGTTGATTTTACTGATGTTTATTTTGATGCTGGGCAATCATTGCTTGTAAAAAAGGGCAGTAAGATTCAGGGCATTGATGACTTAAAAAAAGACACAAAAGTTCTTGCTGTTAAAGGCTCGACATCTTCTATCAATATTCGTGAGAAAGCTCCTGAAACAACAGTACTTGAATTCGAAAACTATGCTGAAGCCTTTACAGCACTAAAGGCAGGTAAGGGTGATGCCCTGACTACAGATGATTCGATCCTTTATGGTATGGCAGAAGAAGATCCGTCATTTGAATTGGTCGGAGGAACGTTTACTGAAGAGCCATACGGGATAGCTGTAAAAAAAGGTAATACAGAGCTTGTTGATGAGTTGAATAAAGCATTGAAAAGCCTGAAGGATTCAGGAAAGTACGATGAGATTAAAGATAAATGGATTAAAAATTAATTATTAATACCAGGTTTCTCATCGGGATGGGCTGTAATCCGTATTCAATCTTTTCGGAGCGGCCCATCCTGATTATTTAGGAGGAGATCGTTTGCTGGATTTCTCGATACTAACGACTAATATGGATTCATTTTTAGAAGGATTAAAAGTAACCATAATTGCCAGTTTAATAGCTTTATTAGGAAGTTTTATTTTGGGAACACTTCTTGCTGTTATGCGAATTGCTCCGTTTAAACCTCTTAACTGGCTGGGTACGGCATATGTTGAATTTATTCGTAATATACCTGTACTGGTTATTGTGTTTTTCGCTTATTTGGCTGGTAATTTTGGCGGGATGACTGCAGGAACAATCGGGTTGACCATCTATACAGCCGCATTCATCGCTGAAGCAATCCGTGCCGGAATTATGTCTGTACCAAGAGGGCAAATGGAAGCTGCCCGCTCGACAGGATTAACTTACGGCCAGGCAATGAGAATGGTTATACTCCCTCAGGCTATAAAGATCGTTATCCCCCCTCTTGGCAACCAATTTATCAATTTAGTTAAAAATTCATCCTTGTTAGCGGTCGTTGCTGGAGGGGATTTAATGTATCAGGGGGATTTAATATCTGCAAAAACGTACGTAACCTTTGATACATATGTTTTCGTTGCCTTATTTTATTTAATTTTAACTATACCTTTAAGTCTTGGCGTAGGATATTTAGAAAAACGCTTGGCTAGAAGTAATTAAGGAGGTGCGCAGATGGATTTTCTAGCACCGTTCATTGAAGTATATACACCTGAACATTTTAAATTTTTGCTGGAAGGATTTGGGGTAACTCTCAAGGTTGCTGCAATTTCAATCGTGCTCAGCTTCATTATTGGAGGTCTAATTGGAACTCTCAGATATGCGCGGATTCCCGTTGTTTCTCAATTACTAGCCGTGATTGTCGAGACGATTCGTAACCTTCCTTTGCTGCTCATCATTTTCTTCACCTATTTTGCATTGCCTGAAATTGGGATTGAAATGGAAATAACCACTGCGGCCATCGCAGCATTGACCGTTTTTGAATCAGCGATGCTGTCTGAAATCATCAGAAGTGGCTTAAACTCGATTGAAAAAGGACAGATTGAAGCAGGACGTGCGTCTGGTCTGAACTACATCCAGACATTACGCTATATCATCATGCCCCAAGCACTGAGAAGAATGGTTCCGCCTATTGTCAGTCAATTTATTTCTCTGCTAAAAGATACATCATTAGCGGTCGTCATCGCGTTGCCGGATTTATTGCACAACGGACAAATAATTTACGCGCAAAAGGGATCGTATGTGATACCTGTTTTTGTAATAGTGGCGTTGATGTACTTTATCGTTAATTATGCTTTGTCACTAGTTGCGCGAAGGTTAGAATTAAAACAGTCTTAAGAAATCCGGCTCATTAATTGGGCCGGATTTTTGTTTTTAAAAAGTTCATAGTTTATCATAAAAAACAGAAAAAGGTTACATACAAATTTACTGCTGAACACATAAAATAAGATTATTGTTAATGGATGATTAAAGTTGCTGTAAAAGGAGTTCAATACTTATGCAGGATAACAAACAATACGATTCCGATTTCGAAGCAAGAGAAATGATCTGCGAAATCGGCAGAAGAATGTATAACAGAAGTTATGTAGCCGCGAATGATGGAAATATCTCCGTGAAAGTGGGTAACAATGAAATATTGACGACACCAACAGGGGTAAGCAAAGGGTTTATGACTCCAGACATGATGGTGAAAATGGACCTTTCTGGGAATGTTCTATCCGGAAAATTAAAGCATTCTTCTGAGGTGAAAATGCACCTGAGGGTTTACAATGAAAATTCTGAAGTCCATGGTGTGGTCCATGCTCACCCGCAAGTAGCCACTTCTTTTGCAGTTGCAGGAATAAGTTTGGATCAACCAGTACTGCCAGAGGCAATTGTCCTGTTAGGGAATGTCCCAGTGGCACCGTATGCATTACCAGGAACACAAGAAGTTCCCGATTCCATTGCACCTTACTGCAAGACACATAATGCCGTTCTCTTGGCTAATCACGGAGCCCTTACATGGGGAAGAGACCTGATGGAGGCATACTTCCGGATGGAATCGCTCGAACATTACGCTGCTATCCTTATGTACTCTACTAATATTTTGAAAAAGATGAATGAATTAAATAGTTCACAAATTGCTGACTTGATAAAGATTCGAGAATCGATGGGAATAAAAGCAGGCGGCGTACCGATAAGTGAAGTTGATAGGAAAAAAGAAAAATAAATCATTTTGTACAGATTATCGCAATTTAGGAAAAGAAATAATTCCGTCCCCCCTTTATGATGAAGGTGAGGGGGAAGGAAAATGAATCTGTTAAAGAAGAAGGATCCGTATCAGGTATATATTTATACTTGTTTCGTATCACAATTGTTTTTTACTATTATTTTTACAGTTAACTTGTTATATCAAGTGGAAATGGTTCAACTTGATGCATTGCAGCTCGTGTTAGTGGGGACGGTATTGGAGGCGACTGTTTTTATTTTTGAAATTCCTACTGGAATTCTGTCCGATTTAAAAAGCAGAAAGCTTTCTGTCATAATTGGCTTTTTCCTAATTGGAATCGGGTTTATTATCGAGGGCATGTTTCCGTTTTTTACGGCAGTGATTTTAGCACAAATTATTTGGGGGATTGGCTATACCTTTACGAGTGGGGCCCATCAAGCATGGATTGCTGATGAGATTGGGGAAGAACGTGCTTCTTCAGCATTTGTCAAAGGTGCCAAGGCAGGCAATCTCGGAAAAGTCCTTGCGATTCCATTAAGTATGCTGGCAGGGTATTATTTGCTCAATCTGCCAATTGTTTTAGGTGGTATAGGGTTAGTCTTGCTTTCGATCCTTTTAGTTTTCTTTATGAAAGAAGAAAATTTTAAACCTGCTGAAAAGGTGGAGCAAGTTTCCGTTTGGAAGAACATAAAGGGAAATATGAGCCAAATTCTATATTATTCTCGACTAAATTATCTAATGAGAATACTCTTTCTGATTGCGTTGTTTTTTGGTTTTTATAGTGAGGGCTTCGATCGATTGTGGCTATCCCACTTTCTAGAACAATCTGGTCTAGCAAATCTGTCGGACAGTCAGTTAGTTTTGCTGATGGGCGGGGTTGAATTCATTGTCGTCTTTTTAACATTTGCTGCGCTCCATTTTATTGATAATAGTTCTATCCACCAGCGTCTAAGCCATATATACACGGCCCTTTTTATAGGGAGCATTCTAATTATATGTTCCTTAATGGGTTTTGCTTTTACCACATTCGCTGTAGGGTTGATCGCTTTTTATATCATCATCCAAATTTCAAGAAGCGTTATGTATCCTTTGGAGAGTGTCTGGCTGAATAAAATCATCCCAGATTCTTCTACACGAGCTACCTTTTTTTCAGTCAAAGGCCAGGTGGATGCAATCGGACAAATTGGCGGCGGTCCGGTAATTGGCGTGATCGCTTCAACCTTTACGATTAAAATAGCGATTCTGGTGAGTGGAATTATTTTGACGCCTGTACTATTCTTATATAGCCGAATGATGAGAAAAACGAGAGGGGAGGAATCGTAAAGGTTCCTCTTCTTATAAAATGGCTAGGAGGCAAAGAATGGAGTTCTGGGAATCAAGCTTTATAGAAAAACAAACGATGTGGGGATTCGAACCAACAGACTCTGCCATCTTAACAAATGAATTTTTTCTTGAAAAGAATGTTACGGACATACTTGTACCAGGAATCGGATATGGAAGAAATGCAAAGGTCTTTATTGACAATGGAATCAATGTTACGGGTATTGAGATTTCAAAAACTGCGATTGATTTAGCAAGGAAGAATGGGATTAATATGCCTATATTTCATGGTTCTGTAATGGACATGCCTTTTGATTCTAAACTCTACGACGGCATTTTTTCTCATGCACTGATTCACTTGTTAAATAAACATGAAAGAGAAAAGTTTATTATGGATTGCTATAATCAGTTAAAGCCAAATGGATATATGATTTTTACAACTGTTTCACAAAAAGCCCCGATGTTTGGGAAGGGCAGACAATTGGATAAAGACTATTACGAGATTATGGAAGGCATAAAAATGTTCTTTTATGATTCCGACTCCATAAAGCAAGAATTTGGAAAGTATGGACTGGTAGAGGTTTCTGAAATGGATGAGCCAAATAAAGAAATGAAAAATAAACCTTCCATAAATTTTCTCATGGTGAAATGTAAGAAAGAATAATGTTCGAAATTTACTGTTTAGCCTGGTTCCTATGAGCTGGGCTACTATTTTTATAATGAAAAAGCACCGCAAGTACACGTTTGGCAAAAGAGGGGAACGGAATCCGTTAGGAGACTCACCCTCGCTCTTTAATGGGAATACAAATTTCCATATATACTCTTTCGTGGTCCCAGTAGTGGCAATGTTCATCATAGTATTCAAAGTCATAGGCATCTTCATCCACTTCATAGGAGGAATGTGGGACCCAGTCCTCTAAAATATACTTCCACGTTCCTTTGATCGCGGAGGCAAACTTCTCCACCTCTACCAGAGGGGTTCTGAACACAGCATAAGTAGCTGCTGGTATTTCTAATGGTGTCAGGCCATCTGGAAGCGAAGTATCATTGTCTAAATCTACTGCGAACAAATAGATAAATGTATCTTCAACGTTTGCAGAACTTAAATTTATACAGTACTCCCCATGTTTGTTTGGGGCAAGCGACGAATAGAGCAATCTTTCGATAGAACCGTCTGCCAGCCCTTCTTGATCCCAAATCGCGGGCGCCTCTCTTGTATAAGCTACATTTCCCATGTTAATTTCAAAGGTTTTACCTGCAACCGTGAAGGAGGGCATCTTCACAATCATTGGCTGCATCACGATTCCGCCTGTCTGTTTTTGATGAATACTCATTAAATCCAATTTTTGCGGCAGCGATTTGGGACAATGAATCTTATACAATCGAGGAGGACTGCCAAAGCATTTTTTAAACGCTTTGGTAAAGCCGGCATGTGTTTCAAATCCATAATCCATTGCAATTTGGATGATTTTTTTTCCATGGACCAATTCATGTAATGCATACTGGAGCTTTCTTTTTACGACATAGTCCATCAAGGTGTAACCTGTATGCTTTTGAAACACTCGATAAAAATGATAAGGGGAATATCCCGCCTTTTGTGCTAAATCTTCAGGGTTAATGTCACCCTTAATATGTTCTTCAATATAATCGATTACTTCCTGCAACAAATGTAACTGTTGAATAAGGTTCACCTCGAAAAATAACATTGTTTAATAAATTATAATTTATATTTGAATCTGTGCACCATCATTCTTTCTTTCTGTTGAAATTCTGGTGGCTGTCCTTCATTATAAGGATAGAGACATTTCTGTGAATAAGTATATTTTTATGAAGGAAGTAGATTATGACGGAAGAAAATATAACCCGAATTGATTTGGATGGCAAAGAAATCATATTAATTGGTACCGCTCATGTTTCCAAGCAAAGTGTAGAACAGGTTAAGGAAGTTATTGATCGGGAACAGCCTGATTCTGTTTGTATCGAATTGGATGAACAGCGATATAAATCCATTATGGAAGGCAATAAGTGGCGAGAAACAGATATCTTTAAGGTGATAAAAGAAAAAAAAGCGACATTACTCATCATGAATCTCGCAATCTCGTCTTTCCAGAATCGTTTGGCTAAGCAATTTGATACGAAACCGGGACAGGAAATGATTCAAGGAATTGAATCGGCAAAGGAAATTGGTGCGGAGCTTGTATTAGCAGACCGAAATATTCAAATTACTTTTTCGAGGATTTGGAGTAATGTTGGGATCTGGGGAAAAGGGCAGCTGTTAACTTCTATTTTCTATAGCATTTTCAATAAAGAATCAATTTCAGAAGAAGAGCTTGAGAAAATGAAAACGCAGGATACATTGAATGCTTCGCTTGCTGAAATTTCGGAAGCATTTCCTAAGTTAAAGAAACCATTAATTGATGAGCGTGATCAATACTTAGCTCAAAAGATAAAGGAAGCACCCGGTAAAAAGGTTGTTGCTGTCCTCGGAGCGGCCCACGTTCCTGGTATCACGAAAGAAATTCATAAGGAACAGGACTTGCAGGCTTTAACCAAAACAAAACCAAAATCTAAAACACCGCAAATCATCGGCTGGGCAATTCCATTGCTGATTGTGGCCATAATTGCGTTTACCTTTTTCATGAATCCTGCGGCTGGTATGGACCAAGCAATTAGCTGGATCCTTTGGACCGGTATCACGGCGGCGATTGGTGCTGCAGTTGCATTGGGGCACCCGCTCGCGATATTATCGGCCTTCCTGGCAGCGCCGATTACCACCTTACATCCGTTATTGGCAGCCGGCTGGGTTTCGGGTATTGTCCAAGCGTATATCAAACGTCCAAGTGTAGCAGACTTTGAAACATTATCAGAGGATGTTTTCTCACTCAAAGGCTTTTGGCGAAATAAATTTACACGGGTTCTTTTAGTCATCATCCTTACTAACATTGGAGGTTCATTTGGAACCTTTATTGGGGGAGCGGATGTTATTCGTACGTTCTTGAATAATTTGTAATCGAGGTACCTTCCATACGGAGGGTGCTTTTTTCTATGGTGAAAAATGTTGTCGAAAGCTTTCTAGGTAATGGGTCAGCGGGTTGAAATAGAATAGAAGTAATAGACTAGTAAAAGGAGGTTGGAGATGGTTGAATATTTATCTCATCCGACATGGTGAAGCAGAGCATAATGTGGATAAGACAGTGATGGCACATACTCATGATTCGCAGCATAGTTTAACGGAGCTGGGGCAGAAACAAGCCCAAGTAACTGCTGAATTTTTCAATACAATTGTGACTCCTAAGATTGTTTTGTATAGTTCACCTTACTTAAGAACAATGCAAACAGCTAAGGTGATACATTCCCTACTACCAGAAGGTGTTCCATTTTACGAGAATCCATTAATAAGAGAGTGGGAGTTGGGGAATCTTTATGATTTTTCAGATCGTCCCCCTGAAAAGAAGAAAGAATTCAAAGCGGCGGGTCAATTTTATTTCCGCTTTCAAAATGGGGAATCACTCGCCGATGTATACCTACGAGCGACGATGTTCATGCATTCGGTAGTGGAACGAGTAAGATGTCAGCAGCGATATGATAATGTTGTCGTTGTCACGCATGCTGCTTTTATTCAGATGCTGCTCACCTTCTTAATGAATTGGCCAATGGAGGATTTGAAAAATTTCAAACCTGTTGAGAATGCTTCTGTTATAAAAATAAACGAAGTAGATGGAGACTATCAATATAAGAAAATTTTTGTACCAGTTATCCAATAATATCGATCACACACCCTCAATTCGTGACTTAGGGGTGTGTTTTTTTGGGGACAAATCAATTTCTAGAATAATATTAAAACTTTTTCTAATATAGAAAAATTTACACATTCCTTATATAAAAGGTAATGAAATAGGTTGCAAGAAAAATTTTAATAATTTAAATTGACTGAAAACTATAATTATATTATTATTCAATTAATAACAAATCTTTCGGAAGACGAAATAATACCAAATCCATCCAAGAGGGGAAGACATCTTATGTCACAAATGTTAGCTTTAGTTATTCTATTACTTATTCTATTTATCGGAGATTTAGTTGCCGTTCGAACAAAGGCCTGGGTGCCCTCAATTTTTGTTTGCGCTGTTCTTTTCCTTCTAGGATATTGGACATTCTTTCCGCAGGACATCGTAGCATTGGCAGGAGTACCGCCAGTGGTAGCCACGATGATGATGTACTTACTCATTACGAATATGGGAACGTTGCTTTCCCTACAGGAATTAAAGAATCAGTGGAAAACAATCATCATTGCGCTTTCAGGTATTTTAGGGATTATCGCACTTCTATTTGGGGTTGGAACCTTGCTCTTCGGATTTGAAACCATCGTTGTTGCCATCCCTCCATTAGTTGGTGGTGTCGTATCGGCGTTGATCATGTCAGAGGGTGCGAAAGAAGCTGGTCTAGCCACATTATCGGTATTTGCCATCGTTATTTATGTCATGCAGGGATTTGCAGGATATCCGCTTACCTCTATCGTTTTGAAGAAAGAAGGAAAGAGACTTCTTCAGCAATATCGAGGCGGGAAGCTGGCTATGAAAGCACAAGAAGCGGCAGCAGCAGAGGTTGCAGTTTCGACAGCAGTTACAAAGCCAGAGCTAAAGTTGTTTAAAAATATGCCAGAGAAATACAATACAGACTTTTTTAAGTTTTTAAGGCTAGCCTTAGTCGCATACCTTGCCTATCTAACTTCAACACTATTAGCACCAATCGTTTCTATCTCCCCGTTTGTTCTATGCTTACTGTTCGGGGTCATCGCAACAAGTATCGGGTTCCTTGAAAAGCAAGTTTTACAAAAAGCAAATGGCTTTGGATTTGCGATCATGGCGCTTATGCTGTTTATCTTTGATGGTTTAAAACAGGCTACACCAAGCATGATGCTTGAAATCATTTATCCACTTGTAGGTGTTATTGTGCTGGGTGTAATCGGAATGTATATCTTCTCCTTTATCGCCGGAAAACTGTTAAAGGTGAGCAAAGATATGGCGTTTGCTGTTTCGCTGACAGCTTTATATGGATTTCCAGCTGATTATATTATTACAAACGAAGTCATTAAATCCCTAACAGAGGATGAAAAAGAAAGAGACATGCTAACGAGCCATATGCTGCCTCCTATGCTTGTCGGCGGATTCATCACCGTTACGATGGTGTCGGTTATTTTAGCAGGTATCTTTGTAGGTTTCTTGTAAGAAAGGTTGTGTAATAGAATGAATGCAAAAACTGACCGTAATCTAGCAGCAATACAGGCCAAGGTTGAAAGTCATATTGATACTTTAAGTACCTTTACCGCCACGCCGGGTAAAGGTACTACCCGGCTTACATACAGCCATGAGGATTCGAAGGCACGTCAGTATCTGAAAGCAAAAATGAAAGAATACGGTTTACAAGTCAGGGAAGATGGATTTGGCAATATTTTTGGAAAGATGGAAGGAACGTTGAAGGATGCTCCAAGTGTTCTTATCGGTTCACACTTCGACTCGGTGCCGAATGGCGGCTCCTATGATGGGCCGGCAGGTGTAGTGGCAGGCCTTGAAGTAGCAGCACTGTTTGCTGAGAAAGGTTTAACACCGAAATATTCTTTAGAAGTGATTGCCTTAGTCGAAGAAGAAGGTTCTAGATTTGGCGGCGGACTGATGGGTTCACGGGGAATCGTCGGATTATTAGATGAGGAAGGTTTTAATGCTTTAATAGACAAAGATGGAATACATGCTGTCGATGCCATGAAGAGTATTGGACTCGATCCTTCGCTTCCGAAAAAAAGAGATCCAAAAACGATGAAGGCATACCTAGAATTGCATATTGAACAAGGACCGATCCTTGAAGAAAAAGGTATCCCAATTGGTGTGGTGGAAGCGATTGTCGGTTTGACTCAATTAGAAGTAACTGTTAAGGGGCAAGCAGGACATGCCGGCACGACTCCAATGGACCGGAGGGCAGATGCGTTAGTTACTGCTGCGAAGATGATTGCGCAATTCCCAGAGCTTGCGGGCTCAGAGGGGGAAGGTACGGTTGTCACAACAGGCCGGTTGAATGTGTTTCCGAATGGAGCGAATGTAATCCCCGATAAAACAGTGTTTACGGTGGATATTCGCTCAGGGAAGGAAGAGCGTGTTCTGAATGTTATCGAGAAAGTGAAAGAATTAGCAGTTTCATATAGTAGCAACGGAATGGAAATAAGTGTTGAGCAGCTATTATATATTCAGCCAAAAGAGATGAACAAGGAAATTGTCTCTTTGCTAAAGAAAACGACGAATGAGCTTGAGATTCAGAACTGTCCGATAAACAGTGGTGCAGGTCATGATGCAATGGTCTTTTCTGATTTTACCGATGTAGGGATGCTGTTTATTCCAAGTAAAGACGGATTAAGTCATTGTCCGGAAGAATGGTCGGATTCACGTCATATTGCAAATGCAGTCCAAATTCTATTTGAAGCTACGAAAACGTTAACGGAGGCGGAATAAGATATGATTCATACAAAAATAAAAGAAGCGATTCAAACCTATAGTGAAGAACTAACACAATTACGCAGACAGCTTCATAGTGAACCGGAAGTATCATGGGAGGAATTCAAAACCACGCAGTTTGTCTGCGACTATCTGGATAGACTAGGAATCTCTTATCGTAAAACAGAACCAACCGGTGTTATTGCCGAAATTCAAGGTGGAAAGCCGGGGAAAACCGTTGCATTAAGAGGCGACATGGATGCCTTACAGGTTGAGGAACTGAACAAGGATTTACCATATGCGTCCAAAGAAGAAGGTAAAATGCATGCGTGCGGACATGACGCACACACTTCAATGCTCATGATTGCAGCCAAAGCCCTAAATGAAATAAAAGAAGAACTGCCGGGTAATGTACGGTTATTGTTCCAGCCGGCGGAAGAAGTAGCAGAAGGTGCGAAGGCATTGGTGAAACAAGGTGCCATGGAAGGCGTGGATAACGTCTTTGGTATCCACATTTGGTCACAAATGCCGACAAACAAGGTTTCTTGTCCACCGGGACCGTCTTTTGCTTCAGCAGATTTATTTAAAGTCACGTTTAAAGGAAGGGGCGGCCACGGGGCTATGCCTCATGCATGTATTGATGCGGCAGTCGTGGCTTCATCCTTTGTTATGAATGTGCAAACTGTAGTATCCCGAACCATCGACGCACAGCATCCAGCTGTTCTAACTATTGGAAAAATGGTTGTTGGCACTAGGTTCAATGTCATAGCGGAAAATGCAGTGATAGAAGGAACCGTTCGCTGTTTCCACCCAGAAACTAGAGATCATATTGAGACACAACTACAGCATTACGCTGATCAGGTGGCTGCAATATACGGAGCCACTGCTAAGGTAGAATACATCCATGGAACGCAAGCGGTCATTAACGATGAATACAGTGCAAACCTGGTGCAAAAAGTTGCATCTGAATCATTTGGTAAAGATGCGATTTATCACGAAAAACCAACGATGGGCGGGGAAGACTTCAGCGAATATCTCACAAAGGCACCAGGCAGCTTTGCCCTCGTCGGCAGCGGCAACCCAGAAAAAGACACAGAATGGGCCCACCACCACGGCAAATTCAACATCGACGAAGATGCCCTAAAAACAGGCGCCGAACTCTATGCGCAATATGCTTGGGCGTACTTAAATGAATAAATAAATAAAAAATAAACAAATATAAAAGGATAACGCAAGCTGCTAGTGTAAAATGTGAAATTACAGATAGGATTTCATACTAAAACACATAAATATTATTACACTAAATCATATACAAAAACGCTTGGATAAACCAAGCGTTTTTTCATCTTTATATCTATCACCATAATGTAAATCCTTTTTTGTTTTATATTATATAAAAAGTGATATAATCAAGTAATTTAAATTAAAAGGTTGTGATAAATTATGTCTATTTTTAAAGCAATAAAAAATTTATTTTCAGCAAAACCACAATCGGGAACCTATATGGAATTTTCGATAGAAATGTTTGAGGCAAGTATGGATAGTTTATATCAGGTTCCGTTAATGATTAAAAAAGATATTTTATATTATGTAGAAAATCAATTGAAAGATAATGACCCAGAATTTGTTGTTGATGAATTAAAGGATAATGCTGCAAATCAAATAATATTTTCTCCATTAGATAAGGAAGATGTCTTAATTTCTTATTATCAAGATAATGAAACTTGGGTCGTTACTATTTTTAATAAATACTTAGAAAATTGCGGATATGAAAAAGAAGATGCATTTAATCGTATTCAAAAGGTTGTGCAATTTAATGATATTCGTGCAATGAAAATGTATATATCTTTATTAAATGTAATTTCTCATTGTAGTTCTGGATTTTATTATATATTTTCTGAAAAGTAAAATAATAAATATTATTTATGTAAAAAACTCCTTGTTGTTATCAAACAGAAATATAAGTTACATCTATTCATAAATGTGTTTGAATTATAAAAACTGTTATTTTTTTTAAAATCCCATTCACCATTTGTTACGTTTTTCCATAATTCTGCCCCTAATAACTATTTATTTTTTTCTACTTCTTCCACTAAACCGCTTCGTTAGTTCAATTCCAATCCTTTTATAACTCATGACTTATAAAACCAAACTACATTGTGTCATCTATTATGTGAAGCATAATATGTATTACCACTCATTGTAACACCTCCTAAAAAGGAGGTGATTTTATGTCAGGAGCAGTTGGAGGATACGCTGGCGGGGGTTTCGCCTTACTTATCGTATTGTTTATCCTCTTAGTCATTATTGGAGCTAGTTTCTGGGGTTATTGATACTAATAAAAAAATGGATCTCATTTTTGGGATTTTCATTTTCCAAATTGACTTTACCTGAACTAAAATCAAAAAAAGGTGATTCCTTAATTTGGGAATCGCCATTTTTTTTGTGTGCCAAGCATGTACAGCTGCAAATAGAGAAAAAGTACGTTCAGTTTGTTCTCCAGGTAGAGAAGTCTTCTTTATCGCACCCGTTTGTTTCTGTAGTAGTTTAACTGATTTATTACCTCATTTAATACACTACATACTGGGGGACTCTAATGGCTTTACCTACTTAGTTTTAAGCAAAAAATATTTGAAAGATTTCTTTAATTAATTATAATGGTGTTATCAATGTACCTTTGACTTAAACGTGGGATCACTAATTTAGTGGAACTCTACCGTTTGTCTGAGGACATTGTTTTTATATTGCCAAAAGTGCTGTAAAATATAATTGTGCAGTGACCTTTAAATGATTCTACATTTAGAGTTGGGGCTAAAATTCTAGACCTCTTATATTGGTGTGAGGCACTCCACTATTTCAGTGGCACTGCACTTAAATTACATAATTATTTATTAAAAATCCTGTCATATTTTGCAGGGTTTTTTTGTTTTATTAGGAGGAATTCTTAGTTTTTTGTCGTATATAAATTTTTGTTAATAGACTATATTGAGCAAACTACAAAAACAATATCATATTAAGCAGTTGAAACTCTACCGTTGGTTGGAGCTAGGAAACTAGACTCTTGTGTTAAATATGAGATTTAATATCTGGCGATATAATCCTGACATACTACACTGGGCATAAAGCTCTAATAGAAACTTGGATAGTCAGATATGTCATACTGCATCTAGGAGGAGAAATGATGAAAGATTCCATTACTCCATTTAGTTATGGAAATGACACGCAAAATGACCACCAAACTAAGCGCAAGTTTTATCAATTTTATGTTGGTATTGATATAGGAGCGAGTTTTCACGTTGCTTCCTGTATTCCATTTGATGCGTTCCTAGATCCAAAGGGCATTGCCTGGAAACGAACGAAGACAATGAAATTTAACTCAGATAGTGCTGGAATCGCTGAATTTTTAAAGGCTTTGGAAAAGATTGAAAAACAATTTTCTCTTACAAAAAAAGATTTTTTAATTCTATTAGAACCAACTGGAGGACACTATTCTTACCTTGTCCAACAGGTGTTATTAAACGAAGGCTATGAGCTGTTTCAAGTTGAGAATAGAGCTGTTGGTGAATTTCGCAAAAATAACCTAGGTATCTCTGAAAAGACTGATTCAATGGATGCCAAAGTAATGTCATATATGGGTTGGCATAAGCAGTTACACCCACATATGCAGGGTGTATCACTTATTAGACCGCAATCTGTTCTTCAATCTTTGTTTCGTACAGTAATGCGGGATCGTTGGTATTTAAATGTGCAGCTAACACGCAGAAAAAACCAGGTGCAACAACTTTTAAAAGTAACTCACCCCGATTTAAACAAGGCGTTTAAAAGTCTATCAAGCCCATCAGTGATGAAATTAGTCTTACAGTATCCTACTGGGCTTCATATGAAAGAAGCTACGGCTGAAGAAATATATGAGACTTTAATTAGAGCTGGAGCAAAGGGCGTAGCGAAAAAAGCAGCAAATACCTTGGCTAAAGTTATGTCTAATACGATTGCGGTACCCGCTGAACACCTTGTAGAAAGGCAAAAATGGGTTATAGAAGAAGCCTTACGGCTTGAAGAGAGTTTAAAACTGATTGATCAAGAGATTCATACACTACTATGGGGAAATCCTGAAAAGTGTGTGGAGCCACATCCATACACTGAGATTCTTATGTCTTTACCCTTCATAAGTGAAAATATCGCTTGTACATTAATTGGGGTAATAGGTGATATTGAACGATTCAGGACATATAAAGAGTTCAAAAAATATCTTGGTGTTTCAGCAGAAAATAAGCAATCAGGAACATCTGTAACTGGTACAAGGCAAACGTACAGTGGTGTACGAGATGCCAGAAGAGTTCTATATCAAATAGCTTTAATCGTTTTAGCAAACGGTCAAAAGCACCCTACCGTCTTCAAAGTATATTATGACCGAAAGGTTAACGAAGGAATGAATAAGAAAAAGGCGATTGGTCATCTTTGTGGTAAAATAGCAGCTCTTATTTATACAGTTCTAAAAAACAAAAAGATATACGATCCGATAATCCACGCTAAGGCTTGCGGTATTAAGATGGATAATCTCTATTTAAAAAATCCATCAAAAGAACCTCAACTTTTAACGGGCAATAAAAATTAGGCATATTTTTAACAAACTCCTAAGTCTATTAAAAACACAAAATCGCCTATTTTTTGTTCAAAATAAGGCGATTTTGTGTTTTTAGGAATTAGCTTAAATTGAATAAAGCACTACACTACATTTAAGTAGAATCTTTCCCTATCGTAAAATCGAAGTTTAATCTAATTTTAATCGGGAAGATATACTATATATTTATTTCAATTGGAGGAGATTCGCAAATGGATAATAATTCACAAAAAACAGCTGCAAGTGAAGCCCCAGCTGAAGATCGGTTAAAATTAGCAACAACTGCAATGGTTAGTAATCAAAAGCTACATGCAAAAGGGTATGGTAGAGAAAAAGGCTCGACAGGTTTAATTAATTTGGAGGATGCAAAAAAGATTATTGAGGAATGGCCTGCTACTTCTAAAATGGCGGCTGAAAATACAATTAATTTTTATGGCCCCCCCAATGAAGCAACTTCAAGCTGTTTAATCTGGTATAACAATGGACCTTGGAAACGAACTATAGCCTTTCGCGATGAGGTACCTCATGATTTCCCTGAGCCCCACACTGACGTACTTGAACAATTCATTGATTATCATGTGCCAGCAGATAAAATAGGATTAGTTGCCCAGCTGGAAGGTAGTATCGTTATTGACCGTACAAAAGGTGAAGTTTCTGTCCACTGCGATAATGAAGGGGCAAATACTCTCTCTTTAAATATGATGCATGAAATCGTTACAGGTAAACGTACTCCCGAAGAAGCAAGAGCCTTTATCGCAAAGGAAATTGTTGAGTATGTATTAGGCCGTCCAGCACCCTATGCCGAGAACTTCCAATTTGAATTACCTTTAGGAGAACAATGGGACACTGATATAACCATTGTGGAAGATGAGGAATTAGATCAAGCAGTTTCTAAAATGAAACAAACACTTGGTTTAGATCAAAATTAAAGTTTGTTCAGTTAAAACAAGTGCCCATTATATAGAGGGCACTTGTTCATTATTTTATATACCCCCGTTCAACAACAAAAAGGATCGCCGCAGCGATCTTCATCTGTTATCTTTTAGCACCAAGTACCATCTAAATATTATAAACGATTTCCATAATGAAGGTGCCAATGCATATGTTTATTGCTTTGATACACCTATATTGGTTGATACAGTACAAGCACCGTATTTGTCGTTTACTTGTTTTGATACTTTCTGAATCACTGAAATTAAATCGGTCAGCACATCTTTATCTTCTGGTTTAACATCGATTAGTGAAGTAATGTGTTTTTTTGGGGATAACTACGATATGTACCAGAAATGGCAGCTGGATCTTTAACTCTTGCACCGATATTGACCTTAATCCAGTCAATTATTTTAGCGTTGATTTAACAACAAAAAATAGAGTGCTAAGCCTTATGTCATTTAGTACTCTATGTCTAATGTTATTTCTGGTTTTCTACTTAGCCAGCGGCAGTATCCTTTTTTTGTTTAACTACTGTCCGCCTGAGGTGGACAGTGTCCACGGGAGGTAAACACCTTTTAGGTGTCACCCTGGTGACAGGCACCATTATTTTTTTAAAACAAACTCTCGTTCTTCCCCGTAACCAAGCGGGATTACGGCTGTTTTTTTGTAATCCTTTAGGAGTTCTTTTAACTCGTTATCTTTATCTATCATGAATTTCACTACAGGGAAAGCCTGTAATAATTGTGCCAAGGATTCGGGTGATGCTGCTGTTTCAGTAGTAGGGAAGGTATGGCTAGGGATCACATATTTTACGTTTAATAGATTTTTTACTGCGTAGGCTGCTTCTTTTGGTCCCATGGTAAAATGTCCTGATGAAGACAGGATGGCGATTTCAGGCTCGTAAACATCTTGAATCAGCTTCATATCTGCCATTAAGGCGGTGTCGCCTGAATTATAAAGAGTATAGTCATTTTTAAAATCAAATATATACCCCGCTGACTCCCCGGCATATACCGGAGCACCCGTTGTTTCTCCATAGGAGGAGGAGTGTCTTGCCTGCACCATCGTTACTGTCACATCATCAAATGAAACGGAACCGCCAAAATTAATAGGAAGAACATTTTTAATCCCTTGGTGCAGAAGAATGAGCGCCAATTCATACTGGGCAATAATCATAATCTCCGGTTTGTGCTCCACTATTTTCGATAATCCGCTCGAATGATCAAAATGGCCGTGTGTCAGTAAAACACAGTCAATAGATTGATAGAAGTCAGCGGTGTTTAACTCCTCAGGAAAACCAGGATTCAAATCAAAAAAAGGATCAATCAAATAATTTTTCCCTTCCTTACTTTTTAGTACATACATCGCATGTCCAAGTCGCAAGATCTTCATAACAATTCCTCCTAAACAAATAAAACTCCCTTAACCATTTTATTTTCATAATAGAAAAAAAGAACAGGGGGGTTGAAGAGATTAGTCCTTAATCAAGCTTCTTAAAGACAAAACGAATAGTTGTGTTGGAAGGATTAGTCCTTAATCGAGCTTCTTAAAGACAAAACGAATAGTAGTGTTAGAGGGATTTGTCCTCAATCGGGGTTCTTAAAGACAAAACTCTAGCAGCATTAAAGAGATTTGTCTTTAAGATCCAAAAAAATTAATTCAATACTAAAAAACTAAGCAGCCAAGCTGACCTTTTGTTTCCGGCGGTACACCACCTTCGATAGTAATACACTACACTCGTATAGAAAGATGAGCGGGATGATGACCAAAACGTCTGATAGTAAATCAGGCGGCGTGATTAAGACGGCTGTTACGATAAGCACGAAATAGGAGTATTTACGAATCTTTTGCAATCTGTAAGGGTTCAAGACTCCTAAACTTGTCAGAAACATGATCACCACGGGAAGTTCGAATAAAAATCCAAATGGCAGGGTCATATGCAGTAAAAACTGAAAGTATTTTTCTGTGGTGAAAAAGGTCATAAACATGTCTTCAGATAAGGAAAGAAGGAACTGAAACACGATTGGGAAAATGACAAAATACCCAAAGCTTATTCCGATAATAAACAGAAAAAATAAAGCTGGAATATAGGCTAAAGTTACTTTACGCTCCATTTCTTTCAATGCCGGACGAACAAAAAGCCAAGTTTGATAGGCAGCCATAGGAATCGTCCCCGAAATGGATACGACACAGGCGAGCAGTAAATACACCCATAAAATATCACTCGGACCTAATATGGCCAGCTGTACTTCTATATCCCTCACAATCCATTGATAAATATCTTGTACATAAACAAAGGCTAAAATAAACAATACTAAAAAGGTTCCTAGTATGATAATAAGACGTTTACGTAATTCTTCAAAATGTCCAATCAAATCCATATCCTGTGGCTTAGCCATTATATATCCTCCTTAAAAAAGAAGATGCAAGCACCTGATTCTGCCTACATCTTCCTAAGAAATAGTTTATATCTCTTTTTTAGTCTTCACCTTATCAGATTCATCATCTGAAACAAGATCGCGGGTAGACTTCTTAAATTCCTTCAGTGTGGAACCAACCGCACGGCCTAATTCAGGCAATTTGGATGGTCCGAAAATAATTAAGGCAATCACTAAAACGAGAATTAATCCCGGTATGCCGATATTTTGAAGCATGGATTGTTACCTCCTTTACATAGCTTTTCTTGTCAAATTCCTTTGGTAGCAATATTGAAAAAGCTTATATTTTGCTTTGCACTTACAAAGATGGCAGCGATTGCCTTCTTCCTCAGGAATCAATTTAATGTGTGGAACATACATAAGCCCCAAGGCATCCTTTACGTGGTTGGAACATACAAACATGGTGAGAATGGACTCCTTTCGCATTATCTTATTTAAAGCTACCGCCTTGGACAGCTACTAAACAAGAGCGTCCAAAGGTTTGACCAGGGTATGGATTCCAGGTCTCAGGATGCTGAACATCTAGGAATAATGTTTTTTCATCTGGAGTTAACCATGGACCTGTTAGTTCACTGCCTTTTGGACCTGAGGCAAATTGGAAAGGTTCCCCGTATTCTTTTCCATCAGTTGGAATCATGAACACACCACAGTTTTTATAAGCAGCATATTGATTCGTTTCGGATGCACCAAAATCTTCAACAACCCATAGGTTCCCTTTGCTGTCAAAGTGAAGATTGTCTGGGCAAGTAATCCCGCTTTGCTGTCCGCCAGCAACAAATACTTCAAATGTGAAGGCTTCACTAGCATGGTCGCCATTTGCAGGAACAAAGCGAACAATTTGACCATGGAAATTACCGTGACCAGTGTTGTTTGTTAATGCTAAGAAAACAGTGCCGTCATGAGGATGAATTTCTACATCTTCCGGACGATCTAATTTCGTACCGCCAACGGCAAGACCTGCTGCACGTGCATTTGTTAAAACATCCGCTTGGTCAGCAAATTGTTTCTGAAGAGTAGAATTTGTTGCATAGTCAAGCGCAACCCATTTTTGATCTTTCATATTGGCCACATATAAAGTTCCGCTTTCTAAAATATCGAAGTTGGCTTCACGACTAGCAGGATTGAATTTCTTATTGCTGATGAATTTGTAGAAACACGCGTCACCTTTATCATCACCCATGTATACTACAACTCTGCCATCATTGGTTAAGCCCATTGCTGTATTTTCATGTGCAAATCTGCCAAGGGCAGTATGCTTGCGAACAGGTCTAGCAGGATCAAACGGATCCACCTCTACAACCCAGCCATAATGATTATCGTTAAAATTCGGCCAGCCATAGTCATCGCCATATTCTGTATTTTCCTCACAGGAAAGAACGGTATTCCATAGAGTACGACCGCCAGAGCAGTTGCCTAATGAGCCGACAACACTTGTAGCACCTGCTACATATTTGCTTCCGCGGGCTGGACCCGTTAATTCAATCGGAGTATTGCCATCAACTCGGCGATTGTATGTATCATTTACTACAAGCTTCCATCCATTTTTTTCTTTCTTAACGTGAATAACAGATCCGCCGACTGCTTCTTTTTCCATTTTAAGAAGCTCAGGATAGTTTGCTAGATTTTCCTTTTTAAAAGTAGATTCATTGATTCCTAACATTTTCATATAGTTTCCTGGTTCCGGGAACTCATGATTCACCCAGATTAAGCCTTCTTCGGAATTGTTTCCGCCTTTTAAACTATCAATAGGAAAATAGACTGTAAGGTCAGCGGCATCTCCAAATTTCTCGCCCTTTGAGTTAATGACATCTCCATAGGAAGCGATAATCGAATAGTCATATCCATTTGGAAGTACCACATCGTTTTCCCAGGTGCGACTAATTGGTTTGAATGGTGAAGTAAGTGATTTGCCCTTACCCGATGGTTGTCCATTCTGTAAATGGTTTCCAGTCATAGCGTTTCCGGTTAAAGCTCCAATTCCTGATGAAGCGGCAACCAGTGCGGCAGTACTGCTTCCAACATATGTTAAAAATAAACGGCGATCCATTTAATCATTCTCCCTTTTTAGCTGGTTTAATAACTTCACTTATGATTATAGGCAGTCCCGATTTCAATGTTAATTAAGGGAGTGTAAAGATTTGTTAAGAAGTTTTAAAGTGTTTTAATTATCTGTAAATTTTAGAAAAATGGTCAAAAAGGCCGATTTAAATGACGAAAGATATAGTTTATACAATTGATAAGATTTTCTTATTCTTTTTCATTAAAAATAACAAATTTCTTGAAGGATATGGATGGATTATACTGTAATTAACAAACAGGAGGTGGGCCAAATGGAGTACATTTTCCTTTTCTTTATCGGCATTTGTGCCACTACACTCGGTACTCTGGCTGGAGGAGGCGGGTTAATTAGCCTTCCTGCTATGCTGATTTTGGGGATACCCGTTCACTCTGCAATTGGGGCAAACAAGGTATCGAATACGATTAGTTCCTTTTCAAGCTTCTATCACCTATTGAAAAAGAAGGAAATTTCCCTTAAGGAATCATGTTGGATCATCCCCGTTAGTCTAGGCGGCGGGATAACTGGCGGATTCATTGCCTCCAAACTGTCAGGAGAGTATATGTTTATCATTGCACTCGTTCTACTCATTTTCGCCTTCGGTACATCGTTTATTGGAAAAGGAAATTTCACCGGTAAAGAGCCTTTAAAAATGAATAAGATCAGTATCACGGGGCTTTATGGAATTGGGATATATGATGGACTGTTCGGACCTGGCCAGGGAACGCTTATGCTGTATTTATTTGACTTTTTGAATATCGCGTATATTCGCGCAGTGGGTCTTGTCCGTCTTGCCACTTTTTCAAGCTGCTTTGGGGCAGCAATTTCGTATATCGCTTCGGGGAAAATTATTTGGCCATTTACAATTGCCCTTCTCCTTGGCTCATTGACTGGTGCGCAAATCGGTGTACGGTTAGCTGAAAAGCTGAAACCGATTGTGGTAAAAGTCATCTTACGTTTTGTAACAGCTGCGCTTATTATTCAAATCGCTGTCGAACAGATAATTTGAATTACTTTTATGGATTGTTGAATAATAAGGTAAATGGAGGGATCTAGACAATGGAAGGTTTTCATCAAAAACCCAATATCTATGTGGGCGAAGTTACGCTCAAAGTGGAAAATTTAGATAGGGCATTAACTTTTTATCAAAACTTAATTGGTTTTCAAGTTTTAGAAAAAACAGATCAGAAAGCAGTTTTAACCACAGATGGGAAAACTGCATTACTTACACTTGAACAGCCTGAAAATGTGATACCAAAAGAAGGGCGAATGTCGGGGCTTTATCACTTTGCCATTTTGCTTCCTAGCCGTGCTGATTTATCCGTCTTCTTACGTCATTTTCTTAGTACTGGATACCCGCTCGGTGCTGCCGATCATTATGTTAGCGAAGCACTTTATATTACCGATCCTGATGGAAACGGGATTGAAGTCTACCGGGATCGCCCTTCAAAGGAGTGGACTTGGAATAATGGGTTAGTGGATATGGCTACGGTAGAACTCGATGGAAATGGGATATTAGCTGAAAGTAATGCAGAATGGACGGGCTTGCCTGCGGGGACAATCATGGGCCATATTCACCTCCACGTGGGAGATTTACAGAAGGCAGAAGAATTTTATACAAAAGGACTCGGATTTAAAGTGGTAAGCCATTATCCACAAGCGGTCTTTTTATCAACAGGCGGTTACCATCACCATATTGCCATTAACACTTGGCAGGGAGTGGGAGCAGCTACACCGCCAGAAAATAGTGTTGGTTTACATTGGTATACACTCGTCTTTCCGGATGAGGCAATAAGAGAAAGTGCTGTCAAACAACTAAAGCTATTAGGCTTCCCTACACAAAAAGAAGCGGATTATTATTTAACCAGCGATCCATCAGGAAATCAAATACGGTTAAAATGAAAATTAACTTCTAGCAATTTAAAGATGAAAAGAGACTTGGGGTAACCTAATGTCTCTTTTTTATTTGGGAATAATCAAAATATAACACCAAGTTGCAACATTTCAATAATATACTAATCGCAAATGGCAGGAAACATTGTATAATAGATTTTGCTAAATCCTTTAAATATAGTTTTTTGAAAGGGGTTTCAAGTGAAAAAGCTTATTTTCGTTTATGTTATTTTAATCAGTGCCTTTCTTATATATTTAGTAAACTATCAATCACAGGAATTGACTGCAAGTTCTAATTGGAAAGGGGAAGGACTACAGGGGGATATAGATGAAAAATATGTCATGGTTACATTCCTAGTTGGAATTGATTATTGGAAAAATGTCGTTAAAGGATTTGAGGATGCTGCACAAGGACTAAATGTATCCGTAGAATATCGAGGAGCAACACAATATGACGTGAATGAGCAAATCACAGTTCTTGAACAGGTAATAGCTAGGAAACCATCAGGGATTGCAATCTCTTCGATGCACCCAGATGCGCTAAGTGCAACCATTGACAAAGCTATTAATACAGGGATTCCTGTTGTCATGTTTGACTCTGATGCACCCGACAGTAGAGCTTATTCCTTTTTAGGAACTGATAATTATAATGCAGGTGTTACAGTAGCTCATAAAATGGCTGATTTAATAGACAATAGTGGTAAGGTCGCCGTGATCTCCTTACCAAATCAACAAAATCACATGGATCGCACGAGGGGATTTCAAGAGACCGTGGAGAAGCAGTACCCTAATATTGAAGTGGTAGCGATTGAAGACGGAAAAGGTGATGAGTTAGTTTCAGGAAATTTGGCGGTTGATATTTTAAAAGAACATCCTGATTTAAAAGGTGTGTTTGTAACAGAGGCAAATGGCGGTGTTGGGGTTGCTAAAGCAACGAAAACTCTAAATTTAGACAAACAAGTAACAATTATTGGTTTCGATACGGATAAACAAACTTTAGATATGGTGAAAGAAGGAGCCATATCCGCCACAATAGCTCAGGGGACCTGGAATATGGGTTTTTGGTCATTACAATATTTGTTTGAACTTAAACATCGACTAATTGAACCGAAAAGTGCCCAGTCCATAGCCAATAATCAATCACCACCGAAAATGGACACGGGTATAACAGTTGTGACAAAAGAGAATGTTGACAGCTATTATGCGAAGTAAGGCAACTTAGAAAAGAGTGATAATGTTGAAAAAAGTAAAATCATTTGAAATAAATGATTTACCAATTCGTTCCAAAATAATTGTGCTATTACTTGTAATTAGTATTCTCCCTTCTATAGGTTTTGGTTCCTTAGTAAGTATCGCAGTAGATAAAATTATTGAAAAACAAGCATCTGAGCATACACTCCAATTAATTGGGCAGGCAAATAAGTCACTAGAATCTTACGGAGAAACTATGCAGGATGTCTCTTATTTAATCTCTTTCAATCCAGATATTATTCGTTTTCTACAAGGTGAGGAATATCAGGGTTCAAATGATAATTATCAACTTAAGAAATTCTTGCAAGGTTTCACAACGGTTAATCCTGAAATTGCAGGAATCCTTGTGGTAAATAATGAAGGTAAGTATCTTAGTAACGAGTTGTATCCCAGAAATATCAAATCACTGACGGAAGAAAGATGGTATCAAGACGCAGTAGAGAATAAAGGCATTTTTAAATTTATTGGCCATCCTGCAGACAGAAGCTTGAAATCTCATATCAATTATACAGATAATGAAATTGTTGCAGGTGCACGAGCAATAGTAGATCCTGAAACGGAAAAGGTGATTGGTGTCGTCTTAATCGATTTAAAATTACGAGTAATCTCGGAAATAATTGAGGATGTTCGTTTAGGTAAATCAGGTTATTTGATGGTTATTGATGATGAGGGTGAGGTCATTTATTCCCCGCAGGAATCGCTAGTAGATAGGATTCAGCTAAATTGGTTTAAAGAAGACTCACCAAACTCATTCTCAAAAAAAATAGATGGGAAAAACATGCAGTTTATTTATAGGAAGTCTCCTTTTACGAATTGGACGACAATCGGGGTATTTTCTACAACGGAATCTGTTATGGAGGTTCGACAAGTTAACTTTTATGTTATTAGCTTTTTATTTATTGTTTTTGCATTTGGTATTGGTGCCTCCTATTATTTGTCTTATTCGATGTCTAGGCCTATAAATCAATTAAATAGAATTATGAAAAAGGTAGAATCAGGAGATTTATCAACTCGTTATAGGGGTAATCGTGCGGATGAAATTGGTATGTTAGGAAGAAGCTTTAATACGATGATTGAACAAATTAACAAGCTTATTTCCTTAATGCAAATTCAGGGCCGGCAAAAGCGGGAGGCAGAATTACAGGCACTTCAAGCGCATATTAAACCACACTTTTTGTATAATACGCTCGATACGATTAATTGGATGTCTCGGAAAAAAGGGGCATTGGATGTTGCGGAACTAGTGGAATCTTTATCACAGCTTTTTAGAATTGGACTAAGCAAAGGAAATGACATCATTTCATTAGAAAATGAAATTGAACATATTTATAGTTATCTTAAAATTCAGACAGCAAGATATAAGGATAAATTGAATTATAGTATTTCAATAAATCCTGAACTAAACAATATAAAAGTTGTAAAACTAGTGCTGCAGCCTATTGTGGAAAATGCAATTTATCATGGGATTAAGGAACGGCGAGGACCTGGATATATTACTATTACTAGTGAAGTAGCTGAAGGGAATTTAGTCATTTATGTAAAAGATGATGGTGTAGGAATACCCGAGGAAAGACTTTGCAGATTAAATGAAAGTTTGGCTGTTTCTTTTGATAGTCTTGAAGAAACAAGAAATCGGGAAGCTATCGGTTACGGAGTCATGAATGTACAAGCCAGAATTAAATTAACCTTTGGGGACCCGTATGGAATAAGTGTTGAAAGTGTCCAGGGAAGAGGTACAATGGTAAAAATTCTACTTCCAATAAATACCGAGCAATGACAACAATGGACATAATGGGGTGTTATATTTGCAGGAGTATTTAAAGGTTTTAATTGCGGATGATGAGCCGATAATTAGAGAAGGCATTCGATATTCGATTCAATGGAATGAAATTGGAATGGAGGTTGCAGCAGAAGCAGAAGATGGGGAAGAAGCTTTAGAATTAGCGCTAAAATATGAAATTGATATTCTTTTAGCTGACTTAAATATGCCAATTATGAATGGATTAACATTAATTAAAAATATTCGCAAAAGCCTGCCGCATTGTAGAGTAGTAGTTATTTCTGGATATGATGAATTTCGGTACGCTCAGGAGGCATTACGGCTACAAGTGGATGATTATATTTTAAAGCCTATTAAACCCGATAATTTAACGGATATCCTTGAAAAAATAGGTGAAGCACTTAAATCTTTGGCTGCTCAAAGGAAGTTTTTAAAGGTTGCTTCTAATCAAATAGTACAAAATACGTTTATTATTCAAGAGCAGTTTTGCAGAAACTGGATAGCTAGGAGCTTTACAGGAGAAAAGATCAAGGAACAGTTGCAATTTTGGGGACTCCCCGAGGAAAGGCCCAATTTGCTAGCTTGTATCCGAAGTCAGGAATTTGAAAGTAAACAGCAGCTTATAACAGAGTCGGATAAAGAATTAATCCTATTTGGGGTAAAGAACATTGTGTTAGAAATATTTGAAAAGGAACCAAGGCTCGTTTTTGGTGACCCCTCTTCTGGGTTACTTTTTATCCTATTATGGGGACATGAGTACGATGAATTATTTTTAACACTCGAAAAGAACATTCAAAACTATCTAGACGTATCGGTTACAATTCATACGGAAACAGTCACAGGGGATTTTGATAATGTTCCTTTTGTTTATGAAAGCTGTTTAAAGAAAGTATATGCTGAAGTTCCTGTTTCTCCTATCGTAAGAAGGGCGAAAAATATTATTACTGAATCGTTTACAAATCCTGATTTTACATTAGAAATGGTTGCCCAGCTGTTACAAGTATCACCTGTCTATTTAAGCAGGACGATTAAACAAGAGCTGGGGACATCCTTTGTCGGTTTAGTTACCCAAAAGAGAATCGAGAAAGCTATTAAACTATTATATACAACGGATCTGCATATGGTTGAGATTGCAGAGCAGACAGGGTATGCATCTCAGCATTATTTTAGTACGGCATTTAAGAAATTTGTAGGGGTGTCTCCGAACCAATATCGTAAAGGATTAACGCTGCAGTCTATTGAAAAATAATGAGCTGCCATTATTTTAACTTTTCCACAAGAGTTACTATTTTTTAGTAGCTCTTTTTTGCGTTTAAAATGTAAGCGTTTAAAAAATGTTAATTTTTTATAAAAATAGTCATTTTATTGAAAAGACTGGATTTGGATGTACTGTTATTATTTTTTAGAGACAGGAAAACACCCTGACTCATAAAAACTACTTAAAAGGGAAGTGGAAGACTAATGAAGAAAATGCTCTCATTAATCTTGTTGTTAACCATGATGTTCATACTTGCTGCATGCGGAAGTAAAGAATCTTCTGGTGACGCTGAAAAAGGTTATGTAGGAATTGCAATGCCGACAAAGTCCTCTGAAAGATGGGTACATGATGGAGACAACATGGTAAAGGAGTTTGAAAAATTAGGATATAAAACAGATTTACAATATGCAGAAGATGTTGTTGAAAACCAAGTCTCCCAAATTGAAAACATGATCACAAAGGGTGTCGACGTACTAGTGGTTGCTTCTATCGATGGTGAAGCACTAACAGACGTTTTATCAAAAGCTAACGATGAGAAAATTAAAGTAATTGCCTATGATCGTTTAATCAAAAACACAGAGCACGTTGAATACTATGCAACTTTTGATAACTTTAAAGTCGGTGTACAACAAGGTACTTACATTGAAGAAAAATTAGGATTAAAAGATGGAAAAGGCCCATTCAACATTGAATTATTTGCAGGTTCACCGGATGACAATAATGCATACTTCTTCTTTGATGGTGCAATGTCAGTTTTACAGCCATATATTAAATCTGGAAAATTAGTCGTAAAGAGTAAACAAACTTCATTCGAACAAGCTGCCACTTTAAGATGGGATGGGGCTACTGCTCAATCCAGAATGGATAACCTATTAAGTGCTAACTATGCTTCTGAAAGGGTGGACGTAGTTCTATCACCATACGATGGTATTAGTATCGGAATTATCTCCTCATTAAAAGGAATCGGTTACGGTTCTGCCAGCCAGCCGCTTCCAATAATTACAGGACAAGATGCAGAATTAGCATCTGTTAAATCAATTATTGCTGGAGAGCAAACACAAACAGTATTTAAAGATACTCGTGAACTAGCTAAGAAAGCAGTAGAAATGGCAGTTGCGGTATTAAAAGGTGAAAAAGCGGAAGTGAATGATACAGAAACATATGACAATGGAAAGAAAGTCGTTCCTTCTTATCTATTAGAGCCTGTATCTGTTGATATCGAAAACTATAAATCTGTATTAGTTGATGGCGGTTATTGGAGCGAAGACGATCTTAAATAGAGAATCCTAGAAAATGATTTAGTGGTTTTTTCATAAGACCACTAAATCATTTATGCAGTTTTCGTAACGATGGTTGTTAAAATCTTAAAGACGATTTTAACGCGGGAATAGTTATTTTCCGCTTGTGAATCTAGTTGCAAGCTCTTTTCTTTCCAAGAAAAGAGCCCTCATTTATTACATTATGAAAGTGTGGTGTTAGAATGTCGGAGATTATATTAGAAATGAAGAGTATAACAAAAGAGTTTCCGGGCGTTAAAGCACTTGAGAATGTTAATTTGCAAGTGAAAAAAGGGGAAATTCATGCACTAATGGGCGAAAATGGTGCAGGAAAATCAACTTTAATGAAGGTATTAAGTGGAGTATACCCGATTGGAACGTATAGTGGGGATATTCTTTTTGAAGAAAAGATTTGCGAGTTTAAGGATATCAAGCAAAGTGAAGATTTAGGAATTGTTATTATTCATCAAGAATTAGCATTAATACCGGATTTATCAATAGCAGAAAATATTTTTCTAGGTAATGAACAGGCAAAAAAAGGTATTATCAATTGGAACGAAACGACTCTTAAAACAAAAGAACTATTAGCAAAAGTAGGTTTGTCTGAAAACCCTCACACAAAAATAACCGATATTGGTGTTGGTAAGCAGCAATTAGTAGAAATTGCAAAAGCACTATCTAAACGAGTAAAATTACTAATTTTGGATGAACCGACTGCGGCATTAAACGAAAATGATAGTGAGAATCTCTTGAATTTATTACTAGAATTAAAAAAGCAGGGAATTACAGCTATCATTATTTCACATAAATTGAATGAAATTTTAAAAGTAGCGGATTCAATTACAATCCTTCGTGACGGACAAACAATTGAAACGTTAGATGTTCATGGTGAAAACATTACAGAAGAACGTGTCATTAAAGGTATGGTTGGGCGTGACTTAACCAATCGTTATCCAAAAAGAGAGCCTAAAATTGGAGACGTTATTTTTGAAGTGAAAAACTGGAATGTTTATCATCCTTTGCATAGTGAGCGCAAAGTGCTGGATGATATTAATTTTAAAATTAAAAAAGGCGAGATCGTTGGAATCGCTGGTTTAATGGGTGCCGGAAGAACAGAACTTGCCATGAGCCTTTTTGGTAAAACATATGGGCAGAAGATTAGCGGGAACATCTACTTGAATGGTGCGGAAGTTCAGTTTAAAAGTGTCGACCAGGCGATAAAAAAAGGGCTGGCCTATGTATCGGAAGACCGAAAAGGAAACGGTTTAATTTTAATGGATGATATTAGAAAAAATATCTCACTTCCAAGTTTGTTTTCTATCTCTAAAAATAATGTCATTAACGAAAATCAAGAAATTATTGAAACGGAAAAATTTCGTCAAAAATTAAATATCAAAACACCGAGCATTTGGCAATCTGCTGGGAACCTAAGTGGGGGGAACCAACAAAAAGTTGTATTAAGTAAGTGGATTTTTTCTAATCCTGAAATCTTAATTTTGGACGAACCTACCCGTGGAATTGATGTTGGAGCCAAGTTTGATATCTATACCATCATTAATCAATTAGCAAATGAAGGCAAAGGTGTTTTAGTGATTTCTTCTGAGCTTCCGGAAATTTTAGGGATTTGTGATCGAATCTATGTAATGAGTGAAGGCAGAATCACTGGAGAAGTAGACAGAAAAGATGCCACTCAAGAAAATCTTATGAAATATATGACGAAGACGAGGGGGTAAAAAAATGCAAACGCTAGTAAGCATGGCGAAGAAAAATTTAAGATCATCAAGTATGATTATTGCATTAGTTTTTATTATGCTGCTCTTTCAAATCTTAACGGAGGGCATACTTTTAAAGCCTTTAAATATAACAAACTTAATTCTACAAAACAGTTACATTTTAGTGTTAGCAATTGGTATGGTATTAGTCATTATTACAGGTCATATTGATCTTTCTGTAGGATCGATTGCAGCCTTTGTCGGGGCCATAGCTGGAATATTAATTGTTACCTATCATGTCTCAACACCCCTTGCTATCATTATTTCATTATTAATTGGAGCGGTCATCGGAGCTTGGCAGGGATTTTGGATTGCTTATGTTAAAATACCAGCCTTTATTGTTACTCTCGCTGGGATGTTATTGTTCAGAGGTTTAACAATGGTTGTCTTGCAGGGACAATCGATTGCACCATTTCCAAAGTCATTTCAAGGTATGAGTTCAGGCTTTATTCCGGATTTATTTGGAGGAGGAGAAACCCATCTTTTAACCATTGTGATTGGTGTCCTATTATCGGTTATTTTAATTTTTACAGAATTGAAGAATAGAAGAACTCAAATGAAATATCAATTTGATGTTTCTCCAACAAGTGTATTTGTTGCAAAACTAGCAGTTTTGGTAGCTATTCTTCTGGTATTTTCATATGTGCTTGCGACTTATAATGGTATCCCCAATATTTTAATTATCTTAGCAGTATTAATTCTTGTTTATACATTCGTTATGAGAAAGACCATTATTGGCCGCCATATTTATGCAATTGGCGGAAACGAAAAAGCAGCGCTGCTTTCAGGTGTAAAGACCAAGAGAGTTACATTCTGGGTATTCGTTAATATGGGTGTACTATCAGCGTTATCGGGGTTAATCTTTGCTGCACGTCTGAATGCTGCAACTCCGAAGGCGGGTAACCTATTTGAATTAGATGCCATTGCAGCATGTTTCATTGGAGGCGCCTCCGCGTATGGCGGTATCGGTACTGTTCCCGGTGCGATTATCGGTGGTCTTGTAATGGGTGTTATGAACAATGGTATGTCCTTAATTGGCTTAGGTATCGACTGGCAGCAAGCCATTAAAGGACTTGTTTTACTAGCGGCTGTTGCGTTTGATATTTATAACAAAAATAAGGCAGCTTAATAGAACGGAAGACAGTTTGCAGCTGTCTTCTTTTTTTTGTTTATTAATAACTGGGAAAATATTCAATATTTGTTGTTTCCCGACGGAAATAGTGATATAGTACATTACAACAGTAATGTACTATATCAGAAAGGAGGAATTGGGTTGATTCTTAATATGGACGGAACAAAACCGATCTATCTGCAAATTTCAGAGTGGCTGGAGAGAGAGATTCTGAACGGAAATTTTGAAAGTGATCAAAAAATTTACTCCCAGTATCAGCTTGCAGAAATGTTTACGATTAATCCCGCTACGGCAGCCAAGGGATTAACGCTGCTGGTCGAGGAGAACATTTTATATAAAAAACGTGGACTTGGAATGTTTGTGGCAAGTAATGCGAAAGAAATCATCACGAATAAACGAAAGGATCAAACCCTAAAGCGATTAGTCGTTGAAATAGTAATGGAAGCGGAACGGTTAGATGTAAGCAAAGAGGAATTGATCCAAATGATTCGCAATGTAAAAACAGGGGAGGCGGGGAAATGAACGTCGTTAATTGCAGAGGACTGACCAAGGTTTATAAGGGAACAAAAGCACTTGATCATCTTTCATTTACCATAGAGGAAAATAAGATTACCGGTTTAATAGGACGAAATGGTGCGGGGAAAACAACGCTTCTAAAAATCATTGCCGGCTTTATGAGAGAAACAGCAGGAGAAGTGGAGGTTTTTTCCGAAAAGCCGTTTAACAATCTCTTTGTTTCTGCCAATGTTATTTATATAAATGATCAAATGAATTTTCCAACCGCATTAACGTTAAAAGAAATATTAAATGTGGCAGCAACCTTTTATGAAAATTGGGACCACGAGCTTGCTATTCGTCTTTTTGACTACTTTTCCTTTCATCCAACCCAACAGTATAACGATCTTTCAAAGGGGATGAAAAGCACGTTTAATATAATCGTAGGTTTGTCTGCTCGATGTGCCATAACCATGTTTGATGAGCCGACAACCGGGATGGATGCGGCAGTAAGAAAAGATTTTTATCGGGCTATGTTAAAAGATTACCTTGCTTATCCCCGAACCATTTTACTCTCTAGCCATCACTTAAATGAGATTGAGGATTTAGTAGAAGACATCTTGCTGTTAAAAGATGGGAAAGAATATCTTCATATGCCAATGGCAGATTTAAAAGGCTGGGCGATTGGCGTACAGGGATTGACTGCGCATGTGAAAGAATGGATACAGGATAGAGAGGTCATCCATTTAAAAACCATCGGTCCAGATCGTATGTATGCAGTGGTCAGAAATGATTTTACTGAGTATGAAAAGCTTCAGTCACAAGGCGCAGGGCTTACCTTTATGCCGGTTTCTTCAAGTGATGTATGTGTGTATGTAACAAGTAAAACGAAAGGGGGAATCGATGATGTCTTTATCTAAGATTAGTATGTTTGATATTGTTAAAAAGCAATATATCTATAAGCTTCGGGCATATATTCAGGTGTTTATGTCCCTGGTCTTTATTCAGATGTTAGGAATACTTTTCTCCTTTAACGGTGTTGGGATGTCAGGAGGAGGCAGTAATACGCTTGGAGTGAATGTCCATTTTTATTCTGCAGATATAGTGATTGCTTTCACGATTGTTTGGGCGATTATTTCTGCTATTCTTATCACTACTCAGGCATATAGAAATGATGATTTTGTATTTATTACAAATAGAAAAAGCAGTAATTTTTCTAATATGTTGTTCTTGTTGACTGCTAGTATCATTGGTGGCATAACGGCCATCATGTCCACTTATGTAATGAAAGTATTGATGTATGTATTGGAGCGAGCTGAATATCTATCGAGTCCCATTGCTGCATCTGAAATGATTATTGGTTTTGGTGCTACCATTCTCTATGTTTTACTTGGTACTGCAATCGGTTATTTTATTGGAACCCTTGTCCAGCTTAATAGGTTATTTGTTGTTTTGGTACCGGGTGTATTCATTGGAATGATTGTGCTTGGAGCGGGAAGTATGGATGGGGGATTTTTTCAAGATATGATTAAATTTATTTTTATGGAGTCATCCTTCGCTTTATTTTTTATAAAAATAGTAATTTTGGTTACTCTGCTTTTTTCTAGCTCGATGCTGCTATCGAATCGATTGGAGGTGAGGTAGATGGTTTCTATTTTGCCTCTATTAATCATCTTAATTATCATAATTGCCATAGTAAGAATGTCGAAGAGCAGCGGTAGGAAGAATTACTTCTTTGGTAAGCCAATTCGCTGGCTTTTTGGTGGATATTTAGCCATCCTGGTCATCTGTGCTGGCTTAAGTCCCTTGCTGCCGGAGGACGAAAAAATTGACAAAGCCATTGATGTAAATAATCTAGACCGTGCGGGTATCGAGTTATACGAGACAGCACTTGCGGGGAATATTGATAAGGTGGATAGTAACTATATCAAAAAGACATGGAATCTGGAGTATCAAAATCAACAACTTGCAATAATTTCTCCAAATGAAGAATATATCGAAACGTCGATCATTGTAAAAAGAAAAACAGTGAATGATGGCGGAATTGATGCGGTCTACTTTAAATCGGGGTCCAGTGTTAATGGAATGGACATCTCGGATTTAGAAAAACCACTTCGAATGAAGATTGAGAATAATACGATGAGGATAGAGAATCCAGAAAAATTAGAACTAAAATTCACCCAATTCCAACAAGCATTCCCAATTAGCCAATTTACAGGAAAGGGCGGCTTCAGCCATTCCCATAACTTCTATGAAGGAACCAGCATCCTTTACCTAAAAGTTCCCAAAGACCTAAAAATCAACGCCCCATCCGAACTTAATGTACAATATGTGGAGTAAGGAAATATAGCGGCGAAAAATAATAGTGAAAAAATATTGGTGACAGGCACCGTCGGTGTACAACTGTACGCCTGGGGTGGACAGTCACTTTTTATTGATTAATATATCCCTTGGAGAGGAGCGGGACATTTGAATACTACTATCACTCATAAACAGATTAAAGAAATGTGCGGAACTGTCTCCTTTAAACGAGGGGATTCTTTTTATAGAGCGGGAAAGGTTTCTTTTGATTATTATAGTCCTATTCGTTGTGTGGCAAGTGTCAAGGGAACGGAAGATTTTTATGTCACTGTAAATATAGAAGAGACTGGAACCCTTCGGACGTCATGCAGCTGTCCAACACTCATGTCGGTGAAAACAGAATGTCAGCATATCGCGGCGGTATTACTGGCGCTTTATGAACATCAACAGCAAGGCACAACGCCAGTCGTGACGACTGGAAGTCAAATGGATTCAGCAGCCAAACAAGAGCTGACCAAAGGACTGCTCACCATTTTTACCGACCAGCCTAAACGTTCAAGCGGTCATCAGCTTCATTTTGAGAATAGAAAAGTACTTGGAGCAGCGTTTTTATGTAAGCCAGTGGAAATTCGAAAAGGCATCGAATTACTTGGAATTCAAATGGAAATTGACTATGTAAAAGTCAATAATATTCGAGATTTCCTTATTGGGATTAAAGAAGGGCATTCTAGTATTCTTGCTGACACTTTCACCTTCGATCCAAACCAGCATTGTTTTCAAAAAGAAACAAATGATGTGATTATGCAGCTCAGCACCGTGCTCCAAGATGAAAAGGCTTATGTCAGTGCAATGCCAGAAACCTTAGAGAATACTTTTACATCTGACCAGCTGCTTATTCCACCATCTTCCTGGGAGCAGCTGCTTCCTTTATTGGTAAAATCACCAGCTGTAAACGTTGAATTTGAAGGGGAAACATATACAGGTCTTGATCTAACAGAAAAATTACTTCCATTAAAGTTTGTCTTTGCGACATCGGGAACCAAAGGCTATCACCTGAGAATCAAAGGGTTGAACCATCTACTTGTTTTGGAATCCTACCACTTTGTTCTATATAAGGGTAAATTCATTCGAATGCAAGAAAGTGACTGCAAACGATTGGCTGGCCTAAAAAGGATGTTAGATAATTCAAATACCAATCAAATCGAGATACCCCATGACCAAATGGATTATTTTTTAGAAAAAGTGGTCCCTGGTTTAAAAAAGCTAGGTGAGGTGGAACTGCCTTATAACGTAACTGACAGATATAAGAAGACGCCTTTGATTGCCAAGCTTTACTTGGATCGTGTTAAAAATCGGCTGTTAGCTGGTTTAGAGTTTCATTATGAAAATATCGTGATAAACCCATTGGATAACCCAAGGGAGCAGAAAAAGGGCCCCATACTAATCAGGGATCTGGAAAAGGAAAATCAAATCCTGGCACTGATGGAGGAGAGCGCGTTTGCGCATACAGACAGCGGTTATTATTTACATAACGAGGAGCTGGAGTATGATTTTTTGTATCATGTGGTGCCCAAACTGCAAAAGCTGGTACAAATTTATGCGACCACGTCTGTACGAAACAGGATTTTTAGAGAAAATACTATTCCGAAGATACGGGTAAAGGTAAAAAAAGAGCGGACCAATTGGCTCGAATTCAAATTTGAAATGGATGGAATCCCGGAGAAACAGATAAAAGAGGTTTTGGCCGCGCTTGAGGAAAAACGCAAATATTACCGCCTCCGGAATGGTTCCCTTCTTTCATTGGAAACAAGAGAGTTTGAGGAAATCAACCGGTTTCTACAGGCAGTTCCCGTTCAGGCTGAGGATTTAGAAGCAGGTTTGAACATGCCCATTGTTCGCGGAATGAAGCTGATTGACTCTGTTGAAGACAATGATACGTTTACTTTAGAGGAGTCGTTCCGTCAGTTTCTAGAAACAATAGGTAATCCGGGGAGGATGGAATTTGAGGTCCCTGAATTGTTAGCACCGGCTTTGAGAGACTATCAAGTTCATGGTTATAAATGGATGAAAACACTTGCCAGCTATGGATTTGGTGGAATTCTAGCAGATGATATGGGGCTTGGGAAAACCGTGCAAAGTATTGCCTTTATTCTTTCGGAGCTGCAAATCATTCGAAAAAGAAAGCTTCCGATTCTCATTGTCTGTCCATCTTCACTGACCTATAACTGGCTTAGTGAAATAAAGAAATTTGCTCCTGTTTTACGAGCTGTCATTGTCGATGGAAGTAGAGAAGAGAGGCAGGTAAAACAGAAGGAAGAGGGAGTGGCAGACGTCGTCATTACCTCTTATCCATTGCTGCGAAAGGATATTGCTTGGTTCGAGAAACAAACTTATCACACCGTGTTTTTTGACGAAGCACAGGCCTTTAAAAACCCGATTACACAAACGGCAAGAGCGGTGAAGAGAATCAAGGCCGACCACCGATTTGCCCTTACAGGAACACCAGTAGAGAATTCGTTGGAAGAGCTGTGGTCTATTTTTCATGTTATATTTCCGGAACTTTTTCAAGGACTTAAGGAATACAGTCATTTAACACGAAAGAAGATTGCAAGGAGGGTCCGGCCATTTTTACTGCGAAGGTTGAAGGAAGATGTGCTTCTTGAACTCCCAGAAAAAATTGAATCGATTGATTTAGTCGAGCTACTGCCAGAACAGAAGAAGCTCTATGCGGCTTATTTAGCAAAACTGCGGCATGACACCCTAAAACATCTAGATAAAGACACTCTTCGAAAAAATAAAATTAAAATCCTTGCTGGTTTAACGAGGCTGCGGCAAATCTGCTGTCACCCGTTATTGTTCGTAAATGGCTATAAGGGGAGTTCAGCAAAATTTGATCAGCTGCTGCAGATTATAGAAGAATCAAAGCAAGCGGGCAGGAGGGTGTTGATTTTTTCCCAGTTTACGAAAATGCTGGAGCTGATTGGACGGGAAATGGCTGTCCAAGGGTTACCATTTTTCTATCTTGATGGACAAACCCCATCAGAAGAACGTTTAGAACTTACCAATCGATTTAATGCTGGCGAACGGAACCTTTTCCTCATATCCCTGAAGGCGGGTGGGACTGGTCTCAATCTAACAGGTGCGGACACGGTCATCCTTTATGATCTTTGGTGGAACCCGGCAGTTGAAGAACAAGCAGCCGACCGGGCACACCGAATGGGCCAAACCAATATTGTGCAAGTCATCAAAATGGTTACCCGAGGGACAATCGAAGAAAAAATGAATGAGCTGCAGGAGAAAAAGAGAGAATTAATAGAAGAAATTATTGATCCGAGCGAGAAAGGGAATTCTACCTTAACGGAGGAAGATATTCGGGAGATTTTGATGATCTAGGATACGCGACTTATTGTTGGTGATGTGGCTTGTCCCTAGTGGAGTGACCGAGCAAGCAACAAAATTCAAATTACGGTAACTCCAGACCTAGTGAAGTGAACAAGCACTCAATAAAATTCCCTTTACATTCATAAAAAATAGGCTGCCAAACTTGAAAGTGACGCAGCCTATTTTTTTCGTTTATCGAGTCTCTTTTAATCATTCTGAATATATTAATTAAATTAACTAACTATGTTATACTATACAGATATGAAACCGTTAGATGGGGGATTTTTTATGCAGCAGCGTGGCACTTTTCAATTGATGAAATCCGTTAATAAATCAATTATCTTAAATAAGATTCGTACCTCAGAACCAATATCCAGGGCACAAATTGCCAAAGAAACGAGTCTTACTCCCCCGACCGTCAGTACGATTGTAAAGGAATTGATTGAAGAGGGGTTGGTAAGAGAGAGTACTTTGGGACATTCAAGCGGCGGGCGGAAGCCAACGATGTTACATATCAATCACAGTTCACTTTACGTCATTGGGATTGATGCCGGGCCAGAAACGATCAAAGGTGTTCTAACGGATTTATCGGGTGAAATTTTGCAACGGACTTCTAGCCCTATAAAAAAACCAATAACGAATGAGGTATTCCTTTCAATTTTAAAAGAGAATATATATACCATTTTAAAATCAACTGAAATCAGCCATGACAAAATCATTGGTATCGGTATTGCCATGCACGGCGTTGTGGATGTTGAAACCGGAACTTCTCTGGTTGCCCCAATATTAAACTTAAGAAATATTCCCATCAAAGAGGCATTGGAGGAGGAATTTAATCTAACGATTAAGGTTGAAAATGACGCCCGGGCGATGGCGCTTGGTGAATCATGGTTTGGCGGTCATGGTGAAACGGAAAGTATGGTTGCTGTCAATATAGGCCGTGGTGTCGGTGCCGGAGTTGTCATGAACGGAAAATTGTATCATGGTGCTCAGGGAATTGCAGGAGAATTTGGTCATATGACGATTGATATGAACGGCAGTACTTGTGAGTGTGGAAATCGTGGTTGTTTTCAAACCTTCGTAAGTGGAGCGGCGATTGCTGAAAGGGCAGAAAGACAGGGAAATGAGAGCAAGGGAATCCTGACAGGAAAAGAAGTATTTGAATTGGCACAAAAGGGTAATCCCTTATACAGAGCCCTTCTTCATGATACCGGTACGATTATCGGTGTCGGATTAACAAACTTAATTCACTTACTAAATCCGCAAAAAATAGTTTTAGGCGGAGGGGTTATGAAGAGTGAGGAATTCATTATGCCTGCCATTCTTGAAACCATTCAGCAAAGAGTCTTGACTTCAGAGGCAAGAAATACGGAAGTTACTGTCACGCAGCTTGGTGATGATGCCACATTGCTAGGTGCGGTGTCCCTGCTGTTGGTAGAGTTATTTAACCCTATAAAAGAAATAGGCTGATCCCTTTTTCGTCAGGGGGGTGTGTTTAGATGAGAAAATATGGTATTAGTAAACTCTGGCGAAAATATATATAGAAATTGGTTGATGTGCTAACAGGTAACTGTTAAAGGAGGAGAAATATTTGGAACAAACATTATTAATCATTGATGCTCAACAGGACTTAATGGAAGGTAATAATGAAGAACAAGGAGTTTTTGAAAAAGAAAAAATCATCAATAACATTAACACAGTAATTGAAAAGGCGATAAATAATAGTATCCCCATTGTTTTTATAAGGGATCTAGATGTTGCGAATGGTAAGGGACCTGGATTTCAGATACATAAAGATATTAGAGTACCACCCACTGCTACCATATTTGATAAAGCTGCCACAAATTCGTTTTATGGCACTCCATTACTCGAACATTTAAATACAAACAATGTAGAACATCTTGTAATAATGGGATGTAAGACAGAACATTGTATTGATACAGCTGTTAGAACAGCAACAATCAATCATTTTGATGTAACATTAGTTGGAGATGGACATTCTACCTCAGACTCGAAAACTTTATCGGCAGAACAAATAGTTCTTCATCACAATGCAACTCTTCACGGTCATTATAATGTAGATAATTTTTCAGTTGTTAGAAATACAGATGAAGATTTATTTATCCCTATTCACAATAAATACCGTTAAAATATTTATTAAGGTTTCGGTATCCCTAATAAAGAACCTCGCCAATTACTATGGCGAGGTTTGCCTTTTTTATTTTTAGTCTTCTATTAGAAAGGTAAAAATAGTTTGTTTGTTATAATCTTCTCCTGCATTTAGAATCACCGTCGGAAATCCTTCGTGATGCAAGGAGGCAGGTGATGCTTGAGTTTCGAAACAAACGCCTAGGTGTTTACGGGAGGATCCTTCTGCTAATTTCAGACCTTCCTCCATAGTGTTTGATGTATACATGACCATTCCAGGTTCATTTGTATTCACGAGCATGACGCGGCCGCTATCAGGGTCTAGCAGGTTTGCTTGATGTTCCTGGGCATTGTCAAAAATAAAATAATGATCATACCCGCTTCCGGCGACTTTATTTTGCTCGAAGTCATTGTTAAACCCTTCTTCAAGTGCACGTCCGCTGCGGAAATCAAATGATGTCTCTGAAACATTTAGCAGCATACCAGTGGGAATAAGGTTTGAATCCAGCTCAACGAACTTGCTGCTATCAATCGTTACTTGATGATTGTGAACCGTATTTTTTAAATTGCCGCTTAGATTAAAATAAGAATGGTTTGTCAGTGTAAGCGGGGTAGTTTGATCACTTTTTGCTGCATAATCAAGGATGAGTTGATTTTGGTTATTTAGCGTATAAGTGACCTTTATTTCTACATTTCCAGGATATCCACTGTCCAAATCAACGCTTCTATGGCTAAGAGTTAATCCAACTTCTTCATCAGATTCAAAGGTGCTTGCTTCCCAAACTAGTTGATGAAGCCCGCGAGGACCGCCATGCAAATGGTTTTCTCCATCATTTGCAGCTAATTTATACGTTTCTCCATTCAGATTAAAGGAGGCACCTTGAATTCTGCCTGCAACCCGGCCAATAATAGCACCAAAATAATTCGGATTTGCTTGATAATCTTCATAATTACGATAACCCAGAACAACATTTTCAATGTTTCCATCGCGATCGGGAACCATGATTTTGGTAATAATTCCTCCGAGGTCTAGTACACTAACACTCATGCCGACGTCATTGGTTAACGTGTATTCTATCCATTTTTCGTGAATCTCTTTTTTTTCTATTCTCATTTGACTTCCACCCGTTTGTTTAATGTGTTAATAAATCGATTAAATGCTTCCTGTTCCTTTAATACCCCTGCATCCTGCAGTACCCTTACAAATTTCTTTCCTAGTTCTTCGCGTAAAATAGTTTCCGCTTGTTCTGAATCAGAAAGTGTGCCATATGCTGCTTTTATTTGGTCTGCCCATTCCTGATGATACTCTGCAACATGAACGGATTCGCCTAATAGAAAACTTTTAATTTCAGCAAGTTCATCTAATAGTCTTGGCGGGAGAACTGCAAGCCCCATAACCTCAATTAACCCGATGTTTTCTTTCTTAATATGATGTACGTCCGCATGGGGATGAAAAATCCCAAGTGGATGTTCATCTGTTGTCCGATTGTTTCTAAGTACTAGGTCCAATTCAAAGCTGCCATTTCGTTTCCTGGCAATCGGTGTAACTGTATTATGCGGGGTTTCGCCCGTATAGGCAATAACATCTGCTTGTTCATCAGAATAGCCTTTCCAAGTTTGCAATATATTATCACCAGCCTCGAGCAGGGAGGCTTTGTTTTTGCTCCTTAAACGGATAACAGACATCGGCCAGTTTAAAACGGCTGCATGGATTTCTGGATATTTTTTCAACTCAAAAGTAAAGGCATCCTCTGCCCGCGTCATGCCGAATTCATAGCAGCCGCCCTGATAATGGTCATGACTTAAAATAGAACCTCCAACAATAGGTAAATCCGCATTTGAACCAATGAAGTAATGAGGGAATTTATCTGCGAATTCAAGTAATCTCTCAAACGCATTTCTATCAATCTTCATATCACGATGTTCCTCAGAAAAAACAATACAATGTTCATTATAATAAACATATGGAGAGTACTGCAAAAACCAGCTTTGCCCTGAAAGTGGTACATGGATAATCCTATGATTGGCACGTGCAGGATGACCGGTTCGCCCTGAGTAGCCTTCGTTTTCTTTACATAACAGGCATTTTGGATAATGAGCAGTTTGTTTCATTTCACGTTCGCGTTTTATTTGCTCCGGGTCTTTTTCCGGCTTGGAAAGATTAATGGTAATATCCATGACACCGTAAGCAGTGTCTACCTTATAAGAGATGTTTTTGGCAATCCGATTTATTTGAATGTAATTATTGTTTTTACTTAGGTTGTAAAAATAATCCGTTGCTGCTTGAGGTGAGTCCTGATGCTTTTGGTTAAATACAGCATTCACAACAGAAGGTCTAGGGACAAAGCAGTTCATAATGTTGGCTGCGAGAATTTCCTTATCATCAAAGACGTTTTCTATGACACCTTGTTCAACAGCATAAATAGTAATTTTTTCAATGAGGTTTGGGATTGTATCCTCACTTGGTACTACTTCCTTATCAGGAAAAGCCTCAAGCTTTAGCAAGCTCATTACCTGGTTTCGAACATAAATCTGATCAGCAGCTTCAATTAATTCCACTTCCAACGCTTTCTGAATAAGTCCATTTAGTAGTTGGTAAATCATGTTCACCCTTCCTTCCCATATCCTTCTGGATGTGCGGAATGCCAATTCCAAGCGTCACTGATAATCTTAGTAATGGAAGTACGTGTTGGATTCCAGCCTAATATTTGTTTTGCCTTATCAGAGGAAGCAATTAATATGCTTGGGTCGCCTGCTCTGCGTTCACCAATTACAGCAGGAATTTCCTTGCCTGTAACATCTCTTGCAGTATCAATCATTTCTTTAACGGAGAAACCTTGATTGCTTCCAAGGTTGAAAACATCACTGCTATTGCCTTCATTCAAATATTCTAAAGCGAGCAGATGAGCATTGATTAGGTCTTCTACATGAACATAATCACGAATACACGTTCCATCAGCTGTATCATAATCTTCACCAAAAATCATGATATGTGGACGCTGTCCTAATGCTGTTTGCAGGATAATCGGAATGAGATGTGATTCAGGACGGTGGTCTTCGCCGATTTCTCCTGTTTCTCTCGCTCCAGCCACATTAAAATATCTTAGTGAAACATATTTTATACCGTGCGCCTGCTCGGTCCACTTGATCAGCTTTTCCATTGCAAGCTTTGTTTCACCGTACGTACTGGTTGGATTTGTCGCCATTGATTCTGTTATCGGAACAGCTTCTGGTTCTCCATAGGTGGCTGCTGTAGAAGAGAAAACGATTTTTTTGACACCGAATTCCACCATAGCTTTTAGTAAAACTTGTGTACCGTACACATTGTTATCATAATATTTAAGCGGGTTTTCCATCGATTCACCGACAAGTGAATTGGCTCCAAAATGAATGACCGCATCAATGGATTCTTTTTGAAAAACGGAGCGAAGGAAATCAATATTACGCATGTCACCTTCATAAAAAGCTGCCTTTGGATGGACTGCCCCTTTGTGACCGGTTTCAAGATTATCTATTACCACAACCTCTTCTCCTTGGTCGATTAATTGATAGACAGCATGTGAACCGATATAACCTGCTCCTCCTAAAACGAGTACACTCATCTTTACCACTCCTCAGAGATTTCTTTTGCGCCATCACCAATGGCTGCGGTGTAGAACGTTGCCTCATAGCCAACTTTTTCGCGATATATATTGTTAATATTTTTCTTAAAATTATCTATTTGGTCCTCCGCAACAACAGCAATCGCACAACCTCCAAATCCTGCTCCCGTCATACGTGCTCCTAAGACACCGTCATGTTCCCAAGCTGCCTGTACAAGGGTATCAAGTTCAAGGCCCGTCACTTCATAATCATCCTTTAAGGATAGGTGAGAAACATTCATTAATTTGCCAAATCCCTTGAGATCACCTTGTTGAAGTTTTTCTAATGCTTCTAGAGTCCGTGCATTTTCGTAAACTGCATGCTTTGCACGTTTTTGATTTATTTCAGTACGAATTAGGTGCTTATTTTCGTCGAATTGTGATGGTGTTAATTCTCCTAAACTAGTAATTGCTAGTTTCGACTGTAGGTCACTAAGCGCTTGTTCACATTGGGAACGCCGTTCATTATACTTCGAACCGGCTAAAGTACGTTGTTTATTTGTATTCATAATCATAATCACATAATTGTCCAATACGATGGGTGCATACTTGTATTCTAAGGTCTGACAGTTAAGAAGAAGAGCATGATCTTTTTTTCCCATCCCAATAGCAAATTGGTCCATAATCCCGCTGTTTACACCGATGTATTCATTTTCAACCTTTTGTCCGAGTTGAATCATAGGAATACGATTTAGTTTTAGATCAAAAAGTCCATTTAACAAAACACCTGTTGCCAGTTCAATGGATGCGGAGGAGGAGAGACCTGCACCATTTGGGATATTTCCATAAAACAAAACATCTGCACCTTGTTGAATATCATATCCAGCTTCTTTTATAAAGAGGATCATGCCCTTTGGGTAATTCGCCCAATTATCGTTCTCGTTAAAAGCTAAATCTGGTAAATTGCATTCGATGATACCGATTTTAGGGAAATTCATACTGTAAAAACGAAAAGTTTGATCGTCACGTTTCTTTGCTAGTGCATAGGTTCCATAGGAGATAGCAGCAGGGAAAACATGACCGCCGTTATAATCCGTATGTTCACCAATTAAGTTAATCCTGCCTGGGGCAAAAAAAGTTCTTGGTGTTAAAGGTGTTTCAAAAATAGATTGAAATTCGCTTATTAGATTGAGAGTGGTGTTCATAATGCCTCCTATATAGATGAAAAGTAAATTTTTATTCGTATATTTAAGGTTTCTGCTTAATTAATTAATTTAATTAAGTTACTACAAGTTTACTGCGAATCGCATCAAGAGGCAATAAAAATATTAAAGAATAATCCATTAATTTTGTTAGGTATCACAAAGTTTGTGGGTCCGGACTTTAAAGCATGATACCACAGACTTATGTGTACATTAGGTAAAATAAGAATGTGGTTTCATTTGGGATGGTTTGAATTAAGGGTTGTGGTAAAACATGGTATTTGAATAATGCTCTTGATTTGTATCCGTAAAGATAGTAGTATAGTAATTCCCCGATAGGGGAACTGAAACAAACCATTGATTTTATTTGAAATTTGAAAAAAATGTTGACATATTATTTTATTCATAGTAAAATAATTTTTGTTGCCAATTACGAAAAGATATTTCGAAAAAGTAATTGACACGAACAAACAAGCGATGTTATACTAACATCCTGTTCCGAAAAGTATTGTTCTTTGAAAACTAAACAAACAAGAACGTCAACAAAAAATATTAGTTTCTTCTATAGAAACTAGCCAACGTAACAAATGAGCTATATCAACTTTCTTGGAGAGTTTGATCCTGGCTCAGGACGAACGCTGGCGGCGTGCCTAATACATGCAAGTCGAGCGAATCTTGAGGTGCTTGCACCTCATGGTTAGCGGCGGACGGGTGAGT
>NZ_JBALNB010000005.1:0-483815 GCF_036962345.1 Neobacillus vireti
GACTAATCGTAAGAAAAAGAGCGCCTTGGCAGCCTTACAATCGTAATGAAAATGGTGAGTTAACCAAAAATTGATGGGAATTATCGACCTGAAGCTAAGATTGAAAGTGGAGGCGGAGGATTGCTGTCTTTAGTTAGGCGACTATAGTCGATTTCCCCACATATTGCAAACGGCAGCAAGCTTAATTTTTCAAATTATTAGGATTCGCCCTTTTTGGAGATACAGAGGCATAAAATGAACACAAAGAATTAATAAAGGAGGATTGGCTACGGCATATCCAGTAATTAAGAAAATAAATTATAATCCATCCATGAAAGTATTTTGTTAGACTTAGGTACTAAGCTATATATTGGAAACAATTAAGCCTCCTTGCGCTTCATCGGGGGATGTCCTAACATAGCAAGGAGGCTCCAAAGACTGTTTGATATTAGCCCAAACAGTATTTATGTATAATTAAAGATAGTTCCGCTCATGCAAGCTTATTAATACCACACAATAAAAGTAATAAATTTTATGAAGTTTTATCCACTTGTTCCTGCCTGCAAATCACGGTTCTCTTTAGACTTACTTCCATTTTCAACGGCAAACTGTGTAAATTTCAGTTCACTAAGCCAATAGGTAATGAAAATAGCTATACTTGAGAAAAAGAAAATAAAGATGACTGGAAATTTTAAAGAAATAAATAATAACCCATAAAGACAAATCATATTGATTAAGGTCAGATGAAATTTATACAAGCCAAATTTCAAGGCATTTATAAGTAACTGTTTGCCTGTATAGTAACCGTTAACCATTAACGGAAACACATGTAAAACAACCATAAAATAGAAAACCGTCATTAAACAGAAAAACATGTATAGAGCGATTTTTATGTTTGAGTCCATTTTTGTGATGATTTGGAAATCTCCATAAAGCAACAAACCCATTATTAAAATAAAAACTCCGACAACCATGCTTTGTCTGAAATTTTCTTTCAATAATTGAATGTATGTTGAGACAATCGGCGGTTCTTTCTTTTTTACCCATTGTCTTGCTACTCCAAAAGCAGCTGCCGTCGCGGGAAATATTGTAATAATCGGTATACAGCTAATTAAGAATATAAGGTTTAAAAGGGTAAAATGATAAATCCAAGTACACATCCGATATAACCAACCGTCTATCTGTAACATAGTGAACCACACCGCCCTTTTTAATTACTTATTACCTATAATCGGTCATTACCAACCAGCATTTACTTACGAAACAATATGTATTTGTGTTTTTATTTTTTATAATACAAGTAGATTATTAGGAAACTGCCTCATAATGAGACAGTTTCCTAATTGGTAATCTATTAATTATTTCTTATTTTGAGCATTATAATTCTTTACATACTCATCCTCAACCGCTTTTCCGCCCTGACCCATGTACTGGTCAACCAATGTTTTGTACAGGCTGTCTACTTCAGATGGCTTAGCAGAAATTAATTTTGCAAGCATCTGAGCAGAAAAATCTTTAAGCGAGGTATTGTATTTGGCGTCAGCAGAATTCGGTGTTGAATAGTAGTAAGGAGCATAGTAATCCACAGACCCAACCTTTAATGCATTCTCTACTTCTTTTTCAAAACCTGGATACCCTGCGGAAACAGCTGCAACGTTCTTTTCTTTATCACCAAGCTCGATACCATTTGAAAGAATATCATAGTCGAGATTGTTTGCAACAGTCATCATCTTTTCACCTTCATTTGTAGTTCCTGTCTGAACTGGAACACCATTGACCATGTTGTAATCTACACCTTCCTCACCATTCTGTAAGAAGAGCGTTACCTCTTGGTCAGCCATCCAGTTAAGATATTGTATCGCAAGGTCAACATTTTTACTTGCTTTCGGTACAAGAATGAACATGCCATTAGGAGAGTATCCTGCCTTAGGAGTCTTTCCTGCGTCATTTTTCCAAGGATCAATAGGGATCAGATCTGCACCAGGGACGTTATTTTTAAGATTGGTAAGGGTACCAGGAGCTGTTCTGTACGGACCATCCCAGTTCGTGATAAATGCTCCAACTTTTCCATTGGAAATATCTGCATCTAGCTGTTTTGCATCTTTGTCAGTAGCGAAACCTGGGCTAATCAAGCCTGCATTATACATCTTGTTCACATATTGAACACCTTCTTTAAATCCTGGTAAATTCCAGTTGGCCTGGTAACCGGGACTTGTCTGCATTGTAGCAAAATCTTTTTGAGACAGGTCAGATGGTTTAAAGGCATCCGGTATGTTACCGATTCCTGGATAAGCAGGTTGAAGTGCATATCCAAAAGGTATGACACCGCTTACATTCCCTGGATTCTTCTCTTTGAATACCTCCATCGTTTCATAGAACTCTTCTGGAGTAGTAGGAACAGGAAGACCGAGTTTATCCAGCCAGTCTTTACGGATGAATGTATTCATGCCCAGGAGTACCGTTCTCTTACCTGGTATGGCAAACTGCTTACCGTCAAACTTTCCATACTTTAATAAATCATCCCCAAGATATTTTGTGAGGGTAGATCCATGCTCCTTAAGAACTGAATCAAGGTCTGCCAATCCACCCTGCTGTACATAATTATAAACAGTACCCTGGTTATAGGTAAAGACGATATCAGGTGCCTCACCTGCTGCCATCAATACATTTAACTTGTCTACTTCCTGGGTTCTAGGAACTGGAATAAACTCTACCGTTGCATTGTACTTCTTGCCGAACGTATCGTTGATATACTTTGTCCAGTAGTTATTATTTAAATCTGGCTGACCGGGTTTGCCTCTGTCAAAAACTTCAACCTTTAACGTTCGATGTTCTGTTGTCTTATCTGTTGTCTTTTCTGTTGTACTACTTTGTTTGTCACTTGATGCTGTACTCTGACAACCAACCAAAGCAGTGGCAAGTGCCAGCGCAGTGAAAGAAGCAAAGATAGATTTTAGTGCCTTTACCTTCATAGAAAGCCTCTCCTTTTGTATATATAAATTTTTATATAAATTTGTGGAACAGATTACAATAATCTCTTTCACAAACTCATCTTAGCCTTTCGTTGCACCAATGGTTATGCCAGATACAAAGTATTTCTGGAGCCACGGGTATACGAGAAGAATCGGAACTGTACCAAACATAATGCTTGCTGCTTTTAGTGCCTCTGATGGAATATTTAAGTTGATATTCTCTCCAGCCATTTGCTGTGAAATATTGATCACATTGTACAGCTTAAGCTGGATTGTATACAGATTCTCGTCCGTAATATAGAAAAGAGCGTCTTGAAAATAATTCCATCTGAATACCGCATATAGTAAAGCGATTGTGGCGAGTGCCGGCTTGGAAAGAGGCAGCATGATCTTAAGCAGTATCTGCAGGTCATTGCAGCCATCCAGATATGCAGCTTCCTCAAGGCTTTCCGGCAAGTTCTCAAAGAACGATTTCAATATAATCATATTGAATACGCTCATCAAACTCGGTAAAACCAGTGCATATGGAGTGTTCAAAAGATTTAAGTCCTTAATAAGCATATAATCTGGGATCAAACCACCGCTAAAATACATGGTAAACACCATTACTAACATAATTACTTTTCTGCCCTTGAGCCTTTTTCTACTCATTGCGTACGCTGCCAAAACGGTAACAGACAATGCAAGAACCGCGTATAAAAGGACCAGAATCACAGTGAAAAACAATGAGTACAACATACCGCCGTCACCGAATACTACTTTGTAGGCTTCTATATTAAAGTCTATAGGGTATATCGTAACCAACTGGGATATAATCGCCCTATTGGAACTAAGTGATGCCGAAAGAACATATAGAAAAGGAACCAGGCATATAAAAACCGCTATTAAAACAATAAATGCTGCTGAATAGTCAAAAACTCTATTTCTTAATTTTTGTGACATTGTAAGCACCCCCTTACCATATTCCTTTCCCGCCTAATTTCTTAGTAATAAAATTGGAAGATACCAGAAAGATTAAGCAAATAACGGATTGGAACAGACCAACAGCTGCACCAATTGAAAAATTTGCAGATTGAATACCTACACGGTAAACATAGGTACTGATAACGTCACCATAGTCCATAACAAGGTTGTTTTGCAGGGTGAATGGACGGTCGAAATTTATCGCCATAATATGTCCGAGTTGCAAGATCAAAAGAATCGCAATGGTCGGTCTTATACCCGGCAGTGTAATATGCCAAATTTTCCTTAGCCTTCCTGCACCATCCACGTCAGCAGCCTCATAAAGCTCTTTGTCAATTCCCGTCATAGCAGCAAGATACAAAATTGTCCCCCACCCTGCACTCTGCCATACTCCAACTAAAGAATAAGTTCCAACCCATGCCAATTTGTCCGTTAGAAACGGTAATGCATCTCCACCCATACGGGTAATTAATGAGTTTACCATTCCTGTAGGGGCAAGCAACTGAGTAACAATTCCGCCGATAATAACCCAGGAAAGGAAATGCGGCATATACAGAATTGTCTGACTAATTTTCTTAAACTTTTTAAATGCCAGTTCATTTATTAGGATAGCTAAAACGATTGGTGCCGGAAATCCTACAATTAAATCCAAGCCGTTAAGCACCAATGTGTTTCTAACAACTTGATAAAATTGTGGATTTGCAAATATTTCCTTGAATGTTGCAAAGTTATTCCATGTACTCTCGCTCAATCCCGTAAACATGTTGTAATCCTTAAAGGCTATCTGTATGCCATACATGGAGCCATATTTAAATATCAATATGTATGCCAGCGGGATAACCAACATAAGGTAGATTATAAAATCACGCTTTATATAATAAAGGAATCCCTTCTTCTTTATCAGTGACGTTTCAATGCTAGTCTTTTTATCCAGAGCAAGATTACTATCTATTACTTTCATAAACTACGACCTCCGTTATACTAATGAAATAGACGATGGCATCGAAGAATCGCCCCTGCTATTTTTTTCTCAAGTTAAAAATTTTATAAGTTCAGTTTCACTTTTTGATCTGCTGTTTCAATAAATTCAGCCTTTTCTTGAGCTACAATGCATAACTCTGCCGCCTTGAATGCATGAGCTTGCGTCATGGCATTTTCTGTTCCATTTAAACAATCGAGAATAAATTCACCAAAGAACGGAAATCCTACCTTCCCTGTCACCTGTATATGCTTTTCACCTTCATGGTTAACTAGATATACGTGATTAGAGGTGCTCTCTCTGCCGATATCAATATATTTCCGAACCTCTATATATCCTTCCGTTCCTAAAATCACTACTCGCCCATCTCCCCATGTCCCAAGACCATCAGGTGTCAGCCAGTCAACGCGAAAATAAAAGGTTGCTCCATTATCTGCGACCAGCGTGGCATCACCAAAGTCTTGGAAGAATGGGTATTCTTTAAATTTGTAGTTCGCCACCTTACTATGAAGGATTTGTGCATCTTTAGCACCTGAATAATACAAGAATTGCTCGATTTGATGGCTTCCAATATCACATAAAATTCCACCGAATGATTCTGGATCAAAAAACCAATCTGGACGGTTGTTCACATTTGCACGATGAGGACCTGTTCCAATTACTTGGACCACTCTGCCTATAGCCCCTTCCTCAATAAGCTGTCCCGCAAACACAGCACTTTCGACATGGAGACGTTCACTATAGTAGATTCCCCATTTCAGTCCCGTCTCAGCTGTTTTTTGCTGAGCTTTTCTTATTTGTTCTATTTTGGTAAATGCAGGTTTGTCGGCAAAGTAGTGTTTACCATGGTCCAGTACTTTCAAGCCTAAAGGACCTCGGTCCGAAGGAATACATGCACTCGCCACCAACTTAATTTGAGGATTCTCAAGGATTTCTTCTCCTGATGATACTGCCTTTACCCCAGGATATTTTTCACAAAAGGCTTTTACCTTCTGAGGATCTGGATCATATACATGGGTTAATTCCCCGCCTGCTTCCATTAATCCATTACACATTCCATAAATATGACCATGATCCAAGCCAATAACTGCGAAAGGAAATTCCCCCGCTTTCACTACTTTCGAAACATGACCTTTTGGAGCATAATTCATTCCATCCATTTTATCCATTTGGTTCTCCTCTCCATCTCTTCAAAGGGATAATGACTTATCCCTTCTTCAATATAAAACCATTTTTATAAAGTAATAGAGCTAGTGCCGAAGTTTTCAATGACCTTAGTTTTTTCATAGAACTTAACGGAATGTTTTAACAATCCCTCTCTAGTATAAAAAGGACTTTCTTCATTTAATGGAAGTTTTACCGTTTTTCCAAAGCTTGCCGACTCATAAATCGCTGTGATTAATTCAAGCGTTTTTCTGCCTTCATTCCCATCGATCAAAACTTCTGAATTAGTATCGATTGCTGTTAACACATTGTGAATCTGACCTGGATGTCCTTCATATGGAATATCCGGAAGGGCATCATAAGCACTTTGAATTTCTTCTTCTAATTGAGTATCTTCTACTGGGAATCCATTTTCTTTTGATTTAGATGCTTTTAATTTCCAAGGTGATGAAATCCGGGCATTTTTGCCTTGGAAAATTAATTGCTGTTCTTGACCATGATGGACGACAGAACTTGTAATTTGTGCCAAACACCCGCTATTGTATCGTCCAATAGCAATCGAGATGTCTTCTACTTCCGCATTATCATGAGAGGTATTACTCATCACAGCGGTTATTTCCGATGGCATTCCATTCATCCATTGGAATATATCAATATGATGAACAGCATGATTCAACGTAGGTCCGCCACCTTCTTTTTCCCAAGTTCCGCGCCACCATAAATCATAATAGCAGTGACCTCTCCACCAGTAGGAATCAACCTGAACGTGGACAATTGGACCAATTAAATCTTGTTCCAGTATGTTTTTTAACTTCATCATCGGGTTAAGGAAACGATTCTGAGCCACAACCGATAAAGTTTTACCGCTTCCTTGGGCGGCCGCATTCATAGCATCACATTCTTCTAACGAAGACGCCATTGGTTTTTCAACCAAAACATGTTTACCAGCATTTAAGAAATCAATAGCTATTTGAGCATGAGTATATGGAGGTGTACAAACTGAAATTAAATCAATATCTCTTCGGTTTAGCAGTTCTTTGTAATCTTTTACCGTGATAGCTTCGAGATTATACTCGTAAACAAGTTTGTCTGCCTTTTCCTGATAAATATCTGATATGGCTACAATTCTACATTTGTCCGAAAACTCCAAATATCCTTTAACATGTGCGGGTGATATAGCTCCTGCTCCAATAATTGCTACATTAATCATTTTCTGCCTCCCCATAGATATTTTTTGCAAAGGTCGAAGAAGTCTACGAATCTTAATTAAAATAATTTGGATACTTTTCCTTTAATAAGGCTTTTTCAATTACCACTAACTGTAAATGCTCAGTTATTACCTTCTCTACAGAATTTGCGTCCTTGCTTTTTATAAGGTTAAAAATCTGTTCATGCTGATGAATAATAAAATCCCATTTCATACCTGAGGATGTACGTAAAGCTCTTACTCTATTAAAGTGGGTGTTCATCTGCTGCAAAATGACCCAAGTTCTGCTTTTCTTACAACCTTCAAAAAGAATTTGATGAAATTGATCGTCTAATTCATATAGCCTCGTAAAATTTTTCTTTTCATTAAATAATTTCTGCATGGCAATATTGGTTTCTAATTGGATGAAATAATCCTCTGGAAACTGTTCACATGCCAGCCGTACTATCCCTCTTTCAATATTTTCTCTCATGAACCTTGCTTCTTCTACTTGATCTAAATTTATCCTTGAAACAAAGGTTCCTCTTTGAGGATAGATGTCCAAAAGCTCTTCTTGTGCTAGTTTTAGAAAAGCTTCCCTTATCGGTGTTCTGCTGACTTGTAATGTTTCACCTATTTCCTTTTCAGAAATCTTACTTCCAGGTTCAAGTTCTAATTTTAAAATTTGGGTCTTTATTGCAGTATAAACATGTTCCCTAATAGACCCTTTATTATCTACTTTTGTTTCCGCTAATAATTTCATACTCCACCTCTAATTGACCATCCATTCATAATCAGTAATACCTATACCAAAATCTTCCTTTTAGTTCCTGAGTAACAATTCTCTCTAATAAATATACTAAAGCCTCTCTAATAGCTAGTATCGCGTCCCTTATCACCCCTAACGATTGATAACGCTTACAGATACTAGTAAAAAAAATACATATGTAAAGAATTTAAATCACACTAGTATAACTAATATACTAGTATACCTAGGATTATATATTTTTTTCATACCAATTTCAACAATTTTTTTGAATATTTAATTTAGCCTGAAAATTACATATAATTAGTTAGTGTTTTCGAAAATTTGACAATTTTTTATTTTAAAAGATTACAAAAAACGCAAAAAAATCTCCGTCGTTTGATTCGAAGGGACTCTGCGATACGTGAAAAGGAGTGTTAGCCAGAAATGTTGCAGAACTCCACCAAAACAACAAAAGTTGAAATGCTTATATGGGCTAATGGCCATTATTTTCGAACGTTTTAGGCACTTGACAATTGGCAGCAAGATGGACATACATACTCAAGTGTTAGCAAATATACAAAAAAAAGCCGCCCTTCAATTCGAGCAGCCAATTAAAAAATAACCCATGTAAATGATTTAAAATTCAATGTTACCAAATAACTTCTAAAACACCGTCCTAAACCCTTATATATATGTTTGGCGGGACTGCGTGGGAATCGAACCCACCAGACCTTACACGCAGGTCTCAAGCCGTTTTTAAGTTAGAGGGAAAATATCTTCTTGGTTCCATCTAGTATTATATAATTGTGTAAAGTCTTTGTTTTACTGACTTTTTAACTATTTATATATCATTTAATTTTATTCTACTTCATATTTTAAAAATCCATATCTATAACTTCTTTAATAGTCCCTGTAACTCGATCACTTTCAAGCAATTGCCCTTCTTTCAAATCGTTCACTTTATTAGTTTGTTCCACAGCAGGCTTTGTGTTACTTGGATTAGCAGGATCAACTGGACGACCAGTAAGTTCATTTTTAAGTAAGTTAATCTCACTTAATAACTCGCTGCGAAGGGATTTTAACAACGTTTGGAATTGATCCTTATCTAACTTTTGCTCACCGAGTTTCGTTACAAAATCCCGTAACTCGTTTGTTTGAACGGACCCCACCCCAATACGATCAACATTGAAACGGGAGGCAAAATCTTGTTTAAGTAGGTTGATCTTAGCTAAAAACTCTTCACGAAGTGTATCGATTGTCTCTTCTTTTTCAAATTTATCCATATCCAGCTCAACAAGCTTCGATATATAATCCTCCAGTTCATTTGCTTGTGCTTTTTCCTCAAGAAATGAATACACCTTTGGAGAGATTTTCGAAGTATTTAAAGTCAACCCTACATGTTCGTTTTTATTTCCTGATTCCAAATTCATTATTCTAAACATATCCGTTTGGAGATTAGCAGCCGTTAAAAAAAAGTTTGATAGAGCGTAAAATGGTGCAAACATCTGTGCACCCAGATGTGAATCCATATTGTTCACTCCGAAAGCGGACTTATCACCATGAAGATGATATTTGTTGCTCATACGTTCTTCTCCCCTTCTAATGCAAAAGCAGCGTTTGTTTCATGTCTGCTTAAAATTTCTAGTCCATACAAATTTAACTTTCTTGAATCATGTAGGAATAGATGATTTTGCTCTCTAATTTCGACGCCATATCTTGTATCTAGTGATTCCTCGATGAAGCGTTTAAGAATCCAAGCAATTCCACCTATATAAACATATTTATAGACCTTATCTTTAGGGGATGGGAAAGTGCTTTCAATTTTCGTTAATAAAATTTGCGTGTACTCCCTTAATGAATCATGGATTCGCTCAGTTAGATCAACTTTTTTACCACTATTTCCATCCTGTTGCTCCATTTTCGTTTTCTCGATTGTTTTAATAATGAATTCTTCTAGTGAGCGAACATCCGAAAAGTACTCAAGTAACTTTTCACTTCTCAGTTTATCTATATGCTTTAAGTACGAAATGTCTGCAAAGCAGTTCAATGAATCCCTGCTCTTAGGAGCTTGAAGTCCTGCTTGGAGCAAGGCAAGATCAACAGTCCCTCCCCCTAAATCCACAATTAGGGTTTCATAGTTTTTAAATGAATTGGCTTCCTCACGATCCTGTAAATCAAAATCTTTTTTTATTGCCCAACGAGCAACTTCGCTTTCAATCCGGCATTTGCTTGTTTCGACGTGAATGGAAATAACTCTTTCAAATCCTGGAGTTAAAATCGCCACCTGGTGCTCCCCCTCAAATCGGCTGGCCATTTTATTTTGCATATCACTGAACTTATTTGTTTTCTTGAGTAACCAAATTGGAAGCATGGTTGAAAAATAATTAATGTTCACTTTGTTATCTTCTTTGCCGTTTCCCTTTAAAACATTGTAATAGGCCACTGAAGCCAGGAACATCACATAAGGAATCTCAGATTCTGTTTTATCATGCAGCTTGTTGATATGAATATTTCCTAACACCTGTTTTTCCGCTGAATCGCCCACCAGATAATATTTCTCTACACCGTCTATCTTAGTTGAAATGAGCATATTTTGAAGAAGGAATTGGGGATCATTAAAAGTAGACGGATAGTGGCCGTCTGCCTTTTCCTTCGTTATTTCTACTACATTTGTAGGAACCTCAAAATAATAACCATCCACAAGGGTTTGAAAGATAGAATTACCAAAATCGACATTTTGACGCATTATTTCCATTTTTTCTCCTCATTTCATACTTTTTCCTTATAGTAAGTATATATTCTTCTCTTCTATTTGTCTAAATATGTTAATACTTTTTTAAATTTTGATAATTTAATATTCCACTTTATGTTGTACTTCAAACTTAGTAAACTCAGTTTCTAAGCATAAACGTAACTTATACATAAAATCCGTAAATTGTTATAGATAACGGGGCCAGTCCCCCGACATATTAACGCTCTACTTGAGATGAGGACTGCCCCCGGTATCCCTAATTTATTGTTAAATTATGCTTTAATGTTAACGGTAAACAAAATAGGAAAGCATTCTGTTCAACACAGAACACTTTCCTATTATAGAGATTGTATCATTAGGTGACTTTATTCCATTACTTGGCTTCGGGTTTCTCTTTTCCCATCGAATTAAATAATTGTGTAGATGATAAGGCATTGAATGGTAACGTCACATTGTGTTTAAGCCCTTCGTTATATGCCGCTTTTAAGTCTTTAAGCAGCACAGCTAAGGCAGTGTCTGCTGTCCATTCAGAAACATTACTCCAATTTCTAACGACCCAGCTATCACCTGTACTTACTTTTAATAGGTTTAATATTTCATCTTGAGGTAAAGCGGGTGATGAATGTGCTAATTTTCCATTATTCCTAAACAAGATACAAAACCACTCCCTAATTTTTAAGAAAGTGGATATTATTTAAATGGAATCCTTTTCATAGTGGAAATAAGCAAAATCAACAAAACCGCCAATTTTGGTAGTAGCATAATTAAATAAGCCAATACGGTAACCCATAAAATGATCTAAAGTATACTTCATTTTTAATGGACAACCAACCTTGCACCAGTTTTCTCCGTCTTCAGAATAGAAAAACTCTGCCAGATCTAGACTATCCTCAAAGTTAAATTCCACTTTCACAAAAATCCTATTTCCGGAAAAAGGAATCATTTCTACTACTTCTTCACTACCATCACCAATATTTACACACATTACTACATAGCATTCGTTCTCTTCTGTCTTAATCCCAACAGTCCCAAAGCTGTTCTGGAGAGCAACCAACCCGGCATGATCGCCAGGCTTCATGTTTGAAATTTCCATCATGGTTATTCCGATGCAGGAAGGGCCTTCCGTTCTTTGTGTCAACGTATTTCGAGCATACAAAACACTATTGGCTAAATGGCCAGTTTCCAAACGCAGATAGCCTGGACGTTTCGTGAACGACCATAGATTATTGTCCGGATTATGATTCCACTGCCAATTCAATGCCAGTTTATTTTCTTTATGATCAAAATCATCACTGATCACCAATGGCCATCTAGAAGTAGAAGGCATGTTTAGTTCCAATTTCCTTGGTGCCTTTCCATCGATTCCAATCATCGGCCATCCATCTTCCCAGTTAACCGATAAAACATAGGGAATTCTGCCAACAGCATCATGATCTTGAAACAACATGGCATACCACTCATGATCTGGCGTATCAAAAATGGCTCCTTGTGCGATTCCTTTATTGTGGTACTCCATATCATCATCAAAAATCACTTTACGTTCATACTCTCCCAAAAGTTGATCTGAGCGGTAGCATATCTGCCTTCTTCGGCGGTTGCCGTTTGTTGTCCATTCTATGAATAATAAATAATATTGCCCATCTATTTTGTAGGCGTGGCAGCCTTCACATCGCAACCCAATATTTTCTTTTTCCGTTACCAATAATAACTGGTTCACCCCTCCGGGTTTTATTGCCGTTGCATCTTCTATCAATTCTGTAATGCGAATATCTCCACAGCCATAAATAATAAACACTTTATTTTCGTCAAAAAACAAAGCTGGATCATGTAATTTCCCTTCAAAAGTAGAGCGCTTCCATTCTCCACTTTCGATATCCTTCGTCTGATACATATAAAACCGGTCCATATCGTTGCTTGAAAAGCATACATAAAACGTTTCATTATGATAGCGCAAGCTTGCCGCCCAGGAGCCCTGTCCATATATGTTCTTTCCATCCATCAAATTATGGGCATCATTTTCCTCCAAGGTATCGAATACATATCCGATGATCTCCCAATCCGCCAAATTCTCCGACTTCATGATAGGGCACCCAGGCAAGGTGTGCATGCTTGTACTAACCATATAATAAACGGTTCCGACTCTTATCACATCTACGTCGGGGACATCTGCCCACATAATGGGATTGGTTAAAATGGTTTTACTCATATGTTTAATCTCCACACCTCTTATTTCTATATTAAATCTATTTTTTAAAAAAATTTTTCCATATCGTTACCCTCTCGTAGAAGGAAACGATATGGAAATAAATTTTAACCTATTTACGTTTAGCTAAACGGATAACATTCCAGGATAATTTCGGTAATACAGCAGTAACCAGACCATCTTCAATCGCGGCATTACCATTTGAATGGGGAGCAACCGGCGTGCTCTTAGCTGAATTAGTTTGTTTTAATTCATCGTTTTCAAGCACGATATGCTCCACAACATGATATCCTTCAAAGTTACGAATATCACATTCTAATTCCAAACCTTCTTGTAAATGACGGTTTACAGCAAAAATCGTTAACTGTTCATTCTCTTCATTGTATACAGCGGTTGATTCCAAATAAGGAACATCCGTAAAATCTTTACTATCATATTTTGGACTTGAAATAATAGGGTTTAGTGAAACTCCTCGTCCATATACAGATGTATGCATATAAGGATAGAAAATAGTCTGTTTCCAGGCGGCTCCGTTTTCTTCCGTCATGATTGGGGCAATGACATTCACTAGTTGGGCCATACAAGCGATTTTCACACGATCAGCATGCTTTAACAAAGTGATTAGCATACAACCGACCAATAAAGCATCTTCGAAATTATAAATGTCTTCAAGCTGAGGAGGTGCAATCGTCCATGGCTCGATTAACTTATCTTGGGCATTACTGTGGTACCAAACATTCCATTCATCAAATGATAGATTAATGTTCTTTTTCCCGCGCTTCTTTGCTTTAATATAGTCCGCAATGGAAATAACCGATTTGATAAAGTCATCCATTTCAAGAGATTTAGCTAAATAATTGGAAATATCGTTGTCTCTATTACCGTAATATTGGTGCAAGGAAATGAACTCTACATGATCATATGTATGGTCTAATACAGTTGCTTCCCATTCTGCAAATGTCGGCATGGTACGGCTTGAACTGCCACATGCAACTAACTCGATCGTCGGGTCAACCCATTTCATTACTTTGGCTGCTTCTTGCGCAATTCGTCCATATTCCACAGCCGTTTTGTTGCCGATCTGCCATGGGCCATCCATTTCATTTCCAAGGCACCAGGTCTTAATTTTATGAGGCTCTTTGTATCCATGGGAAACACGCAAATCACTATAATAGGAACCGCTTGGATGGTTGCAATATTCTACTAGATTTCTTGCTGCATCAATTCCGCGTGTTCCAAGATTTACTGCCATATTGACTTCCGCATTGACAAGTTTTGCCCATTTCACGAACTCGTTTGTTCCGATTTCATTTGTTTCAGTTGTACGCCAAGCAAGGTCCAAACGGCGTGGACGCTGTTCCACCGGACCTACTCCATCCTCCCAGTTATACCCAGAAACAAAGTTCCCGCCAGGATAACGGACAAGCGGAACTTGAAGTTCCTTTACCATTTCAATTACGTCTTGACGGAAGCCATTTTCATCAGCTTGAGGATGGTCCGGTTCATAAATTCCCCCATAAACTGCTCTACCCAAATGCTCAACGAAGGAGCCGTAGATACGGTTGTCAATTTCAGAAATTTTAAAATCCTTTTCCAAAATCATTTTTGCCTTTTTACTCATGATTTTCTCCCCTCAGTATCATATTCTATAAATCTTTGATTTTAAATTGGCTGAAAAGGGTCAAACTTAATATCAATAGTAAGCAGACCCTTCACTTTAACTTTAATTACCTGTGTTTGCTTCTACCGTTTCTTGTGCTTGTTTCAGGGCTTCTTTAGGAGTTTGTGAATTCTGTCTAAGGACGTTGTTCAATGTGTTTGTACCTATTTCAGTTACAGCATCTGGATAATTTTCATTTACATTAATATTTGGAATTTCATCTTTAATACTTAACAATGTATCAAAGATATCATTACCGAAGTATTGATAAAACTTGTTATCTTCACGAATAGCAGGGTCTTCCCAAACATCCCAGCGTGGAGGATCAAATCCTAAGACTGTCCATAACTTAATGTTTCCTTCCTTTGATAGCTTTGCAAATGCCAGGAATTCTTTTGCAAGCTCAGGATGTTTTGTTTGGTTTGTAACAACTGTACCTGTTCCACCCATACCAACTGAACGGCCGCCGCCTTCTTCCCAGGAAGGCAAAGGACGGATAACCATTTTACCTTTTAGGTCTGGCATATAATCTGTGAAACGGCCCATAAACCATAAAGGCATAGAAACAGAAGCCGCTTTTCCTTCATTCATATAAGCATAATATTCTTCAGCATGCGGCTCTCCACCTGGCATTACCTCAGCAATTTTATGCTTATTAAGCATATCACTTAAAAATTGAAGTGTTTTTATATTCTTATCATTATCAAGAGTTATATTTCCTTCTTTATCAGTAAAATCTGAGCCTTGCTGGGCGATCATCGCCTGGAATTGCATAATATCTCCTGTTTGTAGATTCGTCATGAAAGCATCAGTGTTTTCGACTACTTTTTTACCTGCTTCAACATAGTCATCCCATGTCTTGATGGAATCGATATCAACGCCTGCTTTTATCCATAATTTCTTTATTATAATACATGACAGTTGCCCCAACGTGTGTTGGCATACCATAATACTTGCCATCTTTAGAGTATAGGTCAAGACGTGATTCAATGAAATTATCCTTTTCAGGCTCAACAAATTCATTCATAGGTAAAAGTTGTGGTTCACCTTGCAAATAGTTAGGAAAACGGGAAACTTCGATATCAACAATATCAGGTGCTCCTTTACCAGATTGTAATGCCAGCAATAGGTTATTGTGCATCTGATCAAATGGGAAGGTTTCGGCCACAAGTTTAACCTTTTTATCCGGATGTAGTTCGTTCCAGCGAGGTACCGCATCCTTAAAGAAGTCCATATGCAATTCAGCAAAGGTCCAGAACTTTAATTCAGTAGCCCCTTTCTCATCTCCACCAATTACTTCCTTTTCGGTTGTTTCTTCTCCAGAGGTTGATTTGCCGCCACCACCGCTACATGCCATTAACATAACCATCATTAAGGCACATAGGATGGTTAATAAACTTTTCTTTTTCATTTTTTTGTCTTCCCCCTAAATTTTATTTTTAAAAAATGGAAAGAGATATAATATGTTAAACGGAGAGAATACATCACCTCCCTAAGTTACGCACCATTAGATTCTCTTTTAGTAAACGCTTGCATTCAAGTGTTTACTTTGAATTTAAAGCCGTTATGAATTCATCACTCTGCTAATTTTTAATGATTGATTGTTTCCTGCTTGATCCAGTTGTTGAAAAATCTGTGATGTAAACCACATGCATACAACCCCAATTAGACTTATTGTGAAAAAGGGTATGATACCGGGATAGCCAAGCGAAAAATAAATGATTGCAAAGATTGTGGCACCACATACAATCGTATAATGAATTTTGGTTAAACCAATAATGATGGCATTTTTAAAATGCTGCCTCCAAGTAGCTTTGTAGTGTACCAATAATGGAAACGACCAGATTACGAGAATGATATAGAAAAATACCAGCAAGTAAAACGCAAATGGGACAGCAAGAACAAATTCCCCAGCATGATTCAAAATCACCCGATAATTTAAATAAAGAATGATTCCAATAACAGAAAGGATCCAACCCATTCCATTCGCCGAAGAAAATTCACTCCGGTAAATTTGTTTGTATGTATTCCAAATTTTAATTTCCTGATCTCCCATCATCCATTTTCTAGCTACACCTAATACGGCAGCTGTAGCCGGGAATATCCCGACCACAAACAATCCAAGGAGGGAAAATAAAATCCAAAGTCCATTCAATATCACAAGGCGTACAATCCAATGAAATAAATAATCTAGTTTTGTCACAATTTGTTTTCCATTCATTTTAAGAGCCACCTCTTTATCTACTGCCTTAAATCATCCTTTTACTCCGCCAACAGTAAGTCCTGCAACAAAGTAACGCTGGAAGAAGATAAATAGAATGATAATTGGTATAATGGTCATCACTGAACCGGCGATTAATATATCGTAGTTATTACCATATGGAGTTAATAAAGTTGCTAAACCAATCGGTAAGGTAAACATATCATTTGATCTTAATACAATTAATGGCCATAAGAAATTGTTCCAACTTCCTAATCCTTGAAGAATTGCCATCGCAGCCAAAGATGGCGTCATAAGCGGAAGCATAATTCTGAAGAAGACACCATATTCATTTGAACCATCAATTCTGGCAGCATCCATTAATTCCTTCGGAAGACCCAGCGCATACTGTCTAAAGAAGAACACTGCCATTGGTGCAACGACTGCAGGCAGAATAACCGCCGCATAAGTATCGATTAAATTCAAGTTGATCATTAACTGAAATAATGGCAGCATCAGAATTTCAAATGGCACCATCAATATAAATAGCACACATCCGAAGATTAAGTTTCTCCCTTTAAAGTCATATAATGCCAAAGCATATCCTACCATGGAAGAGAAGAATAGAGAAAGTACAATAGTAATTGTAGTTATCACCAAACTATTTATAAACCAGCTCCAATAATTCCCCCCTTGTGTAAAAATATACATATAGTTATCAAAACTCATCGTGCTTGGATCAAACGTAATGCTAATTCCATTTCGCATCAATTCCGATGAAGGCCTAAGAGAAGAAATCAATAGGTTGATAATTGGAAACAGAGCCAAAAAAGAAATAATTAAAAACACAATGTTTGCAATCCACGGAATTGTCTTAGATTGTTTCTTTTCCATCTATTGGCCCTCCTTTTTAAAGGCACCTGTTAGAATAAGCTGGATAAAGCTTACTACAAAGATGATTAGCATTAGGATAACGCCAATTGCCGCACCGAATCCCATGTCATTTTGTTGAATACCTTGTTGATATAAATAACCTACAACCGTTAAACCGATATTTCCCGGCGAACCGGCTTCCCAGTACACGAAGCTTTCTTCAAACATTCTAAATCCACCGATAACAGAAATAGTGGCTACAAAGATGGTAACCGGTTTTAAGAAAGGCAAAGTAACATTCCAGAATTTTTGGAAGGTTGTAGCTCCATCTATTTCTGCCGCTTCATATAATTCCTTCGGAACATTTTGGAGACCGGCTAAGAAATAGAGGATATTTACCCCCATCCATTTCCAGCTGCAAAGGATTACCATTAAAAACATTGCAGACCAAGCCTGGTATCTCCAATCCATTGATTCAATACCAAACCAGTTAAGAATCTGGTTTGCAGCAGCTGTATCCGTCTCACCAAACATAAGTCTGAAAACCATCCCAGCTACAATGGTTGAAGATAGAGAAGGCAAGAATAACGAAGCACGGAAAAGTGTTTTAAATTTTACCAATTTTGAGTCTAATAGAACCGCAAGTATGATAGGTATAATCGTTAAAATGACTACTGTTAAAACAACATAGATGGTTGTATTTGAGAGCGCTTTATAAAAAATGGGATTGAAAACTCTCGAATAATTATTCATACCTATAAAAGTAACTTGACCCGGCAATACTTTCTGGAAACTCATAATAATAGCTTTGATAGACGGATATAAGGAAAAAACTAGAAAAGACAGTATGAACGGTGATACAAAAATATAGGGAACTACTTTTTTCGAATTAAAAAAATTAAGCATTTTACTTTTTCGCTTGACAGAAGTTGCAAGTTCTTGTGGTGTACTTGACGCAGGTAACATTAGAAAACCTCCCTTAGAAAATACGCTGTGATTATTCTTTCTTAGGTTAGCGTTCGACCAGTTAAACTTTCTTCAAAACTTCTTTTATTCTTATTTTATTAAATTCTATATCTTATGTAGTGGTAATTCTGTGTTGTTACAAACTGGAGGTAATTACTATAGCAGTTTCCATGGAAAGAACTGATCATTCTTTATGGTTTTATCTCTTAGATGTTGTGTATTTTGACAGTAAAGAGTAAATAAACAGTTGAACGACTTTCTTCCTTACTCGTGGCTATTTGTCTGGAAATTTTATCTAACTATCTTTTAGTTAAGGCACCTCCTTTATATTTCCATTTTCTTTTGTTAAGATTAAACGGAGTTTGTCATTAATCATTGATGTTAACGCTTACAAATTTAAAAGGATTTACCACTCTTTCTTACCTAAATATACGAACGTATTTTAATATCTTAAGTAATTTATCCAAACTTGTCCGTATGTGTCCTAAAGAAATTATATGAAACTTAGAAACAATTTTCAATAGTATTTTTTGATTTATGTCAAAATTCTTAATTTTTTTATATTTTACTCTATATTAATCTTGTTATATATTTCCATACGAGTCCAAATGTCACTCCTCTGTGTATAAACCGAAGATTAAATCCCCTAAAAATAACAGATAATTATCTCGAAAAAAAATCTTTTGAGTAGAGAGGCAATATGTTAAAGGATTGGGAATTTTTTATTCTAGGATATTCGAGAATGAAAGACATAGAGATCGTAACCTCCATGTCGCATTGCCACACATCCAATAATTAAAGGGTTTACCAAATCGATTGCTCAGCTAAAACATTATAAAGAAAACTAAAAAGAAGAGAGTAAAGTGACAACGAAAAGTTTGGCGACCGGTCACAATCCTCTCTCTGGTCCAAAAGTGGAACACCGTTCCTTGGAGATGACGTTTTAGCAACAGCCATCCTCGATCGCTAATTACATCACTCAACAACTTTCAATATTATAGGACAATCATATAGATTAGGAGAAAAACAACGGGCAGGCGTTCAACCGATTTAAGGTTGGACGCTGAAATTGGGGGATTTTGTACCGTTGTAATCGGGGAAAAATAAACCGTTGTTGACATCTCAAAACTTTATTTAGTTGTTACTGTTTTTCCCTCTAAGATTTTGGTAGAGTTACGTACAATTAGACTAGGCTCAAATATAATGGACTGTACTTTATTATTTGTTTTTTTTGGTTGGTTATTCTTTTCTTTGATTAAATCTACAATCATCTTTGCTGCTGTTTCCCCCATCTTACTTTGCGGGTGTTGGATCGTCGTTAATTTTACTGCGGTCAGTCTTCCGATTAGAGAATCATCAAAGCCTACCATTGAAAAATCCTCTGGAACACGGATATTCTTCTCTCGAAGTACTTCTAACATGCTAATCGCCAGCTCATCATTATAGCAAACAATTGCCGTTGGCTTAACACCTTGGTCTAATAGTTTCATAAAAGTCTGTATCGGTTTATTTACTTTGTCACTTGAATCATACGTCACAATTCCATTTGGATTAATGGTAACACCATAATGGCGGTGTGCTTTTATAAAGCCTTTCATTCTTTTCACACCTTGAAGATCATCCGTTTTAAAAAAACCAACAATGTTCGTATGCCCTAATTGAATAAGGTGTTCCGCTTGAACATAACCGCCCTTCTCATCATTCATCGTAATACTTAACGGCTCCAATTCTTCATAATAAGCATGTATCATAATATATGGAATGTTTTGATGTTCCATATTTAGGTAATATCCTATATTTGGGTTTGATATGGCACTTTTTGTTGGTTCAATAATGACTCCATCAAAGGGTTCTGTTAATATTTTCTCTAAGATCCTTTTCTCATTCTCATGATCATTATTGGTACTAAAAAGACTAACATTGTAGCCATGTTGGCTTAAAAAGGATTCTGCCCCTCTAATGATGGAAGGGAAAATATAATCTGAAATAAAGGTAGTAATAATGGCGATATTTCTCTGAGTAACTCCACTTGATGACCTATTATCCAGTGACCTGTCGGCACAAAAAGTACCTGCCCCTTGTTCCCGATATAGCCATCCTTTATTGACAAGCTCCCCAATCGCTGCACGAACTGTATGACGGCTAACCCCAAACTGCTTCATTAATTCACTTTCTGAGGATATCTTTTGATGAGGTTGATAGGTTCCATCCAGTATTCTCGATTGTATTTCTTGTTTCACAATGTCATATTTTGTACTCATAGAAACACCTCTCTCTTAATTAAAAAAAATTTATTTCCTTTGTTTGTAATTCTATTTTTCTATCAGTAGAAACCGCTTTCAACCTAAATAAAAAAATATATTTTAGTTTTTATCGTCAGCTTATACTTAAGTATTCATTCATTATTTAATTTTATTATAAATTGTACGTATATTCAAATAGTTCGACTGTTAGGTTAGTTATTAACTATTATCTATATCTTACATTCCTTAACTGACCTTTTTATATCTTGTACGTACTAATATGTTGGCTCTATCCACTCATTATTGGATAGGGCTTCAGTTTATTTTTTCCTACCACTTCTGTTTTAGAAATCAAAAAAAACAATCTTGATGACTTCTACAATGAATATCTATACTAATATGACCGCCAATATAGAAACAAATAGTTTTAAGCATTAAATCAATGTTTTTAAATAGTTGGATTTAAATGTTTTAAATGCAATATAAAACATTGGAGGACAAAAGAGGACTACTAATGTATATATTAAGCCCTTCTCAATTGAGTGGGGCTTTTCTTCTTTAACAAGACATTCTATTTATTTTCTTTTTTCACGTTCTTTATTCAATTCTTGGCATACTTCAAAAAAGAGCCACTCCAAATGTATCTTCTCTTCCACATCTGTTACTATTTCATTTATACGATTAAATGCTTTAATGATTTGGAGGCTGCTATGGTGAGGAAACATCAGCTACATTTTCTAGATTGATAAATTACGGTGAATATTTATATCACTATTTGCTTCTACCCGTTGCACCATTCCTTCATCTGTTAAAATTGAAAGTAATCTTGGAGGAGCTACGAGCATTATTACTGAATGGTTAGGGAAAGAGCCGAAACATCCAAAAACAGATTATGTTACATTTGTTGATCACTATATGGCACCAAATGAATTATATGAACGTGCCGAAAAACTTACAAAAGAATTCCCGAAATTGGTAGAAATCATTGGTATGCCAAATAAAGCAAATGGTTACAGACGCCTTGCCCAAGCAACTATCGGGGGCACAACCACTCTCACAGTTGTTGTTTTCTAAAAAGCATGGGGGGCATGAAGGCGGGAATGATGTATTGGTAGAATTCAGGAATGCGGGAACCAATAATACACACTAAAAGTGACTGTGGATGGTACCAAGATTTCAGTAGATTTAGCTACTGATTTGTCAGGAAAGGCAACAATTACTGCCGCACAAGTGGTTAAAGCACTGAATGAGAATGCTAACCAACTTGTCACTGCGACTTCATACCGCGGTAATAATGGTGCTTTCGCACCAACTACAAATGCTGCGAGATTAACTGACGGCTTGAAAGTAGGGGCAGATTTATGGAATAAGGATACAAAAAGATGGCAGGCAGTTGGATTCCAGCCAGCCTTTGCAGAAGGTCATGAAGAAGCAATGGAATTTGCCATTGGGTTAATTGGATTAATTAAAGTAGCCTACAACAGTACAAAAGACCATCAGCCACCTTCCTTAAAAGCTAGACCTGGAATCAGTTAATACACAGTTCCGGTTGATATTAAGATTGAAACAAGTGAGGCATTTATTATACGCTTGACGGTTGACGCCGCAGGAAACATTGAGAAATACTAAAATTCACTTGGTAATGGGAAAAACTATAATTCTGTAACCCTTACTTTTGGGAACTAGCCAATAAAAAAAAGACCAAGTGCCCTCTGGTCTATGTAAGATAAGAATTCGCTGGAACCCTTGATAGTATTGAATTGGCGGGACTGCGTGGGAATCGAACCCACCAGACCTGGCACGCAGGCCTCAGGCAGTTTTGAAGACTCCACGCCCTAATTGCAACTTAATTGATGTTTATAAAATCAGGTGTATCCACGCCAAATCAACTTCAAATGAGTTTTATAAAAAAATAATCACAAGTATTTTTCTATTTAAATCACTAGTATATATGTCAAATCCACTAGTTTTATTTTACCATACCTTTTACCCTTAAAAGAGAAAATATCCCTTGAGGAAAACATCAAAGATTTTGACCTTCAAAAACTCTGCCGATTTTCAGACGACACTTCTTGCTACATATGTATGTATTGTTGTTTGCTTAGAAACTGACACAGGAAACCATGTATATATGCTGAGCCATGTAATAATCGTTGTTAGAAGGGGACCTACATCGTCTATTTTTGGGCTCACTTTCGTTTTTTTTGGGCCAAGGAGTTTTTATTTCCTTGGCCCATTTTACTAGGTAAATTTTTTTATAATTGTTTGTACCCACAGAATAAATAAAAGTCAGTGATTTCACCAATATCCAATGGGAGCCTGAACACACCAAGATCCTGATAACTGGTAGAATTTATTTGGTCGAATTCCAATTCAAGTACACCATGGAATAAGCCCGGCCAATCTGCGTCTGCTACACAAGCAATACTGTGTACGTCAATATTGCATTTTTCATTGTTATTCTTCTGACCAACGTGATGTCCCTTAAGAAATTCAACGATGTGGTGCTTGCTTGGGTCAGCACCTTTTGCTTCGATAAGAATTTCGATCCGTTTTATGGCAATAATTTTATTTCTAGGCATATAAGGAAACATATTTTTACTTAGTCGGATTCCTAATTCTCTCGATTGCTGTAGATGAACCATTGGCTTGGTTAATTGATGCCATGCATCAGTAAATTCGCGTTTCACGTCAAAATACCGTACACCTTCGCCTGGCAAGTTTTGTTGAGCATCCTCATTAGCAACTTTGCGAAGATTTTCTCCACCCTCTCTAGCCGTAAAATTCAAGTGAAGAATCAAATCGCTAAGTGTCTCCATATCGAATTGGTTATTTTCTAACGGGAGCTCTATTCTCCAACGACTAACTGCACCTGAAAACTCAAATGGTAAATAGCGTTCATCTCGGAAATTTAATTCAAACATTCCGGAATCATTCTGTCCACTTGAGGTTGCAATAGCTTCTGTAGCTCCATAAATAGGTACAAACCGAGTATCTTCAGGCATTTCTTTATAACCATTTTTCCAGCGTTCATCGTGACAACAAGTATGTGGGGGTTCCAATAGTCGCGGGTCTACCCGTGTCTTGCTGCTCAACAAAGTAAGGCGGCAATGCACCCCGGTGTATGGACCTGCCACACAAGGAATGGTCATTGTAACATTCTTGATACGCCGCATGTAGTGTCCCGGATAGTCAAGGTCAAATAACCATTCGGGTATGTCGATCTCACAAGCACCTGTTGTCTGAAGTTTTAAAAATGCCATTGGAAAATGTAAGCGCAAGGAAATATGCTTTGTTAGTTCATACCCACGAACATTTTCGTCATAATAAGCCTTTTCCATCTGACGTAAACTCAATTGCAACCTTTCACCACTAAGAAGTCCTTCATGGAGATTATCCCAAATTTCTTCAGGGATAAACTTCCTGGCTGTATTTCCACACTCAAAATTGAAGGCTCGTTGAGCTTCCTTGCCATAATGTAAAGCCAATTCATACATCTGATAATACAAAGCTGCAGTTTCCTGTTGCATCCATAAATAAAGGGCATGGTTTGTAAATTTATCTCGTAGGAAGTCATGCACCTCTGCCGCGTTTTCCAATTGTTGCTGGTGATTGTTGAGTTCTCGAAGCGCTATACTACGATGCCTTTCAGCCGCGAGTATTTGTCGTTCAATTTGTTCAATTTCAATTGTAAGTACATCTACCTGGTGTTTCCATTCTTGTTTACGCCTTTCCCAGCCAGCTTTAGTTAGTCCCAATGAGGCAATCGTATTCAAAATATCCGCCGCTGTATTGGCAATCCTTGCACCAGCAGAAAACATTAGTCCCATTTTAGTGCCCGGAGGCGGGTTTATTTGAGTGACAGGGAATCCCAAATACAAGTCAGGAGTAATATTACTCATTTGACCAATACCTTCAACAATATTTCCTGCAGATCTCACCGTCGTAGAGCTGATGGTCAGTGGCTCATACTGCGCTTCACCGCTTATTAATCCATTAGCAATCAGACCTTCGTAATATTGCAAGTTATTTTGAGTTATCTGTTTGGTTTTTTGTAATGCTTGAACCTGCCAGTCTGCCTCACGCCACTGGTTTTTACTTACTTCTAAGCCTAAATTGAGCAATTGCCGTTCATGCATAGACCGCATGGTTGCCAAATACTCTGCATCACCCTTTTCATAAGCAGCTAGTAAGGCGGCCCCCAATGCTCTCACATCACTGGCTGCTTCATGAGCCTTTTGAATTAAGAATACAAAGCGATATGGACTTGGTAATAAGCACCATTCATTTTCATCCGCACAAAAATCTTCGTTGTCCTTCCAGCAATCTCTTATGCCACAATCTCCGAAATAAGTCATATCCAAGTTAGGTCGTCCATTCCTAAATCTCTTTGCGTTAAGGCAAGAATGAATCAAGCCCAAACGATCGTTGATAGTAGTATAGAGACACATTAGTCGTGGATTGATAGGTGCACAATCAGGTTTAAATTTTGCAACTGTAGTTGCTTTTGTATCCTCATCTTTAGATATAATGGTGGTCGGCATCGCTCCCAAAATCTTAGACATAGTATCAAAAATTAAACGAGCCTGTTGGAAAGATTCTGGTGTCTTTTTCCTCATTAGGGCATCGCCCCATTGCTGTAAAGTCTCCAAAAATTGCAAAAGGAGAGCACGCTCTTTTGTTTTTACATTTGAAACTGGGTTGCTTGCACAACAACAATTTTCTTTTGGGTGACCTGGTTGAACTTTATGATTGCAAGTTATCCAAGAATTATCATTTTGCAGCGGGTTATATACTACTTCATACCAATTCAAAGCATCCTCAAAATGACAATGTGCCCGCAAATGGCGTGCAACGGAAATGACCGGGCTAAACATTGAAGAAGGCAATAAGGGTGCACCGGGGTCAAACCAAGCAAAAAAAGGAAAAGCGGTTAAGCCACCCACCGGTTTTTGAGGAGGAATCGATACCAATGTAGGTATAGGAATTGCCTCATCAGTTGCTATGTCGTATCGGAAACCTGGCGGTGGAGGAGAAACATAACCCACTGGATCTTCACCTCCGCTAATCTCAAATTGCAGCGAATCTCCAAAACGACCAGAAAACTTCAATTCCGGTGTTGCACCGATTTTGATAGTTACTCCTTCATAAGAACGGCGCGGTTGTTGGAATTCACCGTTGTGCACCCGTGACCACCGTAAATAAACATGTGGCTTCGATTCCCAATTCAATAGACCAGGTAATTTCTCTGGGCGGTGCCAGTCTGATAGCGGGTTATTGACAACTGCCCCCCATTCCGCATTCTGTATTGTTTCATCGTAGAAACGTGAGTCCTCTAGCCAAAAATAGTACTCATCCATTAAGGCTTCATGCCTTTTACCACATATGTCGCAGCAAATAGAAGTTTTCTGGGAACCACACTTTGGATCAAAGTTAGTATTTGCCGGTGGAATACCTGCGGCTGCCACACGGCAAAATTCAGTCCCCAATCGGACAGCAGCCTGAAGCCACATTGGTAAATCCGTTTGCCCTTTAAGTGTGACACTTTCAATATGTGGCATTGGGGATTCATCCCGCATCTCAATATGATCATTCTCTCTTGAATGATTGTTTTTATTGCGTACAGGCGCTAACCATGTTGGGCGTGCATGACGATCTGGAGTACCCATCAAACCTAGTCCTTCATGTGCGGGATCAAGGAATTGAATTGTTGACGCTTCTCTATGTTGAAGAAGTGTAATACCCGGATGGATAGGAGGACGTGGTCCATTCCAATATGCTAGACCTCCCGGAATAGGGATAGTTAGTGAAGCTTCACGCAGTTCTGACTCCAAAAATTGATAAGCTTCAGTTTTTTTCGCTTTCTCCAATTCCTCCCATTCTATCCAGTTTTCCCGATAAATGACCTTTCGTTTACAGGCTTTCCAAATGCAAAATTTAGCAAAATGCCGATCCCAGGCAAGTTTAAAATCCTTTGATATAATAAACGAAGGCTCTAACCCCAGACGGGCTCGCTGAATAAACAATTCTATTGCACTAACCGCCTCTTCAATGCGACTTGCTTTCTCGCAGATCCCTACTTCGACATCTATCAGCAGCAGTTCACTCAAGTGCTTAACTTCTGTAGCAAAAACAGAAACACCCCAAGGGAGGAGCACACGGTCCATATGTGTCAAGTAAGCCACTAATGCCGCACGTCCTCGTAGGCGAAGATCGTCATTTAGACTTTTAATCTCTTCATAACGTCTCGGATCATGGTTTTCTATACACCCTTCCCGATAGAATCGAGTTAGATTAAGGTTGCCCGAGTCTGTTTGTTTAAAAGCTGTCTCAGGGACAGCGGGATCATCGGAGGCCCATAGATCCGGACGTGCTTCTCGAATATCTTTTTCATAAAAATGTGTTTGCAAGGAACGAATCCATTTCTCTGCTTGCCAAACACGGACCGCCCAACGATCGTCTTCTAAATCTACTGACTTGATTTCGTAACCTGCATAATATTGCAATACCAAGCAGTCGTGCCGCAAATCGATCCCGAGATGTCGAACTAATTGGGCAGGCTTGTCTTCATGCATTTCTGCAGATTCATGGAAAAGCAGCCACGCTGGGTGTTCGGGTGATCGTTGGGTTTCATTCCTCATTACTGTATAGTCAAAAAGTCGTTCCCACCAGTCGAACATCGCTTGAATGCGTTGATCTGTAGGTGCTGCTCGTAAATCTTGTACTGGGGAAGGTGCTTCATAATTATCTAGCACCGGCAAAAAGTTCAAATCAAAATTGGCTTTATGCGTCATAAAAACATTGCTGCTACGATAATATGACTGACCTGCAAAATTTTCAGGATGTGTGAGAATATAACCCAATTCTGACTGCCCATCATCGGCAATTCCACGAGTTGAAAGACCGAGGCGACTTGTCAAAAGCATCGCCTTGAATGCACGCTGATAAGTTCGCCGAATATCTCGTACTGTACTTGTAAAATGTACGGAAAGAAATTCTTTCACTGCATCGAAAAGTTTGATACCGGATTGTAAAGTGTCGTCTTTCTTGTCTTGAAAAAGTTTATCAAAAGGCACAGATATCCATTCCATTTTTGAATCTTGTCCCTTGTATTTCAACTGAAATCCCGTGGTTTGCGTACAAACATCTTCAAGCCCACTAAAAACTAACGGCTTTCGTTCTAATTCAATGACCAGTTCATAAAAACCTGTGTTTAGCACAATTGGTTTTGTACATGCTGGAGGTGCCACCTCGTTCGGCCAATCATGGCTGAGCAAAACCCATGTCTTTTGACCACGTTTGAGAATAATACGCCAACGGTGAGAGTACTCAACTTTTTTAAAATCCGGCACTTCTCCATTTGGAGTTGGAGATCCCGTACTAAATTCATATTTTCCTTCTTTTTCAATTAATAAAAGTCCCTTCCAATGAAGTTGAAATAGTTCAGCTCCGCCTAACATTTCTCCGTCTGTATTGGACATCGCGAAACCATTTCGAATTGCAGCAAAACGAAGCTGTTCATCTGTAAAGGTTGATTCCATAGCTGGTACAATAACCGGTATTGGTGCATTCCATGCGTTTTTCTCCGGGCCAAAAGCATCAACACCACCACGCACTTCACGCCATTGAATATTTTTAGCTGGATCATAATATTCGGCTAACATTCCTGTACCAATAAGTCCTAACAGCGCTGAAAATGCTCCTCCATTTGGTTGCGGGTTCCAAGTTACCGGTGGTGTCTGGCCGTTATCATTTTCCCATGACAAGGTGGCTTTATTTTCATCCGCCCACAGGTTTTTTAATAACAATTTGGCCAGTTGTATGCCTTCGGGATTAGACCTTCCGGTAACTTCATCTATATGCTTAGCTAAATGTTCGGCAATGACTTGGCAACGTTTATAAAAAAGGGCAAACTGGGACTGGAACCATTCCCAGCGTTTAACCTCGTCCTTCTCTTGTATTAGACGCTCTTCCGCTTCACCAAAATTGTTAAAAATAAAAGCAAAATAAGCCAAATCTTTTCGCGGTAAGAAATAAAGGTCCTGCACAGCCCTTTGTTCCTCCGCTTTAAGTTGACGGATACGGCTAATTTTTGTTAATACTGCTTCATTTGAAAGAGGAAGTTCTGTCCAAAGCTCCTTTGTAGAATCATCATAATGAAAAGGACCGTCTGGAGGAGTATTCCACATTTGCACGGAAGTCGAAGCAGGAAGATTGACCCTATACTGCCTTTGTAACAAACTTCCTGGAATACCGCTATCTTCTAGCACTGAAGGAAAGAAATGCTGCCCAAGCAAAAGCCATTTATTGCTGCTTGGGGAATATCCGAATTCCTCCCGAAGAACGGTCTCCATATGATTCCAAGTCCATTGCTTTGAGGCTTCCTCACTCACGTAAACAGACAAAAGTTTTTTACGCAATTTCCAAAGTGAAAACCTTTCTTCTTCATCCGGCAGGCCTAACGGGAAATCCTTCGCCTCATTGGCCTCCTGCAATGGGAACGGGTCGTCCCCCTGCAAATGAACATCATTACTAAAAATAAATAGCAGTTCCCCTACATTAAATTCGGAAGCATAGATTTTAACCAGAATTTCAGCAAAACGCAGTGTATGCGTTGGATGAGCATACCAGCTATCAGTCTGATTATATGGATTAAAACCAGCTAGTTTTGAAAGTGGGTTTAGATTGGTAATGAGTAATTTGATAAACTCCGGCTCACGGCATCGCGAATTATGGTTGTGAATTGCATATTGCTGTATTTGATGGAGCATGTGTTCTACAGCCCATTTCCATTTAGTTGCCCCAGCTACCCATAATGCAAGTAAATGAAGTCTTTCTGCCCCTGTTTCACCAGCTTGAGGTGTTGTACCATCCGTAAGTGACAAATCAAAATCGTCACGGAACATCTGAAAAGCAGCCAGCTGCCGTATAAAATCCGGGTTGATGTTTGAACCTTGGAACAGTTCCAGCTCCTTACAGATGTCACATAACTCCGTGAAGGTGTAACGTGCATTCGGTATTATTCTCATTTTACGCCAAAGTCGAATAAAAACGGCGAGTTGTTTAAGTGCTTCCATTGCATTAGGAGGATCATCAAACTCAATTACATACTCATCTAAACAACATGGTTCACAATCTGGAAAGCCCTTTTTATTCCCTTTTAAACTAAATTTTACAAATTCAGATTTCCATAATTCGATAAATTCACAATAAGTCAAACAAGTGCGCTTTAGAAATTCAGAAACGTGAACTACAATATTCGTCCAGTGAATACCATTAATGTAATCTGAGCTAAATCCATACAAAATGTGCAATTTTTTATTAGAAATATTTTTTTGAAACAAAAATTGATACTCTTCAGGGGTGATACCAAGATACTCAATGGCTGTTTCGATTCGAACCGGATAACGCCATAAATGACTCTGGAATTTTGCCGGTTCCTTGGTCGGATCTAGGACGAATTCCGTAATGGCTTTACGGAAACGGCGCATGGTAGCAAATCTGGTTGTTCCTAATTGTTTTAAATAAGTGCGTACAACATCTAAAGGCTGAGAATACGGAAGCACACATGCGCTAAAGTCGTTCTTCAATTTATCGTAGGCAGTCTGCGCTTTGGTGACGATGGCGGACGTGGCGTGTTCCGGCAACGCCTCCAATAAGGTTTCTGGATCATGTCGAAAGTCTCTTTTTGGATTGGTTGTTGTCTTTAAATCATGGCCTCCAACTTGATCTTTTGAAGTGTTATAAATCATGCCCGACACCGAGTTATTCGCCACCATGTATTCTAACGATTCATTGACAAGATCAATTAGAGGGATTGGCACATCTAAATTTGCTTGTGATGCTAACAAATTACCCAACGGCCCTCTCCGTTTTGCCAAATGTACAGCTATTGTATCAGTAGATTTAATTAATGGGTCTTCACATGTCGAATTTGGAGAAACTAGTAATAATTCATGAAGATAAGCAACCGGTCCCAATGGTGACTTGTATTCGGGAGGGATGCAATTAACCAACTGACCATCAGGATTAACCGGTTTGAACCCGGCGGAACCCGGTACAGGGTTTGATGGATTCGGATTTGAATTGTTCCATATTTTTTGAGCATAGTCGTATGCTACTGTACCGATAAGCGCATCTTGAAAATCATCCAGAGAAATATTTTTTATGTCTTCTGAATTTATAAAGCCTCTCGCCCAAAGCGCTTCCATGACGGAGAACTGCATCTCATTAGGAGAAATCCCATTCGTCAAGTCTAAAACACCTTTAATACAACTTAGCCATGCTGTAAATTGTTTTTGAGCCACCGGATCTCCCGGGAAAATGGTGGTTAGAGTATTTGCCAATGTGGTAGGGTTCCAACCGTTGAACAAAAAGCCTGGGTACATAGTCAATAGCAAATCTAATGGATTACCAGGAGATCGACCTAGAACGGGTGCAGGATCCACAGTTAAAGAATTAGTCTTAGTAAATATATTGGCAACATAAAAAAACTTTCGCAAATGGCTAATAAAGGCTTGTATCCGTTCTTCCCTCGTTCCCGGCTTCGTGAAATTCGGGAGCCGATCTGGATTCACAGGTGGATTCGGGTTCAGTAATGCCTCCCAATCTTCACTTGTTTTAGCTGCTAAAGCAGTCACATCATTTACATTAAAAGATGGGTCGTTAATAGCATTGATTAAAGGGATATAATTTTGGGTAACTGCTAAAATAATAAGCTCAAAATGACCGACAATATTATTAACCGACAGAGTCTCCCAAAATACGTTTATATCTTCTCCTAAAAAAGCTAACCAACCACTTACTAACCCATCAATTGAAGTCCCAGGGATAATCTCTACCACCGGTGTATCATTCTCCGATTGCGAAGTTAATGCCTGCAATCGACGGGCGGCTTGAAAAGGATTAACACTAGTTGGTTGAGTCAATACTTTATCATTGATAGCCTGCTCGATATCAGATACAATTTGCTGCTCAGTTTGTAATGAGAACATTGTAAAACGCTGCTCCCGTTTGATCTGCTGCGGTAAATTAGCAGTCAGGGCATAGAAATATTCTGCAGGTACCTCAAAAACAGGGTTTAATATAGGACCCGGACTCTTCAGTATTACTTTGGTTTTATTGTCACTACCTACAGGGGGTTTAACATCATTTGCTAAAATTGCATCAATCGTATAATTTGTTAAATTTGTTTGCCCATGATATATTTCCCCACCACTGGTTGTCCCAATATAAATATTGCATTGGGTTGCACCATTAGGGAGTGTAGGAACGGTAACATCAATGTTTTGACCTTTTGTGATTGTAATATTAGCTTCTGCTGAAACTTGAGTTTCACCATTAGGAGTAACCCATGTGTATTCTATATAATACTTTCCTGCGGATAATAAGGAACCAACACCACTTGAAGAAAGTGTTGGAGCAGGCAAGGCGAATACAGGGAAGAAGAATACGGCTTGTTTTGCTTTTTGGCTTTCCTCCTCTAACCAAATAGCTGCTGAAAGATTAAATATGTAGTTAGCCAGCCTATCTGCCTCATTATTGTGTTTGATATAGTAGGTCTCTAAGTCAGCCTCGAACATTTTTCGCTCGCTGTCTAAATTACTACTGGTGCTAATGGAGCTTGTGTACATCGACTCCAAGTCAAGGCTTGGAGGGTTTGGAACAGGGAGAGGGTAGGCATTTCGATCCCAAATGATTTCATAAGCGATATGTTTGCACTTGTCACGATTAAGATTAGCAATGTCTAATGTATTACCCGGTTCCTGGTTCAGCACGTTTTCTACCGCTGTTCGTAATTCCATAAAATTAGGTGCATTTCCATTAAGTGTAGTTAAAATCGGCTCCAATTGTTCCCCAGGTACGGGCAAGGTTAAATGTAAGCTAGTAGTTATTATTGTACAAATATCGTTAAGATTTACCGGTAAGGTACCCGTCTCAACCGGTACGTTGTAATATTTTTGCCGGTGAATAAAATCTTTTCCGCCACGAGTAATTTCCAAGCGTACATCGGCAGTTTTGAACTCCCCACCAGGTGGGGGATCGGGGATTTCGATAACCGCTGTTGCTACTGCAAAGAAATCGCATAAATTTAAAACAGGGTCGATATGAAAATGTTGGATAATCCGTGTGTTTGGATCCGGGAATGGGTAAGGGTTGGGTGGAGATATATTCGGTGGGTTATATTCAGCAGGTGGATACCCAATATTATTGCCATCCGGATCCTTAAACGATAATTCATATGCAACTATTCTCAACCCGTTTAGATAACCAGTAAATTCGGCTGCGGAAACTGGCTCTACCGGATGCAGCCGAATAATGAGTAAAGATGGCATATTTTCCTCCTTTCGAGTATCTTTTGTAAGGTACTCTTAAAATCTATGTTTGGTTAGTATAATTAATAAAAGGATAAAAACCCTTCAATAATAATAGCCCATTCCCTACTTTAAATAGTTCCAGGACTTATATTGCACAAATATATATTTTATATACTTTACAAACTGAATGTAATGCGCTTTCTCTTTTTAAGATTTGTACTATACGGAAGAAATGATAAAGCTTGCTAACATCCATTTTTTATTTAACCATTGCTTTTAGGATATCTATACTGGTTTTCTGAATGCAGACTCAAGGTTTGTTTGTTAAATCTTTTATTCCATTTAAACTTCATATATCTACTTGCAGTTTGACTCCTTATTCAATGCTAGCAGCCATTATGAAGGCATCCGTATCAAAGACTTGAATCATCTAAATAAACCTTTTAAAGCCTTTTAAATACTTCCACCTTCACAAGGCCTGTCATGAGTGCATTCTATTGTCCCTAATTAGCGTTATCGAGGGATTACTGTGACAACCACTTGTCCTCTTCTTCAGTAATGACCCGAAAACTGGTTGAACCAGGTTTTGCAATTTCAGCTTCAACACGAGTACGGAGTTGTGCCCTAACTTGAGGGGTATCTGGTGACATCCGTTCCAGGGTATGCTCAGAATACCACCGATTATTGATTCTCATATCACCGCCCTGAGCTAGCAAATCGTAAAGGGGGACCGTAAGAGGTCTTTGTGGACCTATAGGAACTCCAAATTGTGTTGTCGGTCTTGCCGCGCCTAATACTCTGCCTAATCCGTAGATGATCGCCAGAGAAGCGGTAAACTCGAGGGAAGCACCCAATCTCCACACTTCATCCCCAGTAAACATTACCTGTGCCAATTTGCCAGTGCTGTCACTTCAGCTCCTAGTTTTCCTGGTACTAGGTGAAAGGTGATTTTGTTCATGAGTTTACTTCTCGTTTAATATGTCCATATAAATATTTTTCCTGGTTGCTGTTGTAACCTAAACCTTGCAATAGCATCGAGGGTAAGAGTCCAACGCTCCTCACCCGTAAGTCCGGGTGCTATTAATGCCGCTCTGAAACTAGCCTGCGCTTCTTCTGCCCAATCCAAATTGTGAGTCATACCTGCCAGATAAGCGGAACGATGACCTAGTACTTCATGGGCTATCGTACCTCGTTGAGTGATGAGAGAGTTTGCCGGATTGTTAGGATTAATCAAGCCTTCCGACGTAACTGGATTCACATCCGGACCAATCATAAGCAGATCACTTTCCGGCCAGTGTGCAGTATTTTGGAGTGGCCTATACATGATTCTATCTTGCGGCATCCCCAAAGAAATAGCGTAATTCTCTGCAGCCTTAACTTCTTCGGGCGAGAGAGGTGTGGTATTACGATATCCCGCGCTTATTTTGAACTTCGGGGAATTGAGATTATTGAGCTTCAACGGTTTGGATACTAGATTCATCGATGCCCCCGCAGCGGCCGCATTCCCTGATATATCGCCTAACACACCAACTGCATTCGCTAGTTTCGGATCGGCTCCAAAGCTAACAGCAAGAGACGAAGAAATCTCATATTTGAAAGAATGTGCCGATTTTCCGGTAACCAGCATTCGTAATCCTACCTGCCCTGTATCTATAGCATTTAAAAAAACGACATTAGAAAGCCCTAATGTTTCCGGCTCAGCATATAGTGCGCCGGCCCCTTCTAATATTGCACCAGCAAATTGAAACGCACCCATGACATGAGTGACGGCGGAAGGGTAAGTTAGCTGTAATTGTAATCTTTCCGCCACCGCCTTCAAATTCTGTATACTCTCAGCATTAGACATTCTGGGTATTTCAGATGCCGATTTGGGTACCGACTTTGAGATGGATGGCATAGACTGACTTGCGACAGTAGGAGTCTGTGGTGGTGGTTTGGCTATTGATGCCAAGCCCCCCCCAGTATGACCTGGTAAACCTGTTGAACCCTTATTGGATTTTGCAAACTCGGTGAGATCCCAATCCCCATTTTCTGAGGCATAACCGCTTTTATCAGCATATCTAATTGGGTTATTTTGGCTGTAAGCATATAAGTTCAACCCGTCTACCATTCCCGCTGGATCACATCCCGTCCACCTCCCCAACCACGGCATGGAATACCGTGCCCCGTGATAGCTAAGACCAGTTTCTTCATCTCGCTCCATCCCAGTATAGCGATAGCGTTTGGCTGCACATTTTATGGCTTTATTTTTGGCTTGGTAGGCGGTGGTGCCGTATGGATGGTACTCTTCGTAGCTAATGACCTGCGCTTCGTCATCCAATTCCATAGAAGTTGAACCAAGATGATTGTGTAGCTGGTACCGAACCGTTTGAACAGGACTGGTTCGGCCCATAAGAATGCCCATTACCACCTTGCGTTTTGTTTCAGTATCAATCATAACAAAACGGTATTGATTGTCCATCAAACTGAGGCTGGTCCGTTCCAATCCTTCATCAGTCCCGCTGTACTGCTTGTAAAGTTCATAGCCTGCGATATAGATCCTCTCATCTTTTTTGCTTGGTGTATTACCTGCATCGGCCTGGTTCTCGGTTATTTTTCTAATCCGTTGCCCTTGTCCGTCATATTGGTAATAGGTTGTTTCGGGTGAGCCGCCGTCGGTGCGCCTTTGGCGGATGGTTTTTACGAGTTCTTCTTTAAAGTTCCATCTCATGTCTTCCAAATGGGGCATGGCTGTCATAAAACCATGGCGGAGATGGTGTGAATAATTGTAAGAATTTGAACCTATTTTCGTGCTAATCAGCCGATTATTCGCTACCTGATAGGTATAATCCCTTGTCCAATTGTTGCCTGACGCCTGATGCCTCATTTGGAGGATATTTCCTACAGCATCATATAGATAGCTTTGTGTATAATTCCTCATTGCCAGCGGATCACCAGGGTTTAATTGCTGCATAAAAGCAATGTCATTCCAATTGTCTCTGCTGTCAAAGGCCAACGGAGTATTGTTCTCCCTACCTGTTGCCTCTACAAGGCGATAAAGGGCATCGTAAGTATAGGCAGAAACCCCGGTAATTTTCTGGTTGTCAAAAAACACAATCGGAATGTCTTGGTCTTCAATATGAGTGATATTGCCAACAGGATCATAAGTGTAGTGCCAATCCTGAAGCGGATCGTTGTTTTGCCGCTTGGTTTCCAAACGATTAAGCCGGAAGGTTTCCTTGTCATAATAAAATCGGGTTATCACATCGTTTCCATAAACAATTTTATTGCGCTGGCCTTTTTCGTTATAGTCAATGCTTTTAATATAGACGGAAGATGTGGCCATGCCGGTTTGAGTGACGCTCTCACTATTAAGCAATCCCGCTTCGTTATACGACGGCGTAATGATTCTGCCATCCGGTACTATCTGTTTCGTTACCCTTCCGAGTGCATCTATTTGTGTCATAAAGGTAAAGCTTTCAGATTCAAGGTCGGTGACCAAATTGGCGTCGGTCCAATTGGCTACACCCTTATAATTTTTGAAAAGATTCCAAACGGTGGATTTTGGCTGCCCTTTAAAATCATATTCAGGCGTTCCCACAAGTCCCCCTGTATCGTAGTGCCTGATGATCCGCCCTCTGAGGTTCTTCAACTCGGGGCTGGATTCCCCCTCACCGTAAAATATCCTGTCAAAAATATGATTAAGAGGGGAATCACTATCGCCGCCAATGACCTTGCTTTGGATAGGCCGATGCAAAATATCGTAATAATATTGGAATTCGTGATCTCTCTCATCCCAGGTACGAAGCGGATTGCCCAGGATATTCACCAGCAGCCATCGTTGTCCGGCATCCATGCTATACTGAAATACCTTGTTGCCCAAGATATCGTATTTGTATTGCATCACTACATTGCCTCGTGCATCTGTAACTTTGCGGAGATTGCCTTCGATATCAAGATCGGCTTTAGTCAAGTAAAATTCATCTTCATCAGCATTCAAATGTTTATTGTGATCAATTGATAATATAGGTCTACCCAATGTATCAAAGTGCTGTACATTGGGTGTTCCCGCATGTTTGGCAGCTTTAATGGCGGCCGCTTTTTCCCTTTCAGGATCTATGTCAGCTGCGATTAGTTCGGTATCTATCAATCTGTTGGTGCGGTTATGATACCAAGAAGATTCTAGAACCGTATCATTTTGGTCGTACACCGCCTGTTTCCAAGAGTCAAATTCTGTGCGTGAAAATGTGCCATTGGGCATTTCGGTTTTTATGAGCCTACCTAGTGCATCGTAGTACATGATAGGTGTAACACCGGTTTCCACCAATTCTTTCAGATTTTCATAGTTGTGCGTGATCGAAAAATAAGGCTCATATTGTTTTACTGCATTTCCTTTGTTGTTAAGCACGGTTCTGCCGCTGCCGATCCATCGCAACTGTTTGGGGGTCATCGCGAATGTATCGATGTCTGTGACAGTGTAAGTACCGTCGGGATTTACCTTAATTTCCTTTGCCTTCCCTGGTTCAGCCTGCGCCTTTTTCATCATCACCTGCCCCAGACCATTGGAGTATTCAAAACTGATTTGAACAGACGAATCATTGTTTTTTTGAAAATGTTCTTCCCTTAAAATGGAGGCGACAGACACCGGATTACCGGAATTTTGATAAGAATCGAAGTCATAGACAAACCTTGATGTTGCATGCTGCAATAAATTTTTCCCATGAGTAACCAATATATTTGAATCAGTTGCATGAAAAAAATCATTCACCAATGCATTTTCTGATTGAGATGAAAATTCATTCAGGCCCGACAGATCATCGGCCTCATTTCCTTTACCGAATACCGCGATTGCCTTTACCAGACCCAATTCATCTGTAATCGCTTCGGAAAAATTGTTATTAGGATCTTTCATTCGTTGGGCTGAAAGGATCCTGAAATTAAAAATTTCAACTTTCGTTTGATTGCCTAATGCGTCTTCTATTTCTTTAATAAAAAAATGATAGTTACTATCATATTTCACCTTGGTTTTACCGCCAAAGGGATCGGTATAGGAAACGGGAAGATAAAAACGGTTTTGAGCATCAGCCTGTGCTTCACCCGCATCGACAAATTGGGTTGTTCCCGAACGAATCCACCACCTTTCGTCACTTTCTCGGTGGGTGAATTTACCTTCCAGCATCAGGTCTTCATACACCCTAGCACCAAAAATATCGCCAATCAGTGTGGGAGTGTAGGCTAATTGATAGTTTTCGAAAGGCAGAGCCAAGGAATCCAATCGATAAAGTGGCAAGGCATCCTCTAAATTATTACTGCGATAAATGGTGTGAATATGTTCAATTAATCTTTTTTGTGAAGTTTCAAGTGCAGGATTTTGTTCAACCTGATGATATTCCACTTCAACAGTAGCTGATAGGATGTTCTCAAAATCACTTATTGAATAGAAGGGCTTGTTTTTGCTAACCCCTTTTAATTCGTAAGTTCTTGTTTCAGCTGGTAACCTCAGTCTGTAGGATCGATCTGTATCAATATCATTGGTAAACTTATATTGTGTATAGGTTACCAATGTTTTGTCCTGTACGCCCTGAATATCAATAGGCAGGGAAAGTTCCCTTTTTATCCTAGGATAAACAACCGTCGCCGATTCCAGCACATTTCCATACTCATCCAGCTGAATATTAAGTGTATGGGATATACGCGGGTCCTCCGTTTTCCGCTCGTAGTTGTAGGTAACAGCCTCGCTCTCTTTGACAACAAATACCGCATGCTTGTTTTGCCCTTTTGGCTGCAGCAGCTCGATAACACAGTTATGAGTTGCGACGGAATAAGGAGTAAGTAGCTTTTTGATTTGGTCAGGAGTTGCTCCTGTTTCGGGAGCATCATGCGCAAACATTTCCGTGCGCAGTCCCATGCCTTTGCAAGCACGCAAGGCTTCTCTCCATTCCTGGGGACTTAGATGGTCAATAATAGTTTTATCTAATACCGGCGCGGCAATGACCCGAGCATCAGCCAAAGGCATTTCATGGTTTACAATAGTAAAACCCTGTTTTGCCATTTCTTCATACCAATAGTCCTGGGCAAACTGGTTAAGGATGTTTTCGCTACCCATGAAAGCTCCGTTATGAAACCAACTTTTGGTGATTACCGGTTCCTGATGCAGTGTTTTGTCTACGACATTGCTTGAATCTCCTTTTGCCCAATGATCAAAATGCTCTGCATCTGTCTGTTCTACCATGCCAAAACCTCTGAATTCCCTTTCGGCATGGTCATAATAGCCATGATGGTATCGGTAAGAGCTCACGAATCGGTAACCTGAAATTCTATCCCTTGTTTCTATTTTTGAAATGCAATAGACCGGAAAATGCAATTTAGTAATCCATGGCCTGCCTGCAAGTTTGTCTTCAATGTATAACTTGGTAGACGGAGTATATTCAAGAGAAACCTCTTTGCCGAGATTATTTTTGTATGAAATCATGATGTGAGGTTTCTTGCTGTTCATTAGGTCTATGTATTTTAATGGAACAAGTGTATCCTTAGATAAAGGGCTTGACCAGGCAATACATGCAACACCATTTCCCAACAAATCCGTAACCGTGATTTTTGCCAGATTATGAATTTCAGGGAAGGACTCAATCTCAAATGGGATGGTGCTAAATGCGTTTCCGCTTAAATTCATCCAGCAGGAGAATTTGTTTTGGCCCAGATAAATAATATCAGTCGTACCGGAACCGTCAATATCGGCTAATCGCAAATATGACGGATTGAATGCATCCGGATGGTCAAAAACCGGGGCATGATCCATCCCCACTTTTGCCCCAAACCGTCCGAAGCCAAGGTTAGGCCAATAACAGATTTCCCCATTTCTTATTCTGACAATATCCGTAAGACCATCACCTGACATATCCGCCAAGAAAATGGTTTGTTTCGGGTCGGCAAATACCAAATATGGACCAGCTTCTTCATCAAAGGGGTAATAAATTCTGTGGAAACTCTCAAACCCTTCTCTTCCCTTTGACTCATACCAGGTGAAGACATGATCTTCTGTAATCAAAACTTCTGGTTTGCCATCCCCATTTAGATCAATCATCCGTACATTAGCATCTCCAAAATTGATAATAGGAAGGTTGTCAAAATTCCTGAAAGCCTGCCACTCCTCCTGCTCAGTTAATTCAAAATATCCTTTAGGTTCTTCGTGAAAATTTACTAACTGTTTGCTTCCGTCTGCATCCAGATCCACTAATTGCAATCGTGTACCAACCCCTGCGAATGAGGGTTTAGGCGAAACCAATTTTGCCTGTTCAAAATTGCCGTCACCTAAATTACGTTTATAATACCAGCCTTCACCCTGCTCTGTTAGAATGCCAGAGAGACCTTCACTGAACAAATCAATAAATTGATAGAGCTGTTCATCCAACCCCGCAGGCGCATGGATCAGCGAATCCGGTGAAATTGATTTCACATCTTTGTTCCAATCATGTTTTTGATAGTCAAACTCCGTTGAAGGCATTTTTTTTAAGGCATAAGTACCATCCGGTTTTTTAATATATCCATAAGCCGTTATAGAGTTTAGGAAGGTAAGACCTGATCCTGATTCACCTGCAAAACTGTATTCAAAATTAAGAGATCGTACTAAAGCCGAGCCACCTGGAAGTTCAGCAAAATAATGGAACAACAGAACTCGCTTGCAGAGTCGTGCAGTTCTTATCTCAAAACCCGCCTTATATTCTGATATGGCGTCTAATCGGAAATCCCAATCCTTAATTTTTGTATATGGGGCATTTGTATCGTACTCTCCATAATCAAATACAGTTTGGAACATGTAATCTGTTTCATTTGGATAAATATCATTTAAATTTTTATATGGTATTTTGTTTCCGTATAATACTTTCTCTAAATAAAGATTGGTGTACGTAATATCCCCGTTTTCGATGCGATTTCGATTGTGCAGCAGTGAATTGTCGAATCCTTTATCGTCTTCTTTCTTATAAATATATTGAGTGCAATTGCCTTTGTCATCGAAGACAAATTCCGGCAGCCATTCGAATATTTTATTTTCATCTTTTGGGTCAGAAATTCTTGATTCCACACTCCATCCAAACAGAGTCGTTACATTCTCTTTCGTAACGACCCGCCATTTGATTTCCATTGATGTTTTCCCTGACCATCTCTCGATCCTGGCAAATAGGCCTTCAATCCGAGGCTTGTAAAACCTGATTGTAAATAAACCGTCTGGAGAGTCCTTTTCTTTTATAATGAAGTTTTCGTTCAAATCTTTACGAAAGCTGCCATCAGCTTCTTTTATGAATACCGGAACTAGATCCTCAGCCTCCGAAAAAAGGAACGTATCCGAATCAATTTCATCCAAGTATTGGGGTAGTTCTTTATCTGTTTTGCGTTTTATGGATGGCAAGCTTAAATTCCATCCCAAACCGAAAATACCATTTCCTGCGCCTGAATTATATGTCAAATTCAATGCAGGTGAAGCACTGCCCCTGACTGGAGAAACCGGCAGAGGTATGGAAAATGAGGCTGTTCCATTTACGGGATTTACAGAAAACTTCTCATCGATACCTTTAATGGCACCGCCCCCCTTTGGCAAAGAAATGGATGGAATCTCAATTGCATTGGACTTCTTTTTTCCTCCATCTGTTTTGAGGAATTGAGAAAAAGGTTTTGGGTTTTCTAACTCATTATTCATTTTTTCACCTCTACATTCCGTTTGATCTGCACCACTTCTGATAGGTGCTTATGCTAAAAAATAATTTATTTAAAACCATTATTAAACTCAAAATGCGTCCCTTACATAGTAAATTTGATAAAATAATGGCATCCTCTTCCAACAGACTCATGTCTTATAATGTTGCAAAGTAATTTAATCTATTCTAGGAATAGCGCTTTCAAAAAAAGAAAAAGTTTAAACTTCAAATTATTTTACATATCCAGTTCAACCAACTTTATATTTTTATAATTTCTTGATATTTAGAAGTTAATTATTATCACTTGCTGGCTTAATTGCTATATCCTTTATTCTCAGTACACCCATATATGATGGAGTAAATTGTCCGCCTTATCGATTTCATTTAAATCAATAGCTTCGATGATTTTGATAATACTGACACCCAGCTTTTTATTTTGCGCCAACCTGGACGCCTGATCAAGCAGTTCAATCTTATGCCGGGTATCCTTGTATTCTTCATGCTGGGCAATGTGCACAAGTCCGCTTATTTGATTTTGATACTCTTTTTGGCTGTTTACAAATATCAGGGCTTTTTCAACCTCGCCGACAGCTAAATACAGCATGATGATTTGAGTATGCGGAATCCCTGAACCAATATGCGACAAATCACCATCTAGTTGTATTACCGATTGTTCCGCCAATTGTAACACTTCGAAAAATAACTTAAAGTCATTGTCAAACTTGTGGGAAAGTTTACTGATTTCAATGAGCGCTTCTGTTTTTTCCCTTGCAGCCAAACGATCCGTCTTTTGGATTAAATCTCTAATTTGCACAATGTTGAAATTTGCATCTTCCTTATTCAATATGCCAATCAGTTCAAGTTTTACAAAAATATTATCAACGTTATGGAACAAATCGATGAATTCTGCCTTCCGATCTTGATGATATAGATAGTCTCCTACCTGTTTCAACTGTATGGGGTTGTTCAAGATAGTTCTATTTGCTTTCTGACTGTTCCCCTCCATTTTAAATAAGAGACGGATCGCTTCTTCTTTCGCCTCTTTGTTCCAAAAATGATTAACAAATAACTGATTCAACTCAAGTGATTTGCGATGATCTTTTTCCCAAGTGATTTTCTTCCGTAAGACAAAAGCTTGCTTTAAGTAATCGACAGAAACTAATTCTTTGATCATGTCATAATAAATGTGATTGCAGTTTTCTGTTGTGCACTCTATGAAGGATAGATAGTAAAGTGCTTCATCTACCTGGTTGTCTTTTATATACTGAGCAAGCACATTCGTATAAAGAGATTTTTTAAATTCTGGAGAAGAAATATCCTCAATTATCTGCTTACATTCCTCAATATTGTTGTTCCTTAATGCCAAATAGACAATTTTATAATAGACCATCTTCTTTTCCCAATACCGTTCAATCTCCTGAATCACCTGTTCAGCAGCCTCATACCCATATAATTGATAGGATTTTACTGCAAGGGCTCTTAGAATTAGGTCCTTTTTTACGGTGTCTAGAAATTCTGTTTTCACCAGCTGCAATGCATCGTCTATTTTTTCCGCATACGTTAAATCAATGGCTGCGGTATGGATGGCAAGTTCTTTTTCTTTACGATTAGTTATCTGATCAATTTTTTCCAGGTTCACAGACAGTATCTCATTAATTTTTCGAACCCATTCTTCTGCTAAACTTTCATTCTTCTTATCAGTAAATACCTTTTTTAATTTAGCGGCTCGCACTAGTCGGACAAATATTCTACTTTCGTTTAATAGGCATCACCATTCGGAAAATATCTCGACCAATTTTTCCAGCAGTATGAATTGGAAGAATTCCGAAATTCGGCTTTTGCTCGGGTTAACTATTTGTTAATCCAGTACCTTATCACATTGCTAAAAAGGGGGGTGGGCACCGAAAGTTTGAAAAAAACACTTCCTATTAAACTACTTCCCCTTTGAAAAATATCGAATTTTTTGCTTAGAAGGGCATCAAGTCAGGAATGTGTTATTTAAATATGGTAAAATTTAAGTGAATTTGGATATCAATTATAGTGACCTAAATTATTAAAGCCTCCTTTATTGGAGGCTTTTTGAGTTTTCGAGACATTTTGGAAGTAATTTTTATCATTTATCTAGAAAATCAATTGGAAGTTAAAAGCAAAAACTGTGTTCTTCTTACCTGCACTTGAATAATACGTTGTGTTCTTCTGGTGGTTACATGGTATTCCTTTAGCGTCAATTATATTGAAATTTTTATTAAACCGTTAGTTTATATATAATCTTCCAAATATACTTCTAAGTGGAGAAAAGGAATTATGTTGTCTTTTAACGTCTGAATCTGTCATTTGAATATATTTACGAACCATTGACATATCACTATGCCCTAATATCTTTTGTAAAGAAAATGGGTCACCGCCATTCATAATATAGAATAGTGCACCTGTATGTCTAAAAGTGTGAGGCGATACTCTTTTATTAGATATACCAGCCATTTCACCTAATTCTGTTAGTCTTCTTCTCCATGTATTACTAAGAATTTCTCTACCATCATACGAAACAAATAGATATTTACTGCAAAAGTCATCCGACTCCCTCATATATTCTTCAAGAAGATTAATTGTTTTTGTTGATATTGGTACGCTTCTACTACGCTTAGTCTTCGTTTCATGCGGTTCCAATTTGATGTACCCACTCTTTAAATCCACATTACTTCTCCCCATATTAAGAAGTTCTGATATTCTTACCATCGTATCTAATAATACATAGATCATCACTTTATCACGAAAACCAACAAACCTTGAATCATCAATTTGGTTCAGCAACGCTTTTATTTCAGCTGGTGTAAAGGATTGGATTTCATCTTCTGGAGTTTTAATAGGCTTAAATTTTTCGTGAATAGGTATTTCAATCCATCCTTCTTGATAACAGTGTCGTAAGAAAGCACGATTTGTTCTGATCCGTAAATTAACAGTAGTCGGTTTTAAACCTTGGTCATTAAGCATATAGCCAATATAATTTCGAACAAATCAACAGTAACTTCTTCGTTAGGAACATCCTCACCTAAGTAATCATTCAGATAATGAAAATGTTCATAATAGCCTTGGATCGTAGGCTTTGCCAAACCCTCTGTTTGTTTGAAGGTCATAAATCGCTCAAACATTTCAAACAGAGTCATCTTTTGTTCAATTTGTTTGAGCCGTTTAATGTTCTGAGTGCTTCTTGAACCTTTTCGTTGAGTTTTCCTGGCCGTTTGCATAAAAAAATCCACCCTTCTTTCAAGAAATTGGTGGATTTGACACACTAGTACACACAAAATCAATCGCACTAGTACTATGTAATTATAAGAAAAAATACTGGTGACTTTTTACTCTTAACTCACTGTTCAAATAGCCGGTAAAACAGAGCTTTAAAACAGTCGAAACCCTTGATATAATTGAGTTTGGTTGGCGGGACTGCGTGGGAATCGAACCCACCAGACCTGGCACGCAGGTCTCAAGCAGTTTTGAAGACTGTGGAGGACACCAGTACCCCATTCAGCCCCATAATAATATTTTGAAAAAGTTTATATCACTTGTAACCATAATACAATGGAATATAGTAAAAAATCAATAGTACCAAGGATATTGTCATTTTTCCGACAATTTTTGCAATCCAATATGAAGACGGCAGTTCCCTTGATCATAAAGGTCGAGACTTGTCTTTTAGCCTCATTACAGACTATAATAAATAGATGAAAATAGTATTATGTAGGTGAATTCTATGCAACTAACAGGTTGGTTTCTATGGTTTATATTAATATGGATTTTTGCCTTTGCCGGGGCCATGGCGATTGGCGGATTTTTTATGTTTCGTAAGTTTCTTAAGAGAATGCCAAAAGACGATGGCAAATCGGCAATGGACTGGGAAGAGTATTATGTGAACGAATCCCGTCATTTGTGGGGGGACGAGGAGAAAGCGCTTCTTGAAGATTTAGTCAGTCCCGTTCCCGAATTATTCCGTGATGTTGCACGACATAAAATAGCTGGTAAGATTGGCGAGATTGCCCTTCGTGAAAAGGTAACAAAAATTACAGAAGAACTCGTGATCCGAGGCTATATTCAAGCAACTCCAAAGAGAGATCAAAAATTTTTACGAAAAAAGCTTTTTGAAAATCGAATTGATGTCGCTCCCTACGAGCACCTATTCTAAACCGTCCAATTTTTGGCGGTTTTTTTTCATAAAATTGGTTATCTTAGTTAGGGAGTCTATATTGAGGTGAAATAATGGATGGCGACAAAGAGGCACAAGGTATTTAATCTATTGATAATATTGATTCCCTGGATGTCATTGTTATTTATAGGAAAGCGCAATATAAGACGTTTTGCCTTTTCCGGAGTTTTTATCGTTATTTTTGAAATCATAAATCATTTGTATGGGCATAAGAGGAATTGGTGGAAGTTTTACGATAAACGTAAATCATTTATAAGGGATGAGCTCCCTTTTAGTGTCGGCCCTTATATGCCGCTCTCCATTTGGCTGCTTAAATTATCTTACGGAAACTTTAAAAAATTCATCTTGCTTAATTTAATCTCAGATGGCGCTTTTGCGTTCTTTTTCATTGATGTTCTTAAAAAGCTTAAAATTATCAGTCTAAATCGCATAAATCATCTTCAGTTCTTTTTCTATTTACACTATAAAGCCTATATCTTATATGGAGTACAGTATTTGTCTGATAAAATCAAAAGATATCGCTATTAAAAAACACTCAGAGCTATTGCCCTGAGCGTTTTCAATACTTATTTCAGAGTTGACTATGAATCTGTTTATGGAGCTTCTTATAATCCAGATACATGGCAACCCGCCAAGGAACAATCATACTAAATGCTAGAAGGAAGAACATACCGCTCAGTTCTCCAAAATCGATTGTCGTACTTAAAATCGATTTTAAAGCTAATCTCACAACCAATAAACCAACTAGAATGTACATAAATGCTTTTGAGCGTTTAAGATAAATCTCATTTTCGCGAATCTCAAATTTTGAGGTTTTTATTAACAGGATGGAAAACAGCATTCCTACAATGACTACCTCTACGATTTCCATAGGGGTTAACCGAAATTCCGGCACCACATACATAAGTGCTCCACTAGACATAAACACTGGAGGCAGAATAATCTTCATTCCATTTGTAGGTTTCTTTGCCGCCTTCATCCGGACAAATAAAGCAAATATCCCCATAAATACCGCACCGATTGAAGAAACAACAACAAAGTTCATAGGTACCATCCCCTAATTCCTTAATTCAAGGTAAAATTCATAATCTATATTGTTTAAAAGCCTGTAAATCCGCCAAACATACCTGAGAAAATCGCAATGATTTTGGTCATCCAGTCAAAGAAAAGAACAATCCCCATAACAATCATGAGATAACCGCCGATTTTAACAATCATTCCGCTATTTTTGCGGATCCATTTCATTCTGCCCACAAAGAAAGACATGATTAAAAACGGAATGGCAAACCCGAGTGAGTAGGCGGTCATGTATAAAACACCTGATCCAGGATTAGAAGCAGCAAGTAAAATGACTGATGTTAGAATTGGTCCGGTACATGGAGTCCATCCAGCAGCAAAAGCCATACCTATTAAAATAGAGCCAATAAAGCCAGAAGGTCGGTTTTTGAATTCTAACCGGCGATCCTTCATCAGGAATTCTGGTTTAAAAATACCGACAATTATTAATCCAAAGAGAACAATGAAAATTGCGCCAAGCTGACGAATTAAATCTTTGTATTCCATGAAGAAGCGGCCAACAAACGATGTTCCAAATCCAATGGCAATGAAAATAGCCGAAAAACCGATAAGGAAAAATATCGTATGTAGTAGACTCCTCTTTTGAAGCATGGCATTTTCAGTTTTTAACTCCCCTACTGACATCCCGGTAATATAAGATAGAAAGGCAGGGTAAAGCGGTAGACAGCATGGTGAAATAAAACTTAAAAATCCGGCCCCTAAGGCTAAAAATATATTTACATCCGTCATATTAACACTCCTACTATAGTCGATACTATTTCATTTTAGCAAACCTTACCCCTAAAAGATAATGATTAACATGAATATTTTGTGTCGCTAAGAAATTATTAAACTTCCATCAAAATATTGAATTAAAATGGATATTTTTTTACAAATTGTTTTGTATTAATTCCCATCTTAGGTTATACTAGTAAAACATTGGTAGAGAATTTCCTATCAATTTTTTCTATTAAATGGAGCTTCTCCGGAAAGGACCACGGCTGTGATTAAACAAGAACTAATTGCACTGATTGAAAAAAAACGTGCTGAAATGATACAAGTCGCGGTCACAAACGGCCTGACTTCCTCCATTGCAATTCGCTATAGTCAGGAATTAGACCATCTTCTTAATGAATATAATCGAAAATATATAAAGAAGACTCGCCATGTGGCGAGTCTCTAAATCAGTAATCCTGGCCAATTGCCAGGATTTTTCTTTTTGGCTATGTTAAAAGTTGATTTTATTAATTTTAAATATCTAAATAGGCGGAGAAATTCCGCTTATTTGGTAAAAAACATTAAAAATATCCTAAATAGACGGAAAAATTCCGCCTATTTATAAAAAATACATTAAAATGGGGGATTTTATATAGCATAACCGGAAAATCTCCGCTTATTTTACTTTCGCTGGATACTTAAGTACCAATCAACAAATTTATCTAACAAAGCCTTCATTTTTAATGGATAACATCCTCTAACCGCTCTACTCCTCCATTTTGCAAGAGGAACATTTTGTGGTATAAGCCGCCTTGGGTTAATAGCTCTTGATGTGTGCCTCGTTCCACAATTTCACCTTGGTGCAAAACAAGAATTAAGTTCGCATCCTGAATGGTAGATAATCGGTGGGCGATGGCAATCGTCGTCCGCCCTTCCCGCATTTTGGCTAGAGCTGTTTGGATTGCTTCCTCTGTTTCCGTATCAATATTAGCAGTTGCCTCATCCAATACGAGAATTTTTGGATTCGCTGCAATGGTCCGCGCAAACGCAATTAATTGACGCTGACCACTCGAAAAGGTAGAACCCCTCTCAACCACTTTATGATCATAGGAATCTTCTAATTTTTCAATAAACGTGTGCGCTTGAACAAATTTAGCTGCTGCCTCCACTTGTTCATCTGTTAAAGTATCATTATGCAACGTAATATTGTCCCTCACTGTTCCAAAAAACAAAAACGGATCCTGGAGGACGAGACCCATTTTTTCTCGTAGTTCATCCTTCGAAAAATCACGAATGGATTTACCATCAAGTAAGATATCGCCCTTCTCGTATTCATAAAATCTCATTAATAGATTGATAATGGAACTTTTCCCGCTTCCTGTATGTCCAACCAGAGCCACGGTTTCCCCTGGGTATGCAGTAAAGGATATATTTTTCAGTACATCGCGCTGTCCATCATAGGAAAAAGTTAAATTCTTAAATTCAATTTTCCCCTCTTTAATGGTAAGAGCACTTTCCTCACTTTGCGCAGGTGCCAATTCATCTATATCCAGAATTCTAAAAACACGGGCACCCGCCACAATCGCTTGCTGGTACAAGGATAATCTCATCATCATATTGTTTACCGGTTCAAAGAAACGCTCGAGGTAATTGACAAAAGCGTATAACATACCAATTTCAACCGGGCTATCCAATGATGTAATACCAAAATAATTTAATACGATAATTAATCCCAAAATGAAAATCATATCGACTGCTGGACGCAGTAACAATGCATCGATTTTCAGATTCTTCATTCCCGCATTAAAGTGCTTATCATTGATGTCTTCGAACTCTTTTCGAAGTCTCTTTTCCTGGCGAAATACTTGAATAATACTCATTCCCTGCAGAGATTCACTTAGTTTTGCATTTAATTGGCTTAATCTTTCACGCATATCCAAATAAAAACGAGAACTAAATTTCCGATATAAACTCATGACAAGGAGTATTAAAGGAATAAAAATAAGACAGAAAAATGCCAGTTTTACGTCTAACACAAACATGGTAATCAAAATACCCGTTAGTAAAAACCCGCTTTGGATAAAGGTTGAGAGCACGGTCACAAACATATCTTTTATGGCCTCAGTATCATTTGTCACCCTTGAAACAATACTCCCGGCTGGTGTTTGGTCAAAATACCTTAGACCCAGTGACTGTACCTTCGAAAAAATATCAATCCGAAGCTGTTGGATGATTTTTAAAGCAATCTCCTGAAACTTCACTAATTGAAAAAACATTAAAAATGATTTGATAATTTGGATCCCTAGGTACGTTGCCCCAAGGATTAAAAGGGGCTCAAAAACTAAATTTCCGGGTGTTAGGTAATCATCAATAAAGATTTTTACAAGCAGCGGACCTGCTAATTCTCCCAAAGTAGTCAACAGCAGCAGACTAAATGCAAGGATTAATGTCTTTTTGTGTGGTTTCGTATAGGCCAGCAAGCGAGTTAAAACATTTCGTTGTTCTTGTTTTGTCAGCTGCATTTTTTCTTCCATTTTAATGTCCTCCATGCTCAACCAACTCCTCTAGCTGCTGACGTAAATACATTTCTTTATACCAGCCATCCATTGCCATTAGTTCTTCATGTGTTCCCCTTTCGATGACCTTGCCCTCATCAAGAACAAGAATTAAGTTGGCATGTTGGATAGCACTTAGGCGGTGCGACGTAATGATCGTTGTCTTCCCCTCACGATTCTGCCTTAATGCTGATAGAATCGCCTCTTCAGTCTTTGCATCAACGGCAGATAGCGAATCATCCAGCACTAATACTTCTGGATTCATTAACAGTGCACGCGCAATAGAAATTCTTTGTTTCTGGCCGCCTGATAAAGATACGCCTCTTTCACCAACGACGGTTTCATATCCTTCTGTAAACTGAAGAATATCATTATGAATATTCGCTAGTTTAGCAGCGGCATAGATTTCTTCTCTTGGCGCATTCGGATTCGTGAAGGCAATATTTTCTGCAACCGTTGCGGAAAACAAGAAATGATCCTGAGGAACATACCCAATTGCCTCACGTAATTTCCCAAGCTTATATTCTTGAAGCTGATGGCCTCCAAATGTAATTCCACCTTCATAGTCTTCAAATTCACGAATAAGCAGCTTTAACAGAGTTGTTTTTCCTGCACCCGTTTTTCCAACAATTCCAAGTGTTTCTCCCCTGTTTAGCATAAAAGAAACATCCTTAAGCATCGGTTCTTTTTCACCTGGAAAAGTAAATTTTTCGATCTCATAATAGATACTGCCGCTTGGGACTGCCTCCAACCCAGCTTGCTTATCTGTTATATCCGACTTTTCCCGCAGTAAGGCTGCTACACGGTCATATGAAGCACGCCCGCGTTCAACGATATTAAACAACCAACCGAATGCTAACATCGGCCAAATCAATAGTCCTAAATAAGTCGTAAATGAAATGAGCTCTCCAATCGACAGCTCTCCAGCCAACACATATCTGGAACCAAAAGTAATAGCTAAGAAAAAGGATATTGCTACGATGATAGAAATCGTTGGATCATATAAAGAATCTATTTTGGCAACGACGATATTTTTTTGGACTACATCCTCTGATTGCTTTCTGAAATCCTCAATATCTTCTTTTTCCTGTCCAAACGTCTTAATTACCTTAATTCCCGAAATACTTTCCTGAGTTTTATCATTCAAGGCAGAGAAGGCTTCTTGAGCCTTGTGGAAAGTTCGGTGCAGCATGGTGCCAAACCAATTGGTAAGGAGTGCCATAATAGGCATTGGAATTAAACAAATTAAGGTAAGTTTCCAGCTTATTGTAAAGGCCATTGCTAGAATAACGGTCCCGCCTGTTGAAAGAGAATCGACCAATGTCAAAACGCCTAATCCAGCAGTTTGTTGGATCGCTTGCAGATCATTTGTCGCATGCGCCATCAAATCACCCGTTCTTCGTTTCTGATAAAACGAGGGTGACATATTGGTAAAGTGTCGATATAAAGTATTACGTAACTGTTTGCTTAGCTTTACAGATGAACCAAATATCATAATTCTCCAAAAATATCTCAGAACATACATTCCTAGACCTGCACCCACTAATATGGCCATCCACTCTAGCAGCATGCCTTTGGTCAGTGTCCCTTCATTAATATGGTCGGCAATCACCCCAATAACCTTTGGAGGGACGAGTTGAAGCAGTGCAACGAACAACAAAATTACGATTCCTGATATATATGATTTTTTCTCTTGCTTAAAAAACCAGCCTAAATCTAAAAATACTCTCATTCTCTTTCCCCCGAAGTATCAACTTAACAATTATTATTTTTAAAAAACATTTCACCTTGCCCGAAGGTATATTTTATCAAATTTTAGAAAAAGAATAAAGATTTAGACACCTTTTTTTTCCAATAAAAAGCACTCATTTTTAAAATGAGTGCTAGACATTTCTATCCCTATTATTGGGCTGCTTGTTTCTCAAGTTCTTCTGTGTAAAATACCGCTTTTTCTTCAGATACATTTCTTAATTCATCTACTTCAGCTTTGATTTCATCCGGTACATATTTTACTCTCTTTAAATAATTTACAATGACCGTATAATCCGTTTTTGCGTCATTATAGTTTGTTTCTGTATAGGTCTTTGTTTGGACCTCATTATTTTTGATAAATGCTGAAGCAAGGTAATAGAAATTCTTTTGCTCTTCTGTTTTTAAGGAAATAGCCTCTTTAATAATCGCATCATAATTTTTTTCCACCATTAACTGAGTGAACTTTTCATCTTCTGCTGTTAACTCTTTTTGAGGTTCTTTATCAGCGTTAGTACCCTGTTCTCTCTTATTTTCTTCAGGTGCCGCTGTTTCTTCCTTATCTTGCGTTCCACAAGCAGTTAAAGCTAGAAGTAAAACGAAGATGAGTGATAAAACTTTTTTCATGAGAATTGCTCCTTTTTCTATGTTCTTAATCTTAGCGTAACTAGTATGTACTTATTTAACACGTATTTCAATAGAAAATCTTAATATAAGATTTTTCTAAAAAATCAATATAAAAAAACCACCTTTTCATCCGTGATAAAGTGGTTTTTGTTTTATTTATTATTTACCTTGCTGTTTATTCATGGCTGACATCATTTGGTTAATCTTCTTCTGAGAAGGCTTCATACCCATTTGCATCATCATCATTTTTAGCATTTGCTCATTGATTGGCGGATTTTTCTTTAAGTAATCCATCATATATTTTCGAGCAATGAAAAATCCTAGAGCCACACCAGCTACTAACGCTAGTACAACAACTAGAATCCATAGACCTGTACCCATTAAACTTCCTCCTTCATGTTGTCTACCATACAGTGTACTAAATAAAACAAGAATATACAATATTCTCTTTTAAAAGATTAGACATATTTTCTTTCTTTGATAGGCTTTAACCATCCAAACCGCTGGTGATTAAGGTCTAATGCCATAAACGAAGATTCACATTTTCTAAGCACCTCAAAGAAAATGGTTTCCGCTTCATAGCTGCCCGTTGCCTCAATTGTGATTAAATCCTGGAACACCCTTAATTTAGCTGTACTTAGCTTTCCACTTAACTCTATCAAGTATGTACCATGTTCCGCACGGAAACCCTTCTTTTTTCCAAGTTGTTTTTGAATTAATTGATGGATTTTTAAAACTTCCAATGGTTTTGTTATATAGGATATTTGTTTATTTGTAATAAATTTTAGTTCGCCTTCTGCTTTGTCATGTTCCTGAAAAAGCTTGAAAAACATACGCTCTCTTCCGAAGTAATGGGCGGCAAATTCATCTTCTATTAAATAAAGCTGATAATTCCTCACCACGATCTCTCCTTCGTTGATTACCCTTTCTACCAATTATAAATAATAGCAATCAAAACATTTGTCTTAAGCCGGCAAAAAATAGCACTAATATTGTCGAATACATAAAATATACAAATTTTATTATATCTAACAAATATTTGGACTGTCTGTTAGCCAAGAAAATTCATGTAATCAAAAAAAGAGAACGGCATGTGCCGTTCTCTTTAAGTAGTTCTAATTACTGAAGAAGTGCCTTCACGCGTGCAACTACATTGTTAACACTGAAGCCGTATTCTTCCATAATTTTTTCTCCTGGTGCAGATGCGCCGAATGTATCAATCGCTAATACATCGCCTTCATCACCAGTGTATTTATGCCAGCCCATTGAAGAACCAACTTCAATTCCAAGACGCTTTTTCACATTCTTAGGAAGTACTGTGTTTTTGTATTCCTGAGATTGCTGCTCAAAACGATCCCATGATGGCATGCTTACAACAGAAACATGAACTCCTTCACCAGCTAAAGCTTTTTGTGCTTCAACAGCTAGACTAACCTCTGAACCAGAAGCTAGAATTAGAGCGTCTGGAGTTTCTCTTTCGGAAGGAGAAACCACATAAGCACCTTTGGAGACGCCCTCGTAAGCATTTTTGTCTGTATCTTTAAGAGTTGGTAAATCCTGACGAGTTAACACTAAAGCAGTTGGTTTATTTGTAGACTCAACTGCAAGCTTCCACGCAGCAGCAGTCTCATTACCATCAGCTGGACGAATAATAGAAAGACCTGGCATTGCACGTAAAGCCGCAAGTTGTTCAACAGGCTCGTGTGTAGGTCCATCTTCCCCAACCGCAATACTGTCATGCGTAAATACATACGTAACAGGTAATCCCATGATAGCAGCTAGACGGATAGCAGGACGCAGGTAGTCAGAGAACACGAAGAAAGTTCCTCCGAAAATTTTCACTCCGCCATGTAAGGCGATACCATTCATGGCAGCACCCATTGCAAATTCACGTACACCGAACCAGATATTTCGGTTCTCATAGTTGCCTGGTGCATAATCGCCTGTTCCTTTGATCATGGTTTTATTAGAACCAGCAAGGTCAGCAGAACCACCCATAAAAATAGGTAGATTTTTTGCAATGCCATTTAGAGCTTCACCAGAAGATGCACGGCTAGCTAGGGCTTTGCCTTCACTATATACTGGAATGTCTTTGTCCCAGCCTTCAGGCAATTCATTTCTTAATGCTGCTTCTAATTGATTTGCTAATTCTGGATATTCATTCTTATATTGTGCAAATAAGTCGTTCCATTCTTTTTCCTTCTTCGAACCATTTTCAACGATAAGGTTCTTGAAGTTATCATAAACCTCCTGTGGCACATGGAAATCTTCTTCAAACGTCCATTTATATGCTTCTTTTGTCAGCTTTAATTCTTCTGCTCCAAGTGGAGAGCCATGGACACTAGAAGTTCCAGCGCGGTTTGGAGAACCATAACCAATCACAGTTCTAACTTCAATCATAGTTGGACGATCTAAATCGTTTCTAGCTTCTTCTAAAGCCTTTGCGATTTCTGCTAAATTGTTGCCGTCCTCTACTCGAAGGTATTGCCAGCCGTATGATAAGAAACGGTTCTTAACACTTTCAGAGAAGGATTTATTTAAATCACCATCTAATGAAATATCATTGGAATCGTATAAAACAACTAAACGTCCAAGTTTTAAATGTCCAGCTAGAGAAGCCGCCTCTGCTGATACACCTTCCATTAAGTCTCCATCACCACAAATACTATATGTATAATGGTTTACAATTTCGAAATTCTCTTTATTATAGACGCTAGCTGTATGACGTTCTGCCATTGCCATACCAACAGCCATAGCAATACCTTGTCCAAGTGGACCTGTTGTTGCTTCGACTCCTTCAGTGTGTTTATACTCTGGATGTCCAGGAGTTTTACTTCCCCACTGACGGAATTGTTTTAAGTCTTCCATTGACAGATTGTAACCGGATAAATGAAGCATGCTGTATAATAAAGCAGAGCCATGGCCTGCAGATAATACAAATCTGTCACGGTTAAACCACTCTGGATTTTTTGGATTATGGTTCATAAAACGAGTCCATAATGCGTAAGTCATTGGTGCAGCACCCATTGGCAAACCTGGATGCCCTGAATTTGCTTTTTCGATCATATCAATCGATAGCGTACGAATAGATGTTACGGACAAATCATCAATAGTTTCAAACATGTAAATAATCACTCCTGTTTCAATAGGATAATAATAACACCCTTAATATTATAGTTCAGCGGGCATTAATTCAACAATTAATTTGATTACTAAACAAATTAATTTACCTTCATTTTATTATTTTTACACACAAAGGGAGACAATATGTAAATAGGAAAAACAAAAAGTTTTTCCATTTGATTAATGAAGATTATATTTTTTTCTATCTTTTATCTTTTTAGGTGTTACATCTTTACCTTCTGGATCAATAAAAGTTGTATTTGTTAATGTATCTAGCATAGAGCTGCGGAAAGTGGTTAAATACTCACTTCTTAGTTTTGATTGTTCCTTTGCTTCTGCTTCTGTTAATCCAGTTGCTTTGGCTTTTCTGGCTAGTTCATTGATTCTAGCCATTTTTTCTTTTGAGAGCATGTAAAACCCGCCTTTCGAATATCTTCGCAAAAATTGATTTTACTAAAAAAAAGACCATCTGACAAGGCAAATGGTCTATTGTTCCTCTGACTCAATAGATTCTTGGAATTCTTGATAACGTCTGTGAACAGTTGCTTTTGATATAGTATATCCAAAACCCCTTAATGTAGCAGCTATCTCTGCAAACGTTAACTTGTTTTTTCGAAGCCGGATAATCTCCTCAACCGGAACCTCTATTTTCTCTCTGCCTGAATTCGACTCGAGGTTTTTTAGATTTTTCTCAGGCTTATACCCTTGAGCAACTGCTCTTTTCATTCCCCTCTTAATCTTAATATTATGTAGCTTTCTCTGGTATTCCTCTACCATTCCTACGATTTTTAATACCATTGAATCACTTTCAGACAGTTGCAGCTCACCATTATGAGAAATGCTATAAAGCTTTACTTCTTCTTTTAATATACAGTGCAAGAGAGCAATTTTCGCATTTCCTCTTCCCAGTCTTGTCTCATCCTGAATTAGCACAGCCTGTATCGTTTTTTCTTTCAATATATCTAATAACTCTAAGATCCCATCTCGTTCTAGGTCATAACCGCTGGCTTGCTCTCTAATTATCGAGACAACATTGAAACGATGCTGACTGGCAAGCTGTACAAGTTCCTCTTCCTGACGTTTTAATGAGGTTTCCTGGGTTTCTTTGTTGGTACTAACTCGGCAGTATATTATTGCATTCATCATCTGACTTTTACTCTCCAGCTGCACTTGCATATTCAGTTAAAGAACCTACTTCATAGTTTACAGGGATGATAATTTCTTCACCCGGATAAATTCTATCTCCTTCTATTTCGTTATGCTGTTTAACCCAACTGATAAATTCGGTATTTGAGTAAGAATGAAGTTCAGAATATTGGTTGGAGATTTCCCAAAGGGAGTCGCCTTCAAATACGGTAATTGTCAAGAACTTTTCTTCTACATTCGAATTAAAACGTATTGATAAAATAAAACTTAATGTACAGCTCAAGATAATAAGTACTATTGCAAAAGAGTATTTTTCCCATAAATTTTTCATCATATAACCCCTATTCAGAATGTATGTTCGTTTATATGTTTTCATTATAATCCGAACATTTGTTTGTTGTCAACAAAAATTCGAACTTATGTTTGTATAAAAAATACCAACATGCTATAATAAATTTAATAATTAAATAGGGCGAGGTGTATCTTATTATGACAAAAATATCTAAGCGACAGCAGGATATCCTTGAATTTATCAAAGGGGAAGTAAAGAAGAAGGGCTATCCACCATCCGTAAGAGAAATTGGAGAAGCAGTAGGACTTGCTTCAAGTTCTACCGTTCATGGTCATTTAGCACGTTTGGAAAGCAAAGGACTAATTCGAAGAGATCCAACAAAACCAAGAGCAATTGAAATACTAGAATCGGATGCAATTGCAAATATCCCAAGAAATAATGTTGTTAACGTGCCGATTGTAGGTAAAGTTACTGCCGGACTTCCTATTACCGCTATTGAGAATGTAGAAGAGTTCTTTCCGCTACCTGAGAGTCTAGCACCAGCAGATGAACAAGTTTTTATGCTAGAAATCATGGGTGAGAGTATGATAGAAGCCGGAATTCTCGATGGAGATTACGTAATCGTGAGACAGCAGCAAACTGCGAACAATGGAGATATCGTTGTCGCCATGACAGAAGAAGACGAAGCGACATGTAAGAGATTCTTCAAAGAAAAAGATTTCATTCGCTTGCAGCCTGAAAATTCTACAATGGATCCGATAATTTTGAGAAATGTATCTATTCTGGGGAAAGTTATTGGGGTTTATCGTCATATACATTAATCATTTGGGAGCAGCCACGTTTGTGGCTGCTCTTTTTTATTTGGTGTTGTTATTGATTATTAAGACGGGAATTAATAAGAGACCTCCAGTTGTATAGGCCACAATCTCGAGGTGATTCTTACCTTAATTGTAAATTTCCAGTTTTACGGGCACAATCATGGCGTGATTCTTACCTTAATTGAAGAATATCACTTTTACGGGGCACAATGGTGAAACAATCCACTTACATTAACAAAAAACAACCCAGTATGGACTATATCCACACTGGGTTTGAGTATTTTAGTACATGCTCAAATACTGGTCGCGTTCCCAAGGGTGTACTACTGTGCGGAACATATCCCACTCAATCTCTTTTGCTTCAACAAAGTGTTCGAAGATGTGCTCTCCTAAACCTGCAACAATCACTTCATCAGCCTTTAATTGTTCTAAAGCTTCTGCTAGAGTTGCTGGAAGATCGAGGATCCCTTCTTCAATTCTTTCTTCCTTACTCATTACATAGATGTTACGGTCAACTGGAGCAGGAGGAGTCATTTTATTTTTAATTCCATCTAAACCAGCTTTTAATAGTACAGCCATCGCCAGGTATGGGTTAGCGGCTGGGTCAACGCTTCTTACTTCTACACGAGTGCTTAATCCGCGAGAAGATGGAATACGAATTAATGGTGAACGGTTTCTAGCAGACCAAGCAACATAGCAAGGTGCTTCATAGCCAGGAACCAGACGCTTATAAGAGTTTACTGTCGGATTGGTAATAGCTGTAAAGTTCGGTGAATGCTTAAGGATACCAGCGATAAATTGACGAGCTGTATCACTCATTTCAAGGTCGCCTGTTGGCTCATAGAATGCGTTTTTGCCATTGGTAAATAATGAAAGATTCATGTGCATTCCAGATCCATTCACTCCGTATAATGGTTTTGGCATGAACGTCGCATGTAAGCCGTGTTTACGAGCAATTGTTTTAACTACTAATTTGAATGTTTGAATTTGGTCACATGCTGTTAAAGCATCAGCATACTTAAAGTCGATTTCGTGCTGACCTGGTGCTACTTCATGGTGAGAAGCTTCAATTTCAAAGCCCATTTCTTCTAACTCTAGTACGATATCACGACGGCAGTTTTCACCTAAATCAGTTGGAGCTAGATCGAAGTATCCGCCTTGGTCGTTCAATTCTAATGAAGGCTCACCTTTTTCGTCTAATTTAAATAAGAAGAATTCAGGCTCAGGTCCTAAGTTAAAGTCTGTAAATCCTAGTTCTTCCATTTCTTTTAATACTCTTCTTAAGTTACTTCGTGGATCGCCATCAAATGGTTTTCCTTCTGGAGTGTAGATATCACAGATTAAACGAGCAACTTTTCCTTTTTCAGCTGTCCACGGGAATACTACCCAAGTATTTAAATCAGGAACAAGGTGCATATCAGATTCTTCAATACGCACAAATCCTTCGATAGATGAACCATCAAACATCATTTTATTATCTAATGCCTTTTCTAATTGGCTGACTGGAATCTCTACATTTTTAATCGTTCCTAAAATATCAGTAAACTGCAACCGAATAAACTTAACATTTTCTTCTTGTGCTAACTGCTTAATATCTTCTCTTGTATACTTTGCCATCCTTATTACCTCCAAAATTTAATTTTAACTTAATGGAAAAATCGTGACATATCTCCTTGTCTGAGCGACGAACGATTGAATCTTCCAGAATGTTGTAATTCGTGTCGGAGCAAATTTCGCAACTGATCGTCTGTTAACTCCTGCTTGGCTTTTTCGGCCTGTTGCTGAATCACATTGGACTGTTGATCTTTTATGAAGATAAGCTGTTTAATTCCAGCCATATTCACACCTTGATCAATGAGATCCTTAATTTCTAATAGTCTATCAATATCGTTTAAACTAAAGAGTCTTCTATTCCCATCAGTTCTAGCTGGAGAAATCAATTGGTGCTCTTCGTAATATCGAATTTGTCTGGCAGTTAGTTCAGTCAGCTGCATAACAGTTCCAATTGGGAATAAAGGCATCGAGCGGCGTATTTCTTTTCCACTCATTCAATTTCTCCTCTCCTCTTACTGATTTATATTGTTATTATATTTCGTGTAAGAAAAGATGTCAATCTTATGTAAGGTTTTCTAACATGGTTTTTTCAAAAAGAAAGAATAACTACGTTAGTTATTCTTTACTTCCATTACTATTTCAATTCAAATTAGATTTTTTTGTATTAAAGAGTCTACAGCAATACAAACGGCCATTTTGACATGTGCATAGGTTAGCCCGCCTTGAACATAAGCTACATAAGGAGGTCTTATTGGTCCGTCTGCTGTCAACTCGATACTTGCACCTTGGATGAATGTTCCCGCAGCCATGATCACATCATCCTCATATCCTGGCATGTACGCTGGATAGGCTGTTACATGAGAATTAATCGGCGAAGCAAATTGAATAGCCTGACAAAAAGCTATCATTTTATCTTTATCATCAAATTGAACCGATTGAATTAAATCCGTACGGTAAGAATCCCATTTAGGAGAAGAATTCATCCCTAATTTTTCTAGAAATGCTGCTGTAAAAACAGCTCCTTTTAAGGCTTGACCAACAACATGCGGTGCTAAAAAGAAACCTTGATACATTTCTTGAAGGCTGTAAATGGAAGCACCAGCCTCAGCACCGATGCCTGGCGAAGTCATTCGGTAAGAACAGGCTTCAACATATTGTTTCTTCCCTACAATATACCCACCAGTCTTCACAATTCCTCCGCCAGGATTTTTAATTAATGAACCTGCCATCAAATCGGCTCCCACGTGACACGGTTCCAATTCCTCAACGAATTCTCCGTAGCAATTATCTACAAAAACCACGACATCTTCTTTTATTTCCTTTACAAACGAAATCATCTCTTTGATTTCAGCAATCGTAAAGGAAGGACGGGTTGCATAGCCCTTTGAGCGTTGGATGCCGATCATTTTGGTATTACTTTTGATTTTGTCAGCAACCTGATTCCAGTCAATCGATCCCTTATCCGACAGCTCCACACTATCATAGGAAATTCCAAACTCCTTTAACGACCCCACTCCATTGCCGCGAATTCCAACAATCTCCTCAAGCGTGTCATACGGTTTGCCTGTTATATAAAGAAGTTCATCGCCAGGGCGAAGGATACCAAACAAAGAGATTGATATTGCATGCGTCCCTGAGATAATTTGCGGACGAACTAGACCTGCTTCTGCACCAAATACATCTGCATAAATAAGTTCTAATGTATCTCTGCCGATATCATCATAGCCATAACCCGTTGAAGGAATAAAGTGAGAATCGCTGACTCGGTGCTCTTGATAACTTTTCAAAACTCGAAATTGATTGCTTTCAATTCTTTCATCTATCTCTTTATGTACGTCACCAATTTGTTGTTCTACACCACGTACAATTTGTTGAAGCTTTTCCCCATTTTTTAACTGTTGAAACATACTGTTACTCCATTCTCGTTTTGTATTTCAGTAATTGTCCGGAAATTTGATGATCTGGCAATGCAAATCCTCTGCATTGATAAAGCTCATTTTCTTCATCAAAAACCAGTTCTCTTACAATTGTCTCATTCTTTAATTGTGCAATCAGCTTCCCTTCTGTTGAAGGAATCCTGACTTGATACTGATCCATCATTTCAATCATTACTTTTTCAATTTTTCTTTTTAATTCATTGCGGTCCTCTTTGTCGAAGGCACTTACGAAAATAAGAGGATGGTTCGTTGTTGGTACAAAATCAGGATGTTTAATATCTCTCTTATTATAAACCGTTATCTGAGGGATGTCCTTCACTTCTAAGTCCTCAAGCAGCTTATTTACTGTTTTTTCATGCTGAAAGTAGTCCGCATTTGACATATCAACGACATGTAAAAGCAGATCTGCTTCTTTTACTTCTTCCAGAGTCGAACGAAATGCTGCAATAAGTGCAGTTGGAAGGTCTTGAATGAAACCTACAGTATCGGTAACTAAGGTTTGAAAACCACTCGGTAATACCAACTTTCTTGTCATCGGATCCAAGGTAGCAAATAATTGATTCTCCTCATAGGAATCCGCTTCGGATAGACGATTAAAAAGAGTTGATTTACCTGCGTTCGTATAGCCGACAATCGCAATTTGGAATGTTTTGTTTTTCTTCCTTCTTTCACGGTAACGATCCCGATGTTGAACAATGACCGCCAATTGATTCTTAATTTCATCAATTCTACGTCGGATATGACGACGGTCCGATTCTAATTTTGATTCCCCAGGTCCTCTCGTCCCAATACCAGCTCCCAATCGAGATAACGCGGTCCCTTGACCAGCAAGACGCGGCAATAAGTATTGAAGCTGGGCCAATTCAACCTGGAGCTTACCCTCTTTAGACCTTGCTCTTTGAGCAAAGATATCTAATATTAACTGCGTCCGGTCAATAATACGGGCATCTAATTCAGAAGCAAGATTTCGTTTTTGGCTTGGTGATAATTCATCATTAAAAATGACTATATCCGCTTCTACCTCTTCTACAAGCGCTTTTAGTTCTTCAACTTTACCTTTTCCTATGTATAGCGCTGAGTGGACGCGCTCTCGTTTTTGAACCACAGTCATTAGAACTTCACCTTTAGCTGTTTCTGTTAAGGATGCAAGTTCTTCCATCGAATACTGGAATCGACTATCGTCTTCTGTTTGCGTTTGGCAGCCAACTAAGATTGCTTTTTCTAAGCTTACTTCTTGTTCCATACCAACACCTGCTTTCATAAATTTCCTTACACTATCATACCAAAAAAGTGGTCAACACCATAATTTCATCATTTTTTAGAATTAATAGGAGAAAATACGCTCGGAGGGAGTAATAAACTCCCATAGTGAATTATACTCACGCATAGCGAAAATTACTCACGCATAACAAATAATACTCACATTGAAAAATCGGCGGTATCCATATCCGCCGATTTTTTTATTGATCTTCTTCAAAAATTAAATCGTTACTTCTTAATGTCATTAATTCATGTTTGTCAAAGCTATTTTGTAGCAGCAGCCTCATGGCCTGGGCACGTATTGATTTTTCAATAATATTTCGAACATACCGTCCATTTGAAAAGCTATTCGGACTCAAGACAGCCTTGACCCAAATTAAATGGTCTTTCAGCTTTTTTTCCGCCTCATGACTTAAACTATATTCTCTTTCATCGAGCATTCGGCCGGCAATCTCCATTAATTGATCAATCGTATAATTAGGAAAATCAATGACTAATGGAAAACGGGAGTGCAGCCCTGGATTCAAAGTTAGGAAATATTCCATTTCACGTGAATACCCCGCAAGAATAAGTATAAATTCATGCTGTTTATCCTCCATATGCTTTACAAGTGTATCAATCGCCTCTTTCCCAAAATCCTTTTCTCCGCCGCGCCCTAATGAGTAGGCCTCATCAATAAACAAAATTCCACCCTGTGCTTTTTTGATTAAATCACGCGTTTTCTGTGCGGTATGGCCAATATATTCCCCAACAAGGTCGGCCCGTTCCGCTTCAATTAAGTGGCCCTTAGAAAGGACATTCATCTTTAAGAACAGCTTGCCAATCAATCTAGCTACCGTTGTTTTCCCTGTCCCAGGGTTGCCCTTAAACATCATATGAAGCGCTTGCTTTCTCGCCTTCATCCCCACTTCTTCCCGTTTCTTATTCACAAAAATCCACGCATAAATTTCTTTTATCATTCGTTTCATTTCTTCCATACCCACTAATGCCCCGAGCTCGTCTTCTATTTCCTTTAATGCCGCGTGCTCCGGGGGAATTTCCTTTGGAACAACTTGAGGAATTGGAAGCTCTTTCGAAAGCGTCTTCCTCTTATGCGAGTTAAGCGAAACAGTTATCTGTCCATTACTTTTCATGCGAATCGGTTGATCCAAAGCCTTCACCTCTCATTCTGCAAACATTATACGTTAAGCAGCTTTATTCGCTACTGAGAAATAATTTACCATTCTGACAAATAGCGAGAGGAAATCGCAAATTCAATTACTTGTTGCTTTTCACGCGTTTTCCATAACAATACTCCTTCATTTATGTGTATTCATTTAATAATCATTTCATTATTAAAAATAAAAAAGAGTCCATGGATGATGGACTCAGGGTAGTTATAAGATTATTGGGCATCCAGGTCAAGCTGAACATTTCTTTGCGGTGCAAAGGTTGAAATGGCATGCTTGTAAACCAATTGTTGCTTTCCTTCTGATTCGAAAAGTACTGTGAAATTATCAAAGCCTTTGATTTGGCCTCGTAATTGGAACCCGTTTAATAAGAATACCGTTACATGGGTATTATCCTTACGACACTGGTTTAAAAATTGGTCCTGAATGTTGATGGTGGTTTTCATTTGTATATCCTCCTCTTTTATCTCTACTAATATGTATTCGATTTTACTTGTAGCTTTCCTTCAATGTAATGAGAAATTTCGGTTATTTTTTTTGACAAATTTGAGACATCGGTTACATCAAACCACTCAACGTCCATTTTGTTCCGAAACCAGGTTAATTGTCTTTTTGCATATCGGCGAGAATTTTGTTTTAAATTTTCTACCGCGTTTTGAAAGCTAACCTTCCCATCAAGAAAATCATAAATTTCTTTGTAGCCTATTGCTTGAATCGATTGGCAATCACGAATATTTCGCTTATGTAAATCGCTCACTTCTTCGATAAGCCCTTCTGACATCATCATCTCAACACGGATGTTAATCCGTTCGTATAGCTTTTCCCTCTCCATCGTTAAACCAATTAAAGCTGTATCGTAAAGAAGGTCGGGCTGTTGAGCATTTTGATATTCACTCATAATCTTACCAGTACAGTGAAAAATTTCAAGTGCTCGAATCACCCTTCTCACATTATTGTGATGAATTTGGCTTGCACTCTCAGGGTCCACCTTTTTTAATTCATCGTGCAGCGCTTCATTTCCAATTTCTTTTGCCCTATCTTCAAGGTGCAGGCGAAATACTTCATCTGCAGGTGCCTCAGAAAACTGATAATCATAGATGACGGCCTGAATATAAAGCCCAGTCCCGCCAACAATGATTGGAAGTTTTCCTTTCGAGGTGATTTCAGATATTTTGGCCCGAACAAGTTGTTGAAATTCAGCTACTGAAAAACCTTCATCCGGCTCCTTAATATCAATCAAATGATGGGGAATTCCTTCCATTTCTTCATTTTTTATTTTGGCAGTCCCGATATCCATTCCACGATAAATCTGCATAGAATCACCGCTAATAATTTCGCCATTATACCGTTTAGCCAGCTCAATGCTTAACTTTGTTTTTCCAACGGCTGTTGGACCAATAATGACTAATAATTTCTGTTTTGAATCCACTAATTTCACACTGCCCTTTTTTCATTTTTACGTGATGGCAGGAACCAATTCACATTTACATCCTATCATATATTTTTAAAGCAGTTGAACATCAACTAAGTATAATCAAAAAATATCTTTTCTATGCATTTCTTGGATATAGAATTTATTATCCATTTATTATCCAAAATCATTACATTCCGATAACGTTTCATTTACAAACCGCCTTTTCCCCCAAGTTCATGGTAGGCTTAATCGTAGCATATTTTGTATGAAATTAGGGAAATGTGGTGAAAGTTATGTTTTCAAACTTTGAAATTGGAATTGATTTGGGGACTGCAAATATATTAGTTTATAGTAAAAATAAAGGGATCGCAGTAAATGAACCTTCCGTGGTGGCCATTGACACCGATACAAAAAAGGTTGTGGCTTTTGGAACGGAAGCAAAAGAAATGATAGGAAAAACTCCTGAAAAAATTATTGCGATCCGTCCCTTGAAAGATGGGGTCATAGCCGATTATGACCTTACAACTGAGCTTCTGAAGCATATTATGCATAAGGCTTCAAAATCTGTCGGCTTTGCCGTTCGTAAGCCAAATGTTGTCATCTGTACACCTTCTGGTTCAACAAGCGTTGAAAGACGAGCGATTCATGACGCTGTGAGAAATGCCGGCGCAAAAAAAATCCAATTAATTGAAGAACCAGTTGCCGCTGCTATTGGCGCCGGAATGCCTGTGGACGAGCCGGTAGCCAATGTGGTGGTCGATATTGGCGGCGGTAATACAGAGGTAGCGATTATATCTTTCGGTGGTGTTGTTTCCTGCCATTCTATTAAAATTGGCGGTGATCGCCTTGATGAAGAAATTATTCAGCATGTCCGTAAAGAATATAATGTTTTGATTGGTGAAAGAACAGCAGAGAAGGTCAAAATCGAAATTGGTTATGCGTTGGTGGATCACGAAGAGCTTACCATGGAAGTTCGAGGTCGTGATCTTGTGACAGGTTTGCCAAAAACTGTTACATTATCATCCTATGAAATTCGCAATGCTTTGAAAGAATCATTATCCCATATATTAGAAGCAATTCGTGCAACCCTTGAGGACTGCCCTGCAGAATTAAGTGGTGATATCGTCGATCGGGGTGTGATTCTAACAGGTGGCGGTGCCTTAATGAAGGGAATGGAAGAATGGTTGAGTAACGAGATCTTTGTTCCAGTTCAACTTGCTGAGGAGCCTTTAGAATCCGTAGCAATTGGAACAGGAAAAGCCCTTAAATACATGCATAAACTGCCAGCTACAGTGAAATAAGTTCTAAAGAGCAATTAAAGACAAGGTAAAGAGTTCTAATTATATATAAAATAAACTGGCTCAGTCCACTTTACTGAGCCAGTTGCTCATTTAACTCATGATTATAATTCTTTATTTATGTCGTTTATAATGGATTATTAACGTTTAACTTTATATCACCTATCGTTTCGATATGGACCTTTTCTTCCTTAAGAGTTTCTATAACTTGTTTTAGTTCTTCATATTGGTTCTTATATATTTCTACATCCTCAAGGAGAGTTGGATGTAAGGTAACCTCAATACGATCTTCCCTTAAAGGAATACGAATCGTTTCAATATTTTCATCCGTATTTCCTTCTGAATTAAGTATCTTTTTCTCAATGATTAACTCCTCACGGCGAACAGGAACGATAATTTGCTTCTCTTCCGTATAATTTTTCTTATAAACCTTAACGTTAGCTGTTTCAATCCTCTTTTTACTTACCTGCAACTCTTCCTTATGTAATTTGATTGTTACATCATCAATGTGGTTATTTGTCTTTTTAGGATGCTCAGGCACCTTAATCCTCCTCCACGGAAAAAGATTGAAAACACCTTTTCATTAAGAAGGATGAAAAGGTGTTTTTATTTTTTAGCTGTTATTTATATCTTCAAAACCCGTTGTATCGGAAACAAAGTCTACACTTCCAGTTGTATTCACATTAGCCGTTTCATGTTTAAGAGTTTCCTGAACTTGCTGTGTTTCCTCAACTTGGCGTTTGGAAGCAGAGACTTCCTCCGTTGTTACCGTGTATTTGTTTACCTGAACTTGCTCCTGACTGACAGGAATATGAATGGTCTCCTCAGCACTTATCGATGCATTACTACGTTCGTTCACTGGCGTTCTCTTTATTACAACTTCCTCATGCATAACAGGAACTTCTACGTTTTTTTGTTCTTCGACAACCTCTTTTGAAAGGACAACTTCACCAGCATCGACTTTATTTTTGGTAATGTCTAGCTCTTCCTTATGAAGTTCTAAGGAACCATTAGTTTGAGTATCTTGGGTACTTGAGGTAGTGCTATTTCCTTGAGATCCTGAATTATTTTTGCTATCTTGATTATTATTATTTTGTGAATTGTCATCATCACCAAACAAATTAAAAATGTTACCCATAAGAATTCCTCCCCGCAAATTGATTTAAAGTAATGCCTTTATATAATCTACTTAAAAGGTATTTTTATTCTTTATGTATTAATAAACCTTTTCCAACCATATTTGTTAAAAAACTGAAAATATCGTCCAACAAACTCACTGGTGCAATTCATTTTTGATTACACTTTTACGGAACTAAAATGCCTACCAAATTTTTTATTAAGACTGGCCAAAGTTCCCTAAAAATTGCAATATTCAATAAAAAAATGACTATCGTTTTAAATGCATTTTGATAGTCATTTCCTTTATTTTATTATGTTTGGAATATATAACTAAACCTGTTTAGTAATAGGGATACTCTATTTAATCCTATCTCCTCTAAATTTCACTTTGTCGTTTCCTCATATTGTTGAAATAAAGGAAAATCGGAAGTGGAATGACGATAAATCCTAGGCTTTTAATAATTTGGTTTTTTGCATTTTCTCTTGCACGATTCTTTTCATCTTTTACCATTTGATCATATCTTTGACGAATCTCATCATCAGATAATTTTTGACTTTCTTGCGGTGGAACTTTTCCGTCATGGTAAACTTGCTTAAAATCTTCAAAATTTTGATAATAGCCTGGCGGACTTACTAAATCTGCTGCAGCCATAAAGATTGAAATCCCCCCGCCAATTACCATCATTAGCGTTGCAAACAAGACTAAATACGTATACAAATGACGAATCACTACTTCATCCCCCTTCTCTTTGTTTTTCGCAGCGTAAACGACCACAAAAATTATAATGACGATCGGTAAAAACATACTTAAGAGCCCAAAAGACACCACAGCCTCACCTCCTGAAAATCTCCCTTATAGTGTAATTTTACACGATAATTCGATCGGATATAAGCCCTCTAAGAACATTTATACAAAAAAAGAATGTTCTCTTTTTAAAAGAAAACATTCTACATCACGCGTTTAAACATTTTTTCCATCTCGTAAGACGAATAATGGACAATTATCGGCCTGCCATGTGGACAGGTGAACGGATCTGAAGCTTTTCTTAGGTCGTCTAGTAACGTCTGAATTTCATCATTACGCAAATGACGATTCGCTTTAATGGAAGCCTTACAACTCATCATAATCGCTGCTTCTTCACGAAGTTTTTTAATATCGACTTTTTTCATCGCAAGAAGCTGTTCAATCATTTCTTCAATGAGCTGTTTCTCCTCGCCTTTTGGAAACCATTGTGGATGGGAGCGAACGATATAGCTGTTCATTCCAAATTCCTCAAGGAAAACACCGACCTTTTCCAATTCCAAACGGTTTTCATTTATTTTTAGATATTCATCCGTAGAATAATCCAGTGTAATTGGAACGAGTAATTCCTGAAGCTCAGCATGAACCTGCCCCACCTTTTCACGGAAATACTCGTATTTTAGTCGTTCCTGGGCAGCGTGCTGGTCAATAATGTATAAACCATTTTCATTTTGTGCAAAGATATACGTTCCATGCATTTGCCCAATTGGATATAGTCGAGGTATTCTGCTTTCAATTTTGTCATCCTCCAGCGTTCTCGCTGTTTCATCCTCTTGCTCTGTTGGTTCAGTTTCAGGTTCTTCGAATTTCCATTCTCGACCTTGGTTCTCCACTTCTACTTTTGACTGATAATTAGGTTCGAAATTTACCTTCAAAGGCTCCGCCTTTTCTTGTATAGTCGTGCTAGAAAAGGATGGCCGCTCCCATTCCATTTCTTTTCTAACCGGTATATCATTGGTTCTTTCATCAAGAACCAATGTAGTCTGTTCCGATTTAGCTACCTCGCGTTTTTCCTGGGTATAAGCTGATGGAATCAATATCTTTGATTTAAACGCATTTTTGATGATATCTGTAACCAATTCATATAGTTCTACTTCTTTACTGATACGAACCTCCATTTTTGATGGGTGTACATTGACATCCACCAATAATGGGTCCATGTCGATATTGAGGAGAACAATTGGAAATCTTCCTATAGGAAGTAACGTATGGTATCCTTCCTGGATTGCTTTTGCTAAGGCATAATTTTTAATGAAACGGCCATTAATCATCGTAGAAATATAGTTTCTTGACGCTCTCGTTACCTCAGGCATCGAGGCATAGCCGCTAATTTTGTAATCCAACGATTCCCCTGAAATCGGTACAAGCTGTTTAGCAATTGCCATTCCATAGATGGAAGCCAGCACTTGGCGGACATCACCATTTCCATTCGTTTGCAACAGCTTACGCTCGTTATGAATGAGTCGGATGGCTACCTCTGGATGAGAAAGCGCCAACCGGTTTACAACATCGGTAATATTTCCGAGCTCTGTATGGATGGTTTTCATATACTTCAAACGTGCAGGGGTGTTATAAAACAGATCACTAATGGTTATATCCGTTCCGCGTCTGCTTGAAGCTTTCTCAAAAACTTCAACCTTGCCGCCTTCAATCACCACTCGATTTCCTGCACCTTCACCTGTTGATGTCTTCATCTCCAGCCTCGAAACAGAAGCAATACTTGGAAGAGCTTCACCCCGAAATCCAAGTGTGCGAATCCGGAATAAGTCATTTTCATTCTTAATTTTACTCGTCGCATGACGATGGAAAGCGAGTAAGACGTCTTCCTCCTCAATTCCATTTCCATTATCGGTGATCCGAATTTTCGCCAGCCCGGCCTCTTCCACTTCAATTTCAATTACTGTACTGCCAGCGTCAATCGCATTCTCGACCAATTCTTTTACAACCGAAGCAGGACGTTCTACTACTTCCCCTGCGGCAATTTTATTGGATAGCATATCATCTAATTGGATAATCTTACCCATTTGTGTCACCTCCTAGCTTTTTAACTTTTTCTGAAGCTCGTACAAAAGATTAATCGCTTGAAGCGGTGTGATATCAAGTAGATCAATTTCCTTCATCTTATCTAAAACTCTTTTTTCTTTAGAGGAAAATTCTTGTTTTTTCCGCTCTTTCGGCTCATCGAAGAAAGAGAGCTGTGCCGGCTGCTCATTAATTTTCTTTTCTTCCTGTTTAACAGAAGATGTTTGTGTCTCAGGTTTTTCAAGAGAAGATAAGATTTCATTGGCACGATTGATTAATTCCTTCGGCAGCTCTGCTAATTGAGCAACGTGGATTCCGTAACTCTTATCCGTCGGACCTTCTTTGATTTTATGAAGAAATACAAGTTTTCCATTATGTTCAATCGCACTAACATGAATGTTCTTTAACTTATCAAGTTCTCCGTCCAGGACAGTCAATTCATGATAATGAGTGGAAAACAGTGTCTTGGCACCTATATGTTTATGAATATATTCAATAATCGCCTGTGCTAAAGCCATCCCGTCGTATGTTGACGTTCCGCGGCCAATTTCATCAAATAAAATCAAGCTGTTTTGCGTGGCGTTGGCCAAGGCATTCCTTGCTTCAAGCATTTCAACCATGAACGTACTCTGACCAGAAATCAAGTCGTCAGCTGCCCCAATTCTTGTAAACACTTGGTCAAAAATAGGCAGCACCGCTTCATCTGCAGGTACATAACAGCCAATTTGGGCTAAAATAGCTGTTAACGCAATTTGGCGCATATACGTACTTTTACCGCTCATATTCGGACCAGTTATCAGAAGAACCTCTCGCTCACTATCCATAAAGCAGTCGTTTGGTACGTATTCCTGTGCATTGAGCACTTTTTCAACCACCGGGTGTCTGCCTTCTTTCAAGACAACTTTGCGTTCAGTTGAAAACTTCGGTTTTACATACCGACGCTCTTCACTCACCTGGGCGAAGCATTGGAGAACGTCTAACTCACTAACCGCTTTAGCTGCTGCCTGCAAGCGTGGTATATGTTCTTTTACAATCTCACGGATTTCGGTAAATAGTTGATATTCTAATTCACCGCAGTTTTCTTCCGCCTGTAAAATTAATGCTTCCTTCTCTTTTAATTCGGGTGTAATAAAGCGCTCAGCATTTGATAATGTCTGTTTTCGCTCATACTGTCCTTCTGTTAAAAGATGAAGGTTCGCTCTTGTTACTTCAATAAAGTAACCAAATACTCGATTATAGCCTACTTTCAAGGATTTAATCCCTGTCTTTTCCCTCTCCTCGCGTTCAAGCTGGGCAATCCAGGTCTTGCCGTTGCGGCTCGCATCTCGGTATTGATCCAACTGGGCATTATACCCGTCACGAATGATATTCCCTTCTTTTATAGAAATGGGCGGATTTTCAACAATGGCTTGCTCTAATAAATCGGTAATTTCCTCACACGGATCCAGAGAGTCGGCAATTTTATTGACTTCTTCATGTCCCATCTCCTGGAGAATTTGTTGTAAAAAAGGAATTTGCTTTAAGGAGCTTTTTAATTGGACTAAATCACGGGCATTCACATTTCCAAAGGCAACACGCCCTGCAAGCCGCTCCAAATCATACACTTCGGTTAACTTTTCCCGAAGCTCCTGGCGTTCGAAATACTTGTTCATTAAAACTTCTACAATGGTTTGACGATGCTCAATTTGCTCACGGGAAAGCAATGGTCGATCAATCCATGTTTTCAGCATTCTGCCGCCCATCGCGGTAATCGTTTCATCTAATAGCCACAGCAACGAACCTTTCTTCCCTTTTGAACGAATCGTCTCCGTCAACTCAAGGTTTCGTTTGGAATAGTAATCAATTTTCATATACTGATGTATTTGATAAGTAGTTACTGGCTGAAGGTGGTCAAGACTGCGCTTTTGGGAGCGATACAAATAGTTAAAAAGTCTTGCAGTACTTTGTTTTAATTTATCTTGATTAAGATTTTCCAAGAGATGTGAAAAATTCATTTCTATTGAACTATTATCTTCAAATGAAATCGCCAGTACGTCACGCTCGCGCAGTTTCTTCTGTAATTCACCATCAAACTCACTTGCCACAACAACCTCTTTTGAGCTTAGTACCGCAATCTCATTTAACACATCATCAAAATTAGAGGAAAGCTGTGTAACCTTACTCTCACCAGTAGAAATATCCGTATAGACAAATCCAAAGGTATGGTCATCGAAATAAGAAATTGAAGCGATATAATTATTTTCCTTATCTGTTAACGATTTACCTTCCATGACGGTACCAGGGGTGATTAGTTGGACAACTTCCCTTCTAACCATGCCCTTTGTTTGTTTTGCATCTTCCATTTGTTCACATATTGCTACCTTGTAGCCTTTTGAAATCAACTGTTCAATATAATTAGGGGCAGAATGATAAGGAACCCCGCACATTGGTATTCGATCCTCACTACCGCCTTCGCGGCTCGTTAAGGTTATCTCTAATTCCTGAGATGCTTTAATAGCATCATCAAAAAACATTTCATAAAAATCGCCTAAGCGAAAAAATAAAAAGGCATCTTGATAGTCTGCCTTCACGGTTAAGTATTGCTGTATCATCGGCGTATAACCAGCCATAATGACCTCCATATGTTTAATCATTTCGAGTATCTTCGACAAACTATTATACCATAAATCAGGTAAACTTAGATTAGGTAGAAATTTCTTTTATCAAATAATGGTCGTTGATGATACATGCCTGCATATAATTTATAGTATTAAATAGAAATGGGTGGTCCATTGTGGGATGGTTTGGAGGTAATTACGAGGAATATGATTTTGAAATGTTTTCTTTCAGCCATTTTGTGATTATCGCCATCCTAGTTATCGTCTCAATAGTTATTTATAAATTTAGAGAGAAACTCAAAATTTATAAATGGAGACGGGCAGAGATTGGACTAGCACTTTCATTGATCTTGTTAGAGTCCTGTTATCATATTTGGATGTATGTAAACGGCGATTGGGATGTTAGCCATGCAATTCCATTAGAATTATGCAGCATCAGCTTAATTTTAACCGTCCTCTTATTGTTAACGCGCAAGAAGATTATATATGAAATCTTATTATTTACGGCTTTATTGGGGGCGTCACAAGCATTAATTACCCCATTATTAAATTTTGACTTCCCGCATTTTCGCTATTTCCATTTCTTCTATACTCATCTGATGATGATATGGGTTGTCCTTTATTTTACTTGGGTTCATGCTTATCGACCAACAATTTGGTCAGTCTTAAAACTTTTTATCTTCTTAAACGTTTTAATGCCGATTATTATGCTTATCAATAAGGCATTTGATGGAAATTATATGTTTTTGAGTTATAAACCCAAAAGTCCCAGCCTGCTAGACCTATTAGGTCCCTATCCCTGGTACATCCTTTCAATGGAGTTTTTATTGATCACTTTGAGTCTAATCGTGTGGTTAATTTTTAGAAATAAGAGGCACAAAAGTTAAATTTTATTGACCTTTTACCTTTAACTAATTATAATAAATAACGTTCCCTATAAAAGTGTCCCGATAGCTCAGCAGGATAGAGCAACAGTTTCCTAAACTGTAGGTCGGAGGTTCGAATCCTCTTCGGGACGTACAAAAGCCTTGATTTTTCAAGGCTTTTTCCATTTTTATTAAAAATAATTAGAGCAAGCGCTAGACAATAGCCTCCTCCTGCTGCAAATCCATGGACAGCGGAAATGACTAATTTATCCGTCCTTACCCCACAGCCATCAAGTAAAGATAAATTACTGGATTAATTTTGTATTTTAATAGCTTCCTTCCATAGGAATTAAATTATGATAGAGTGATCTCCTTGTGAATCAAATCTTAAAAGCCCCCTTTATTATGCCGGATGTTTGAACCCCTTCGGGACGTCAAAAAGCCTGATTTTTTTCAAGGCTTCTTTTGTTTGTATGAAAATCAAATGGCTCTTGCCGAAAAATTATTGAAGACCTAGTGGTTTATCTCCTTTTTGAAAGGATACAGATCAATAAACGACTGAGGATGCTTTTCTCTGTACTTTTTTGGTGTACATAATTTTATCTTTACAAAGTTGCGATTGAATGACCGTACGCTTTCATATCCACAAAGGAAAGCTATTTCTGTCATATTTTTTTCTGTATGGGTTAAAAGATAGCAAGCATAGTTTACTCTGGTTTCGTTTAAAAAATCCACAAAAGACATGCTAATATGAGTATTAAAATATTTCGATAAATAATTATAACTATAACCTAATGTACCAGCGATACTTCTTAAAGAAATAGATTCTGTAAAATGGTCATGTATATAGGTTAACAACTTATGGAGCAACTCTGGATCCTGTTTTTCACCTTTCATTAAACTCGTTTGATTCATTAGCTCTGACAATATTAAATAGAGACAGGCTTTTTGTTCTAGCAGATTTGAGTTATCTTTGAAAAGTTTCCTAGAAATTAGTGTATTAGCTTCCACAGATAGGGTGAAAACTGGATGTTCAAGTGAGCTATTTTCTATCATCTTTTGAAATGTTGGAACATAATCTGGCGAAAAAATACAAATTTTTGCTTGAGAATGGGATTTCGTAATAAACGAGTGAATTTCATACGGCAAAATAAGTAAAAATTGTCCAGTATTCACATGGTAACTTTTCTGACTAATAATGACTTCCATTTCCCCATCAACAAGGAATAATAATTCAAAACCACGATGGAGATGACTTGGAAAGTTTAAGTCCAATGTATGATAGTTTGATATGTAATCAAAATGGTGTGCCTCATATATTAACATCCTAAGAACATCCCCAGTAGAGAGTAAATTTTGTCTAGGATTATATAAGTTTTTACTTGTTGTGTCAAACCTATAAATGATAGATTTATTGATATTAGAGTTATCTTGATGACATAAAAAAAAGGAGATACGATATGGAAAAACTTAGAATTGGAATGGTCGGCTATAAATTTATGGGTAAAGCACACAGTCATGCATACCGGGATCTTCCACTCTTTTTCCCGAACACTGTTCATCCTGAGATGAAGGTTATTTGCGGCCGTGACCTAAACGGTGTGACTGTTGCAGCCAAGCAATTTGGCTGGGAGGAATATACAACGGACTGGAAAAGCCTGTTAGTAAGAAATGACATCGATTTAATCGATATTAATGCACCTAGTGATGTACATAAAGAAATTACCATTGCTGCTGCTCAAGCTGGCATACATGTTTTTTGCGAAAAACCGTTAGCGCTTACATTAAAGGACTCTAGGGAAATGCTTGAGGTTGTTGAGACTGCTGGGGTCAAACATATGGTTGGATTTAACTATCGCTTCGCCCCTGCTGTTATGCTTGCTAAAAAGCTAATTGACGAAGGAAGGTTAGGCGATATCTATCATTTCCGTGCCTGGTTTTTACAGGATTGGCTCGTGGATCCAAACTTCCCGCTAGCCTGGAGACTTCAGAAAGAAATTGCAGGTTCAGGCTCACACGGAGACCTCGGGGCTCATTTAATTGATCTATCGCACTATCTAATCGGCGATATTACCGAGGTAATTGGTATGAACGAAACGTTTATTAAAGAACGGCCAATTCCTTCTCAAATGACGGGCTTAACAGCAAAAGGCAGTAATAGTAATGAAAAAGGCGAAGTGACAGTCGATGACGCTACCCTATTTTTAGCTCGGTTTGCCAACGGAGCGTTAGGTAGCTTTGAAGCCACTCGCTTTGCTGCTGGACACCGCTGTACGAATTCATTTGAAATCAATGGCAGTAAGGGCAGTGTGATCTTTGATTTTGAGCGGATGAATGAACTCCAAGTTTATTTCGTTGATGACAGGGACGATGTCCAAGGCTTCCGCCGCGTCTTAGCAACAGACCCTGCGCACGCATATGCCGAAAACTGGTGGCCGCCAGGACATACGATTGGTTATGAACATACGTTTATTCATGAAATGGTCGAACTTATGGAGTCTTTCCGGGAAAATCGACAGCCTATTCCAAACTTCCGTGATGGCGTAAAGTGCCAGGAAGTCTTAGAAGCGGTGGATTTATCAATTGAAAAACGCAAATGGATCCGTATTTCTGAAGTATAAAAAAAGGAGTGCTTTTACCATGAAAAAAAGTGCATTGATTGTTTGGGGCGGATGGGATGGCCATCAGCCCGATCAGGTAGCTGAAATCTTTAAAGGGATCCTGGAGGAAGAAAACTTCGAAGTAGAGGTTTCCAATTCGCTCGATTCCTATACCGACAAGGAAAAACTAAAGCAATTGGATTTAATCGTTCCCCACTGGACGATGGGTGAGATTGAAAAAAAATATGTCCTTAATATCTCCGAAGCAGTCGCTGCAGGTGTTGGTTTAGCTGGATGCCATGGTGGAATGTGTGATTCTTTTCGAAATAATGTAGACTGGCAATTTATGACCGGGGGGAATTGGGTCGCCCACCCTGGAAATGATGGGATAGAATACATGGTCAATATCAAGCATTCTTCTAGCCCATTATTAGAGGGTATCTCTGATTTTAAAGTAGTGAGTGAACAGTACTACCTTCATTACGATCCGGCAGTTGAAGTGTTAGCTTCCACTCGATTCCCGGTTTTTCACGGACCGCACGCGCTTAATAAAGCAGTGGATATGCCTGTTGTTTGGACAAAACGATGGGGCTTTGGGAATGTGTTTTATAGTTCATTAGGACATCAAGCGAATATTGTCGCTATGCCTGAAGTTTCGCTAATCATGCGACGCGGATTTTTGTGGGCAGCTGAAGGAAAGAAACGGGCCAAAGAATGTGACGTTGCTTCTATTTATGGAAATGTACGAACCTATACTGGCATGGGAGATAGCCAATAAGGAAAGCGGAAAGAAAGCTAAGCCCGTAAAAATAAACTGGAGGTTCCTATGAAGAAACTAAAAATTGGTATTATTGGTTGTGGAAATATTAGTTCTATTTATATGGAAAATTGTCAGAAGTTCCCTCACCTCGAGCTGATTGCCTGTGCGGACTTAGATATACAGCGAGCACACTTACAAGCTGAAAAGTTCGCTGTCCCTAGGGCTTGTTCGGTAGAAGAGCTACTGTCTGACCCAGCGATAGAACTCGTCATAAATCTAACCATTCCTAAAGCACATGCCCCAGTATGTATCCAGGCACTTGAAGCAGGAAAGCATGTCTATACAGAAAAACCACTTGCTGTAACACGCGAGGAAGGAAGACAAATTTTAGAAACCGCTAAGAAGAAAAAACTTCTAGTCGGAAGTGCACCAGACACCTTCTTAGGTGCTGGTATTCAAACTGCTATTAATCTAATCGAACAAGGTGAAATTGGAGTTCCGATTGGTGTATCTGCCTTCATGATTTGCCGCGGGCACGAACATTGGCATCCAGACCCTGCCTTTTATTATGATACTGGCGGCGGGCCAATGTTTGATATGGGACCTTATTACTTAACAGCCTTAGTGTCTCTTTTAGGACCGATCAAACGAATTTCTGGTTCCACTCGAATCAGCTATCAGGAGAGAACAGTGCTTAGCACACCGAAAGCAGGTGCAAAAATTAAGGTATCAACCCCTACACATATCACAGGTGTGATCGATTTTGCTTCGGGTGTAATTGGAAGTATTACCACAAGCTTCGATGCCTTTGGCGGCACATCGCTGCCTCCTATTGAAATTTATGGCAGTGAAGGAACTTTACTTGTCCCTGATCCCAATACATTCGGCGGATCTGTAAAAATAAGGAGACGAGACGAAACAGAATTTAAAGAGGTTCCTCTTGCATATGGATATTCCCAAAACTATAGAGGGTTAGGTGTTGCCGATATGGCAAGAGCCATCCTCGAAGGCGGGAAATATCGAGCAAATAGCGAATTAGCGTATCACGTGTTAGAAGCAATGCATGGCTTCCATGATTCCTCAGATAGCGGTAAACATTATATAATGGAAAGTACATGTGAGCGTCCTGAATCTGTGTCTTTAGAATTACTTGCTTAAGGAATTTCGATTCTTATTGTAAGATATAATACTTCCAATACGATATAGAAAAATATTAGGGCTCCTTATTTTTGGAAAGCCCTTTTTATAATTAATTTGCATATAAATATTATATTTTAATAGCATTACTCTTTCACGTGGCCTTATTGTCTCAAGACGAAGAATTGGCCGAAATACGAAAGAACAGGGTCTAATATCTAGATACACTGTGGGATTACAGCGCTGGACCGAACAAGGATGCTTTACTAATCTACCGAGCAATGGCCTCAATCAAGGTTGATCTTAACAAGGTACAGATATTTCATACAGACAGAGGGATTGAGTATAAAATCAAGCTGATAAACGTAGCATTTGTATTTATGGAATACACCGTTATACACATAAAGATAAACCTTAGGTGTAGAACCCTAAGGTTTTACCTAGATCTATTTATTTAGCAAAAGCAAAAACGATTACTGCTATCACTCGATACAACCAATTGATTTCTACCATTCGATTTTGCCTTGTATAAAGCTTGGTCTGTTTTTTCAATAAATTGTTCAACTTTTTCTGATTTGTATTCGGTTAGTCCTAAACTAATTGTGATAGGTATTTGTTGTTTATTGTAAATAAACTTGGACTCTTCCACAGCCTCACGGACACGTTCTGCAATTTCACTACCTTCTTCTAAACTCGTTTCTTGCAGAAGAATCGCAAATTCCTCTCCTCCCATTCTAATAACCACGTCTGCCTCTCTAACGTTACTTTTAATAACGTCTGTAATATGCTTAAGTGCATAATCACCACATAGGTGACCATAAGTGTCATTAACTCTTTTGAAATGGTCTATATCAAACATGACTAGAATCAAAGACTTACTCATCCTTTTACTTAATGGGATTGCTTGTTCAATATAAAAATCAAAATACCTTCGGTTGTATACTCCTGTTAATGGATCCGTAATAGTCATTTCTTCAACTTTCCGTACCAACTTTTCAGTTTTTATTCGTAAGTATCCGACTGTTAAAAGGATCGACCAATTAACTATTATGCCTAGAACAAGGGTTATTACATCTAGAGCAAATTGAGTGAAGCCCTCTTGATTGAACTCAATTGTTAGTTCAAATAGGCTGTAAAAGATTGCTGTTCCGATTACTACACTCCAATTCGGGTACTTAAAGATAATAATGATACTTGGAATTAAAGTTATTGACCATATAAAAGGATCGTGGCTCCCATAGTCATCTGCAATGGTATCGATAATAATTGGTAAAACAGTCCCAACCAAAATAATTATCCAATTTATATATTTGTATTTCATAGGCTTCTTCTCCTTTAGTATCCATTACACTAACGTATCTTAATTGTAATTACAGTCCGGGACATTTGTATAGTACCAATCATTCTCAATTTACAATACATAATAACCTAGGAACAATAGGAATAGATTCCTATTGTTCCTAACTTATATTTAAAAATTTGAAAAATAAGCTATTCTGTAATAAATCTTCAACTTTTCTGAAGGTTTTTTCTTGTGTAACAGCATTCATACCAACTAAATATTCATAGAGACTATGATTATCCTGTTTAAAAATTGATTTGGGGGCTTTTCTTCCAATTTACTGCATAGAATGGAGACAAGCGTATGTGATCTCTCAATGAAAATAGTGAACCTGGAGGGAATAACCGAATGCATTTTATTGAAGATGTTAAAGAAGTGAAATTCAGTTTTTTGGAAAAGCCGCCGGCGTCGTCTATGACACATGCATTTGTTTATGTGAATCAACACAACGAATACTATGCAATTAAAAATGGAGAGCGTTTGTCACGTAGTGAACTGAGGATTGGTAAATATAAAAAGGTTTATACAATCAATATGCAACAGCACACTATCACCTACAAGGAGGAAGTCCCATCGGCAACACGAGGAAGAAGGTTTTCTGTCAATTTATCTATCGATATTGCCGTTGAACATCCCGAACGGTTAGTTCAACAAAACGCAGGAGAAATTAACACCATTTTTAACAATAACCTCCCCTTCTGGGTGGAGTCGGAAGCAAGATTTTATCCTATCGATGAGGATATGAGCTTTGCCCGGCACATTGAAGAGTTTTTTCAAACGTCGAAATTGTCCAAGGTGTTGAGAGAAGCTGGTATTGTCGTTCGAAATGTTCGTGTGTTGATCCGGCAAGGGATTCGCGACCAACGTCATGATGAGGAGATTGCCGATTTAGACCGGAACGCCGAACTATCTGCTTATCAAGAGGCACTGGACTTGGAGGAAGCCCGTCGGATATCAGCATCAATTAAAGAAGCACTGCAAGCAGGTGATTTTATCACTGCTGGGAAACTTGGAGAAAAGAATGAAATGGCAAAGCGGTTAGTCGAATCGGAATTTAGCCAAAATCAAGCCTTCAAATCTGAGGTAAACAAACAACTTTTTATCTTGATCAACGATCACTCTATTGACTCGTTTGAGGCAGAACAAAGATTGGCCAAGCTAAAAAAGCTATTCCCCTATCTCCCAGTCAACCTGGAAAACAGCAATGAAAAAAAACAGATATCTGGTCCACGGAGAGAACTTTCATCCTATTTTAATAAAGGAGACTAGTTATCGTGGAATCAATTTTAAATCAGATGTTTAGCTTCTGGTCACTTCTTTCTGTCCTGCCGGAATGGATGGGTATATTTTTGGCTCTTTTTGTGCTCCTGCAGCTCGCAAGGCTGATTTTGTTGTACTTTGTTCCTCCCTTCTTAAACTTGATATGCCGTTTGTTGAAAAAAATGCTTCAGCTTCTTTCTTACCCAATCATGGTACTTCTTTGCACGATGCAAAGAAGGCGGAGAGAAGCAGGAAAAGCTGACATACCTGTCTGGATTGATATCATCGAAGGAATGTTTGCCCTGTGGGAAAGATTTTTCAACAAAATGATTCAGCTTTTCATGAAACGGAAAAGGAGTAATAAAAGGATTAAAAGATGGACCTTCCATGCTGCCACAGCTATAGTGATCTTGCTTACTGCTGCCATCATGAACAATCCAAATGAGTGGTATACACAAAAATGGAAGATAGCTGAATTATGGTTAAGCAAAGATCAGATTCACATACAAGCATCTCAGATTTCACAGGATCAAAAAGAATTCATTTTAAATAAGAATTATGAAGATGGCGGAAATATCCGTGAAGCACCCGCACTAACTGCTCCCCATCTATACACGATTACAAATGGAGAAATCATGCACTTTTTGAATCAAGAACAAGTAGATTCCAAAGGGATCAAGTGGCTAAAAGTTCAAACACCAAACGGAATTGAAGGCTGGATTTCATCCTTAATTGTGGAGGAAAAATAATAAGTAGAGGGTATATTGCCCCTCTACTTATTTAACCCTCTTCCTAATTGGTATTAATTCATATAACGGTATTCTCTCAGACTATTCAAGATAGAGATTTCCTGTAATAATTTCTCTCCAACATTCGTTTCTCTAACCTTTTTTCTCTTTAACTCTTCATCTACCACTCTTTTTATTGATAAAACGTCTGTTCCGTTACGTAAAACATCTTCTTTTGAATTAAAATGCTTATGGGCGACCAGTTGCATACCGAAGGAATTATATAGTAAGGTATATCCTGCTATTCCTGTTGTGGATTGATAAGCTTTGGAGAAACCTCCATCGATCACGATCATCTTACCATTTGCTTTAATTGGATCTTCTCCCTCAATTTCTTTAACTGGTGTATGCCCATTGATAATATGACCCTGGTCAGGATTCAGATCAAATTCTGTTAGGATTTTGCAGCAAATCTCTTCATTTTCACGTAAATAGTAGTATGGGTTCTTTCTCTCTTTATGAGTTGCCTTGTCCTTTATAAAGTACCTCTCAAAAGTAGTCATTTCTCTTTTTCCAAAGAGTGATGAATATTCTCCTGTCCATAAATACCAGACCATGTCCGTCGCAAGATCATCTGACACTTCAGGGTGTGCAAAAGCATGCCGTAAATACCGTTCAAAAACATCGAGTAATTCACGTCCTGAAAAGGTATTATTTTCAATAACCATTTTTTCCATATTCCCGTCTTCATCTAAAGGAATACAACCATGAATTAATAGATTCCCGTTATATTTTAAATAAAGACTCCCTTTCTTCAAAAGAAAATTCATATGTCTGGCCAGCTTTTCTGAATGCTGCACTGAAAATAATAATCTTTCCATAACCTGCTTTTCTTCTTCTAATAATTGATCAGGCTGCTCTGGATTTACCGTTGCAAAACAAGTATTTTCTAGAGGGTAGGTTTTCCCATAAATCGTTATCTCGTTCTTATCATAATCAATTTTCTCCAGTAAAAGCCTTTCTGACATATTAAAATACGGGCGTCTCTTTATTATAGGCATTTCGAGTTTGAACTGGATCATCGCTATGGCTTGGTGAATTTTTGTTATTTGTAATATTTCATGATCAGGCTGCTTCTTATCTGAATGTACCTTAGGTCTGAAGGCCGGATTGTCCTGATAGTATTTTTCTGCAAGATTCAGGAGTGGCCTAAGATTGATTCCATATACATCTTCAATAATATCCAAATTGTCATATCTTGCACAGATACGAATGATATTAGCAAGACAAACCATTGAACCAGCAAAAGCACCTATCCATAGTACATCATGGTTTCCCCACTGAATATCAACGGAATGATAATTAATTAGAGTATCCATGATTTTATCAGGTTCGGGCCCACGATCATAAATGTCCCCCACTACATGAAGATGATCGACAACCAGTCTCTGAGTTGTATACGCAAGCCCTGTTATGAGTTTATCAGCCTGGCCTAAAGAGATAATCTGCTCGACAATTTCTTTATAATACTGCTCCTTATTTTCTGATTGATTGGTTTTGTATAATAGCTCTTCTATAACAAACACAAACTGACTCGGCAATGCTTTTCGTAGTTTCGAACGTGTATATTTGGAGGAAGCATGAGAAATTAGCCTTATCATCCGCTCAATGATTACGATATACCATTGGTTTAATTCTTGTTCATTGCCAAAATGACTTTTTATTAATTTTAATTTTTCTTCAGGATAATACACTAATGTCGCAAAATCATTTATTTCTTTTTCAAATAAAACATCTTGAAACAAGTCTCGAATTCTCTTTTTTACATTCCCTGAACCATTTCTTAGCACATGTTGAAATGCTTGATACTCGCCATGCAAATCACTGACAAAATGTTCTGTCCCCTTTGGTAGATTAAGAATGGCTTCCAGTTTGATAATTTCAGTTACCACTTTTTCTTCACTATCATATTTTTGGAGGAGTAAATCTAGATATTTTGAATTCAATACTATGTATCCCCTTTCAAAATTCACCATTTATTTTCTATGTAATAGTTTGGGATTAATTATGTATTATATCAGAAAAGACAAATAATCGTTATTGTAAAATTTAGAATTTGATAGATTTGACACACTAGTAAACTAATTATCAATGCGTCACATCTAGCATTATGTATTCTCATATAACTGCACCATACACTTATTAAAAATGCCCGGAGAAAATTTTTACCCCCGGGCAATGCAACATTAAAGCTAGCTATGAAGCATTTTCAAACTGACTATTGTAAAGCTCCGCATAAAAACCATTTTTCTGCAGTAATTCTTCGTGATTTCCACTTTCAATGATGTCTCCATCTTTCATAACTAAAATCAAGTCAGCATTTTTAATAGTTGAAAGTCTGTGAGCAATCACAAATGAAGTTTTGCCGACTGTCAGTTTATCCATGGCCTTCTGAATCAATACTTCCGTACGGGTATCCACTGAACTAGTTGCTTCATCTAAAATAAGTAATGGTTTATGCTCAATCATCGCTCTAGCAATGGTAATCAACTGTTTTTGACCGGCGGAAAGATTTGCTTTATCATCAAGAATCGTATCATAGCCTTTTGGCAGTGTTTTAATGAAGTGGTGAAGGCCCACTGCTTTACAGGCTTCTTCAATTTCATCTTCGTTTACTCCCTGTCTGGAATAGACAATATTCTCGCGAATGGTGCCTTCAAACAACCATGTATCCTGAAGAACCATACTGAACAGGTCGTGAATGTTTGCCCTGGTTAGGTTATTTGTTGATACACCGTCAATCAAAATCTCCCCGCCATTTACTTCATAGAATCGCATCAAAAGGTTGACCAATGTTGTTTTACCGGCACCGGTCGGACCAACAATCGCCACTTTTTGACCTGACTTCGCCGCAGCTGAAAAGTCATTGATTACTATTTTGTCCTCACTATAGCCGAAGCGTACATTTTTAAACTCCACATCCCCAATAGCGGTTTCAAGTCTTTCCATTTTTCCGCTCTCGTCTTTAAGTTCTTCTTCAGCAAGGAATTCAAAAACACGTTCACTGGCTGCAGCTGTAGACTGAAGGTTGGTAGCCGCCTGGGCAATCTGTGTAAGAGGCTGCGTAAAAAGTCGGATATAAATCATAAAGGCAACAATTACACCAAATGAAATGACATCATTCACGGCAAGAACAGCACCGACGATACTTACAACCACATAACCAAAATTACCAACAAACATCATTAAAGGCATCATCAGCCCTGACATAAATTGAGATTTCCAGGCGCTATCATAGAGTCTTGTGTTGATTTCATGGAAGGTTTCCTTCGCATTTTTTTCTCCATTATAAACCTTCACAACATGGTGACCAGAATAGATTTCTTCGATATGACCATTTAATTTACCAAGCTCTTTTTGCTGCTGAGCGAAGTACTTTTGCGACTTTGAGATGATGAAAGTCATCATAGCAAACCCAAAAAAAGTGGATAGTATGGCTGAGATCGCCATGATCCAGTTTGTATAAAACATCATAATCAAAGAGCCAAGGAACATGGTGACGGCCGAAACTAGTGCCCCTAAGCTTTGATTCATTGTCTGTCCAATCATATCCACATCATTCGTTATCCGGCTTAATACATCTCCGGTACTGGTCTTGTCAAAGTATTTCAACGGCAAACGATTGATTTTAGTTGAGATATCGGTACGTAAATTTTTGGACACACGCTGTGTAACGGTGGCCATAATGTACCCTTGAATAAAGTTGAACAAAGCACCTAAGCCATATAGAAAAGCTAGAATGGCTGCTACATTAACTACTGCATCAAGATCGATGCTGGTCATCATTCCTTCCGTAATCAAATCGGTAATCTGATTCAGGAACTCTGGTCCAATGATGTTGAAAATGGCACCTGCCATTGCTAGTAACAAGGCTATGATAATTAGTGGTAAAAAGACTTTGCAATAAGATATCAGCTGCCTAAACGTTTTCTTAAAATCTTTTGGTTTTGCGCCTGGACCACGAGGGCCTCCTCCACGCAGCGGGCCTGGTGGTGTCATTCTATTCTGTTCCTGACGATTTTCAGCCAATTTCAAGTTCCTCCTTTGACAACTGAGAATAAGCAATTTCCTGGTAAACTTCACAATCCCTCAAGAGTTCATGATGGGTGCCAATACCAACCACTTCACCATCATCGAGTACAACAATTCGATCTGCATCCTTAATGGTACCAATCCGTTGTGCAACAATTAATGTAGTCGCATCTTGCGTTTCTTTTTTTAGAACAGACCGCAATGTTCTATCTGTCTTATAATCTAGTGCTGAAAATGAATCATCGAAAATATAGATTTCGGGTTGTCTATACACCGCACGAGCGATCGATAGTCTTTGCTTCTGTCCGCCTGAGATATTGGTACCACCTTGAGCAATGGAAGCGTCATACTGGTTTTCCATTTTCTCAACAAATTCTGTACCTTGGGCTATTTCCACTGCCTTCATAATATGAGCCTTTGCTGAATTTTTGCCACTTTCTCCATAAGCTACATTGGAAGAAACGGTACCGCTGAACAATACGGCTTTTTGGGATACATAGCCAAGCTTATTCCGTAATGCTTCCTGCTGAAAATATTTCACATTGACACCATCAACCAATACTTCCCCTTCTGTTGCATCAAAATATCGAGGAATGAGGTTAAGCAGTGTACTCTTCCCACTGCCGGTGGAACCGATAAACGCCACTGTTTCTCCTTTGTGTGCTGTAAAGCTAACATTCCGAAGGATATAATCGGAAGCTTCTGGATATTTAAAACTCACATTCCTGAATTCAACCTCGCCAGTGTGATCTTTCTTTCCTTCTGTTTCAGTCCCATCAATGATAGTTGCCTCCGTATCGAGGACTTCATTAATTCGTCTCGCGGAAACCGATGCCCTTGGAAGCATGATAAACACGAAGCTAAGCATCATAAATGCCATAATTACCTGCATAGCATAAGAAGAGAAAACCACCATATCTGAGAACAAAGATAATCGATTGGGCAGAGCTGCATCATTAATCAAGTACGCACCAATCCAGTAGATGGCTAGACTCATACCTGACATAATGATACCCATTGTCGGCATGATGATGGCCATTGTCCGGCTGGTAAAAAGGTTCGTCTTCGTCAGTTCGTCGTTTGCTTTTTCAAATTTCGCTTCCTGGTACTTCTCGGCGTTGTAGGCATGAACCACCCTGATACCAGACAAGTTTTCTCTTGAAACAGTATTCAAATTATCTGTTAAACTCTGAATCACCTTAAATTTCGGCATGGCAACAAAAATAAGGATCGTTAACATGAGAATCAGGATGGCAACGGCAATCCCGGTAGTTGCCGTCCATTGCCAGCTTTTCCCCATAATTTTAAAGATTGCCCACACAGCTAAAATCGGTGCTTTGATTACTACCTGTAGTCCCATTGCAATCAGCATTTGAATCTGTGTGATATCATTTGTGGAGCGTGTAATCAAACTAGGTGTTGAAAAGCCATTGATTTCTTCCATTGAAAAAGACATGGTCTTCTCAAATACCATCGCACGCAGCCGAACGGAAAAACCAGCAGCTACTTTTGCTGCAAAGAACCCCACAATCATAGCCGCTACCATACTGCCCACAGCACATAAAATCATATAACCACCATTAAGGAGAACTTCGCTCATATTACTTCCTTCTGTCTGGACGAGTATGGTGACTTCGCGCATATAATCAGGCAGCTTTAAATCGAGATACACCTGGGTTACAATGAAAATTAAACTGCAAAAGATTAGTAGCCAATCCTTTTTCTCAAGATATTTAAAAATTTTCAGCATGTAATGTAAACCCTCCTAGGGATCGAATAAGAATAAACCTAATACTGTTAGATAACTTTCAAAAAAATACTATCTTACATGGCTACATAAAAAATCATCCATCATCCGTTGAAAATTCTGTAATTCTTTTTAAAATACGAACAAATTCTTTTGCATCTTTTTCGCCTAATTTTTGCAGTGTTTTCTCAAGCATGGATAATGCTTCTTCATATTCTTCCATAACATAGCTATGTCCAGCTTCTGTGATGGTGACGATGACAATTCGTTTGTCATGTTCATCCCTATTTCGTTCGATAAATCCTTTTTTGGATAAACTATTGAGGGCAGAGGCCACACGCGGAGTGCTGAGATACAGTTTTTCACTAATTTCGCCTGATGTCACTCCTTTTTTCCAAAGAGCTAGATGACCTAATATCCTCTTTTCTCCATTAGAAAGATCGTCTACTTTTTTCTGAAACGGCATTTTGGGATTTTTCGTCATATTAATAATCAGTTCATTTGCTAACGCTCTGTAATCCATGAAATTCACCTTTCGAATTATCTAATACTATTAGATAATATATTATGTGGGGAGTACCGTGTCAAGTTCTTTGGTTGGGGTTGACATGATTGCTGAAAATTTGCCGAAAAACTCAGTAAATGCATATTTATTTAATTGTTTTTGATTGAACGTAATTATCAAAAAAGCTTGAAAAATCAACAGATTTAATAAAAATTTAGTTACACAAAGACAAATTTCATACTTTTCCTAAACTGTTGATCGGAGGTTCTAATCCTCTTCGGGACGTAGAAAAACCCTTTGCCACAGCAAGGGTTTTTCTGTATTTTTCTTTTATATTCATACTTAATTTACAGCTATTAGTCTTTTATAAAAGTTAAAATATGATCAATGAACGGCTCTGTTTTTTCAATTTGAGTCCAATGACCACATTCATTAAATACATGTAATTCTGCATGCGGTAATAATTGAATTAATCGATAGCTTGTTTGTTCGATTGGGATTACTTGGTCATTTAATCCATGAAAAATTAATGTTTGAGTCTCAATTTCTTTAATTTGCTCATCCTCTAACGCCATTTCATCTAATTTCTTTTGGCGGGGTGCTGGAAACATTGCAGAAAAAGCCTCTTTTATATCAGGTCGAATACTCGCCTCATACCGCAAACGAACAAGCTCCTCATTGTTTGCTGCTTCTTGATTATAGGAGAATAATTTAATCAGATTTCTCATTGAATCCAGACTTGGCTCATAACCCCATACTGCTTCTAAACCTTCAGAAATAGGATGTTTTGTGCCAACACTACCCATCAAGATTAATTTTTTCACTAAATCTGGTCTGCGATAGGCAATTTGAAGAGATAATGCACCACCGAATGAATTACCAACTAAATAAACTGGTTCGTTGGAAACTGCTTCGATAAAACTAATTAAATGTCCTACCCATAAGTTAATATGATAATTATGATCTGATAATTTGTCTGTTTCACCGAAGCCAATAATATCTGGTGCAAAAACCTGATACGATTCACTTAAACGTGGAATGACTAAACGCCAGTTTGCAAATGCTGATACTCCTGGACCTGATCCATGTATTAAGATGATTTTTTCATTACCAGAACCCTCTTCATGATAATGTGTATTTATCCCATTAATATTTATATATTTTGAACGAATTTGCAAAACAATCTCTCCTTTTATTTCTCAACGAGTACATCAGACTTAACAGGTGTACCATATTTAAAGAATTCTTGAGGTAAGTTAGATCCATGCCAGATAATGGCCTTTTCTAAATCTTTACCTTTCCACTCAATTGTTCTCCAAGCAGGATCGAAAATCTGATAGCCTGGATCTCCGAATAATTCAACACGATTACCACCTGGCTCGACAACATATAAGAAGGCAGCTTGTGTTACACCGTGTTTTCCTGGACCAGCTTCAATTACATAGCCGCTTTCAATTAGTAAGTCTGCTACATCTGATAAATGTTGAGGATAACCATACCAGTAGCAAATATGGTGCAGACGGCCAGTTTCACCCAGTGCATCACCCATAATGGCAATGTCGTGTACTAAGTTGCTTACACTTAGCCAAGCAGCGATGTCAGAATTATCGTCAGCTAAAATACGCTCGCGTACTTTAAATCCTAGTACTTCCTCTAAAAACTCAACATTTTTGTTCGTTTCCTTTGCTAATACGTTGATATGATCTAAACGACGTACAGGTACTCCACGACTTGGACGCCTTTGCGGACGATTTAATAATGGAGTTTTTTGATCTTCAGGAGCCTCATAATACTCGACATCCCATAAAATTTCCATTTTGTGGCCATCTGGTGATGTGAATTGGTAAGCACGTCCGTGACCAATATCACCGTCAATCCAGCCAATGCCGCGTCCTGATTGTTCAATTGCAGCTACACGACGTTCTAATGCTTGAGGAGATGTTGCCCTCCAACCAATATGACCCAAGCCGGCTTCATTATTTTCAGTGATGATTAACGTGTTATGATAGTGATCTTCATAAGCGCGCATATAAACGGATTTTCCTTGACGATAGATCTCATCCATGCCTAGGATATTTTTAAAAAACGCTACAGACTGCTCTAATTTTGGGCTATAAATTTCAATGTGGGCAAGCTGAGCCACATCTAAAATAGGTTCTTTTGTCATTTGATCATTCCTCCAATTTTTTGTTTAAGAAAAGAGCCTTTAATTACCACGTTGCGTGACCTTTAAATCCGAGAATAGTTCTTCCGTAACCCGCCATTGCATCCTCGTATTGATGTGTTGGATGAGCTGCAACTGCAAGAATATCCCGAACGAATCTCTCACTTCCATCGCTTTTGTATACTGAATTACCACCGAGTGTAATCAAAATACGAGTGGCCATTTCTGAGGCTGTTTTCGCTGTATATCCACGAATCGCAAACAGCAATTCACGCTCTTCTTCCTCTAATACTCGGATACTGTTATCTTGATAATAATGTAATCGATCCGCATACTCTTTTGCTAATGCCTTTAATGCTGTTAACTGAATGTTTAATTCCGCAAGTGTACGTTGAGCAGACCCTGCATCTTTTTCGCTCGTATTGTTATTGAAGATTCGAATGCGATTTTCAGTTTTTTCTTTAAAGTTGCGAATCAACCGTTCAACTGCTCCAATTGCAATGTGTTGGAAGCCAGCCAAGAAGAATGCAAGATAGGGGACATTGAAAATTTGATAATCCTCTTCATAGTTGCCATCCTGTGCAGTAGCTCCATTCAGTACTCTTGTTAATGGGAAAACATAATGTGGTGGAACATATACGTTATCTACCTTAACTCCGTTACTGCCTGTACCGCGTAATCCAATCGTATCCCAGTTCTCAATAATTTCTGTATCTTTTTTATGAACAATAAATAAGCTAAACTCTGGTTCTGTACCGTCCTGCATTTTATGAACAGCGCCTAATGCAATCCATTCACATCCAGATACCCCGCTGCAGAAATTCCATTGACCTGACAACCGATATCCTTCACCGTCATCAACTACTTTTCCAATTGGTGCAAAAACATCAGCCATTAAAGCACCGCTATTGTATAACTCTTCACGGCCTTGTTTAGGTAGAAACGCTGGCCAAGTTTCATGGATAATTGCGAAGTATGTTAGCCATGCTGCCGAAACATTGTAGTTAGCTACAGTTCGAATAATATCTCCAAATGTATAGAAGTCTAAATTTTGACCACCATATTCTTTGGGTCTAAGTAACTTTTGAAAGCCAGCTTCTTTAATTTTTTCAAATACCTCATCTGGAAGTCTCGCATCTTGATCGGCTTGTGCAGCATGTTTCTCTGCCAGCTCTCCAACCTCTTTTGCTTTTTGAAGTAGCTCTTCTCGATTAATCGTTTTTTCAAGAACTGCTAAAGAATTAACTGCCATTTCAATTCCTCCCTCTTGTAAGCGTCATCACAATAATCAGCATGACCTGATTGAATTTTATTTTAATCGTCTGTAATGATTAAAAATAGCTACACAGGCTACCAAAAAACAGTTGTTTTTAGAATATTTAGACTAATTTGTTTTTTGGAATATTATAGAAAGTGCATGGTTACTGCTATTACCCGGTATTTACCCTATGAACATAGTGAAAATTATTTTCTTAGAAAAATAAAAAAACCTTAGAAAATAGTCTCATAAAAACTAGGTTTTAAGGTTTTTATCTATATTAATTGTTTTTCGGGGTTACTTAGACGTCAATTTTACCCTGTGCTTTTAAAATCTTTAATGCCATATAAATTGAAAAAATACGTTTTGTATCATCTAAATCAATATTTATAATCTCGCTAATTTTAGACATACGATATCTTAGTCCACTAATAGACATTGAAAGTACTTTGGATGTATTATTCAGATTATTTCCATTCTCGATATATGCGTATAAAGTCTTTGTTAAATCAAAATCCCTATCTGCTTCTATCAATCTACCTACCTGCTGATTTACAAAACGATCAATTAATATTTCATCTTGTATTTGAAATAAGACACTTTCAATCTCCAAATCCTCATAGTAATAAATATGCTTTTTCGGATTTTTTGCCTTTAAAGCAGCTAATGATTCATTATATAAAATAGTCAGCTGGGTGATATTTTCAACTACCGAGCTCGCACCTATATAAAATGCATATTTTACAAAACGGCGTAAACAATGCTTTAATAACTGATTTATGAATGTTTGTCGTTCTGTACATAACGATTTAAATGTTGAATATTCAATTAAAATAATAATTTTATCTGCTTTTTGGGATACAATGGCATTTATATTTCTTTCTTTTAAAAACAAATTAATATGTCTTATTAATTTTTCATTTACTTCAATCTCACGATTAATCTCGGATTGGTTAATCGTTCTTTCCAAGGTAAGCATCCAATAAGATTCGTCAGGAGGAAAATTAAGATAATAAGCAATTTGATAAGTTTCTTTTTGCTCTAATCGTCCTTCTAAAACATCACTTAAAAAACTGCGTTTTACATTTTGCTCGGTGTTAATCTTAATATTTTCATTTAGTAATATGACAGATACCGTTAATGAGGCTTTATCGATAATCATGTACTCCAAATCAGTCGGCTCGTTACGTCCTAAATAGAGAAATGAACAGTATCCCTTCACTTCTCTCTCAAATAAAATAGGTGTTCTAAGGATACCGATTTCAGGAGAAATACGGACAAATTCTGTATTCTTAGAATTTATTTTTTCTAAATCAACGTTCATCGACACATTCTTAGATTTCGCTATAATTTTGTTATATTCATTCTCTATAAAGGTTGGTAGTCCTGTTGTTTCAAATAATAGATCTACAATTCTGTGCAATCCTTGTTTTGCAAGTAATTCATGGGTCAATTTTTGTTGGACCTCATTTGCTTGCTTTAAATAATCACGTTCAATTTTTAGCTTTGCTGTTACCTCATCTAATTCTTGAATCATACTTGTTGATTGGTAATAGCTATATTCATTTTCTAGTTCTTCTCCCCAGTTTTCAATTGGCATACAAATGGCTTTACATTCCTTATACCCCATTGCACGACATTCAATTTCTTTTACCAGAATTGACTTTTGCAAAACAGTGGATAAATAGCCGCTTGCATATCCGCATAGTGTATGACAAATAGGTTTATTACTAAAAGCCCCATCCTTTAAAAATTCCTCTGCCTCAAATGAGTTAGTCCAATCTACATCAATTTTTTTTAATTGATTTTTTTCGTCATACTGAATATCTGTTATTTTCACATCCTCTAGGTACCCATGTAAAATATGAAATTTTGGTCCGCTATTAATTAATTCCAGTTCATTTTCCCATTGATATGTCATTGCCTTTTCCGCATCACTAACACCGCAGTGCCAGCCATATCGAACAAAAACTCCTTTCGTACGATCTTCCCCTATAGTTGTCACGAGTTCTTTTTTTAATGATGTTCTTGCAGTAAGGGGAATAGAAATCATCCGTTCATAAAATACTTTTAAAGCCTCGTCTTTAGGCAATTGAAAAACATCAATTATATTTGTTTGTCTTATATCCATCTGCATACTCATCCACCCCAATAATGAATTTTCTATTCTAAAAAACACTACTCGAATAAAACTTTTAAACTTTTGATAGACTATTTCAGGAGATTGGATTCAAACTACAAATAGTTTCATAGAACTGAAGTGTTAATCACAATAATTACCATATTTACGCTTATTATACAGAATACTATAACATCTAATGGAAAAGAGGTAAATAAATATGTAAGGGTTTTCAAACCAGGTGGTCATTATGGAAACCGCGGATAGAAGAAGTGTTTATACTGTTTATAAATCCAATACTGTAGTTGGAGGTTCGAATCCTCTTCTGGACGTCAAAAAGCCTTGATTTTTACAAGGCTTTTTATTTTATTAAACTTTTATTTACATTATCAAATTAAGAAGTTTGATGGGATAGGTTACTCTATTTCAACTAAAGAAACTTGCCTTTTTAATTATTACTTCCGGTACCTTTTAACCCGATTTTATCACCATCAGTGATAGACCTGATAACCCTACATGGTACACCTGCTGCAATCACATTTGCAGGTATATCTTTTGTTACAACACTCCCAGCACCAATAATTGTATTATCACCTATCGTCACTCCTGGAACAATCGTAACTGAACCACTTATCCAAACGTTATCTCCTATATTTATTGGAAGTGAACGCTCATAACCTTCTTTACGCTCATCTGCATTCACTGCGTGATTTGGTGTATACAAACTAACATTCGGACCGATTAACACATTGTTTCCAATGGTAACTTTGGCACAATCCAAAATTGTACAATTTGTATTTGCGTAGAAGTTATCCCCAACTGTAATATTATAACCATAATCACAGTTAAATGGTGATTCAATCCATGCATTCTCTCCTATAGAATGAAATAGTTTTTGAATAATTTGATTTCTTTCATAGCGTTTTGATGGTTTAAAATTATTAAACTCAAATAATAAATCCTTGGCTCTTTCTCTTTCTTCGACTAGCTCTTTGTCCCAACTTATATAGTATTCTTGATTTAACATTTTATCTTTTTCACTCATAGTATCTTCTCCTCTTTTCTTTAATTAATGATAGTATAAGAATAGTTTTAAAGAAAACTTTTATCTTACTTAGCTATTTGAGATTGAGTTGACCTAACTTCCAAGCCGGCTGTGTGTTTATCCATTACCTGGTGAATCAATACTTCCGTACGGTATCCACCGAACTTGTTACATCATCCAAACACGACAGGTATAATTTTTCCGGTCATGTTTTACATTACAAAAATATTTATTTAAAAAACTCTATAGCAGCTTTTTCGATTACAAGCCCCATGGTATAGCGATTCATAAATTGCTCAAATCCTGCTACATCCCTTGGATCAGGGGTCAACGTCATTCCAAGTTCACCTGCAAATACTTTGCGGCCTAAATAATCTTCCAACTTTTCATTATTTTCATATAAGATGCAAGTAAAGCAATTCCCCATGCTCCGCCTTCTCCTGCTGTTTCCATAACGGAAACAGGTACATTGAGTGCAGCAGCCATAATGCTTTGACCTACACCTTTGGTCTTAAATAGTCCACCGTGGGCCAGGATTTCATCCAGTTTCACATTTTCTTGTTTGAGGAGAATATCCATCCCAATTTTCAGTGCTCCCAATGCTGTAAATAAATGAACACGCATGAAATTAGCCAGGTTAAAATGGCTGTCAGCTGAACGAACAATGGGCGACCTTCATCAAAGTGGGTCATATGTTCGCCGGAAAGATAGCCATAAGCAAGTAAGCCTCCGCAATCCGGGTCACCTTGAAGAGCTAAATGATAAAGGGTACTATACAATTTATCCTTGTCAACTTCCAAACCCATTGCTTTTGAAAATTCGGCAAACATTCCCATCCATGCATTCAGGTCTGAAGAACAGTTATTGGAGTGCGCCATCGCTACCAAATTTCCAGTAGGTGTGGTAACTAGGTCAATCTCGGAGTAAACTTTGGAGAGTTCCTTTTCGAGTACAACCATTGCAAAAACAGAAGTTCCAGCCGAAACATTCCCCGTACGCTTTGCAACACTGTTTGTTGCGACCATTCCCGTTCCTGCATCCCCTTCTGGAGGACAAAGTGGAATACCAGCCTGCAGCTCTCCGGTTATATCCAGAAGCTTTGCCCCTTCTTCTGTAAGGACTCCGCCGTTTTCACCCGCTAGCAAAACTGTCGGCAAAATCTGTTCAAGTTTCCAGGGTAGATGGTAAGGGGCAATCAGTACATTGAATTGATCAATCATGGTTTGATTATAGTTCTTCGTATTCACGTCAATAGGAAACACACCAGAGGCTTCTCCAACTCCCAGAACCTTTTGTTCAATGGTGTCAGCACATCATTGGCATGTTCATTTAGGATGCCGATTTTCCTTGCAATAAAACCCAGCATCGCTATTCCGTAAAGGACAAGCATTTCTTGTAAAAAAAAGTCTGAAGACTGCATAACTACCCCTCCTAAATTAATCGTATGAACGAGAAACCTATAAGGTTAATAAAGATGAGGAAGGAATGGTTTTGATGGAAAATGCCTCCGTTTCTAAGCAATGTGAACGTTTTGAGGGTAAAAAAACAAGATATTGAAATTGCTTTTTTGTAATAATAATATAATGATTTTGGAGGTTAAATGTGGATGATAGAAAACACAATCGACTATTCGCAAAACGATAATGGGGATATTCTCATTAATTTACCAGGAGATTTTGATTTAAAAGCGAATCTCAGCTATTTAGAGCGGAATAAAAATGAATGTATGTTTGAAGTCGAAAACGGAATTATCACAAAGGTCATTTCTGCAGGAGAAATTAGATCCTTAGTACAAATAAACGTTAATAGCATTAATCAGATAATCGTACATTTTTTAAAAGACTCCAGTCCCCGTAAACAGTCAGATCGTGAGAAGGTCATCGGTTACATTCGTGAATGGTTTGATCTTGATCGTGAATTAACACCATTTTATGAAATGGCCACAGCGGACCCGCTCCTAAAGAAACCAATCCAAGAATTCTCCGGATTACGTTTGATTGGCGTTCCCGATTTATTTGAGGCCCTCTGCTGGGGGATTTTAGGACAGCAAATCAACTTAGCATTCGCCTATAAGCTAAAACGCCAATTCGTTGAAAAATTTGGCGATTCCATCGAGTCGAATGGCAAGAACTATTGGGTTTTTCCTTCCTTTGATCAAATTGCAATATTAACACCAGAAGACCTAGCAGATATTAAAATGACCAGGAAAAAAAGTGAATATATTATCGGAATCGCCAAATTGATGGTCAGCGGGGATTTATCAAAGGAGAAATTATTGAGAATGGACAGCCTTAAAGAAGCTGAGAAGAGTTTAGTTAAAATCCGCGGTATAGGTCCATGGACAGCAAATTATGTCCTAATGCGCTGCTTACGCTATCCCTCAGCCTTTCCGATTGATGACGTCGGGCTGCATAACGCGATCAAACTTCTAACCGGCGCAGAGAAAAAACCTACGAAGGATGAGCTAATGAAATTATCACTAAAATGGATGAATTGGCAAGCATATGCCACATTTTATTTATGGCGGGTTCTTTATTAAAAAATGTGGAACTTAAAAGGTATGAAGGTCATTTCTGTTTCCATCCATTCATTAATACCTTAAAAACATATTTTTAGAAAAATGGAACAGAATAGTGATGGAGGTGAAAAAAATGGATGAGAATACAAAAAGCTATCCTAACGTATCTTTAGGCGGAAAAAAGTCTAATGAAAAAGGTGAAGGTGATTCTGGTCATATGCGCTATGGCCAAGGTAACAAAGGTGAAAGCAAAGGTAACAATAAATAAGCTATTTTAAAATAAAGGCTCGTAATATAAAAAATTAAAATGTCTTAACAATAAAGAACAGGCACGCTCACACTCGAGCGTGCTCGTTCTTTCTATTGACGAAATGCTGGGTTTTGATAGTTCTGGAACTGCTGTGTTTGTAAGGCAGGATTTACAAAAGTTTGAGGTTGAAATCCAACCGACCCCACCTGGCCGGAAAGTTCACGCTCCAGCTGATTACACTGTGCAATGACTTCTTGGCATCTTTGAATCGCTAATTCATGCCCCTGGAGGCTTTGCTGAATCGTTTGAACTGCCAAACGTTCTTTTTGTATCATCTGCTCAAGCACTTGCGCATTTTGCTGCTCATTTTGCAGCATTTGCTGGTATTGATGGTTAGCCATTTGAGTTTGCTGAATTAATTGCTGAGCAAGCTGACGGCATTGTTGTACATGAGTAATAGAATGAGTTGTATTCATGCGAATATCCCTCCAGTTTTAGGATTCAAATTAGGTATTAAAGATTGAGGTATTCAACCCCTTACTAAATCCACATCTTGGTACCCTTTCATTCAATAAATACTTTGAATACGAATAAAAGACTTACCACAAAAGAAAGGAATCGCTAAGATTCCCTTCTTAAGGTTGGTTATTTTCCTATAAACATTTGTGTCCAGTGGTTTCCGGATTTTTCGTACCCAACTCCAATATGAGTGAAGTTAGCACTTAAAATGTTTTTCCTATGCCCTTCACTGTTCATCCATGCATTCACGACTTCTTGAGGCGTACGTTGTCCTTGAGCGATATTTTCACCTGCTGATTTATACGTCACACCGAAGTCCCTCATCATGTCAAATGGCGAACCGTAGGTTGGGCTTGTATGTGAAAAGTAATTGTTTTGCTGCATATCAACACTTTTCTTTTGTGCAACCCCGCTTAATTTTGCATCAGCTTTTAAAGCTGGTAACCCATTTTTAGTACGTTGAGCATTTGTTAAATCTATAACCTGCTGTACATATTGACTAACATCACCAGTAGTTGGCGCTGGTGCTGCTTGTTTTGGTGCTGGTGCTGCTGGCTTTGGTGCAGCCGGTGCTGGTGCAGCTGGCGCTGGTGCAGCCGGTGCTGGTGCAGCCGGTGCTGGTGCAGCCGGTGCTGGTGTAGCCGGCGCTGGTGCAGTTGGTGCTGGCGCATTTGGTGCTGGCGCATTTGGTGCTGGTGCCGGTACAATTGGAACTTGTTGTTGCCCTGGCGTTTGTCCTTGTTGATTTCCTTGGTACCATTGAACAGAACCAAATGGTATATATCTATACTGAGCATGTTGAATCAAGATCGCTTTAGTATGTGGGTAACTCTTACTATCCAAATTTGTACGGTCTGCCGATATATTTAGCGCGTCATTATTTGTATTCATGTTACGATTGTTATTGTAATTCACATTTCGATTATCAAAAATATGTCGATCTGTGTTACGGTTATTATTTACATTTAAACGGTTGTTGTTCACATTTCTATTATTGTTATTTCTAGTTCGATCATTATTTACATTTGTTATGTTACGGTCATTATAGTCTCGATCCCAATCCGGGTCATTATTGTCGTTATTGGTGTAATCTTCTGTTAACAAACCATTATGATCAATTCCATCATCCCTGTTATTACCGACATTCAAAGTTGAATTGTCTCTATCTATCCTGCTTGTACGGACTTCGTCAGCTGCATTATTGTTATTACATGCAGCCAGACCGATTGTTAACACCCCTGATAGCAATAAACCTAATGGCTTTTTTATCAAATTTATTACCCCCTTGCAAAAGTTAATGTTTTTGCCTTCTTATTATTGATTATTTCTAAAATAATATTGATGGAAATTACAGTGTATTTTTACATTAAAAAAACCGTATGGTAATGTAACCAAACGGTTTTTTCTTATTAATAAGGGCATATTACAATCAAAGCTTTTAAAAAAGAAAAATCCAAACTCAAACGATGAGGGATTTTTTAAATAACGTCTCCGATACTTAGACAAGTACCTTTTTCAGTTTTTCCGTTAGTGCTTGAATGACCGTTTTATAATCTGCTACAACACCAATATTGGCCCGTTTAAAGATAGGTGCTTCTGGGTCTGTGTTGATAGCAACCACCGTCTTTGCATTGGTGATTCCTGCAAGGTGCTGACTGGCACCAGAAATCCCAACTGCGATATAAAGATCAGGTGCAACCACTGCACCTGTCTGCCCGACCTGCAGATTTGAAGGAACCCATCCTGCATCACAAGCAGCACGCGAGGCACCAACTGTACCTCCTAGAAGATTTGCAAGCACATGAAGGTCATTAAAACCTTCCGGACCCTCGATTCCTCGACCACCGGAAATGATAATTCGTGCATCCTCCAGCCGAATATCAGATAATGCAGCTTGAATTTTTACTACCAGCTTGGTTACAATCATATCTTCTGATGGAGTATAGTTAACCTCAATAATTTCACCTATACGTGTCTCATCCGTAACATCTACATTCTGGCTCTTTTTACGGATACCAACTACTGCTTTAGAACGAGTTGTTGTATATTCCCCGAACGCCTTATCACCATAAATTGGACGAATCCAAGTTAATTTGTCACTGTTGGAATTGTAATCAACTACTTCTGTAATAGCAGATGCACCAGTACGCGCAGCTAGCCTGCCCACAAGGTCTTTCCCGATTCTGTCGAAAGAAAGGATAAGGATATCTGCTCCCGACTGTTGAAATACAGTTTCGATGCAGTTTACATAGAGTTCAACATCGTATTCAGTAAGAATTGGATTCGAAATGGTGTATGCAATGCCCGCCCCAAGGGAGATTGATTCCTTAGCCCCAGCCGCTGCTAAAGGTCCAAGCGAGACAGAACAAACTTCACCACCAGTGGAACTAGCCAAGCGGCTGCCAAAGAAAAGAGCTTCTTTAGCACCTGAACTCAAGCCTTCTTCCTGTTGATTTGTGAATACAAGAATTCTTGACATGGTTGTCTCCCCCTATAAAATCTTGAGAGCCACTAGCCTGCCCGCTAATTCACCAGCAAGGTCCACACCATCATTTCCAGGCAGTACCTCACAAGCGACTTCCCGATTCAGGACGTAAGCCCGCTCCAGCTTGACACCGGGCTGACAGCGCTCACTATCAAGATTAAGATCTTCTGATTCTAAAACCGTAATCGGTTTACTTCTTGCAAGTCGAATATCCTTTACCTTTGGCAGCCTAGGAACGTTCGTTTCAGCACTAATAATTGTGAAAATGGACGGAGTTGGTACACTTACAACTGCATAGCCGCCTTCAACTTCAAGCGTAGCTTTCACATTTCCCTCTTCCACCTCAAGGTCTGAAACGAGTGTTAAGCAAGGAACCCCTAATTCCTCAGCCATAACAGGTCCAACGAGACCTTCCTCGATATCACTGGCTTGGTAGCCTGTCAGGATAAGTTGTGCTCCACCCAATGATTTAATGGCTTGTGCAAGTATATGCCCAACAGCCTGACCGTCTAGATTTTCCCACTCATCATCCCATACCCTGACTGCCGCATTTGCTGTAAAAGCAAGTGCTCTCCGAAGGACATCCTCTGACTCCTCATCCCCTAGGCAGAGAGCGGTTACACTCGCTCCAGGTATTTTATCTCGAATTTGAATGGCCAGTTCAAGTGCGTTTTCAGCAAACGAGTCTAGTACCAAATCGGAGTCACTAATATCTGGACGATTTGTTTCAGGATCGATGTTAAAATATTTTGGTGTAATTTCAGGATCAATAACTTGTTTAAGGCAAACAACGATGTGCATATTTATTTCACCTCACGATTGTTAACGATGTTTGATTTCTTTTGATTCCCTTTAATGAGCTTTTTTGTATGTGAAGGGCATCAAAGACCTCCTTTGATTCCCTTTAGCGAGCCTTTTCCTATCTGAAGGGCACCAAAAATCTTCTTTGATTCCCTTAACTGTGCTCTTTCCTATCTGAAGGGCACCAAAGACTTCTTTTGATTCCCTTCAGTGAGCTTTTCCCTTTGCGAAGGGATCCATCAATTTTTAACTCCTACTCCCTTAACTGACAATCCATTATCATCCTTAGGATTTGGAGAAGGAATAAGTCCGTACATTTCCCTCAGTCTTTCCACTGCTTCAACAGGCGGCTTTGCATTATAGTAACCGCGCCGTGTCATGTAGACACCAGAGTTTTTGCGAAGATCTACTAGTGACTCACACATTTTTATTCCGGCTGCAAAGGAGTCAACCACTGGTACATCACCAATTCGAGAAATTCCCTGGGTTGCTAAAAAGACGTTCATCGGGCCCTCTCCCGGAATGATGACATCTGCACCATCTGCAATCGCCAGCTCTGCAGCTTTTTTGAAGGATTCAATAATCGGTTCTGGATCATTAAATCCAGCCATAATATCATCAAAGCCCGCTTCTGTCTGAACAATAGGTCCAAGCTTTCCTCCTAAACCATATTTATCAGCATTTTGACGAAGCTCATCTGCCAGCGGCGCCAAAAAATTCACCACGCCAATCCGGTCCCCAAGCATCGAAGCCATGTGAAAGGAGGCTTGACCATATCCCACTACAGGAATATCAACCAATGTTCTTGCCTCTAAAAGACCTACATCTGGAATAGTTGCTATGAACATCGCGTCATATCCAGCCTTTTCAGCTGTTAGGGCAGCCCGTATAAACTGTTCCCGGTGAAGGTTTTGTAAATAGGAATGAGTTATAAATATACCTGGGTAATGAGAAGGATATGTTTCTTCTGACACACCATGTAAAACAACCTCCACATCCGGGCGGGCGATCCTGCTTACATGTTTAATAATCGCATCCCGATAATGTGGAACTCGGTCAATGGTGGTAAGGCTTTGATGCCAGATTTTCATAGAATGACCTCCTTTTTTCGATTATTTATAAAATAGAACTTACCTCAATTTGCTTTCCGCCAGTTTTTCCGGCCATCTGCCAGATACAACCGGTTCCGATTAAACTACCGCATTCTCAGAAACCGCAGACTGTACAGCAATCCGTCCAAATACGGCTGCCTTTCCCAGCGAACTTCCTGTCATATAGCCAGCCCCGTGGAATCCGCCTGTTACTTCCCCCGCTGCATACAAACCTGGAATGGGCTCGCCGTAAGAATTCACAACCTGTGCATTTGCATTTACAGAAATACCTGCATAGGTAGCAAGCATGGCGACTGTTGATTCAAATGCATAGAAAGGCGCTGTTTCAATTGCTGTTGGTTTTCCGTAGTTATGTGTCAAAGACCTTCTGCCAAAATCAGGATCTTCCCCATTTTGAACGCCTTGATTGTATCTAGAAATGGTATCTTCTAGTACTTCTACTGGTACGTCAATACAGTCCGCCAGTTCTTCTAACGTATCTGCTTTGTACAGAAGTCTGCGCTTCTTTAGCAATTCAAAATCATAGAGGGGATCATCTAACACACCCTTTTTCATTACGGTCTGATCCCAAACTTGATAGCTGATCTGTTCAGGCTGTTCGAATGCCGCCTTACCTAAAAGTTTATACGAAATAGACTCATTCACGAACCGCTTCCCAAATTGGTTAACCATTATGGCCCCTTTATAAAATGCCAATCCCTGCGACTTTAACTTCCCGGCTGCACTTGGATGAAATCCATATGTTCCATTCAAATATGGGAGGTCCTTCACCCATGCACCATGCTCCCAGGCCATCCGAATCCCGTCTCCTTGATTGCCAGCACCGCCAATTCTTAAGGCACCTTTTAATTGTGGAGCAAACTGGCCAAGCAGCTCTTCACTTTTAGCAAAACCTCCAGAAGCAATTAACACTCCTTTACTAGCAACAGCCTTTCTTTCTTCCCCAGACGCCTCATATAAAACTGTATCAATTCTCCCTTCATCATTCTTCAGCAGTCTTCGTGCAGGAGCATTAAAATAAATCGTCACGTTCGCTAGCTGCTTCACTCTCCTGTAAAGAGACTGGATTGCCTGATGAGGATCGATAATATGTCCGCGTGGAACGCTATGACCACTTACTGCTTCCAATGATCTAAACTCGACATCGTGGTCAACCAGCCATTGATATGTCTCCAATTGATATCTGCCATATTCAGCTACCAATGTTGAATCATTTACCCCACCGCCAACCTCCGTCATATCAGCCAATAGAGATTCAGTAGAATCAGTTATTCCTGCTCGTTCCTGCATATCTGTACCCGCAAATGCCATATAACCTGAGCTGAGGACTGTACTGCCGCCCAGTTCATCCTGCTTTTCCAAGAGCAGGACATTAACACCCTGCTCCCCAGCCTCAACGGCAGCACACATACCCGCAAGCCCGCCGCCTAGAATGATCAAATCATAGCTTTCCATTATTCTCACTCCTCAGATTCAAAAGCTTTTAACACTTCTAACGCTGCTTCACATACCTGCATGTCGTGTGAATAATGACCTCCGCTTACTCCAATTCCACCAATTAGCTCATTATTGATTTTGATTGGATATCCACCGCCAAAAATAACTAATCTAGGCGTGTGAACAATGCCATGCAATAATGGAGGATCGTCTTTTAACCTGTCATACCATTCATGTGTTGCGCGGTTATAGGCTGCAGCCGAAAACGCCTTATTTTGAGCGATTTCAAGGCTAAGTACTGGTGCACCATCCATTGCATAAAATGCTTTTAAGTTACCAGGTTTGTCCACAATTGCAATACTGAATGGAATTCCTAGTTCTTGCCCCTTTGCTAATGCGGCTTCTAACATTTTATTTGCTAACGCTAGGCTAATATTTTTTGATTCAATTGCTGTTGTAAAGTTTTCCATTTTATTTCCCCTTTTCTATCAACAAATTAGTTTATAAATTTACTGGTCTTCCATTCCCAAATGCTTCAATTACTGTCGCGGATACGGCTTTCATTTTTGGCAGACACATGTCAACAATTACATTTGCCATGTCAATTGGATGCAGCCAATTATCTTTGTTAACATCCGGAGCAATATCTTCCATCATCTTTGTGTCAACTGGGCCTGGGCAGACCGCATTTACTCTAACATTGAATGGTTTTAGCTCTTCTCCTAATGCTTTTGTAAATCCAATTACTGCCCATTTAGAGGTAATATAGGCACTTCTGTCCGGACCGCCTTTTGTTCCCCAAATCGATGATACATTGATAATGACACCATTTCTTTTCTCTTTCATTTGCGGTACTACTGCATTCGCACATAAAAACACACCGCGGGTATTGATTTCTTGGACAAAGTCCCACTCTTCAACACTCGTTTCATCGAATGGCTTTAGTAGCATAACACCAGCATTATTAATTAAAATATCAATACTGCCGAGTTTTTCTACCGTCTCCTGAATTGCTTTGTTCACATCTTCCTCAGAGCGTACATCACCAGCAAGAGCGATTGCTTCGCCATCTAGTTCCTCCCTAATATAAGCAGCCGTTTCCGATATTTCTGCTAAACTACGAGAAAATACAGCTACTTTTGCCCCCTGTTTTGCTAAAAGCAAGCAGGTTTCCCTGCCAATCCCTCTGCCGCCGCCAGTTACAAACGCAACTTTATTTTTTAAATCCAAAAATCATCACCCCTTCATTACACCTCAAGTTTTTTATCACTACTAACGTAAGAAGCTGCATGCTCACCTGCACGTTTACCAAACACCAAGCCGCGAAGTACGGATGTGCCGCCAGGATATTTTCCATAGTATAGACCTGCAGTTTCACCTGCGACATACAATCCAGGAATTACATCATCATCCTGCGATAAAACCCTTCCTTTTGTATCAGAAGCTATGCCTCCATTCGTGAAAACATTGGAGCAGACTATAGGGTAGGCAATATATGGCGCCTTATCAATAGTTATGGCCCAATTTGATTTTGGCGGATAAATTCCAACAGCCTGTTTTCCGTCCTTCTTATCCCAGTGGAATTCTCCTGGCTGTACAGCAGCATTAAAGGATTCTACTGTTGCAATTAAATGATCTGCAGGCACCCCAATTTTCACAGCTAATTCCTCTAGTGTATCGGCCTCAATCGCCGGTTTATCCGTTTCGATTGCCCGTTCATAATTCGGAATTTCGTACATTTTTTGGTCACTGATCATATAGGCGATATGGTCAGGGAGGTCGTAGAAGATTTTGCGGGCTACTGCTTCATATTGCTCGTCAACCGTGGAAATTCCTTCATCGACAAAACGGTTGCCATTTTTATCAACCAAAATTGCATAAGGGTAGGTCATAACGGCTGCTTCTTCCCGCTTACTTCTAGGGTCAACTGGTTCAGCATGAAAGGCATCGAACTGACCCGCTCCTTTCGCCCCTATTTCCATTGCCATCCGAATACCTTCCCCTTTGTTATAAAGGCCGCCTTCGGCTACTGTACGAATCTTATGCGCATCTCTTCCGACATACTGTGCCATCATTTCTTGATTTCCTTGGAATCCTCCAGCTGCAAGAACAACAGCGCCGACTTTCAGCTGAAGAGAATTTCCACCCTTAACACGAACCATGAGTCCATTTATCGCACCTTCATCATCAAGGAGTAATTTCCAAGCAGTCGCTTCATAAATAATCTCGACACCAAGTCCGCCAGCACGGCGCGATAATGTATCAATGATTGCCCGGCCTCCGCCAACTGGGAGAAGCCGCGGTTTTGAAGAAGTTAAAAACATCGTTGGCAGGTAATCGAAATCTACCCCTTTTTCCTCGACCCAGCGCAGCGTACTTCCAGCGTTTTCTGCGAGAGTTTCTATGTACTCCCTATCGGAGAAATCATCTGAGAATGCCATCATATCTTCTACAAAGTTGTCTGCGATTTCATCAATATTCTTCATTCGCATGTAAGAGGCTGTCCATCTGGAATTTCCGCCCCGATGATCGTAATCCGTGCGTTCTAAGATCGCAATTCGTAAATTTCTTCCTTCCTTCTTGGCACTTTCCGCAGCGGACAAAGCTGCTGCTGTTCCTGCCACACCACAGCCAATTACTACAATGTCATAATCCAATTCTCTCTCCACTTTCGTAACCTCCTAGATTAATTATTATTTAAATACTTCTTTTCCCACTCTTTGATTTGATCTAGTTTGAAAAGTGATTGTCTTTCCTCCCAGGTACAAATTAAAGGTAATAAATTTTCCTGAGAGCCTTCTTCTTTTAAAATTCTTAAAGATTCAGTGATTCCTTTAATAGCGGAACGAAGTGCAGTATTTGCACACAGCATGATTTTAAAACCTATTTCTTCTGCTTCTTTTAAAGAAATAAGTGGGGTTTTGCCGCCCTCTACTAAGTTAATAACCTGTGGGATTCCTTTTAGTGAACTAGTAATTTTCCGTAATTCTTCAATGGTATTTGGTGCTTCGACAAAAATAATATCTGCACCCGCTTCGTAATAAGCAAAAGCCCTGTCTATGGCGTCTTCAAGGCCATTTGTAGCAATTGCATCAGTCCGTGCCATTATTGCCAGATTTTCATCTTTTCGGGCATCTAAGGCAGCCTTAATTTTTCCTACCATTTCTTCTTTCGAAATGACATCTTTTCCGTTAAAATGACCGCATTTCTTTGGTGATACCTGATCCTCCATCTGAATGGCAGCGACACCCGCACGTTCAAACTCTTTTACCGTCCGAATCACATTGATAGCATTTCCGAACCCAGTATCTCCATCTACTACGATCGGAACATTGGTAACATCGGCCATTCTGGCAACGATATCAACCACTTCCTTAAGAGAGGTAAGTCCTACGTCAGCCCAGCCAAGCTGTGCATTAGATATTCCAGCTCCCGTAGCATAAATCGCCTTAAAGCCAGTTTCTTCTATTAACTTTGCTGACATCGCATCATAGGCACCAGGAAGGATAAAGGAACCTGGTTCACGAAGCAGTTTTTGAAAAACTTGACATTTATTCATAGAGTTAATCCTCCAACTTTTAAAATAGGACGAGAAGAGGGAGCCTCCTCAGAGATACGATGATGCCAAACAACCGATAGCCTCCCAAACATATATAGCGGCAGTTCTGTAACAGGTTTAAGAGATTTTTCTACCACATTCACTTCTGTAAGCATTGATAAATTTCCTATATTAATGCTTGCCGCATACTTTCCGGGTGCAGGAAGTGTATAGTATGGATTCAGCTTGAATGTTTGACCATCCCACATTCCTTCTACTTCATAGCAGCAGCCAAGAAAATCTGGCAGTTCCTCTACATTGCCTGCAGCTAATCTTTCACGAATGCAGGTAGAGCTTATTTTCTCGCCGCGGCATGCTACTTTTTCCACTTTTGTCACATCAATGATTCCCCCTGAATCATTCATCAAACGCTCTAAATTTCCGATTCCCCTAGAACCATAAGTAAAATCAAAACCGGCGACTGCATGGATAACCCCAAGATTGACCAGATAATCTTTAACATATTGTTCAGGTGAAAGAGCGGCAAATTCCCTAGTGAATTCAACAATATAAAACGTATCAACACCAAGCCCCCGAAGAATTTTTTCCTTAACAGAAAGGGGGATTAAGTAATCAACTTGTTTTTCCCCATTGGACAAGACAGACTTTGGATGTGGAAAGAAACTCATAACAGCAAGCTGCACACCCTTTTCTTTCGCTATCCGTAAAGCCGTTTTAATTACTTCTCGATGTCCGTAATGGAGTCCATCAAAAAAACCAAGGGCCATTACACATGCATTTGCTTTTCCCTGCCAATCTGCCAAATTATCATGGTTAATATAAATCTTTTCCATACAGTCTCCTTTCTTCTTGATTAAGAATTTTTTGATAGATTAGGAGTATCCTAATATCTTAGTGCATTTGATTCTAGGCCTGCTAAAACGCGGCCATAATTTTCTTTGGTGATTAACGGTGAAATCGTTCTGTGTGAATAGAGCGTCCAAAAATCACGGAAAATTCTTTGCAGCGGGTGACCTTCATATACATAACCAGAACCGCTGGCTAGAATTAAAATATCGAGTGCTTCCTTACTTACTTGATTGGCATAACCGATATCTGCTAATGCCTTTACTCGTGCTGGCTTATCCATGAATTTACCGCTGGCAGCCCATGCATCTAGCTCATCCGCCACACGGTAATAATGCATGGAAGCGGTATCAATTTTCAAAGCAGCATCCGAAAGTAATGCATGGAGAGTCGGTGAATCAATTAAATTTTCTACACCAATATGGGCAGCTTTTCGATTAGGCAGCACTTGCTGGAAAAATTCTAACGCTGCCTTTACCAAACCTAAGCCCGGTAATGCCAAAGACAATGCTAAAGCTGGAAAAAGTGCCGTATTATAGAGCGGGATATCGCGTAAATGATCTGATTTAAATTGTCCATTTAGCACTTCTGCAAAAGAAACCACTCGGTGTTCTGGGATAAATACGTTTGTCATTTTCACACTGTTACTCCCTGTACCCTTCAAGCCCATAACATGCCAATCATCCATAATCTCAACTTCTTCAAATGGCACTGTCATTAAGGCTTGATCCACAAGGTTTCCTTCATCATCTCTGATTACCATACCGAAGTATCCCCAAGTCGCATGGAGCGAACCCGAGCAGAACATCCAGAACCCTTCTTCGATTAAATATCCACCGTCCACTTTTCGGGCAATACATTTTCTAGGTTCGTATACACCTGCAAAAAGGACATTATCTTCATTCTCTCCAAAGATTTCTTGGTGCGTTTTTTCTGTAAATGATTCCGCTACCATAAGTTCCCGAATTGCACAAAGCGAGAGAATCCAGCCCGTAGAAGCACAGCCGCGTGAAATTTCCACAATACAATCTGAATAGGTTCTCATACTTGTTTGATAACCGCCATAAATACTTGGGCGCAACAGCTTAAAAAGCCCCGCTTCTTTTAATTCATTGATCGTCGCCTCAGGTATTCGACGGATTTCTTCCGTTTCTTTTGCTCTTTCCTTTAGTTTTGGAACAAGAGATTTGGCTTTTTCTACAAGAAAAGTATCACTATGAGCAACATTTATCATTTGAAATTCTCCTTTTCAACTTTATTATTCCTCTTATTCGATTTAGATCTTAGTTAAATTTTAGAAAATTATAAAATTAATTTAAAGGGTAAAAACCTTTCAAGTTTGAAACATTTTCAGATAACTTTTATTGGTTTTCTAAACATAAATCTGCCGTTTTGTCCCAAAGAATAGAAATTAGTAAAGTTTTTTTACGAATTTATCGTTTCCTTTGTTTTGATAAAATGAGCTGCATGTTCACCTGCCAATTTTCCGAATACGGATCCTGCCATTAACCCTGCACCACCCGGGTAATTAAAATAAAATAGACCCCCTACCGCCTCACCAGCAGCATATAGTCCCGGAATGGACTCGGATAACACATTCTGAACCTCCGTTGCAGTATTAATTTTCAAACCGCCAAACGTAAAGGTTATACCGCAGGTAACCGCATAGGCCTCAAACGGGCCATCTTCCAATGTGTTCGCCCAATTTGACTTCTTGATTGCTAACCCTTCTGTGCATCTGCCGTCCTTGATATTTGGATTAAACGGGATATCTTTACGGACAGATGCATTGTATTCTTTAACATTTTGTAAAAAACCATCCGCGTCAACACCTTCAAGTTTTTCCGCTAATTCCTCTAACGTAGCGGCTTTTACTTTAGTCACTTGTCTGCCTTTATATTCCTCGCGAAGCAAATGAGAAACCTTTTGATCGAAAATCTGCCAAGCGAATTGTCCAGGCTGATCCAAAATTAATCTTCCATATTTCGCGTAGGTGTAATTGCGGAAATCAGCACCTTCATCGACAAAGCGTTTACCATCAGCGTTTACCATGATTCCAAAGGGATAACTTAATTTTTGAAAGCCTTCCGTAAAATCTGGCAGATAACGGTCGCCTCCGACTGAATGGCAGCCTGACCAGTTGCCAGCGGAAAGTGCACCAATATTTAGCGCCATTTGAATACCCTCTCCTGTGTTAAAACGGCTTCCCCTTGCATGGGCCAAGTCCCATTTTGGTCCTAAGTACCGGGTCCTCATTTCAGGGTTCGCATGAAAGCCGCCAGAAGCCAATATAACGGCTTTCGCAAGGATCTTTGTACTCTTGCCATTATGTTTAAAAATCACACCGTGTACACCATTGTCATCATGGATCAGTTCCACCGCCATCGCATCAAACAGAATCTGAACCCCTAAAGAGGACGCTTCTTTATGAAGCGCTTCGACCAATCCCGGCCCCCCGCCTACTGATTCAACAATCATTCCGCCCCAAAACTTAAATTTACCGTCTACTTTAAAGGCTTGCCGACCATATATAGGCACCCACCTTACCTTGTGGCCTGTAAGCCATTTCATGGTTTCAAAACTTTTTTCGGTAAGAATGGAGGCTAATTCTGGGTCAGTCCGAAACGAAGTAACCCGGCACATATCATCATAGAATTGTTCTTCGCTATAGACCCCAAAATCCGAAGAATCAATATCTTCTTGTGAAAGGTCGGGCATTATTTCTTTTAAATCTTCGACACCGTTATAGGCAAACCGAATCGAACCATGGGTGAAGGTGCTGTTCCCTCCTTTTTCAGCCTCAGGTGCCTTTTCAAGCACGAGGACATCGGCTCCATTTTCCCTTGCAGAAATGGCTGCGCTCATCGCAGCATTTCCTGCACCAATTACCACAATATCTGTCTCATAAATTTTGATGTCACTCATTCTATCTGCCTCTCTTCCCAAAAAATTCTTTTAAAAAAGCTGACTCGTTTACTTTTGAGTCAGCTTTCTCCAAATAAGTAAGTATAATTTTTGAACATAGATTACTGTCCAGCTCCAGCGCCCTAGCGGCTAGTGTCCTTCGCTCTCCGCGAGTAAAAATCCCTTCAGGATTTTTACCTACCTACGATAAGTCAAGCACGAATGCGTCTCCGGCTCTTCGTGTTTCCTTTATCTCAGTTGGAGCGCTCCAGGCCATACGCCGCTGACCAGGGCGCTTCCGCTTTTCTTTATGCCTCGATTGTTGGTTTGTTCATTTCCTTATCCATTACAGAGTCACCCCAATAGGTGTTGGCTATTGAATGATCCTCTTCTGTCCACTCAACAGGCTCCCAGTCAGGTTCAAAAATTAAATAAGAATTACTAAACAATTCAACACGGCAGCCGCTTCCAGGATCAATCACATATAGGTATAGAGCTTGAGAAACGCCATGTTTACCTGGGCCAATAAACTTAATGCCTTCTTCGCTTAAAATATCTGCTGCCCGTAAGACATCCTGTGCATTATCGAGCCAATATGAAATATGGTGAAGCTGGTTCGGTGTTTTTGCCTGTGGTCTCGTGATCACTGCTATATCGTGAACCAGCGGCGTAACACTCATCCAGCCCGCTAGGGTTTTTTCTTTGTTATATCGCACATATTCACGCAGTTTAAAGCCTAATTGAGCTCCTAGGTAATCAAGGATTTCTTGGACATCCATTGAAGTAGCAATATTTACATGGTCAAATCTTCTAGGTGAACAGCCACGGGCCCAAGCCTTGTATGTTTGGTTTTTCAAAACTGAACGTCTTTTTTCATCCGCTTGTGGTTTTTCTACATCATAATAGATTTCGAAGGAATGCTGACTTGGCAGTTTAAAACGAATTGCCCGCCCTTGACCCGCTTCTTCACCTGCTTCTATCCATTTTACTTCCGTTCCCGCTTTTTCGAGAAGCTGGGCAAAACCCTCTACATCTTCAGGGCGCTTCGTTCTCCAGCCGATGTGATCAACATACCCTCTATCCCCTGGAGTTAATGATAGGGAGTGATGTTCAAAATCACCCCAAGCACGTAAATAATACGTACCGTTTACCTCTTCCGTTACTTCTAGCCCAATCACATCACGGAAAAACCATAGTGATTTTTCAAGATCAGGTGTTACGAGTGCGACATGCCCTAACTTTGCAATTTCAGGTAAAGTCATTTTTTATTCCTCCTCAGATTATTAGATTTTATTAGAAAAATAGTTTTGAATTAAATGATTAAAGCTTTCCTGCTTTTCAATTTGTGTCCAATGTCCACAATTACCGTATACATGCAGTTGTGAATTCGGAATATGTGATAGAAAATAATAGCTGGACTCCACAGAGCAAACCATATCATCCCGTCCATGCACTAGCAGTACTGGATGTTGAATTCTTCTTAGGGCGGTCACAGGTACAGGGACAGCAGCTGTTGCGAAAATAGAATCATTGGAAATACGAACATCTGGTTTCATCGCTGTTTCATAGCGATAATCCGTTATCGCATCAATGATTGGGGCCATGGCCTCCGCATCATATACAAACCAGCTCATGATTTGACGTAATTTCTCTGGTGATGGATTATTATAAAACCCTTTGGCACGGGCAAGCTCAGCGCTTAATTTGGTATTTGGTGTTCCTCCAGGTCCCATCAACACCACGCGGTCAAATCGCTCTGGATGTTCTAATAAAAGTTCTAATGCAATCGAACATCCCAATGAATTCCCAACTAAATGAGCCTTTTGAACATCCAATTCATCTAAAAGCTCCATCAGTTGTTTGACCCATAAGTCCATCCATTCCTGTCTGTTTTTTGGCAGTGTCTCTGGATGGCTGCTGTTTCCAAAACCTAAAAGATCCGGTGCCAGACAGTCATACGTTTCGCTGCAGTCATTTAAGGCATAGCGCCAATTGGCGAAGGATGTAACACCTGGTCCAGAGCCATGTAGAAATAAAATCACTTCTGAATTCCCTTTTCCAGCTCGATTTAAAAATGTTTCAAAATTAGAAGTTTTAATAGATTGTTGAGTAATGTTTGTCAATTTATCATTCTCCTCCTTGTAAATAAAAATTTTTCTGCAAATCCCCCACGGATGAAATCCCTTACATTTTTTTTAATTAAACATTCGTACTTAGATAACTACTTTTTCATTATCTATGTATCTAGTGATGTTTATCTGTTACTGAAATTTTAGAAAATTTATTCACTAATTTCTAGAATAAAATCATTTGATTTTTAGATTTTTTTTAGTAGTTTTTTGTTGGATTTTTGACAGATTAACATTGAAATTCAAGTGAACTTGAGTGTATTTTCATAAAATACAGCCAGTATGGGTCCAAATAATTTTGGATTCGATGACTTATTACTTGAAGTCAATTCGGAATCTTTACTGCTCCCTGATCGACTATATCATTCTGGTCATTCTTCACTAATCCTAGGGTAAATAGAGTTACTAGACTGACAAGTAAACACCCAGCAATGATAAACATTGCTTGTTTAAATTCAAAAATACCCATTAACATTGGACCCAAGAAACCGCCAAGCGAAGAAAGTGTACTTACTAAAGCTATCCCAGCGGGTGCCGTAGATTCAGAAAAGAAAAACGTGATATAGGCATAGAATGTTCCGGATATCCCATAAAGTCCTGCTGAAGTAATCGACAGCATTAATACCATCAGCGGTACGGTTGAAACGGATGCACAACCAATGAATCCAATCATTGCTATCGTCACACATGCACCTAAATGCAATTTATGTGCTCCAGTTCTATCTGCATTCCATCCCGTAAAAAGTATGGCTGGAATTGCAATAATAGATGGAATCATAGCCAGCCAGCCAATTTGCAAATTAGTTGTAGCAGACGATGATAGTGATTTAATGATTGTAGGCATCCAATACGAGAGTGCATTCACCGCAACAAAACCAGCAATGTTAAATAAAGCTAATTTCCAAACCTTCGATTCCTTTAACATACCAAGATGTGATGATTTATTTAATTTTGCACTTAATTTTCTTTCTTTTATAAGCTCATCTTCAAGCCATGTTTTTTCCTTTTCTGTTAACCATTTGGCGTTAACAGGACGGTCAGTTAAGTAAAACAAAACCACAATTCCTAATAGAAATGCAGGTATACCTTCTAAAATAAACATCCACCTCCACCCCGCTAATCCTCCCCAAGACACTGTATCCATGATCCAGGTAGAAAGAGGCGCACCTATTAAAGCACTTAATGGCAAGGCAACGAAAAAGAGTGCAGTTGCCTTGCCTCTTTCACGGGCTCTAAACCAATAAGTTAAATATAGAATAATCCCTGGGACAAATCCTGCTTCTGCCGCCCCCAATAAAAAGCGTAAAATATATAAGTGGGTGGCTGATTGTATAAACCCAGTTAATACGACGACAATACCCCAAGTAATCATAATACGGGCAATCCAAAGCCGTGCACCAACTTTGTGCAAAATAAGGTTACTTGGGACTTCAAAGAGGAAATAACTGATAAAGAATAATCCAGACAATAATCCAAACGCCTCCGCCGTTAAGGCTAAATCGGCATTCATCTCTAAAGCTGCATATCCCAAATTCACCCGATCCAAGAAAGCAACGACATAGAGTATTAAAATAAATGGCAGTATTCTTTTCATTGTTTTCTTTACAGTACTTCTTTCAACAGTATTAATAGCAGTAGCCTGATTCAAAAAAATCCCTCCTAGATTCTTGCATTAAAGGGAAAACCCTTACAATTATAAATTTTAGAAAATTACAAATATATAAACCAGAGTAAAAAACATTGGACTTTCTACTATTTTCAACTAATTTATATTGGTTTTTGATATTTTCTCAGAAGAAAAGAGCAATCAAAACATGAATGCTCAACCAACAAAACTCTCTATTTTTATATCTCTAGCTCCCCTAAAGCTAAAAGTGAATCTAGAATCAGCAGTAACTGATAACTTTGTGATGAATCTCGTAAATCTTTATTGATTAATGTTTCAATCTTGTTAATTCGATACATCAGTCCACTCATTGATAAGGACAAATCATCCATAGTTTGTTGGAGTTTTCCGCCGTTTGATAAAAAAACATAAAGTGTTTTCAATAATTCTTTTTGTTTGCTCTCTCCCAATTTATAAAGAGGCCCTAATTCCTGTTTCGCAATTTTCTTTATCCCGCTGACATTTTTCGAATTAATTAGGATACCGACAATCCCTAAATCTGTAAAATGAATAATTTTCTTTTCCGTGGACATTCTCAGGCTGATTAGTGATTCATCCAAATTCTCCAAAACATTTTCAATTTCCTCCGATTTGTCACTAATCCCAATTTTATAATTGTAAGAGGAATGGGTGGTTTCAATATGTTTTAAGATTTTTTCCATATTTGGTAATATGTTGGACGACTCTGGTATCAGCATGATGATTTTACCTTCATATTGCCCGATTAGCGCCTTATATCCCTGAATGTCTAGGTACTTAGCAATAGATTCTAACATTTGGTCATAATGATCGGTGCTGTCTTTGGCACTCTTACCATTTCCTTTATAGTCGATGGCTGCAATAAAAAACGGAGTTTCAAGGTCAACCCCCATATAACGGCCGCGATTTATGATTTCCTCTCTAGAAGAATATTGACCCTTTAGAATTTGTTCCAAAAAATACCCTTTCATTTTTTCAAGCGCTTCAAAGCTGGTCTTTTCATTTAATAGGTATAAGGAGGCTGCATTGGCTACCCTCTCAATAAACATAATATTATTCTCAGAGCTTTTCTCTGCATCTTTTAAATATATAAATGTACAATATCCAATGATCTTTTTTTGAACGATGATTGGAGTGACCAGTCGTTCCTGGTTTTCTGTTATTAACCTTGTTGTTTCTTTAAATTGAGGAAGTGGTTTGTTGCTTTTTCGATTTTTTCGAATTAAACTTTCTTTCAATTCTTTACTCAAGACTCTATACTCGGCCTCTTCCATTCCCGAGAAAACAATTTTTTGAAAGCTCAAATCCTCGATTGATATTGGTATTTTTAATAATCCAAATGTAGAATCGGCAATATCCTGCAAATTGCTTCCATTTGATATACTTTCTGTTAATTTCTTATGAAATTTGGATACCTTATCGATATAATTGCGCTGCTCTAACAATTGTTCGTAGGTATACTCTAATTCTTCAATAATGTTTGATTCATGATAGAATTTTAGCTCTTCTTGAATCTCCATTCCCCAATCCTCTTTGAGCTTCATCTCGAAACGGCATTCTGGGTCCCCTTTGGCGATGCAGCTTATTTCCTTTACAATTACACTCTTTTTACAAATCGTAGACATATAGCCGCTTGCATAGCCTGTTAGAGTATGACATATAGGTGTATCTGATTTTCCATGATGTTTAAGATGCTCAAGTGCTTCAAATGAATTAATCCACTTTCCCTTTGCTCTGATTGTTTTAATATTTTCTGAATCAACCAATTCAATAAATCTTTCAGTCTGGACATCTCCAATATGCCCTGTACCTAAATGGAGAACCGAGGCTTGTTTAATTAGATATTCTATTGCGGTACTCGTTACCATTGCTTCTTCTGCATCACTGACGCCCAAGCTCCAACCATAACGAAGTAAAAACCCCTTGGCTCTCTTTGACCCTAAGTTCTCTATTATTCCCTTACGTAAAAGTCCAAAGGCTCCAGCAGTGGTTAGAATTTTTTTATTTCCATCTTCTATGTAGTTTGGTTCCAGTAGATTGCCTGAGTTATCCTTCATAAACTCACCTTTTTCCCCATTAAAGATTAAGTATTAATAAGATTGATTTCATATTGTTTGTTAATTAAATAAAGACTCCTTACATTTTACATACAAGGAGTCCTCATTTTTATACATGTTATTTCATTTCAGCACCATTTTCTGAAGAATTTGGATTAGATGGATTTAATATGTGTTAATTATACGGTTACAGCCTTTTCTTCGGCTAATGATCGGTACTTGCCACTGTAAAAAATTAGAGGTTCAGCATCTTCTAAATGAATATCTGTTACTCGTCCAATGAATAGCGTGTGATCGCCTTCAAGATGTTCAGCAGATACCTCACAAGCAATTTGTGCAACTGCACCCTTTAGAACCGGTTTTCCATCAAGACGGTCAAACTCCACTTCGCGGTGTTCCTTCAATTGTCCAGCAAAAATCATAGATAGCTCTTGCTGGTCTGCTGCTAAAATATTGACTGAAAACGTTTTGCTTTGTTTAATCTTTTCAAGAATCCGAGCTTTTTCACCAATTGAGATTACCACTAATTTTGGATCAAGTGAAACGGACATGAAGGCATTTGCTGTCATACCATGTACATCCCCATCCAACTCTGTTGCAATAACCGTTACACCTGTAGCAAATTTACCCATTGCAGTTCGAAATTGACGATCATCCATATATAGTACCTCTTTTCTGTTTAGTAGTTTTCTAGACACTTACCAATCTATTAAGCTTCAATCGTTGGATTATTTTCTGGTAAGGTGTCAGTTTGATCTCCCCAGAACGTAAAACCAACATCCATTTCATCTAAAGTCCAGACAATTGGCTCCCAATCTGGTTCAAAGATTAAATAACCATTCGTGAATAATTCTACGCGTACCCCACTGCCTGGGTCGACAACGTATATATACATCGCTTGGGAAATACCGTGCTTACCAGGACCTTTAAACTTGAGTCCATGCTCACTTAAGATATCTGCAGCTCGTAGAAGGTCTTGGGCATTGTCAAGCCAGTAAGACAAGTGATGAATCTGATGCGTTGATGGTGAGAACGGGTCATGGCTGACTGCAATATCATGAACAAGAGGTGTTACACTTAACCAAGCACCAAGCAAGGAATCATCTGGAGCCTGAACACATTCTCTCATTTTAAATCCAAGTTTCTCCATTAAGTAATCTGAAATAACATTCGCCTTTAATGATGATAGAATATTAACATGGTCAATTCTTCGCGGTGAACAGCCTTTTGCCCAAGATTTATAGGTCTGATTCTTTAACACTGATCGCTTAGAAGGTTCTGCTAATGTTTTTTCCATATCATAATAAAGTTCAAAGCGATGTTCGCTAGGTAATTTAAAACGAATGGCCCTGCCCTGACCAGCTTCTTCTCCAGCTTCTACCCACTTAACTTCTGTACCAGCTTGTTTGAGAAGGCTGGCAAATTGCTCTACATCTTCCGGACGTTTCGTTCTCCAAGCGATATGATCCACATGAGATTTTTCTCCAGCAGTAATGGAGAGTGTGTGGTGTTCAAAATCTCCCCAAGCACGTAAATAGTGAGTGCCATTTACTACCTCAGTTTCTTCTAAACCGATTAATTCCTTAAAAAACCAAAGGGACTTTTCAAGATCTGCTGAAACTAACGCTACGTGACCTAACTTTGCGATTTCTGGTAAACTCATGTTTACCCCTCCTATATATTGTTTTTTAAATATTTAGAAACTAGAAAGCCCTTTCATTTTGAATAATACGTAATTAAACAAAATAAGTATTTGGCTCTTGACCGCATAAGACTCTTCCATATGTTTCAATCAAACTCGAAGGTGTAATAAAACCATGTAAATGCATTGCAAAAAAATCACGATAAACTAACTGTAAAGGATTATTATGATAGGTAAACATGGAGCCGACTCCTGCAACTAAAAGATCGATTGCTTCTTTACATAATTGATTTACATACCCAAAATCTGCCTTCACCTTTACAATTTCAGCAGTATCCATAACCTCCCCGCGTTCAGCATAGCTATCAATTTTATCCACAGCACGATATAAATGCATTTCAGCGGAATCGATTTTCAACTGAGCTTGGGCAACTTGGTGATGTGTAATAGGTGCCTCATTTTGTTTAGCATAGAAGGTGTTTCCAATTCCAGCCTTCGGAAGCCTTTCCATATAGATATCCATAGCAGCCTTCGCGAGCCCTAATGCTGGCCCTACAATTGATAGTGTAAGGGAAGGTACAAAGGAGGATCTATATAATGAAACATCTTTTAGCGGATCAATTAGATAATGACCTTTGCTCGCTAACCGGTCCAGTGATACACGATGTTCTGGAACAAAAACATTTTGTATTCTGCAGCTATTACTGCCAGATCCTTTTAATCCCATAACATGCCAATCATCAATAATTTCTAATTCCTCGCGTGGTATGACCATAATGGCCATTTCCATACCGCCATTTTCATCTGCTAATGGAAAACCAAAGTAGCACCAGTCTGCATGAGGGCTTCCAGAAACAAATGGCCACTGGGCGTCCTCAACAAAATATCCGCCCTCAACCTTTTTGATATTGCACTTAATAGGCTTAAAGTTTCCAGCCAACACGGGGTCTTTGCCACCATTATAGATTTCATTTAAGGCTTTATCACCAAAGGTATAGGAAATCATATAATCACGAATATTACTGAGACATACGAACCAGCCTGCTGAGCCATTGCCGCGGGAAATTTCTGTAACCACCTCGGTAAACGCCCTCATGTTTGTCTGATAGCCGCCAAACATATGCGGCCGAAGTACTTTCAAGAGTCCATTGTTTTTCAAGTCCTCAACAATCTCATCTGGTATTCTACTATTTTTATCAATATCTTGACTAAACTCACGCAGTTTAGGAATAAGAGCCCTTGCTCTATCCACTAATTCATTTTTCGTTTCCAATACACTTTGGTTCATAAAAAGACCTCCCGTAAAATGGTTTGTCACACCAGGTTAACTTTCGTTAACCACTTCCTCAGTCGAATCCATTCTCTGATATTTCACGCTGACACTTTCTGCAATTCGCATTAAATGCTTTTCCGTTAGCTTTTTTGCTAGTTTAGTATCGCCCTCTTTTAAGCAATAATAAATTAACCAGTGCTCCGCCTGTGATTGTTTTCTACGATCACGTGTAAATAACATTTCTGGATTCCCAACATAATTTAAGTAATCCCATAACTGATTTGCAAGATTAAACGTAAACGACAACTTAGCGGCCCTATAAATGATTGAATGAAATTCTATGTTGAGGTTGGCGTACTCTTCTTCGGAGATTTCTAGATTATCCATCTTTGTCAATGTTTGAAACAATTGAGAAAGTTCCTGGTCGGTAATTTTTTTTGCAGCATGTTCTGTCAATAAGGCATCCAAATTCGCACAAACCAATAATCGTTCCAGTACTTCTTCCGTTTCTGGTCTTTTTACAAACACGCCAACTTGGGGAATGATAGATAAAAAGCCTTCCTCCGAAAGTTTTGTCAAAGCCTTGTGTACAGGGGTTCTACTCATTTTTAAATACTCGGTCACTTCATTGACATTGATTACGGTTTCAGGTTTCCAAACTCCATCAATAATTTGTCTTTTAATATAGCGATATGCCTGATCTATTTTCATCTAAATACACCCTTCAATTCTCAATTTGTTTTGTTACCCCTATAATATTAGTATTTACTCAGTGAGTCTACCATATTATAGGAGAAAAGTGAGATCAACGGTGTATCACCTTTTAACTTTCATTTAATGAACTATTTTTAAATTTCACCGCTGAAAAAATCATATGTTAGTTTGATAAATCTTTCCTTTTGCTCTACTTGTGCCCAGTGTCCACAACGCTTGAAAATATGTAGCTGTGCATTTGGTAAATAGTCCATTACGTAAAGACTGCTTTCAATCGGTACAAATCGATCCTGGTGACCATGAATGAGCAGCATTTCATTTTCCATTTGCTTAAGTGCAGAAGGAGGTACGAGCATATCAGATAAATGTGATTTTGAGAAATTTTCTAAATAAGATTTGCGCACATCAGGTCTTAAGAATAGTTCTAAACGTTCTGCAACGATTTTCTCCAATTTATCTTCTAGAATACTCTTATCATATAAGAACCAGCTCAATAAATTTTTAAATGCAACAGGGTTAGGATCTTTATGGAAATTTGCTAATTTAGCAAGTTCTGGGGTAGGTTCTTTCAAACCGCCTCCTGCTCCCATTAAAACTACGCGGTCGAATCTTTCTGGTGCGTACATGAGAAGGTGAAGTGCAATCACACCGCCTAAGGAATTTCCAACTAAATGGGCTTTTTTAACTTCTAATGCATCCATTAATGAAAGCACTTGGTTAACCCGAATATTCATCCACTCTGCGCCATTTTGTGGATATTCTTCAGGATGATCTGTATTTCCAAAACCAAAAATATCTGGTGCTACCACATGGAATTTCTCTTGAAAACGAGGTAAGATCTCTTTCCAATTCGACTCTCCGCTTACTCCTGGCCCACTGCCGTGTAGAAATATAATGGTTTCTGATGATCTACTATCTCCAGCTTCATTAATAAGAGTTTGATAGTTTCCGGTTTGAATTTTTCTTTTTATAACTTCAGCCATTTTTCATTACCCTCTCTTTCTAAAATGAATTTTTAACTAAAATTTCCCAACTAAAATTTTAGTCTCTTCATTTACACCATCTAAACAGTGTTAAACTATTAAAAAAGCGTTTTCATTAATCTACTGTAATTTTACCTGCCGTTTTCTATTTTGTCAATTAATTCTAAATATTTTTTATTTCGTTTTTTACTCCAGTTAAATCTTTTAAATCTGATTTTTTGAATGGATCATCTTTTAACAATAAGCGGTCTTTTTATGACCTCCATAACTTCAGCGGCAGGCAAACCATTTTCAATTAGTTGTACCATTACCTTCATATATCTATGAATATGGTGGAAGTATTTTTTGTAACCTGCACACAAGTAGTTTAACCCTGGTTCACCATCGGGTGTTAATAGGAAGCGTTGTTTTAGGCATTCTCCATTGCAAGCGAAACGAACTTCACAGGTTTGGCAGTATTTTGGAAGTGATGTTTTCTTATTTTCTCCGAACGCCAGTTGCTTATTTGAATCAATCATCTCATTAAACGTGTCATCAAAAATATTGCCCAGCTTATATTCTGGATACATAAAGTGATCACAGGGATAAACATCACCATTGTGTTCAACAATTCCTGCCCTTCCACATGTTTCAGCAAAAAAACATGTGGAAGGGCAGGAAGTCCTAACCATGAGGTTATAGCGTGCTCAAAGTTCATTACATGGATTTTACCAACATCTTTTCTGACCCACTCATCGAAAATAGCAATAAGAAAGTCTCCATATTTTTCTGATTCTACGGTCCAGCTGGAAACCTCTTTCTGGGCTTCTTCCTGTTTTACAGAAGGTGGGGCGGCATGACGGAGCCCAAGTCTTATCGCCTCAATAAGCTTCTTTTTCTGTATAAAAGCAGTACTGGCAATCGAGGTTACAAATAGGGCCAGATGGTTTCGCTAGAATATGAAAGCCTTTTGTTTGGGTTTTCGTTATCTCCATTTTTTCAACCCTCGTTTCTTTAAAATAAAAGCCAGTAACACAGATGGATGTTACTGGCTTTTTTACTTTTCCTGGACCCTAAATTTTTTATTTTAGTTCGTAAACCACTTTTTCGAGTTCCCCCGAAAATTTAAATTCCCCTTCATTTTCATAAGCTGGACTCACAGGATAATGTGTATCTCTACCGATGTCCAATCCTTCAAAACTTATTTTAAATTTATGAGTTTGATCGATCGTGACTTCTCCTGTTTTCTCCCCGTTAATATAAAGACTGCCTGTTCCTTTGTGAAGTCCGGTAGGGGTAAACTCATATTTAATGGTTGATTGGCCATTAGGAGCAACAGCTTCAATCCGATAAACTTTTGTCCCTATGTTATACTCATAAACTAGTTTGTTATCTTTAATATAAAGGGTATAACCGCCCTCATAGTTTCCTAGTGCCACTAGTACCCCTTCATTAGAAGAGCTTTCCCGATTAATTGGAACTGTAATCGAATATGGACGGTTTATGATAAAGGGTGCTGCCCCTTCTGGCAGCAGTGACATGCCGGGATAGAAGGTGAAGGTATTACGATTACGATTAGAATCACTAGGCATAACTAAAAACCCGTCACCCATTATGTCAGTCATCGGGATAACATCATATTTCTTTGCCTCTTTATCCCATAAATTTTGAAGTTCTTTTAATTTTTTTGGCTCTTTTGCTGCCAGGTTATTTGTTTCAGAAGGGTCTTCAGCTAAATGATAAAGTTCCCAAACATCATTTTCGTACGGCTGTCCTTTTGTATGACGAGCGATTGCTTTCCAGCCATCATGGTACATGGCACGCTGCCCATTGTTTTCGAAATATTGGGTTTTCTTACCAGGAGCTTTTGCATTTTCAAATGTTTCAGCAAAACTCTCACCTTGAAGCGGTATTTGTTTTACTCCCTTTATTTCTTGCGGCAATTCTATTCCGGCTATATCATAGACAGTCGGCGTGATATCACTTACGTGAACATACTGATCTCGGATTTCCCCTTTATCCTTAATGCCTTTCGGATAATATACAATCAGCGGTGTTCTGATTCCAGCTTCATACATTGTTGACTTATATAATTTAAATGGAGTGTTACTTACCTGAGCCCAGCCAGCCGGAAATTCAACTTTTGCTTTATCCGTTCCAAAATTATCAATATTTTCGACCACATAGTCGAGTGTTTCCGGCATATCGTTGTAGGCCATTGTATGATTTATCGAACCTGTAGCCTTGCCCATTGAACTTGCTCCATTATCGGATAAAAAGACAATCATCGTATTATCCAATTCTCCAACAGAACGCAGATTATCAATAAATCGGCCAATTTGTTCATCTGTATGCGTTAAAAAACCAGCATAAGTTTCCTGGAATCGTGTGAACGTTTCTTTTTCGACTTCCGTAAGTTGGTCCCATGGTTTCACTCCTGGGTTAAGCGGTGCAAGCACGGCATCTTCTGGAATAATTCCTAGTTCTTTTTGCTTCTTAAACCTTTGTTCCCGGATTTTATCCCAGCCTTCATCGTATTTTCCATTGTACATATCAATGTATTTCTGCGGCACCTGAACAGGCTGATGCTGGGCGCCAAACGCTAAATTCAAGAAAAAGGGCATTTCTGGGTTCACAGATGCATGATCGGTAACATACTGATTGGCTTTGTTAACGATATCCTCCGAGAAATGATAGTTCTCCTTTTCCGGGACATCAATAAAACTATTATCCTGAACAAGCTCTGGCCTATATTGATCACTAGAGTCTTCTAGTATTCCGTAGAACCGATCAAAGCCTTTCCCAAGCGGCCAGTTTTCATATGGACCGGCAGGAGTTAACTGATGAGATGGTGCTAGGTGCCATTTCCCTAATGTATAGCTATTGTAGCCTTCCTCTTTAAGTACCTCGGCTATTGTGCCAGCCTCAGGATAGATTCGTCCTCGTTTATTCGGATATTCTGGACCCATATCAAAATTGGCCACAGTAGACATTCCAATATCATGAGGATTGCGCCCTGTTAATAAAGCAGCACGGGTTGGTGAACAAACTGGTGTAACATGAGAATTGTTGTAGCGCAGCCCGTTCTCCGCTAACCAATCTAGATTGGGTGTTTGGATTTCGGAACCATAACTTCCAAGGTCGGAAAACCCTGAATCATCTAATACAATATAAACGATATTTGGTTTCGAAGAGTCTTCCCCCTCCTTCTGCGTCCCTTTATTATTCTGTACATTTGTTTTATTTGTTTCTGCTTTTACTTCCTGCTCCATAAAGTTCTTATATGAACATCCTGATAATAATGCCAAGGCAGACGCCAATACGGTTAACTTTTGAAATGGAGATTTATTCAATACTTTTAATCGGTTATCCAACGTGTTTCCCCCTCTATTCAGTAAGTCTAGCACCAGCCATAGTGCCGCCATCAATTACTAATTCGGAGCCCGTCACAAATGCAGATTCGTCTGAAGCCAGCTATAAAACACCGTATCCAACATCCTCTACCTTCCCAAATCTTTGTAGTGGAAGTTGATCCATTAGATTCTTTCTAACAGCTTCATTTGCAAGCGCAACTTCTACAGGCCCGGTAATGATTGCTACCTTTCCTTTTAATCTAGTCACTATCATTCTTCTTTTCTATCAAATGCTTCGTTAAAATGTTACATATATCCAAGTCTTACTATTTATTCACTTGTTTATTTTCATCTGATGAAAGGAAAGTAGAATTATGTGAAATGATGTTCCCCATACCTCCGCCAACATTAATTTTCTGGCCGGTTACATAATCAGATAAACTAGATGCTAAAAACAAACAGACTCCTGCAATATCTTCAGGCGTCCCCATTCTTTGCATTGGAACTTCTTTTTTAGAAAGAGCATCCGTAAACTGATCTCTCTCTGGACCCGGCGGCATGAGTTCATCCCAAAATGGAGTCATAATAGGCCCAGGTGATATCACGTTTACATGAATACCAAGTGGGGCTAGTTCGAATGCAAGATTATGAGTTAAACTCTCGACCGCGCCTTTTGCAGCATGATAGTGCAATACCACTGTATAGGCATTAAAGGCTCCCATAGAGGAAAAGTTTACGATTTTTCCATAGTTTTGTTTTTTCATATGCGGTAAAACTTCCATAATCGGGTTTAAGGTGCCATTTAGATTTAACTCGATTGTTTTATTCCAATCTTTCATATTAATATTCTCACTGGTACCGTTTGCGCCAAAGGTTCCACCCGCACAATTAATTAATATATCAATTCTTCCAAATTCCTCAATTGTTGCATCGGCCACACCCTTAATCGTGGCAGTGTCCGTTACATCAACTTGATTGTAGGCACGTGCTTGGCCACCCAACGAATTAATGTTAGAAGCAACTTTCATCGCAAGCTCAAAATCAAGGTCAGCTATAATAACCCTGGCACCTTGCTCAGCAAATCTTATACATATCGCTTCACCCATACCCTTTGCACCACCAGTAACAATCGCAACCTTATCTTTTAATAACATCTTCATTCCCCCATATTTTGTTTGTTAGATTCCTCTCACACCGCCGTCAGAAACGATGGACGTACCTGTCATATAGGAAGACTCATCAGATACAAGGAATAATAACGTTTTAGCTTGTTCCTCAGGGGTTGACATTCTGCCCATTGGAATAATTTTTTCCATATTCGGTGTATTTGGATTATCCGCAATCATATCCGTATATACGACCCCTGGTAATAAGGAGTTCACTCTAATGCCTTTACCTGCATATTCCGCTGCCACTACCTTCGACATATGCGTTACTCCTGCTTTCACAAAACTATAGAGAGCATGGGTTGGCATGACAGCTAAAGCCGCTAAAGACGTTACATTCACAATATTTCCAGTCTTCCTGCTCTCCATATGAGGGAGTACAAGCTGCATTGTACGGAAATAGGAGTATGCATCTAGTGTAACGAATTCATTCCAATCATTTTTTGTAAATTCTACAAATGGTTTTTCAATAATTCTCCCAGCGTTATTTACCAGAATATCAATTTGGCCATATGTTTCTAAAGTTGCCGCCACAAGGTTTTCAATTTGTTCATCCTCCATCATATCTGCGTGAATAAAAATGGCTTCTCCACCCTGTCTATGTATGGCTTCAACCACTTTTTCTCCTTTTTCTTTCCTTCTTCCTGATACAACAACTTTAGCTCCTTGAGCTGCAAATAGTTTAGCAGTTGCTTCACCTATTCCAGAAGTACTGCCAGTAACAATAGCAACTTTATTTTTAAGTCGTTTTATAATACTTTCCACCTTAATCTCCCCTTTCTCTTTAAAAATAGAGACACCTCTTTCAATTAATTAATAGTGAATAAATTAATTCACTAAAGTAAAAAGAATGAGATGTCTTCAATTTTAAATAGTTGTTTATGAGTTTAACGTAACCTCTAAATCCCTGTTCGGTTTCTTTACGGTTACCGCCCAAATCAGGGCCAAAATAATTAATCCTACTGCACTAATGGCTAATGGGAATCGACCAATATCTTGATTGAAAATATTCTGGACAACTTGAAATCCAAATGGTCCTAAGATACCGCCTAATCCCTGACCTACTACAACTAAACCTACTTGCGGAGGTGCACCGACAGGAGTAAGTTCCGAAACTTTAGTAAAAACACCAGGAATTCCAATTCCCATTGCAAAGCCGCCGATAACACTACCAATAAAAATCATGGTTAATGTTGGTGAATAATAACAGATGGCCATACCTAAACCAGTCACTAAAACTCCGACTGGAAGGTAGAAGTTTGGTAGTGCATGTTTAATTTTTCCAAACGCCATCCCAGCCAACAGTGTTCCAAATGTGAATACCGATATAGCCAAACCAGCCTCAGTCGCATTGCCTAATTGATCACCTTGAATAACAACAGAAATGTTTGTAACATAACCAAAAATTAGCCCTGAATAAAATACCTGTCCTAAGCATACCCAATAGATTGCTTTAGGCAGCTTAACCTTAGCGTTAGTTTTTGCTTCTGTTTGCTGTTTCTTCTTAGGTTCAGGTAGATATAACATGGTAATCGCCAGTATCCAAATTGGGAAAAGGTAAGTTAGGAATCCATATTGCCAGCCAAAGGAATCTGCTAATATACCACCGCCTAATTGGAAGAAAATCGCTCCAATACAAGCAATCGTGGAAGTTCCAAACCCGATGAGGAAATCTCTTTCCCTGCCCTCAAAGAAATCCGTGATAACATCTATCGATAATGGCATTGTTATCCCTACACCAAGCCCAAGAAGTCCTCTCATTGCAATAATTAATGGTAAGCTATCAATAAATGTAGGGAGGGTTCCCCCAACAATAAATAAAGTCAAACCAACCAATAATAGTGTTTTCTTTTTAAACGCTTTTGTAAGTTTTCCATAAAAAAGTGCTGGGACAATTTGAATTAATCCTGGGAAAGTAGCAACCAGCATGACAATCGTGGGATCGTACTCAGGAAATGCTTTAATAATATCCGCCATGATAGAACCGGCTACACCTGCAGCTACATCCTGGAAAGCTAGAATGACGACCAAAAATTTAAGCATATTTTTACTGATATTTTTTGTCATTTTTTATCCTCCCCTTATTTTGTATTAACATCTTTATTTAAACCGAGTAAATAAGATGCGTGAAACCGTTTTTATTTACAATTGAATAATTTCTTTGTTGCCATTGTGGCCAGCAATAACAACATGCTAAAATTTTAGTTTAATAAGTACTAAAATTTTAATTTTCTACTTTTTACGTTTTTACCGGTGAAAACCGTAAAAAGAGCGCTTTCTTTTGCTAACTGTAATTCTACAATTGCAAAATATGCTTGTCAATATTTTCATAATATTTTTTAAATTCCGAATAATTATTGATACATTATCCTTAATAAAACAAAAAAAACATTGGAATTCCAACGTTTTTTAGCTAATTTTTTGGATTCATCAAATTGTGAAGGTCAGATTGTATTCGTAATCTGTAATTTTATTATCAAGTATAGCGATACACTATATCAAAATAATAAAATAGACAAAGTGGCGTTTTGTTTAGAATGTAAACGCATTCAATAAAATACGTAAAAAACATTAATTTTTTTTACGTATTCTCATTTAAAATAATAGAAAATATGTTATATTCTAATAAATGAAATTTAGGAGTGAGAAAATGAATTCACTTATACAGCGCGCATACAATTTTAATGCCGGTCCTTCTGCTCTTCCACTTGCTGTTCTAGAAAAAGCGAATCAGGAATTAATTGATTTCCGCGGTACTGGTATGTCTATCATGGAGCTGAGCCACCGTAGTGCAGCCTATGAAGAAGTACATAATCATGCTATTGCACTTCTTAAAGAACTGTTATCAATTCCTGAGAATTATGAGGTACTTTTTCTGCAAGGAGGAGGCAGTCTTCAGTTTTCAATGGTTCCAATGAACTTTTTAAAACCAGGAGAAAAAGCAGGTTACATTATGACTGGTTCTTGGTCTGAAAAAGCATTTGATGAAGCTAAATTATTTGGGAATCCGTATCATGTTGCCAGCACCAAGGATGGTCAATATCGCAAAATTCCTCAATTTGATGAATTACAATACAATCCGACTGATGCCTATATCCATCTTACATCCAATAATACTATTTATGGTACTCAATGGAAGGACTTCCCGGATACAGGGGATGTACCACTAATCGCGGATATGTCTAGTGATATCTTGTCTAAGCCGTTTGATGTCAGCAAATTTTCCTTAATTTATGCAGGAGCTCAAAAGAACCTTGGACCTTCTGGTGTTACAGTTGCAATTATTCGGAAGGATTTAATTGAAAAAGGAAATCCAGCAATTCCAACTATGTTAAAATACAGCACTCATTCAAAAAACAACTCTTTATATAATACTCCTCCGACATTTGGCATTTATATGCTTGGTGAAGTTTTAAGCTGGATTAAAGAGTTAGGCGGAATAAATGCTCTTACCAATCGAAATGAAGAAAAAGCAAAAGTTATCTATGACGCGATTGACCAAAGCAATGGATTTTATGTTGGTCATGCTGAGGTTGAGAGCCGTTCTCTTATGAATATTACCTTCCGGGTAAGTAATGAGGAATTGGAGAAGAAATTCTTAGCAGAAGCGAAGAAGGAAGGTTTTGTTGGTGTAAACGGTCATCGATCCGTTGGTGGCTGCCGGGCATCCACCTACAATGCTGTACCGTACGAAACGTGTAAGGCTTTTAGTGAATTTATGATACAATTTCAAAATGCTAATCAATAAGGAACGAAAAAAGGGAAGAATATAATTTTATATACTTCCCTTTTTTATTTTTCTAAACAAACGATATCCTCTTCTTACATTGTTAACGATAAAGAATGGAATAGAAATATTATATTTATAGATAAAAGGTAAATAAAATTTGTAATAAGCCTTTTTTAAGTCATCCCACTTTTTGCATTTACCCTGTTTATAAAAATCTGAAACATCGACGATATACCCTCTCCCATTGCTCATCACTACATTTTTCCCGTGTACATCAAATGGGTTTAATCCAACCGACCTTGCATAGGCAATCCCCTCATCCACATCGTGTATAACCGACTCTGGAATACGGATTCCTTTTACGACAGCATCGAACAGATTCACACCATCTATCCGTTTTAAAATCAAATAATTATCTCCATAATCAATTAAAGAAGAAAAGGATGGATGACTCCCTAGTTTTTTATAAACCTCAACTTCTTTTTTTAAATCCTCGGGTTTTCTTCCATACACCTTCACAACCCACTTGGGGTTTGACCGATGTAAAAATACACCTGCATAATTCCCGCTTCCTATTGTTTTCCAGCTATCTGAGGAATTTTTTACAATAATGGGTTCAAATGGACCTTCTGTTGAAAGTTGGATATTAGGCAGTAATTCGGTTCCAATTAATTTCGTATATTTCTCAATTTTCATGCGCACCCCTCAAAACAAACACAAATAATTCTTACTTTCCTTTTAGTATACATCTCATATACACTAAGAATAGAGAAAATATTCTTTTTTTACTAAAAGTATATTACCTACTTAAGAAGAGGTGTTTAGTATGGTAGTTCCAATTTTAGAAACAAAGCGATTAAAGTTAATTGAAATTACTCGAAAACATGCTGAAAGCTTATTTGAAATTTTATCATTAGATGAGGTTATCAGATATTACGGTACTGACAGATTGACTTCTATCGAGGATGCTAAAAAGTTAATTGACTTGTTCCAGAAAAACATTTACGAAAAACGTGCTATGCGATGGGGAATCGTCATCAAGGAAAATAACCAATTTATCGGAACCTTAGGTTTAAATGGATTACAGCTTAAAAATAAAAAAGCTGAAATTGGCTATGAAATCCATCCCTCATATTGGAGAAAAGGCTACACTACTGAAGCTATAAAAGAAGTTTTGCGGTATAGCTATCTTGAGTTAGAATTAAACCGCATCGGTGCTGTGGTATATCTAGAAAATGAGGCTTCAAGTAATCTTCTTGAAAAGTTAGGATTCAAAAAAGAAGGGGTATTGCGTGATTATTTGCTTCAAAACAACTCCTTTCATACAACGAGTATGTTTTCTTTACTTAAGGGTGAATGGGAACTGCTTACAGCTGAATCTTTAGGTGTAGAAGTCCATTAAAAAAGCCAGGTAGATCCTGGCTTTATTCTTCAAAATAATCTCTAAAGGCTTTTGGATTACTTGTTTCTTTTCCTTGGTAATAAGGGTTGTTTTCTGTTGAATCCTGTGGGTCAAGGTTTGTCTTGATAATTAAACGAGGTTCCGAGGACTCTTCAGCAATTATTCTGTCGTTTAATTGTTGAAAATCAGGCATTTTATTATTTCCAGGTTGTCTTGGCTCCATTTCGATGACACCTCCTAAAAATAGGTTGCTGATTTTTGTTTTGTATCATACATCTTTTCATTCTAGTTCCATTATAAAAGAAACAAAAAGAAAAAACTAGGAAGTAAAGACTTCCTAGTGTGTTTATTCTTCTTCAACTCCGAGTAAGAAATCTGGGTTTAATTCCTCAAATTCTTCGTCGTCTACATCCATTCCCCAATCATTGTCATCATCATGGCAACCCTTTGGATTAACGGCGACACATACCTTTGTTTCACCAATGACCTCCACTAAGAATTCCTTTTCAACATGAACAATGATGCGATTTCCATTTGGGGAGATAACTGCTTCACAACAATTAGGCTGCTGCACCACTTTCGCACAGATTTCATTGTCATCCAAGCAATCATGATCTCGATATTTTAACTTGATGACATCTGTATATTGTACACGTTCTGTTACGACTTCTGTTCTGGTATTATCATTATATGAGTACCAAACATTGATATCATAAGAGCCGTGTATTTCAACAGTTTTGCCGACTTTTTTCGCGTTGTATTTATGGTTGATAATCCAACAGCCTAGTATACTGGTTGGACTATGTGCCGGGCTGATCGTATGATTGGAATTGGTGAATTTACGCCCTTTCGCTACTACGGCCTTTACAATTATCTCTCTGTATTCTCCCATTTCGCGCGAACCCTCCTCATTCATTTTCATTTCATCCTATGCTAGATTTTTGACCAGTGTGAGAAATATTTCTGTGAATACTGGTTAAAAGTTTAGTCATAATTCATTTTATGCGGAAGTTTAAGGTAGGTTCCAATTAGGCATGTACTTTACGCAAACGAGGATTAATTAATGAAGACAACAAAAAAGCCAGGCCTTTAACAGCCCAGCTTCCTTTTATTAATGCTCGTGGTCATGATCATGATTTCCACAAGATCCGCCATTTTGTAGACTTGCACCCGTCTCGCCCCTTAATACATCGCCGCCAGTTGATTCAATAATGACATCTGTTACTTTATTTGAGATTGTAGTGGCAATTAACTGAAGTAACTCATTTACTTCAATTTGAGATTGTTTAAATTCTTGAACAACTGGAATTTCATCGAGTTCCTGCTCAATAGAGGAAATTTTGTTTTCTACTTTTTTCAATGCCTCTGGTTTTCCATAATGCTGTAGATTAACGGCTTGCTTTTGTAATCCCTTAATATCCGAAATTAACGTACTTACCTTTTGATTGGCGTGAATTTGCGCTTCTGCGCGTTTAAAGAAATCAACCTCTTCTGTTTCTGCAATCATATGTGCAAGTTCTTGTGCACGACTGATAATATCGTCTTTTGTATATTTAGCCAACTTATTTCACCTCAACTGTTTCTACTTCTTCCACCATTTCACCGTTTAATGACCAAGTTTTAGCGTCAGTAATTTTCACCTTAACAATTTTACCAATGGCTGATTTAGGAGCGACAAAATTAACCAGCTTATTTCTAGATGTATATCCGGCAAGAACATCAGGATTGTTCTTGCTTTCCCCTTCGACTAGAACTTCGACAATTTGACCTTTGTGCTTTTTCATTGCTTCGGCAGACATTTCGTTAACCAATGCATTCAAACGCTGTAAACGTTCCTTCTTTACCTCCATAGGCACGTTATCCTCCATTTTTGCAGCAGGTGTACCTTCACGTGGAGAGTAAATAAACGTATAAGCTAGTTCATATCCCACTTCACGGTAAAGTGATAATGTTTCTTCAAATTGTTCATCTGTTTCATTTGGATATCCTACGATAATATCTGTAGTTAATGCTACATTCGGTATCGCGGCTTTAATTTTAGACACTAGCTCTAAATATTGTTCTCTTGTATATTTACGAGCCATAATCTTTAACACATCTGTTGAACCAGATTGAACTGGTAAATGGATGTGATCCATTAGATTGCCGCCCTTAGCAAGGACTTCAATAAGGTGATCATCGAAGTCACGTGGATGACTCGTTGTAAAACGAATACGCGGGATATCTATTTTGCGCAACTCATCCATTAGATCGCCAAGACCGTACTTCACGTCTTCAAAGTCTTTCCCATAGGCATTTACGTTTTGACCTAGAAGAGTGACTTCCTGATACCCTTGTGCAGCTAAATGACGTACTTCCTGGATAATATCTTCAGGTCGGCGGCTTCGCTCTTTTCCGCGTGTAAATGGAACAATACAATAGGTACAGAACTTGTCACAGCCATACATAATGTTAACCCATGCCTTAATATTACCACGTCGTACCTTCGGAAGGTTTTCGATGACGTCACCTTCTTTAGACCACACTTCAACAACCATTTCTTTAGACATGTAGGCTTCATTTAAGATATTTGGCAGCCGGTGAATGTTATGTGTACCAAATATCATATCGACTTGGTTATAGGTTTTTAAGATTTTATTGACCACAGATTCTTCCTGTGACATACATCCACATACTCCTAGTAGTAAGTCTGGCTTTTCTAACTTTAAATGTTTTAAATGTCCTAGTTCACCGAACACCTTGTTTTCAGCATTCTCACGGATTGCACATGTATTTAAAAGTATAACATTGGCTTCCTCTGTCTTATCTGTTGGCTCGTATCCTAAAGCCAGGAAGATCCCCGCCATTACTTCTGTATCATGTTCATTCATTTGACAGCCATATGTGCGGATATAGAATTTGCGCCCTTCTCCCATACCACGAAACTCTTCTGGAATGGAGAAATCGTTATGGTATTTCACTTCTTCTTTACCACGTTTTTTTGCATCTTTTAGGGAAGGAGCAGTAATTACCTGCTCAAAGTACTTGCTGTAATCCTTGGCGGATTTTTTGTCCGAAGAATTAGCAGTATCAATTTGTTGAGCTTCTAACCGTTGTTTTTCGTTCATGTGTATTTAAATCTCCTTTCGACCAAGTTGAATATTTGTCTATGAAAAGTAAATCTTTTCCTGTACTAGTGAATGAGGAACTACCCTAACACACTTCTGCACATTATAATAGTATAACGCTTAAAAGGCTTGAAAACAATAGAAAATCCCGTAGTCATCTGCTACGGGATACTCTATTTACTATTACATGAATTCGCCAACTAGTTTATCAAAATATTCTTGGTCAAGATTTAAATCAGCCTGCGATAAAGGAGTTTCAGAGAAACCATTGATTAATTCCTGATAAGATTGACGTTCTGTGTTTTGATAAATTAAACCAGTTACTAATCCATTATGCTTCATTAATGTTTGCATAGCCTCTTCACGATTTGAAGGGTCATATCCTTCAATATCGCTTAACTTAGTTAGATTTTCTTTAAACCAGTCATAAGTATTAACTTTGTTATAAGTTACACAAGGACTGTATACGTTAATTAAAGAGAATCCCTTATGTTTAATACCTGCTTCTATTAATGCAGTTAAATCTTTAAGATCAGTTGAGAAGCTTTGGGCAACAAATGTTGCACCTGCAGTTAAAGCCATCTCCATAGGTGAAATTGCTTGTTCAATCGAACCAAGTGGAGTAGATTTTGTTTTGAAACCTGCAGCTGAACGTGGTGACGTTTGTCCCTTCGTCAAGCCATAGATTTGGTTATCCATAACAACATAAGTAATGTCGATATTTCTACGAATCGCATGGATTGTATGGCCCATACCAATAGCAAAGCCGTCTCCATCACCACCAGAAGCGATAACAGTCAAATCACGGTTTGCCATTTTTACACCTTGTGCGATTGGTAATGAACGTCCATGAATGCCATGGAAGCCATATGAATTAATGTATCCAGAGATACGGCCTGAACATCCGATACCAGAAATAACAGCTAAGTTTTCAGGCTCTAGACCTACATTTGCTGCTGCACGTTGCATTGCCGCTTGTACAGAGAAGTCGCCACAGCCAGGGCACCAGTTCGGTTTTACATTATTTCTAAAGTCTTTAAAAGTGGCCATGTTTAGAACAACTCCTTACATTTTGTATATACTTCGTGTGGTAGGAACGGATTACCGTCATATTTTAAATGTTTAATAATCTTTTCAGCATGACCAACATTCATTTTCATAATGTTTGCCAATTGTCCAGTAGCATTATTCTCAACAACAACTACTTTCTTTGCTGAGCGAACAAGTGGTAATACTTCGTCTGATGGGAATGGGTGAATCAAACGAATATGAGCGTGATTTACCTTGATTCCTTCATTTTCTAAGCGAACCATAGCTTCTTCAATAACACCTCTAGTTGAATTAAAACCAACTAGTAAAATGTCAGCTTCTTCGTGCTTAACATTTTTATACACTGGTGTGTTAAAACGAATATTTTCAATTTTACGGAATCGCTTGTCCATTTGAGCGTTCCTGTTTACAGCTGATTCAGAAGGCTTTCCTGTTTCATCATGTTCAACACCCGTTACATGGTGAATACCATTTTTCATACCAGGAATAACACGTGGTGAAACACCATCTTGCGTGACTTCATAACGTTTGAAATACCCTTTATTTTCATTCTCAGGAATTTCACCTGTAACAAGCTTTCCACGTCTGATTTCCACTTTATCCATACCTAAAGGTTCAACTGTTTGCTTACCTAAAGATAATTGAAGGTCTGTTAAAAGAATTACAGGGCATTGATATTCTTCAGCAAGGTTAAATGCTTCAGTTGTATCATAGAAAGCCTCTTCCACAGTACTTGGAGCAATAACGATTTTTGGAATTTCTCCATGTGTGCCATAGATCATAGCCATTAAATCTGACTGTTCTTGCTTTGTTGGTAATCCTGTAGATGGACCGCCACGCTGAGTATCAACAACAACAAGTGGAGTTTCAGTAATACCTGAAAGACCAATTGCTTCCATCTTTAATGATAGTCCTGGACCAGCAGATGCCGTAATAGTACGAACACCAGCATAGTTAGCACCGATTGCCATTGTACACGCAGCAATTTCATCTTCCGTTTGAATAACCGTACCACCAAGAGCAGGAAGCTTCTTAATTAAATATTCCATTATTTCAGAAGCAGGTGTTATTGGGTATGCAGCCATAAAACGGCATCCAGCTGCAACGGCACCTAATGCAATAGCGTCATTTCCAATCATGAACATACGCTTCTTGCCGTCAGCCTTTTCAAGTTCCATTATTTCAACACCATCAACAAGCTGTTTCTTCATATAATCAAATCCAGCTTTAATGGCATCCATGTTTTTAGCTACAACCTGTGCACCTTTTTTACCGAAAATCTCTTGAACTACTTCTTCAAACACCTGAATATCAAGGTTCAAAACAGCTGAAGTTGCACCAATAGCTACCATGTTTTTCATTAAGGACGTACCTAACTCAGTAGCAATCTCAGTGAATGGAACCGCATACAATGAAGCTTCAGTATCTTCCGGCTTCTTTGGAGTGAATTTCGCATCGGCAAGGATTACACCTTTGCTATGCAGTTCTTTGTAATTTAAATCGATTGTTTCTTGGTCAAAAGCTACAAGAACATCTAGATCATCGGAGATAGAACGAACCTCAGTTGTGCTAACTCTAATCTTGTTGTTTGTATGACCGCCTTTAATACGAGATGAAAAGTGACGATAACCATACAAGTAATACCCGAGGCGATTCAATGCAATAGCAAATATTTCCCCTGTACTTTCAATACCTTCCCCTTGTTGTCCGCCAACTTTCCACGAAAGTTGATTGATCATGTCTTACACCCCTTTGGATATGTAAAAAATAGGTTTTTTTTATGAATCATTATTAGTGTAGCACTTTTCCAAGTCATTCACTAGAATTTAGCCTATTAAAGTCTAAAAGACTAAATAATATGAATTTAGAATGTACTAAACGCTTACAATTCTAGACCTCAAAACAAAAAATTGCAACCCTTTCAGTTAAAATATTGTCTAAAATATGAATATTTTTTTATAATTTAAAATTTGACATTTAATGGATTTAATAAGCAGGCGTCTAAACTGCATGGATACGCACTTTTTTTGATTATTCACCCACTATTTGTTTGTTTTTATTATATCATGGAAAACGTTTTCATCTATGCTAGAATAGTATTTATTTAAATTTAGAGCATAAAAATACCTGCTTTTGTGAAAGCAGGTAAACGTCTGTTTTTTTCATTTGTCTCACATTTTTGATTCTATCTCTTTCATCTTGGCTCAACAATAAGCTTAATAGCAGTGCGTTCTTCACCATCAATCTGAATATCAGTGAACGCAGGGATGCAAATCAAATCAACTCCGCTAGGTGCTACAAATCCTCTTGCAATCGCTACTGCCTTAACAGCTTGATTCAATGCACCTGCACCAATCGCCTGTATTTCTGCTGCACCTCTTTCACGCAGAACTCCAGCAAGTGCACCAGCTACAGAATTAGGATTAGATTTTGCTGAAACCTTTAATATTTCCATTCCTAGCTCCCCCTTGTATAATCCCGATCCTGGCATGAGCAGTTTCATGAGCAAATCAGGTATATAAGTTTCCACTGCTACTATATTCATTCTACAAATGACATATTCCGGCTTGGACAAAAAAAGTGCAATAAAAATAGAAAAGCGGAAGCGCCTTGTCCAGGAAAAATGCAGTTCAACTTTTCCTAGGGGCGACAGGCATAAGATAAGCCGACGAGAAGGTTGGTCTTTACCTTCTTGACGGTTTATCTTATGACCCCGAGTCCCTAGGCGCTGAAGCTGGACAAAAGAAAAACCTTCCAAGATTGGAAGGTTATGAATACCAAGGATTATCTTCATTTATTAAAATTCTTTCCATCTTTTTGCATTTTCCCGTTTTTCTATCTAGTTCCAAATAAACACCGCTTAGTTGGTTTTGACCGGATTTTGAAACTTCAAACCTCACCGGCAGGCTTGTCAAAAACTTGGTGATGACAGCTTCTCTCTCCATACCCAGAATTCCATCATATGGACCTGTCATCCCAACATCGGTTAAATAGCCCGTACCGTTTGGCAGAACACGACTATCTGCAGTTTGTACGTGTGTGTGTGTTCCTACGACAGCAGAAACTCTCCCATCAAGATACCAGCCCATTGCTTGTTTTTCACTTGTAGCCTCTGCATGAAAGTCCACAAAGATAAAAGGTGTTCGCTCTTGTGCGATTTCGACTAATTCATCTGCTTTTTTAAATGGACAATCTAATGGGGGCATAAAGGTTCGCCCCTGCAAATTGATGACAGCAACTTCCAAATCATTCACCTTAAAAAAAGCTAACCCTTTTCCGGGAGTACCTTCTGGAAAGTTTGCAGGACGTACCATATTTTTTGCTGTTTCGATAAATTCAAAAATCTCCTTGTTATCCCACGCGTGGTTTCCTAGGGTTACAGCCTGAGCACCGCTGCTTAAAAACTCTCGGTAAATCTTTTCTGTAATTCCCCGTCCTCCAGCTGCATTTTCACCATTAATAATCGTAAAATTAGGGCGATATTTTTCCTTAATTTTTGGTACATACTCTTTCACCATATCACGGCCTGGCGAGCCTACTACATCTCCAATAAATAATAAGTTCATTTGTTTTCCTTTCGCAAAGCTTATATTTAATAAGGCTCTTTTCTTAAAATATGTTGATTTTTGGAACAAACTTTATTAAGAAAAGAGCCTATAAACTAAATTCTAAAGGACAAAATAGATATTTCCACGTTAAAATCGGCATTAAGATTTTAACAACAATCTTTAGAATACAGCCTTTAATCATAATTGTATCACATTTTTATTTTATTTAATCGTAAGCTTACTTTTTCAAAGGCTGTATTGAATTAGGCTGTTGATTTCAACTGTGTAAGAAAAATAAACGGAAAAACTCCGGCTAAATTTGAAAATACCCCTATTTGCTTAAAAATAAGCGGAGTTTTTCCGGTTATTTTATCCAAATCATTGAATTTTGTCATATTTAGAGCAGTTAACCGGAATATCTCCGCTTATATCTGATCCTTCTGCTTCCCCATATACATTAGACGGAAATTCTCCGCCTATGAATTCTCATACCTTCACTAATAACAACAATGAATAATAACATGGCCAAAAAAATAGAGCGATGCTTAAGCATCGCTCTATTTTGCGTATTCTACAGCCCGTGTTTCACGGATAACTGTTACTTTAATATGTCCTGGATAGTCAAGCTCTTCTTCTATTCGTTTCCGAATATCTCTAGCCAAACGGTGTGCAGCTAAATCATCAACGGCATCAGGTCTTACAATAATTCGGACTTCACGTCCAGCCTGAATTGCAAAGGATTTCTCAACACCATCATAGGACTCAGAAATTTCCTCCAGCTTTTCTAAACGGCGGATATAGTTTTCTAAAGTCTCACTGCGTGCACCTGGTCTTGCAGCTGATAATGCGTCAGCAGCAGCTACCAGAACAGCAATAATCGATGTTGGTTCTGTATCACCATGGTGTGAAGCAATACTGTTGATTACAACAGCATGTTCCTTGTATTTTGTCGCAAGTTCGACTCCAATCTCAACATGGCTGCCTTCTACTTCGTGATCAATCGCTTTTCCAATATCGTGTAAAAGACCTGCACGACGGGCAAGCGTTTCATCCTCACCAAGTTCCGCTGCTAGTAAGCCCGAAAGCTGTGCAACTTCCATTGAATGTTTTAAGACATTTTGACCATAACTTGTACGGAACTTTAAACGTCCAAGGATTTTGATTAGATCTGGATGTAATCCATGAACTCCAACTTCAAAAGTCGTTTGTTCACCCACTTCACGGATATACTCATCCACTTCTCGACGAGATTTCTCAACCATTTCCTCAATGCGTGCGGGATGGATACGTCCATCTTGGACTAACTTTTCAAGTGCCAATCGGGCAGTTTCTCGACGAATTGGATCAAATCCTGAAAGAATTACAGCCTCTGGTGTATCATCGATAATCAAGTCAATTCCCGTAAGTGTCTCTAGAGTACGGATATTTCTTCCTTCACGGCCAATAATACGACCTTTCATTTCATCATTTGGAAGGTTGACTACAGATACAGTCGTTTCCGCAACATGGTCAGCAGCGCAACGCTGGATTGCTAGCGATAAAATTTCCTTTGCTTTCTTGTCTGCTTCTTCTTTCGCTCGGTTTTCACTTTCCTTAATCATTATCGCGGTGTCATAGGTTAATTCCTGTTCCATTTTATCGATAATGATGGTCTTTGCTTCCTCACGAGTCAAACTCGAAATACGCTCGAGTTCAGTTTGTTGTGTTCGTACCAGCTCGTCCACTTTGCTTTCCATCTGTTCAATATGCTGTTGTCTTTGGTTTAGAGAATCATCCTTCTTTTCTAATAGAACTTCTCGTTTATTTAACGATTCATCCTTTCGATCTAAATTCTCTTCTCTTTGCAGTAAACGGTTTTCTTGTTTTTGCAGTTCATTTCTTCGTTCACGAACCTCACGTTCGGCTTCAGTACGAAGCTTGTGAATTTCATCCTTTGCTTCTAGCAAAGCTTCTTTTTTCAATGAATCAGCATCACGCTTTGCATCTTCAAGAATCTGCTCTGCAGCATTCTTTGCTCCTGCTATTTTTGCCTCAGCAATGGATTTACGAACAAAATAGCCAACAACGGCACCGACGATAATGCCAAGCAAAATGGAGATGATAGTAATAGGTTCCATCGTTACACCTCCTCTTGCTATGAACTTTTTTCTTACACTTTTTTTAAGTGTCGGCATGTACATTGGTTTGGTTCAATATACAGCAAGCACCAAGCTTTTCATTGTAATATTAACAAAAATGTAAAATATACATTTTAATTGTAAATGTGTGTATATTCATTGTCAAGGGTAACTCCTGTTAGCTTTTTCAAATATTTGGACTTTGTTCAAATTTTAACAATTTGGAAATTTTGCATACCGCGAATTAAAATACAATTTAATGGATAAATATAAAGTTTTTTCAAAAAAAGAGCAAAACCTAAACAGGCTTTGCTCCTATTTCTTAGTCTATTAATTCAAACTGCTCATCATCATCAGCGGATTCTGTCACGACTTTTTCGCCATCTAATCCGAAATGTTCACGGATTTTTTGTTGAATTTCAAGACGAACACTTGGATTTTCTCGTAAGAATTGCTTGGCATTTTCGCGTCCTTGACCAATTCTTTCTTCATTATATGAATACCAAGAACCACTCTTTTGAACGATATCTAATTCGGAGCCAATGTCAACAATTTCCCCTTCCTTAGAAATACCTTCTCCATACATAATATCCACTTCAGCTGTACGGAACGGTGGCGCAACTTTATTCTTAACAATTTTAATTTTTGTTTTGTTTCCTACCACGTCTGTTCCTTGCTTTATCGCTTCTGCACGACGTACTTCAACACGGATAGTGGAGTAGAATTTCAATGCTCGTCCACCTGGAGTTGTCTCTGGGTTTCCAAACATGACCCCAATCTTTTCACGAACCTGGTTAATAAAGATTGCAATTGTCTTAGATTTATTGATGGCACCAGATAGTTTTCTGAGTGCTTGGGACATTAAGCGAGCTTGAAGACCCATGTGAGAATCTCCCATTTCACCTTCAATTTCTGCTTTTGGAACTAGTGCTGCAACAGAGTCGACTACAAGAATATCAATTGCGCCGCTTCGAACAAGTGCTTCAGCGATTTCAAGTGCTTGTTCCCCTGTATCAGGCTGGGATAGCAATAGTTCATCAATATTTACTCCCAGTTTTTGAGCATATGCTGGATCCAGCGCATGCTCGGCGTCGATAAACGCTGCTTGTCCGCCTGCTGCTTGAACTTCTGCAATTGCATGAAGGGCAACAGTTGTTTTACCAGAGCTCTCAGGTCCATAAATTTCAATAATTCTTCCTCTTGGATATCCACCCACTCCAAGTGCGGCATCAAGTGCCAACGAGCCACTTGGACTAGTTAAAATCCTTGTATCAGTTTTTTCGCCCATTTTCATAATGGAGCCTTTTCCAAATTGCTTTTCAATCTGTTTTAGCGCCATTTCTAAGGCAGCTTTACGATCACTCACTACTAGTTCCTCCCTTATATATAAACCAAAAAGTTAATAGCCAAAATCTATTTAATTAAATCCTATTAATAATATAACCTCTTTTAAGACTTTTGTCGAGTAAAAAATCGAACATTCATTCGACTTTTTTAGAGCAATAAGTCATGTAAAAAAAGGTAATTCACCCAGACATTTATCTTCTTTCCATTCGTTTTTTTCTCCAATTTATGATTTTGTCTCATTTTCAGACAATATCATTGGATAAAAAAATCACAGAGAGCTTAGTTAGCTCTCTGTGATTCCTTCAAATGCTTTATTAAATAATAACATCCAAATTTTACCGAACGGCTCCGGATTGCTTCCCTTGAACCGCCTAGTTCCAGTTTTTCCACCACTGTAGGCTTTCCCTTTATTGAAATCCCAATGAAAACTGTACCCACAGGTTTTCCTTCAAGCTCATCAGGCCCAGCAACTCCAGTAAAACTAATTCCTATATCAGCTGAAACCAATGCTGCAACATTCTCAGCCAGTTCTCTTGCACACTCTTTACTTACAACCCCATATTTTTCAATCGTTTCATGTTTAACTTTTAAAACATTCTTTTTAACCTCATTCGTGTAGCAAACAACTCCGCCCTTAAAGACTGCACTCACACCGGGGAAACTAGTAAGTTCCTCTTGAAACAATCCCCCTGTTAAACTCTCTGCTGCTGATGTCGTAACATTTTTTTCTTTTAACACCTTCATCAGTTCCGCTACTAACGAAGTATTGTTATACCCATATAAAAACTGCCCTACGCGAGAATTAATATTAGCCTCTACTTCGTCCAGCATTAACTCTGCTGTATCCAAATCCCGGTGCTTCGCTGTAAGGCGTAAGGTACATTCCCCATCCGCCGCAAGCGGGGCAATGGTTGGATTTGTTTGCTGCTCGATAAGATCATCGATTTCCGTTTCTAAAGCCGCCTCACCAATTCCAAAGAACCTTAAAACTCTAGAAACGATTTTCTCCTCTGTTTTTACTTGTTTTGACAAAGCAGCCGTCCCGAATTTAGAAAACATTGGTTCCATTTCTTTTGGCGGGCCGGGTAAAAGCATATAAAGACAATCTCCATTCCCGATCATCATGCCCGGTGCCATGCCGTGATGGTTTGGCAGAATCGTAGAGCCCTCAATAACAAGAGCCTGTTTCTTATTATTTTCAGTCATTACCCTATTTCCCTTTTTAAAATAGAGTTCAATAGATTCTAGTGCCTCTTGGTCCATGACAAGTGTTTTCCCGATATGCCGAGCAATCGTTTCCTTCGTTAAATCATCTTTTGTCGGTCCTAGCCCGCCGGTAAAAATGATCAAATTTGAACGCTTTTCCGCAATCTCAATCGCAGAACTTAACCGGTCAGGATTATCTCCAACTACTGTATGAAAAAAAACATTAATCCCCAGCTCGGCAAGTTGTTGCGAAATAAATCGAGCATTGCTATTAACAATTTGACCCAGCAGTAATTCAGAACCAACAGCAATTATTTCTGCATTCATTATCTATTACCCCAAATTCTATTTAGAATTTTTAAAAACATGCATATTCTTCGAGAAATAATCCCAGCCAGACCAGATAGTAAAAATTAATGCTACCCATAATGCTACATCATCAAACGGAAATCCTATCATTTCAAAAATAATATTATGTAATAAAAGTGCTGATATTGCGATAATCTGTGCCCAAGTTTTAATTTTTCCGAGGTTATTAGCAGCTACCACTTCTCCACCCTCTACCAATAAAAGCCGGAGACCGGTGACAGCGAATTCCCTGCTTATGATTGTAATCACAATCCAAGACGGTGCAAAGCCAAGCTCCACAAGGACAACCAGCGCTGCAGAAACTAGTAATTTATCGGCAAGCGGGTCGAGGAATTTCCCCATATTTGTAACAAGATTATATTTCCTAGCGTAATAGCCATCTACCCAATCTGTAGAAGCAGCAAAAATAAAGATTAATGCTCCAACAAAATGTGTTACTGGCAGGTCCGTCCCTAGTAAATGCATGGTTCCCCAATCAAAGGGTACAAGCATAATAATCAAGAAAAGTGGAATTAATAGTATTCTTGATATCGTTATTTTATTTGGTACATTCATATTCTTGCCTCCAGGTAATATTAATGCTCTTTTCTTAAACTTTGTTGCTATTTGAAACAAAATCAAATGATTGTGCTAAGTTTCCACAGAAAATAGAATAAATTTAATAAGAAAAGAGCCTGCAAACTAAATTCTAAAGCACAAAATAACTATGTCCACGTTAAAATCGGCTTTAAGATTTTAACACAATCGTTAGGTAAACTACCATTATTAAGAACGAAAAATAGTCATCACTCGATGACTATCCGTTCTTCGGAACATATTGAATCGTAATGTTCTGTTGAACCACATCAGCAGGTGCGATTGCATACTCAAGCTTTTGGTCATTTACGTAAATTTCAGTATCGACCGCTCTACCAACAACAATGACTGCTTTGGTGTCGCCTGTTAAATCTACTTCTGTACTTTGGGTACCAGTGGTTGATAATAGACCCTGAAACAAGGATTTACCACTGCTATTTTTAACATTAACCCATGTTTGCCCTGTTGAAACCAGTTTTACGACAAATTTATCTGTATTTTTCAAATCATACGTAGAGTTTTTTCCACTGTTTTGAACAGCTGTTAATTCTTGTTTTGGCGTTTCTACAGGATTTTCCTCAACAGTCTTTTCTTCTTCGTTCTGATTTTCTTCATCGTTTTGTTCTTTGTCGTTTTCTTTTTCTGAATCCTTTTCGGTCTCTTCCGCTTTTTCTAGATTTTCAGAGCGGATAAATTTTACTGGCTCATTCTCTTTATTAATCGCGTTATTTCCATTGCCTCCAACGTTATTAACAAAGAAGTAATATAATAGCCCGGCTGCACCTATAACAAAGACCCCAATTAAGACTTTGGGAATAATATCAAAAATTTTCGAGGAGCCTTCAGTAACAGTTTTTCGTGTTTTTACTCTTGATAATTGTTCGGGTAAATCCTCGTTATGTGTTGCTGGAATTTCATTCTTATATGTTTCAAAGATTTCTTCGGGATTAAGCTGAAGCGCTTCTGCATATTGTTTCACAAAAGCCCTGACATAAAAATTACCTGGCATACTAGAATAATTGCCTTCTTCGATCCCTATCAGATATCGTTTTTGAATCTTCGTGATAGATTGTAAATCCTCCAAGCTTAGTCCTTTGGCTAATCGCGCTTCTTTTAGTCGATTACCTAATTCTGTCACCTTTTAACACCTTCCAATTAATTAAAATCCAAAATCTCCAAAATCAGAGCCAGAGAATAAGTTATTTTGGTCAACAATGTCATATGTAATTTCTTCGTCTGCGTGGCTTCTCAACTCGATAATATAATCAAAGTCATCAAGAGTATACTCTGAATTTTGCACAAATATATCAGGATGCTCCACCACTTTAACGGCCGGTAAACGCATAATTTCACGTACCAGCTGCCAATGACGTTCACTTGCACGCTTTGTAGAAACTATACCATCAAGAATGAATAAATTATTTTCGTTGTATTCATCTTGAATCAGCTGATTCCGTATCGTTTGCTTTAGAAGAGTGGAAGATACAAATAACCATCTTTTATTTGCACATACACTGGCAGCTACTACAGACTCCGTTTTACCCACCCTTGGCATGCCACGAATCCCTATTAGTTTGTGCCCTTCCTGCTTAAATAACTCAGCCATAAAATCAACTAATACACCAAGTTCGTTCCTAACAAATCGGAATGTCTTTTTATCATCTGCATCACGCTGTATGTAACGTCCGTGGCGAACTGCCAGACGATCGCGAAGTTTTGGTTCTCTAATCTTTATAACTTTTATTGTGTCCATTGTATTTAAAATTGACTCTAAACGTTTTATTTGATTATCATCTTTTGATAACATTAATAAACCGCGTCTTCCTTCATCCACTCCGTTTATCGTGACAATGTTTATTGACAGCATACCAAGTAATGAAGAGATGTCGCCCAATAGACCAGGACGGTTTTTTTGAATCTCATATTCTAAATACCACTCTTTTTTCTCCATAAAAACCTCCTAATCGGTAACGACAAATTTTTCTTGATTTCACCTATCCATTATAATATATGATTTTGATTGAAGATGAAAGCAAAAACAAGTTCAATGCTTATTAAACTGATGCTCCACATACATAAATGTAGTGGATTCTAACTTCCTAGTCTTCGCCTATTCGTACACACACTTTTCTTTAAGAAGAAAACGGCTTTGGAAACAGGAACTGGAACTAGTTTTGTTAGAACATTTGTAGGCAAAGCAACCTTTGTTGCCATTGACGACTACATCTTTTGTTCTTTCGAACTCGGCTACATCAAGCCGCAATGAAATGGAATGTTAGACTGCACATCCTGCAGTCTTTTTTGCTTTCAATTTAATGCCCGAATTTAAAATTACCTCATTATCATTTTCAATTTTTTTAATTTCTTCTTCGTGAAATGTTAAAAATTGCTCAAATGTATTTAGGCAAGTTTCTCTATCACATTTCAATCCTAACAAATCTGAATTCATTAAAAGAAAGGCAGAATATAAATCACGTTGGACCTTGGTACCATCATCAAATATATGCCATCGTTCTTTCAATTCTTTCTTTTTGCATTTGTCTGCTTTGTGATCATATTGACTAGCTTTAAAAGAGGATGTTTTGACTTTGATGAAAGTCCCGTCCAATGCTGTGACTTTTCTTGAAAGTAGACTTACGAAGGCTGAGGGAGAACGACGTGCTATGGTTTTACCGAATCGTTTTTTCCTTTTATACTTACCTGTTTTTTCACTAACTTCTGTCTTTTTAGCACGTTTTTGGAGGGCTTTAAAATTCATTTCTTCGACAAAGAATCTGTCTCCTAAAATAACCATTCGATTGACTTCGTATTGATGGCTAAACTTACGATATAAAGCTAATTTTCGGTATATCTCTTTCAATTGAGCTTTTAGTTTCTTAAAGTTATTGGAAAACTTCCACTGCTTTTTACCTTTCCTAGTACGACCTGCTTCGTCGTAGTTCTGTGGATTAGTAGCACGTTTCGAACGGTCTAGTTTCCTATTGTATAATCTGATTTCTCGTTGTACATTTTCAACCTTTTTTATGTTTTCAGCCAAGTTTTTCAATAGAACCTTTGATGTACTTGATATTGCAATCGAGGATGTACCAATGTCGGTCCCAAGCGGACCTTTGCCTAAAGGATATTTCACTTGTCCTGTTTTCCGGTCTTTTTTTATGGGAGGATAACCCGTACAAACCAGTTGAGCATAGTACCGAACGGTCCCTCTTATGACTCGTTTTAAAATACGAACATATTTTACCCTAAAGAAGTCTGTAACAGTTTCTCCATCTTTGTTCTTGTATTGAAATGTCTGTTGGGAATTTAGTAGATGAAAAGCTTCTTTTAGATATATATCCATTTCTTTTACCTTCAGATCCAATAACACATCATTAGAAATTATTTTCCCATTTTTAAATCTCCAACCTGTTTCATTGTTTTTGCCTTCAAAAGAATCCATTTCTCCACGCTTAACAAATACCACTTTTTTCGCTTTGCCAAACAATTTTTGTTTGATCGTGTTCCATGCTCTTGTGGCTGTTTTTTGGGCGATGATTGAATTTATTTTACCGTTAAAGTGATTTCGAACTTCTTTTATGTATTCGTGCATTGAATACTCTGTTAGTCCAAATTCTTCTCTAAGTTTCTTGAATTCTTCAGAGATGTTTTTCTGTTCGTTTTGAAAATACTCCATCTTTTCTTTGTTACAATTTCTTGCTAGATGTGATTTTATAGCTCTTGAAATACGGACTAATTTTTTGTATCGTTTCGTCCTTTTCATTTGTTTTTCTCTCTTTAGATACTCACCGAGTGATGTATTATAAATCACTCGATTAATTTCCAATTCAGATTCGATGTTTAAAAAATCTCTATTCTTACCTTTTATCTCTACATCGATGATGAATGAAGGAGTTTTTACTTTCGCCATGTTTCACACCTACTTTCAGGTCTCGGACAAACGTATGTTCCTATATATTTTACCAAAAAACTCATAGATATGCAATAATAAAATCGGTTCCTAAAAGCAGGGGTTTTCCCGATTTAGCTTTGGTAAATTTAGATCTAAATACAAAAAAGAGAGGTTAACCCTCTCTCTTAGCGACTTCCATTATTTTGAACTAATTTAACCATAATATTCGCAATTGCTTGTTGTTCTTCTTTATCAGCAACAGACCATAGGTCAGCAAGGATTCTTTCCTGCTCATTTTTAGGTTCCACTTGTTCTGCTAAATAATCCCCAATTTGTAAAGCGAGTGCACTTATTGCTCCCTCACTCATCCCTTCATTTTGTGCTTGATGAAGACGATCAGCAAGAAAATCTTCCCATTGCTTCCAGTTATCTAAAACTGACATATTAAACCCTCCTTTTTATTGTACAGTATTATTTTGCAATGGTAGGGAAGAAATTATTCACGAAAATTAAATGTATAAATTATGTATGCCAGCCGCCGTTAATAGAAAGAACTTGGCCAGTTATATAGGAAGATTCATCTGATAGTAAGAATTTCACACCGTTGGCTATTTCTTCAGGAAGAGCCAGCCTGCCCATCGGGATTTCGTATTGAAGGATTTGTTTATCCTCTTCTGTAAACTGGCTCATCATCGGCGTTTCTACAGCACCAGGAGCAATGGAATTAACTCGTACACCGTTCAATGCCATCTCCTTACTTAATGCTTTTACAAAGGCAATCTGTGCTCCCTTTGCACTTGAATAAACCACTTCACATGCGGAACCAATTTGACCCCAAATGGAAGAGATAAAAATTACATTTCCAGATCGTTTTTTTATTAATTTCGGTAACAGTTCTTTCGTGATCATCACTGGATTCATCACATGAACTCTCATTAGGGATTCCATTTCCTCCTGTTTTAAATCAACCAGGAGTCCATACTGGCTATTACCACTACAATGGATGATTGAATCTAGTGAGAAAATTTGGGAACAAATTTTTTTATATCCATCTGGATTTTCTAAATCGGACTGTATGATTATGTATTCACCGCCAAATGGTTTAAGGCTTCTAAGTAATTTCTGTATTGATTGTTCATTTTGATTGAAATGCAGATACAAATGATACCCTAAAGAAGCTAGTTTTAAAGCAACCGCTTGTCCGATGCCTCCGCTCGCACCAGTAATTAGTGCATATTTTTCCATTTATCTCACTCTTTCCCTTTCTAACTACTATTCATTTTAAACGAAAGAAGCGCCGGCTAGCGACGCTTCTTCACTATTTTTTAGGTATGACTTGGCAAACTGAAAAACGTTCTTCTGAAATAACTTCCGAAGCCATTAATTTAACGTCATCCAGCGTAATTTTCTCTAATGTTGGAACGACATCAAATAGATTCATGTCATTAAAGGCATACCTTGTGAATTGATTTGCGATATATTCTGGTGAATTCACTGCACGCAAAAACCCGCCAATTTTCTTCTTTTTTGCTCGTTCTAATTGATCCTCGGTAAACGCTGTTCCGTTTTTGGCTTGAAATAGCATATCTTTTAGCTGCTCTGCAAGTTTATCAGGATTTTCCGTGTCTCCGCCTACCATCGCAAAACCGAATCCTTGTTCCTGGGTATAATCATAAGAGAAGGTTTCATCAATTAGTCCTTGGTTATAAAGTTGATTATAATTTTCCGAGCTTTTTCCAAATAACAAATCCAAAAGTACATTCATGGTTAACTCATTCTTTAATAACTGTGCACCACTTTGGTCCACATGTAGTGCTTTCATCCCAATTAAGCATTTTGAGGTTTGCACATTCATTTCTAGCACTTGCTTCTGTTGTGCTGCCTGAACTGGCTCATCTTCAAATTTACGCTGAATCTCTGGCATCTCTTTGTATTCTTTTTTTGCTTGGTTACCTCTGACTTGATCCATAAATTTATTGGGATCAACAGGTCCGACAATAAATAACAGCATATTACTCGGATGATAGAAGGTATTGTAGCACTCATAGAGCAAATCTTTTGTAATATGAGAAATCGATTCAATTGTACCAGCAATATCTATTTTAACGGGATGATTTTGATAAAGATTTTGAATCAGCCCAAAATAAAGGCGCCAATCCGGATTATCGTCATACATGGTAATTTCCTGACCGATAATCCCTTTTTCCTTTTCAACCGTCTTCTCAGAAAAATACGGGTCCTGAACGAAATCAACCAACGTTTCCAGGTTTTTCTCTACATCTGATGTACTAGAAAACAAATAAGCTGTTCTTGTAAAGGATGTAAAAGCATTTGCTGACGCACCTTGTTTACTGAATTGTTGAAAAACGTCCCCATCTTCCTTTTCAAAAAGCTTATGCTCTAGAAAATGGGCAATACCATCAGGAACTTTTACAAACCCCTCTTTTCCGAGCGGCACAAAATGGTTATCAATGGATCCATATTTCGTCGTAAAAGTTGCAAACGTCTTATTAAAACCCTTTTTCGGCAATATATAAACATTTAACCCATTAGATAACTTTTCATGGTAAAGTTCTTCCTGAAGTTGGTCAAAATTTATTTTTTCCATTATTTTGCCGCCTCCGTTCCTGTTAAGAAGTAGATAGTGTCAAGTTCAATTTTATTGGCAACCGCAACTATTTCATCCATTGTCGTTTTTTCCATATCATTGATCCACTGCTCAAGTTTAATGTCTTTGCCTGCAACTACATTATGATAAAGAATCTCCGTCAGTCCTCTGGAGGTGTCAATTGTTTCAAGAATTTGATTACGAATTACTGCTTTTGTTTGAACGAATTCCTGCTCCGTAAAATCACCTTTTTTCATTGCTTCTAATTGATCGCGGATAATTCCCACAGCCTGATCGTAATTCTTAAGGTCAATCCCAGACATGACCATCATAAGACCTTTATGGCTCTCAAGCCTGCTTGAGACATAATATGCTAAGCTTGCCTTTTCACGGACATTGATAAACAACTTCGAGTGAGAAAAGCCGCCAAAGATCCCATTAAACAATTGAAGAGCAAAATAATCACTGTCTCCATAAACAATATTCGTACGATAACCAATATTCAATTTTCCTTGCTTTACATCCTGCTCTTCTTTAATTTCTTGTACCTGCTCTTTTTTCAGAATTTCTTTTGACTGAAATTTTTTCGGTGTGCGGTTTTCAAAAGAAAGAAGTTCATTCGCAATGCTTTTTACCTCTTCTTCCTTTACATCACCAATTACATAAAGGTCCATTTCATCTTCGGAAAAGGCCTTTTTAAAATAGTCGTATAAATTACTTGCAGTGATAGCATCCACATCCTCGGCTTCACCATTCACTTGCAGAGCATATGGCTCACCTTTACACATTTCTTTCAGCAGGCGGACATTGGAATAACGCATTTTATCATCATACACAGATTGAATACGCTGTTTTAAGGTCCTCTTTTCTTTGTTCACTGTTTCCTGATCAAAAGCATTGCCGGAAACATTCGGTTTTGTTAAAACTTCTGAAAGAAGTTCGAAACCTTTTTTCATTAATGGGGCGGGGTCACTTAAAAATTTCTCATTTGCAATCTCAAGAGTAAAACTGATAATATGATATTCACCTTTTTTTGCTAAATCAATAAATAGTGTAGCTCCATATAATTCATCTAAATAAGAACGTAAAGCCGTAGTTGTCGGGTATTTCGAGGAGCTGCTTTGTAATACTTGAGGAAGCAATGCTCGTTTCGTTACATCTTCCTTTGTTAGTGGTGCTTTCATTTTCCAAACAAATGTATTTGTTTTGTATTTATTGGTTTCAATGACATGGAGTTTGTAGCCATGCATATTGGTGATTTTTTCCGTAGTTGAACCCATCTAATTGCCTCCTTTAGATTTCAAATCTTTCTTATTTATATATGTAAACATTCATCCGGTTATTTTACATCTTTTCCAATGTATTTAACACTTATTCTTACTATAATTTGCCAGGCTTGGTTTTTACAAGCTAAAACCCCTGCTATTAACAAAACAAAAAAGGCTGACAGATAAGCCAGCCTTTTCTACTTTACAAATCTTATCGTTTTCCTGGATCAAATGGTTCTCCTGCTGCTTTAGGTGCTTGTGAAGATTTAGAAAAGATAACTAAAGCAATTAATGTTACCACGTATGGGAAAATTTTTAGAATAATTGGCGGAATAACTGCCAATTCAGGGATAACCTGTGATACGTTAGCGATTGTGCTAGCAAATCCGAAGAATAATGTTGCTCCTAAGATTCCGAGTGGTCTCCATTGTCCAAAAATCAAGGAAGCCAATGCCAAGAATCCTAGCCCTGACACGGAACCAGTAAATTCACCTGCGTAGGTTAGAATAATGATTGCTCCGCCTAATCCTGATAGTGCACCCGATAGCATAACACCGATATATCGAATTCTCACTACATTAATCCCTGCTGCTTGAGCAGCCTGCGGAAACTCACCACAAGACTTTAAACGTAAACCAAATTTTGTTTTATTTAGTACAAACGCACTAATAAGTAGTACCACTAGTATAAACCAAGTTGTGGCATACGTTTTTGTAAACAGTAAATCTCCAATAATTGGAATTTGCGATAAAATTGGCACATCAAATGGTGTAAACCCACTAGTGATACGAATATTACCACTTCCAGTTATATTTCGAGCCAAGAATACGGTCAAAGCCATCGCAATCATGTTAATCGCTGTACCACTGATTACTTGGTCAGCACTTAAATTAATGCTGGCAAAAGCATGTAATAGGGAAAACAAAATACCGACTATTGCCGCTACTAATAACCCCACCCACAATACCGCTGATCCTGACATACTATCCTGCAAAAAGTTAACCGTTAGTGCACTCGCAAATGCTCCTGAAATCATTAAACCTTCTAATCCAATATTAACGATACCGCTTCTTTCACTAAAAAGACCGCCTAAAGCTGTAATGAGAAGTGGGATGGTAAAAACAATTGCGTAAGGGAATATTTGTTCAATTATGGTCCACATTTTATGCTTCTCCCTTCTTGCCAACAGGTCCATTTACATCATTTGAATTGGAACGAGTCTTACGGAATTTATTTAGCAGACGGTGAATTAGTACACTGGTAGCAGCAAAATAAATAATAATGGCAATAATTGTATTAGCAAGCTCTGGTGGGATTTCGATCATCGCATTCATAAAGCCTGTACCTGAATAAAGAATACCAAAAAGGAGTGCTGCAAAGAATACACCAACTGGTGAGTTTGCCCCAAGTAATGCAACGGCAATCCCATCATAGCCCTGAGTTGGCAGAATACCGATTTGCATGCTGGAAGCATTACCAGTATATAATGCTACCCCGCCAAGACCTGCAAGGGCACCAGAAATTAACATCGATAAGATGATATTCCGATTAACTTTCATACCTGCATATTCAGCTGCGTGCCGATTGAAACCAACCGCTTTTAACTCAAATCCTAATGTAGTTTTATTAACGATGAATGCAATGATAAGTACAGTAATAACTGCAAAAAACAAACCTAAATTAATGTAGGAACCCTGAAACATCTCTGTCAGCCAAGGCGTTCTCAAAGTAGAATCTTCCGCAAGTTTACGTGATTCAGTTTCTAGGAATTCACCTTTAAAATAACCAGGAACAACATAGTAAACTGTCCAATACGCAATCCAGTTCATCATAATTGTTGATACTACTTCATGCACATTGAATCTTGCTTTAAAATAGCCTGGAATAAATGCCCATAATCCTCCACCTACAATACCAGCTAGTATCATTACTAGGATTAGGATTGGTCTTGGAAAATCAAACGTTAACGCGACAGCAGTAGCACAAAGACCGCCAATTAACATTTGACCTGCTGCACCGATATTAAATAGACCTGTACGGAAGGCAAACGCGACAGCAAGCCCAGTAAAAATAAGTGGTGTTGCAGTTGCAAGAGTATCACCAATACGTGATATATTCTTTAATGCACCTTGGAATAAATACGTGTAACCTTCAATCGGACTTGCCCCTATGAAGAGCATCAATAAGCCGCCAGCTATTAGTCCTAAAATAATTGAAATTAAAGATACAATGGTGTTTCTCATACGCTTCTCTCCTTATTCACTCCAGCCATCATCAGTCCTACCTCATTTTCATTCGTTTCAGATGCATTAACCGTTCCAATGAGTTCACCATTATTAACGATAGCAATACGGTCTGAAAGCTGAAGTACCTCATCAAGCTCTAAAGAAACTAGAAGAACAGCTTTCCCTTTATCGCGATGCTCAATTAATCTTTTGTGGATATATTCGATTGAACCAACATCAAGGCCACGTGTAGGCTGAACTGCAATTAATAAATCAGGGTCTAATTCCATTTCACGACCAATGATAGCCTTTTGCTGGTTTCCGCCTGATAATGTCCTGGCAATGGAAACCCCGCCCTCTCCTGAGCGCACGTCAAAGTTTTCCAGTATTTTTTTAGCATATTTCCTAATAGCAGAACCATTTAATAATCCATATTTTGCAAATGGCGGTTTATTATAAATTTCTAAAACCATATTATTTTCTAATGTATAGTCAAGGACAAGACCTCGTTTATGTCTGTCTTCCGGAATATGCCCAATACCGCTTTCGATTCTTTTACGAATAGGAATATTCGTTATTTCATTTCCATTTAATAAAATCTTTCCGGATTCTGCCTTTCGAAGTCCTGTAATCGCTTCCACGAGTTCCGATTGTCCATTCCCTTCAACCCCAGCAATACCAAGAATTTCTCCTTTTCTTACTTCAACAGAGAAATTTTTAAGACCCATTACTTTTCTGCTGTTCTTAACTGATAAAGAATCTATTTGAAGTACAACATCTCCTGGTGTACTTTCTTTCTTATCCACTTTAAAGTTAACCTGACGGCCAACCATCATTTCTGCCATTTGTGCCTCGCTAGTTTCTTTTACGTTAACCGTTCCAATACCTTTTCCACGTCGAATAACGGTACAACGATCTGCGACCGCTTTAATTTCCTTCAGCTTATGTGTGATAATGATAATCGATTTTCCTTCATTAATTAGATTACGCATGATTTTCATAAGCTCTTCTATTTCATTTGGGGTTAGAACCGCAGTCGGTTCATCAAAAATTAGAACTTCAGCTTCGCGATAAAGCATTTTCATAATTTCTACTCTTTGCTGCATTCCTACAGAAATATCTTCGATTTTCGCATGTGGATCAACATTTAAACCATAATGCTTTGACAATTCCGCAATCCTTTTTGCAGCACTATCAATATCAAGGACCATACCTTTTAATGGTTCACTGCCTAGAATAATATTTTCTGTTACTGTAAAATTTTCTACTAATTTAAAATGCTGATGGACCATTCCAATACCAAGTTGGTTGGCTACGCTCGGATTTGCAATACGAACCTCCTCCTCGTGGATTTTTATGACCCCTTGCTCAGGTTGATACATACCGAACAATACGCCCATTAGAGTTGATTTACCGGCACCGTTTTCCCCCAGCAGTGCATGTATTTCCCCTTTTTTTAGTGTAAGGGTAATATTATCATTTGCTACAATACCAGGGAATTCCTTCCTGATATTCAGCATTTCAACCACATAACTCATAGTAGCACTCACCTTTTTATTTAGACTCGAATTTCTATGAAAATAGGGAGCCCCCTATCACAACAAGGTTATTGAAAAGAAATTTTTGCCAAATGCTATTTATTAAACCACTATTGTCACAAAAGTACATAAAAGAGACGGGAGATAAACCGTCTCTTTTATACTATTTTTACTTAAATAAGCTGCCTTGCTCACCTGAAACTTTAATATCTCCGGATTTGATCTTATCAAATGCTTCTTTTGCCTTAGCAACTGCTTCATCACTCAAGTTTGGATTTTCTTCTGGCAATCCAATACCGTCATTTTTCGCATCATACGTTAATGTCTCGCCGCCAGGAAAATTACCGTCTAATTCACGTTTAATGATGTCAAACGTTACAACGTCTAATTTCTTCATTGCGGAAGTTAAGATTGCAGATTTTTCACCTTCATAAATTCCATCCGCATATTGGTCAGAGTCAACACCAACGATCCAAATGTCGTCTCCAGCTTTCTTACGAGTTTTTGCTTCATTGATTGCTCCTACACCAACACCGCCAGCTGCTGCGAAGATAACATCTACACCACGGTCATACATTTGAGCTGCAATTTGTCCACCTGCAGCTACATTATCAAATGATCCTTGGTAAACTACGTTCTCAGCTTTAAGTGTAATATTTGTACCTAGGTTTTCGTTCGCGTATTTTAGTCCTTGTTGGAAGCCCCAGTTAAACTTTTGAACTGCAGGAATTTCCATACCGCCAATAAAGCCAGCTTCGCCTTCTTTTACTTCAACGGCAGTAGCTACACCAGCGATGAAACCTGATTCATGTTCTGAGAAGAAAACCGCAACTGTGTTATCCTTAACAACTGGTTTAAAATCACCAGAATGTGGATTACCATCAAGAATGACAAATTTTGCATCTTTATATTTATCTTGTGCGTGGAATATGGCAGTTTCGAATTTGAAACCAGGTGCTACGATAAATTTATAACCAGCATCATATAAGTTGCCCATTTCTTTTAGGTATTCAGCCTCTGTAGTACCAGCTGGCTTAAGATATTTTTCTTGGATTCCAAGTTCTTCTTTTGCTTGAAGAATCCCTTCCCAAGTACCTTGGTTAAAAGATTTATCATCAATTGTACCAGCATCTGTAACCATACCAATTTTAACTGCTTCTTTACCGTTATCCTTACCACCGGTATCTTTGTCACCGCCGCCACAAGCTCCTAGAATTGTGCCTGCAGCTAAAATAAATGACATAGCCAAGCCAAATTTACGTTTTTTCAAGACCTTTGACCCCCTATATATTGTTTGATTTAGTAGGAACTTTCAAAAAGCAGTGATTACGTTTTCATACCTGCAAAATAATTAAAATCTTTTTCGCAATACCCGAAAACTAAATTTATCTGCTTTAAAGTAGTTTACCGAGAAAAGGACAGGTTCATCCATTTCATCGAAATGCATTTGTTTCAAAACAAGCAAAGCTGTTTCTGGCTCGCATTCTAAAATTGGGGAAATTTTCTCATGATAACCAATTGGTTCAATCTGAGCAACCGCGTATGTAATTTTTCGGTTCGCCTCATCTTCCAAAATGGAAAAAATTGATTCCTCTCCATGGGAAAATGTTTCTGGCAAGATTCTTTGAGGTACCTTATCGATACAGTACACAACAGGCTCCCCGTTTGCAGTTCTAACCCGCTCCATGATTACAATTTCTTCATTTGTAGAACATGAGAAACGCCGAATATCCTCTTCTGTGGCCCCAACTGTTGATGAACTTAAAAAGATGGTGCCTGGTTTCATCCCTGCTTGAAGTATCATGTCTGTGACACTATTAAGTTGTTCAATCCCTGAGGTAAACAGTGGTTTTGCATTAACAAACGTGCCAACTCCATGGCGGCGAATGATGACATTTTCTTCCTCAAGTATTCGCAATGCTTCTCGAAGTGTGGCTCTGCTTACGCCAAGATGTTTGGCAAGATCGAATTCAGAAGGTAACTTTTCCTTTTCTTTATATACCCCTTGATCGATATCTTGCTTTAACCGATCGATTACTTGTAAATATAAATGTCGGTTATCTAGCTTTATAGACATGCAGGTACCTCCAGCTCTTTCATAAGACATCAGACATCTGATGTATAATCATTCCTACTAATCGAAGTTAATATACCATTTTTTCAGGCTAATGGAAATAGTATTTCAATATTTTGTCGAAAAAAGAAATTTTGTCGAAAAACTTTTGCAGTAATAAGTCTTTTTCCCTTTAAAATCAGCTAAATTTTATTATTCCCTATAATAGTTAGGTGTATTTATCAAAAAAAAAGAGCCAAATGGCTCAAAATTTAGTTAACTTCTTCATTTGTTTTGGATTGTAATACTGTTCTAGGTTTGCTGCCTTCATAAGCTCCTACAATTCCACGCGCTTCCATTTCATCAATTAAACGTGCTGCTCTAGTATAACCAATTCTAAATCGTCTTTGCAGCATAGATACAGAAGCTGTTTGCATTTCTATCACTAAATCAACCGCGTCTGAGTATAGTTCATCATCTACTTCACCAACTGCTTCAGGGGTATCATCCGGAATCATCTCATCTTGATATTGGGCCTTTTGTTGTCCAATTACAAAATTTACGGTTTCTTCTACTTCATTGTCAGATAAAAATGCTCCCTGGACCCGAACAGGCTTAGATGACCCAACAGGTAGAAATAGCATATCTCCTCTGCCCAACAGTTTTTCCGCACCACCCATATCCAAAATCGTCCTTGAGTCTGTAGCACTTGAAACTGCAAAGGCTATTCTGGAAGGAATATTGGCCTTTATAACTCCGGTGATAACATCCACAGATGGACGTTGAGTAGCTATAATTAAGTGAATTCCTGCAGCTCGAGCCATTTGTGCAAGTCTAGTAATCGAATCCTCCACATCAGAAGAAGCTACCATCATTAAATCTGCAAGTTCATCTACTATAACGACAATATAGGGTAAAAGTGGCTGCTTGTCATTTTCTTCCAAGTTATGTCTTTTAATTTGTTCGTTATACCCTTCAATATTACGGGTCCCGGTATGAGAGAATAAGTCATAACGTCTCTCCATTTCACTAACAACCTTTTTTAGCGCCTGAGATGCTTTTTTTGGTTCGGTAACTACCGGTGCTAATAAGTGAGGGACACCATTATAGACATTTAACTCGACCATTTTCGGGTCAATCATCATTAATTTTACTTCATGAGGTTTTGCCCTCATTAAGATACTCGTAATAATACCATTAATACAAACACTTTTTCCGCTTCCTGTTGATCCAGCTACAAGCAGGTGGGGCATTTTATTTAATTCTGCTACCACGGCCTCACCGGTAATATCTCTGCCAAGACCAATTAAAAGCTTTGCTTCAGGTTTATTATTCTGGGTTGCTTCTAGTACCTCTCGTAAGGAAACAACCGCTACTTCAGAATTAGGCACTTCAATTCCAATGGCAGACTTTCCAGGAATAGGGGCCTCAATCCGTATATCTTTAGCAGCAAGTGCCAATGCCAAGTCATCACTTAGACTGACAATTTTACTTACCTTAACCCCTACATCTGGATGAACCTCGTATTTGGTAACAGCTGGTCCAAGATGCACTTGGGTTACACGAGCCTTTACACCAAAACTCTGGAAGGTCCTTTCTAGTTTAGCCGCATTAGCATGTATGAGTTCATACTCACCACTCTGGTCGGTTTTCTTTGGCATCCTAAGGAGTCTTAACGGTGGTAGTTCATAAGCATCATTTTCTACTTCCGTAAACGTAATTGGCGGAGTGGAGTCCTCTTCCTCTATTGATTGATCATTTGCTTTATTTTTAGAATCCTCTTTTCTTCGTTTCGCTTTTGGTGGTTCTTCTTCGGGATATACACGATCGGCAAAACTTGAAATAAGAGGTTCTGGAGTTATTAATTCATCTTGAGTACCTGGTATGGGTGTAATGATTTCTGGTTGAACGGATGCTGACGCAGCACGGTTTTCTCGTTCGCGTTGTCGCTGCACACGTTTTTCTTCCTTTTTTTCCTGTTTCTTCTGTTTCCATTCTTCCATATCTAATTGAAAGGCACTCCATTGTCCCTTTGAAAATTCAATTATCGTAATTCCTACTTTTGCAACAAATTCTCCGAACGATTTTCCTGTAAGTAAAATAAATCCAATGAGGATAAAGATAAAAGCAATAATCTTCGTTCCCGTTTCTGCAAATAGATAATGAAACATTGCAAACAGAACAGCACCTATCATTCCACCGCCAAGATCAATAGTACTTGTTTCCCCTTTGACTTCCATTATGAAAATTTCCCATGTATTGCTTATCACACTAGGATTATTAAAGTTCCCATCATTCGTTAGTAAATGAAATAGGGTTACGTGGCTTAAAAGAAGAATGGCAGAAACAATAAAATATGAACCCGTTAATTTAATATGAAAGAAAAAGGGTATAGTTCGTTTCCACATTAAATATACACTCAATATAACTAGGCCTATTAAGCTTAGCATATACCATTCGCCCATCCAGAAGCGGAAAAATAATACTAACGCTTCACCCACTGCTCCCAATTTCGCTATAGCAATAATCGCAAGTGCTAATAGGATCAGTGCTGATAATTCGAATTTAAGTGTTTCTTTTAAATGATTATCCCTTTTCTTTGTTGACCTTCTCTTTCTTTTAGCCATTTAATCACCTGTCTATATAAATGTAGTACTAGCATTATCAACCTTATGCATTATCAAACTTAGATTTTAATTTCGTATAAAAATAATCCACAAAAGGAAGAAAGCAGCCTGAATGGCTGCTTATGCTTGGTATTCTGATTATACCATAATATCCTAAAAGTTTGCGGACAATCCTTGAATGCTTGCACAAGAAATTTTAGCACCAGGACATAATCGTTCGTCAAGATAATGCTGCGGATCACTGCTTAATACACGAACAACTTGTACATTTTGTGAGTCAATTTGTTCAACAATTAACGATACCCCTTGATAGGTTACTGTTTGCTGTTTCGTTAAGGATTCTGCCTCAGTAGGAAAGATTAATTCCTGCGGCATCATGGTATAGAGAATCATTGAATCAACCCCTCGTTTGACACTTTTGACTGATCAATCAATTCGTTGAGTTTCTTCATTGCTTGACCCAGCCCGCCAACCTCATCGATCAATCCATATTCCACTGCATCTGGACCTACGACATTTGTTCCAATGTCACGAGTAAGATTTCCTTTAGCAAACATTAAGTCTTTAAATTTTTCTTCAGGTATTTTCGAGTGCTTGGTTACAAAGTTAACTACTCGATCCTGCATCTTATCTAAATATTCAAAGGTTGCCGGCACACCAATTACTAGACCAGTTAAACGTATTGGATGGATGGTCATTGTGGCTGTTTCGGCAATAAAAGAATAGTCACATGAGACTGCTATTGGGACCCCAATTGAATGCCCGCCGCCTAAGACAATTGAAACAGTAGGTTTTGATAACGTCGCCAGCATCTCTGAAATCGCTAGTCCTGCCTCCACATCTCCGCCAACTGTGTTTAATATAATGAGGACTCCTTCAATTTTCGGGTTTTGCTCAATTGCGACTAATTGAGGTATCAAGTGTTCATATTTTGTCGTTTTATTTTGTGGAGGCAGAGCTAAATGACCCTCAATTTGTCCAATAATCGTCAAACAATGAATTTTCGAATCGGAGGATAGCTGCGGAACATTTGTTTGTCCGAGCTGCTGGATTTTTTCCATTAAAGAAGATGGCTTATCCTCTTTCTGAGGTTCTTGCCCTTCTTGATTTTCCGATTCGCCTTTTTGTAGCTCCTTATTCATCATAAGTCTCCCTTCACGCATGATAACGTTAGTATTGACCTATGAAACAATTTCATTCTTTGAAAGGTGGAATTATCAAAAGTTATAAGAAAAAGACATTGGGTCTCCCCAATGCCTGTGTGAAAGTTATCTTATACTTCCATAATTATTGGAAGTATCATCGGTCTTCTTTTTGTTTTTTCAAACAAATACCTGTTTAGTCCATCTCTAATATCCTGCTTTAAGCTTGCCCATTCAAAAGCTTCCTTAGAAATGTTCTTTTGCACGATTTCCAAAACCAATTTTGTAGAATCATCCATTAATTTTTCCGACTCACGAACATAGACAAAACCACGTGAGATAATTTCAGGCCCTGCTGCTATCCTTTTATCCTGGCGAGTTAAGGTAACCACTACGATTAAAATACCATCTTGAGATAAGAGTCTTCGATCTCGTAATACAATATTTCCGACGTCTCCAACACCAATGCCATCAATTAAAACGTTTCCGGAAGGAACTTTACCCGAGATATTTAACCTTCCATCCTTAAATTCTACTACATCTCCGCGGTCAGCAATGATAATATTTTCATCACTTATTCCACAATCAAGTGCTAGTTTACGATGTGCCTTCAACATACGATACTCCCCATGAACAGGAATAAAGTATTGAGGTTTCATTAAGTTAATCATAAATTTTAATTCTTCTTGGCTGCCGTGACTAGAAACATGTATGGTCCTTTTTCCTGAAATTACATTTGCTCCGGCTCTTAACAGCATATCAACTGTTCTTGATATTAATAATTCACTTCCCCTTAGTGGCGATGCGGCGATTAATACTGTATCACCTGGCTGAATATTAATATGCTTCGCTGTTTGCTTTGCCATTTTTTGTAGTGCCTCAATCGGCTCTCCTTGACTTCCTGTCATTAAAACTAGAATTTCCTTATTTTCATAGTTATTGATTTCGCTAAGAGGGATTATAAGATCTTCTTCTACCTCTAGGTAGCCTAAGTCTAGGGCAATATGATAAATTCTTTCTAGACTTTTTCCAACTACAGCTACTTTACGTCCATGATCCTTTGCAGCATTAAAGATATGCTGAATCCTGTTAATATCAGAGGCGAAGCAGGCAGCAATCATTCTCCCTCTAGTATTGTATAATGCAGTAGATAATTCACGTTCAACAATTGCCTCGGATATAGTGTAACCAGGTTTTTCGGCTTCTGTACTGTCCGATAATAAACACAATACACCTTTTTCCCCAATTGCAGCCATTTTCCCAATATCAGGCTTATACAGCTTTGTTGCTGCCTGATCGAATTTGAAGTCACCCGTATAAACAATGATACCTTCTGAAGTATGTATACAAACACCTACAGAATCTGGAATACTGTGATTCGTTCTGAAAAAGCTGACTTCAATCGAATCCATTTGAACAATTGTATCGGATGTCACTTCAATAAAATTTGTCTTCCCGCTATATTCCTGCTCCTTAAGCTTTGCATTGGCAAGCGCTAAGGTTAGTCTTGTTCCGTATACAGGAACATCCATTTGGCGGAGAAGATAAGAAAGAGCACCAATATGATCTTCATGACCATGTGTGAGGAAAACCGCCTTTACTCTTTCTTTGTTTTCAGTTAAATAACTAATGTCTGGAATAACGATATCAATACCGAGCATTTCATCCTCGGGGAACATTAACCCGGCATCAATAATAAAGATATCCTTGTCCACCTCGACTAGGTACATGTTTTTCCCGATTTCTCCAATACCACCAAGCGAGATGATCTTAATGGAACTATTTTTTCTATTTATCAATTTCCGTTTCCTCCTATGTTGATTGTCTATCTCAAGCGCCCTTCACTAGAGGTCTTCGACATTTCAATATTGCCCGATCGAAATCAGTTATGACTATTATACTTGATATCTGAAAACCTTTACAACCATTTTCCAAAAGGAGGATCATACATCAAAGAGAAGTATGGTACCGGAATGCAAAATAAAATGCCAATCAATTTAATTTGATTGGCATTTTTATTATTAATTCAATAACTTAATTAAAGTAGATCGCTCCAGTTCAGTTAATGGAACAAGAGGTAGTCTTACTGACCCTACATCGAGCCCTTTAATCTGTAGTGCTGTTTTAACGGGTCCAGGACTTGGAGCTGCAAATAATCCCAGCATAAGCGGAAGAAGCTTTTGGTGCAGCTTAGCTGTTTTTTCGTTATCTCCATTTAAATAAGCTCTGACCATTTCTTGCATTTCTTTTCCAACCACATGTGAAGCTACAGAGACAACGCCGGCTCCTCCGATGGATAGTACCGGAACGGTTAAAGCGTCATCACCGCTATAGAGATCGAAGTCACTATCCGTATTGGCAATAATACGAGTCATAGCATTCAAGTCTCCGCTTGCTTCTTTAACAGCTACAATATTTGAAATTTTTGATAACCGAATAATTGTATCAGGGTGAATATTTACTGCCGACCTGCCCGGAATATTATAAACCATCACTGGCAAAGAAGTGGCTTCAGCAACAGTCTTAAAGTGTTGATAAAGGCCTTCTTGATTTGGTTTATTATAATAAGGACCTACTAGCATAATCGCATCTACACCAAGCTGCTCTGCTTTTTTAGTCAGCTCTACCGTTGCATAGGTATTATTACCGCCTGTGCCGGCAATTACAGGAATTCTTTTTCCCACTACCTTCACGACATGATTAAATAATGCCAATTTTTCTTCCTTTGTCAGTGTTGGCGATTCACCAGTTGTCCCCGCAACTACAAGGGATTCCGTTCCATTATCGATGAGATAATTTACTAATTGAGTAGTCTTAGAAAAATCTATATGTCCTTTTTTATCAAAAGGGGTAACCATGGCAGTTGAAACCCGTCCAAAATGAACCATTTTACTACTCCTTTCAATTACGAATATCAATAAGACAATGGCAATTTGAGTTCAAACGCCATTATCAAATAACATTATTAGATATCAGTAATCTTTGTTTCAAGTGTTTCTTCTTCAAGATGAAAGGTGTCATGCAATGCATTCACTGATTTAACCAAGTCGTCTTGCTTCACAAGTACCCAAATCGTTGTATGGCTGTCAGCAGATTGTAAGATACGAACCCCATTCTCGGAAAGAGCAGTAACGATTCTAGAAGTAACACCAGGAACCCCAGCAATACCGGCTCCAACTACTGATACCTTTGCACAGTGACGCTCTACTACAGGTTCATGCCCTAATTCTTGCAGAACCTCAATGGCTCTTTTAGTCATTTCTTCTGTCACCGTATAAACAACGCTATTAGGTGATATGTTGATGAAATCCACACTGATTTTTTCATTCGCCATTGCTTTAAATACTTCAGATTGAAGATAGTACTGGTCTTTCTTTGCAAATACTTTGATTTGAGTCACATTCGAAACATGGGCGATTCCAGTAACCATTCTATCTTTGATATCACTGCCTCGTGATCCTTTCGAGATGGATGTAACCAATGTACCCAAATTATCAGAATAGGTTGATCGAATGCGAATCGGAACCTTAGCCTGCATAGCGATCTCTACTGCCCTTGGATGAATAACCTTGGCACCTTGATAGGCCATGTTACATAGCTCTGTATAAGTTACAACAGAAAGCCGTCTAGCATTTTCTGCAATTCTTGGATCTGCTGTCATGATTCCTTCCACGTCGGTAAATATATCTATCCATTCTGCATTTATAGCCGCACCTAAAGCAGCAGCAGAAGTATCACTGCCACCTCGTCCAATTGTGGTGATGTCACCGTTCTTGGCCGCGCCTTGAAATCCAGCAACTACCACAACATCATTCTGTTCGAGTTCTCGCAGCAAACGATCACATTTCATATCGATAATTTTTGCTTGTGAATGATCGTTATTGGTTCTAAATCCTGCCTGAGCCCCTGTCAAAGCAATCGCGTTGATGTTATTTTCCTTCAACATATTTGCAAAAACAACACTAGAGATGATTTCACCACAAGATAAAAGCAAGTCATGTTCTCGTTTACTAACCTTGCTTTGATTACCCCCAATTAATGAGAGTAGTGTATCTGTTGCATAAGGCTCACCACTCCGTCCCATTGCAGATACAACCACTACAACCTTATATCCATCTGCTAATGCATTTTCAATATGTTTCCTAGCATGTTTCCTACTAGCTTCATCCCTGACAGAAGTTCCGCCAAATTTTTGAACTATCATTTTCATATGACTTATAAACCTGCCTTTTTTATCAGACCTTTAATTTTTTTCTTTGATTAATCCTAGCTTTATTAAACTTTCTGCTATTTGAACTGAATTCCAGGCAGCACCCTTCAGTAAATTATCAGAAACAACCCACATATGGAAACCACGACTTTCATTTAAATCGTTGCGAATTCGACCTACAAAAACATCATTACTTCCGACGCAATTCGCAGGCATTGGATATAATTGATTTTCTGGATCATCCTGCAAAACTATACCCGGTGCTGTTTTTAAAAGTTCCTTCATTTCATTTGCACTAATTCCATCTGCTTCAATTTCAAAATAAACAGATTCAGAGTGACCAACTGCTACAGGCAATCTTACACAAGTTGCCGCAACTGGAAGCTCAGGCATATGCATAATCTTCTTCGTTTCATTTATCATTTTCATTTCTTCATATGTGTAGCCGTTTTCCGTAAATTTATCAATTTGTGGTATAGCATTAAAAGCAATTTGATAGTGGTTCTTGTCACCTTTTACAGGTAATATTTTTGGCTCTGCCGGCTCACCATTAAGAATCGCTTTTGTTTGATTCTGTAATTCCTCAATCGCAACAGCACCAGCACCAGAAACTGCTTGATAGGTTGAAACGATAACCTTCTTAAGTCCATATTTTTGTCTAACTGGCTCTAACGCAACCACCATTTGGATGGTAGAACAGTTAGGGTTAGCAATAATGCCATTATGCTTAAGCAGGTCATCTTCATTTACCTCAGGTACAACGAGCGGAATATCCTGATCCATTCTAAATGCACTTGTGTTGTCGACTACGATAGCACCGTGCTTTACTGCTTCAGGAGCAAGTTCTTTTGATATATTGCCGCCAGCCGAGAATAAAGCAATATCCACGCCAGCAAAGCTTTCAGGCTTAGCTTCTTGAATCGTATGCTCTACCCCATCAATTGTAACTTTCTTACCAGCTGAACGTGCAGAAGATAATAAGGTCAATTGCCTAATCGGGAATTTTTGTTCAACTAACGTTTGGATCATTTGTTGACCCACCGCTCCTGTAGCACCTACAACTGCAACATGATAACCACTAATTTGATTCATTTTCTAGTACTCCCTTCAATCTTGCATCTATTTATTGGTCTTTTCTGTTTCAATAGTATAAGAATCAGAAATAGTTAAAATAAATTCTCATCAGCGAGATCATAGGTCCCACTGATGATTGAATTATAAATATATTAACATATTCCTTGAAAGAAAAAACCATATTTAATGAAAGGAGTTTGAATTAGTCTATATCCTTGTATCTTTCTACTAGAACTGGTTGAATTTGCCTGCCAGAAAGAGCAGCCTCAACGGTTTCCATTAACATCGGCATTCTTGCCACCATCGAATTAGGCTTTTTGATAGGGTCATCCTGGCCATACGGTATAAAATAAATATTTTTTGTTGCCATTAATCTCATTAAGTTAACTCCATTTAATCCCAAAGCATCATTTGTAGAAATTCCGAGTACCACCGGTTTTAAATTTCTCAATGTGGCTTTTGCAGCCATTAATACAGGACTATCATTCATGGCGTTTGCAAATTTACTCATTGAAACACCTGTCATTGGGGCAATAACCATACAATCTAAAGGAATTGTAGGACCTAATGGCTCAGCCTTAACAATTGAGTCTATGACTCTGTTTCCTGTTAAATCCTCTATCCTTTGAATCCAATCCTCACCTTTTCCAAAACGTGTTTCTGTATTTTTTACCGTAAATGTAACGACCGGTAAAACCTCGGCACCTGCTAGAACTAACTTCTCGATCTCCGGAAATACAGCATCATACGTACAATGTGAACCTGTTAACCCAAAGCCTATCTTTTTCCCTTTTAAACTCATTTGATTTTCCCCTTTCGCTTGACTGAATCATCTTGAAGCAATTGGGCCAGAACATTAGCTAGTATTTGACCAGCTGTTTTTGGCGCGACTATTCCAGGTAATCCTGGTGCAAGCAGAGCTTTTATGCCCCTTTTTTCTGCATATCTAAAATCAGTTCCACCTGGTTTGGATGCCAGGTCAATGATCAGCGTATGAGCGGGCATTTTGGAAATAACGGAAGCACTCACAATTAAGAGAGGGATCGTGTTAATTAAAATATCTGTATCTTTAACCTCTTTATCTAATTCGTTTAAATGAAAAGGGGTTAAACCCATTTCGGTGATTCTAGCAAGGTGTTCACTTTTTCTTGCACCCACTTTTACTTTTGCTCCAAGTGCATGGAAGGTTCGTGCTACACTCATCCCCACTCTTCCTAGTCCTAATACAGCAATATTTGAACCATGAATTGTAAAATCTGTATGCTGGATAGCCATCATAATAGTTCCTTCCACCGTTGGAATGGAGTTGTAAATGGCCACATCATCTCTTTCAAAAAGCTGAATCAGTTGACGATTTGCTTCCTTCGTAATATCGTTTAAAAAAGCATTACTAATTCCTGAGTAAATGGTACAATGATCAGGTGTTTTCAAAAGCATTTCGGCTGTTAAAGTAACCTTTTCATTGGAAAAGATTGTTTCAACATGCCCCACTAAATTTGTACCGGGTACCGGTAAGATAATGGCATCCATATTTGTAAAATCGACTTCATCCAACTTTTCCTTCACAGCGCCAGTGAACGCGTGGTCAAGCTGCTCGAAGCCTATTAATGATAACCTTGCATCTAACTCGGTTAACTTCCGGATAATTTCCAGCTGTCTTGCATCTCCACCGATCACGGCTATCTGCATCCCTGTCAGCATGAAATCATTCACCTTCTTTTCAAAAAATCCAAACAGAAGTCTTTTTCTTCTTTTACTTCAACATATTATGTAAGAGAGGTTCAATCTGTGAGTTTTCCATCAACAGATAAATAAAAAAGCCCAAACAAATTTAATTTGCTTGGGCTTTTAAGTTTTGTTAACCATATGAAATTTACTCTTCTTCTTGTACATCAATAATAATCATATCAGATCCTATTTTCTTAATATGCTGCCAGGGCACTCTAATTTCTCCACCCTGCTTTCTAAATCCAAACCATTTTAAAGAAGATGGGATCAATAATGCCTGAATTTGTCCAGTGCTTTCATTGATTTCAAGGTCTGTTTGTCCAAGAACTCCTAACCGCTCTGCCTTTTTTACATCTACAATTTCTTTACCACTTAGTTCACTTAACCTCATTGTATAGTACTCCTCTCATAACATTCTTTACTATATGTTTATCGATGGAAGTCCTAATTTAGACTAAGAAAAGCGAAAGCGCCTTGAACAGGGGCTCGCTAGACGATAAAAGAAAAAACAGTTCACATTGAACTGTTTTCATCTGTTACCCTAAATTTTTTGGCAATTCTCCGTCAGGACTAATCAAGGATACTGAGTACTTGTCTGTAAACACAGAATTTGCCATACCATCCACACTTTGTTTTGTTACTTGATCAATTTGTTCAATAATCTCATCAAGAGAACGATGACGTTTTAAGAGTAGTTCATTTTTTCCATTCCGGCTCATCCTGCTATTGGTGCTCTCCAAACTTAACATTAAACTTCCTTTTAATTGTTCTTTACTATTGACTAATTCCTTTTCTGTGATACCATCTTGTTTTAATTTTCCAAGCGTTTCCTGAATTGTTTCGAATAATACATTCAGCTGCTTAGCTCCTGTCCCGCCATAAACTGTCACAACACCGTTATCCTGATATGCCGAATGATAAGAAAAAACAGAATAAGCTAAACCGCGCTGCTCACGGACTTCTTGAAAAAGCCTGCTGCTCATACTGCCGCCTAAAATATTATTTAAAATAATTAAGCTGTAGACATCTTCATGACCAATCTTTAAACCTTCGAAACCAATACACAGATGTGCTTGTTCCGTTTCTTTTTTACGGGATAATCGATTGGAATGGAAGGTAGGAATATTTTCGGTAATGGCACTGTTTCCACCTTCATACGATCCAAAATATTTCTCAACTTCCCTAATAAAATTATCAGAAACGTTACCAGCTATCGAAATCACAACATTTTCAGGTGTGTAATGATTGTGAATATATTCTTTTAAAGTATTGCTTGTAAACGTATTCAGTGTTTCTTCAGTTCCTAATATAGGGTACCCGAGAGGATGATTTTCATAAATAGCACGGCTGAGTAAATCATGAACAATATCATCTGGAGTATCATCATACATTTTAATTTCTTCAAGAACGACATTTCTTTCTTTATTTAATTCTTCTTCAACAAAGGTTGAGTTGAAGAACATATCAGCTAATACATCTAAAGCGAATTGTGCATGTGTATCCAGTACTTTGGCATAATAGCATGTGTACTCTTTTGAGGTAAAAGCATTCACTTGGCCGCCAATACTATCAAAGGATTCAGCTATTTCTTTCGCTGATCGTGTCTTCGTTCCTTTGAAGAACATATGCTCTAAAAAGTGTGAAATACCATTTGTTTGGGGATTTTCATTTCTTGAACCTGTACCAATCCATACTCCAATGGCTACAGATCTTACTGTTGGAATATTTTCTAATACAATTCTTACTCCATTTTTGCAAGAATATCTGTTAATCATCAAAATCCTCCTGTCTATAGAAAAGCGGAATTTAGCATAGCTATTTTCCTTTATTATCTGAAAACACCGTCCACTTTATTTCATGATTCTTTCTTCTTTCATTAATTCACTTACAGTACCAATGATTAAACCTTTTTCTTCAATCATTGTAATCAGCCGGTCAAGCGATTGGGCTGTAGATTCTGTTGGGTGCATGAGTACCATAGAACCCTTATCAATTTTTGAGATTACCCGATTTATTAATTGATCTGGTGTAGGTTTCCGCCAATCAATCGTATCTACTGTCCACATGACTGTCTTCATATTTAATTCAGCCGCTATTTTTACCGTCTCATCACGATAACTCCCACTCGGGGGAGCAAACCATTCACTTTTTTTCTCAGTTGCAGCTTTAATTACTTCGTTTGTCCTTATTAGTTGTTCCCTTGTTTGGGAGGCAGCTAACCTTTTCATATCAGGATGTGAATACGAGTGGTTTCCAACCTCATGGCCAGCGCTAACAATCATTTTTGCTAAATCGGGATTATTCTTCACCCAATTTCCTTCTAGGAAAAAACTTGCTGAAACCTGATGTTTTTTAAGGGCAGCTAGGATATCGGGCAAATATTCATTTCCCCATGCTACATTAATGATAAAGCTGACCATTGGCTTATCTGGATGTCCACGGTAAATTGGAGATGGAGGCAAATCATTTAGATGAACAGAGGGTTCAATTTGTTTATATACCAACTTTTTTTCATCAAAAGATCCAGTTTTCTTCATATTATTATAGGAAGCGTCAATATCAACAGTTACCCCATTATAACCTGGGATTGCTTTCCACACTCTATCGATTTTTGCATCGGAAGGTGGTATTTCATATGTAGAAGCATTTTTTACAATACTTTGATACAAAGGATTTTCTTGCTTTCCTACAGCCAGCACGTTATCTTTCAGTGAAGCCACGTATGTACCAACAAGATGATTGTTAACCGAAAACCATGCTGCTAATAAAAAGAAAGCGATTAAACTTAACTTCTTCATTTACCTTCCCCCTTCATACAGAATATATGAATAAAGAGGACAAGGTAGAACTAAAAGCGGAATCACCTTCAGAATAGCACAGATTGTTCCTGCGATGACTATTCGAAGGAGCTTTCCTTAGTGCGGGATAGAATTAACATTGAAAAAGTCAGGGTTACCCCTGACCTTCCTATTGTGCTTGCGAGACAGACTTATTGTTTTTCCGCTGCCTTCTCGGCTTTTTCACGTTGTTCCTTTAATATGGCTTTACGTGACAGGTTAACACGTCCTTGCTTATCAATTTCAGTAACTTTCACTAAAATTTCGTCACCAATTTTAACGACATCCTCCACTTTTCCAACTCGCTCTTCAGCCAATTCAGAAATATGGACAAGTCCATCTTTACCGGCGAAAATTTCCACGAAAGCACCGAATTTCTCAATTCTTTTCACTTTACCAAGGTACATTTGCCCAACTTCAACCTCACGGACAATATCTTCGATAATTTTCTTTGCTTTTTGATTCATTTCTTGATCACTTGAAGCAATGAATACTGTTCCATCTTGTTCGATATCAATCTTAACGCCAGTTTCTTCAATAATTTTATTGATTTGTTTACCACTTGGTCCAATAACATCACGGATTTTGTCTGGGTTAATTTTCATCGTTAAGATTTTTGGAGCAAACTTAGAAAGTTCACTTCTTGGTTCTGAAATGGTTGCAAGCATAGAATCAAGGATATGCATTCTTCCCTTTTTAGCCTGTTGAAGTGCTTCTTCTAAGATCTCACGAGAAAGTCCTTTAATCTTGATATCCATTTGTAAAGCAGTTACTCCCTTAGCAGTTCCTGCCACTTTGAAATCCATATCTCCAAGGTGATCTTCCATTCCCTGAATGTCAGATAATACCGTATAGTGCTCGCCAGATTTAACAAGACCCATTGCAATTCCAGCTACAGGTGCTTTTATTGGAACACCAGCATCCATCATTGCAAGTGTGCTTGCACATATACTTGCTTGAGAAGTAGAACCATTGGATTCAAGTACTTCAGAAACAAGACGAATCGTATACGGGAAATCCTTTTCTGATGGAACAATTGGTTCTAAGGCACGTTCACCAAGAGCACCATGTCCAATCTCACGACGACCTGGTCCACGAATAGGTCCAGTTTCCCCTACACTAAATTGAGGGAAGTTATAATGATGCATGAAACGCTTCTCTTCTTCAATACCAAGACCATCTAATATTTGCACATCTCCCATTGCTCCTAATGTACAAATACTTAAGGCTTGAGTTTGTCCACGAGTAAACAATCCAGAGCCATGGGTACGCGGCAAGATACCTATTTGTGATGAAAGTGGGCGTATCTCATCGATTTTCCGACCATCCGGACGAATCTTCTCAACTGTAATTAATCGGCGAACTTCACCTTTAACAATTTTGTCTAATATTTGTTTTACTTGCTTCAAATCATCGTCTGTTGCCTCATTTTCTTCAAATTTAGCAATGACACGATTTTTCACTTCTTTAATGGCATCTTCACGAGCATGTTTTTCTTGAACTTGAATGGCAGTTACCATATCCGCTTCGCACATTTCTCTTACTTCGGCTTCAAGCTCTTTATCAATTTCGTAAAGAGTTATTTCTCGTTTTGCCTTGCCCGCCTCAGCCATAATCTTTTCTTGGAAGGCAATAAGTCGTTTAATTTCTTCATGTCCAAACATAATAGCTTCCAGCATGACTTCTTCCGAAACTTCATCTGCTCCAGCTTCAACCATATTGATCGCATCTTTGGTTCCTGCAACAGTGAGGTGAATGTCGCTTTGTTCAGCTTGTTCTACTGTTGGATTGATAACAAAATCCTCACCAATTTTACCAACGACTACTCCTGCTATCGGACCTTCGAATGGAATGTCAGATGTACAAAGTGCTAAAGAAGATCCAAACATTGCAGCCATCTCTGACGAGCAGTCTTGATCCACACTCATAACAATACTAATGACTTGGACATCATTACGGAATCCTTCAGCAAAAAGCGGGCGAATTGGGCGGTCAATTAGTCGGCTTGCCAAAATTGCTTTTTCGCTGGGACGACCTTCACGTTTAATAAAACCCCCAGGAATTTTCCCTACTGCATATAATCTTTCTTCATAGTTACATGTTAATGGAAAAAAGTCTAAGTTTTTTGGTTCTTTTGAAGCTGTTGCTGTACTTAAAACTGCTGTATCTCCATAACGGACCATTACCGCTCCATTTGCCTGTTTGGCTAATTGGCCAATTTCAACGGTTAATTTACGGCCAGCCCAATCCATGGAATACTCATGTTTCGTTTGTTCCATTATTTTACCCCTCTCTATCCAAATCACACTAGAGGATATTGCGAAAAGTATCGCTCTAATTCTCTAATATAAAAGCTTTTTTAGCTTATGATATCAATACAAATATACTTATAGTATGCACAAAATTCTGCGACTTAAAATATGTATAAGAGATTATTTCAATCTAGTCCTGTTTTGTCTAGCTCCAGCGCCTAGCCCCTCTACGGTCTACAGCCAATCACTTCGGAAGGCAAAAAGCACGCCTTCTGCCAGCGCTTGACTTATGCTTGTCGGGGCTGTGCACTAAGGAAAGCTCCTTTGAATAAACTTCGCAGGAACAGGCTGTGCTTGTTCCGAAGGCGCTTCCGCTTTCCTTTTTAAACCTAACAAAAAAGCGGGAAAAATCCCGCTTCTTTTGATTATCGACGAAGTCCTAGCTTATTGATTAATACACGGTAACGTTGAACATCTTTGTTACGTAGATACGTTAAAAGATTACGACGCTTACCAACCATTTTCAACAGACCGCGACGTGAGTGGTGGTCCTTCTTATGAGTACGTAAGTGCTCATTCAAATTGTTGATTGATTCAGTAAGGACAGCGATTTGAACCTCTGCAGATCCAGTGTCGTTTTCATGAGTTTTGTACTCATTGATTAGTTCGTTTTTACGTTCTTGAGTGATTGCCATCCTATTCACCTCCTAAATTTACTATCCCCTGTTACTGAGCAAGCGTCGGTGACTCGACTTGCCAAGCAAAGGTTATTTTTAATACGTTAATAAGAATACAACGTTTCGCGGCAAAAAGCAAGTTCTAACCTAATAAAAAGCTATTTTTCGCAATCATTTAGTAAGTGTTTGTCGATTTTATTAAAATACTGAATTGCATTCTGTTTATCTCTTTCGATTTGAGAAACGAGTTCTTCTATTCCGGAGAATTTTTGTTCCTTACGAAGGTATTTGTGCCATTCAACAATGACATGTTCACCATAGATACTTTGGTCAAAATGAAAAACATTTACTTCCACTGATACCCTAAAAGCATCCATATTAAAGGTTGGTTTTGTACCTACATTACAAACACCTTCATACCAATTTTCACCTATCTTGATTCTTACTGCATAAACGCCAAGCGGCGGTAAAATATACTCATCAAATGTTTCAACATTTGCAGTTGGAAATCCAATCGTCCTGCCTCTTTTATCACCGTGGATGACCTCACCTGCCGTTATATAGAACCTGCCGAGCAGCCCTGGCAATTCAACAGTATTGCCTTCTCTAATAAATTGACGAATTCGTGTTGAACTTACCTTTTCAGCGCCGCAGGTCAATTTTTCAACAACTGTAAAATTGAATTTTTCTCTCGAATGGAATGGCAAGGTTTCCATCGTGCCTTTTCCCATACGACCATAAGAGAAATCAAATCCAGCAACGACATGTTTTACATTAAGGTCAATAACATACTGGTCAATAAACTCTTGCGGCAGCAAGTTAGCAAACTCTGAGGTAAAATGGACAATAAAAAGATAATCGATGCCTATTGCCTCAATTAGGTTAATTTTATCAGCTATGGGTGTTATATATTGAACATGCTTTTCACTTTTCCCTAACACGACAGATGGGTGAGGATCAAACGTCATCACTGCTGACAGGAGCCCTTTTTGATCAGCTTGCTGTTTTGCTTCAAGAATAACCTTTTGATGGCCGCGATGGACTCCGTCAAAATAGCCCAGTGCCATAGATAACGGTGGTAATCCTATTTTATTTAAATTTAATGGATAATTTAACTTTATTACTTCCAAATGAAACTCACCTTTTCTTGACCGTAACCTTTTTAACCTTGATCATTACGCAGCACTTTAACTGGTTTTAAGAGCCCTGGCTTGTTCGGGTGTGCCGAATAAATGGCAAGAGCTTTGCCTTCTTCTGTCTCAGCGCTAATAGGTCCGTTAGTATTTTTTAAATGCTCTGGTATTGGTAAAAGTGCGCCATTTTTCACTTTCTCTGCTACTTTATCATTTATTATGTATTTCGGCAAATGAGAAAGTGCCATTTCTAAGGGTCTTAAACAAGTCGAAATCGTGCCAGTTTCCATTAACTTTTCAATCTCTTCAAATGTCAAACAATCATCAATGGTAAATGCAGCGGATTGGACCCTGACTAAGTTTGACATATGTGCAGGGTATCCCAGACTTTCACCAATCATGACAGCTAGTGTCCTGATATATGTTCCCTTACTGCAGCTTACTCTAAACCGAAAGGTAATCAGCTCTCCTGAAAATTCATCACGATCATCCAGCAAATCAATTGAATAAATCGTCACCTTTCGAGTAGGACGTTCCACTTCTATTCCTTTACGTGCATATTCATATAGCCGAGTACCATTAACTTTTACTGCAGAATACATTGGTGGGGTTTGTTTGATTTCCCCTGTTAAAGAATGAAGGACTTGTAGTATTTCTGTCCTATTTATGGATCTTTCTACCTTCCTTTCTTCAACCTTTTCACCTGAAGCATCCTCTGTTGTAGTGGAGAAACCTATCGTTACTTCTCCTTCATAACTTTTTCCAGCATCTGTTATGTATTCAGCTACTTTTGTTGCTTTCCCTATACAAATAGGAAGAACTCCGGTTACATCAGGATCTAGAGTACCGGTATGTCCTACTTTTTTCGTCCTGAGAATCTTTCTAAGTCTAAATACACAATCATGTGACGTCAGCCCGGCAGGTTTGTACAAAGGTAATATTCCTTCCATCACAAACACCTCAATTTTATTTTATATCGAAAAAAATGGATAGACATGTGTCTATCCATTTATTCTTCTTCATTTTTTTCCATGCCTTTTTCTTCATGGTGCAATTGATGAATGAGGGAATTAATACGATTTCCATAATCCATTGATTCATCCCATTCAAAAAGGATCTCAGGTGTTTTACGTAAACGAATACGATGTCCAATTTCAGTTCGGATAAATCCCTTCGCTTTCGCAAGACCTTTCAATGTGTTTTCCTTTTGTTCTTCATCGCCCAAAACAGAAATATATACCTTAGCTTGTTGAAGATCTCCAGATACTTGAACATCTGTAACCGTAACAAAACCGATCCGTGGATCTTTGATTTTTCGGCCAATGATCTCACTTAGTTCTTTTTTCATTTGTTCTCCAACACGATTTGCTCTGTGACTCATCACTTCACCTCTTAACTTAAAGCCATTCTATATCGGTGATTGTTCTTTCTATTTCAGGAAAAGAATCAATTAATTTAAGTGCATTTTGAAGTTCTCTTTCAGTCATTACACGAGAGGACGTTACCGCTGCAATAGCAATTTTCGTTCTCTGCCACATGTCCTGATAGTCTACCTCTGAAACTGATACATTAAATTTTTGTTTTAACCTGGTTAGAATCCGCTGCAAAACGGCACGTTTCTCTTTTAAAGAATGAGCATCATAGATGATACATTCACAAACGGCTGTTCCTACAATCATTTACGTTCAATTTCTTCCATTATGAAAGCTTCAATAATATCTCCTTCTTTTACATCATTGAAGTTTTTAATGGTGATTCCACATTCATAACCTTGTGCAACCTCTTTAGCATCATCTTTAAAACGTTTCAGTGCATCGATTTGACCTTCGAAAACAACCACACCGTTACGAATTAAACGAATTCCGCTATCACGAGTAATTTTTCCGTCTGTTACATAAGAACCAGCTATCGTTCCAACCTTTGATACTTTAAAGGTTTGACGAATTTCCGCTTGACCAATTACTTTTTCTTTAAATTCAGGATCAAGCATACCTTTCATAGCAGATTCAATTTCCTCAATAACCTTGTAAATAATGCTGTGAAGCCTAACATCAACTTTTTCTTGCTCTGCTGCACGTTTGGCATTTACATCAGGGCGTACATTAAAGCCTATTACAATCGCATTAGAAGCGGAGGCAAGCGTAATATCTGACTCATTAATGGCACCTGCACCACTATGAATAATTCTGATATTAACACCCTCAACATCAATTTTTTGCAAAGAAGCTGCTACAGCTTCAGCTGAACCTTGAACATCAGCTTTTAGGATAATGTTTAAATCCTTCATTTCTCCCTGCTTTAACTGTTCAAATAAATTTTCTAAGCTGACAATTGATTTTTCACCGCGCTGTACTGCCAATGCCTGCTGTGCACGTGCCTCACCAACTTGACGAGCTGTTTTCTCATCATCAAATACGACGAAACGATCACCAGCCTGCGGAACATCACTTAGGCCAGTTATTTCAACTGGTGTTGATGGTCCAGCTTCTTTAACACGGCGTCCTAAATCATTCACCATTGCACGAACACGGCCATAAGTGTTACCAACAACAATTGGATCACCAATCTTCAGTGTTCCGTTCTGAACGAGGAGTGTAGCAACTGAACCGCGGCCTTTATCTAATTGGGCTTCAATAACGGTACCAACAGCTTTACGATTTGGATTTGCTTTAAATTCTTCCACTTCACTAACAAGTAGAACCATTTCAAGCAAACTGTCTATCCCATCACCATTTTTCGCAGAAATTGGAACGAAAATCGTATCTCCTCCCCAAGCTTCAGAAACTAATCCGTGCTCGGTAAGTTCCTGCATAACACGATCCGGGTTTGCAGCCTCTTTATCCATTTTATTAACCGCAACGATAATTGGAACCTCAGCAGCTTTAGCATGGTTAATGGCTTCAACCGTTTGCGGCATAACACCGTCATCAGCCGCTACTACTAGGATTGTGATATCTGTGATTTTTGCACCACGAGCACGCATCGTTGTGAAGGCTGCATGTCCCGGTGTATCAAGGAATGTTATCTTCTTTCCATTTTCAACAACTTGGTAGGCACCAATATGCTGGGTAATTCCACCAGCTTCACCTTCGGTTACCTTAGTGTGACGAATGGAATCAAGCAATGTTGTTTTCCCATGGTCAACGTGACCCATAATTGTTACAACTGATGGTCTTTCAATAAGGTCATTAGACTCATCTTCAGTAAAATAAACTTCAAGGTCGGTCGTATCAATTTTTACTTCTTCTTCAACCTCTACTCCGTATTCACCAGCGATTAATTCAATGGCGTCCTTGTCTAAGACTTGATTAATTGTCGCCATAACGCCTAGTAAAAAGAGCTTTTTAATAATTTCAGAAGGTTCACGGTAGATCTTTTTAGCAAGTTCACCTACAGTCAGAGATTCACTAAAAGTAATTTTAGCCGGCAGTTCTTTTACTTTCTTTACCTGAGGCTGTGCTTGCTGAACCGGTGTGTGGTTCTTTTTCCGGTTGTTATTATTATTGCGATTTTGATTATTATTATTAAAAGGTTTTTTATTCCCTTTACCAGCGCTGAACACTTTAGTTTCCTTAGATTGGAATTGTTGACTATTCTTTTTACTATCAACCGTTTTTGGTGGTGACACTACTTTCACCTTGCTAGGAGTTGCTGTCTTTGAGTCATCATCCTCAAAAGCTTTTGGGCTTGTTTTACTTTGCACTTGTGGTTTAACTCCCTGCTGTGGTTTCTGATTCTGGCGATTTTGCTGTTGCGGTCTAGCTTGATTTTGTTGTGGTTTGCTTTCATTCTTATTATAGGCTGCGTCTAGTTTTACAACCGCTGCATCCTCAATTGTTGCCATATGATTGGAAACCTCAATGTTCATTTCTTTTAATTTGGTAATTACATCTTTACTTGAAATATTGTGTTTCTTTGCATATTCGTAAACACGTATTTTACTCATATTTTTCACCCCCGCTAGAATTAATCGAGCAACGTCATCAGTTTTCTTGCAAATCCATCATCTAGTACAGCTACAACAACGCGGGCTTCTTTGCCAATCGCTTGGCCTAGAAGGTGGCGATCTTCCACTAGTTTATATGGAACTTCGTATGACTTACATTTATCTGTAATTTTTTTTGTCGTATTTGCAGATGCATCTGCCGATAATAAAACGAGCTTTGCTTTTCCGCTTCGTATCTCCTTAACAGAAAGCTCCTCACCCGATATGATTTTCCGTGCTCGATTGGCTAAGCCAAGTAACGACATCCATTGATTGGTATTCATATAGATTGCCTGTTTTCCTTCTCTATCAGTTCTAAAAGTTCTTCATATATTGTTTCACCTATAGAAACTTCTAGATGGTTCGATAGGATATTTTTTTTCTTGGCTAGTAGGACCGCTTCCTTGTCCTTAGAAAGGTATGCACCTCTACCCGACTTTTTCCCTGTTAAGTCGATCGATACTTCCCCTTCTTTTGAGCGAACGATGCGAACGAGTTCTTTTTTCGGCTTCATTTCACCGGTTGCGACACACTTACGCATAGGAACTTTTTTACGATTGTTCACGATCATTCACCTCACTTATTAATACTTTTCTTCTTCATCATTAAAGTCTACATCTGTTTGATCATCAAACAGTCGAATCATTTCTTCACGTGGATAGATTCCTATTTCACGTGCTTCTGTTTCAGATTTAATATCAATTTTCCAGCCAGTTAGTTTTGCTGCTAGACGGGCATTTTGTCCACGCTTCCCAATAGCAAGAGAGAGCTGATAATCTGGTACTACTACTGTTGTCGCTTTTTCTGATTCATTCACCATAACATCTAAAACTTTAGATGGACTTAAGGAATTAGCAACAAAGACAACAGGATTATCTGACCATTTCACAATATCGATTTTTTCACCTTTTAGCTCATTCACAACGGCTTGAACCCTTGTACCCTTTGGACCTACGCAGGATCCCACAGGATCAACTTCATTGTTTTCGGAATGAACCGAAATTTTCGAACGGTCACCTGCTTCTCGAGCCACTGATTTTATCTCGACTGTACCATCATATATTTCTGGGACCTCAATTTCGAATAATCGTTTTAGCAGCCCAGGATGCGTACGAGATACGAAAATCTGTGGTCCTTTTGTTGTCTTTTCTACTTTCGTAATAAAAACCTTTATACGATCATGAGGCTTATAACGCTCATTTGGCATTTGTTCATTTACAGGCAGCAGAGCTTCTATTTTCCCAAGACTGACATAAATAAATTTTGAATCAAGTCTTTGAACAATACCGGTCATGATGTCTTCTTCACGATCGATGAACTCAGAATAAATAATGCCTCTTTCAGCTTCCCTAACCCGTTGTGTCACAACTTGTTTTGCTGTTTGTGCCGCAATTCTTCCGAAATCCTTAGGCGTTACTTCCATTTCAACCACATCTTCAACCACGTAGTTTGGGTTAATGTTTCTAGCATCTGCTAATGAAATTTCAAGTCGAGGGTCAAAAACTTCGTCTACTACTTCTTTTCTTGCAAAAACTCTCATTGAGCCAGCTTGTAAATTTAAATCAATTCGAACATTTTGGGCTTGATTGAAATTACGACGATAGGCTGAAATCAGTGCAGCTTCAATCGCATCAATTAATACATCTCTAGAAATGCCCTTTTCTCTTTCTAGTATTGTAAGAGCATCTAATAATTCGCTGCTCATTTGATCATTTCCCCCAATCTTTCATGTATTTATCTTTTATTATGAAAAAACGATTGCAAGTCTTGCACTAGCTACTTTTTCAAAAGGAATTTCGATGACTTTTTTACGGGTTTTGATTTTCATCTCAATCTTCACGATTTCACCGTTATAATCCAGCAACGTCCCTTCAAATCCTTTTTCGCCATCAATTGGTTCATATGTTTTGATAAATACATTCTTACCAATTGCCTTTTCGAAATCTTTTGCTTTTTTAAGCGGTCGTTCAGCACCAGGAGAGGAAACCTCTAGAAAGTAATTTTGGGTTATCGGGTCAAGCTCATCGAGTTTTTCACTAAGCCGTTCACTGACAATGCCACAGTCCTCAATATCAACACCGTTTTCTTTATCAATATATACGCGCAGAAACCAGTTTTTTCCTTCTTTTACAAACTCAACTTCCACCAATTCTAACGCTAATTCTTGAATAATTGGCTGCGCTAGCTCTTCTACTACTTTCGTTACTTTACTCATTTTCAACCTCCTTTACCGACATTTTCACCCATATTATACGTATTTCACGGAAAGTTTTATAAATAACTCTGTAAAATTATCCAATACAAAAACGAAAGAGCGGGTTTCCCCACTCTTGTACACGAGAGTATTTCTTAGTATTTCCAATAAAACTATACCATAACCAAATTTTATATGCAAACAACAATAGCCGAACCACCCTTAGCGGGAAGACATGAACTTCTTTTTTCCTAGGGCGATAAGCAAGCTAGAATAGTGAAAGCTGATTTTGTTCTGGTAAGGCTCCAAGACACCCTTGCTTATCTAAATATTCTAGAATAGTTTTCGATACTTTACCACGCTGCTGTAAATCTTCTTTAGATAGAAACTCTCCATCCTGCCTTGCTTTTACAATGTTATATGCAGCATTCGTACCAAGCCCTGGTATAGAATTAAAAGGTGGAATTAATGAATTTCCTTCGATGATGAACTCTTTCGCATCTGATTTATATAAATCATAATTTTGGAAAGAAAAGCCCCTTTCCGTCATTTCTAATGCCAATTCAAGGACCGTTAGGAGGTTTTTCTCTTTGTTTGAGGCCTCCAACCCTTTTGCGTTAATTTCTTCTATTTTTGCACGAATAGATTCAGACCCTCTTGACATCGCTTCGATATCAAAATCTTCTGCACGAACAGTAAAATATGCCGCGTAGTAGAGAAGCGGAAGATGAACCTTGAAATAAGCAATTCTTACGGCCATTAATACATACGCTGCTGCGTGTGCCTTTGGAAACATGTATTTGATCTTTTTACAAGAATCAATATACCATTCAGGTACTTCATTCTTGCGCATTTCGGCTTCCATTTCTTCAGAGAGACCTTTCCCTTTACGTACAGATTCCATAATTTTAAAAGCAAAGGATGGATCTAGCCCCTGATAAATTAGGTATACCATGATATCGTCACGACAACCTATAACTTCACTTAAGGTACAGGTTTGATTATGAATTAATTCTTGTGCATTTCCGAGCCAAACGTCGGTTCCATGCGATAAACCGGAGATTTGGACCAATTCAGAGAAAGTCGTCGGTTTTGTATCTTCAAGCATTTGCCGGACAAATCGTGTACCGAATTCTGGTATCCCAAGCGTACCTGTTTTACACATGATTTGCTGTTCTGTTACACCTAGAGATTCGGTTCCACTAAATATCTTCATTACTTCAGGATCATCAGTAGGGATGGTTTTAGGATCGATACCGCTAAGGTCCTGAAGCATTCTTATTACTGTTGGATCATCATGACCAAGTATATCAAGTTTCAAGACATTATCATGAATTGAATGGAAGTCGAAATGAGTTGTCTTCCACTCCGAGTTTCGATCATCTGCAGGGAATTGAATCGGTGAAAAATCATAAACATCCATGTAATCAGGGATAACGATTATTCCACCCGGATGCTGACCCGTTGTTCTTTTTACACCCGTACAGCCAGAGGCAAGGCGTTCAATTTCCGCCCCACGTAATTGAAGGTTATTGTCCTGCTGATAGGCTTTTACATAGCCGAAAGCAGTCTTATCTGCAACGGTTCCAATAGTACCAGCTCTAAAGACATTGTCCTCACCGAAAAGAACTTTCGTGTAGTTATGAGCACGAGGTTGATACTCTCCGGAAAAGTTCAAATCTATGTCCGGAACCTTGTCACCTTTGAAGCCAAGGAATGTTTCGAACGGAATATCGTGTCCGTCTTTTTTATATTTACCGCCACATTGCGGACAATCCTTATCTTGTAAGTCAAAGCCTGAACCAACGGAACCATCATTGAAGAATTCCGAATGCTTACAGGTTGGACAAACATAATGTGGTGGCAAAGGATTTACCTCTGTAATTTCTGTCATAGTAGCTACTAAGGACGATCCGACTGAACCACGTGAACCGACAAGATAACCATCATCCAACGATTTTTTCACAAGCTTATGTGAAATCAAGTAAATAACGGCGAAACCATGTCCAATAATACTCTTTAATTCTTTTTCAAGACGTGCTTCTACAATTTCTGGAAGCGGTTCTCCGTAGATCTTCTTTGCCATTGAATAGCTCATTTCCCGCATTTCTTCATCGGCGCCTTCGATTCTAGGAGTATACAAATCGTCTTTAATAGGTTTTATGACGTCAATCATATCTGCAATTTTGTTTGTATTGGTAACGACAATTTCCTTCGCTTTTTCTTTGCCTAAGAAAGAAAAGGCATCAAGCATTTCATTCGTTGTCCTAAAATGAACATCGGGTAAATGATGTCGGTTTAGTGGATTGGCCCCGCCTTGAGAGTTCACCAATATTTTTCGATAGATTTTGTCGTTTTCATTTAAATAATGGACATTACCAGTTGCCACAACAGGAATGCCTAATTTATCGCCAAGCTTTACGATGTTCCCAATAATATCTTCTAACGCCTTTTCGTCACGAACTAATTCCATTTCTAATAATGGAGCATTTACTTCCTTAGGCATTACCTCAAGGTAATCATAGAACTGTGCAAAAGCTTCCACTTCATCAGGAGATTTTTGCATCATCCCCTCAAAAACTTCCCCTTTATTACAGCCAGATCCGACCAGAATTCCTTCTCGATATTTTTGAAGGACAGACCGGGGCAGTCTCGGAACTCGATAAAAATATTCAATATGGGAAATCGAAACAAGTTTAAATAAATTCTTTAAACCTGCTTCTGTTTGTGCAAGCAGTGTACAGTGGTAAGGACGTGCCCGCTGATAGGCATTTCCTTTCCCCATGTTATCGTTAAATTGATCATGGTATTCGATACCTTTATCAAGTGCATCTTTAAGCATTTTCAGCAACAAGTAACCTGTTGCTTCCGCATCATAAATCGCTCGGTGGTGCTGGGTTAATTCAATATCAAATTTCTTGGTTAATGTATTTAATCGATGATTTTTCATTTCTGGATATAGAAATCTACCCAGTTCGAGCGTATCAATGACTGGATTTTTTGCCTTTCCCAGCCCAATGTTTTTATATCCAACATTGAGGAATCCCATATCGAAGGAGGCATTGTGCGCAACTAGCACGTCGTCTCCTACCCAATCATGAAACCTTTGTATGACTTCTCCGACTTCAGGAGCATTTTGTACCATATCATCGGTTATTCCTGTTAAGTTAATCGTTGTAGCCGATAGTCGATGATGCGGATTAGCGAAGGACTCGAAACGGTCAACGATATCCCCATCTTTTATTTTTACAGCTGCAAGTTCAATAATCGTATCATAAACGGCAGACAGACCCGTCGTTTCAACGTCAAATACAACAAATGTATCTTCTGCAATTAAACGGTGAGCGTCATTATAGGTAATAGGAACACCATCATCAACAAGATTTACTTCAACTCCATAAAGGATTTTGATATCATTTTTCTTTCCAGCACCATACGCTTCCGGGAAGGATTGGGCAACAGCATGATCGGTTACCGCAATCGCTTTATGGCCCCACTTCTTCGCTTGAGTAATAAGCGCTCCTACTGGAGTGACAGCATCCATTGAGCTCATTGGTGTATGAAGATGAAGCTCCACACGCTTTTCATCCTCTGGAGCAGTATCCTTACGTCCCGGTGGTTTGATTTCGTTAATATCATTTCCAATCATGACTAAATCACGGACAAAGGTATCGTTTTGAATGCTTCCTCTAACTTTTACCCACATACCTTTTTTAACAAGCTGGTAAAGTGCTGCGTCTTCTTTATCCCGAGAAAACATTTTAACCATCAGTGAGCTTGTATAATCAGTAATCTTAAACGTTAACAGAGTTCGCCCACTTCTTAATTCTCTTGTCTCCGCATCAAAAATAAAACCTTCCACGGTGACTCGTCTCTCTTCGTCAACTATGTCAATCATGTTTCGAAGGTCGGAATCATCCTTAATTGTAAGCCCAATCGAAAGTGGTCCTTCTTGAATAACTCCTGAATCTTTCTCGGCCTCTTTCTTTTGCAAATCAGCCAATGCAGCGAGTCCGCGTTCCTGATCTTCCTTTTGTTTCGCGAGTAAAAATTGTTGATATTCGTCATTTTTTTCTACTGTACTTACATCCGTTTCAATGGTTAAGGTCGGAAATCCAAATGATTGATAGAGTCCTGTAATCAGGGATCCATATTTCCTTTTTAAAGCCATGCCCTCTGTTTCGTTACGGACAGAAATCGTTAGCTTATTCCCACTAATCATTGGTACCTGCTCATTTAATAGTTTTAACATCGGAGGTGAAATACCATCAATTTGCTGAATGCTATAATTCCAATAATCCAGAAGTAGTTCAGAGTTAAAGCTTGGCTCCGCTACTTGAATTTCATAGGAGATACTTGCAATATTTGAAAACTTTCTTTCTAGTTGGGTAGTGAAGCGAAGGTACAAACTAAAAGGAAGTATTTTTTCTAATAAAAATTGAAAATGCCATTTGCGTGCCTTTTTCCCGACAATAAATCTTTCAATTTGAGCATTTTGAAATTGTGCTACTACAGCGTCCTCTTTTAATTCTAGTTGCTGGAGCAAGAGTAAGAATCGCTCTTTTTTGCCTGAGGCATGTTCGCTCATCATTCCCTCTCCCATCTATATCTTTATCTATGTCAAAGAGTAATTATATCATATGATAGCTTTTCTTTCGGCTAAATTCGACAGAAAAATAAAACCAAAAAAGGGTTCCAGTGGAACCCTTAAATAATTGGATTTCTTATAGAAAAAACCTTTGGATGTCATTCCAAGTAACGACCAACATCAAAAGCATAAGCAGTGCAAATCCGATAAAGTGGACCATTCCTTCCTTATGACGATCTATTGGCTTTCCTCTAACTGCCTCTACTGCGAAGAACATTAATCTTCCACCATCAAGTGCCGGAATCGGTAAAAGGTTCATGATCCCTAAGTTAATACTTAATATCGCGGCCCATTTCATCACATAATATATTCCTGACTGTACGACTGTATCGGTGGAAGCATAAATGCCAACCGGTCCAGAAAGCATGTCTATGGAGAACTGGCCAGTGATTAGCTGCCCTAACATGACAAAAATTTGCTTTGTCCAAAAGTATGTCTCAGTAAACCCAGCAGTAATCGCTTTTAATGGTGATTTTTCAATCGGGCTATATACACCAATTAGACCTATTTTTTCACCTTCAACACTCTGCTCTTTTGGTGTTACAGAGATTTCCTGTTCTTGACCCTCACGGCTTATTGTAAAATCAAGGTTTTCATTTGGATTTTCCCTAATGATTTCTACCACATCCGACCAGCTTGAGATCTCAGCGCCATTAATACTTTGTACAATGTCACCTTCCATTAATCCAGCTGCATTTGCTGCACCATCCGGCGTGATTACACCTAATTTGGGTTCGTTCGTAGGAACTCCTTGCAAGAATGCAATGATAATGAATAAGAAGAAGGCCAAGACAAAATTCATCATCGGACCTGCAAAAATAGCCATTGTTCTTTGTGGCAGGGTTTTGGAAGCAAATTGACGATTATATGGAGCTAATTGAGTTTCAATTCCATTTTCAACTGTAACGGCTGTCGGACTAACGGAAAAAGTTTGCAAGTTCTCTTCCTCGTCCTCTGGATAACCTTTAATAAACAGCTTGTGTTCAATATCTGCATGTTCTACTTCAATAATGCGGCATTCAGGATATTTTTCTTTATTGTTTATAATGATTTTATTCACAGTATTATCTTTGTCGAATAATAAACCGATCCGATAACCTGGTTTTATTTCAACTACTTCTGGGTCCTCACCAGCCATACGCACAAACCCACCGATTGGCAATAATCTGATTGTATAGGTCGTTTCACCCTTTTTATGCGAGAAAACCTTGGGGCCAAATCCAATGGCAAATTCACGGCATAAAATACCAGCACGTTTCGCAAAAACCAAATGGCCCAATTCGTGGAAGAAGACGAGAGCACCAAAGATAACAATAAAGGCAATAACTGTACTCAAACTAAAAAACCCCTTTTTTATAGTAATGAATTAACATATTGTCTTGTTTCTTTGTCCACCTCTTGAATAGTGGATAAGTTAGGATTGTTTATCAAATCGTGCTTAGTTAATGCCTTCTCAATCAAATTCTCAATCTGTAAGAAACTAATACTTTCATTTAAAAATGCTGCTACTGCAGCTTCATTCGCTGCATTTAAAACAGTCGGCAGTGTTCCGCCTTTCTTTCCAGCCTCGTAAGCAAATTGCATACAGCGGAAACGATCGACATCCATTTCTTGAAAATGCAATTTACCAATTTGAGCCAAATTTAATCTTTGTGAAGATCGAAGCGGTAATCGGTCAGGATAGGATAGTGCGTATTGAATTGGTACCCTCATATCTGGTGTACCAAGCTGGGCTATGATACTGCTGTCATGAAATTCTACCATTGAATGAATAATACTTTCCTTATGTAGCAAAACATCAATTTTTTCATACGGCATATCGTATAACCAATGAGCCTCGATTACCTCAAGTCCTTTATTCATCATCGTGGCAGAGTCAATTGTTATTTTTGCACCCATTGACCAATTAGGGTGATTTAGTGCTTCTTTAACAGTTACGGATTCCAACTCGTTTCGTGAACGATCACGAAAACTACCGCCGGATGCCGTCAATATTAGTCTTTCAATGTTTTTTTCCTTTTCGCCCTGTAAACATTGAAAAATAGCTGAGTGTTCACTGTCTACTGGCAGTAATGACACGTTATTTCTCTTCGCGGCCTCCATTACTAGATGACCCGCAGTCACAAGTGTCTCTTTATTCGCGATTGCAATTGTTTTACCACTTTCAATCGCTTGTAAAGTAGGATGTAATCCCACACTTCCTAGGACTGCATTTACAAGAATATCAGCAGCAGGATATACAGCTACTTCAATTAGGCCCTCTTCGCCATAAGTAAACTTAGTATTGGGAAATTCCGATTTCAATGTAAGACAATCTTGATACTCTTGTACTGAAACAATCTCAGGACTAAATTCACTGATCATTTTTCTAGCTAATTCTAAGTTTTTCCCTATCGAGATGGCAACAACTTTATATTCAGATGGATGTTCTCTAACTATATCTAATGTTTGGGTGCCAATCGAACCTGTTGCTCCCAAAATACTAATCATTTTCAAAAAAATTCAACTCCGAACTTTGGTAACATCTACCATAAATGAAATAAATGCAATAATGGCAACACGAATAAGAGACTATCAAAGCGGTCAAGAATTCCACCATGACCTGGTAAAATATTTCCGGAATCCTTAACATTAAAATGGCGTTTAAAAGCTGATTGAACAAGATCACCGATTTGTCCAAAGATTGAAAGAACGATCGTAATTGCCATTAAAGAAATGATAGAGGCGTTAATTTCTGAAAAAATGGCAAATAAGACAGCAACCAGTAATGCACAAATCACTCCACCTAACGATCCTTCAACCGTCTTATTCGGACTTATTTCCGGCCAAAGTTTTGTTTTTCCTGTAGCTTTTCCAACAAAATAGGCACCTGAATCCGTCGCCCATATCATAAATAAAGAATAAAAAATATAGACAATACCCGCATCACGCGTTTCAATAAAGAAATAAAAGCCAATACCTACATAAATAGCTGATAAAATTGAGAACCCAGCATCTTCAAATGTAAATCGATTTTTAGTAATCACTGTATAGGCTAATAACAATAGGATAAGAACAATCCCAATTTCTGTTTTTGTATAATTAAAAGTATTTAATAGATCATCATACTGCTCTGGGTAAAGGATAACCCAAAGAAATAAAAGAGCCAGCAGTCCATGAACTGAAAAAATACTAAGTTTTTTCATTTTTAATAATTCAAACAAACCAACACTTGCAAGAAAGTACGTTAATAATACGAATGGCAGTCCACCATAAAAAACAATCGGTAAAAATAAAGCAGCTGCAACGACCCCTGTAATGATTCTTTGCTTCATCTAAGATTTCAACACCTTTAAAGTACTTGAGCGAAAAATTCTCCTATATACCTCCAAATCGACGTTGACGATTTTGATAGGCTTCAATGGCTTCAATTAAATGTTTTTCTCTAAAATCTGGCCATAATACATCTGTAAACCAAAACTCCGAGTATGCCAGCTGCCATAACATAAAATTGCTCAGCCGAATTTCCCCGCTAGTTCGGATTAGTAAATCGGGGTCATTTAGACTGGAAGTCATAAGATAGGAGGAAAAAACCTCTTCGTTTAGCTCGCTCTCTTTCAGTATTCCACTTTTGTAATCATTTAAGACTTTTTTAGTTGCATCAATAATCTCAGATCGACTTCCATAGTTAAGCGCAAAGTTTAAAATAAGACCATCATTATTCTTAGTCTTCTCAATAGCCTTATCAATTGCATTCAATGTATGTACCGGAAGTTGATCTTTATATCCCATCATTGTTACTTGAACATTTTCTTCTATTAATTCAGGTAAGAAGGTTCCTAGAAATTCCTCTGGAAGTTTCATTAAATAATCCACTTCATTTTTTGGGCGTTTCCAATTTTCTGTTGAAAAAGCATATAAGGTTAACGTTTTTATACCAAGGGCATTTGCCAGCTTTGTTATTTTTCGAACAACCTTCATACCTTCATGGTGTCCCGCGATCCTCGGCAAAGCTCTCTTTTTAGCCCAGCGTCCATTACCATCCATAATAATCGCAACATGTTCCGGCACCGGCAATTTTCTAACCTTTTCTATATTTTCTCGGAGAGTGGAAGAGTTATTATTTTGATTCTTCCAAAGCCTTATTTTATTAAACATGACAATGCTCCTCCAAATTAAGTTAATCATTTCCTCCGATAATAGATCATGCCCACAGAGCCTGTGTAGATATATATGAAGAATGCTGATTTTAACATGCTTTTATCATACCAAAAAAATGAAAATATATCTTCTACCAAGGTTGTTTTCATAATGTTTGATGTTAAAATCTTAAAGCCGATTTTAACGTGGAAATAGTAAGTCTCCGCTTTAGAATTAGTTTGCAGGCTCTTTTCTTATTAAATTTATCCTATTTTCTGAGGAACCTTAGCACAATCATTAAATTTTCTACCAAATAGCAACAAAGTTTAAGAAAAGCGCCTCTACTAAATAACTTATGAACTAGTACATGAAATAAGAATGATGTTTTATCTATTGATTAGATGAAATCTGAGCGTAAATAGTGAAAAAACCCCCTAAAAAGAGGGTTCTTCAAAATAATTAAACTTCCAAGATTTCTTTTTCTTTGTCTTTTGTTATTTGGTCAATCTTGCTAATATGTTCATCCGTAAGTTTCTGAATATCATCAGAATAACCACGAAGTGCATCTTCGGTAATCTCACCGTTTTTCTCTAGCTTTTTAAGATCATCGTTAGCATCACGACGAATATTACGGATGGCAATCTTCGCTTCTTCTGATTCTTTCTTCACTAATTTTACGAGGTCTTTACGACGTTCTTCTGTCAATTGTGGAATGGCAAGTCGAATAACCTGACCATCATTCGAAGGGTTTAACCCCAAATCAGATTTAAGAATGGCCTTTTCAATTTCTCCTAAAATTGATTTATCATAAGGTTGAATGACAAGAAGTCGCGCTTCAGGAGTTGAAATTCCAGCCATTTGATTTACAGGCGTAGGTGCTCCATAATAATCAATCGTAATTCTATCTAATAAAGAAGCACTAGCTCTCCCTGCTCGAATACTCGCTAACTCACGTGAATAAGCTTGAATAGCTTTTAGCATTCGTTCCTTCGTTGCGGAAATCACTTGTTTTGGCATTTAATTTTTCCCCCTAACAATCGTTCCTATTTTTTCGCCCATAACAGCACGTTTTATATTTCCTTGTTCCATGATAGAGAATACAATTAGTGGAATATCGTTATCCATACATAATGAGGATGCTGTTGAATCCATTACTGCTAATCCTTCTTTAATAACATCAAGGAAAGTGAGGTCTTCATATTTTGTTGCATTAGGATCTAGACGTGGATCCGCCGAATAAACACCATCAACATTATTTTTTGCCATTAAGATCACTTCAGCGTCGATTTCAGCTGCACGTAATGCAGCAGTTGTGTCAGTTGAAAAATATGGATTTCCAGTTCCCGCAGCAAAAATAACGACTCTCTTTTTTTCTAAATGTCTCATTGCACGACGTCTAATATATGGTTCTGCAACCTGACGCATTTCAATTGATGTTTGAACTCGAGATTCAATACCTAAGTGTTCTAAACTATCCTGCAGTGCTAAAGAATTCATGACAGTCGCCAACATTCCCATATAATCCGCTGTAGCTCTATCCATTCCCATCTCACTGCCTATTTTACCACGCCAAATATTCCCGCCGCCAACTACAACAGCTACCTCGACACCCAGTTCTGCAATTTCCTTTACTTGTCCAGCAATTGATTTAATAACGGATGGTTTAATTCCAAAGCTGGACTCGCCTGCGAGTGCTTCCCCGCTTAATTTCAGTACTACGCGTTTGTATTTAGGACCGCTCATATGAACCTCCTTGATATGTAATTAGTATAATAAAATTCTTTAAAAATAGGGAACACATCGTGTTCCCTATTCAAAACATATTTCTATCCACGTGCCTTACGTCTAATTACTTCTTATTAACTTGGCTCATAACTTCTTCTGCGAAATTGTCTTCACGCTTTTCGATACCTTCGCCTACTTCGTAGCGTACGAATTCGCGAACGGAAGCACCTTTTGATTCCACAAATTGACGTACTTTTTGATCAGGGTTTTTAACGAAAGTTTGGTCAAGAAGACATACATCTTCGAAATACTTACCAAGACGGCCTTCAACCATTTTTGCCACAATATTTTCAGGCTTTCCTTCGTTAAGGGCTTGTGTAGTTAGAACTTGACGTTCACGCTCAACTTCTTCTTGAGATACTTGGTCACGAGAAACATATAAAGGTCTCAAAGCAGCAATGTGCATAGAAACATCTTTGGCAGAATCCGAATCAGTAGTTCCTTCAAGAACAGTTAGAACTGAAATACGGCCTCCCATGTGAAGGTACGCACCAAAAGCATCATTATCAGTTTTTGCTAAAACTGCAAAACGACGAAGGGTAATTTTCTCACCAATTTTAGCAATTGCTGCATTGATATAGTCTGCAACTGTCACTCCATTGATTGTTTGTGCAGTAGCTTCTTCTACTGTAGCGGGCTTGTTAGCAAGCAAGTGTGCAGCTAATTCTTTAACAAGGTTTTGGAATGCTTCGTTTTTAGCAACGAAATCAGTTTCAGAGTTTACTTCTAAAATAACAGCATTGTTACCTTCAGCAACAACATATGTTAAACCTTCTGCAGCTATACGATCGCCTTTTTTCGCAGCTGAAGCAATCCCTTTTTCGCGTAAGAAGTCAATTGCTTTTTCCATATCTCCATTTGTTTCAGTTAGCGCCTTTTTACAATCCATCATTCCAGCGCCAGTTTTTTCACGTAATTCCTTAACCATTTGAGCAGTAACTGCCATTATAAATTCCTCCCTTAATCTATGTACTATACTATATCTTAGCCATTCCAACTTAAGATAAACATTTCTTAAAAAAAGGTGATAAAGGGTCTCCCTCTTATCACCTTTAAAAAAGTTACGATCTTATGCTTCTTGTGCTACTTCTTCACCTTGTTTAGCTTCTAGGATAGCGTCAGCCATTTTACCAGTTAAAAGCTTAACCGCACGGATTGCATCGTCATTCGCAGGAATAACAACATCGATTTCGTCTGGATCACAGTTTGTATCAACAATTCCAACGATAGGAATGTTCAATTTCTTAGCTTCAGCAACAGCAATGCGCTCTTTACGAGGATCGATAATGAAAAGTGCATCAGGAAGCTTCTTCATATCTTTAATTCCGCCTAAGAATTTCTCAAGACGTTCTTGTTCTTTCTTTAATTGAACAACTTCTTTTTTAGGTAATACTTCGAAAGTTCCGTCTTCAGACATTCTTTCAATATCTTTTAAGCGGCCAATACGCTTTTGGATTGTTTCAAAGTTTGTTAAAGTACCACCCAACCAACGTTGGTTAACAAAGTACATACCTGAACGAGCTGCTTCTTCTTTAACAGAATCTTGCGCTTGTTTCTTCGTACCAACAAAAAGGATTGTTCCGCCATTAGCAGCAAGATCTTTCACCCAGTTATAAGCTTCTTCAACTTTCTTAACTGTTTTTTGTAGGTCGATGATGTAGATACCGTTACGCTCCGTGAAGATATATTTCTTCATTTTTGGGTTCCAACGGCGAGTTTGGTGTCCAAAGTGTACACCAGCTTCAAGCAATTGCTTCATTGAAATTACTGACATGTTTTTTTCCTCCTATGGTTTCGTTTTCCTCCGCTTGTCTCGTTTTTAAACAGCAACTGTTTTCACAGCACCGGCTGCCTAAATCAACAAACGTGTGTATTAACACCGTTAAATAATATAGCACATGTGCTGATAACAATCAAGTTATACTTCAAAAAAAATCCCCAGTTTAACTGGGGACTACATTTTATTGTCTAGCTCCAGCGCCTAGCCCCTCGAGGTCAGAAGCCAATCGCTTCGGAAGGCAAAAAGCGCCTTCTGTCAGCGCTCGACTTCTGCTTGTCGGGGCTGACCAAGGCGCTTCCGCTTTTCGTATTAGTTAGATCTTAATTTATCAAGCTCAACTAGGAATTTATCATTTAGAACTTTGATATATGTTCCTTTCATACCGAGCGAACGTGATTCAATTACCCCAGCACTTTCAAGCTTTCTTAATGCATTAACAATTACCGAACGCGTGATACCAACGCGATCAGCAATTTTCGAAGCAACTAACAAGCCTTCATGGCCATTTAACTCTTCAAAAATATGTTCAATTGCTTCAAGCTCACTGTAAGATAATGAACTGATTGCCATTTGAACAACTGCCTTGCTTCGTGCTTCTTCTTCAATTTCTTCTGACTTTTCACGTAAGATTTCCATACCAACAACCGTTGCACCATATTCAGCAAGAATAAGGTCATCATCGTGGAACTTTTCTTGCAGCCTTGCAAGAATTAATGTTCCAAGACGTTCCCCGCCGCCAATAATAGGAACAATTGTGGTTAACCCTTCACGGAAAAGATCTTTGTTTTCAACTGGGAAGGCAGTGTATTGGCTATCCACATCTAAATTTGATGAAGTTTCTTGAATATTAAATAGCCCATTTGTGTATTCTTCAGGAAATTGACGGTCCTCTAACATTTTTTTCATCCGGTCATTTTCGATTTGCTGGTTAATCGCAAATCCTAAAAGCTTACCACGACGACTGAGAATGAAAATATTTGATTCAATAACTTCGCTAAGTGTTTCAGACATCTCTTTAAAGTTTACTGGTTTTCCTGCTGCTTTTTGTAATAACACATTAATCTTTCTAGTTTTTGATAGTAAATCCATTCTGTTTTTTCCTCCTAATTACTGCAACCATTATTAAGTTTTATTGTTTAATTATTACAAGATAAATTGACTTAAATCTTTATTTTTGGATATTGCTCCAAGCTTATCATCGACATATTGCGGAGTTATTGTAATCTTCTCCATAGAAATATCAGGTGCTTCAAATGACAAGTCCTCTAAAAGTTTTTCTAAAATGGTGTGAAGTCTTCTTGCCCCAATATTATCTGTATTCTGATTCACATCAAAAGCAATCTCAGCTAGCCTACGAATAGCATCGTCAGAAAATTCAATTTGTATACCTTCTGTTTCCAATAATGCTTGATATTGTTTGATTAAAGCATTATCAGGTTCGATTAATATTCTAAAGAAATCATCAACGGTTAATTTTGTTAACTCCACTCGAATCGGTAAACGCCCTTGTAGCTCTGGTATCAAATCTGATGGTTTTGACATATGAAAGGCACCAGCAGCAATAAATAAAATATAATCTGTCTTAATCGAACCATATTTGGTAACAACTGTTGATCCTTCAACAATTGGTAGAATATCTCGCTGCACTCCTTCACGAGAAACGTCTGCTGAAGAACCTCCGGAATTTTTACTAGCAATTTTATCAATTTCATCGATAAAGATGATACCTGTTTGTTCGGCACGGTACACCGCTTCCGTTGTCACTTCATCCATATCAATTAATTTTGCAGCTTCTTCATTGGTTAATACTTTTCTTGCTTCGCTGACCGTTAATTTTCTCTTCTTCCGTTTCTTCGGCATAAAACTGCTGAGCGCATCCTGCATGTTCATTCCCATTTGTTCCATCCCAGAACCCTGGAGCATATCAAACATGGAAGGTGTTTGCTCTTCCACTTCTACCGTTACGATTTCTTCCTCAAGTTGACCAAGAGCAAGCTTTTCTTTTACAATTTTTCTTTTTTCCGTAATGGAGTAATCTTCCTGATTGTTTTCTTGTTCTTGTGGTGCATTTCCACCGCCAAATAACATTTCAAGTGGATTTTTGTAATTTTGTTGTTTTTTTGCAGAAGGGACCAGTAAATCTACCAGCCTCGCGTTTGCATTTTGCTCGGCACGTTCTTTTACAGATAACATTCGATCTTCTTTAACTAACCGGACAGATGTTTCCACTAGGTCTCGAACCATCGATTCGACATCACGGCCAACATAACCGACTTCCGTAAATTTAGTAGCTTCCACTTTAACGAAAGGTGCACCTACCAACTTCGCAATTCTCCGGGCTATTTCTGTTTTACCTACACCGGTAGGACCGATCATTAAAATATTTTTAGGAATAATTTCTTCACGTAGTTTTTCGTTTAACAGCCCTCGTCTAAAACGATTTCTAAGTGCAACCGCAACTGCTTTTTTTGCGTCCTTCTGACCGATAATATATTGATCTAGTCTCTCAACTATCTGGCGCGGTGTTAAGTTGTCTTTATTAGCCATTGTAGGTCCCCTCCTGTTAGAGCTCTTCCACGATAATGTTGTGGTTGGTATATACACAAATTTCAGCAGCTATTTCTAAAGAAGCCTTTGCTATTTCTTTTGCAGTTAGATGGTCCCCTGCATATTTCTTTAGAGAACGTCCGGCTGCTAACGCATAATTACCACCTGATCCGATTGCTAGAATCCCATCGTCCGGCTCAATAACCTCTCCTGTTCCTGATACAAGGAGAAGATCTTCTTGATTCATAACAATTAGCATTGCTTCTAGCTTTCTAAGTACCTTATCACTTCTCCACTGTTTAGCAAGCTCAACAGCAGCTCTTTGGAGGTTCCCGTTATATTCCTCTAATTTTCCTTCAAACATTTCAAAAAGCGTAAACGCATCTGCAACAGATCCGGCAAAACCAGCCAATACTCTTCCATTAAATATCTTTCTAACCTTTTTTGCTGTGTGCTTCATCACTACAGCATTACCAAATGTGACTTGTCCATCACCAGACATTGAACATTGACCGTTATGATGGATTGCAAATATCGTCGTAGCATGAAATTGGTTCATCATTAATCCTCCTCTAGTATTTCACTAGCAAACTTATGTAACAGGAAATTGTCATAAATAGACAGGTGCATTACACTAGAATAGTATGAAAACTTTATTCATTTATTCCCTTTTATATATGGGTATATACTTTTAATTAGGCTTTTAAACCTCGCTTGTTCACCCATGAACAAAAAGGAAGTACGCTTAGCATATTGGGATAGTCCAATTGTATATTGTGATTAAGTTTTCCTCATTTGTAAACGGTTAGTTCTTAACGTTACTAAATTAGTCACATTTATTAGTATGTCAAACTCACAAAGGCTACTAAAGCTTAACACACTTCTTTTCTCCTTGCAATAAATTTTACAAAACCTTCACAAAGTTCTGAATTGTTTCTAAGGCTCTGTTTGCATGTTGTAAATTTCGTTCCTGTTTTCCTTTGATTTTTTCTGATAACTCTGGGAACAGACCAAAGTTAGCATTCATTGGTTGGAAATTCTTTGCACTTGCACTTGTGATATAACGTGCCATACTTCCAATCGCCGTTTCTACAGGGAATTCTAACGTTTCATTGCCCAGCGCTAACCTAGCAGCATTTATCCCTGCAACAAGTCCACTGGCTGCAGATTCAACATATCCTTCTACACCTGTCATTTGTCCTGCAAAAAATAAATTTTCACGTTCTCTAAATTGATATGACGATTTGAGAACTTTTGGTGAATTGATAAAGGTATTTCGGTGCATGACGCCATAACGGACAATTTCTGCATTTTCAAGTCCTGGTATTAACTGAATAACCTCTTTTTGCGGACCCCATTTTAAATGAGTCTGGAAACCAACAATATTATAAAGAGTTCCTGCGGCATCGTCTTGACGCAGTTGTACAACCGCATAAGGTCTTTTCCCTGTTTTTGGGTCTTCTAAACCGACTGGCTTTAATGGACCAAATAACATTGTTTTCTTTCCTCTTTGTGCCATAACTTCGATTGGCATACAGCCCTCAAAAAAGATTTCCTTTTCAAATTCCTTTAAAGGAACAGTTTCAGCTGCAATAAGCGCATCATAAAAACGATTAAACTCTTCCTCTGTCATTGGGCAATTTAAATAAGCCGCTTCACCTTTATCATAGCGCGATTTTAGATAGACTTTATCCATGTTAATGCTATCTTTTTCAAGAATAGGCGCTGCCGCATCGTAAAAATAGAGGTAATCCTCACCCGTTAAAGATTTTAGTTTCGCTGATAATTCTGGACTTGTCAGTGGACCGGTTGCAATGATTGTAATTCCCTCTGGAATTTCTGTTACTTCCTCGTTAATAACCGTAACATTTTCATGGTTTCTTACCATTTCTGTCACTTTAGCAGCAAACTCATGACGGTCAACAGCTAAGGCACCGCCCGCCGGAACAGAACATGCATCAGCAGCAGATATAATAACCGAATCGAGCAATCTCATTTCTTCCTTTAAAACACCGACAGCATTTGTTAATGTGTTGGCCCTTAAAGAATTACTACAAACTAACTCCGCAAATTTATCGGTATGATGTGCAGGTGTTTGTTTAACTGGTCTCATTTCATACAGCCGGACTTTTACACCACGTTTTGCAATTTGCCATGCCGCTTCACTCCCAGCCAAACCCGCACCAATTACATTTATTGTTACATCGTTCATCTTATACCTCCTGAATTTAAAAAGCACGAATCTAGTTTTCCTCTTACCATAATTACTTTTCCCTCTTTTTAGCCCATCTTGCATTGTACTATACGATTCAAAAACAAAAAAGTTTTATGTTTAAATAAAAAGCGGAAGCGCCTCCGGAACAAGCACAGCTTGTTCCGGAGGGGATTACTCTGGGAAGCTTACCCTAGTGAACAGGGGCTTATGACCCCGAGCCCCTAGGCGCCCCTCAGAAAAACTAACGCTTTTCTTTCGTGCGACGAATCGCTTTCGAAGCATACTCTCGTGGACTTGGATTTGAAAATATGAAAAGAGTGAGCTATGCTCACCCTTAACTTTGTGGTTCTTCTTTGTAATCACATTCTATACATTGCACTTGAACGCCTTTTTTTAATTTCTTTTCTACAAGAGGGCCTTCACACTTCGGACAAGGTCTTGGTATTGGTTTATCCCATGAAATAAAGTCACATTCTGGAAACCTATTGCAACCATAAAAGATCCTTTTTTTCTTGCTTTTACGTTCAATTATACTACCTTCTTTGCATTTCGGACAAGTAACTCCTATTTCCTTGACAATTGCTTTTGTATTTCTGCAATCAGGAAAATTACTGCAAGCCATGAATTTACCGTATCTACCCATTTTAAAAACCATTGGGTTGGAGCATAATTCACAATCTTCACCTGCAGGCTCATCTTTAATCTCAACAGATTGCATTTCCTCTTCTGCTTTGGCCAAATGCTTTTCAAAATCCTGATAAAATTCATCAATGATTTCAACCCAGCGGACTTTCCCTTCCTCCACATTATCTAAATCCTGTTCCATTTTAGCAGTAAAGTCTACATCAAGGATACCAGGGAAGAATTCAAGCATTAATTCATTACAGATTTCCCCTAACTCAGTGGGAACGAATCGTTTATTATCTAAAGCTACATAACCCCGTTTTTGTATGGTATCTAATGTTGGAGCATAAGTGGATGGTCTGCCAATGCCAGATTCCTCGAGAGTTTTTACTAATCTTGCTTCCGTATATCTTGGCGGCGGCTGCGTAAAATGCTGTTTGGGTTCTATATCTTTTTTGAAGACCTCATCGCCTTCTTTGAGGTCTGGCAGCATTTTATTCTTTTCCTCTACTTGATCATCTGTTCCCTCCACATAGATCTTCATAAAACCAGGAAACTTAATTTTTGATCCATTTGCCCGGAACAGTACATTGCCATTTTGGAGATCAACACTCATTGTATCCATGACAGCCTGGGCCATTTGACTTGCTAAAAATCTTTCCCAAATTAGCTTATAAAGGCGTAATAGATCCCTTGATAAGTATTGTTTTACACTGTTAGGGTCACGGAACGTACTTGTTGGACGTATGGCTTCGTGGGCATCTTGGGTATTACTTTTCTGCTTTTTATCTTTTCGCTCGACTTCCTTCAAATAAGTCTCACCGAACTCTTTTTGAATATATTCCGCAGCTTCTTTCTGTGCCACATCTGAAATCCGGGTAGAGTCTGTTCTCATATAAGTTATAAGACCAACGGTTCCTTCTGCTCCCAGCTCAATTCCTTCATACAATTGCTGAGCTAACATCATTGTTTTTCTAGCACGGAAATTAAGTTTCCTTGCGGCTTCCTGCTGCAGTGAAGAGGTAATAAAGGCGGGTGATGGGTTTCTTTTTCGTTCCTTTTTTGAAACAGAAACCACCCTAAACTTATCTCCCTCCATTTGCTTCAAGACAGCCTCAACATCTTGTTCCGATTTAAGCTCTAATCTTTCTTTACTCGCCAGTGAATGAAATGAGGCACTAAAATGGTCCTTCCCTTTTAGCAATTCACTTTCAATTGTCCAATATTCTTCAGGAACAAAAGCCTTAATTTCCTTTTCACGGTCAATAATTAATCGGACTGCAATCGATTGAACTCGTCCCGCACTTAATCCTTTTTTAACTTTCTTCCAGAGAAGCGGACTAATGTTATAACCGACTAGACGATCCAAGACCCTTCTAGCCTGCTGCGCATCTACTAAATCCATATTAATAGGACGGGGGTGTTTAAAGGATTCTTTAATTGCGTCCTTTGTTATCTCATTAAAGACTACCCGGCAATCGGAGTTAATATCAACATCCAGACTATGGGCTAAATGCCAAGCAATTGCTTCCCCTTCGCGATCAGGGTCAGCTGCGAGAAAAACTTTTTTAGCTTTTTTAGCTGCATTCTTTAGTTCTTTCAAAACTGGCCCTTTTCCACGGATTGTAATGTATTTTGGTTCAAAATTCGTTTCCTTCGAGACTCCCATTTGACTTCGCGGCAAATCACGGACATGTCCCATGGATGCTTTAACTTTATATTTATTTCCTAAATAACGTTCTATTGTTTTTGCTTTTGCTGGTGATTCAACAATAACCAGAAACTCTGCCATGCAAATAATCCTCCTCAAGGGGATATAAGAAGTGTGAAAGCACTTTAAAGCATACCTATTAAAGTAAGCTGTGCTAACAATTTGAGAAGTTTTCCTAATTTCCAAATTTATTATTCGGATCGGAGAAAATCCTTACAAAATCGCCTTATCCCTATTTATTTCTTTTTATATATTCATTCCTAAATAAAGTGGAAAGTGTATACATAATTAATAACTATTATTCTTAAACAAATAATCATTGATGTCAATGTTTCCGTAAACGTTTACAACTAGTTAATGATAATCATACGCCAAATTATTCCTATTTACACATTCTTTTTTCGATTATCTGTTGGAAAATGTATAACATATTTGAAATAATTTCAAGCTTTTTAAGCAACATTCTCCAATTATTTAGAAAAAACCCTCAAAAAGAGGTAATTATTTGTAAAAGCTATAGTCGGAGTTCTTCCAAAATATCTTCGCTGCTCATCACCAGTTTTGCCCCTTGCTGAATTAAATCATTGGTTCCCATTGAACAAGGATTAAAGATACTTCCAGGTAGTGAAAAAACCTCTCTCCCTTCATTTACAGCATAATTAGCAGTTATGAGCGAACCACTTTTCCGTTTTGCTTCTATTATAAATGTTCCATTGGACATCCCGCTGATGATTCGATTTCGGGCTGGAAAATGCCAGCGTAATGGTTTTGTATCAGGAGGGTATTCTGAAACCACTAGCTGGGTTTTCACCATTTCTCTTGCTAATTCATTATTTTCCTTCGGATATATATGATAAAGGCCTCCTGCTATTACCGCGATGGTATTCCCATTATTTTTCATCGCATATTCATGTGCCAATGTATCAATCCCACTAGCCAATCCACTGACAATAATTACTCCATTTTGAACCAATTTCGGGAACATTAATTGAATTGCACTTCTGCCATATTGGGTTGCATTCCGGGAACCTACCACTGCTAGTTTTGGCTGTCTTCTAAGCAAAGATAAATTTCCTTTTGCAAATAGCACCCATGGCGGCTGATAGATTTCTTTCAATAAACTAGGGTAATTTTCATCAAATAACGTTATAGCCTTTATGCCATCTTTTTCATATTGTCGGATTTTTTCCATTACCATATCGGTTTGTAAAGAAGTTTTGAAAGGAATAGTTGAATCGGATTTGGAAGAGAATAGGTTTTGTTGGATGTATTGTGGTTTCATTTGGAGAGATGAGTCTTTCTTTAAATAGTTAAATACTGCATTCCATGAGATACCGGGGTAATGCATTAATGCAATGAGTTTTTCTTTAAAATCATCCATTCACAGCCTCCATTATAAATTATTAAAAAGTAGAAAAAGCCCCTAATAAAAAGGGACTATTTCTACTATTCTTAGTGTGTTTTACATTTATCGTATATGCCTTGCTCTTTGAGAACTTCAATTAACGTTTCACCCATAACTGATGGTGTATCCGCAACTTTAATTCCGCATTCATTCATGACACGGATTTTTTCATCAGCAGTTCCTTTACCACCGGAAATAATCGCACCAGCATGTCCCATACGCTTACCAGGAGGCGCTGTACGTCCGCCAATGAAGCCGACAACAGGCTTGGTCATGTTCGCCTTCACCCACTCAGCAGCTTCTTCTTCAGCAGTACCGCCAATTTCACCAATCATGATGACAGCATAGGTTTCAGGGTCTTCATTGAATGCTTTTAACACATCAATAAAGTTGGTACCGTTAACTGGGTCGCCCCCAATACCAACTGCTGTAGTTTGACCGATACCTGCTTGTGTCAATTGATGAACGGCTTCATATGTTAGGGTTCCGGAACGGGATACAACCCCAACATGACCTTTCGTATGAATATAGCCAGGCATGATCCCAATTTTACACTCATCAGCAGTAATAACACCTGGACAGTTAGGACCAACTAAACGGGTTTTCTTACCTTCCATATAGCGTTTTACTTTTACCATATCCAATACAGGAATATGCTCTGTAATACAAATTGCAAGATCTAATTCCGCGTCAACTGCTTCGATAATCGCATCAGCAGCGAATGGTGCTGGAACATAGATTACGGAAGCAGTAGCACCTGTAGCAGCAACAGCCTCTTTCACTGTGTTAAATACAGGTACTCCCTCTACTTCCAAACCGCCTTTACCAGGAGTAGTACCGGCAACGATTTGTGTACCGTATTCAAGCATTTGTTTTGTATGAAAAAGGGCAGTTGAACCTGTAATCCCTTGAACAATTACTTTTGTATCTTTATTAATAAAAACACTCACGTTAATTCCCCTTTCTTTCGATCCTATTTCACTAATGAAACGATTTTTTGTGCACCGTCAGCCATTGATTCAGCAGGAGTGATGGCTAAACCAGACTCAGCAAGAATCTTCTTACCTAAGTCAACGTTTGTTCCTTCTAAACGGACAACAAGCGGTACGCTTAGTTGAACCTGCTTAGCTGCTTCTACTACACCCTCAGCAATGACATCACATTTCATGATTCCGCCAAAGATATTGACAAAAATTCCTTTTACATTTGGATCGGAAAGGATAATTTTAAATGCTTCGGTTACCTTCTCAGCTGTCGCACCGCCCCCAACATCTAGGAAGTTAGCAGGGTCGCCGCCATAATGCTTAACAATGTCCATTGTAGCCATGGCAAGACCAGCGCCATTAACCATACATCCGATATTACCATCTAAAGAAATATAGCTTAAATCATATTTTGAAGCTTCAATTTCCTTTGGATCTTCTTCTTCAAGATCACGGTAAGCTAGAACGTCTTTTTGACGATAAAGCGCATTCGAATCAAAGTTTAATTTTGCATCCAATGCCATAACTTTTCCGTCACCAGTAACGACTAACGGGTTGATTTCTGCAATTGAGCAATCCTTTTCGATGTAGGCATTATATAATGCCATCATAAACTTAACAGCTTGATTCACAAGCTCTTTAGGAATGTTGATATTAAATGCAATACGACGTGCTTGGTATGGCATTAAGCCAACAACCGGATCAATTTCTTCTTTAAAGATTTTTTCCGGAGTTTTCTCTGCAACCTCTTCAATTTCTGTTCCGCCTTCTTCTGAAGCCATTAGAACAACACGTGAAGTCGCACGATCTAAGACAAGACCAACGTAATACTCTTTTTTAATATCGCAGCCTTCTTCAATAAGAAGACGCTTCACTTCTTTTCCTTCAGGACCTGTTTGATGTGTAATCAAAGTCTTACCTAGGATTTCACTCGCGTATGTACGGACTTCCTCAAGGTTTTTCGCAACTTTAACCCCGCCGGCTTTTCCCCTTCCGCCTGCATGGATTTGTGCTTTTACTACGCATACTTGTGTACCTAATTCTTTCGCGGCTTCAACTGCTTCTTCAACTGTGAATGCCACTTTTCCATTAGGAACAGCTACCCCGAAACTCTTGAGGATCTCTTTTCCTTGATACTCATGGATATTCATTTCCCATCCTCCTATCAAACTCTTCAAAAAATTGACTCCGTTTTCATTTTATATAATGACAGATACCTTGTCCACCATTATGCGTAAAAAATTATATTCATCTTAATATTTCGAATACTTTTTTGGTTATTAAAGCGCTTTCAATGGTATATTACCCAAAATTAACATGTATTTATTTTGCGGCTATAGCAAAAACAGGCCCTGAAGCCTGTTTTTATTGTTCGTAAACCATATCTTTAATGGGCGCAAAACTCTTTCGATGATAGGGAGTAATGCCATATTTTTGAATCGCTTGAATATGCTCTCTTGTGCCGTATCCCATGTTATGTTGAAACCCGTATTCCGGAAAATCTTTGGAAATCTCCATCATTAGATTGTCTCTTGCAACCTTTGCAACGATAGATGCCGCAGCAATTGACACACTCTTCGCATCACCTTTAATAATCGACTCAAAAGCATAAGGTGTTTCAAGTTTCATAGCGTCAATTAGTAAAAAGTCAGGTTGAGAGCTAAGAGAAACGATGGCTGCCTTCATCGCTTTTTTTGTCGCTTCGTAGATATTGATGGTGTCAATTTCTTTAGAATCAATCTCTGCAACACTTACAGCAATTGCTTCCCTCTTTATTATTTCAGCATATTCAATCCGTTTTGCCTCTGAGAGCTTCTTTGAGTCATCAATACCTGCTAAGAAAAAATCTTTGGGCAGAATAACAGCTGCTGCCATCACCGGTCCAGCAAGAGGCCCTCTGCCAACTTCATCGACACCTGCGATACATTCATAGCCCCTGGCACGCCACTTGTTTTCATAGGTATTCATTTTAATAAATTTTTCTTGCAGCTGTCTCTCGTGTTCCATTCGCTTACGCCATTTATGTATGAGATGTTGCACCCCTTTGCGTTCATCCTGCTGAATGCTTAAAAAAAAGGGGTCACTTTCATTCTTTATGTTTATAAGCTGTTGTTCAATTTCAGAAATTGTTTGTACTTTCATTATCTTCACCCGTTGTAATGATACCTGTTGAATTAAGTAATTTCAATGACAAAAATAAACAAAAAACCTCTTAAAGGGAAAGGATTTATTTTAAACTAATTGTTACCATAATTTACGATTCGCCGATTTATCGGCACAATCTCGACGGGATTGTTACCATAATTTACGATTCGCCGATTTATCGGCACAATCTCGACGGGATTGTTACCATAATTTACGATTCGCTGATTTATCGGCACAATTCCGTCTGGATTGTTACCATAATTTACGATTCACCGTTTTATCGGCACAATCTCGACCGGAATGTTACCATAATTTACGATTCACCGATTTATCGGCACAATCTCGACCGGAATGTTACCATAATTTACGATTCGCCGATTTATCGGCACAATCCCATCTGGATTGTTACCATAATTTACGATTCACCGATTTATCGGCACAATCTCGACCGGATTGTTACTGAAATTTAAGGACGAAAAGTCAAAACCAAAAAAACCCTCAAGGTTAGAGAGTTTTTTTAACTATTATTTGATTCATCTTTTAAGTCTATTGGTCTTTCAAACGTCAGCGGGCCAAATTTCTCGGTTCGAATGTCTCTGATGACTAGCTCTGATACTTTATCATAATCTACGATTCCACCGGCTCCAAGAGCCCCTCTAAGCTCACCAATTTGATCAAACATTTCGACTACATTTTCAGGCACAGAATCGAGCTTATACCGCTCTTTCAGTCTCTCTGGATAATGCTCTGATAAAAACTTAATGGAAAAGACTACAAGGTCCTGTAAATTTAGGAGAGTATCTTTGATTGCCCCTGTTACAGCCAGTTTCTTTCCTACCTCTTGATCTTCAAACTTTGGCCAGAGAATACCAGGAGTATCTAATAATTCTAACTCTTTCCCTACCTTGATCCACTGTTGGGCTTTGGTTACTCCCGGAGTATTTCCTGTCTTAGCAATATTTTTCTTTGCAAGCCGATTAATTAATGTTGATTTTCCTGCGTTTGGAATCCCTACAATCATTGCTCGAATAGCTCTTGGGTTGACAACTCCCTTTGCCCGAAGCCGATCGAATTTTTCTTTCAAAATTTCATGGGAGGCCCGAACAATCTCTTTCATTCCGACTCCTGCATGGGAATTGATGGCCAGAGCTTTGATTCCTTTCCCAGCAAAATAGGAAATCCACTCTTTAGTAATTGCGCTGTCCGCCATGTCTGCTTTATTTAAAAGAACAATTCTTGGTTTATGCTGAATAATTTCATCAATCATTGGATTACGAGAGGAATAGGGAATTCTAGCATCCACTAATTCATAGATAATATCTACTAATTTTAATTTTTCCGTGACTTCTCTTCGAGCTTTAGCCATATGGCCTGGAAACCATTGGATTGTCAAAGCAGTCACCTCCTAGTTCTATTTCACAATGTGTGCGTCTTTTAATGGCCAGTAGACAATACTTGTTTTACCGATTATTTTGTCCATCGGTATGGTCCCAATATGCCTGCTATCTTTGCTAAAACGACGGTTATCGCCCATTACAAATAATTCACCTTCTGGCACTGTCTCCGTACCTGCTGGTGTTTCTTCTAATGTAAAAGGATCAGTTAATGGACCTTCTACCTTTTTCTTATACTCATCCAAATACGGTTCCTCAAATGCCTTACCATTTACATATAAGGTGTCATCTTTATATTCAATCCGATCGCCAGGAAGACCAATGACTCTTTTAATGTAATCCTTCTGTTCGGGCGCATGAAAGACGATAATATCAAACCGTTTTGGTTCACCCATATTATAGCTTAGCTTGTTCACTATCATACGGTCTTGATGCTGAAGAGTCGGCATCATTGACAACCCATCTACCACGATTGGTGCAAAAAGAAAGTAACGAATAACTGCTGCCAGAGCTACTGCAATTAAGAGCGCCTTCGTCCATTCCCAAAGTTCATTCTTCTTTTTTGTCATATCTTTTCCCCGCCAATCACAAAAAAATAGTTGCTATCTTCTTATTTTACATAAAAGTCATAGATTAAACATGTGGGGGATAACTTTTCTATTCGAATTCAACATGATAAGTACGAAAAAAGAGCTTGCACAGCAAGCTCTTTCTTTATTATCGAATTTCTTTAATACGAGCTTTTTTACCACGTAGCTTACGTAAGTAGTATAGCTTAGCACGGCGAACTTTACCGCGGCGCAATACTTCAAGCTTCGCAATTTTAGGTGTGTGTACAGGGAAAGTACGCTCAACGCCTACTCCGTAAGAAATCTTACGAACTGTGAAAGTTTCGCTAATTCCACCACCACGACGCTTAATCACTACACCTTCGAATAACTGAATACGCTCGCGAGTACCCTCGACAACCTTAACGTGTACACGTACAGTATCACCAGGACGGAACGCAGGCAGATCAGAACGAAGTTGTTCTTTTGTGATTTCTTCAATTAAATTTTGCATCGTTTTCAACTCCTTCCAACAGACGCTCATGCATATCTACTATCCATTTCCATTGCAGCGGAACATCTTTATAAGACCGCACTGAGTTTGTACTCAGCTCAAGTCACAAGAAATATCTTACCATAAAAGACAACTCCATGCAATAACTACTTAGATTCTTTTTTAATTTCATCAAGCCATTTTTCCTGTTCTTTGGTTAATTCTATCTTTTCTAATAAGTCCGGCCTTCTGAGCAATGTTCGCCGTAGAGCTTCTTTGTTTCGCCACTCTTCGATTAATTTATGATTACCTTGTAAGAGGACATCAGGGACCTTCATGCCGCGAAAGTCGGAAGGACGGGTGTAGTGAGGGTGCTCCAGCAGCCCCGTACTAAATGAATCTTTCATATGTGATTCTTGATTACCCAGAACTTCTGGCAAGAGACGGACAACGCTATCTATCACTACCATAGCTCCAAGTTCGCCGCCAGTTAAGACATAATCACCTATAGAGATTTCATCGGTAACCACGTGTTCACGTATTCTTTCATCGTATCCCTCATAATGACCGCAAACAAAAATAAGATGCTCTTCTTTTGCTAATTCCTCCGCAATTTTTTGATCATATCGTTTTCCTTGCGGGCAAAGTAGAATCACTCTTGTTTGATCACTTTCTGCTTTTTCCTTTAATGCTGCAACTGCATCGAATAACGGCTGCGGCTTTAATACCATTCCCGCTCCGCCCCCGTACGGATAGTCATCTACCGTCTGATGTTTATTATCAGCATAGTCCCTGAAATTGACAACATTATATTGAACAGCAGATTTCTCAGAAGCCTTATGTAAAATGGAATGGCCAAAAACTCCCGAAAACATCTCAGGAAATAACGTTAATACATCAATTTTCATCATGAAAGCAGCCCTTCCATTGGTTCAATAAGAATGACCTTTTCCTTTACATCGACTTTTTTGACAACATCTTCAATATACGGAATTAATATTTCCTTGCCGTCTTTTGATTTTACCACCCAAACATCATTTGCCCCAGGCGAGAGAATTTCTGTAACCTTGCCAATTTCCTCTCCTTGAGTCGTAGCAACAAGGCAGCCAATAATCTCATGGTAATAAAATTCATCTTCGTCTAAATTACCAAGCTGTGATTCTGGAACCTTAAGGATTCCATCCCTAAACTTTTCAACTTCATTGATATTTTCAAGCCCTTCAAAGGTTAGCAGATTAAAATTTTTGTGGGTACGGTGGGTTTTTACGGTTAATTCAATCGGTTTATTAGACCCTGGCATAAATAAATACAATGTATTCCCAACTTTGTAGCGCTGTTCAGGGAAATCAGTTTTAGAAATAACCCTGACCTCACCTCTAATACCGTGAGTATTGACGATCTTGCCAACATTAAACCATTTTTCCATTTTAATTGTCACCTCTATCTTATTTCCTCGATAATACCGTCTTTGATTATGATTGTACGCTGCCCTTTTATTCCATCCCAATTGTCCCCAACATTTACTTCAACAAGAGCTTGCACTTCTTTTTCCTTTAATTCACTGCCTAATGGTAGCATATGTAGTTGTTCAATTTGAAACTCATATTGCTTTTCTTTTTCAAAGCGTTTTTTCAGTTCTTTTTCAAAGTGATTTTTAAGTGCGCTAGGTTGATACTTTTTCGCCTTTTCTAGCTTTTTTAACTCAAATTGTAGTTGTTCATATTCTTTCTGCATCTGAAGCTTACCTGCAAAATATTTTTCAAGCAGCTTTTGTTTGCTTTTCTCCGTTAAGATTTGCTTTACGATAACAGTTTGAATCAGTTGCATGTATTTGCCCCCTTCTCCGTTCTGCTTTTACGATAGCAAAAAAGGGAGGAATTTCATTCCCCCCTTAATCTAGATGCAAAAAGCTATTCACCAATTTCTAAGAAAATTTTCTTTTGTTGTGATGATCCTGCAGCATAAACAACAGTCCTAATGGCCTTTGCAACACGCCCTTGTTTTCCTATCACTTTCCCCATGTCTGTCTTATTAACAATCAGGTGATAAGTGATTCGATGATCTTCTTCGTTAACTTTCACACTCACATCTTCTGGAAAATCAACAAGGGGTTTTACAATACTTTCAATTAATTGCTTCATAGCAATTACTTGCTTAGCTTAGCATTATGGAATTTTTCCATGATGCCTTGGTTTGAGAAAAGGTTACGTACTGTATCAGATGGTTTCGCACCATCTTGTAACCATTTAAGAGCTAATTCTTCGTCGATTTGGATTGCTGCTGGTTGAGTAACTGGGTTGTAAGTTCCAATAACTTCAATGTAACGTCCGTCACGAGGAGAACGAGAATCTGCTGCTACGATACGATAGAAAGGAGTTTTCTTTGCTCCCATACGCTTTAAACGAATTTTTACTGCCATTTTAAATAAGCACCTCCGAATAGTTTCACACAAGATAGTATAATATCAATATTTTTTTCATTTGTAAAGGGTTTTTTCTTTACAGATAGTATTACCAATTTAATACACCTTAAAACAGGTTAGAAAGGCTTGAATGGAAATTTAAATCCGCCTTTTTTCTTGCCTTTTTGCTGCATTCCTGACATTTGCTTCATCATCTTTTTCATGTCCTCGAACTGTTTTAAAAGCCGGTTTACCTCTGGAACTGTTCTGCCGCTCCCTTTAGCAATCCTTCTTTTACGGTTTGAATTCAAGATCTCCGGATGACTTTTTTCCTCTGTGGTCATGGACCTAATGATGGCTTCAACATGTGCAATTTGTTTCTCTTCAATTTGAATATTATTCAAACCTTTAATTTTATTTGCACCAGGCATCATTTTTAATAATTCATCCAGCGGTCCTAGATTACGTACTTGTCCAAGCTGTTCCAAAAAATCATCGAGCGTAAAAGATGCCGTCCGCATTTTCTGTTCAAGCTCTTTTGCCTTTGCCTCATCAACATTTGCCTGCGCTTTTTCAATAAGGGTAAGCACATCACCCATGCCGAGAATTCTAGACGCCATTCGTTCAGGATGGAAAGGTTCTATGGCGTCCATTTTTTCTCCTAGACCGACAAACTTAATTGGAGTTTGGGTTACAGCACGAATGGACAGCGCAGCTCCACCTCGTGTGTCACCGTCAAGCTTCGTTAAGACAACTCCAGTCAAACCAAGCTGTTCATTAAAGCTCTGTGCTACATTAACCGCGTCCTGTCCTGTCATTGCATCAACAACGAGAAAGATTTCATCTGGTTTCGTAAGCTCTTTAATGTCCTTCAACTCACCCATTAGGTTTTCATCAACATGCAAACGACCAGCTGTATCAATTAGGACATAGTCGTGGTGTTCTTCTTTTGCTTTCGCAATCGCTTGCTGAGCAATTTCCACTGGGCTTACTTGATCGCCCAAGGAGAATACAGGCATGTCTAGTTGTTTCCCAAGGGTCTCTAGCTGCTTAATCGCCGCAGGACGATAAATATCAGCTGCTACAAGCATCGGCTTCCGGTTATATTTCTTACGAAGCAGGTTGGCTAGCTTACCCGTGGTCGTTGTTTTACCAGCACCCTGTAATCCAACCATCAAAATCACAGTAGGAGGACGACTAGAAGCAGCAATTTTGCTTTGCTCACCGCCCATTAATTCAGTCAATTCTTCATTAACAATTTTAATAATCTGTTGTCCAGGGGTTAAGCTTTTAAGTACTTCTTTTCCAACTGCACGTTCACTGACTTTTCTAACAAAGTCCTTGACGACCTTAAAATTAACGTCGGCTTCAAGTAGTGCAAGGCGGACTTCACGCATCATTTCTTTTACATCCGCTTCAGAGACTTTTCCTTTTCCACGGATTTTTTGGATTGTATTCTGCAGTCGGTCGGCTAATCCTTCAAACGCCATTCATGCCGCCTCCTAATCTAATTTCTCAAGCTCGGCAACCACTTCCATCATTGCCTGCTTTGAAGGGTGTGCTTCATTTAGCAATTCTTTCGCATGTCTTAATAGCTTGCTGCGCTCTTGAAATTTCTGAAATAGTAATAGCTTTTCTTCATACTCCTCTAGCATAGCTTCCGTACGTTTGATGTTATCGTAGACAGCCTGGCGGCTGACATCATACTCTTCAGCGATTTCTCCAAGTGAGTAATCATCTAAATAATAGAGAGACATATAGCTTTGCTGCTTTGGTGTTAACAACGAATAATAGAAATCATAGAGGTAATTTATTCGAGTTGTTTTCTCAAGCATGCCTTTACCTCCCTTTGTTAAGTGAAAAGCCTTTACAAATGTAGTTTACACAGTCATTACCAGTCTGTCAAGAAAATATCTTTACATCAATTTTCCACCTGATCTATTTGGTCCGCGAATAACCCATAAACATATTGCTCAGCGTTAAATTCCTGAAGGTCGTCCATTTTTTCTCCCAGACCGACAAATTTAACTGGAATCTTTAATTCGTTACGTATTGCCAGCACGATACCTCCCTTGGCGGTTCCATCTAATTTGGAAAGAACAATACCGCTCACATCTGTTACCTCTTTAAAGGTCTTTGCTTGAATAAGAGCATTTTGACCAGTTGTTGCGTCCAAAACCAGCAGAACTTCATGAGGTGCACCTGGCACTTCACGTTCAATTACCCGTTTTACCTTTTCAAGTTCCTTCATAAGGTTCACTTTATTTTGTAATCGTCCAGCTGTATCACAAATCAAAATATCCACTTTCCTTGATTTAGCTGCTTTAATTGCATCATACATAACAGCTGCTGGGTCAGAGCCTGCTGCCTGTTTAATTACGTCAACACCGACTCTTTCTCCCCATACCTCTAACTGCTCAATGGCACCAGCACGGAAAGTGTCACCTGCTGCTAATAATACAGATTTCCCTTCACTTTTAAACTTATGACCAAGTTTACCAATCGTTGTTGTTTTACCCACTCCGTTAACACCTACAAATAAAATAACCGTAAGTTCATCTTCTTGAATATTCAACTTAGATGATTGTTCCTCACCTGCATTATAAATATCGACCAACTTTTCGGAAATAACACTTTGAACTTCCTGTGGGTCTTGTATATTTCGGCGTTTGACTTCCAGTTTCAACTCATCGATGAGTTTCATTACCGTATCAAAGCCTACATCTGCCTGTATTAAGATTTCTTCTAATTCCTCGAAGAAATCTTCGTCTACTTTGCGATATCTAGCGACAAGGTCATTTACCTTACCAGAGAAATTATTTCTCGTCTTCGAGAGGCCGTCTTTAAATTTTTCCGTAACTGTCTCTGTTTGCTTTGTTATTTTTTCTTTTAACTTTTTAAAAAAACTCATTTTTTCACTTCCTATGCTTAAGTTTCAACAAGCTCCTTTGTATCCTCGAGACGTACAGAAACAAGCTTAGAGACACCAGATTCCTGCATAGTCACACCATATAGAACATCTGCTTCTTCCATCGTACCTTTTCTGTGCGTGATCACAATAAACTGCGTTTCTGTACTAAAACTCTTTAAATATTGGCTAAAGCGAAAAACGTTTGCTTCATCTAATGCAGCTTCAACCTCATCTAGAATGCAAAATGGAACAGGGCGAACTTTTAAAATTGAAAATAGAAGAGCGATTGCCGTTAATGCCCTTTCCCCACCCGATAATAATCCTAAATTTTGTAGTTTCTTTCCAGGTGGCTGGGCAACAATTTCTACTCCGGTATTTAGTAAATCCTCAGGATGAGTTAGTTTTAAATCTGCTCTCCCACCGCCAAATAAAGCTCGAAATACAGGTTCAAAGTGTTCACGAATTCCATTAAATGTCCACTCGAAACGTTTTTTCATTTCTGTATCCATTTCGTCAATAACCTGATAGAGGGTATCCTTCGCCTCTTTTAGGTCATCTTTTTGTTCGTTCAAAAACTCATAACGTTCAGAGACTCTCTCGTATTCTTCAATTGCGCCTATATTAACACTGCCTAGTTCTTCGATGGCCAGTTTTATTAACTTCACCTTTTTTCTAGCCTCTTCCACTGGCAAAGTTAGTGGGTATTGTTCTTTTGCTCCATCAAAGGATAGTAAATATTCCTCTCTTAAATGCGCGAGTTTATTTTCAAGTTCTACATCTAAGCGGTTCGTTTTTACCTCTTCATCTTTAAGTACCTCAACCATTCCCTTATGAAGCCTTTTTATTTCCTTTGCTTCAATTTCAGCATCTTCTAGGACAGCATGTAAGTTAAGTCGCTCCTGCCGCCTAGACGATATGAGCGCTAAGGTTTCTTCCTTGTCACTTTGTTTTTGTCTAGCTAACTCTTCTAATTGCTCTTCACCTGAAGTACTCCCCTCCATTTCAGAAGTTAGCAGCATTAAGTCCTCGCTATAAAGTGCGAACCTCTCTTCACTTTCATTTAATTCTGCAGCGATTAAAGAGAGACGTTCTTTTGAGTTTACAAATTGCTCATTTTTTGCCGCAAACTCTACCTTTAGATCCGTTATTTCCTTGGTTAACGTTTCTTTCGATGAGAGATCATTCGTTTTTTGTTGAGTTAATCTGGTAATTTCATCATCAAGCGCTGCAATCTTATCCTTAAAATTTGCCATCGCTTCAATAAGTTCATTTTTACGGTTTGTTAAGGTTTTCTGTTCCTCATTAGATTGACCTTTTTCAAGGTCATACAGTTTCAGGCGGTCATTAATATTATTTGCCTGGAACTCTGCTTCACGGAGGTCACCTTTTAAGGTTTGTTCCTGTTGACGAAATTCTTCCCCAGACTCACGCATTGCTTCTAGCTCTTGTTCATGTGTTTTAACATCTTCCTTTAATGACTTTACAACCTTCTCTAAATTCGATGTTTTTTCGCTCATCACTACCAGCTTATCTCTCAACTCTTCAAGCTCGCCTTTTCTTGTTAATAAAGAGCTTGTCTTTTGCTTCTGAGCGCCGCCCGTCATCGAGCCGCCAGGATTAACAATATCTCCATCTATAGTTACCAGCCGGCAGCGATACTGAAGAATCTTGGCCAATTCATTAGCACCCTTTAAATCTTTTGTTATGACAACATTCCCCAGAAGGCTGCTGATAACATCTGCATATTTTGAATTGAAAGAAACCAAATCAACGGCAGTTCCAACCAATGAAGGGTGATTTTGAATGGATGATAATTGTGACGAGGACAATACTCTGCCTTTAACTACGCTTAATGGTAAAAAGGTCGCCCGTCCGAATGAATGTTGTTTTAAGTATTGGATGGCCATTCTGGCATGTTGCTCTGTATCAACAACAATATGCTGTAAGGCACCGCCTAACGCAGTTTCTAGCGCTGTCTCATATTCTTTCGGTACCGTAACAAGCTCAGCGACAGCTCCCTCAATACCCTGAAGCTTTTTCCCTCGGGCTTTTAATACCTCTTTTACCCCTTGAAAAAATCCAGAATAATCCTCTTCCATTTCCTCAAGCATTTCTTTTCTTGACTTGGCCTGCTGCAGAATTTGATAAGCCTGGTATAACGTTTTTTCTTGCTTCTGATAATTATTTTTTGTATTTTCAAGCTTTCGTTGTTTCTCTCTGAAACTGGCAACTTGATCGGAAAGAGTCCTTTGAACTTCCTCCAATGCAGCTTTAACGTGCAACATCTTTTTTTGAGCTATTTGTCTTTCCTCAATGAATTTTACATTTTCAGCATCGAGGCGGGAGCTCTTTGTTTCCTGTTGCTCAAGCTGCTGATCAATATATTTAAGCTCATTTTTTGCTCCAGCCTGATCATTTAACCTTTCAATATATTCACTTTTTAAGGATTCAATTTTTTCATCCATGTTTTCTGTGAATAACGCTAGTCTTTCTTGCTTTTCCTTTAATTGATTTTTGAGGTCATTTACTTGTTCCGTGAGTTTAATTACTAGGTCAGACTGTATGTCACGATTATTTTTTAATTGGGTGATTTTTTCACTAAGTTCACCGATACTCTTTTCGAGCTGATCCCTATTTTGAGCTGCGTTTTTCTTTCGTTCCTTTAAAACTTCTTTACGGCCTTCTAACTTTTCTAATTCTTCACTGGCATGTAGGAGTACATTTTGCAAATCCGTAATTGAATCATCAAGGGCAGCAATGTTATCCCTTGTTTCTTCTATTTTTGCTTCCTTTAGCTGCATCCCCGCTGCAAGCTTAATTTCTTCCTGTTGGTGTTCTGCAAGCTGCTGTGAAAGAAGTGTCCACTTTTGATGTAAATCTTCAATATCGTATACCGTTAATGCTACTTCAAAGTTTTCGAGTTCCTCTTTTTTCTCTAAATAATCTTTTGCAATGGAAGCCTGTATCATCAACGGTTCAACTTGACCTTCAAGTTCATGTAAAATATCATTGACTCGATTTAAATTATCCTGTGTTTCTACTAGTTTCACTTCTGCTTTTTTCTTGCGATTTTTATATTTTAAAACCCCTGCTGCTTCTTCAAAGATCGTTCTTCGATCCTCAGCCTTACTGTTTAGAATTTCTTCTACTTTCCCCTGACTGATAATGGAGAACGCTTCCCTGCCAAGACCTGAGTCCATAAACAAATCAATAATATCTTTAAGCCTGCAGGGTTGTTTATTAATTAAAAACTCACTATCCCCAGACCGCGTTACCCTTCTCGTCACACTTACTTCATTGTAATCTATCGATAACCCTTCATCTTGATTATCAAGTGTTAAGGTTACTTCTGCATAATTTAAGGGCTTTCTTGTATCGCTCCCCGCAAAAATGATGTCTTCCATTTTAGAGCCTCTAAGTGATTTAGCAGATTGCTCCCCTAAAACCCAGCGAATCGCATCTGTTATATTACTTTTCCCACTTCCGTTTGGACCAACTACAGCAGTGACTCCTTTAACAAAATCCACCCCAATACGATCGGCAAAAGATTTAAAGCCAATGATATCCAACCGTTTTAAAAACATATTTTTTCCTCCCTAGAGCTTGGCCGGAGTCTTTCCTTAGCATTCTATTGTTGTTTAACTATGATGTTTTGCTTTTAATACCTCCAATGCCATTTGGGCGGCATGCTGTTCTGCTTCTTTTTTTGATTTTCCTGTACCGATACCTAATTCTTCACTATTTAATGAAACTCTTGAAACAAATTCTTTGCTATGGGCAGGACCTTTTTCAATAAGCACCTTATATTCAATCACGCCTGTCCCATCTCTCTGGATTAATTCTTGAAGTTGGCTCTTAAAATCCATCACATGAGAAAAAGCACCTTCATTAATTTTAGGAAATACTACTTTATCTAGAAATTCAATTACGGCCTCTAGTCCCTTATCCAAGTAAAGCGCACCAATAAATGCTTCAAATACATCCGCCAGCAATGCTGGCCGCTCCCTGCCCCCAGTCATTTCTTCTCCTTTTCCTAACAAAATTAATTGTCCAAAGGAAAGTTCGTTTGCCAAGATTACAAGTGATGGCTCACACACGATTGCTGCTCGCAGCTTCGTCAGTTCTCCTTCACTCATCAATGGATATTTCAGAAACAAGAATTTTGAAACCGTGAGTTCTAGAACTGCATCCCCTAAAAATTCAAGCCTTTCATTATCTTCATAAGGCTTTCTGCGATGCTCATTCACATAGGATGAATGAGTAAAAGCTTGTTTAAGTAATTTTTCATTTTCAAAATGAATACCGATCTTCGTTTGAAAATCTTTAAATTGATTTTCTTTTGCGCGATTGTTCATTTCTTTTTCTTTCCCTTTTCTGCGCATTAAAGTCTCCACCTTGCATATTTTTTACACATACCTATCAATAGTTTAAGTAAACTACGAACAAAACGCAAAGAAACTTGGCAGATTATTAAAACTACCAAGTTCTATAATACAGAAAGAAGCTCCGTTTGAAAACGGAGCTTTCCAAGAAATCTAACGAATTACTTTTTGCTATTTATGTAATTAACAGCATCACCAACTGTGCCGATTTTTTCAGCATCATCGTCAGAAATTTCCATATCAAACTCATCTTCTAATTCCATAACTAGTTCAACTACGTCAAGGGAATCAGCACCAAGATCATCTTTGAATGAAGCCTCAAGCTTAACTTGTGACTCATCTACACCTAAACGGTCAACGATGATTTTTGTTACACGTTCTAATACCTCTGCCATTCTAGTTCACCTCCCCTCAAGCTATTATAGAGTATTTCAGTAAAATAATAAATGTATTTAAAAATTATTCTACATTACCATACCGCCGTTTACATGAATCGTTTGTCCTGTAATATAAGATGCGTCATCTGAAGCAAGAAATGCAGTCATCTTAGCAATGTCCTTAGGTTCGCCTAAACGAGCTAATGGAATTTGTTTTAACATTTCCGCAGTGACTTCTTCAGACAATTTATCTGTCATATCGGTGGTGATAAACCCTGGAGCAATGGCATTTACCGTAATACTTCGAGAAGCAAGTTCCTTCGCTGTTGTTTTCGTCAAACCAATGACGCCAGCCTTTGCTGACACATAGTTGGCTTGTCCAGGATTCCCGCTAACACCAACTACAGATGTAATATTAATGATCCGCCCTACACGCTGCTTCATCATTTGACGAGTTACAGCTTTGGTACATAGGAAAACACCTTTGAGATTAATGTTAATCACATCATCCCATTCATCTTCCTTCATTCTCATTAATAAATTATCTTTCGTAATCCCAGCGTTATTTACAAGTATATCCAACTTTCCAAAGCGATCTACCGTTTCTTTCACCATAGCAGTAACTTCTTCTGTATTGGATACATCACACTTTATCACAAATGCCTCCGTACCAATAGCTTTAATTTCATCCACTACTGCATTTGCTTTTTCTTCATTGCCGGCATAATTGACTGCGACATTCGCCCCTTGTCTGGCAAGCTCGAGGGCAATCTCTCTGCCAATCCCTCTTGACGCACCGGTAACTAATGCAATCTTTCCCTTTAAACTCATAGATTTCCCTCCTTCAATGCCTCGATAACAGATTGACAGCTTTCTTCATCTGAAATCGAATATATTTTAGCATTACGATTGATTTTTTTAATCAATCCTGAGAGTACCTTACCAGGACCAATCTCAATAAATGTATCAACACCTAAATCAATCATTTTCACAACTGAATCTTCCCACAATACAGGTGAATAAAGCTGTTCAATTAAATTTTCTTTTATTTCATGTGCTAAAGTCATTGGTTTAGCGGATACATTGGCAATGACAGGAATAAGGGCATCCTTCATGTCCAGTTCATCTAAAACCTCACGTAATTGTCCTGCAGCAGGCTTCATTAATGAAGAATGAAATGGACCGCTGACTTCTAAAGGAATTGCTCTTTTTGCTCCTGCTTCCTTTGCCTTTTCCCCGGCAAGTTCTACGCCTTTACGCGTTCCGGAAATAACAATTTGTCCAGGGCTATTCAAATTTGCTAACGATACTGGAAAACCAGTCTCGCTAACTTCAGCGGTTACTTTAGAAAGAGGTTCACGGTCAAGTCCTAGAATCGCGGCCATTGAACCTTCGCCATTTGGAACTGCACTTTCCATAAATTCTCCCCTTTTTCTAACAGCAAAGACACCCTCTTCAAAAGTGAGAGCACCAGCAGCAACAAGTGCAGTATATTCACCAAGACTGTGCCCTGCAACAAAATCAGGCTTTATAGCTGATTTTTGAAATCGTTCTAGTATGGCAATACTCGTTGTTAATAATGCTGGCTGAGTATTAACAGTCTTTGTCAATTCCTCTTGAGGTCCCTCGAATATAAGTCTGCTTAATTTAGATGAAAGGGTTTCATCCGCCTTGTTGAAATATGCCATAACTTCAGGATATTGGTCAGCTAGCTGTTTTCCCATTCCAACACTTTGTGAGCCCTGCCCTGGAAATACGAATGCAATCTTTCCCATTTTGGCACTCCTTCCTATACTTCTATTTTTGAAATATTTACTTCTTCCATCGTCTTTTTAATTAGTCCTACTACATCCTTTTCGACCATTTCTCTGGTTTGACGAATCGAACTAAAGATGGCCTGGCCATTTGATGATCCATGAGCCTTAATAACCGGAGCCTTTAATCCAAATAAACCTGCTCCACCATATTCTGAGTAATCCAATGTATTTTTTAAAGTCGTGAATTCAGGCTTTAAAACTGCTGCAGCTAATTTGCTTTTCAAACTGCTCATCAAGGTGCTTTTTAGCATTTTAAACATAGATAGGGCAGTTCCTTCTACGGTTTTTAACACCATATTTCCAGTAAACCCATCGGTAACAACTACATCCGCGACACCGGTAAGCAAGTCTCTAGCTTCAATGTTCCCAACAAAATTAAGATTGGCATTTTTTAAAAGCTCAAATGCCTGCTTCGTCAGGTCATTTCCCTTTTTCTCTTCTGTACCAATATTTAATAAACCCACTCGTGGTTTTCCCGTTCCTCTAACTTTCTCACTATAAATCGAGCCCATGATCGCATACTGCAATAAATGTTCTGCCTTTGCATCCACATTTGCCCCTACGTCTAATAGAAGAAACCCTTCCCCTCCAATAGTAGGTAAAGTTGGTGAAAGTGCAGGGCGGTCTATTCCCTCAATCCTGCCAACAACAAACAATCCGGCAGCCATTAAAGCACCAGTATTTCCTGCTGATATACATGCGTCTGCAAGGCCATCAGCTACTTGCTGTGCCGCCAGCACCATGGAGGCAGTTTTTTTCCTGCGAACAGCCCTGACAGGTTCGTCAGTACCAAGGATTACCTCGGTTGTATGTAAAATGTTGATTCGATCCTCTTTTACTAAGTATTCTTTAATTTTGGATTCATCACCGACTAAAGTTATATGTATATCTGGAAAAGCTTCCACCGCTCTCATTGCACCGATAACGATTTCTTTAGGAGCATGGTCGCCCCCCATTGCATCGATTGCTAACTTCATAATTTCTCATCCTTTAATGATTTTTCTGAACGGTACATTTCGAATTCGCCTTTAAATACAAGTTCGTTATTAACATAACTTGTTACTTCAACAATCGTCCTGCCAATACCATCATCTATTTTAACAACCTTAGCTTTGGCAATCACACGCTCACCCTGTTTTACTGAGCGCTTAAATTGTATATTCGCTTTTGCTGTTAACGCCAATTCATCATTTATTACCGCTACTGCCAGCGAATTTGCCTGTGCAAAAACATGGTGGCCACGAGCTATCTTGTTCCGGATAAAAACATGCTCTTCTCTTACATCAAAAATTGAAATGGCACTCTGATCTAAATCAATATCAATGATTTCTCCAATTACTTCTTCTAGTGGTAAGGACCGAACCTCGTCTTCGAATTTCTTCTCTGCAACATATTTAATCCTTTCCCGTAGTTCGGGAATGGATAACTCCAAACGATCTAGGCGAATGGTTTGCACACTAACTTGAAATTTTTCTGAAAGGTCTTCATCCGTAATAAATGGATTTTCTTTAATTGTCTCTTTTAACAGTTGCTGTCTGTCTTTTTTCGTTCTTCTCATATCACACACCGTCCGAGATCTTATGACTAGGTACTAATAGTAGTATAAAATTAGAAAAAGCAGATTGCAAGAATAAGTTTTTATTCTTGCAATCTGCCTCCAATGATTTTAATGATTAATCGAGTTTTTCCCCTTCTAATACACCTGTATCATCAAGTTGGTTTCTTAAGTATTCATACTCTTGTGCCTGCCAAAAGGATTTTGATTGGATCATTAAGGCCGCATCATTTCTAGCAGTTTCAAGTGTACGGTAATCATGAACCATATCCGCAAGTTTAAATTCAGGGACGCCGCTTTGTTTTTTCCCAAAGAAATCTCCTGGGCCCCTTAATTCAAGGTCCTTTTCACTTAATACAAAACCATCATTAGTTTCGGTCATAATTCGCATTCTTTCCTGACCTACTTCAGATTTTGGGTCGGCTAGTAAGATACAATAGGATTGGTCACTGCCTCTTCCTACCCTCCCCCTGAGCTGATGGAGCTGGGAAAGGCCAAATCTTTCTGCATCATAAATGACCATCATTGTGGCATTCGGAACATTGACACCTACCTCCACAACTGTCGTTGACACTAACACTTGTACCTCATTTATACTAAAAGCCTTCATGATTGTATCTTTTTCTTCCGAGATTAATCGACCATGCATGAGGCCAACCTTATAGCGGTTTTGAAAGTGATGAGTTAATGTGGTATGAACATCAATTGCATTTTGAACATCCAGCTTGTCTGATTCTTCAATTAGCGGACAAATTACATAGGCCTGATGCCCCTTAACCAGTTCTTTTTCTACAAAAGACAGCACTCGTCCCAACATTTCAGGCTTCGCCCAGTAGGTTTCAATCGCTTTTCTTCCTGCAGGCATTTCATCAATAACTGATACATCCATCTCTCCAAATACAGTTATGGCGAGCGTTCTTGGAATAGGGGTTGCTGTCATAAACAAAACATCGGGGTTTTCACCCTTTTCCCGTAATACTCTCCGTTGTTCAACACCGAACCGATGCTGTTCATCCGTTATGACAAATCCTAGTTTTTTAAAAGTTACCTCATCTTGGATCAGCGCATGTGTCCCAATTAATATATCCACATTACCGTCAGCTAGATTTTGAAGGATTTCTTTTCTTCGCTTTCCTTTAATCGAACTCGTTAACAGTTCGCATCTAAGTCCAAAGTCTCCTAAAAGTCCTTTGAGTGATTCAGCATGCTGCTCTGCTAGAATTTCTGTTGGCACCATTAAAGCTCCTTGGTACCCAGCAGTCACACTTGCATATAAACCAATTGCAGCAACAACCGTTTTCCCTGAGCCAACATCTCCTTGCAAAAGACGATTCATTCTGAGGGGTGATTTGAGATCACTCAATATCTCAGAAACCACTCTTCTCTGCGCATTCGTTAATGGAAATGGTAATGATTGAATGAAATTCTCTACTTTCGTTTCTATATAGTTTTGTTCTATTCCTGGTGCATGTTCCCGTTCAAATTTTCGTAGAGCTTGCATTTTCAACTGAAATAACAAAAACTCCTCATAAACTAACCGTCGTCGAGCTTGCTTAACGTCATCCTGGTTAACAGGGAAGTGCATGGCATATAAAGAATCCTTTCGGTTTAGTAACCGATATTTACTTACCAGAGCCAGCGGCAGGCTTTCCTCAATTTCTTTTCCATATTGTTGGAAAGCAATCGAAATAAATTTTCTCATGCCTTTGGTTGTAATTTTTCCTTTTAAGGAGTAGACAGGCTCAAAATCCTTACCCTTAGCATTTTGACCATTCTGCATTTCATTTGCCGTAATGGTTTGTCGATGGGCATCCCATTTACCTGTTACGGTAATGGTTTCATTCATAATGATTTTATTCTTTAAATAAGGCTGATTAAAAAAAACAACCTTAATAAGGTATTGCCCAATGAACATTCTGAACATCAGCTTGGATTTCTTTCGGCCAAAATATGTAAGAGAAGGCTCACTATGAACCTTCCCTTCTACGGTAATTTTCTCTTCATGCTTAACTTCCGAGAGTTCGCGGAGACGGTAATCTTCGTAACGGTATGGAAAATACTCTAATAAATCTTGGACCGTATATATTTTCATTTCTGCTAAACACTCAGCTGTTTCTTCCCCAATACCTTTTAATACAGTAACGGATTGTTTCAGATTTACGTTCACTTATACGCGCGGAATACCGAAGATCTTCGCTTCGAGTTCACGACCTGTCGGAGTTGCCGCTAACCCTCCTTGTGCTGTTTCTTTTAATGCTGTCGGCATCGACTGCCCAATTTTATACATCGCATCGATGACTTCGTCACATGGAATTCTGCTTGTAATACCTGCTAAAGCCATATCTGCAGCTACCATCGCATTTGCTGCACCCATAGCATTTCGCTTAACACACGGTACCTCTACTAATCCTGCGACAGGATCACAAACAAGGCCAAGCATATTTTTAAGTGTAATCGCCATTGCTTCTGCACATTGTTCTGGTGATCCGCCCGCCATTTCGACAATTGCTGCAGCTGCCATTCCAGAAGCAGATCCAACCTCTGCTTGACATCCGCCGGCTGCTCCAGAAATCGAAGCATTGTTAGCCACTACAAAACCGAAAGCACCCGCCGTAAAAAGAAAGGCAATCATTTGCTCTCTTGTTGGGTTGAGTTTATTTTTCACAGCAAAAAGAGTGCCAGGCACCACCCCGGCAGAACCTGCCGTCGGTGTAGCACATATCGTTCCCATTGCCGCATTCACTTCATTGGTTGCTACAGCTTTGCTCACTGCGTCAAGGACAGTTTTACCTGATAAGAAATTCCCTTTTTCGATATATTTCTGTAAAAGGACCGCATCCCCGCCGGTTAACCCAGAATGGGACCTTACCCCTTTGATACCGCGCTCAACCGCTTCTTCCATAACGGTTAAATTACGGTCCATAAAGGCTAGCACTTCTTCTCTAGAGCGGCCAGTAACGTCCATTTCTTGTTCAATCATAATTTCTGATATTTTTTTATTTTTACTCACTGCAAGCTCTACTAACTCTGCAACATTACGAAACAATTGCCTTCCCCCTTGTTGTTATTGTCCAGTTCCAGCGCCTAGCCCCTCGAGGTCACTTCGGTCCTGCAGATGAAGTCGAAATGCGTGACTTCATCCACAGGCCCTCCAGTGCTTGTCGGGGCTGACCAAGGCGCTTCCACTTTTCTATTTAATCAACTATTTTGGTAACTTTTAATATGTTTGCTAATTGTTCCAATTCATGAAGGACTTTTTCATCTATATTTTGGTCAACCTCTATGGTCATGAGGGCAAGCTTTCCTATTTCTTTCCTTGAAACTTCCATATGGCCAATATTAATCTCATATTTCGCTAACACATTAGATACACTTGCTATCGTACCAAAACGATCATTATGGACAACCAATATGGCTGGATGGTTACCTGATAATTTCAATTCAAAACCATTTAACTCTATAACTTCAATTTTGCCTCCGCCAATAGAATTTCCAACTAACTCTAATTCACCTTTATCATCACCAATGATAACTCTAGCAGTATTTGGGTGGTCTGTAATCGCATCTTCTTCGATAAAACGGAGTTTAATCCCCCGTTCCTTTGCTATTTCAATCGCTTTTATGATTCTTACATCATCGGTTTCAAAATCCAATAAACCACCAACGAGGGCAACATCCGTACCATGTCCTTTATACGTCTTCGCAAAAGACCCGTATAAAGAAATATTTGCCCATTTTGGTTCCCTGCCAAATAAACTCCTAGCAACTCTGCCTATTCTCGCAGCCCCAGCCGTGTGCGAACTAGATGGTCCAATCATTACGGGACCGATGATATCAAATACGCTTCTATATTTCATCCGATTTCTCCCCCTAGGACGAATCAATCTTTATTTAATCTCCATCTATATTTATAATACAGAAAAAAATAGAAGGGTTTCCCCTTCTATTTTATCACTTATTCAATTGCAAAGATAAATGAATATAATGGTTGTTTTCCATTATGAAGTTCAACTTCAACATCCTCGAAATTCTCTTCAACAAACTCCGTCAGAGCTTTTACCTCTTCATCCGTAACATCCTCACCATAAATAATGGTTAAAATTTCAGAATCATCATCGAGCATTTGAGAAAGCAAGTCTTCGGCAACCTTACTCTTATCTTTGTTTTTAACTACAATTTTGCTTTCAGCAATTCCCATAAAATCATCTTTCTCAATTTCCAAGCCATCAATTTGTGTATCACGTACCGCAAAGGTAATTTGACCCGTTTTTACATGTTGCATGGCGTCGGACATGGCCGCTTCATTTGTTTTAACATCTCCAGCTGGATTAAATGCTAAAAGTGCAGAAAGACCTTGAGGGACAGTTTTTGAAGGAATGACATAAATTTCTTCATCCGAAACATCCGCAGCTTGTTGTGCAGCCATAATAATATTCTTATTATTAGGAAGAATAAACACTTTTTTCGCATTTACTTCTTTAACGGCTTTTACAATATCCTCTGTACTTGGGTTCATGGTTTGCCCGCCTTCAATGACTGCATGCGCACCGATGCTTTTAAATAATTCTGCAATCCCAGAGCCCATTGAAACAGTAACAATCCCATACTCTTGCTGTTCTTTAGGTACATGCGGACGACCCGAAACTAAAGGTGTGTGGGTTTCTCCAACGATATTAGAATGCTGCTGTCTCATGTTTTCAATTTTAATATTGATTAAACTTCCGTACCGCTGACCGTAGCTTAAGCAATCGCCTGGTTGTTCAGAATGGATATGCACCTTCACAACCTCATCATCTGCAATAACGAGCAAGGAGTCACCAAACTCACTTAGGTCATTACGATAAACTTCCTCATCAAAAGGGTGCTTCCTTAGCTTGGCCTCTTCAAACTTCACCATAAATTCAGTACAATAGCCAAATACAATATCTTCTGTATTTATATGTCCTTGGACGCTTTTATGATGTTCAGCACTAACCAACTCATCCATTGAAGGGTATGCATCTGGCGAATCCGGAAGCTGCTCGCCTTTTAGTTCAGCAAGAAATCCTTCATAAACAAAAACAAGTCCCTGTCCGCCGCTATCCACGACTCCAACTTCTTTTAGAACTGGCAGCAGATCAGGTGTACGCTTAAGCGAAGCCTTAGCCTCATTTAACACTTCTTCCATAATCTCGATAATATTATCAGATTTTTGGGAAGCAAGGACACCCTTTTTTGCTGAATCCTTTGCTACAGTTAAGATCGTTCCTTCAACTGGTTTCATAACTGCTTTATACGCAGTTTCTACACCAGACTCCAAAGCGGCGGCAAAGTCTTTACCGGAAATTGCAGCTTTTGATTCGATTGCTTTTGAAAATCCACGAAACAATTGAGAAAGAATAACCCCTGAGTTTCCTCTTGCCCCCATTAGTAATCCCTTTGAAAGAGCAATCCCTACCTTACCAATATGTTCTTGAACATTATTTTTAACTTCCTTTGCCCCTGAGGTCATTGATAAGTTCATATTTGTTCCAGTATCACCATCGGGCACAGGAAAAACGTTTAACGCATCCACCATTTTTGCATTGGCACCTAAATGATTCGCACCTTGAATCACCATTTCTGCAAAACGTTTTCCATCTAAAGCTGTTATTGACACAAACTTTCCTCCTCTACTATGGTTCGTCATACGAACGAATGGTTCGTTTAACGAACTTAAGGGTTCGTCACACGAACTCCCTGAACGTAAATATTTACCGAGTCAACGGCAAGTCCAACCGTCTTATCAAGTGTGTATTTCACCTTTGATTGAACGTTATGGGCAACCTCGGAGATTTTCGTTCCATAGCTGACGATTATATACATATCAATATGTACTTCTTCATTCTCTTGTCGAACAATAACTCCACGAGTAAAATTTTCTCTTCTTAATATTTCAGTAAGACCGTCTTTTATTTGACTCTTGGAAGCCATACCGACAATTCCATAACAATCGATAGCGGCACCTCCAGCGATGGTGGCGATTACTTCATTTGAAATATCAATTTGTCCGTACTTAGTTTTTAATTCGATGGACATGAATCGTTCCCCCTTTTTGGATATTGCTCCTTGACTAGGCTCTTTATTAAGAGTTGCATACTAAACTCTAATGCGCGAAATAACTATTTCAAAGTTAAAATCGGCTTTATGATTTTAATAAAAAATATTTTGGACACTACCATGACTAAAGACATTTTACTATAGTCAAGAAAAATTTGAAAGTGATACTTTTTTCTTCCTGGCTTCCATAGATACTAATTTTCCATGTCAAGGTATTTTTCTTGAAAGGTTTCGTAATCACTATTGCAATCAAACTTGTTGTGTGATAAATTATTAAGGTATCTTTAGACAATAACGTAAATGCTGTATAAAGCTTTGGGTATTAAGGAGGGAATCATTATGCCACGTAAATGTGTTGTAACTGGAAAGAAAACCACAACTGGTAACGCACGTTCTCACGCTATGAACGCTAATAAGCGTACATGGGGTGCTAACCTACAAAAAGTACGTATTCTTGTTGATGGAAAGCCTAAGCGTGTTTGGGTTTCTGCAAGAGCGTTAAGAGCTGGTAAAGTAGAACGCGTTTAATATGTCAGGGCATCCTTTTGCAGGGTGCCCTTTCTTATTATCCTTCCCATAATTACAAAAAATAAAAAAGCACCCATTTTTAATAGGTGCTTAGACATTATTTCTATTCATTCTTTTTAAATGCACCAATCATCGCTCGGACAAGTCCACCTAAAAATTTTGGCAGTTTAATTGTATAAAACTTCATTTATGTCCCTCCTCACCATCTCACACATCTAACTTCTCTCGTACGCCCTTACTATTTTATTCACACGGACGAAATCAGTACCTCTAAATTTAGCGTTTAATCATTGCTTCTTATCACTAATAATATGCCTTCAGAAAATGAAAAAGTACCACTATCACTAATAAGTTCATTACTAATACATAATGTAGAGCCGATAGCGATATGACGGTTTTCTAATGGATATTTGAAGCCCTCCAGAGTGAGACCTTTTACATTAAAGGTTAATGGAACAAAAGAAACATACTTTTTATCTGCCCTCTTTTTAATTTTATAACATCCCGGACCTTTTAATGATAAAATATTTTGATTATCAATAATAAAAATATCTACGTCATTATCTTTCATTAAAGGTTTAATCAATAATTGGACATTCGCCATGAGATGATCTAATCGCCCGCCAGTTGCTCCAAAAATCCGGATTAGAGCAGGCTTTTGTTCAATCGCCCAATTCAAAGCAAGCTCCATATCGGTTTCATCTTTTTCTGGCCTAAACCGTTTCATTTCCTTAACATGTTCTTCGATAACCAAAATTTCATTCCTAGAAACGGAATCGAAATCCCCAAATGCTATTATTGGTTTGATATTTTTTTCTATTAGCGTAAACACTCCTCGATCAACACCAACCCAAATTTCATTCTCTTCAGTATATTCATTGAAGTTAGGAAGAAGCTCTTCTGGACCTCCTGCTAATATATTTATCATCATGTAAAGTCCCCCTTATTGCTACACAAAAAGCCAGCATTTAAGCCGGCTTTGTACTTTTCTATTTACCCTCTTATTAAACTTATTGCTGCAGCGTAATCCTCTTGATTGTAAATAGCTGATCCTGCAACTAAAACAGTTGCCCCTGCTTCTATACATAATTTAGCTGTTTCTGAATTTACTCCGCCATCTATTTCTATTTCAATTTCTTTACCTATTGTCTCAGCCATTTCTTTAACTTTCCTAATTTTAGGAAGGACTTCAGGTATGAATGTTTGTCCGCCAAATCCTGGATTTACTGACATTAATAAAACCATGTCAATGTCTGCAAGTATATGTTGAATGGTGTCTACTGGGGTAGCTGGATTTAACACTACACCTGCTTTAATTCCAAAGGATTTTATGTGATGAATGGTTCGATGCAGATGCCTGCATGCTTCAACATGGACTGTAATGTAATCCGCCCCTGCTTTAGCAAAATTCTCAATATATTGGTCTGGGTTTTCAATCATTAAATGGACATCTAGTGGAAGTTGTGTAACAGGACGAATCGCTTCCACAATTAATGGTCCTATTGTAATATTTGGAACAAAATGACCATCCATAACATCAACATGGATAAGGTCAGCTCCTGCCCTTTCAACAGCAACTATTTCTTCCCCTAATTTAGCAAAATCTGCAGAAAGGATTGATGGTGCAATTTTCACCATAGTTAATACCTCGGCTTTCTATCTTTTATTTCTTGAAGGAAATCTACATAATGTTGATAACGATATTGGGTAATTTCCTCTGATTCTACTGCTGCTTTTACCGCGCATTTTGGCTCACTAATATGTAAACAAGCTCTGAATTTACAATTTTCGCTTTGCCTGGCTATTTCCGGGAAACAAAAAGTCAGCTCTTCAGCTTCGATATTTGTGAATTCCAAAGAACTAAATCCAGGTGTATCTGCGATGAGACCATTTCCAATACTAATTAATTCAACATGTCTCGTAGTGTGTTTGCCTCTTCCTAAATGCGACGAAATAATATCCGTTTTTAGGTCCAGATCAGGCCGTAATACGTTTAACAGAGAGGATTTTCCGACACCTGATTGCCCGGCAAAAACAGATATTTTATCCTCAACATGCGGGCTTAATCCTTCAATACCCGCTTCTGTCTCTGATGATGTTAATAATACATCATAACCAATCTTTCTATAATGATCAGCATACTCTGTAATGATTTGTTTTTCGTTGTCATTCGTTAAATCCATTTTTGTAATACATATGAGGGGCTTAATATGATTATATTCTACGAGAACAAGAAACCTATCCAAAAGAACCGTACTAAAATCCGGTTCAACTGCGGAAAAGACTAGAATGGCTTGGTCAACATTTGCAATAGGCGGTCGAACAAGTTCATTCTTTCGTTCCTTTACTTCCATAATATACCCTTCACGGTCATTTTCGGCCTGAAAAACCACTTCATCACCGACAAGAGGTGTAATTTTGTTTTTCCTAAATACACCTCTTCCTCGGCATTGGATCAGTTCCTTTTCATGTAAAACATAATAAAAACCACTTAATGCTTTTACAATTTTCCCTTCAGGCATAGCCACACTCCCTGCCATTTCTTAGCATTACTTTGGATAAGGTACAGACTTATTTTCAACAACAGTATCCTCTCTTACTACTTGATAGCCAGCTTCACCTTCAAACGGGACCAAGACTTCAAACGACTCTCTGGTTGTTTTAGAGATGAGAAAAGTACGGACTGGTGTAGTCATACTTTGATGCACCGCATCTTGAATATAGATGCGTACCTCTTGTTCTTCATTAGGCTCGGTTCCTGTGTACGGGATTTCTATGTCAACTGTAACCGGTTTAGGTGGTTTCTCTTCTTTTCCTTTTGAAATAACAACCGAAACCTTGTCACCCTTTTTCATTTCGGTATATGGAGCAGGCATCTGAGAGATAATATTTCCTGCAGGAATGTTATCATCAAACTTTTCCTCTGAAACATCAAGAGTCAGACCAACAGACTCGACATAATCCTGTGCACCTTTTAAATTGGATTGTGATAAGTCCTTAAGGATAATTTTCTGTAAACCTTTACTAACCTCAAATTCTAATACTGTATCTTCAGGGACAACTTCTTCACCGCTCCCAGGTTTTTGACTTAAAATGGTACCAGGCTCACTATCATCAAAAACTTCCGTAATATCTATATCCTTAAAGTTCTGGTTAGCCAATAATCGGATGATATCATCATAATTGCGGCCGGTATAATCAAGCAATTTTAACTTTTCTTTTCCAATGCTGAAATATACCGTTATCCCGGTATTCTCCTTAACGGTACTGCCCTCTTCAGGCTTAGTCCTTATGACCTTGCCTTCTTCTATTTCATCATGTGTACTTTCGACTTCTTCCTCAACCAAGAGTCCGGCAGATTCTATTTTTGCAACTGCCTCATCTAATTCCAAACCGCTCACATCTGGGATGATGACATCCTTAGGTGAAAGCAGGTCAGGTAATACTGTAACAGTAAACAAACCTAATAATGAAAGTACTAAGAAAGTTGTAATTAAAATAGCTGGCCACTTTTTACGTTTTTTCTCGTCATTTCCTTTTTGGGAGGCAGCAGCATTTCCTTTGGTTTGATTATGTACTAATGTTTCATCAAGATTTTGGAGTGGACGATCATTGGTAATCACCGGGATGGCTTTTGTAGCCTCATCATCATCGGGAATAACAAATTTTGGTTCATTTATTCTATCCACATCAAGCGCTGACCTTAAATCCAATTCCATTTCTTCAACACTATTATAACGATGAAAGGAATCCTTTGCGGTTGCCTTTAAAACAATGTTTTCCACACTTTGTGGAATATTAGGGTTCCATCTTCTTACTGAAGGAGTTTCTGATTGCAAGTGCTTCAGGGCAATTGAAACAGCAGATTCACCAGAAAACGGAAGTCTTCCCGTTAATAGTTCAAACATAACAATCCCTAAGGAATAGACATCAGATTTACTATTTGCCATGCCTCCACGTGCTTGTTCTGGTGACAAATAATGGACAGAGCCGAGTACAGAATTAGTTTGTGTTATACTTGTTGCACTTAATGCCATTGCGATACCAAAATCAGTAATTTTCACATTACTAAAACGGTCAACAAGAATATTCTGAGGCTTAATGTCTCTGTGAATAATATGATTCTGATGAGCGTGAGATATAGCTGAAGTCAATTGCTTCATAATTTCAATTGTTTTTTCAACTTGTAAGGGTGAATGCTGTTGTATGTATTGTTTTAATGTTTGACCTTCAACATATTCCATTACAATAAAATAAAGATCATTCTCTTCACCAACATCATAGATGTTTACGATATTAGGGTGAGCTAAACTGGTTGCAGATTGGGCTTCTCTACGAAACCTGCGTATAAATTCTTCATCATTCGCAAAATCGAGGCGAAGCATTTTGACGGCAACATCACGGTCCAAAATCATGTCGTGGGCTAAGTACACATTTGCCATACCGCCTCCGCCAATCATTTCTAATATTTTATAACGACCGCTTAAGCGTTTTCCTATCAACATTATTCATCACCCTCGCTAAATTCAAAAAACTCCACAATTGCAAGAGTAATGTTGTCCTCGCCGCCATTTTCATTTGCAAGGCTGATAAGGGTGGCTGCCTTTTGCTCTAAAGAATCTTCGTTCGTTAGTATAGCGCTCATTTCTTTTTCATTGACTTTATTTGAAAGACCATCTGAACATAATAATAGAAGGTCCCCTTCTTCAAAAATAATCGTTTTAATATCCATTTCTACGGCTTTTTCTGTTCCCAGCGCTCGTAATAGTACATTTTTTCTTGGATGATGCTCAGCATCTTCCCGCGATATTTGTCCAGTCCGTACAAGCTCGTTTACTAATGAATGGTCTTCGGTTACCTGTTTAAAACCAGACTCATTTAGTAAATAACAACGGCTGTCACCAATATTTGCAATACTCACAAAACGGTCGGTACTAACGGCTGCCACTATGGTCGTCCCCATACCATCACATTCAATATGGCTCATTGCATGATGAAACAAAAGGTTATTTACCTCTGTTATTTGGTTTCTTAACCAACTCTCTGCTTCACCCGCAGTCGAAATGCCACTTGAATCTTCCCATACGTTTTTCAACTGAGTAATGGTCATCTCACTGGCTACATCACCAGCACGGTGACCGCCCATGCCATCTGCGACAACAGCTAAGCGGTGACCATCCTTGTTTACAAATATCCCTCCAGCATCTTCATTATGCTGCCTGACCCTGCCTTGGTCAGTCAAGAAAACTGCTTTCAAACCTTTCACCTCGTCTCTTCTTTCCGCTCCTTTGCACGAAGTTGTCCACATGCTGCGTCAATGTCGTGACCTTGCTCCCTGCGAATCGTAACATTAATCCCACGGTTTTTAAGCGTTTTTTCAAATGCAAAAATTTTGTCCCTTGGAGTACGCACATAATCCCTCTCTGGAACATAATTAACAGGGATTAGATTAACATGGCATTTAATTCCCTTTAACAAGCTGGCCAACTCTTCCGCATGTTCAACAGAATCATTTACACCGCCAAATAGTCCGTATTCAAAGCTAATTCTACGCCCCGTCTTATCAATATAATACCTGACAGATTTCATTAAATCATCCAATTTATATGCCCTGTTGATAGGCATTAAGCGGGACCTTAATTCAGTGTTCGGAGCATGTAGTGAAATCGCAAAATTTATCTGCATACTTTCATCGGCAAATTGATAAATTTTAGGAACAATACCGCTGGTGGATACGGTTATATGGCGTGCGCCGATCGTCAATCCTTTATCATGATTGATAATTTTTAGAAACGCCATCATATTATCATAATTGTCAAATGGTTCGCCTATTCCCATAATGACTACTGAGCTGACACGCTCATCTGTTTCGTCAAGAGCTTGCTGCACCGTTACAACCTGTGCAACAATCTCCCCTGCTTCTAAGTGACGCTTCAGCCCTCCAAGTGTGGAAGCACAGAAGGTACACCCAATCCTGCATCCCACCTGCGTAGTAACACAAACGGAGTTGCCATAATCATGCCGCATTAAAACAGTTTCAATAGAGTATCCATCATGTAGTTCGAATAGAAACTTAATTGTTCCGTCAGAAGAAGATTGTTTAATAACCGTTTTTAATGTGGTGATTTGAAAATTCTTGGATAGTTTGTCACGTAAGCTTTTTGAAAGATTATTCATATCTTCAAATGAAGTTATTCTTTTTTTATATAGCCAATCAAAGATTTGTTCCGCCCGGAAAGGCTTTTCATCATTATTTGTCAGCCACTCCTTGAGTTCTTGAAGCTCCAGGGAATATATAGATGTTTTCTTCGTTTCCAATGTTGTGTTCGTCTCAGTTGTATTTAGTTGTTCCAACTGTTACACCTTCTTTCTTAAGCATGCGATAAAGAAACCGTCTGAGCCAAAATCCTGCGGAAAAATTTGCAAATATCCGTCTGTTACAAGCGGTTGGATTGCCTCAGGCATTCTTTCCTTCATCGTAACATCCAGCTCAAATTCCGGGTGCTCTTGTAAAAATTTACTGACTGTATTTTCATTTTCGTCTTTATCTACTGTACACGTACTGTAGACAAGAATTCCACCTTTTTTTACTAAATGGGATACTGCTTCCAATAAATTTTGTTGAATCGTACTTAATTGATAAATATCTTGCTCTTTTTTGGTATATTTCATATCCGGCTTTCGTCTCATAACCCCGAGTCCAGAGCAAGGTGCATCAAGGAGAACTCGGTCAAAAGATTCTTTCTCCAGATGTTCGCCTGCTTTTCTTGAATCCATTACCATTGTTTTTATATTCCCCAAACCTAAACGGCTTGCGTTGGAATTTATTAATTTTACTTTGTGCTCATGTAAATCTAGGGAATAAACGACTCCAGTCAACTCCATATTTTCAGCAATATGGGTACTTTTTCCGCCAGGTGCTGCACATGCATCGAGAATCCTTTCGTTCTTATTGGCATTTAAGGCATAAGATACCAGCATTGAACTCTCGTCTTGAATGGTAAGCAAACCTTTTTTATATGCTTTTGAGAGAGCAATATTCCCCTTTAGTGCCCGAATAGCCTCAGGAATAATTGGACTTTTTTCAATCTGGAAACCTTCTTCGTCAAGATCTTCAATACATTCACGCACTGTCGTTTTTGTAAGGTTCACTCTGGCCGTTTGTAACGGTGCCGTTAAGTTTATTTCACACATTTCTCTCGTTCTTTCATATCCAAATTGGCTCGCCCACCTCTTAACGAGCCATTCTGGATGACTAGTTTCAATTGAAAGTCTTTCAATAGGATCACTTACCTCATCCAAAGATGGCAAGCCCTCACGCTGTATACTTCTTAATACACCATTTACCATTCCTGCAATTCCCTTGTGGCCACGCTTTTTAGCAATTTCCACTGCTTCATAAATTGCTGCCCTATCCGGAATTTTATCAAGGTAAACCATTTGATATAGGGTAATCCGTAACAACTGGTGCACCCAGCTTTCGGTCTTTTTACTATTTTTAATGAACGGCTTAAGGAAGTAGTCTAACGCCATCTTCCGTTGTAATGTTCCGTAGGTTAATTCCGTCAATAACCCAGTGTCAATCGGAGAAAGTTTGTTTTTCTCAATTGTACTATTAAGAAGCAGGTTACTATAGGATTGGTTCTTCTCAATTGCTTCGAGTAAATCCATTGCGGCTTCCCGCACATTTTTTCTTTTATTGGTCATTTGATTCTCCTAGTCTTGTTCCTACTAAGATTTTTGCACCAGCACCTCTGTAAAACTCTTCACTGGTCATTTTGGTTTTACCCGCTGGCTGCAGCTCTTTAATCTTAATAGCCGTATCATTCCCTGTTGATACCGTAATTCCATCGGATTCGTTTTTTATAATCGTCCCAGGGAGCTCATTTCTTAAAACCGTAACCTTTTCAGATTTCCATACTTTTACAGTTTGGTTATCCAAGGTTGTAAAGGCAACTGGCCATGGATTTAAGCCGCGAATATGATTATAGATTTCTTCACCTGTTTTGGTCCAGTCTATTTTTTCCTGCTCTCTTTTAATATTATATGCAAACGTTGCTTCCTCATTATTTTGAGGGACAGGGGTTAACTTTCCTTCTAGCAGCATAGGAAGTGTTTCTGACAAAAGAGCAGCGCCAGCTGCACTTAGTTTATTATGAAGAGTTCCGACATTATCTTCTTCCGTAATCTCTACCTCAACCTGCGTTAATATATCACCTGCATCCAGCTTTTCTACCATATACATAATGGTAATACCTGTCTTCTTCTTACCTTGGATCAGGGCATAGTGAATAGGTGCACCACCGCGAAGTTCTGGAAGAAGCGAGGCATGGACATTTATGCAGCCGTGGCCTGGAGCGTCAAGTATCGCCTTTGGCAAGATTTGTCCAAAAGCAGCTGTGATAATTAAATCTGGATTCAAAGAAAGGATTTTCTCCAGCTCATTCCTTTGACTTATTTTTTCAGGCTGATAGACTGGGATTCCGTGCTTTACTGCCGCAACTTTTACAGGCGGCGGTGTTAGGATCTTTTTTCTTCCTACCGGTCTGTCTGGCTGGGTAACCACTCCAATGACCTCGTAACCGTCATCAATTATTTTTTGTAACACGGGGACTGAAAAATCTGGCGTACCCATAAAAACGATTTTCGTCATTCACTTTCTACTCCTTTTAACTCATCTTCTTCGAGATATCTACTAACTTTTGAAGTGAATAATATCCCGTCTAAATGATCAATTTCATGTTGAATTGCTCTAGCCAGGAATTCCTCCGCTTCTAGGGTGTATTTTTTTCCTTTACGATCGTATGCCTCAATCTTCACATAATTTGGTCTTGTCACCTCACCAAAAAGATCTGGGAAGCTTAAACACCCTTCTGGTCCGGTTTGTTCTCCAGATGTCTTTAGTATGATTGGGTTAATCATTTCAATCGTTCCTAATTCGTTCTCAATATCGACGATAGCGATTCTTTCATCTATACCAATTTGTGGAGCAGCTAAACCGACCCCGTCGTGTTCAATCATCGTGTCATACATATCATTAAGTAATTTTGCTAGTTTCTTATCGAATTTGTTAACTTCTCTGCATTTTTTTTCAAGTACCTCTGCTGGGTACGTAACGATTTTTTTTATTGCCAAAGGTGTTCCTCCATCTATCTGGTCGTTTTCAAATTATTATTTATAATTAATATTTATTATACATTTTCACCCAAATAACCTCATCATAACCTTTCGTATCAAGGATATTTCAGCATCTTACATCAAAATAAACGGGTTTATATCAATAGAAACCAGTAATCCACTTTTCGGATCAGTCTGATATTGGTCAAGTATGGTTTTTAGTGTTTTGGTTAGCTCTGGTTCTCGCTTATATTTAATCAAACAATGATAGCGATATCGATTATTTATTCTTGGAATTGGTGATGCCGCTGGTCCCAGTATTACTGCATGTTGCGAAAGACGCGACCTGACAAAAGCTGCAATTTTTTCTGTAGCAGAAACCACAGTCATTAGCTGTTCATGACTAATTGTAATGAGGGCCAAATAATAAAAGGGTGGATAGTGATGTGCTTTACGCATGATCATCTCTCTATTATAAAAACGAAGATAATCCTGTGTTCCAGCTAATTCAACGCTATAATGCTCTGGGGTATAAGTTTGTATGATGACTTCCCCAGGTAATTCATGACGCCCTGCCCTTCCGCTAACCTGTGTTAGTAACTGAAATGTTTTTTCAGAGGATCGGAAATCCGGTAAATGGAGCATGGTATCTGCTGAGAGGACACCCACTAGTGTGATATTTGGAAAGTCTAACCCTTTTGCTATCATTTGTGTTCCTAAAAGAATATCTGCTTTCCCTTCATGAAATTCTTTTAATAGTTTCTCATGAGCTCCCTTTTGGCTGGTAGTATCCACATCCATACGAATAACTTTCGCCTCTGGAAGAATCTTACCGAGTTCATCTTCCACCTTTTGTGTGCCCGTACCAAAATAACGGATATAATCACTCGAGCATTCAGGGCATTGATTTGGCACGTAACTCTCATATCCACAGTAATGGCATTTCATTTGCTCCTTCACCTTATGGTAGGTTAAAGAAATATCACAATTAGGGCAATTCATTACATAGCCGCAATCCCTGCACATAACAAACGAAGAATGTCCTCTTTTATTTAAAAATAATACGGACTGCTCTTTTTTCTCGATTCTTTCCTTTAACAATTCAAACAACTTCCTTGAAAACATGGAACGGTTTCCCGCTCTTAACTCTTCACGCATATCAATAATTTCAACCTCAGGAAGTGCTCTCTTATTCATTCTGTTTGGAAGAGATAACAGTTTGAATACTCCTTTTTGTGCTCTTGCAAAAGTCTCTAACGCAGGTGTAGCACTCCCGAGCACTACAGGGCAGTTGTTTTTCTGGGCGCGTTCAATAGCCACATCTCTAGCGTGATAGCGCGGCATTTCTTCTTGTTTATAACTGGTCTCGTGCTCTTCATCTATAATGATAATTCCCAGATTTTCAAAAGGAGCAAAAATAGCTGACCTTGCACCAACAACAACTTTAACTTCCTTCCGTTGTATCTTCCGCCATTCATCGTATTTTTCACCCGCTGAAAGCCCACTGTGCAATACAGCAACTAAATTGCCGAATCGGCCTTTAAAGCGATTTACCATTTGTGGAGTAAGTGCGATTTCTGGAACAAGAACAATCGCCTCTCTGCCTTTTCCAATTACGTCTTGGATGGATTGTAAGTAAATTTCCGTTTTTCCGCTGCCCGTAACACCATAAAGCAAAAAGACCTCATGGAGATTATTTTCAATAGAACTAAGAATCGGGCCAATCGCACTTTGCTGATCGTCTGTTAATCGCATCGGCTCAGTCCGTGTAAAGGTCCGGTTTTCATAGGGATCACGATAAACTTCCATGAACTTCTCAACGAGAAGTTTCTTTTCCACGAGCGATTTGACCGTTGCAGATGAAATATTTAAGTCTGCTAATAAATGTCTCAGCTCGACTGGTTCTGGATTCTGCACAAAATAACGTAAAACTTCTTTTTGCTTTTCAGCTCTTTGTGGCAATTCATTAAGTTCAGCTTCCAAATCAGCTGTTGATAGGAGCGGGCGGACAAACTTTACTTTCTTTTTATTTAGTTTTCCTTTAACTAAATGAATTACCTCTAGGATACCTTTAGCTGCTTCTCTCTGGAGTATAGGTACGAGCCCCTTCTTCAGAGCCTCATCCCAAGATATCGCTTCCTCATTCGTAAAAATCTCTTGAAGCTGTATCGGTAGATCATTTATCAAAACACCTGCAGAAAGCCTTACCTTCTTTTCATATTTTGCCTTTAATGCTGCTGGGAGCATCGCCTGATAGGCATAAATTTTAAAACATAAGGTGTTTTCTGTCAGCCAATTCCCAAGTTCAAGTAATTCCTGATTAAGAACAGGTTCTAAGTCCATCGGCTCACAGATTTCACGAAGCTTTTTGAAATCAGATTCAGCTTTTATCTCAGTAACAAAGCCTTGAATTTTTCTTGGACCAAAAGGGACTACCACCCTCATGCCAGGCTGTATCGTTTCAAGCCATTCATCCGGAATGAGATAATCAAATGACCTATCTGTTTGTTTAGCTGGCACATCCACAACTACACTAGCAATTTTCATTCCATTTCCAAATCCTTTGAGAACGCACCGATTTCTTTGATAATCTTATTTGCAACCTCTTTTTTAGACATCAATGGTAATTCTATTTTACTGCCATCACGTTTAATTAAAGTTACAATGTTTGTATCCATTCCAAATCCAGCGCCTTCTGTTTTCACATTATTTGCCACGATCATATCCACATTTTTTGCCGCTAATTTTTTTCTAGCGTATTCTTCAACATTTTCTGTTTCAGCAGCAAAACCGACTAGGATTTGATTCATTTTCAATGTTCCAAGTTCGAATAAAATATCCTTTGTTCGTTCCAGTTCGATTACCTTGTCCCCAGGCTGCTTTTTCATTTTATGATCGAAGGAAACCTTAGGACGGTAATCCGCTACTGCTGCTGTTTTTATAATAATATCCGCACACTTATAGCTGTCCATGACTGCATGATACATATCATCCGCACTTTCGACCTTAACCAGCTCGATACCTTGTGGTGCTGAGATATTTACAGGGCCTGAGATCAACTTGACACTCGCACCCGCATTCTTTGCAGCTTCTGCTAAAGCATATCCCATCTTCCCTGTGGAATGATTGGTAATAAATCGTACAGGGTCGATTCTTTCTCTTGTTGGACCCGCTGTAATCAAGACGTTTTTCCCTTTTAGCTCCTGAGTGTTTTTTTTCATAAAATGCAGTTTGATTATTTCTACGATTTTCTCGGGTTCCTCTAAACGTCCCTTCCCCACATAACCACAAGCTAGATAGCCTTCACTCGGTTCGATAAATTGATAATCGTAAGAGGCTAATATGGAAATATTCTTTTTTACAGCTGGATGGTCATACATGTGTACATTCATCGCCGGAGCAATCCAAACTGGCGCAGTTGCTGCTAATAAAGTAGTTGTAATCATATTATCACCAATCCCATTTGCTAGCTTTGCGATCGTGTTGGCGGTCGCAGGTGCTACTAGGATTAAATCCGCCCAATCAGCTAAATCTATATGTGCAATCACATTCGGATTTTTTTCATCAAAGGTATCCGTGTACACTTCGTTGCGGGATAACGCCTGAAACGTTAACGGGGAAACAAATTTTGCTGCAGAGTCACTAAGTATTACTTTAACCTTTGCTCCAGTTTGGACAAGTTTGCTTGTTAAGGCTGCTGCTTTATATACAGCTATTCCACCAGTTACACATAATAATATCTTTTTATCCATTGATATCCCCCGCTTCTATTCCACAATTATCTATCCTTTATTATGCTAGAATTACTATATTTTTTCATCTTTTTCATCTATTTTCGACAAATACTATTTTCGTAACAATTGTTGTTAAAATTCTAAAACCGATTTTAACGTGGAAATTATTAATTTGCACCATTGAATTTAATTTGTTAGCCCTTTAGAAAAAAGCCTCCGACAAAAAATAAAAAAGGCTGACATTTTACTTTTGTCAGTCCTTTCCAATTTACTACTTACCTATTGAACTGTCTTTTCCGTAAATTGCACCTGTTTCAGATTTTTTTGGTACTCGATAGGTAAGTTCGCCGCTGTAAATTTCCTCTAATGCTTTTCCTACATGCTTATAAGAAACGTATTTAGGTAATCTCTCATCCTTGGCTTGCTGCATGGATCGAGCACGTTTGGCCGCAACTGAAACGAGTGAGTATTTTGAATCAATTTTATTAAGTAATGAATCAATCGAAGGATATAACATTTATTCGACCTCCAGTAATTTTTTATATCGATGTTCTACACGTTCTCTGCGGCAATGTTCAGCCACAACGATTGCTTTTACACGTTCACAAGCCGACTCTACTTGGTCATTTTCAACTACATAATCATATAATTCCATCATTTCAATTTCTTCCCGTGCCGACAGCATTCGATTGTTAATTAACTCTTCTGTTTCAGTACCTCTGGTAACGATCCGATTCTTTAGCTCGGTGAGACTTGGCGGCATCAGAAAGATAAACAAACCTTCTGGAAACTTTTCCCTTACTTGACGTGCACCTTTCACTTCAATTTCCAAAAAGACATCTTTCCCAGCATCGAGGGTTTCACGTACATAATCCACAGGTGTCCCATAGTAATTACCTACGAATTCCGCATATTCTAAAAGTCTACCTTGTTGTATTAGTTCTTCAAATTCTTCCCTTGACTTAAAAAAGTAATCTACCCCGTTTACTTCACCTGGGCGAGGTGCACGTGTTGTTGCTGAAATTGAGTATTCAAAAGCCGTGTCCGGATGGGAAAATATTTCTTTTCTTACTGTTCCTTTTCCGACACCGGATGGACCAGAAAATACGATAAGTAATCCTTTTTCCTGCATTTTCTATAATCCTACCCTTCATCCATAATTTCATCACGGTCAGCCAGTCGATGGGCAACCGTTTCAGGCTGTACGGCTGATAAAATGACATGGTCACTGTCCATGACGATTACCGCACGAGTACGTCTTCCATATGTAGCATCAATCAACGAACCCCGATCTCGAGCATCTTGAATAATTCTCTTTATCGGAGCAGATTCAGGGCTTACAATTGAAATTATCCGATTGGCAGATACGATATTTCCAAATCCAATATTTATCAATTTAATCGACATGATTATCATCCAATCATCAATAATATATTTTTGCCTTGTCAAACATTTCCTAAACACTGTTATTCAATATTTTGAACCTGTTCCTTCAGCTTCTCAAGCAAACTTTTTATATCTACTACCTTTTTTGTAATACTTGAGTCATTTGCTTTTGATCCAATGGTATTAGCTTCCCTATTCATTTCTTGAACAAGGAAATCAAGTTTTCTGCCAATTGGTTCTTGTTCGTTTAACGTTTGCCTAAATTGCTGAATATGGCTTTTTAACCTGGTTAATTCTTCATTGATATCAACCTTATCAGCAAAAATAGCGACCTCAGTTAAAACACGTGATTCATCAAATTGTCCCTGTACGATTTCCTCAATTCTTTTTAACAATCTTTCTTTATACGCTGAGACCACCACGGGTGCTAATTCCTTAAGTTCATCGGTATGTGCATCGACCTGCAGTAACGAAGTGAGCAAATCCTTCCCTAATTCTTCTCCTTCTGTTACTCGCATCTGTTTACATAGTAAAACAGCCTCTTCTGTTGCTCTAAGTACTAGTTCTTCTAATTCTTCGCTGCCTTCATCGATTTCTTCGATATGTAAAAAATCATTGCGAGTTAATAAATCCTGAAGCAATACCTTTCCTTCAAGATTAAATCGATCTCGTGCTTGTTTGATAAAAAGGTAGTATTCCTCCAGAAGTTTCCAATCCACTTGGATATTCCGTGTAACAGCACTTTCGCCTTCGAGCATGATATAAACTTCAGCCCTGCCGCGACGGAGATGCTCATTCACTTTTTTCTTTATCTTATCTTCAATCTTTAGCAGCTGTCTGGGCATCCGAACATTAATTTCGCTAAACCGATGATTGACTGTTTTTACTTCAACATTTACAGAAAAAGAAGCTGTGACAATTCTGCTTCTCCCAAAGCCCGTCATACTTATTACCATTAAGTACACTCCAATCTATTGAAGATGAGCGGCTAACCTATGTAAAGTATATGGTATTATTCTAAAAATGAACAAAAGGTAATAGAGCCAACTCTACTACCTTTTGGATTATAACACACTTTATTTTGTTTTTCTTAACAAAAATGTTCCGGCTAGTAAAAAAGTTGGAATCGAAGACAGTCCAATAATCAAAAGCCAATCTTTTGCTATGATTGGAAGGGTATGAAAAATGGGTTGTAAAGGCGGATAGTATATCACTGCAATCATTAATGCAAGTGATGAAATAACTGCCCAGACCAAATACTTATTCCCAAATGGATTTCTTGATAAGACAGACTTCTCACTTCTACAATCAAAAACATGAATAAGTTGAGCCATTACCAATGTTGCAAATGCGATTGTTTGGGCATATTCAAGATTAGCAGGATTCTGATCATATACAATGATAAACGCAAGCAATGTTATGATTCCAATGAGAAAACCCCTTGAAACAACTTTCCATCCGAGTCCTCGGGCAAAAACACCTTCATTTGGACTTCGTGGTTTACGCCTCATTACATCCTCTTCTGGACGGTCTAGTCCTAATGCCATTGCCGGTAAACCATCGGTTACTAAATTTACCCAAAGAATTTGAATCGGTACGAGTGGCAGCGGCAGTGCTAATATCATCGCAAATAACATAACCAATATTTCCCCAACATTCGAAGCAAGTAAATATCGAACGAATTTTCGAATATTTTCATAAATATTTCTGCCTTCTTCTATTGCTGCTTTTATCGTTGCAAAATTATCATCTAATAATACAAGTGAAGATGCTTCTTTTGCCACATCCGTACCAGTAATTCCCATTGCAACACCGATATCAGCCGCTTTAATAGCTGGTGCATCGTTGACCCCATCACCTGTCATTGCAACAATATGTCCTCTATTTTGCAAAGCTTTGACAATCTTTAATTTATGTTCTGGTGACACGCGGGCAAATACAGAAACGTCATCCACTACATCCTCAAGTTCGTCAACGGTCATCGTTGATAATGCATTACCATCAAGGACCTTACTTTTTTTCGTTAAAATACCGAGCTGGGCTGCGATGGCCTTAGCTGTAATAATGTGATCTCCAGTGATCATTACCGTTTTGATACCTGCATCATTACATTCTCGTACAGCCTCTTTAACCTCCGGCCTAGGCGGATCGATCATCCCTTGAACACCGATGAATGTTAATTTCTTCTCTGCTTCTTGCTCGCTAAGAATTACTGTATTAGCGGGAATAGGTTTAAATGCAATCGCAATGGTTCTGAGCGCTTTGGAAGCAAGGTTATTGATTGCTTCTTGAACCTGACCTTGGACATTTTGACTAAGATATTGTGTTTTTCCATCCCAAAGAATAGATTCACTCTTTCCTATAATTACATCTGGTGCACCTTTTGTAACAATAAAATTTCTGCCTTGCTTATCTTTAACATGCATACTCATCATTTTTCTCGATGAATCAAACGGAAACTCCTTTATTATGGTGAACTCATCTAATAGATTTGTTCGATCAAACCCTGCTTTCATCGCACTAACCAGTAAAGCCCCTTCTGTTGGATCCCCATCGAGAATATAGTCTTCATCCTTCATGACTAATTCTGAATGGTTACAAATCATTCCAAATATAAGCATTTGCTGCAGGGCTTTCTCATCTTTAGGATGAACATGAGTATTATCGCGATAAAAAGCTCCCTGAGGTTGATAGCCTACTCCATCTACGGTCCATGTATTTCCACCGCTCCATAAATGGGTAACCGTCATTTTGTTTTGTGTCATTGTTCCTGTTTTATCCGAACAGATAACGGACGCACAGCCAAGTGTTTCTACTGCTGGCAGCTTCCTTACGATAGCATTTCTCTTAATCATTTTTTGGACTCCGAGCGATAAAGCAACCGTTACAATCGCTGGTAATCCCTCAGGTATTGCCGCAACTGCAAGGGAGACCCCTGCTAAGAACATGGTATAAAGTTCATGTCCCTGTAAAATTCCAATCCCTACAACGAGAACGGTTAAAATTAATGCAACGGTTATTAAAATCTTACCTAGCTGCTCTAAACGGCGCTGCAAAGGTGTATCTTGGGACTCCGCATTTTGAAGCAAATCTGCAATTTGCCCCATCGCCGTTTTCATTCCTGTTGCAATAACTACTCCAATGCCGCTTCCTCTCGTGATCATGGTCCCCATAAAAGCAATATTTTCCATATCACCAATTCCAGGATTAATCGCTTTTAAGCTATCAGTATGTTTAGACACAGGCACAGATTCACCAGTAAGGGCGGACTCCTCGATTTCTAAACTCCTAGATTCAATAATTCTTACATCTGCACCAATTCTGTCTCCACTTGAAAATTTAACAATATCCCCGACGGCAATTTCTTTTGAAGGAACTTTCATCCACTGTCCTTCTCGTAAAACAGAAACCTGTGGAGCAGATAATTCCTTTAAAGCCTGCAGCGATTTCTCTGCTCTTCTTTCTTGATAGAAGCCGAGAATACCGTTAATAATGACAATTGCAATAATCGCTACTGCGTCAATGTATTCACCAAGTAGTCCAGATAATAACGTTGCAGCCAGCAGCACCAAAACCATAAAATCTTTAAACTGACTAAAAAATAAGAGTAAAGCAGATTGCTTTTCTCCTTCTTGCAGTTCATTAAGCCCGTGTTTGGTTAGTCGTTTCTTTACTGTTTCTGGTGATAACCCAGAAGAAAAGTCGGTATCTAAGGCCTTTTCTACTTGATTGATCTCCATCTCATGAAATTTCATCCGACCATCTCACTTCCCCCTTAAGTAAATTACTCTAAAGAAAGCTTATTCAGCCTCGTCCCAAAAAATGCTATGATAATTTATATGGGTTATGATAATCTTGTAAACTATATGTAAAGAATAAATATGTTTGAAGTAAAGGATGTTTTCCATGTCATTTGATGGTTTATTTACAAAAGCAATGGTGCAAGAACTTTCACTTTCATTAAAAGGCGGAAGAATTAATAAAGTACACCAGCCCTATAAAAATGAGGTTATCCTAACAATTCGTGCAAATGGGGTAAATCAAAAATTATTATTTTCTGCACATCCCAGCTATGCACGTGTACAACTCACAAATGAAGCATACGATAATCCCAGTGAACCGCCTATGTTCTGTATGCTGCTAAGAAAGCATATTGAGGGCTATATATTAGAGGATGTCTATCAAGTAGAAAATGATCGGATGATTATTTTTGAAATCAAAGGACGCAATGAAATTGGCGATGTCAGCTACAAACAGGTAATTATCGAAATAATGGGCAGGCACAGTAACATTGTACTGATTGATAAAAGCAGGAATATGATTCTCGACAGTATTAAGCATGTTTCGTTTGCAGTAAATAGTCACAGAGCCATATTACCGGGTCAACCTTATATTTTCCCGCCCGAACAAAACAAACAAAATCCATTCTTGGCAGTTGAAGATGATTTATTGAGAAGAATTGACTTTAATAGCGGCAAGATAGATCGGCAAGTAGTCGAACAATTTGCTGGAGTCTCACCACTCTTTGCCAAAGAAGTCATTACCCAAAGCGGGATTGCCAATCGGACAACAGTCCCAAAAACTTTTATTCAAATGATTCACAGAATTCAAAGAGGTGAGTTAAATCCCACCATCATGTCCACAGGGAATAAGGAAGTTTTTTACCTTTTTCCTCTTGAACATGTAAAAGGAGAAGGCAGAAGCTTCTCAACGCTAAGCGAAATGCTTGACCGCTTTTATTTTGGCAAGGCTGAGCGGGACAGAGTAAAACAGCAAGGACATGATATTGAGCGGCTGATCGTAAATGAAAAAGAAAAGAATACAAAGAAAATTGAGAAACTGGAAGATACATTGAGAGAAGCTGAAAAGTCAGACCAGCTCCAGCGCTATGGAGAACTATTAACAGCCAATCTCTATGCTGCCAAAAAAGGAATGAAAGAAATAGAAGTGATTGATTATTATGATGAAACTGGCGGTACCGTAACCATCTCGCTGGATCCTCGGAAGACGCCATCAGAAAATGCACAAAAATATTTTTCTAAATACCAGAAGGCAAAAAATTCAGTTTCCATCGTAATCGAACAAATTGAAAAGGCACGTGAGGAAGTCTTATACTTTGACAATTTGCTTCAACAGGTACAGTCTGCGTCACCTAAAGACATTCAAGAAATTCGTGATGAGCTAATTGAAGGCGGATATATCCGTGATCGGCAAAAACGCAATGCTAAAAAGCTCACCAATGCCAAACCGGTACTTGACTATTATCTATCTTCAGATGGGACAGAGATTATTGTCGGTAAAAATAATAAACAAAATGATTATTTAACCAACAAACTTGCAGCACGAGATGAAATTTGGCTTCATACAAAAGACATTCCTGGCTCGCATGTTGTCATTCGCAGCAAAGAACCATCGGAAACGACTATTCACGAAGCAGCAAAGCTAGCTGCTTATTATAGCAAAGCACGCAGCTCAAGCTCGGTTCCAGTCGATTTTACAAAGGTCCGCCATGTTAAGAAGCCAAGCGGTGCAAAGCCTGGTTTTGTTATCTATGACAATCAACAGACTGTATATGTAACACCAGAAGAGGAGCTTGTTCTAAGACTTAAGAAGAAATAAGAAAAGCGCAAGCAACCTGGTCAGCGGCGTATGGCCTCCTCGAAAAAGCTAACGCTTTTTCTTCGTGCGAAGCCTATGCTGCAGAAGTTTTCCTTGTGGAGCCCTCCAACTGAGATAAAGGAAACACGAAGAGCCAAGCCGCTACCTGAATTACTTCCTTGCAGCTTTGCGACGAGCTGAACGCCGCTACTCTGAATCTGCTATGGCGCAGGAGCAGATTTGGCGCATTCGTGCTTGACTTATCGTAGGTAGGTAAAAATCCTGAAGGGATTTTTACTCGCGGAGAGCGAAGGACACTAGCCGCTAGGGTGCTGGAGCTAGACAAGAAAATGCCCCGGGGTTTCCGGGGCATTTTTAATTTATTCGAATTGCTTACTCCATTCTGCTGGTGCTTTACTCCAAGAAAGCAAACTCTCCTGATTATCTTGGCTTATGTAACCTTTTTCAATGGCTACTTCAACAAGTGTTGGAAAATCAGTAAGCGATTCACTAATAATTTCTTCTTGTATGAAAGCCTCTTTCCCTTTTTCAAGTCCATATGTAAATATGGAAACCACTCCAAGGACTTCACAACCAGCTTCTCTAAGTGCTTGAACGGCTGTAATGACACTGCCTCCAGTAGAAATTAAGTCTTCCACCACCACAACCTTTTGTCCTTTTTCGACTTTCCCTTCAATCTGATTCCCTTTACCATGGCCCTTCGCTTTTGAACGGACATAACACATTGGTAAATTTAGCAGCTCACTGACCCATGCAGCATGCGGGATTCCTGCAGTTGCTGTTCCAGCAATGATTTCTGCTTCGGGATAGTTTTCTTTAATCAAAGCTTGCAGACCTATTGCAGCCTCTCTTCTGACTTCCGGATAAGATAGTGTTAGGCGGTTGTCACAATAAATCGGTGATCGTAATCCTGATGTCCACGTAAACGGTTCATTCGGCTTCAACGCAACCGCATGGATTGATAATAATTTTTCAGCAATAATTTTTTTCATACTCGTCATCTCCTCCATGCCTCTTGCCATTTTTCATAGCTTTTCACTGGATTATTCGATCTTGTAATCGAGCGTCCAACAACAATCGACGTCACGCCAGCATCTCTTGCAAATTCAGGTGTGGCAATTCTTTTTTGGTCTCCTGAATTGTCTTCCTCCATTCTTATACCAGGGGTAACGGTGTAAAAAGTTTTACCGAGTGCTTCCCGAATAGATATTGCCTCCCAAGCGGAGCAAACAACTCCATCTAAACCTGATTCTTTTGCTAATGAGGCATAATGAAGAACAGATTGTTCAAGTGAAGCAGAAATTAGCTGTTCTTTATTCATTTGCGCTTCAGATGTGCTTGTTAGTTGTGTAACAGCAATACAAGCTGGACGCTTCCTTCCCGCAGCTGTCCCTTCCTCTAAGCCCTCTAATGCAGCTGACATCATTTCTCTGCCACCGGCAGCGTGTACGTTTACAAGATCACATTCCAGCCTGGCAAGACCCTTCATTGCACTTTTTACTGTATTGGGAATATCATGAAGCTTTAGATCTAAGAAAATCTGGTGACCATTCTCTTTTAAGTAATGAATGATTTCAGGACCTTCCTGATAAAATAGCTCCATTCCAACTTTCACAAAAAGTTGTTTGCCTGTAAAAGGCTGTAAAAACTTCTCTACTTCATTACGATTTGGAAAATCAAGCGCGATGATGAGTGAGTTGTTCATGGTTCCGCCAGCTCCTTCCAGTACATTCACTGATGTGTTCATAACCTAATTGATCTAACAGTAATGGTAATTCTTCGATGATGGCAGGACAAACGAACGGATCCACAAAATTTGCTGTACCTACTGCAACAGCACTTGCTCCCGCATAAAAGAATTCAATTACATCTTCTGCATTCTCAATTCCGCCCATTCCAATAATCGGGATATTTACAGCCTGACTTACCTCATAAATCATTCGTAATGCAACCGGTTTGATTGCTGGGCCAGATAGTCCCCCCGTACGGTTTGCTAAAATCGGCTTACCTGTTTTAAGATCCAGTCTCATCCCAACAAGCGTGTTAATCATGGTTAATCCGTCCGCCCCGCCATCTTCTACCGCTTTTGCCATTTCTACAATATTGGTTACGTTTGGTGAAAGCTTAACATATACCGGGACTTCGGAAACTTCCTTAACTTTTTGTGTTAACTGTTTGGCAACTTCTGGAATCGTCCCAAAAGCAATTCCCCCTGTTTTCACATTAGGACAGGAAATATTTAATTCTAATGCGTGAACATTTGGTGCTTTAGAAATGGTCTCGGCAACCTTGACATAATCCTCTTCTATAGAGCCTGCAACATTTGCAATAATAGGAACATCATACTGGGAAAGCCAAGGCAATTCATTGCTTATTACTTTATCTAAACCAGGATTTTGCAGACCAATGGCATTCAGCATCCCTGCGGAAGTTTCTGCAACCCTTGGGGTTTGATTTCCAAATCTAGGCTCAACCGTTGTAGCTTTAATCATAATCGCGCCAAGTTTGCTCAAATCATAGAATTGGCTATATTCCTTGCCAAAACCAAAGCACCCGGAGGCAGGCATGATAGGGTTTTTCAATTTTAAACCAGGTAAATCCAGGCTCAATCTGCTCACAATACTACCTCCCCGGCACGGAAAACTGGACCGTCACTGCAAACTTTTTTATAGGAAACATCATCTAGCTCATTGCTGGTTTTACATACACATGCAAAGCATGCTCCGATTCCGCAGCCCATTCTCTCTTCTAATGACAAAAACATTTTTTTATGAGAATACCCTTTTTCAATTGCCTTTAACATTGGGGTTGGCCCGCAAGTAAATAAGCAATCAAAATTCAATTGGTTGATAACATCGGTTACAAAACCTTTTTTCCCGTATGAACCATCCACAGTAGTAATATACGTCTCTCCATTATTCAAAAATTCTTTTTCATAAAATACAGCCGATTGTGTTTGGAAGCCAAGAACATGAATCACCTTAACCCCCTTGGCTTTTAACTGATTGGAGAGCTCATAAAGGGGAGGGACACCAATCCCTCCGCCAACAAGTAACGCCGTTTCTCCTAAATTCACTTCATTAACAGGAAACCCATTTCCTAAGGGACCGAGAATATCTAGGTCCATCCCCTTACCCTTTTCAGACAAAAGCGACGTCCCTTTTCCTTCTTTTCGATAAATCATGGTAAATTGCGAATTCAATTTATTAAACGATGAAATACTTATTGGTCTTCGTAAAAGTGGATCTAGTGCCTTATCAACCCGAATATGAACGAATTGCCCTGGTGCTGAAATCTCTTTTACAAAACCGGCTTCCACCGTTAATTCAAAAATATCTTTCGCAATTTCATCTTGGGAGACGATTTTGCATAATTCTTTTCTAATCATGCAAAAACAGCCTCCTTTTCCTCAACAGTCATTGCTTCAGCAGAAAAATTCATTGATTCAATCACTTTCAGAATCGCGTCTGCTGTATCTAAAGATGTTAAACATGGAACGCCATTTTCAACTGCTTCACGACGGATTCTAAATCCATCACGTTCCGGCTGTTTTCCTTTTGTAAGGGTGTTGATGATGAATTGAGCTTCTCCATTATGAATTACATCGAGCAATGTTTTTCCTTCTGAACCAATTTTTCCGATTACTTTTACCCGCAGTCCTGCAGATTCAAGTACAGCCGCTGTACCCCCCGTAGCCATTAATCGGTATCCATTTGATGCAAAACGTTTTGCAAGATTTAATGATTCTTGTTTGTCTTTATCTGCAACTGTAAACAAGACAGTCCCAAATTTTTGAATCTTCATTCCCGAAGCTACTAGTCCTTTGTAGAGTGCCTTTTCCAGAGTACTATCTTTTCCCATTACCTCACCAGTTGATTTCATTTCAGGTCCGAGTGTGATATCAACATTTCTTAACTTAGCAAAAGAGAAGACTGGAACTTTTACAAAAACTCCTTTCTTTTCAGGAACAATTCCTGGTTTATAACCTTGTTCAATGATAGAAACTCCCAAGATCGCTTTCGTGGCAATTTTAGCCATTGGAACATTGGTTATTTTACTTAAAAACGGAACCGTCCGACTTGAACGCGGATTAACTTCTAGAACATAAACTTGACCTTTAGATAATACATACTGAATATTTAACAGACCTACAATATTTAAACCTAAAGCCATTTTTTCAGTATACTCAACAAGTGTTTGTTTCACGCTGTCTGATAATGTCTGTGGAGGATATACGGCAATCGAATCCCCAGAATGGACTCCTGCACGTTCAATATGCTCCATAATTCCAGGTATCAATACATTTTTTCCGTCACAAATGGCGTCCACTTCAATTTCCTGGCCCGTTAAGTATCGATCAATTAAAACCGGATGTTCCGGATTGATTTTAACGGCATTTTCCATATAATGAAGCAATTCTTCTTGACGATACACAATTTCCATCGCTCTTCCGCCAAGTACATAAGAAGGACGCACAAGGACTGGATAGCCGATTTCATTCGCAATCTCTACTGCCTCAGCTACGGACAACGCCGTTTTTCCTAGTGGTTGAGGAATATTCAGCTTGTCAAGAGCTTGTTCAAATTTATCTCGATTCTCGGCACGGTCTAAATCCTCAAGGCTTGTTCCGAGAATTTTAACACCATTTTGTTCTAATTTTGCAGCAAGATTAATGGCTGTCTGCCCGCCAAATTGAACCACTACCCCCATTGGATTTTCTAGATCAATAATACTCATGACATCTTCAATGGTTAAAGGTTCGAAATAAAGCTTATCAGAAATACTGAAATCAGTTGATACAGTTTCTGGATTATTATTGATAATAATCGCTTCATAACCTGCTTCTTTAATTGCCTTAACAGAATGTACAGTTGCATAATCAAACTCGATCCCCTGTCCGATGCGGATCGGACCAGAGCCAAGGACAATAACACTCTTTCTCTCCGTTACAATCGACTCATTTTCTTCTTCATACGTTCCATAATAATAAGGTGTTTCTGACTCGAATTCAGCTGCACAGGTATCCACCATTTTATAAACTGGAATCAACCCATACTCTTTGCGAAGGCTGTAAATTTCCGCTTCTTGTTGTTCCCAAAGCTCGCCAATCTTTTTATCAGAAAAGCCCTTTTGTTTTGCTTCCTTAAGAACTTCCATATTCATTGGGTTAGAAGAAATTTTTGTTTCCAGTTCGATGATTCCCTTAAACTTGTGTAAGAAAAATAAGTCGATTTGGCTCCATTCGTGAATGGTCTCTACTGTTATACCTCGCTTCATTGCTTCCGCGATGTAAAAGAGTCTTTCATCTCCAGCTTTGCAAATTCGTTTTTCTAGTAATTCATCGCTAATCTCCGCCGCTCCATTTAATTCAAAATGATAGACACCAGCTTCAAGGGAACGAATCGCTTTTAATAATGATTCCTCAAACGTACGGCCAATCGCCATAACTTCTCCCGTTGCTTTCATTTGCGTTCCAAGTGAACGGTTCCCTGATTCAAACTTATCAAAAGGCCACCTTGGAATTTTAGTTACGATGTAATCTAGAGCAGGTTCAAAGCTTGCGTATGTTTTCCCTGTTACTGGGTTGAGCATTTCATCTAATGTTAAGCCGACTGCAATTTTTGCTGCAAGCTTAGCAATTGGGTAACCTGTTGCTTTTGATGCAAGTGCCGAAGAACGGCTTACCCTTGGATTTACTTCAATAATATAGTAGTTAAAACTATATGGGTCTAGAGCAAGCTGAACATTACAGCCGCCTTCTATACCAAGCTTACGAATTATTTTCAGCGAGACATTTCTTAATAACTGATATTCTCGATCACTTAATGTTTGACTAGGTGCAACTACAATCGAGTCACCAGTATGAACTCCAACCGGGTCAATATTTTCCATATTACAAACAACAATGGCATTGTCATTTCCGTCACGCATTACTTCGTATTCAATTTCTTTATAGCCGGCAATACTTTTCTCAAGCAAGCATTGAGTAACCGGGCTGCTTTTTAATCCGCTTGCTACAATTTCGTTAAGTTCTTCTAAATTATGGCAAATCCCTCCGCCGGTACCGCCAAGCGTATAAGCAGGACGTACAATGACTGGGAATCCAATTTTTTCAACAAATGCATAGGCTTCAGCTAATTCATGGATAATTTCACTATCAGGTACAGGCTCACAAAGTTCGTTCATCAAGCTCCGAAATAAATCGCGATCCTCTGCTTGTTTAATCGCTGATAATTTCGTTCCTAGAATTTCAACCTCACACTCTTCTAATACACCGGATTCAGCCAGTTCAACTGCAAGATTAAGACCTGTTTGACCGCCAAGGGTTGCTAAAAGTGCATCGGGACGTTCCTTACGAATGATTCTGCTAACAAATTCTTCGGTTAATGGCTCAATATAGACAGCGTCTGCAATTTCAGTATCCGTCATAATTGTGGCTGGATTCGAATTGACTAGTATGACACGGTACCCTTCTTCTTTAAGGGCAATACAAGCTTGTGTGCCTGCATAATCAAATTCTGCTGCCTGACCTATTACAATCGGACCGGAACCAATGACTAATATGGAGTTTATATCTGTACGTTTAGGCATGTTGTGTAACCTCCTGTTTCTCAGACTCTATCATTGCTAGAAACTGATCGAATAAATGGTTTGCATCTTCTGGCCCTGGTGAAGCCTCCGGGTGATATTGAACAGTAAAGGCTGGATATTCAATATGCTTTAGGCCTTCAACGGTACCATCATTTAATGCAATATGCGTAACAACAAGATTTGTATCTGTTAATGACTTTTCTTCAACAGTAAACCCATGATTTTGTGCCGTTATTGCAATTTTTCCGGTTGCTAAATCTTTAACAGGTTGGTTTGATCCTCGGTGACCGAATTTCATTTTGATGGTGTTGGCACCACATGCCAGAGCGAACAATTGGTGCCCAAGGCATATTCCAAAAACCGGTACTAAGCCCAATACCTGCTTAATCATATGAATGGCTTCCGGAACATCTTTTGGATCCCCAGGTCCATTCGATAACATAATTCCATCTGGACGTAATTGAAGAATTTCATCAGCCGTTGCATGATAAGGAACTACTACAACATCACAATTTCGTTTATTTAATTCTCGTAAAATCCCGTGCTTCATCCCAAAATCAACCAGCACAATTCTTTTTCCGCGCCCTGGGCTTGGGTATGAATTTTTTGTCGATACCCTTCTTACTTGATCAATCGGAAGCTTCGTCTGTTTAAGCTTACTGATGACTTCATTTGGATCACTTTCAATCGAGCAGATTGCTCCTTTTAATGTTCCATACTTACGGATAATCCTTGTTAATTTACGTGTGTCAATCCCTGCTATTCCGGGAATTTTTTTCATTTTAAAATATTCATCTATCGTAAATTCACTTCTCCAATTGGATGGAAATTCTGTTGCGTCTTTCACAATAAATCCCTTTACAGCCGGGTTAATGGTTTCAAAATCGTCTCGATTGATACCGTAATTTCCAATCAAAGGGTAGGTCAACATAACAATTTGCCCGCAATAAGATGGATCGGAAAGAATCTCTTGATAGCCGGTCATACCTGTATTAAAGACGACTTCTCCGATTGTATCCATATGACTTCCAAAACCCTCACCAATAAATATCGTTCCATCCTCTAAAATTAGCTGTGCTTTCATGCTGTTACACTTCCTTTTTCCCAAACTATTTTGCCGTTCGCAATTGTCATATGCGGCCATCCCTTACAAGTCCAGCCTGTAAATGGTGTGTTTTTCCCTTTCGATAAAAACTCTTGCGGATTAATATCTTTTTCTTCATCTAAATTCAAGAGAACAATGTCTGCAGGTGCTCCAACTTCAATTCTTCCAAAAGGAAGTGAAAAGCTCTCTGCTGGTTTTATCGTCAAATACTCAATTAACTGTTCAAGCGTCATAATATTCTTTAAGACAAAATGTGTATAAAGCAGTGGGAACGCTGTTTCTAAACCAACAATTCCGAAAGGCGCAAGCGTCATTCCCTCATTTTTTTCATCACTTGTATGTGGTGCATGATCGGTTGCAATAAAATCAATGGTTCCGTCCAATAATCCTTCAATTAATGCATCCCGGTCAGCAATATCGCGAAGAGGTGGATTCATTTTATAATTCGGATCAAGTCCTGGGATATCGTCTTGTGTTAATAAAAGGTGGTGCGGGGTTACTTCCGCCGTGACATTAATTCCCGCTCGCTTTGCGTCCCGTATCACTCTGACAGATTCTTTTGTACTAACATGGCAGACATGATAATGGCAGCCAGCTGCCTCAGCAAGTAATACATCTCTAGCAATTTGAACAGACTCGCAAACGGATGGAATTCCGTTTAAGCCATTTCTTTCAGAAAAAGAACCTTCATGAACACTACCTCTATTTATTAATGTGTCTTCTTCACAATGGGCAACGATGGCTACATTCGCTTTAGCCGCCTTCCTCATTGCTTTTAACATCATCTCTGCAGACTGAACCCCTACACCGTCATCGGTAAATGCAAATGCTCCTGAACTTTTTAATGCCTCAAAATCGGTTAATTCTCTTCCAAGTTGTCTTACTGTAATGGAGGCATAAGGTAAAACCCTAACGTTCGCGGTTTCTGCGATTCGTTTCTGCACCCATTCCATTTGTTCTTTAGAATCTGGAACTGGCCTTGTATTCGGCATAGCTGCTAATGTGGTGTATCCGCCTCTAGCCGCAGCAAGTGTGCCTGTCGCAATGGTTTCTTTTTTCTCGCCTCCAGGCTCGCGGAGATGGACATGTAAATCAATAAACCCAGGTGATACCAACATACCGGCAGCATTCACTTTTTGGTCTGCAATTTCTTCTATTTTCTTTTCTATTTTTGCAATAATTCCATCTTGTATTAAGATATCAGCATTTTTGGTTTCCCCATTAAATGCTATGTAGCTGGCGTTCTGAATAAGTAATTTCATTCCCATACACTCCTTTTATACTTTCTAATGATCTCTTTAAGACAGCCATTCTTATATAAACTCCGTTTTCCATTTGCTTAAAGATTCTTGATCGTTCACATTCGACTAAGCTATCTGAAATTTCAACATTTCGATTTACTGGTGCGGGGTGCATAATAATACTATTTGGTTTCATATTTTGTTCTCTTTCCAAAGTAAGACCAAACTGTTTATGGTAATCTGCTGCTGTATAGCTTCCCTTCTTTTGGTGGCGTTCATGTTGAACACGAAGAAGCATGACGACATCAGCCTCGGCTATCGCTTCATCAATGGGTCTAAATCTTTGAGCACTTAGACTATGATGATCAAACCATTCGTCTGGACCTGAGAAAATTACCTCTGCGCCTAATCTTGTTAGTGTATCTGCATTGGACCTTGCAACTCTGCTATGCCTTATATCACCAATGATAGCAATTTTCAATCCAGAAAAACGGCCAAATTCTTGATAGATGGTTAAAAGGTCTAGGAGGGATTGTGTTGGATGATGCCCACACCCATCTCCACCATTAATAATTGGAATGTTTATTCTACCGACGAGGTCATCAAAATAACGATCTTGCCCGTGTCGAATGACGATGGTATTTACGCCGATCGCTTCTAGTGTTTTTACTGTATCATATAGGGTCTCACCTTTTTGAACACTCGAAGTTTGTACTTCAAATGGAATTACGTTCAGACCTAACCTTCTTTCTGCCAATTCAAAACTTGATTTTGTCCTTGTACTTGCCTCAAAAAATAAGTTAGCAGAAAACATTTGACCTTCAGGGCGCCATTTCATTCCTTCTGCAAAACCCTGTGCGACTGATAGAATTTGATAGATCTCTTCCACTTTTAGTTCATTTGTGGTTAGCAAGTGATTTAACATGCTATTCCCCCCACTTCTCGATTTGATAAAAAAAGTCCCTGTTCATCTTTGAACAGGGTGTGATTGAATCTAACCAAGCCCATAAAGTAATGTGCTGACACATTTTTATGGAACTCAGTATTACACCCTTATAGCCTCACTGGACTACTTTTAAAAGGTTGATTATTTTATGCAGTTTTTTCGTTTTTATTTTCTTCTGACCGTACAAACATATCTTCATTTACAGGTTCTTTACCAGGCAGGATTAAGTGTAAAAGAACACCGGCAATTGCAGCAAATGCCATTCCTTGGATTTGGAAGGATTCTGATACTTTTATAAAGGCACCGCCAATTCCGATAACTAGGATGACGGATGAAATCACTAAGTTACGATTGTTTCCAAAATCGACTTTACTGTCAACAAGCATACGTAATCCGGATGAAGCGATGATTCCAAAAAGGAGAATGGAAATGCCGCCCATTACTGGTGTTGGAATCGTGCTAATTAACGCAGTTATTTTTCCGATAAAGCCAAAGATTGTAGCGAGAACGGCAGCACCGGCAATGACATACACACTGTATACTTTCGTAATGGCAAGAACACCAATGTTTTCTCCATAAGTAGTTTTAGGAGGCCCGCCAATCAAAGCCGAAATAATTGTTGCTGTTCCGTCGCCTAATATTGAACGGTGAAGTCCTGGTTCTTTAATGTAGTCACGTCCAACTACTTTACTTAGTACAAGCTGATGACCAATATGTTCTGAAAGCGTAACGATTGCAACAGGGACCATTAGAAGTGCTAAGTCCCACGTTATTTTTACTTCGTAGCTAACAAATGGGATAATAAATTGTGGCATTTCAAACCAAGAAGCTTCTAATACTGGTTTAAAATCAACAATACCAATTGCAAAGGAGTATAGATACCCAATTACGATTCCTGCCAAGATTGGGATTATGCTTAACATTCCCCGCATGTAAATCGTAAAAATAATGGTTGCTGCTAATGTTACCAGTGCTGCAGAGAAATGAAGCAAGCTATATTCACCTGCAGGGTTGTTCATTGCCATGCTTACTGCTGTGCCAGCTAAAGCTAAACCGATTACGATAATCACTGGACCTACAACAATCGGAGGTAGTAAATTCATAATCCAGCGATGTCCAGCTTTACTTATAATCAGTGCGACAATACCATATACAAGTCCTGCTAGAAAGGAGCCTATCATTGCTCCGCCTGGACCAACAGTTGCTTTTGCCGCGATGACAGGGGCAATAAAAGCAAAGGAAGAACCAAGGTATGCAGGGACTTGCCATTTTGTAATCATTAAGAAAGCAAGTGTTCCTAAACCACTGGATATTAAGGCAATCGCTGGGCTTAATCCGACAAGATAAGGTACAAGAATCGTCGCTCCAAACATAGCGAATAAATGCTGTAAACTTAACGTAAGCCATTGGCTTGGTTTAGGAATCTCATGTACATCTAAGATGGGTTTGTTCATTTCTTCTCCTCCAAAACGATCTATTTATATTTTGTGCTTTTATTCATAAAAAAACCCTCATCGTCCATAGAGGGACAAGGAGGGTTTATCCAGACCGAAAAACATATGACGGCCGCTCCCCCCTTTTCAGCCTCACAGGACTGTATTTAAAAGGGTAACTATTTACTTTTCAAAGATACTTACTTGGTCGACCTTATCAACATCTTGTAATTCAACCACTACCTTTTCACTGCTAGAAGTTGGGATGTTTTTACCTACATAATCTGCTCGAATTGGCAGCTCGCGGTGACCGCGGTCAACCAGCACTGCTAGCTGTATCGTTGAGGGGCGCCCAAGGTCCATAATTGCGTCAAGTCCTGCACGAACGGTTCTGCCTGTATATAAAACATCATCTACAAGAATTACTTTTTTATCTTTTAATTCAACCGGAATATCTGAACCCTTAACAAGTGGTTCTTGATCATCGGTCTTCTTGGTTAAATCATCACGGTAAAGGGTAATGTCCAATTCACCTACTGGTATCGGTTTACCTTCAATCTCTTCGATTTTTACAGCAAGTCTTTCTGCAATGAAGATTCCTCTGGTCCTGATACCTACCAGTACACAATTTTCAATCCCTTTATTTTTTTCAATGATTTGGTGGGCAATCCTTGTTAATGCTCTTCCAATCGCTTGTGCGTCTAATACTACTGCTTTTTGATTCACGTATCTCACCCGCCTACTAGTAATAAAAAAACCTCTCACCTTAAGGTGAGAGGTATAAGAGTTTATTAGTATGGGCATAGGTATCCCAACTAATTATCCGTTTCCTTCTCAGCCTCACAGGACTGTTTTAAAGGCATATTCAACTGTTATCATCGTACTTTAATTCGACAAATATGTCAACGACTTTTTCGAAGCTGATCTAATACCATTTCGAATTCCTCAGGCAATGGTGCTTCAAATTCTAAATACTCGTTCGTTCTTGGATGATCAAATCCTAGTACCCCGGCATGAAGCGCTTGTCCATTTATATCTAACGTTTTTTTCGGACCATACTTTGGATCCCCAGCAAGCGGGTAGCCAATATATTTCATATGGACACGGATTTGATGCGTTCTTCCTGTTTCCAATTGACATTCAACAAAGGTAAAATCCTTAAACCGTTCGATGACATGGAAATGTGTTACTGCATGCTTGCCATTATCTACAACCGTCATACTTTGCCGGTCCCTTGTATCTCTTCCAAGCGGAGCATCAATTGTTCCAAAATCGTGTGGAATCACTCCATGCACAATAGCCCTATACTTTCGAGTAACTGTTTTTTCTACTAATTGGTTGACTAACTTTTCATGAGCCATATCATTTTTTGCTACCATTAAGAGACCCGAAGTATCTTTATCAATGCGGTGTACGATTCCTGGCCTTAATACACCATTGATCCCGGATAAATCCTTACAATGGGCCATTAAGCCGTTTACAAGTGTACCTGTTAAATGACCAGGTGCAGGATGAACGACCATGCCGCTTGGTTTATTAACAACTAAAACATCCTTATCTTCAAAATAAATATCTAAATCCATCTCTTCTGGAATTACATCAAGTAACTCCGGGGCCGGAATGTTGATTTCAATTACATCATTTAAACTACATTTATAATTGGTTTTTATCTTTTGTCCATTTACAAGGACATTTCCATCCTTTATCCATTGCTGAACTTGAGTTCGTGACCATTCTTCATTTAAAGTTGAAATAACCTTATCAATCCGGTCGCCTTTTTGTTGTTCAAGAATGGTGTGTTCCATTTTCTCCATATGATTTCTCCTTTGTTTCTCGCTCATCGCGCAGCATTTGAATCATTAATAATACTACGCCAATGACTAAAGCCGAATCCGCAATATTAAATACTGGGAAGTTATAATTGAAAATATACGTATGAATAAAATCAACAACTTCTTTTCGAAACAGGCGGTCAATAAAATTACCTATTGCTCCTCCCAGCATAAATGCCAGAGAAACACCTAACAGCCATTTACCTTTTGCTTCTTTTTGAATGTAATAAACGATCGCAATAATTACTATAGCGGTAATCACATAGAAGAACCACATTTGTCCCTGCAGGATACCCCATGCCGCTCCACGATTTCGATGAGAAGTGATATATAAAAAATCCTCAATAATCGGGATACTCTCACCTAAATACATTTTCGTGACAATCAGCCATTTCGTGGCTTGGTCTAATAAGATAATAAAAATTGCGATTAAGTAATATAACACTAAGGAATACCCCCATCTAACGAAGACTTCCTTAGCATTTTAGCATAATCTTGAACCAAACAACAATGGAAGGTTATAAAAAGGAGGAATTAATTGGTTTTCTATAATAATGCTCTAAATTTTCAGAATCCCTTGAGGATTTTATCGTTGGCATAATCTTCAACAGATTTTCTGGTAATGGCTCACCTGACATTTCACATTGTCCAAATTTCCCATCCTCTAGCTTTTGAATAGCTGTGGTAATATCTGCTAATTCGTCTTTCAAAATAGGGATCATCCACTCGTTTTCTTGTTTATTTTTTAATGAACTTTCAATTTCTTCTTGTGTTTTACGGAGTTCCAAAATCAGCTCTTCCTGCATTGCATTCATAGTTGTAACCTCCGTTAATGTGATTTCTACTATTATTCTCCGCTTAACAAGGACTGACCCGGGAAAAGATTTGACAACGACAACAACAATTAACGGAAAAGGTTAAAAAATGAAAAAACCCCATGATTTTATCATGGGGCATACTGTAAAAATAATGATGTAAAAGTTTTAGAACCTAGATTACTGTCCAGCTCCACAAGAGTAAGCTTCGGAAGCATTACCTCGCACGAAAGAAAAGCGTTAGCTTTTATGAGGAGCTCCCTAACGGCTAGTGTCCTTCGCTCTCCGCGAGTAAAAATCCCTTCAGGATTTTTACCTACCTACGATAAGTCAAGCACGAATGCGCCTCCTGCTCCTGCGCCAAAGCATATTCGAGGAAGTGGCTGTTCAGCTCGTCGCAAAGCTGCAAAGGAGCTTACTCAAGTAGTACTTGGCTCTTCGTGTTTCCTTGATCTCAGTTGGAGCCCTCCACAAGGAACGCTTCGGCAGCATAGGCTTCGCACGAAGGAAAAGCGTTAGCTTTTACGAGGAGGCCATACGCCGCTGACCAGGGCGCTTGCGCTTTTCTATGCTAAATGTGTATAGTTCTCTTTCACTACATCTGCACAACGCAGGCAAAGTGTTGGGTGCTCTTTGTCCTGACCGACTTCCGGAGTCAATGTCCAGCATCTTTCACATGTTTCGCCTTCTGCTTTGGTAACAACAATGGCAGCAGTATCTAATTTTAGTACATTTTCAGGTGCTTGATCATAGCTTCCTGCAATTTCAAATGCGGATATGATAAATAGCTGTTGAACATTCTCGTTAATCGAGGCTAACAAGTCTTTGGTATTCTCATTCACATATAATGAAACCTTAGCCGTTAATGATTTACCAATAACCTTTTGATTTCTAGCTTCTTCAAGTGCTTTTAATACATCATCACGCAGCTTCATGAATGCCGTCCATTTTTCTTCCAAAGCTTTTGCATTATCATGCTCCTGATATTCAGGCATATCTGTAAGTTGTACACTTTCTTCAGTAACTGCAGGAATGAATTTCCATACTTCATCTGCAGTATGAGGAAGAATCGGTGTAACCAGCTTTGTTAATGCAATTAATGATTCGTAAAGAACTGTTTGAATGGCACGTCGTTCATGGTTATTAACTGACTCAATATAAAGAACATCCTTCGCAAAATCAAGGTAAAATGCACTTAAATCAAGTGTACAGAAATTATTAACAGCATGATAAATCCCTGCGAATTCGTAATTTTCATAGGCATTTAAAGAATATTTGATTAGCTTATTTAATTTTACAATCATAAATTGATCCACTTCACGAAGGTTTTCATAGGAAACCCTATCACTTGCAGGATCGAAGTCGGACAAGTTACCTAATAAGAAACGGAAGGTATTACGGATTTTACGATAAACCTCTGCAACTTGTTTCAATATCGCGTCGGATACACGAACATCCGCCTGATAATCAACGGAAGCTACCCAAAGCCTCAGAATATCTGCTCCTAATTGTTTCATGACTTTCTCAGGAATAACAACATTTCCCAAAGATTTACTCATCTTTCTTCCTTCACCATCTAAGGCAAATCCGTGGCTTAAGACTCCTTTGTAAGGCGCTTTACCAGTCACAGCTACCGCTGTTGATAACGAAGAGTTAAACCAGCCGCGATATTGGTCTGAACCCTCTAGATAAAGATCTGCCGGACGTACTAAGTCATCTCTTTCTAAGAGTACCGCTTGGTGTGAAGAACCGGAATCGAACCAAACATCCATGATATCTGTTTCTTTTGTAAATAATCCATTTGGACTTCCTGGATGGCTGAAGCCTTCAGGCAATAGGTCCTTTGCTTCTCGTTCAAACCAAACATTTGAACCGTGTTCACGGAATAAATTGGAAACATGGTCAATCGTTTCGTCTGTAATGATTTCCTCACCATTTTCAGCAAAGAATACTGGGATTGGAACTCCCCAAACACGCTGACGTGAAATACACCAATCACCGCGGTCACGAACCATATTAAATAGTCGTGTTTCCCCCCATGCTGGTACCCACTTTGTTTCTTTAACAGCTTCCAGCAGGTCATCTCGGAAATCTTTTATAGATGCGAACCATTGTGCTGTAGCTCTAAAGATTACAGGCTTTTTTGTTCTCCAATCATGCGGATAGGAGTGCGTGATAAACGAGAGCTTTAAGAGAGCTCCTGCCTCTTCCAACGCTTCTCCAATCGGCTTGTTTGCACTTTCGTAAAATAATCCTTCAAAGCCTGGCGCTTCACTTGTCATTACCCCTTTATCATCTACAGGGCAAAGTACTTCAAGTCCATACTTTTGTCCAACCTGGAAGTCATCTTCCCCGTGTCCCGGAGCTGTATGAACGCAGCCTGTTCCCGCATCTGTTGTAACATGTTCACCTAACATTACTAAAGAATCCCGGTCATATAATGGGTGTGCGGCAAGAATATTCTCTAATTCATTTCCTTTTACCTTTTGAACAACAGCGGCATTTTCCCAGCCAATTTCCTTCGTAACGGCTTCTAGAAGAGCTTCCGCCACTAAGTATTTGTTGCCATTCACTTCAACAACCACATAGGTTAGTTCGGGATGAACGGAAATTCCTAAGTTAGCAGGAATCGTCCAAGGTGTAGTCGTCCAGATGACAATTTGGACGTCCGTATCAAGAACTCCTTTTCCATCCTTTACTTTAAAGCCTACATAAATCGAAGGTGACCTTTTATCTTGATATTCAATTTCAGCTTCAGCAAGAGCAGATTCACTTGAAGGGGACCAATATACAGGCTTGAGACCTTTATAGATATAGCCTTTCTTCGCCATTTCCCCAAAGACTTTAATCTGCTGCGCCTCATATTCTGGTTTTAGCGTGATATATGGATTTTCCCAATCACCACGAACTCCGATGCGTTTAAATTGTTCCCGCTGATTGCTTACTTGTTCAAGGGCGTATTTTGTACAAAGCTGACGGAATTCTGCTACAGTCATCTCTTTACGTTTTACTCCCTTATTTGTTAACGCCTGCTCAATTGGCAAACCATGTGTATCCCAGCCTGGAACATATGGTGCATGAAAACCATTCATTGATTTAAAGCGGACAATCATGTCTTTTAATACTTTGTTTAGGGCGTGACCCATATGAATATCTCCATTGGCATATGGAGGACCATCATGAAGCACAAACATTGGACGACCGGCTGTACGCTCCTGAACCCTCTTGTAAATATTCATTTCTTCCCACTTTGCCTGCATTTCAGGTTCTCTTTGTGGAAGATTGCCACGCATTGGGAATTCAGTTTTTGGCATTAATAACGTATCTTTATATTCCATATTTATTCCTCCTGTACACTTATCATAAACAGAATAGCCATTAGACAAATAAAAAAACCCTCTCATCCCATAAAAGGGACGAGAAGGTTTTATTCCCGCGGTACCACCCTGATAGATAGTACGTATAAGTACTATCCTCTTGAAGATTCGTAACGTGAATAACCCGCCACAACCTACTCTTCTATAGAATAGAGTTTCAGTCTGGGACTCAAGGGTGATCTTCCAATTCCTCTCTTTTACCAGGCTTCCACCATCCCCGGCTCGCTAACAAAAGTTTTTGAAAAATTGTACTGTCCCTGTCATTGTCATTTAACATTCTTTATAATCTATTAAGAAATTATATGCGAATTAATACCATTTCGTCAAGCTAAGGAATCTTCTTCTTCATGGATTTTAAGTTCCGTGGCGTCAACTTCATACTCTAATAGATGATCCCAATCATCCGTGTTCAACATATCCAGCTGAGCTTCGATTAACATTTTGAAACGAGTACGAAATACTTTAGATTGTTTCTTCAAATCTTCGATTTCAAGTGCAATTTTTCTAGCTTTTGAAAGTGATTCATTAACAATGCGGTCAGCATTCTTTTCAGCTTCCTTGATGATAAGCTTTGCTTCCTTTTGTGCATTGCGTTTTACATCTTCACCCGCTTCTTGAGCAATAATAATCGATTTGTTTAACGTTTCTTCAATATTTACAAAGTGACCTAAACGGTCCTTCATTTCATTTAAACGCTCTTCCAATTCTTTTTTTTCACGAAGAACTAATTCATAATCCTTTATAACTTGATCTAAAAATTCATTAACCTCATCTTCATCATATCCTCGAAAGCCTTTATTAAATTCTTTGTTGTGAATATCTAACGGCGTTAACGGCATGATGCCACCTCCATGTATCTTCTTCAAATGTATGTATAGCTGTTTTCTTAATGATTGTTGTTAAAATCCTAAAGCCGATTTTAACGTGGAAATAGTTATTTTGCGCTTTAGGGAAAAAGCCAAACCACTTTTTCCTAGAATTTAGTTTGCAGCTCTTTTCTTATTAAATTTATTCTATTTTCTGCGGAAACTTAGCACAATCATTAAATTTTGTTCTAAAAGAAACAAAGTATAAGAAAAGAGCCTATGTATAAGCAAAAATTCGACAAAGTTTTTGAAATTCCTGCTAAATGCACAAATTTATTTTTGCTTTCCAACTACTATTCGCCATTTATCCTTTTTCGTTTTTCCTTCAATGGACAAAATCTTCACCCTGCCGAAGCCTCTAACCGATAACAAATCACCTTCCGCACACTCAAATGAATGATTTTCAATTGCAGTCCAGTTTACTTTCACTAATCCTTGCTGAATAAAAAGCTGAGATTTTTGCCTAGATAAATGATGGATACCAGAGATTATCGTATCAATACGCAGGGATGAAACGGTGATGTCCTGTTCCATCCATAATTCATCTGTATTAAGTGCATTTTCAAGTGTTGTCTCTTTTAATCGTACTGTGGCCCTGCCAATCGATTCTAAATTGATTTTAATGTAGTCACTTATTTCTGCTGAAGCGAAAAATTGAATTTTTCCATCTTTGATAAGGATGTCACCAAATTTGCCACGTTTTAACCCTAAAGACATAAGTGAACCTAGCACCTGGGGATGCTCAATCGTAACAAATTTAATGGGATAATCGATTTCAAAGAGGCTGATTTGAAATTCTTCCTCAGTAGTAACCAAATAGTCAGGCATGATTAACGCCCTTTTTCTTTCACATTCAGATATCCCGCCAAAAAGCTGAACCTTCACACTTCCATGCTCACCAATTAAAACCTTTAAGATATGCTGCTCTCTTGGATCCAAGAAGTCCGTTAGTTTAGGTGAATAACTAGATTCAACAAAATCCTTCCAGGATAATACTTGATCAATGAAATCCCGTTCCTCCGGGCGAAAATGCTGATAAATATTCATGTTAGCTCCTTAGACGTGCTTTGCTTTAGGAAATTAGGCTTTGTAATACTCTTAATCCCTGAGGGGCAAAAGATAAAACAAAAAATGCAGCTAGTGGAGAAAGATCCATCATACCGATTGGTGGAATGATCTTTCTGAAAGGCTCTAGGAATGGTTCACATAACTTACCAAGAATGGCCCCGATCTGTGAGTCCCTCATATTTGGAAACCATGACAATAGAATATAAATGATAAGCATCCATTTATAAATTCCAAGTAATTGGACTAAAACGTTAAAAATCATATCCATTTCTAGTTACCACCTCGTATCTTGAAATTCTTGTTCCTTGACTAATTCGGAAATATTACCTGAAATCTCAACATTATCAGGTGTACATAAAAATATGCTTGAGCCTATCTTTTGGATGTCTCCACCTAATGCATAAACCGCTCCACTTAAAAAATCGACAATTTGTCTGCCTTCTTCGTGTGCAATACGTTGAAGATTAACTACAACAGCACGTCGGTTTTTTAAATGATCAGTAATATCCTGCGCTTCGGCATAAACTCTAGGCTCTACCAAAATTACTTTTGATGATTTTTGTATACTTTGTAAACTTACAACATTCTGAGGCTTCGAAGGCTGCTTCTGAGGCTTAATTGGTTCAACCTTTTCAAAGTCATCTTGATTATTATCATCAAAGTCATCATCTAAAAAGAAAAATGTTTTTAATTTAGATTTAATCGTCATTTCTTTTCCTCCTCACCAGCCTCACCAACAAGTGCAGTTCCAATTCTAATCATCGTGGCACCTTCTTCAATTGCAATCCCAAAGTCATTAGACATTCCCATAGAAAGCTCGGTACAAGGGGCATAATCCAAATTACAATTCTGGATGTGATGGCGAAGTTCATTTAACCTGCGAAAACAATTTCTTAGTTGGGTTTCATCATCCGTGAAAGGAGCCATCGTCATTAATCCTTCAATCATGATATTCTCATAAGGACGAAGACTTTTGATAAAGTCCAGAACTTCTTCAGCTGCTAATCCATGCTTGGATTCTTCCTGTGAGACATTCACTTGGACAAGACATTTTATTTTTTTCCCTGCACGTTTATTAATCTCCTCGGCAAGTGAAATTCGATCTAAAGAGTGAATATACTCTACCTTATCAATGATGTTTTTAACTTTACGTGTCTGCAGTGTTCCAATAAAATGCCATTTAGGCTTGTCCCCTAAAACGTCCCACTTTGCTAAAAGCCCTTCATCACGATTTTCACCTAAATTTACTATACCAGCCTCCATGGCCTCTTTGGCTCTTTCGGTACTGACATATTTCGTCACTGCAATCAGTTTCACTTCATCTGGAGCCCGATTTACCTTTTGGCAGGCATGGCTTATTTGCTGATTAATATGTATGAGATTTTCTGCTACCTTCATTCGGAGCTCTCCTTCCAACCAATATAACTTAACATCCTTCCTGTTTGTCCTTGGTCCCGGCGGTGTGAAAAAAATTCAGTTTTATCACAACTAGAGCAAAGTTTTGAAATTTGTATATTTTTCTCTGGGACCCCTGTTTTAAGAAGAATTAATTTGTTCGTTTCTTTCAAGTCTAATGTATATTGACCAACACTAATTAAATTATATGGTTTTTTTTCGACATCTACTAGTGTATTTTCTACAAAGTTAATTACATAATCATTAACAATATAACATTTTTCACAAATAGACGGACCAATAACTACAAAAATTTCGTTTGGCGCAATTCCTTCTCTTTCCCATTTCTTAATCATTTCCCCTGCAATTTCATTAACGGTTCCCTTCCAGCCAGCATGTGCGGCACCAATCATCTTGTGTTCTGGAGAAATAAAAAAAAGAGGGACACAATCTGCGTAGCAGAGAGTTAACAATATCCCCTCTTCATTTGTATAAAAACCATCTGTCCCCATAAAAGCTTGATCATAGGAATCCGCCCCCTTACCACGGTCACTCCTGGTAATTTTTCTAATTAGGGTTTCATGGGTTTGTTCTGCTCCTACCCAATGCTGAACTGGAAATTGAATAAGATTTGCTAGCTTGTTCCGATTTGAACAAACATCCTTAATTTGATCTCCAACGTGAAAGCCAAGGTTTAAATTTTCATAATTCCCTGTACTGCTGCCACCTTTTTTGGTAGTAAAACCTGCAACCAGACCGGGGTTGTGCTCCATCCAGTTTTTAATGGAAAAATAGGATTCATTTTCAAATGCAAAGGGTTCCATATTTCAACCTCATTTGTTTTTTTCTAGTTTACCATGAATCCTTTAAATGGTCACCGTTGATATAAAGGTTTCTATACTTCCATTTCTTCCGTTGTTTTCTCTTCTACAGATTTAAATCTTACCAAAATGACATCCTGACCAATTTTTATTATATTTTTCCATGGGATAATGATATCTTCTTCCCGCCCAAAAAAGCCCAAAACTTTCCCATTACCGGAAACAATAACAGCTTCAATTTTACCTGTAGTGAGATTGATTTCAATATCACCTATATTTCCAAGTTTTTTGCCATCAGACACATTCACTACATCTTTAATCTGAAATTCGGAAATTTTAACCATAGCTCTCACTCCCACTATTTTATCCTATTGAAACTATATGATTTGTTTCGGTATTTTATCTGTAATAAATCGAAAAAATAAAGCAGTCCTGCAGAGGAAATTGCAAGCACAAAATAAAAAGGGTGAACAGCTACTTATTGTAGCGTTCACCCTGTGTACCGTCCCAAGTATTTGCAGTTTCCTCTTGGACAGCTTTAACTTTGAATATTCTTATTCATTTGTTTGATTGCAGCTTTCTCTAAACGTGATACTTGTGCTTGGGATATTCCAATTTCGTCGGCGACTTCCATTTGTGTTTTACCTTGAAAGAACCGTTTTCTTAAAATCAACTTTTCACGGTCATTTAATCGCCGCATACCTTCTTTTAAGGCAATTTCTTCAATCCAATGGATATCTTTACTTCGTTCATCGCTTAATTGGTCCACTACGTAGATAGGGTCTCCGCCATCATTATAAATGGGTTCGAACAAGGACACTGGATCCTGGATTGCATCTAATGCAAATACTATTTCTTCGTGTGGGACTTCTAATACTTTTGCAATCTCCTCAGCTGTTGGTTCCCGTGAAGTTTCACTCATTAAACGTTCCCTTACTTGGAGTGCCTTATAAGCGATATCTCTTAAGGACCTTGAAACGCGGATAGGATTGTTATCGCGCAGGTACCTGCGTATTTCGCCAATAATCATTGGTACGGCATAAGTGGAAAACTTTACGTTTTGACTTAAATCAAAGTTATCAATCGATTTCATAAGCCCAATACAGCCAACCTGAAACAGATCATCAACAAACTCGCCTCGGTTGTTAAACCGCTGAATAACACTTAGAACAAGTCGTAAATTTCCGTTGACGAGTTTTTCTCGTGCTGTAATATCGCCCTCTTGCATTTGCTTGAAGAGTAATCTCATCTCTTCATTTTTTAATACAGGAAGTTTTGATGTATCTACGCCACAAATTTCAACTTTATTTCGAGTCAATCCCTTTTCCCTCCTCATAGGAGTTGCTGTACAAAAAACAGTATTTCCTTGAGCAGGAAAAATATGCACTTGTACTTTTGCAGGAATCGACACGAAATTGTCAAAAATTGCTTAAATGTCTTTACTCATAAAGGAATTTAAGATATAAAAATTTCTTTTTAAAAAGGCTTTTTTCGCATATATTGTTGTTAAAATCTTAAAGCCGATTTTAACGTGGAAATATCTATTTTGCGCTTTAGAATTTAGTTTGCTGCTCTTTTCTTAATAAATTTTTGCTGCTTTTCTGTGGGAATTTATCAAAATCATAAATTTTTGTTCTAAAAAGCAACAAAGTTTAAGAAAAGAGCCTAAAAACATTACACCATTTTATTAAATTCTTTTCGTAATCTTTTAATTATTCTTTTTTCTAGACGGGAAATGTAAGATTGTGATATGCCCAGCATATCGGCCACATCTTTCTGTGTTTTTTCTTCCCCATTTGTCAAACCAAAGCGGAGCTCCATGATTTGCTTTTCCCTATCCGTTAATTGGTGCAACGCCTTGGACAATAACTTTCTATCAACATTTGCTTCTAAATCCTTCGTAATAATATCATCATCTGTCCCTAATACATCCGACAATAATAATTCATTTCCATCCCAATCAATATTTAATGGTTCATCAAATGAGACTTCTGAGCGTATTTTGTTGTTTCTTCGTAAATACATAAGGATTTCATTTTCAATACACCTAGATGCGTATGTAGCCAGCTTAATTTTTTTCTCAGGATTAAACGTATTGACCGCTTTAATTAAGCCAATGGTACCAATACTAATTAGGTCTTCAATATTAATCCCGGTATTTTCGAATTTTCTTGCGATATAGACAACAAGTCTCAGATTACGTTCAATTAATATCGATCTAGCTGCTTTATCACCGCCAGGAAGCTTATTTAACAAAAGTTCTTCTTCATCCTTACTTAAAGGAGGCGGTAAAGCTTCGCTGCCGCCAATATAATATACTTCATCACTTTTAATTCCTAGTTTGATTAAGATCTTATACCAGTAGTAGGATAAGCGAAGTCTCCATTTTTTCATGCAAGTTCCTCCTTCTAAAATATGATTTTCTGAGTATAGTATAATTAGCTTACTTTCACCGAATCGTCGTGTTGTTTCGGTCCGGTGAGCATTTTGGGATGAACAATGCATTGAAAGGCATCATCTGAAGATAATTGCTGCATAGTAAACGATACAAGACCCTTTTCGCATAAATATCTTTCTCCCTTTGTTTCAAACAGAATTGATTCAGGCTTTACAGCCACAATAAGCTGGTTCTCTTGTCCGACCACCCGACAAGGTACAATCCTCAGCCTATTTTGCCACTCAACGGGTAACTCTACAGTTCCAAAAATCAAAGCATCTGGATCCATTGCGATTTTTTGAATTGGTTCGCTCATTCCCTCCATCATATTTTTTATGGAGACAAACATAACAGGAAGTTTGGTTAATGGATCATAAAGCTGATTACCACTATCAACAAGCCCCTTAACCGTTAATGATTCACCATTTATTATCAGCGTAACATCAACAAGTTGATCAAATTGAATTTTGGTCATTTCCATACTTTCAATATTCCTTTTTGAGAAGTGCCAAGCAATTGGAAAGCCTAATAAAACAAAAAGCCAGCTGATTGGATCTCCAAACCCAGTTACATTTGCGATCATTACTTTTGTTGACATTTCAGCATCAAACTGAACAAAAAAATGGGCTCCTATGAGTGCTCCTCCTATAAGAAATGTTGTGACATAAAGAGTCATTAATGCCTTAATGAAAAAAGAGAAGCGTTTATAACCAAATACGACTAATACCATTACAACCGAAAAAAGCAGCTTTGAAATCGGATGATTGGAATAGGTATGTAAAGGTGTAAATGAAAATAATATGATTAATGAACCAATAAAACCGCCCGCTATTAACCTCCATATCCGAATACGTCTTTTTAGAAAAATAGCTGTTAGATACAGGAGAAGGCTATCAAATAGCAGATTCAGGGCCCAAATAACATCTAAATATATTGACAAGCAACTTCCCCCTTTTAATGTCTCCAGTTACTTAGTAGCTTAATGGATTTTACATTAGGGTGCATTTCCATACTTTTCTATTTCTATTATTCTGTTTACGGAAAAGTATAACCTACTTGAAGGTTTGAAGTGTGTCACTTTCTGTAATCAAAAAAGCAGAAATTTTCACTATAAACAACGTATTTTGTCTAATAAAATTACAACAAAAAAGGCATAGTCCTTTGGGACCATGCCTTTCTAAATTATCTTCTACGGTTTCTGTTACGTAAGAAAGTTGGAATATCTAATGCTTCCTCTTGTGTTACATTGTTGCTGCGAACAGGTTCTTGTGGAACTTCTTCGCGTTTTGGCTCTCTCTTAACTGTACCCATCGTACTCATCTGTGGTTTTGCTTGTCCAAATGCCGGGCGTGTTGATTTAGGCTGCAATACTTCTTCATTAAAGCCTGTTGCAATAACAGTTACAATAATTTCATCTTTATGATTTTCATTAATAACGGAACCAAAAATCATATTTACTTCTGCATCAGACGCTGTTGCGACAATATCAGCTGCTTCCTGAACTTCATATAAACTCAAGTTACTACCGCCTGTGATATTCATTAGAACGCCCTGCGCACCATCAATCGATGTTTCTAACAAAGGAGAACTAATGGCCTTCTTAGCAGCCTCAGTAGCACGATTTTCACCCGTTGCCATACCAATTCCCATTAAAGCAGAACCTTTGTTAGACATAATCGTCTTGACATCTGCAAAGTCTAAGTTAATTAAACCAGGAACAGCAATTAAGTCAGAAATACCCTGAACCCCTTGACGAAGCACATTGTCAGCTTCACGGAATGCTTCAAGCATTGGTGTACTTTTATCTACAATTTCAAGAAGTCTATCGTTCGGAATAACAATTAGAGTGTCCACTGCTTCTTTCATAGCATCAATACCGCCAGCAGCTTGGTTTGAACGTTTTTTCCCTTCGAATGTAAACGGACGAGTTACTACTCCAACTGTTAACGCACCTAGATCCCTTGCAATTTGAGCAATGACTGGAGCAGCACCCGTACCTGTTCCACCACCCATACCAGCCGTTACGAAGACCATGTCGGCGCCGCGTAATGCATCCTCTAATTGCTCTTTACTTTCTTCTGCCGCTTTCTTACCAACCTCGGGGTTAGCTCCGGCTCCGAGACCCCTAGTTAATTTTGACCCAATTTGCATTTTTACTTCTGCTTTTGAAAGGTTCAATGCTTGTGCATCGGTATTAACCGCTATAAATTCAACACCTTGAACTCCATGTTCGATCATTCGATTTACTGCGTTGTTTCCTCCGCCGCCAACCCCTATAACCTTTATTGTTGCAAGAGAATCTAAATTTGTATCAAACTCTAACATGACAAATCCTCCTAATTCGTCGATATTCTTTTTCGTATTTTTCTATTCGAAAAAGAGACCAAGGAATTTTTTTACTTTTGATGACATCTTATCTTCCGGATGTTTTTCTACTTTTGCTTTTGGTTGTTGTTGTTGTTTTTGAACTTTCTTCTCGATTGGTTCAGCTACAGGTGCTGAAGCGACAAAGGTCCCACCTGGTAATCTAGCATTCTTGTAGGCATACTTAATTAAACCAACCGCAGTTGTATACTGAGGCTCTCTTACTCCAATATAATTAGGAACGGCTTTGCGAACTGGGCTTTGGAAAATCGATTGAGCTAGCTCTAATACACCTTGCATATTGGCGGTACCACCTGTAAAGACAAATCCTCCAGGTAAGTCATCGATACCTAATCGTTTTAATTCATGAGCAATTAATTCAAAGATTTCTTCCATACGGGCTTCTATTATTTCGGATACATATAGCTGATTAAATTGTTGATGCTGATCACTTCCGATAATCGGAACACTAAAGAACTCATCTTCTGAAGCATCATCATAAAAAGCATGTCCGTATTTTACTTTAATTTTTTCAGCATCTTCGGTGGAAGTGTGTAACACTTTGGAAAGGTCATTCGTGATTAAATCGCCGCCTACTGGTATTACACTCGTTGCTGCCAAGAATCCTTGTTCAAAATAAGCAATGGTTGTTGATCCACCGCCTAAGTCAACTAAAGCAACACCCAAATTCTTTTCATCTTTTGATAGGGCGTACTCCCCAGCTGCAAGTGGCTGCAGAATAATATCTGTTATTTCCAAACCGGCACGTTCTACACATCGCAATGTATTCGTAATAATCGCATTAGAACCAGTAATAAGTGTCCCTTCTACTTCCAATCGTACACCTATCATTCCACATGGGTTATTTATTTCATCTTTTCCATCTAGGATAAACTGTTTACGGATAACCCCGATAATTTCTCTATCTTGAGGAATTGAAACAACCTGTGCCTCGTCTATAACACGTCTAACATCTTCATTCGTAATTTCACGATTTTGACTGGAAACTCCTACTATTCCACGACAAGGTTCCAAAGCAACCTGATTGCCAGATATTCCAACAATCACTTGTCGTATTTCCATACCAATCATTCTTTCAGCTTCTTCAATTGCACGTTTAATAGAATGAACCGTATCATTGATATCAATGATAGAACCTTTTCGTAAACCTTCCGATTTAACGTTTCCAACACCAATAATATTAATTGAGTCGTTGACAATTTCACCAATGATTACCTTTACACTGGATGTACCGATGTCAAGACTTACATATATTTCATTGCTGTTCATTCTTTGGCACCTCCTTAGCATTCCTTCAGTCGAACAACAATTATTCTTCACAAGATATATAATAAATAGAAAACATACCTATATCTTATAAAATTATTCGTCACAACTAAATAATTCCCTTTAAAAAAATCAATTTTTTTCTAATTTTTCTTTGTTTGTTGACCATTTTGTCAATAATATCCGTCTAATTACTGCAATATTTTGAAATAAACGAACACCAAATGCAAAAACAGCTGCTAGATACAAGTCTACACCAAGATGAACACCTAGAAAAGCTAAACTTGCAGCTAGTAAAATATTAAAAAAGAAACCAGATACGAATACTTTTTCATCATAAATATTTTGCAGATGAGCCCTTATTCCACCAAATAAAGTATCTAGCGCAGCCAAAACTGCAATTGATAGATAATTAGAATATTCGTCAGGAATTCTTATATCTGTTAAAAGACCAAGAAATATTCCCACTATCAACCCTAAAAAAGGGAGCCACATTATGCATTCCCTCCTTCATTCGCTTTTAATGACTCTAAATACCGAATCTGGATAGAATGGTCAAAAGCTGGAATTGTTATTTCAGATTTTGGTTCTGAAATAATAAGCTTTAGGTTTTCGATGAAAAATTCCTCAGTTGCCTTGGAGGCTTTTATCTGATTATATAGTTTTTCAGCTGTTTCTAAATTATCTACGACGACCTTTACATCAATCGGTAAACTGGTTAATGCGTGACCGTCAATTTTTGTTTCATTATTAATATCTCTTATGACAGTTGTATTGATGATACGCTGCTCATCGACAGATACATATTTGGCGTCATACATGTTCAACTCGTTCAATAATCTCTTCAGGAGCTCGGGTGACACTCCACTAAATATAGGTTCCCCAATTTGGATTTCCTCAAGTATTGGTGTAATTCTTAAGGTTAAGCCAGGTCCTTGTATTTCTGTCAGTCCCGCCTCAATCTTCAATTCTTGAATAGTGTCACGTAATGCTTGTTCTTTACTTTGCTTTTGTTTTGACTCATATGCTTGTAACTTTTCTTCAATCGAACGGATTTCACTCAATAACTCAGATTGTAATTCTTTTTCATGAAGTAAAGCTTCACGAAGCTGCCACAAATCACGAGTATCACGTTCAACGGGTTCTTTTACAGTTTGAAATTGAATAGCAATCATAAAACCTATCACGGCTGAGATAACAATAAAGCTAATATTTTTTTTATGCTTGTCCACTTTTTTCACCCTACCTTATCTATTATCATTACGTGGACATTTTGATTACCTTATGATTTAGCTAAAATTGGATTTAGAATGATTTCGTTCATTTTTTCCAACGAAAAGACAATATTATCGTTAACAAGCTGATCTTTCACACCACCAGTTAGGTTAAGTGCAGAAGTTAATACGTCAGGGTCTCCAATCGCTGTGATGACAAATGGCGCCGGATGTTGAATGCCATCGACAGTGATAACAGGTCCATTACATATTATATATGACTGGCTGGTTAATCTTTGACCATTAATAGCGACCGCAGCCGCACCCGAAATATATAACTCATTAATTACTTTAAAAACATGGAACTCATGAACAAGATAGTTATTAATGTTTTTTTCTTTTGGGTCGTAAGCACCATCTGAAAGCTGAACCTTTACACCTTGCCCCTTTACCTTGACTTTTCCAAGAAACATCCGATATTTTTCAGCGTCTTCAGCAAGAGTGGAATATGCCTCGGCTACTTTTGAAAGGTCCTTTTCATTTTCAAATACCTTATCTTGTTTTTCATTTAATTCCTTCTGCAGCTTTCGGTTTAATTCCTCTGCTTCGATCAGTTGATTTCTAAGATCTAAGGTTTTTTCCCATTGTTTACTTGTCAGATTTGTTTTATTTTGATTAATTTCTTTCTGAGTAAAATGATAGGAAAAAGCAATGATAAACCCAAGAACAAGGCAGACTAGGGATAAAATAACATGCTTACCCTTCACCTTTATCATTCTCAATTTCAGTTTCCTCCGCTTCCAATTCATAGGCCTTAAAATATGAACCTACCTCTAAATCAATAATCCCCTTAATGCTCGGATCTAATTGGCTTATGATCGAAGGATAATGTATCATTTTTTCCGAAAAGCTTCGTAATGTTGCACTAACCTCAAAGCCATCGTTCATAAATAATGAAATATGATATTCATCCGCCTTTTTAGGTGTATGGTGTATTTCTGATATAGCATTTCGAACCTCATCCGGAAGTTCTTCTAATGAAGAGACCATTTCTTTAAGAATTGTACCTTCTTTAAATTTAAAAAGAATGGGTGCATTTACTGGTAATTCAGTAACTTCTCTATCCATTAGAACTTTTCCGTTTTCCATTACTGGATAATAGGATTTATCTGATTTAATATAAGCAATTTTATTACGTTCTTCAATTTCAATGATGACCGAATTAGGCCATTTAATTTTTACATTCGCATTTTTTATGACATTCTTCTGTTCAAGGTCTACAGCAATGATGTTTTTCCTAACACTCCAAATGTTCGTTTCTTTGGAGATTTTTGCGGTTTCAATTACTTCATTTGTTGAAAGCAATTCATTCCCTTTAACGGTTACCTTTTTTACATGACTTAATGGTGACTGTACATAAGCGACAACGGCAATCATGGTAAAGAACAAAAACAGGAGAAAAATAAGCCTTTTGTTGGCTTTGCGCCTTCTTTGCTCTTTTAGTTTCGGAATCCGATCCTCAAGTGCAACAATCTTACCTTTATCCATACACTTCCCTCCATTAAGAATAACGCTTAGCATGTCCTAAAAGAAAACCGTGAATTACCTTTTTGCCTTTACTGCCAAAAAAGCCAAAACAACGGCACGAAAAGTCATGCCGTCATTCATTTTCTCAGTTTTTTCCGATATTTATAATGTGTAATTATAACACAAAATTTGTAATTCGTACGACAAATTATTTATTGCCGTCCAACAATTTCTACCTCTGTTTCCATCTTAATCCCATATAAATTTTGAATTGTATCTTTTATATACTGAATTAAATCAAGAACATCCTGAGCTTTTGCATTTCCGGCATTGACAATAAAATTCCCATGCATTTCCGAAATTTTCGCACCGCCAATCTGGTGCCCTTTTAAGCCAGCATCTTCGATCAATCTTCCTGCGTAATTTGGCAGTGGATTTCGGAAGATGCTTCCTGCACATGGAAAATTCCATGGTTGTGTTTCTTTACGATAATCCTTATTTTTTTGCATTTGCGAAACGATCGCAGTCCTATCCCCTTTTGCTAAACTGAATTCTGCTTCCAAAACAATCCCTGGGCGTTTCTTTTGAAGAACAGAGGTTCTGTATGTGAATTCCATTTCGTCCTTGGACAACCACCCAATTTCTCCGTCTTCAAACAAGATGTGGGCTTTTGTTAAAATTTCACTAATATCAGAACCATGTGCACCCGCATTCATATATACTGCGCCGCCCACTGAACCAGGGATTCCACTCGCAAATTCAAGTCCTGATAAACCTTTTTTTGATATTAAGGTAGATAAACTTACTAAGGAATGACCGCCCCCAACCGTAATAGTAGAATCATGAATGGATAGATGGTTCAGCCCAGCGCCTAATTTAATTACCACACCTTCAATTCCCTTATCAGAGACAAGAAGATTTGATCCCCTGCCAATCACCCTCCAAGGAAGTTGATGGTCCTTAATAAAGCTCATAACTTTTTGAATACTTTCTATTGATGATGGTTCAATAAAGATGTCAGCAGGACCGCCAATTTTCATGGTAGTATGATGTGATAATCGTTCATTACTTTTTACTATGCCAATATTTAATTTTTGAATTTCAGTTAATAATTCGTCCATTCCTATCACCCTATCTTTCAAAACAAACGTATAGTTTTAGTTTATGCTAAAAACCTTTATGGGCTACTTTTGTTTTCCTCGTACTAGCTGTTTCATAAGTTTATATAGTCTATCTGCAGAGTCTGGCACGCCCAACTTTTTTGCTTTCATTTTCATAGCATTTAGGTTTTCATCTTCTAACAGAATTTTGTCTATATGCTGAATAAGGCTTTTGCTATTTAAGTCTTTTTCAAGGAGTAATTCTGCTGCACCATGGTCACTAAGGGACCTGGCGTTTTTTTCTTGATGATTATTTGTAACATATGGACTTGGAATGAGTATACTCGGAATACCTAATGAGGTAATCTCAGCCAGTGTTGTAGCACCTGCTCGTGAAACAACTAAATCAATTCCCGCCAAAATCTCAGGCATGTTATGAATAAACGGTTTAATCACTACATTTTCCGGATTCCCAATTAGTTCCACTTCATTCTGGACATCCTTAAAATGGACATCACCAGTGATATAGAGTACTTGATATGGTTTTTCGGCAAATTCGGAAAGTCCTTTAACAACCGCATCATTTATTGGTCTTGCACCCCGGCTGCCACCGAAAATTAGTACCGCTGGCATCGTCGTACTTAAACCTGCGGAAAGTCTTCCTCTAATCCCATCTTTCCCGATGACTTCAGAAGCCCTTGGATTCCCGGTAAACTCCACTTTCCCATTTGGAAAATGTTCTCGAGCCTCCTCGAAACAAATAGCTACCTTGTTTACATATCTGCTTAAGAATTTGTTTGTTAACCCAGGCACACTATTCTGCTCGTGAACAATCGTTGGGATATTTAATTTCGAAGCTGCATAGACAACAGGCCCGCACACATACCCGCCTGTACCGATCACAATATCAGGCTTAAATTCTTTTAACATCTTTTTACTGTCCTTAACACCTTTAAAAAATCTTAAAACCGTTTTAATATTATCCAAGGATAACTTTCTCTTAAAACCGGTAATATGGATTGATTTGAATGGAATCTTCTCCCTTGGTACAATACTGCTTTCCAAGCCGTTCTTTGTCCCTATGTATAGAAATTCTGCGTTTTTATTTTCTTTTTGAATTTCTCTTATTAGTGCAAGAGCTGGATAAATATGTCCGCCAGTCCCCCCGCCGCTTACTACTATTTTCATAATTCCACCCCAAATAAAAACTAAAAGTTCATTTCTTATCCTATCTTACTATAAAATTAACAGAAGGTAATGAATGATAAAAGAATGTTATCTAATTGTAAACTTCAAATGGTAAAAAATAAAAAGAACCCTGCCTCAAAACAGGGTAATTTAGTATCTCGAATAACGGCTAATATTCAAAAGAACACCTATTGCCATTAGCATTAAGGTAAGAGAAGATCCTCCATAACTTAGGAACGGCAATGTAATTCCGGTAACAGGCATTAATCCGGTTACGACACCAATGTTTATCATTACTTGAATGGCAACCATAGAAATTATGCCAACTGCCAGGAAACTTCCATATAAGTCCGGTGCCCCTAAGGCGATGCGGATCCCCCTCCATAATAATAGTGCAAATAAGAGTATGATAAAGGAGCCGCCAATAAACCCAAGTTCTTCAGACAAAATAGCAAAGATAAAATCTGTTTGTGGTTCAGGCAAATAAAAGAACTTCTGCCTGCTTTCACCGAGTCCAAGACCGAATAATCCGCCTGGTCCAATCGCATATAGTGATTGGATGATTTGAAATCCACTTCCTAACGGGTCCTGCCAAGGATCTAAAAATGAGGTTATTCTTTTTATCCTATACGGAGCTGAAGCGACTAAGCCCACAAATCCAGCTAAACCAATTAACCCTAGTAAAGCAAAATGGCCGACTCTTGCACCCGCAATAAAAATCATAACTACACAGGTCCCAATCATAACAGTCCCTGTACCTAAATCCGGTTGGAGCATAATTAAAGCAAATGCGATAAACACTAGACCTAATGAAGGAACCAGCCCTTGCCTAAAGGAGGTTATGAGTTTCTGTCTCTCAGATAGAAACTTAGCTAAAAAGGCAATCATCGCAAGCTTCATGAACTCTGATGGCTGGATGGAAAAAGCACCTACTCCAATCCAGCTTCGTGAGCCATTTCGGACATTTCCCACCCCAGGGATAAGTACAAGTATGAGTAAAACAAAACAAACAATTAATATAACCTTAGACCACTCTCTCCATGTCCAATAATTAATGTTCATAATAAAAAACATTGCTGCTATCCCAACACCAGCAAAAAGGGTTTGTCTCTTAGCAAAGAAGAAGGAGTCATCAAATTTATATTCTGCCCAAATCGCACTGGCACTATAAACCATGATAAGCCCTACTGCCAATAGTGTAAATGTAACTAGTAATAATATGAAATCAGGAGTTGTTCTCTTTGTCGGCACACCTAACACCTCGAGTAGCAAGTTTTAGGGCCTATGCTGCGTAAATTAGGTTTAACCCTAGTTGTACAAGCCCTTACTTAAGCTTATGCACCGCTTCGATAAAAATGTCTCCCCTGACTTCAAAAGTTTTATATTGATCCCAACTTGCACAAGCAGGAGATAACAAAATCACGTCGCCTGGCTCCGAATATTGAAAAGCAACAGGCACGGCCTTTTCAACATTATCGACAGAGGTTATTTGTTTTATTCCTGCCTCTCTTCCTACACGTTGAATTTTAGGCGAGGTTTGGCCAAAGGTTATTAATGCTTTTACATTTTTCAAATATGGCAGTAGTTCATCAAATTCATTTCCACGATCAAGTCCTCCAGCCAGCAGAATGATTGGAGCCTTAAAGGCCTGTAATGCATTAACCGTCGCTAGAATATTTGTTGCCTTTGAATCATTATAAAATTTTCTATCAACTACGTCTGAAACATATTGGAGCCGATGTTTTACACCCGTAAACGTTCTAAGAACAGTCTGAATCGCTTCATTCCTAACTCCGCTTAACTTTGCGGCAGCCATTGCAGATAAGATATTTTCTAAATTATGGACCCCAGGCAGGGCGATTTCGTCCACTGACATTACTTTTTCACCATTAAAACAGATCCAGTCTTCGTTAATATAAGCACCATCACGAAGTACTTGTTTGGTTGAAAATGGAATAAGTGCAGCTTGGGATTGCATTGCAATTTCCAGCACATCCTGCTGATCAGCATTATAAATAAAGTAATCTGCTTCCGTCTGATTTTTGGTAATATTGGCTTTTGCATTAAAATACTCATTCCGGGTTCCGTGATAATCTAAATGGGCATCATAAAGATTTGTAATTACTGCTATTTTAGGTTTAAAGGTGTCAATCCCCATTAATTGAAATGAAGATAATTCAATAACAATATGATTATCTTTAGTCGCCTCTTGGGCTACACCTGAGGCTACAGTCCCAATATTCCCAGCAATTAAAGGATTTTGCTTACCTTCACGCAGCATTTCAAATACAAGTGTTGTCGTGGTTGTTTTGCCGTTTGTCCCTGTTATTCCTATAAAAGGTGCTTCCGAAATTTGATAGGCAAGCTCCACCTCTGTTAATACTGGTATTCCTTTCTTAAGAGCACCTTCAACAATTGGATTTTGATAAGGAATTCCTGGATTTTTAACGATAAGTTCGAAACCTTCATCGAGAAGTTCAACAGGATGTTCGCCACAAATGACCTTTATCCCTTGTTCCAATAACCCTTGAGCTTCAGGATTTTCAGATAATGATTTTTTATCATTTACCGTTACAAATGCACCAAGCTTATGTAATAGTGCTGCTGCTGTTACCCCGCTTTTTGCCAATCCTAGGACTAGAATTTTTTTATGAAGATACGTTTCAATCTGCTTCAATTATAACCACACCTCAATATAGATACCTAGTATCGCTAATAGTAAACCAACGCTCCAAAACGTTACGACAACTTTCCATTCTGACCAGCCAAGTAATTCATAATGGTGATGGAGTGGACTCATTCGAAATATTCTTTTTCCTGTTGTTTTAAACGAAATGACCTGTAATATCACCGACAGTGTTTCTATAACAAAGACTCCACCAATAATCACTAACAATAACTCTAACTTTGTTAGGATGGCAATGGTTGCAATCGCTCCACCAAGAGCTAGTGAGCCGGTATCACCCATAAAAACTTTTGCAGGATGGGCATTGAAAACGAGGAAGCCTAAAACAGCTCCTGCTACAGCAACAGAAAAAATAGCAACTTCCATCTGCGATTGGTTCCAAGCTAAGACTGCATATGCACCAAATGCAATAGCCGCTGTCCCAGAAACTAAACCATCCAGACCATCTGTTAAATTGACTGCATTAGAAAATCCAACCAGCCAAAATACAATAAAAAAGACAAAAAACCAGCCTAATTCTAAAGAGTAACCAGTACCTGGGACTGAAATATCCGTTGGATACCCGTTTTGTTTATAAACAAGATAAAAAATAACCGAAATAATAATCTGCCCTAATAACTTTTGTCTAGATGTTAAACCTAAATTACGTTTTAACGCAACCTTGATGAAATCATCTAAAAAACCAAGTAATCCAAACCCAAAAGTGACAAGAATAAGTAAATATGTTTTAACAGTCGGTTCCGAAAACTTACCTGTCATCACTAGAGTGGTAATAATAATTGAAAATAAAATCATGATTCCGCCCATCGTTGGTGTACCCGTTTTTACTTGATGGGATTTGGGACCTTCCTCCCGAATGCTTTGTCCAAATTTCAACCTTCGCAAGAAGGGAATAAAAAATGGAGAAAGAAGAACCGTGATAAGAAATCCCATTAAAATTGTGAAAAAAATAACTTGCTCCAGCATTTTATCCCCTCCTCTCATCATTGTTATTCGTATTTTTCATTGACAGATTTTCCAACATTACAGCTATATCATATGTTTCTTTATTTTCTTTGAGAAGTTTTTTATTTAAAAATACGAATTTGGTCACATTCATGTCCTTAACTTTATCTCCATCAATTTTTTTAAAGTAAAATCGCAGTAACTCACCTGCTGCATTTAGAGGGGTTTCCGTAAAAAAGATCGGAAAATGATTAGGTGTATACCTAGGTACAGGTTTTTCTTTATCCCAAATAGCTGCAACAGCTCCGTTGGTGATTGCGTCTAATAGTTCACCTGAATCATCACTTAACGGTATAAACAAACCTCGCGGCTGATCTTCAGCCGCACTGTCAGTAACCGTCATATAAAAATGATCCGCCTCTCTTACCCCCTTAAAATCAGAGAGTAATGCTACTAAATCATTAAACATTAAATACATTTCTATCTCCCCTCGATAGCTTCCCGAGCAACCACCCGGTCATCAAAATCATAAACATTATCGCCAATAATCTGGTACGTTTCGTGACCTTTACCTGCAATTAAGATCACATCTCCGGCAGCTGCTTGGTTTATAGCAGTTACAATAGCTTCTTTTCGATCAGGAATGGTAATATAGCTTTTTCCTGCTACGCCGTCTTTCATTTCTTTTAGAATTGCTAATGGATCTTCACTTCTAGGATTATCCGAGGTAAATATTGGATCCGAAGCATACTGGCAAGAAATTGCCGCCATTAAAGGACGTTTGGTTTTATCTCTGTCTCCACCGCAGCCTACAATGACAAAAATCCTTTTAGTAGCAAAACTCTGTATAGTTTTCAATACATTTTCCAAGCTATCTGGTGTGTGGGCGTAATCAACAATTACCGTAAAATCTTGACCAGCATTTACCAATTCAAATCTTCCATCTACTCCTTTAACACTCTCAATAGATTGAATTATTGCTTCCATTGGTATGTTTGAAATAAATGCAGCTGCGACGCTGGCCAACACATTATAAATACTAAACTTTCCGATTAACTGCATATTAATGAAATATCTCTTATCTTTCATTGCTATTTCAAAAGTCGTCCCGGCTGAAGTTATTTGAATATTTCTAGCCTGGAAATCTGCTTCATTGTCAATTCCATAGGTAACAACATGAGCTGCTGTCGATTTCTGATAAAGTTCAGAAGCCGCATCATCAGCATTTAAGACGGCAAACTTAGGTTTATCAGCGTCAAATGTATTTCCTAACTGAGAAAACAATAAGCTTTTTGCATGCCTATAGTCCTCCATGGTTTTATGATAGTCTAAATGATCTTGGGTAAGGTTGGTAAAAACGGCTATATCGTAGTCACAACCATGCACTCTCCCCAAATGCAGAGCATGCGATGAAACCTCCATGATAGCTGTATCAACACCATTTTCAAGCATTTGGTGGAATCTTTTTTGTAGGACCAGGCTCTCTGGAGTTGTATTTTTCGTTTCAATCTTCAAATTGCCGATTTTTGTATACATGGTTCCAATTAACCCTGTAGTTCTGTTTGCATCAGATAATATTTTTTCAATAAGATGACTGGTGGTTGTCTTTCCATTCGTACCGGTTATACCAATTAATTGCAGTTTTTTAGTGGGATGATTATAAAAAGTATTCGCAAGTACTGCCATAGCTCTAGTTGTATCTTTAACGATAATGACTGGCACAGAAAGAGCGAGTGGCTTTTCTGCAAGAACTGCCGCGGCACCATTTTTCACTGCTGAATCAGCAAAATCATGGCCATCAACCGTATATCCTTTTATACAAATAAATAAGCTTCCCACTTGCACCTTACGATTGTCGTTTTCAATCGAAGTAATTTCAGGATTCGCCCCTTGATAAGGAACGAGCAGGTGCAATGGTTGAAGTAATTCCTGTAGTTTCATATTCTCAAATCCTCTCTTGCCGTTAAAAAATGACCATTTTTTACATAAAAAAATAACCTCATAAAAGATTCACCTTATTTTACAGCAAATCACAATAGAATGCTATTATCCTTGAAATTCTGCTTCTTTTTTTTTCAAAGAAACAGGCGGCGGAAATTATTCCGGCCGCCTGAATCTAATTCTTTTAACTATTTATTCATCTTTATCAAAATAAAGTCTAATGGTTGAACCTTCTTTTACTTTTGAACCAGCTTCAGGAGACTGTCTTACGACTATATTACCTTCACCACTAGCATCAATTTTAAGATTCAACAGTTGTTCTGTGATTTCTAACTTGGTTAAACCCGTTAAATCAGGCAGTGTAATCAATGGCTTATCAGGCCATTTGATTTCTTTTTCAATTTGATCTTTCCGAGGTTCTACCCCCAATGCCATGAGTCCATCCTTCATAATACTTCCGACAATTGGAGCAGCTACTGTTCCACCGAAAATAAGTCCACCTTTAGGATTATCAACCGCAACATATACTATAATTTGAGGATCATCTGCCGGAGCAAATCCCATAAACGAAACAATAAAGTTATTTTCTAAATATCTGCCGTTTTGAGCTTTTTGAGCTGTTCCTGTTTTTCCCCCGATTCGATAGGAATCAACAAATGCCCTAAACCCTGAACCTTGAGCGACTACAGTCTCAAGCGCATGACGGATTTCTTTCGACGTTTCCTCAGAAATTACTTTTCTTTTTGCAACTGGAGTATTTCTCATCACTACTTCCTTGGTAACTGGGTCAATTAATTCTTGTGCTATATATGGCTTATAAAGTGTCCCGCCATTAACCGCAGCTGCAACTGCTGCAACCTGTTGAATTGGAGTCACTGATACCCCTTGACCAAAAGCAGTGGTTGCTAATTCTACAGGACCAACTCGATCTAAATTAAACAAAATCCCTGAGCCTTCGCCCGCTAAATCAATCCCTGTTTTCTGTCCAAAGCCAAATTCTTTTATATATTTGAACAAGGTATCTTTCCCTAATCTTTGTCCCAATTCCACAAAACCTGGGTTACATGAATTTTGCACGACTTCCAAGAAGGTTTGACTTCCGTGACCGCCTCTTTTCCAGCATTTCAATCTTGCTCCGGCAACTTCTACTGAACCTGAATCATGGAAATGTTCCTTTTCTAAATTAACTTTTCCTTCCTCTAAAGCAGCCGCCAAAGTGATGATTTTAAAAGTCGAACCAGGCTCATAGCTTGACCATACGGGGAGGTTTCTATTGTATACCTCTTGTGGAACGTTTCGAAATTCAGCTGGATCAAAGGTAGGGCGACTGGACATCCCTAATATTTTCCCATTATTCGGATCCATTGCAATTGCTATGATTCCATCAGGATTATAGGTTGCCTGAGCAATATCCAGCTCTCTCTCCATAATGGTTTGAATTCTTGTATCAATCGTAAGCTTTAAATCAAGTCCATCAACTGGATGTTCATAATCGTCAGCCATATCATCCATTCTTTCTCCTTTAGCGTTGGCATAAAACTTAACCGAACCTCTTTCACCGCTCAGTTCTTTATCATAATAAAGTTCTAATCCCATTAAACCCTGGTTGTCTACCCCAGAAAATCCTAGAACATGAGACAGATAGCTGCCGAATGGATAATGCCTTTTTGAGTCTTCGCCGATATATACCCCTTCAAGCCCTAAGGCTCTAATTTCCTTAGCTTTTTCATGAGAAATCTTTCTTCCTTCTTTTATCCTGATAATGGATTGACCTTGGGTAATTTGTCGATAAACATTTTCCTTTGGAGTATTTAATGCCTTAGAAAGTTCCTCGGAAGTTCCAGCAGGATCCTTAATCTGTCTTGGTACAACATATACGGTTGGAGCACTTATATTTGTAGCTAAAGGCACACCATTACGGTCTATTATCTCGCCGCGTTCAGGTTCGAACGGTATATTTCTGCTCCACAAACCCTTAGCTTGACCAGTCAACTTATCACCCAGCACAAACTGTACATAACCAAGTCGGACATCAATAATTAGAAAAACTAAAATTCCAACGAATAGTGCAATCATTAACCTTTTACGGACAGTTACATTTGAAACACGCATAAAATGAACGAGCCTCCTTTATCCTACTCGTTCATTTATATGCTTGTACCTATTTTATTAGAACAGTACAGAGTTAGTTCTAATCCTTACCCACCCAGCGGAACCGTTTCAGTTTCCTCAACAGATTTATCGGTATTTTCTTCGGATTCTATTTGTTCTAATTCCATCTTTCTTCTTTCTTCCGGGGTTTTTAAATCTACAATTAAAAACTTCCCTTTGCTTAAGGCAGATCCTTCTTCAATATTTTGCTTTACAACATAACCACTACCTGTAGAACTTAGTTTCACTCCCGATATTTTTGCCACCTTCATTACGTCTCTTAAGGACCATCCAGTCATATCAGGGGCAATTAAATTACCTTCTGTTTGGATAATTATTTTTTCACCTTCAAGGACATTGGTACCCGCCGCTGGAAGCTGACCCATCACTTTTGATCCATTCCCTAAAACAACTGCCTCTAGTTTTTGCTCCTCAAGTTTTTTTACAGTTTCCGTTACAACTTGATTCGATAAATTAGCTAATTTTGTTGTAGTGGCCTTTTCTTGTTGTGAAGGCTGAATATTTAAATACTGCAGACTATTTTTCATTACAGGATTAAAAACCATTGAAACTGGTATTGACCCCATTGAATAGTGGTCTATCTCTGGCTGTTGAACAGCAACATATACAACTAACTTAGGATCATCTGCAGGAGCCATACCTAAGAATGAGAATATATAATCTTTTTGTCCAACTAAATAACCACCCTTTGGATCAGGAATACTTGCAGTCCCTGTTTTCCCAGCAACACTATATCCATCTATTTGATAGCGGTTCCCTGTGCCCGTTTTTTCGTTAGAGACTACAGTTTCCAGTATATCTAGGACTTGTTTTGCTGTATCCGCTGAAATAGGTGAGGAAACCACCTCTGGTGTAACATCACTAATTACTTCTCCAGTGTCGTGATTGACGATTTTATCGATTACTTGAGGCTTCATCATTTTCCCATTATTTGCAATCGCTGTTGCCGCCTGAATTTGCTGAATGGGTGTTATCGCTGTACCTTGTCCATATGAGGTTGTTGCTTTCTCAATCGGCCAGGTATATTGGATTTTACCAGAGGTTTCATTCGGAAGGTCGATACCGGTCGCTTGATCCAATCCAAATTTTGTTAAATATTCACGGAACTTTTCAAAACCGATTTTTTCATTGGCAAGTTTTGCAAACGCTACGTTGGATGAGCGCTGAACACCCTCAAGATAGGAAATGCTTCCCCAGCCAGATCTATTATGATCATGTATTGCATTATCTTTTGAAGTTACCCTATAGGAGCCAGACTGGAAAAATTCATTGGGGTCAAATTTATTTTCTTCAATCGCTGCTGCAAGGGTAAAAATCTTCATCGTTGAACCAGGTTCAAATGAAGTTTCGATTGCTTCATTATGCCAACTGTTATTTATACCTTCTTTTGTTTTAGGATGAAAGGAAGGTCTTTGACCCATCGCTAATATATCCCCTGTTTTAGGATCAGCCACAATGGCAATGATTTTTTTCGGTTTATATTCCTCAACCACTTTGTTCATGGCGTCTTCTAGGAATGTTTGGATCTTTTTATCTATCGTTAGGTAGACATCATTTCCGTTTTGAGCAGGCGTAACCTTCTGTTCTCCATTCGGAAGCAAATATCCCCATAAATCACTTTCATAATTAATTTTTCCGTCCTTACCTGTCAACTCTTTGTTTAATGTCTTCTCAATTCCCATTTTTCCGACGTAATTATAACTTCCATCCTCCTCATCCACTCTGTCAGCATAACCAACTAGGTGAGAGGCAAAGATTCCATTCGGATAAAATCTTTTTGAATCACGTTTAAACGTAATGCCAGGAAGCTTTAGGGCCTCTATCTCTTTCTTCGTTTGGTGAGATATATCTCTTCCTGCTTTACCGAATTCGACCTGAAACTGATCCTTCGTCAAAATGTCGTAAATCTCGGATTCTTTCATTTCCAGAAACTTTGCTAATTCTTTAGCGGTTTTTTTGATGTCTACCACATGATTAGGCTTTTTGGGATTTGTTGTCATCTTTTTATCAAGGATTGCAATCAGGGTATAAGCGGTTGTATCCTCAGAAATAACTTCCCCTTTTCGGTCATAAATCACACCTCTAGTTGCATCCATCGTCCCTGTCCTGCTATATTTTTGCTCAGCTTTTGCCGCAAGCGGCTGTGATCCGACTTCGCCTGTAATTTGAATTGAAAAGTATCTAAGAAGCAATATAAAAAAGAGCAGGCCGAATACTACAAATAGTCCAGCTGCTCCGAAATTCATATGTGGCTGTTTTTGGCTCATTTCTCGTGCACAACCTTGACGTTATTTTCGTTTATGACAAGCCCCAATTGTTTAGCCTTTTCCCAAATCCGCTCATACGTACTTAGTTCGCTAACTTGTACCTTCAAATCATTGTTTATCTTTTCTTGTTCCTTAATAGTCGTTTGAACTTCCTGTATTTCCTTATTTACCTGGTAAATTTCTGCTTGATTCGAGATGAGGTGGACGGCACCAAAACAAATCAACCCTGTAAATACGATACCTATTATTTTCTCCCCAGGTGTAAGCCAGTGCTTTTTTGTTTTTACAATACTTTGTTCCTGTATTGTCCGTTCTACTTGTTGCTGTTGCTGAAATTTCCTGGCAAGATTGCTCATTCTTTCCCCTCCACATCATTTTTTTGATTTCTATTTATAATTTTTCCGCGATTCTTAGCTTTGCAGATCGAGCACGATTATTATGTTCCAGCTCTTCTTCTGATGGAAGAATAGGCTTTCTAGTAATTAACTTCATAATAGGCTTAAATTCTTCTGGAATAATGGGTAAACCCGGAGGTAAATTTGGTGTTTCACTTGCCTTCTTAAAAGTAGCCTTACATATCCGGTCTTCTAAAGAGTGAAAAGTAATAACGCTAATTCTTCCTTCTGGATTTAGAATATCAATCGCTTTTTGCAATGACTTTTCAAATACTGCTAATTCATCATTCACTGCAATTCTTACCGCTTGAAAGACCCTTTTTGCCGGATGCCCGCCCTTCCTTCTAGCAGGTGCCGGAATTCCTTCTTTGATAAGTTCTACTAGCTCAAATGTTGTTTCAATTGGCTTACTTTCTCTTCTTGCCTCTATTTTGCGTGCAATTTGTTTAGAGAATTTCTCTTCTCCATAGCGAAAAAAGATTCTCACTAAATCTTCGTAGGACCAATGGTTAATAACATCGTAGGCTGAAATATCCGCATCATTGTCCATTCTCATGTCCAGAGGCGCGTCATGATGGTAACTGAAGCCTCTTTCTGGAGTATCTAATTGCGGTGATGAAACACCAAGATCATAAAGGACGCCATCGACTTTTTCGATTCCAAGCTTTTCAAGTTCTTCCTCAAGATATAAGAAATTGCTTTTGATTATTGTAAGTTGCTCACCATAGACGGACAATTTCTCTTTTGCATTGGCAATAGCTATTTCGTCTTGATCGAAGGCAAACAATTTTCCATTTTCAGTAAGTTTTGAAAGTATTAGGGAACTGTGACCAGCACCGCCTAATGTACAATCAACATAAATGCCATCTGGTTTAATATTTAATCCATTAACAGCTTCATCTAATAACACAGTTGTATGTTCAAACATCATTAATCACCTTTTCCAATCGAACGATAAAATATGAGTTATAGTTATAATAGAATAACTTGTCCATTATATATCAAAACCAATCATATTTTCTGCAATTTCAGCAAAAGAATCTTCGGACTCTGAGAAATAGTCTTCCCAAATCTGTTTGCTCCAAATTTCAATTCGATTGGATACTCCTAAAACTACACATTCTTTTTCTAGTTTTGCATACTGAAGTAATGGGGCAGGGATATTGATTCTTCCTTGTTTATCTAGTTCGCTTTCTGTTGCGCCAGAGAAGAAGAATCGGGTAAATGCACGAGCATCTTTTTTTGTCAGAGGAAGACCTTTCAGTTTTTCTTCAATCAGTGCCCACTCTGATAATGGGTAACCAAATAGACATTGATCCAACCCGCGGGTGATGATGAACATCTCTCCAAGATCATCGCGGAATTTGGACGGCACGATCATCCGGCCTTTATTATCAATGCTATGATGGTATTCACCCATAAACATACCCGGTACCCCCACTTTCTATATAAAATGTACCACATTCCCCCACTTTCCTCCACCTATTTTTTAATAATTCTTGTTTACTCCCCCAAATCCTTTTTTATCCAGTAATTTTCTTTTTAAAAAAAGGAAAAACTTCACCCCTGGTGAAGTTCCTCAAAAAAAAAAGAAACTTCACCCCTCGTGAAGTTCCTCTATAATTTTATTACTTTGTGTTTGCCATCAAACTCAAATTCAAGTTCCATTAATTCCTTAATAAAACTCGTTCCATACTTATTTAGATAAAGGAAAATATTCCATACGCGTTCTTGTGGAAAACCATCCGGACGTAATGCTAAATCAATACGGTTAAACTTACTTAGAATCACATCAAACCTTGATTGCACGGATAATTCAAGCTTCGTTTCCATGAATCCAATTTGCTTTAGAAGGAAGTTTTCATTTTTCTTCAGAAGTGGCAGTAAACTTCTATCCACTTGATTTGTTTTCACTTCAATATGCTCATATTGATTTTGTATTTGTGACTTAAGTGTAGAAAAAAGCTCAGAAATTTCTCGATCTTTAATAGTTTCAAGATAATGCTCCTTTTCCTTGCCACTTCCCCGGCTCAAAACATCTGAAAGTTCTAATTTCAACTCATTTAGGTCACTATCTATGGCTCTCTCCAACAAGGTTATATTTAATCTCGGTACTATAGGCGGCATTTTAATTTTAAAATGCTCAAACACAAGCTTTAATTCAGCCCAATAAGAAATCTCACCTGGTCCGGCAATAAAAGCAAGTGTCGGGAAAAGCCATTCTTGCATTAATGGCCGAGTCACCACATTGTTACTTAGTTTACCAGGGTCTTGAAAGGCAATTTCAATTAATTCTTCTTTTGAGAAGGAAACAGCTCCACTTTTCCCCACAAAACGATTGCTTTCTAAATCAAATTCAAGCAAAATTCGTTCATTTAACTTTGGATGGTAATAAAACAAGTTTGCTGCCTTCTCATTTGAATCGATTGTAATCGGAAATCCATTCTTCCCTATGACATCTTGCTGTTCTAACAAATAATTCGTAATTTCTTTATGTTGTTCAATTTGATGTGAAAAATTTGCCTTTTGTAAAAGACGGAAATTACGGTCACCTGAATCCACAATTAATAAGCCATAATCTTTGAATAGCTCCATCACCATATGAGCAAAAAAATCAACAAAAGTAGCTGATTTCAAAATTGCATTATCCGCAAAGTTTATTAGCTCTTTGGTATGATTGGTCTCGCCTAAATTTTCAATTAAATTATTCACCCATATCTGACAAACTTCTTTATTAAGGGGAATATCCGACACCATTTTCTTTTGTTTAACCCTTTCTGGGTAAGTCCGTTTGTCAACTTTTTGCTCAATTGGAATAAACACATGATTCACTTCATCATAGTCATGGTCCTCTCCTGCTATCCAAAATACAGGGATGACGGGTACTCCAAGCTGCTTCTCTTTTTCTTCGGCTAATTTAATAATGGATATGATTTTATGTATTGAATAAAGGGGGCCGGTAAGAATACCTGCTTGTTGACCGCCAATGACCACAACACTATTTGATTGCTTTAGCTTAGCTAGTGAATTATGAACTGCTTCTGTTAATGGAAAACGTTCCATATATTTCTCAATATGATCAGCTACTTTTTCGCGAGGAAAGTGTCGATTGCTTAATTCATCTAACCTTTTTTGATCTTCGGCAAAGTCATTGAACCGATAATGGAAAAAAGGCAGAATATCTGGAGATTGTTGTAAATAATTTGAAGCAAACCGATTTGTTGCTGATAAAGAGAGATTCAAAATCTCCATTTACGTACTTCCTTTCTAATCAACTTCATTCCATATGAGTATAGCATCAACCCTCCTAATAAAAAAAATCTTTGCTTAAGAAAATGTAAAAGTTAATGCACTTCGAAGTATTCCAAAAATCATCAGCGAAATATAGGTCAAGAAAAAAACTAAGAAATTAAATCTCCAAAATCCTTTAAAAACCTTAGTAAATTCAATTTCACCTTTTACTTTCCAATTTATAAGTACAAAAACCATTGCAATGATTATTAATACTAAAAAAATTAACCAAAAAAAAGATTTTTCCCAAATGGTTATCAATAAAAAATGGACAGCAAATATAAATAAAACAGTAGAATAGTCCAGTGCCTTATGAAATGACTTTTTCGTATTCTTTGTAATCAGCTTATATATTATATAAATGATTAAAAAACCGAGTAGAGGAATAGTTAAGAAAATCGTGATGATGGATGAAATAAATGAATTCAATTAACTCTCCTCCTGTGTTCTTTCCCTTTAATCAACAGATAATAAGTTTTAATATTACTCGCATTCTTTTTTTGGATTGCAGCTTCATCTAATAAAAATCCAAGTATTGCATCAATTTCTGTCTTACTTCCTGCCTCAATATCCTTTAGCATCGACGACCGATTAGCAGCTGTTTTTTTACAAATTCTAATCATATCCCTAAACTTTCGAATAGGATTTTGAAGATTAAGTACATAGGAGATTTCAAGAAATAGTTTCTTCACAGCCGCAAAATAATGAGGATTAGAAATTAATTCGCCATTTTCAACTTGCAAGATTGCTGTTAAAGGATTAATGACAGCATTGGCAATTAGTTTATTTATCAACATCTCATAATAATCTTCTTGCATATTTATTTGAAAATTGACGGAAGCACCAGCTTCACTAAACTCTTTTAATCTAAAAGAATCTCCTTTGAATAAGGCTACATTGATAGAGCCTTCACCATTATGACGAACAGTATAAGAATTAATCTTACTGGCTCCATGCTCAACGGAACCAACAAAAATATTGGGTACAGGAATACTTTCTAGATATTTTAAGTGTCCCATTCCATTTTGTAAAAATAATAGGTTTTGAGGAAAGGAATCGAATTTATGTAATAGATCCAAAATAGATGGAAGTTGATATTGTTTTACCGCTATTATGGTTAAATCTTCTTTTCCAGTCCACTTTGATATAGGGAATGCCGTAACGTTAACTCTTTTTTCCTTCAATTCTTTTTGGAGAAGAATTCCCTTTTTATTGATCTCTTCTGCTTGTTCAAACGTCCTCGTATAGATCCTTATAGGAAAAGAATTGTTTAAATAAGACGCGAATAATAATCCAACCGATCCGGCTCCGATAATACCAATTTCCATAATATCCACCCATAATTGTCCTTTTTATAGATATTTTAGCAGATACTTTCTCTTGAAAGTTAAATTATTCAAAAAAAATAGAACCCGTTTCACAAATATCGAAACAATAAGTTCTGAGACCCCTCCCAAAATATAAAACGCTTTCTTGCTAATATATAAAGAATTTTTTGTATGTTTGTTATATAATAATATTAATTCATTTTGAATAATTAGAAATTTTTATTCCAATTCATATTATTCAGTATTAAATGAATATATACAGATGATAAGATAATCATTTTTTTAGGGAGGCATATATCGTAATGAAAGTTCAAAGATTAAAAGTAAATTTTAAAACTCTAGAGGAATTTAAAAAATTTAAGGAATATGGAATTCAAGAGCTTTCTATGATTGAGGATTTAGAAGCAAATATGGTTGATAATGATAGTGACTCACCATTTTACGGAATATATTTCGGAGACAAACTAGTAGCACGTATGAGTTTATATCAAACAGAGGCGAAGTTTGATCGTTATTTCTATCCTCCACAGAATTATTTAGAAATATGGAAACTTGAAGTATTACCAGATTACCAAGGCAAAGGATATGGTAAAACGCTTGTGGAATATGCCAAAAGCTTAGGTCTTCCAATTAAAACGAACCCTAGAGTACAATCTAGAAGCTTTTGGGAGAAAATGAACTTTACAAATGTAGAATACGATATGGAACGTGACCGTGGCGAGAACCCGCTTGTTTGGTATCCTGAAGGTGTAGAAGCACAACACAATTAAATCCTGAACAAAGTAAAAGCGGACATAATGTCCGCTTTTTACTATTTCTCTATTCTTTCTAGATTACCGTTTTTATCCATTTGAAATTTTACCTTTTGCTGTCTATCTTCTTCTTGTAAGACAACCATTTTTCGTGCTCTTTCCATAATTTCAATTAAAGAACTGTAATCCTCTTCAATCGCTTTTAAATTTTTTGATAATCTTTCATTTTCTGCTGCAAGCGAATAAGCTTGCTTTTCAAGATCTTTTAATTTTTGAATAGTTTTTTCCTTTGCTTCTTCAATAGCTGTTGCAGCAGAAGCCCTCTGATTAAGGTTTTCTAAAAAGTGAAGAACAGCTTGGAATGTTATTCCTTCACTTGCAGCGGAGTTGACTGCAGGTTCTTCATTTACTAACTCTTCTTTTGGATAATCTCTTTCAGATGGTATACTTTGTTTTTTTAATTCTTTACGCTGTTTTTTGGCCAGATCGATACCTGATTTATATTGCTTCCTAACAAATGAGTTCCAGCGGAATCCGCAGGCCGCAGATGTTCGCGAAAGTTGTTTTCCAACTTCCTCAAATGCTTGCAGCTGTGTCCCACCCTCTCGAATATGTCTTAACACAACTTCAGCAAGCAATAAATCTTCATCTTGGGACCATGCATCTTGGCGAGTTGGCGACATTTACTATCCCTCCTAGTGTTTTTATTCATACATATGCATCTACTAGAAAAGATAGACTGATTACAGTTTGTCTTTTATTCCTTAATCCTGTGTTTTTTTACTAATAAAGCTTTTCACATATTTATGATGTGACTCACTTTCCCATAGTACACTGCAATTCCGGACTTCTTCTTCTATTCTTTCTCTAAGCCGGCTTTCTTCCCACTTTCTAATCCACATCATTTTATATGATTCTAATACCTTTAAATCAATGGTTAATAGCTTCTCCAAATAGTCCTCGCACGCAGCGATTGGGCTGGAGGAATAAATATGATCTATATAACCCACTTCTTGTAAAAATTCAACGGAATGAATTTCAGCTTCCATCAATAGCTTCATGCTGCTTCCAACTGGTAGTTTTTCAGCCAAAATCGTGCCTCCGCCCCAGCCAGTAGTTATAGCCTGTTTCCCTTGTACAAAGCCCGCTTTGATACCTTCTCTTGCCAAACGAAAATCGCAAGCAGCAGCTAGTTCGCACCCACCGCCAACTGTCGTACCATTTATTAGCGCAATGGTGGGTTTCTTTAGTATTAGAAGCGAATAAAGAATTTTTGACATATTGGATAGCATTACATATGCCTCTTCTTTTGTTTCAAGCTGATGAAATACGGTTAAGTCTCCACCCGAACAAAAAGCATTGTCCCCTTCCCCAGTAATTACAAGTGCTTTTACACCAGGGTCCTCTGCCATTGATATAGCCTCCATTAATCCTTCCATTACCTGATAATTAATTGCATTTCTCTTTTCGCTACGAGTTATAGTGAACAATAAATAACCCATATCCTGTTTTTCAATGGTATATGACAAGCGGTTTCCCTCCTATTGGTACTGTATTATGTATTTTTTTTGAAACGACAAAAGCACAAGGGCATGTTGCTCCTTGTGCTTTATCCAAATGGAAATTAGTCGTTAACAACTTCTTTTCCTTTGTAAGTACCGCAAGCTTTACAAACACGGTGGCTAAGTTTCATTTCACCACAGTTTGGGCAACTTACCATACCAGGTACGTTTAGTTTAAAATGTGTACGACGTTTTCTTTTAACAGTTTTAGAAGTCCTTCTAAAAGGTACAGCCATTCTTCCCACCTCCTTAAAGAGTATTAAGAAAGTAATGAAGGCCAGGAATGCTGGGTCTTCACTTTGCTTCTTGTTTTTTGCTGATTATGATTCGGAAGAAGAATTGTTTTTGTCAAAAAACTTTGCAAGACCTGCTAGTCTTGGATCAATCTTCTTAGATTGTTCTTGATCATGAACAACTTCCCAGTCCTTACCGGATTGTGGAGCAGCATCTTCATGATTAACATCATCGCAGAAAACCTGCATTGGAACTTCTAGTAAAAGGATTTCTTTAATGACTGGCATTAAATCAATTACATCCCCTTTTACTTGATATACTTCCTCGTCAGTTTCATAAACTGAACCTTGTAAAAGGAAAGTTTCAGTTGTTTCGACATTAATCGGAAGTTTTACATCCACTAAAGTACGAGAACAAGGCAGGATTAAATGACCTTCTATTTTCAAATGAAATGTCACTTTCGTTGAATCAATATCTCCCCGACCGGTAATATGCATCGGTGATACGTCACGAATCGATGGATCCGTTTCTCTAATTTCATCAACTCGAATGGTATCATCTATCAGAAAATCCTTGTTTCGATGTTTTTGTAATTGGCTTAATGTCCATTTCAATTGAATCACCCCAAGGCAACAAAGGTAATTATAGCCTTCGATTAAATTTTTGTCAATGTTTTTTCTTTACACCCAAAATAGTGATTTTTCATTTTGCGATTTTACTAAAAACAGTTTCTTCATGCTAGTTTACCCAGTTAAATCAGATTACAATCGCATTAAAAATGAATCATCAAAATTATCTAATGATGGTAATTTTTGTTATAATACGATTTATTGTAATATTATTCGCTATTCTAACAAATAAGGAGATCGTTTTGATGAAAGCTGTTGGTGTAATTGTCGAATATAACCCTTTCCATAACGGACATGCCTATCATCTACAAGCAGCAAAAGAATCTGCTCAAGCAGATGTAGTTATTGCCGTAATGAGTGGAAATTTCCTGCAACGAGGAGAGCCTGCTCTCGTTTCTAAATGGTATCGAACCAAAATGGCACTCCTAAACGGGGTCGATATTGTTCTTGAACTTCCCTACCAATTTGCTGTTCAAAAAGCAGAGACATTTGCAAATGGTGCAGTTGCTATTTTAGAAGCAATTGGGTGTCACTCACTTTGCTTTGGCAGCGAAAGTGGTGATATATCATCCTTCATACAGACCGTTGATTATTTGGATAGGCATAAAGACCGCTTTGACGAAAATATTAAGATGAATATCAAAAAAGGTGTTAGTTTCCCTAAAGCATTATCGTTGTCTTTCGAATCATTGTCAAGTAATGAAAATCTAGTGAGTCTAGATAAACCAAATAATATACTTGGTTTTCATTATGTAAAAGCATTAAAACATCAAAAAAGCCCAATTATTCCTCTAACAGTAAAAAGAAAAAGTGCTGATTATCATGATGAACATTTTGCTGATGAAACGATTGCAAGTGCAACAAGCATTAGAAAAGCAATCTTTGCAGCAGAAGAAAACAATAGCTCCATTGAACAATATATTCCGGATGCCACAAACCGACTCCTTAGAGAGTATCTAGATGTCTATGGGAATTTTCATGAATGGGAAAATTACTGGAGTTATTTGCGTTACAGCCTGCTTCATTGCAGTCCAGAAGAGCTAAGAGAAATTTACGAGGTAGAAGAAGGAATCGAGCACCGTCTGATAGCCGCTGCACTAGATACCTCAAGTTTTAAAAAATTTATGGAAAAAGTTAAAACAAAACGCTATACCTGGACGAGATTGCAAAGAATCTGTGTGCATATCTTGACCAATACAAAAAAAGAGGAAATGATAAGTACTATCGAAAAGGACGCATATTTAAGACTGTTAGGGATGACAAAGAGTGGTAAAGAGTACTTAAATAAGTATAAAGCTCAATTTACACTTCCGTTTATTTCCAAACTATCTTCCTATAAGGAAAAAGATATTTTTCTGGATATTAGGGCCTCACGAGTTTATTCTTTTGGTTTAGGAAATCAAACCATGGACAAACTTCTTAAACAAGAATACAACCAACCTCCGATATATATTCAGTAAAAAAGATGATGCCTAGAGGCACCATCTTTTTTTATTTTTCAGGTAATTTCTTTAGATAATTAATTGCATCATCGATACCATCCACTGGAACAATCTTTATTTTTGACTTAATCTCGCGGGCTGTTTTCACAGCAAGGTTATAATTTGAATCTTTGCTGCCTTTTTCATTAGGTGCAAAAAAGATTTCTGCTCCTGCCTTGTCTGCAGCGACAATTTTTTGGTCAATTCCCCCGATGGGGCCAACAGTTCCTTCTGAATCAATGGTACCTGTTCCAGCAATTTTGTACCCTTTAGTAAAATCCTCATCCATTAGCTGATCATAGATTTCTAAAGTAAACATCAAGCCAGCAGATGGTCCCCCGATTTCGTCTGTCTTAACCGTAACTTTCGGGTCAACGGTAATCTCCTTATCATCAACCAAAGAAATCCCGATCCCAACCTTACTGGGGTCCTCTTTGAAAGGCTGAACAGTTATTTTAACTGATTTGTTTTTCTTATTTCTCTCAACACTTAATTCAATTTGGTCTCCCGCCTTTTTCTTGCCAACATAAGCAATAAAGTTTTCTGAGGATGTAAATTTTTGACCATCAACTTTGATAATTCGATCACCTGGCTGAAGTTTTCCCTCTGCTGGCATTTCAGGTACCACCTGGACAACGTAAACGCCTTTGTATTGGTACTCGACTGGATACCCAGCTTTTTTATAAGCTACTTCGATAGCATTCAGCTTTGAGCCTGCCATCATATGAAGCTGTCTGGCATTATATTCATCTTGTGTTTCTGTTTCATGCAGGATTGCCTCCACAGGGTAGAGTTCAACATAATCAAGGAGCTTTGCCTCAACATAGGAATAGATATTTGCCCTTCCCATTCTTACTGTTGTCAACATAAAACTGCCCTTTCCCTCACTGCCATCCTCTACTTGAATGATGGGGCCTAGTTCTTTTGCTATACCTGGCTTCGAAACATAATAAGGTAATGAAAAAAATACTCCCGCGATCATCAATAATGTTATAACAATGGAAGTACCCACAAATATTTTTTTCCTCATCGAACTCTTTACCCCTTCCATCCCTCTATAACATTTTTAATTTGATCTAATTGATTTTTTGCTTCTTCTTCTCCAAGTGCAATAATTTCTTCGATATTTGTGAATGCACGGGAACTATAGACCTCAACATGAGGTCGAATCATGATATCAGAAGCAATTTCACGATTATTAATAATTTCTGTTTGCATGATATCAATACTTTGCATAATAACATCGTATATGGAGGTAATTTCAGCATTTCGTTTTACTCTGGAAACGTCTACTGCGATCACAATATCGGCTCCCATTTCTTTTGCAACAGATACAGGCACCCTATCTGATACGCCGCCATCAACTAAAACTCTCCCATTATATTTTTCAGGTACAAATATTCCTGGAATCGCAATGCTTGCTCTAACAGCCTCAGCAACTGGACCTTGTTTAAAAACAACTTTTTCACCTGTTAGTAAGTCGGTTGCGACGATTCCTAATGGTATGGATAATTCTTCAATATTTTTACCATGAGTAAAAACCCTAATGAAATCCTTCACACGTTTCCCAGCTATAAACCCCATTTTAGGAACAGTAAAGTCCAAAAAATATTTTCTTTTAAAGGCAGTTGATAATTTATATAAACGTTCCATTTCTAGTCCAGCTCCATAAAAACTTCCTACTAGAGCTCCCATACTGCTGCCGGCAATCATATCAATGGGAATACCCGCATCCTTTAGAACTTTTATTACCCCTAGATGGGCAAATCCCCTTGCACCCCCTGAGCCAAGCGCTAAGCCTATTTTAGGCTGCTCCATAGCGTTCCCTCCCTTTTCATAAGCTAAATAGCATTATGACGATAAACCCTATTGTTAGGAGAAATCTTGTTCAATCTTATGGTCTAAATTAGCGTTCTATGAGTATATTTGGATTATATGGGGACAAGTCGAATCAATAAATAAAAATGATAATCCTTATTTTAACATTATTTTTTTATACAGCATAACAAAACCCTCGTGAAGGAGGCCCATTCTTTGTTTCGTTCCAAATTAAAAACAATATTTTTAGCTATATGTTCTATCATTTTAGCTGGATCCTTGATCTCTTTTCCTCAGGAATCTTTAGAGGCTTCTATCCGCGGCTTAAATATGTGGTGGGAAATTGTTTTCCCTTCCTTGTTGCCGTTTTTTATTGTATCAGAAATGTTAATTGGTTTTGGTGTTGTCAAATTTATTGGGGTAATATTGGAGCCATTTATGAGACCTCTATTTAAGGTCCCAGGTGTAGGGGCATTTGTTTGGGCTATGGGAATGGCATCAGGGTTTCCAGCTGGTGCCAAGCTGACAGCAAGAATGCGGCAGGAAGGGCAATTAACGCAAATTGAAGCTGAAAGACTTGTATCCTTTACTAATTCCTCCAATCCATTGTTTATCTTCGGCGCAGTGGCTGTTGGTTTTTTTCATAACCCCCATTTAGGGGTAATATTAGCCTTAGCCCATTATTTAGGAAATATTTGTGTGGGTATTATTATGCGGTTTTATGGGAACGAAACCCCGGATAAAGTAAAGGACAAGCAAGGAACATTTATTTTAAAGAACGCTTTATCTAGCCTGCATCAAACTAGAATAAAAGACAAACGGCCAATTGGCAAACTTCTTGGAGATGCTGTAAATTCATCCATTCAAACACTGCTAATGGTTGGAGGATTTATTATTCTATTCTCCGTTATCAACAAGTTGCTTTTTCACCTACATATTACGGCTGCCCTCGCAAAAGGTTTTGATATCATTCTTTCAGGACTTTCATTTCCTGAAATGCTCAGCATTCCATTTATTTCTGGATTATTCGAAATAACACTTGGAAGTGATTTAACAAGCTCCGTTCAAGACGCTACACTCCTTCAACAAGCGATTATTACCAGCTTTATTTTAGGCTTCAGCGGTTTTAGTGTTCAAGCACAGGTCGCTAGTATCTTAGCCCAGACAGATATTCGGTTTAAACCTTTCTTCTTTGCCAGGATTGCACAGGGTTTATTCGCCAGTGTGTTTGCTTTAATTTTATGGAAACCAATTTACATCCGTTTTTATCAAACGGAGCAGCCATCTAATGCAGTACCTGTTAGTTTTTTTGAAGAAGGTACATTTCTCCATTCTTATTTTAATAAACTAATGGAAATGGGTCCTCTGATTACTATTTTTACCCTTAGCATATATGTCCTCGTATTATATAATCGATTGCGTAAAAGTCATTAGGTACAAAAAAAGCCTTGAAGATCAAGGCTTTTTCGTAGTTACCGATTAAATTTTTTATTCAATGCCGCTTCAACCATTGGTGGCACCAGCTCTGATATCTTGCCATTATACTTTGAAACTTCCTTTACAATACTAGAACTTAAGAATGAATACTGACTGTTTGTCATGATAAAGAAGGTTTCTATTTCATCATTCAGTACTCTGTTCATTGAGGTAATTTGCATTTCATATTCAAAATCTGAAACGGCACGCAAGCCGCGAATAATAGCATTAGCCTTAACAGATTTAGCATAGTCAACAAGGAGTCCGGAATGTTCATCAACCGTAACATTCGGAAGATCCTTTGTTACCTCTTTTATCAGATGAATCCGCTCCTCTACACTAAATAGCGGGTTTTTTGATGAATTATTCATAACGCTTACATAAACCCTATCAAATACCTTTGCTCCTCTTCTGATGATATCTAAATGACCATATGTGATTGGATCAAAACTCCCTGGACAAACGGCAATACTAGCCACGAAAGACTCCCCCTATTCCTCATTAGCACGTGAATAAATTGTTATTGCAATGATTCCATACTTTTCATGCTTAAGTTGTATAAACTCCCCTATTAATAGTGGTAATTCTACATCATGGCCGTGCTCACAGATTATGTATCCACTATTTTTTAATAATCTTTTTTCTGATATTTCTTTCATTAAACTAATTAGCTGCTGTTTTTTATACGGAGGGTCTAAAAATATGTAATCAAAATAAATTCCCCTTTTTATTAGGGCTTTCAGGGCTCTTTCTGCATCATTTCGATAAACTTCCGCCTTTTCCTCCATTTTACATGCTTGGATATTCTCATGAATCGTTTGAATTGCCTTTTTTTCCCGATCGACAAAAATGACTTTATCTAAGCCTCTGCTTAACGCTTCAAGTCCTAATCCACCACTGCCGGCAAAGAGATCTAGTCCTGCTCCACCATCAAAATAGGGTCCAATCATATTAAATAAAGCTTCTTTAACTTTATCCGTAGTTGGTCTAGTTGAATTTCCCGGAACCGCTTTTAATGGCCGGCCTTTACAAACACCTGAAACGACTCTCATTAGTTATCACCACAATTTTTTTAAAAAACTTTTTAACAACATTATCCTATCATAATTGAATAATCTAGCCAACTTGTCTGTTTATTTTGGAAAAAATATTTTAGATACGTATAAGCTTGATGGTTGTGGAGATAATGTTATTAACAACATCAATTCGAGGATGTTGTTGCCAACCGCGGAGAAGACTTACGTTTCCCCATAAGTTCTTCCTCCGGTTTCTCCTCTCCCTTTGCCTTCTATCCTTAATAAAGGATGTAGAAGGACCCTGCAGATTGATCTGCAGGGTTTTTTTCGTTTGTATGAGCAAAAAATTAAAAAGTATGATAAAGTATGGAATGAATTCTAGGGCAAAGGGGAGTTTTATTTGATTCAACGCTTTATTGAACTAGGTGAAGGTTATTCGGATTTATACGAGTTAATTGAAATAGCAAAAGCCAACCAACACAGACTGTTACATTTGATGGCATTCCATACAGAACTTAATGGGAGACAAGTGACATCTTTAGCGGTGGTTTTGCAACTTACTGATCCTGGTAAATTCCAGGCTTTATATATCTGCCGGGAAGGGATCCCAAATCCAAACTTTAGACCAAATAAAAGGTATGATCTATTTAAGCAAACTGCTGAAGAGCTCGGCAAGGAAATTATTCAACTGTCTGTTAAACCTTCGAACCTCTTTCATGAAAAAGAATTATACTATCAGCATTTAATCGCGATTTTAAGATTAAACCATTATATAAAACCTTTACATTAAAAAAGCTCCAGCGTATAATGCGCTGAAGCTTTTTTAAATACCCATTTTATAATCATATTCTTTTGCTTTATCTGGTGCAGAATTTTCAAATTCCATTTTTAAGAAAGGCTTATATGACGGTTCAACTTTCTTAACAAATGAAAAGGAATTGATTTTTTCCATTATCACTTCAAGCTCGTCTTGATTACAATAAAGTACGACATATTTTAATTTTTTTGAAACATAATGAACATTGCCAAAACGCCTTAACATTTTCGCTTGTTTTAAAGAATAAAGCCAAATAACCAAACCTTGCCTTTGAACGAACATACTTTTTTCCCCTTCAATAAACCATCATTTTAATAAGTCTAGCATATTAAAACACTCTATTTCAATTCAAACTTGCAAAAAAACACCAAAGGTTAATGGTGATTACTATGGATTTAGAGCCAATCTGGCAGAGATTTATAAATCAACTTACCTTAAATGAATGTATTACGAATGTCCATTGGAAGAAAATAGCTGGAATCCCGTTTATATATATTACCATAACCCCGCATTTATCTCAGCGCTCTCTAGAGGATACAATTAATAAGTGTTCACAAACCGTTATGAAAGGCAAACCCCTGCACTGCGAAACCATATTCGTACGGAAGGATGAATGGTTATATGTGTATAGGCACAGATTTTATGTACCACAGGATAAAATGTTCTGCTGCGGAAATCTTTGTGTAGACTGCACACGCTTAAAAGGAATAAAAAAACGGCTTAATGATTAATTAAGCCGCTGTTCTTATGCAGAGCATCCACAACTTCCACCGGTACCGCATCCAGCTCCATGAGAACCAGTCTGGAAAAAAGGGTTTCCTGAAGGCACCTTAATATGTTTAGAAACTGCCCCACCGACAAGTAAACTAATTTCATCTAACAAAGTTTGTAAGTCATTTTCCGCTAATTTGAATTCAGCCACATGTGTATCTAAATCCATTTCCCGCTTGGACTCACGGATTTGGCTCATTACCCTTTTATAGTCAGGGTGATATTTACCAAAGCGCTGTACTTCTTCGTAAAGCTCTTTAAGTTCCACAAAGGTGTTAATTTTCCTCTGTGTTTCTTTGTTAGTTTGCATTTTATATAAACAAATCTGATATTGTTCCACGATATCGGATTCTAAGACCATTTGTGCTAATTGCTCAGCGTATTCCAATAGTTCAACTCTTTCTGATGTAGCAATCATTCACGCCCACCTCCATTCACATTTTATCATGAATGATCCTGAATGTGAATAAACCTCACTTAGAGATATTTACCATGAACTCATTGGTTAATCCGTATGGTTTGTTATTTAAGTCTACTACCTCAAGTTTAATCTCATGCCTCCCTGGTGACAGGTCCTTAATGATAAAAGCTGCTGAGTTAACCTCTTGACTTCTTTTCCCATCCAGCCAAACAACAAACTTCCCCACTTTCTGAAATTTTTGATCTGATTCCCGAAAGCTGATTCCAGTTACTATACATTCTACAAATACATTATTGTCCTTTGTTTTAGATTGTACGAATAATGAAGGGCTTTGGTTAGCATATTGATGAAATCCGGACATAATTCCCACTATAAAAAAAGATAGAAGGATAACACTTACGAACCTTTTCAATACAATCACTCCTTTTAATTGTATTGTTTGCCAGGATTATTCTTTTTACTCACAGCGAAAAAGACCACATCAATGTGGTCTTTAGTTTTGGTCTTTCATGGACTGAAGCATATAAAACATCATAGATGCCATTTGAACATTATTTGTAAATTTCTCTACCCTATGCGGGATTGTCTTCTTAAAATAATGCAGCGATTCAATCTCTAGTGTCTGTACATCATAAGGATTCCTCGATAGCTTTCTATACCAAAGAGGCTGTTCTCGGATAAATTTTTTTAATTCCTTTTGGCTATTAATATAATCAAGTACATCTCTTCTCATGAATTTTTTCCCTTCTGTTAGTCTTTACGAAATGAAAATGGATGTTTTTGTTCAATTTTTGGTGTTTTCTGTTGGGGTTGATTTCCTTGAAATTGGGAAATTACTCCCTGAATGGCTCCTAGCGCTTCACTTAAATTATTAATATAGTGCTGAATTTGGTTCGGGTCCATTTTTTGAACACTTCCAAGGATGGTTGATACCCAATCCCCTTTTTTCTCTTCCTTTGATTCGGAACTTGTAACCTTTTTTGCTCCAATCGTCTCCCAACGATTATCTTCCTCGCCCAGCAGATACCAGTCCTCATATAATTCCTGCCAAGTTGCATTTCCATTTCGTACTTCCTTAATTACCGAAGGGTTATTTTTCACAAACTCTTTAAATTGAATCACAGAAGGATGTAAATTTTTCTGCATCGTACCTCACCCCTGCCCAAATCAAATGCCTATTATACGATATGTGCTAAATAATGAATTGGTGAACATCCTACTGCTGTAAAAATTGTTTTTTTAATGGTAAGATGTCTTCAAAACAGAAATGAGAGGGATTACGGATGAAGGACAGATTGTATCAAATATTAGACCAGTGTATTGAAAAAGGGTCCGAAAGAGATTTAGATGCCATTGCCCACATATTAGAAGGATTTCAAAAAAAAATAGATATAGGATATACGCAATATATCGATGGACTATTTCATATGGAGAGAAAAATTGATAAGGAAAAAATGATTTTTGAAATCACTGTTCCATTAAATGATGTCTGGAATAATTCTTTAGCTATTGTTCATGGCGGGTTTACTGCTACTTTGCTTGATACTGCAATGGGAACAGCAGCAAATGTTATTCTTCCTGAAGGATATGGGGCAGTAACCAATCAATTAAATATTCATTACATCGCACCAGGTACAGGCGATAGCCTGCATTGTAAGGCTGAAATCATTCATCACGGAAGCAAGACTGTCGTAGTTTCAGGAGAAGCTTACCGTTCTGATGGTAAAAAAATTGCATATGCAACAGGGACATTTTTTATCATTCAAAAATAGAGGTGGATGAATAAAATGGTTACAGCTGTTGTTATACCCATAATTTGCGTTTACTTTTACTGGATTACTAGGAAAGAAATGAAAATAAATGATCTCAAATGGCTGGCTTTAGCTGAAGTAAAAAAAGAAGCAGTTGTTATGGGGGAAATTAAAAATATCCGCCATGAGAAACAACGTTTTTATTACCACCGATATATTTTTGTAAATGAACTGCTGCTTCAAACAGAAACAAAATCAATTAGAGCGAAAAAGATAACCCCTATTCGAAACAAAATGATGGTTGACTCCTCCTTTTCCATAGGAGAGGTAATACGTATATATGGAAGTTGGGAAGGGAATCATTTTCATTTTAGTGAATACGAGGTAATAAAAAGAAAAGAAAAAGGTGATTAATTCGTCACCTTTTTCTTAATTTGTTTTTTGTATAAAGTTTTGTGTATAATATTTTTGATAAACCCCTACGCCTAAATGAGTGAATTCTTCATTTAACAGAGCCTCTCGGTGCCCTTTACTATTTAACCATCCCTCTACCACTGCAGGCCCATCTGTATAATTTGCCGCAATATTCTCACCTGCAGACTTATATGCGACTTTTGCTGCTTCTAGTCTATTAGAAAGACTGCCAAATCTCTTAGAAGTATGTGAAAAGTCTTCGCTATCGGACATATCCTTACTATGGCCATAGGCAACCTCTGAGGTCTCTTCGTCCCATAATAGTGTCTTTACATTATGCCTTAACCTCATAATGTTTGTAATATCTAGTATTTCCTTCTCTGTACCTTGTTCAATCAAATTCCACTGTTCTTCATTAGGTTCAGAAGGCTCCATTAATTCCCCGCTATAGACGAGTTCATAAGGACGTTGCTGAATTAAAGTTTCATCATTTAGAAAACGTACGCTTGAAAGACTACCAGTAAATTGATCAATATATAATTGGACATAAACATCACCTAATTTAATTAATGGACGAATATTGAGGTCCATATCATTTAATTCAAAGCGATAAGAGTTCCCATTAAACTCAATATCTATATTTGTTGCGATTAATTGTGAATTAAAGATTTCTTCAATTGGCTGTCCAAGTTTAAATGGCGAGACATCCACATTTTCTCCTATAGCAAATACTGTTACGATTTTATTGTTTTTAACTCCAACCTGAACATAATTCGCGTAATCGGAATTATAAATATACCATTGATAATCATATAAGGATTCATCGATTCTTTGTGGATTCCCTAGTGTCTCTTTTAAATACTCTAGATCTTGTCCTATTAATAATCCCATACCACTGTTCGGAGGATCAGTGGGGGCTTTCTCCTGAATACCTTTTCCCTGATTTTGATATAATGATTCATTCATTTCTAATGAAGGTTCATCCGTTATTAAAACCTTATTATCATCATCTTCATTAACGCTCACATAAAAACCAATTGTAACGAAAATAGACGCTAGGATGAGAATTCTGAAGAGAGTACGCAGATGTATTCACCCTCTCTACTACTTTTTATTTCTGTATATGTATTTTGTATATTAATAATAATTATATCACCATTGTCTTTGCTAGTAACAGAGATAAATGAATTCGTCAAATAAATATATTGCTTAAAAAAAAACAGATACACCATTTGATGTATCCATTTTGATTTATTAAGGGTTATTTATTAATGTTGTACTCCATTATAATTTTGCTCAGAAATTTCGGTGAGTGCTACTTTTGCTTGATCATCGCTCATTTTTCTAATAGCAAAATCCCCAAGAGAAACAATTCCAATGAGTTTATCTCCCTCTACTACTGGCAGTCGCCGGATTTGGTGCTCTGCCATTAAACTAGCAGCTTCCTTAGCAGTCGCATCAGCAGAAATAGTAACAAGCTTACTACTCATGACTTCTTCCACTTTTGTTGACCCAGGGTGCTTTTCAGCAACACCTCGGACAACAATATCACGGTCCGTTATCATACCAACAAGCTTATCACCATCGACAATCGGAATGGCCCCTACATTTAATTCTTTCATTTTCACCGCAACCTCAAAAACATTATCCAACAAAGTACAACATTCAACGTCATCTGTCATTATGTCTCGGATCTTTTCCATTTCTTCGCCCCCAGCATGATAAATATATTCTTCAACATTTTCTTATGGTTACCAAAAGGCAATGAATTATTCGATGATGTATGCATTGCAAGTTTAAACATTTTCAACTATTATTAAATTGAATTAATTTAATTGGGTAAGGCATTGTTTTTAGGAGGGACTATTTATGAAATTTGAAAATACCGGTTTGGAAAAGATGAAAGCTGAAATAAACCGTTTAGATGATGTTATGATTGAATACGGTTTAGTGCGTGCAGAACAGTGGGATTATGAGCGTCTTACATATGACCGTAAGTTTGAGTTAAAAGAAGGGGTATTCTACTTACGTGTCCGCGGTCATGCAGTTGAAGGGGTTGTTGATTCTAATAAAGCAGTTATTCAGTTAATGACACCTTTATTAGGAAAGCACTATTACCCTCATGGAGTGGAATATGGAGAGGGAGAAAACTTCCCAACTTCTCTAGTAAATCAATGCAAAAAAATTCTTGAAGAAGTAAAGACAGAAGTAGAAAAATTCGCATTATAAAGTATAAAACGACGCATATAATCAGCATGCGTCGTTTTTATCTTTAAAAAAAATCATAAAAGAAAGGTTTGCTATGTGGAATTAGTTTTTCCAAAACTGCTATTTCCGATTCATGGCCCTTGATATACCCTAATTCATATAATTCAACAGGTCGTTTATAGCCAAATAATATCGCAGTCAATGAATTAATATCTAACCTAATTCCTCTTAGAGGAGGCTGTATGCAGGTACTTCCAGGCTTATCCTTATAAACCTTCGTTTCTCCATTACCAATTAAATAACTTCCAATATTCCAAGGTGCAAATTCATCCTCAATATGTAAGAAAATCTTAGTAGGCAGGTTATTCAACTGGAATTTTTTCAAACATTTCTCTGCATCAACAATTCTAGCCATAAAATATGGAGTTACCTCCATCTTTACTTTTGGCTGTTGCAAGGTATATTGTAATAGTTCATGATTGGAAGTCAAAATCGTGACATTTTCCACCATAGAATCATGTTGGCAAATAAAATTCCACAATCCGAACCTAGCCTCTTGTGTTAACGTTACAAACTCCTGAACGTCCATTTTCCGGTCTTTAACTTCATATAAGAGGTATCCTAATGCTTCGTTTGTTTCACTGTAATAAACTGCAATCTGACCGTCACCATAAATACTGTTCTTCCACCAATTTAATTCTCGGACAAGCATTCCCGTATATTTATGACTAAACCGAGAATAGACTTTCTCAATATCAGGATGATGATTTTCTTTTGCAAATCGCTTAACAGTTCCAGGCTGAGTCTCTAAAAATTTCAGATCCTTTTTCTCAATCAGAAGCTTCTTATTTTCTGTAAATACTTCCCACCCAAATTTCCGATAAAAACCGATGTCAAATGGATGTAAGAATGAAACAATTTGTTCCTCCGACCGCATGATCTCGAGTCCATGGAATATTAGTTTTTTTACAAAGCCAGTTCTGCGATATTCAGGATAAGCTGCAACACCTGCTAAACCGCCCATTTTCCACTCTTGACCATTTACATAGACTTGGTGAGGAATAATATGGAGTTTTGCTGCAAGATTATTGTCCTTCCAAGCACCTATTAATCTTTGACTCTTTAACAATTCTACTCTTGCTGCCTTGCTCTCTTCAGGTATTTCATATTGAAATGCATACATCGATAGCTTCATTGATTCTACGTAATCTTTTTCAGTTACGTCCCTTATTTCCAAGATGATCACACTCCCCTGCTACTTTATTTCGATTTATGAATATAAATTCCTTTAAAAAAACAAAAAAAGTGTCTAGTGAGACACTTTAAAATTTAAAATCCTAAGATAGCTTTAATAACAGAGGTAGTTTCTCCACCGCTAAAGAATACATACAGTAATAAGTAGACAGCAACACCAGTAATTGCGGTAAAAAACCAAATCACACTAGTAATCGGACCCAGTTTCTTATGTCTTGAAAGATTATTCTTATACCCAGTATATAACGTCACAACTCCGAAAATTGCGCCAGTAGTTGCAAGGAAGATATGAAAAACTAAAAACAAAGTGTAATATATTTTAAGTTGATCCGGTCCGCCAAAGGCAGTGTTTCCTATAAAAATTGTTCTCGACATATAAATGATAAAGAAAATAAGTGCAAAAATTGCAGCAACAAACATCGCCTTTTTGTGTGCTTCTATTTTTCTTTGAGTAATCAGCCACCAGCCTATTGCAACAGTTACAGCACTTAAAACGATAAATGTCGTACTAATGGTCGGTAAAATGGGTAGGGAATTCATAATTATCCTCACTTTTTATATATTCTACTATAATTTTAATTTAGTTCATCCATATTTTCAATAAAAAAGAAAATCTCCCAGTGCAATGGGAGATTTATTCAATCAGTGACGGCTTTAAAGTCGTGCTAATTTCCTTATCAGATTCTGCCTGGTCCTTCCGATACCATTCAAAGAAAACATGAGCTAAGAGAACTCCATATACAATTTCTTGAATAATCTTCATTAATACACCGCCAAGCTGCTGATCATGTACCAATGACATCGAACTAAACAATTCAGGTCCACTTATGTCTAAACCCGCAAATGTTGCAGGACCCACACAAAGACTCATTACTTGAGCCCAAACTTCTGGGTCAGAATAGGTGGCATAAATTGATTCAGGAGCAAAAATGATTAATGCACAGGCAGGGGTGATTAATATTCCGTCTGCAAAAATATACCCTACCTTCTTAAGCCCGCTTAACCTTTGCTGTTCCGGTACAGGATTAATAATTGGCCACCACATAAAGATCGCGACAATAAACAAAAGTGTCGAATACCCAGCATGTAACCAGAAGCTTTGCATAACTTGGTCAAAAACCAATGGAACATGATAGAAGGAAAACAATCCATTAAAAACAATTAACGCAATAAGTGGTTTGGTGAAAAAAGTAAATAAAGAATGAATCACTTTAATATTTAAAAACTTTCTCCAAATCCAAACAGGAATACCAAATATAAAGATTGGTGGAATCACAAGAACTAATAGTGCCATTGAAACCATATGGACATAAAACATTAAATGAGCCATTAAATCCAGTGGAGAGCCTTTAATTGCATAAATCAATGCCATCGAAAACAAAAATAACCCAGCCTGCTTTTTTGTCAGCGGCTCACTATCTGCAAACTTGCTGCGGAATTTAATTGTTATTAAAAAGTATACTGCTATAATTGCTAGTAAACTTAATAGGAAGTACGGGCTCCAAAGTGCTTTAAAGCCAAAGATATCTAATGTAAGCACCGCATATCACCTCTTAATAAATTCTTAATCATAGTTTGATTATATACCTTAGAAAAGTAATCAGCAAAGCAATGACTTCATTATAAAAAGAAAATCGGCATAACGCCGATTTCCTTCAATGATTACCACCAAATAATAGTAGTGAAAGCTAATATCGTAATTAAGCCAACAAGTAATCCAGAATATATAAACATTGTAGGTGCTTCATGTCCCTTATGCTTCATATGCATAAAATAGTATAGCTGGAATACAACTTGAACAACCGCTAATAGGATAATAAACGGAACTATAAACCACGCAGAAGCTTTCATAGCTACAACTGCAAAAGCAATTAACGTTAAGAAGATCATCATGGCAAATGATACCACTTGATGTTTCATTTCTTCTGCGCTTTTTTTCTTACGATATTCAATGTCAACTCTTGGGTTACCTGAATTTAATTGTGAATTTGCCATCAGTTTATCCCACCATCCCCATTAAATATACAACTGTAAAGATGAATACCCATACAACGTCAATAAAATGCCAGTAAAGGCTTGCTGTATAAAACTTCGGTGCAGTGTAAAGGTCCAAGCCGCGTTTTGAATTGCGAATGATTAATGTAAGAATCCACACTAGACCGAAAGCAACGTGCGCTCCATGGAATCCAGTCAAAGTGTAGAAAGCAGATCCAAAAGCACTGCTAGTAAAAGTATGATTGTACTCATGAACATAATGTGAAAACTCATAAACCTCTAATGCAAGGAATGCAGCACCTAATAAAACGGTTATGATTAACCAAGTGTTCATCTTTTTTGCATTAAAGTTTTTCATGTGATGCATTGCATAAACGCTTGTTAAAGAGCTTGTTAATAACAACATGGTAGCAACAAACGTTAGCGGCAAATCGTATAAATCCTTTGCCAATGTATGTGTCGAATCAGGCACTTTATCCTTTAATGCTAAATAGGTAGCAAAGAGAGAGGCAAAAAGCACAGTCTCTCCACCTAGAAAGAACCAGAAGCCTAAAAATTTATTTTTTGCTTCAAGGGTTGATTTTTCAGGCTCAGCAGGCCAAGTTTCTAACGTTAATTTTTCTTCTGCATGCATTATGCCTTAACCCCCTTATCCTCATCATCCATTAATTCTTCTTTATGAATATGGAATCCGTGGTCATCTTTTACTGAACGTATGAACATTGAGCCGAATGTAATCAATAAGCCAAATACAAGAACTGGTATTGACCATGCTTTATCATCCATATTGAATAATGCGCCGAACGCAGCCACAAATAATCCAAATGACATCATAAATGGCAGGAATGAAGAGTTTGGCATATGGATATCACCGAGTGGTTCAGCAGGTGTCATCCCTTTTTTGCCTTCCATTTTTTCTAACCAATAAGCATCCAATCCACGCACTAATGGGAGCTGCTTAAAGTTATAGAAAGGCGGCGGTGATGGAAGCGCCCACTCAAGCGTTCTACCGTCTCCCCAAGGATCATTTCCAACTCGGACATTTTTCACTGAAGTCATAATGATGTTGTATAAAAGAACTAAAACACCTAATGACATAAATACTGCACCGAATGAACTGATTAAGTTAGACATTTCAAATCCTTGACCTGGCAGGAATGTGAATACACGACGCGGCATACCCCAAAGACCTAGGAAATGCTGGATAAAGAACGTCATATGGAAACCGATAAAGAATAACCAGAAAGTGATTTTACCTAATGTTTCATTTAACATTGTTCCGAACATTTTCGGCCAGTATAAATGTGTACCTGCAAGAAGTGCAAATACAACACCACCGACAATTACATAATGGAAATGCGCGACAACGAAATACGTATCATGGTATTGATAGTCAGCCGCTGCAACTGCAAGCATAACCCCTGTTACCCCACCCGCAACGAATGATGGAATGAATGCTACAGCATAATGCATTGGAGTCGTAAATTTAACACTTCCACCCCACATGGTTAATAACCAGTTAAAGATTTTAATACCGGTTGGTACTGCAATCGCCATAGTAGCAACAGCAAAAATCGCATTTGCAACTGGTCCTAAACCAGTTGTGAACATATGGTGAGCCCAAACCATGAATCCTAGGAAACCGATTAATACGGTTGCAAATACCATGGATGAGTATCCGAAAAGGCGTTTTCTTGAAAACATAGGCATGATTTCTGAAAAAATACCAAAAGCAGGAAGTATTAAAATATATACTTCTGGGTGTCCGAAAATCCAGAATAAATGTTCCCAAATTACTGTATTCCCACCCATGGTGGTAACAAAGAAATTAGAACCAAACATACGGTCAAACATCATCAAAACTAGACCCACAGTTAACGGCGGGAATGCAAATAAAATAAGTGCTGAAGTAACGAAAGTTGTCCATGTAAACAATGGCATTCTCATATAAGTCATTCCAGGTGCACGCATATTGATAATCGTTACTAAGAAGTTAATACCACCAATTAGTGTCCCTAAACCTGATATCTGTAATCCCAGTACATAGAAATCAACCCCATGACCTTTTGAGGCCATTGCGAGTGACGCGTATGAAGTCCACCCAGCGTCAGGTGCACCATCAAAAAACCAAGAAAGATTTAAGAATACTCCTCCGAAAAAGAATAACCAAAAACCTAAAGCATTAAGAAATGGAAACGCAACGTCACGCGCACCAATTTGTAACGGCATTACCGCATTCATAAATGCAAAGACAAGCGGCATAGCTGCAAGGAATATCATCGTCGTTCCATGCATCGTGATAATTTCATTAAATAAACCTGCACTAACAAAATCATTATTTGGTACTGCAAGCTGAATGCGGATAAAAACTGCTTCAAGTCCGCCAATTACAAAGAAAAATCCACCTGCAATAAGATATAGGATAGCGATTTTTTTATGGTCAACTGTTGTTAAAAAGTCCCATAAAGTTGCGCCAAATCCCTTTTTTTGAGCGTAGGTACTCACAATTTTACCTCCCTTTCAACCAATTCCCCTTTTATTCCTGGACTTTTAATCCCATTAAATATGCTGTTAAAGCGTCAAGCTGTTCTTCACTTAATTGTGGATATTTATCAGTCATTAAATTTCCTGGCTTGTATTTTTCAGGAGTACGAAGCCAATTCTTAAGCTCTTCTTCGTTATGATCCAATACACCTGCAATACGAGAGCGTTCACCAAAGTTTGTTAAGTTTGGTGCTAACCTTGCTTCTGGAGGTGTTGTATTTCCTGGTGTTACAGCGTGACAGCTTAAACAACTCTTATTAAAGAGATCTTGACCTTGCTGCGCTAAAGCTGTATCTGCTTTGGCAGGTTCTTTAACAACCTTCATATCAGCCACCCAGTTATCAAAGTCAGCACGGCTCATGGTTTTAACTTTAAAGTCCATTAAAGCATGAGATGGTCCACAAAGTTCAGCACATTTACCGTAAAATAAATCTCCAGCTTCTTTAGCCCTCTCACTATCAAACTCCAGCCAAAATTTATTAACGTTTTCGGTGTTGGTATCAAGCTTTCCACCTACTGCAGGTACCCAAAATGAGTGTTTTACATCGGAGGAAATTAAATTAAAATAAACCTTTTCATCTGTTGGTACAACTAAATCCTGTCCTGTCACAATTCCTTCGCCAGGATATTCAAATTCCCACCAATATAAGTTGGAGCGTACATTGATAACCAACGCGTCGGAATCTTCTTTCTCCATTGGTGAAACATCAGCCAATTTAAAAGTGGCAGAAACGGTAGGAACAGCTAAAATCAAAAGTAATAAAATAGGTACAACTGTCCAAATAATTTCTAGTTTGTGGCTTCCTTCTACTTGTTTTGGTATCCTATCATCTTTTCTTCTAAACTTAAACAAGACAATAAAAAAGATTACCATTACAACTACAATTACCCCTACCATTATCAATGTGCTTAGTTTCATCAGATCATATTGAATGTCTGCAACTTCACCAGCTGGCCTTAATGCCGATACGAATGGTTCGCCACATCCTGAAAGGATAAGCGAAAGAATCGCAAATATCGAAATTAACCGCCATTTCGCAAGCCTTTTCATAGCTTAATCAAACCCCTCTTTCGCCAATTAAATTCTTTAATTTTATGTGATCAAAAATGTATGTAGAAATATTCCTCCTTAAATATTTAAAACATGGAGGCAGCTGGTCAAATTGCCTCCATATTTTTTTGTAAGAATAATTTTATATTCCCCTTTTTTAAGGAAAGAACATCCCAGCTAGACTAACGTAACTATAACCATTGCGACAAAAATAATCGTTAAATATTGCAACGAATATACAAACATTAGCTTTGCCCACTTAATATCATCTTTGATCTTATATCCATAAATCCCTAATACAAGCCAACCGATATTTAATACGGTTGCCAAAATTAGAAATGGGATTCCTAAAGAAGTAAGTAATATGGGGGTCGGCAGTAAAGCTGCTACCCATATTATGATGTGTTTCTTAGTAGTTTTAAAACCCTTCACCACAGGAAGCATAGGGATTCCAGCAGCTCTATATTCCTCTACTCTTCTCATTGCTAGTGCATAAAAATGTGGAGGCTGCCAAATAAACATTAGAATAAATAAGGACCAAGCGATAATATCTAGGTTTCCATCGACAGCAGCCCAACCGATTAACGGTGGAACCGCACCAGAAATGCTGCCTATAATTGTATTTGAAACCAATTGACGCTTAGACCATAAGGAGTACAAGACTACATAACTAAAAACCCCAAGCAGTCCAATTACTGTTGCAGTCATGGTAGTAAACATGAGAAAAATTGTACCTAGCGTGATTAAGACTAACCCAAGCCACAATACCTTTGAAGGAACTATTTTTCCAGTAACCGTTGGTCTTGCTTTGGTTCTTTCCATTAAATGATCAATATCACGGTCAATGTAATTATTTATACTGCATGAACCCGCAATAATAAGGGAGGAACCGATAACCGTAAATAAAACGATATCTAAGTTATTTAAAAAACTTTGACCGCTAAAATGTAAAGCAAGCCATATTCCTGTAAAAGTTGTGATTAAATTTGAATTGACAATACCAATCTTAATAAGTGCGGTAAAATCTTTCCACATCGAGGCTTTTTCTATTTGTGAATTAAGACTGGCTGTACCAGTTTCGATCGTTGCTTCACCGTATGCCTTTGAATTTGGCATCTTTCCCCCTCCTAAGTATGTTGTAATTATTATTATAAACGCGATAGATAACTTTTCCAAATTATAATAGTTATTTAAAAGCTATTATTATTTTATAATATTGTTATTTAAGGAACACTTTCTCTGTATATTAAATCACACTTTGGAGTACTTTTGTGAATTTTTTTCGAATAATTTATGTCTAAATTGTGTCCGTCACTAATTATAATACATTATACTATAAATTAGAATGTTTAGATAATAAAATACACTTTAATTTAAATAAGAATTTAATCATTTCCTAGTGTTGTACAGTAGAGTCCTTTTTAAAATGTTGTTATATAGAAGTATAAAGGACTTATTCAATTTTACCAATTAGTTTTAACCCTATTCAACGATAGTTTTCACTATAATAATAGTGAAAACGTAAAGTTATTCATTTTTTTTAATGTAATCTAAAAATCTAAGTTTTTAATCTGTTCTTTTTCTCATGTATTCGTTATGATATATAGGTACTTTTATCTGGTTCATTCACATTTATTATATTGACATTAATATCCAACAGCAAATTAATAAATAAATACTTAAGAAGGTGATCTTTTGCGACGTTCTTTAAAGTGGTTAGCCGTTGCCACTACTATTGGAATGATCCTAGTTTTACTAGGCGGAGCACTTGTAACAAAAACGGAATCTGGAATGGGCTGCGGGAGATCCTGGCCGCTTTGTAATGGTGAATTTGTACCAACAGACATAACTCCAGAATTAATTATTGAACTTGCTCACAGGCTTGTGTCTGGTGCTGTCGGTTTTATGGTGCTAATCTTATCCATTTGGACTTGGAAAGCAATTGGGCATATTAGGGAGACCAAATTCCTATCTTTTCTTTCTTTTTTCTTTTTAGTTTTACAAGGATTAATTGGGGCAGCTGCTGTAATATGGGAACAATCCGACTTTATTCTTGCACTTCACTTTGGAATATCTTTAATTTCTTTCGCAGCTGTCTTTTTACTTACTTTACTAATCTTTGAAATCGATAAAAAGTTTGATGCAGATAAACTCATCATTGATAAAAGAATGGGCTTTCATATTATCTCTATATCCATTTATAGCTACTTTGTTATTTATACTGGTGCTTTAGTACGTCATACCAAATCAAGCTTAGTTTGCCGTGATTGGCCGTTATGTATTAATGATAGCCCAGCGCTTCCAACTAATCTATATGAATGGGTTCAAATGGGGCACCGCGCAGCTGCAGGTATTATATTTATTTGGATATGTTACGCTGCATACTTATCTATAAAAAAGTATCGAAATCAAAAAGTGATTTATTGGGGCTGGATAAGTGCGTTTGCACTCGTATCCCTTCAAGTTTTATCGGGAGCTTTAGTTATCTTTACCCGGCTAAATCTATACATCGCTTTACTGCATGCTCTATTTATTACCTGCTTATTTGGTGTACTAAGTTATTTTCTTTTATTATTATCCCGATCACGAAAAAACAAATAAAAAAAGTTGCCAGCTGATGGCAACTTTTTTATTTGTTTATTTTTCTAATTCAAGTAGTAAATCTCCTGTTTGAATGGCATCATCATTTTTTACATAAATATCTTTTATTACTCCTGAAAAAGGTGCCTGTACAGTCGTTTCCATTTTCATAGCCTCAGTAATCAAGAGATGGTCGCCTCGTTCTACCATTTCCCCTTTTTCTACCAATAGTTTTACAACAGTCCCAGGCATCGTTGCAGAAATATGCATTTCATTCTTAGGGTCTGCTTTTAGTCTAGAAACAACTGTTGATTTAATACTTTCATCTTTAATATTTACCTCACGCGGTTGTCCATTGAGTTCAAAATAAACAATACGTGTTCCATCTGACTGTGGCTGGCCAATTGAGACAAGTTTTACAATAAGTGTTTTTCCTGTTTCAATTTCTACTTCTATTTCTTCACCAAGCCGCAGACCATAAAGGAATGTTGGAGTATCTAGGAATGAAATATTTCCATATAGATTTACCGTATTCATATATTCTTTGTAAACCTTTGGATAAAGTGCATATGAAATAATATCAGTATCCGAAATGTCTTCTCCGAATTCATTCACTAACTCTTCCTTTAATTGCTTGAAAGAAACTTTTGGAAGCATTTCTCCCGGACGGACCTCCAATGGTTTTTTTCCTTTTAAAATAACACTTTGCAATTTTTCTGGGAAACCTTGATGAGGTTGACCAAGATACCCTTGAAATAATTCAACTACGGAATCAGGAAAATCTAATGCGTCCCCACTATTTAGAACATCTTCTTCCGTTAAATTATTTTGCACCATAAACAGCGCCATATCACCAACCACCTTTGAAGACGGTGTGACCTTAACGATGTCTCCAAACATATGATTTACTCGTGTATACATTTGTTTGACTTCATCCCACTGCTCACCAAGACCAACTCCCTTGGCTTGCTGCTGAAGATTACTATATTGCCCTCCAGGCATTTCATGCTGATATACCTCTGAATGCGGTGCTATCATTCCACTTTCAAAATCATGATAATATTTCCGTACATCCTCCCAATAGTAGGAAAGCTGTTCCAAAGCATCTATATTTACATTTGCTCTCCTATCTTTTCCCTCTAATGCATAATAAAGAGAGTTTGCACTGGGTTGTGAGGTAAGCCCTGCCATCGTACCCAATGCGGTGTCTACAATATCCACTCCGCCATCAATGGCGCGTGCATAAGTGAAAATTCCATTTCCACTTGTATCATGCGTATGAAGATGAATTGGAATATCAATCGTTTCTTTTAATTCAGATATCAATCTATACGCTGCTTCTGGCTTAAGTAAGCCCGCCATATCCTTTATTCCTAATATATGTGCGCCTTGGTTTTCTAGTTCTTTTGCTAGGGCTTTATAGTAGTTCAAATTATACTTCACTCTAGTCTGGTCAAGAATATCCCCTGTATAGCAAATGGCTGCTTCCGCAATCTTTCCGCTATCCCGTACTGCCTCAATGGCAATTTCCATACCAGGTACCCAGTTTAAACTATCAAATACTCTAAAAACATCTATCCCTTCTTCGGCAGATTTACTAACGAATTCACGGATAAGATTGTCAGGATAATTTGTATAACCAACTGCGTTAGAGCCACGGATTAACATTTGAAACAGAACATTAGGAATTTTCTCACGAAGCAGCCTCAACCGCTCCCATGGATCCTCTTTCAGGAATCGATACGCCACGTCAAACGTTGCACCTCCCCACATTTCAAAAGAAAACAGGTTAGGCAGCAGCTTGGCTGTCGGCTCTGCGATATGGAGAATATCTGTTGTTCTAACCCTTGTGGCCAACAAGGACTGATGAGCATCCCTAAAGGTGGTATCGGTTAATAATACTTTGTTTTGATTCTTAATCCATTGAACAAGACCTTCTGCACCACTATGGTCAAGAATCTGTTTCGTACCGTCTTGATAAGGAAAATCATACCTTAATTTAGGAATACGAGGCTTTGTAAAAACAGGTCTTTTCTTCTTTTCTATTCCCGGAAAACCATTCACGGTTACATTTCCGATATAGGAAAGCATTTTGGTTCCACGGTCTTTACTTACTGGGAAAACAAATAACTCAGGGGTTGAATCGATAAATGAAGTATCGTATTCTCCTCGTCTAAACTTCTCATGTCTTACAACATTTTCAAGGAACGGAATATTGGTTTTAATTCCTCGAATTCTAAACTCCCTTAGGTTCCGTACCATTTTGGACGCAGCCTGCTCAAAAGTTAATGCCCATGTTGAAAGCTTCACAAGCAAAGAGTCATAATAGGGTGTTATTACCGCACCTTGAAAACCATTTCCCGCATCTAGACGAACACCAAATCCACCGCCGGAGCGATACGCCATAATTTTTCCAGTATCAGGCATAAAGTTATTTAAAGGGTCTTCTGTTGTAACACGAGACTGAATAGCATAACCGTTAACCCTGATTTCATCCTGAGGAGGTATTCCAACAATTGGACTGTGTAAATCCTGACCTTCAGCTATTAAAATCTGGGTATGTACAATATCAATCCCAGTTACCATTTCGGTTACTGTGTGTTCAACCTGTATCCTTGGATTTACTTCAATAAAATAAAAGTCCTCGCCTGAAACAAGAAATTCAACCGTCCCTGCGTTTAAATAACCTACATTTTTCATTAATTTAACGGCTGCAGTACAAATTTTCTCACGCAATGAATTGGAAATGGATACGCTCGGGGCAACTTCCACCACTTTTTGATGACGGCGCTGTACAGAACAATCCCGGTCATATAAATGGACGATATTACCGTTTCTATCCCCAAATATTTGCACTTCTATATGTTTTGGTTTCTCAATTAATTTTTCCAAGTAAACTTCATCACTGCCGAAAGCTGCCTTCGCTTCTGATCTAGCTCGGTCGAAAGCTTCTTGCATTTCCTCTACTTTATTAACAATCCTCATACCACGGCCGCCGCCGCCAAGGGCTGCTTTAATGATAATCGGGAAACCATGATTTTGAGTAAATTCTTGCACATCAATCAGGCTGCTAACTGGACCTTCACTGCCTGGAATGACTGGTATCCCGGCCAATTCTGCTTGTTTCCTTGCCTTGACCTTGTCACCAAACATATCTAGATGATCGGAGGTTGGACCAATAAAAATAATCCCCTCTTCTTCACAGCGTCTAGCAAAATGGATGTTCTCCGATAGAAAACCATAACCTGGATGGATTGCATTGGCACCACTAAACTTTGCGATTTCAATAATTCCATCAATATCTAGATAGGCATCAATTGGTTTTTTCCCTTCGCCGATTAAATAAGCCTCATCGGCTTTGTAGCGGTGATAGGCACCACTATCTTCCTTGGAATAAATCGCCACCGTGTTAATATTTAATTCGGAACATGCCCGAAAAACTCGAATCGCGATTTCCCCTCTGTTTGCGACTAACACTTTATTGACTTGTCTTGACAATGTAAGCACCTCTTTTTCCCTTTATTATATTAATGCGCAGGGAACTATATTTTACCCTAGCGCTATGTTCGAAATTGATATACATTTCCATCTTGTTGTTTGACTGTTTCCCCTTTTTCTGCTTGCTTCTTTTTATATTTACTTTCATATTTCACAAACATCGAAACATTTACTAGAATACCAGCAGCAATTGATAATTGTAATAATGAAGATCCCCCATAGCTTACGAATGGTAATGGTACACCTGTCAGCGGCATAACACCTGAGATACCGGCTAAATTAATAAATGACTGTATCCCAATCATACTTGAAATACCTATGGCCAATAAACTGCCAAAAGGGTCTTTACAACGAAGTCCGAGATAAATACCACGTAAAACAATATAGGCTAGTGTAATAATGACGAAGCCAACACCCCATACACCTAATTCCTCTGCAATAACTGCCATAATAAAGTCAGTATGAGATTCAGGCAAATATCCCAATTTCTGAACACTTTTACCTAAGCCTAGACCATTTACACCGCCTGAGCCTATCGCAATATATGAGTTTGCCAGGTGGAATCCTGAATCCAATTCATCTTGAAATGGGTCACTCAAGACTTGAAATCGTTCCATACGTTTTTCTGAGAATATTTCATCTTGTAATACTAAAAAAACAGGTGAAATTAGAATCATAACAAGCAAAAGCAGTTTAGTAATATTTTTGAAATTCATACCTGAAGAGATAATAATCGTACTAGCAATTAAACCAATAATAAGTGCAGTACCAAAGTCTGGTTGAAAGGCAATTAATCCCAGAACAATTACTAGGTAAGCCAGTGGTGGCAAAACCCCGTGATTGAATTTGTTAATATATGCCTGTTTTTTTGCATATACAGCTGACAAATAAATGATTAATGATATTTTTACGAACTCTGCCGGCTGAATACTGATAAAGCCAAAATCATACCAGCTTTGCGCATTTCCTCTAACTTGTCCAAATGCGAAAAGGCCCATAAGACTCAGAATAGATAATCCAACCATCGGGAGTAAAAATTTAGTATTCTGCATAATTTTATATGGAAATAAAGCAATAAACAAAAAGATAACACCCGAGGCAATTAAATACAGCTTTTGTTTTTGATAAAAGTAATCACTTGGAACGTGATATCTTTGTACTGCCGATGCCATACTAGCACTATAAACCATCACTAATCCAAATAAAGCCAATAAGATAATTGCAATAATTAATGAGTAATCATAGGATTTTAAAATTTTTTTTAACATGTGATAACTTCCTCGTTTTTAAAATTGTAGTTATTGCTATTATAATAGAAAACGATACGAATTAGGTGAGGAAAAGTTACATTACTCCAATCTTTTGAATAGGAATATTCTGATAATGGAAATAGTTAATAAAAAACTCAAACAATTCTTCACCATTGTTTGAGTTCTTTAGCTATTTTCTAATGGATGCATCATGAAGCGCAGATAATTCTCTTTCTAATTTATCTAGAATCGCTTTACCATCCTTGACATCAATTAAGCCTAATCTAACAGCAAATTCTATTTCTCTTGATAAACCGAACATTTGCGTATCCAATACCTCTTCATATAGCGGGCATTGAGGCATCGTGAGATTTTCCATTTGCACCTTAATAAGCTTTAATATTTTTTCAGCGTCTGCCTGTAATAAGGCATAAGCTTTTTCCTGATGATTTACAATCATTTCAGACGCCAACATTGATCCCCCCATTCAGAGCGATAACCCAACTTATCTATAAATTTTACCTTTTACTACAGAAAAATGCAAGAACAATAACGAGCGGGGTTATGGTTTCAGCATATTCCTTATATGACATCCACTCTATTTCACGTTATACTTTAATAGACATGAACTGGAGGAATGAATGGATGGAAAACATAATAATACTATCAGGTAAGGTTAAATATACGATTACTCTTGATCCTACTGTTTGGATTTTTGACGATCGGAAAATTGATTTGAATACTTACTTCTCTACAACTAATGAAAAATCAGATGAACTTGAGAAATATACAAAATCGATTTCAAAACACTGGGACCGTGAAATAATGGAAGGTGCGATCTACCCGCCAACCTTAAAAACGGAGAAGAAATACGAGAAAGAAAAGATGTTAACTGGAAGTTTCGGTATTCCATTTCAGCCATTTATAAAAAATGCAGAACCGGACGAAAATGCTTCTAGTTTAATCATTAGAACAGCTTCATCAGAACATGAAATATCACTTGATATCGCAAAGGATCTAATTCTTGGTTTTTCAGTATCCGGGAAACCACTTTCTGAAGACGGACCTGTCCACGTTTATTATGGAGATGGTTCTAACCAACAAAACCCAATTAAATCTGTTAGAGAATTTATTATTAAATAAGGCTCTTTTCTTATACTTTGTTGCTTATATTAATAAAATTTAATGATTGTGCTAATTTTCTGCAGAAAATTCCATAAATATAATAAGAAAAGAGCCTGCAATCTAAATTCTAATACGCAAAATATCTAATTCACGTTAAAATCGGCTTTAGGATTTTAACAACAATCATTATTACAAACACAACCTTAAATAGGAAACAACGGGTGCCAGTATGGTACCCGTTTCTGCGTATTATCTTATATAGGATCATCCTCGGTTTACAGTAAGTCTGCAGCTAACCTTGCTAAACCAGACCGCTCCCCTTTTAAAAGCTTAACATGTCCTGAAATAACTTGGTCCTTAAAACGTTCGACTACATAGGTTAAACCATTATTGTAGGCGTCTAGGTATGGATGATCGATTTGTTCTGGGTCCCCCATTAAAACAATCTTACTTCCCTCGCCTACCCGAGTTAAAATTGTCTTTACCTCATGTTTAGTTAAATTTTGCGCTTCATCAATAATGATAAATTGCTTTGGCAAACTTCTTCCGCGAATATAGGTTAGTGCTTCTACCTCTATTGATCCCATCCCCGCTAGGATTGCGTCTAATTCACCAGGTTTTTTTGTGTTAAAAAGATATTCAAGATTATCAAAAATAGGCTGCATCCATGGTCTTAGTTTTTCCTGTTTCTCACCAGGCAAATACCCTAAATCCTTACCGACAGGTACAATCGGTCTTGCTACTAACAACTTTTTAAACTCTCTGAAGTCTTCTGTTTGCATTAAACCAGCTGCCAAAGCAAGAAGGGTTTTACCTGTTCCAGCTTTACCTATTAAGGTTATTAGTGGTATGTCCTTCCGCAGTAATAACTCAATTGCCATAGTTTGCTGGACATTTCTTGGGTGAATCCCCCAGACATGATCCTGATTAATCGCAAGTTTTTTTACAATTTTCCTTCCTTTATCCACCATTCCTAATGCTGAAGCTGAACCTCCCAGTGCATCTTTCATAATTAGAAATTGATTTGGATAGAAAGAATATTTTCCAATTTCAGTTAAAGGCAATTCTCCTTTTTCATAAAAAGCCCCTAGCAGCTCACCAGTTAAATATACTTCCAAAAAGCCGGTGTAAATATGGTCAATTTCAACCACCCTGTCGCTCAAAAAATCCTCTGCTGTTAACCCTATTGCGTCAGCCTTTACTCTGACCAATGCATCCTTGCTAACAAGAATTACAGGCTTTCCATTTTCCTTCAGTTGTTCTTCTGTTGATAAATTTTTTGCTACTGCAAGAATTCGATTATCATTTGTTTTCTCAACAAAAATTTCCTGCAATTCATGAAATGCACGATGATTAAGCTCAATTCTAACCGTTCCACCATTTTCTAGAGGAATCTTTTCATGAAGCTTTCCTGCTGCTCTTAATCCATCAATTAATCTTGATACATGGCGTGCATTTCTTCCTATTTCATCCATGTACCTCTTCTTTGAGTCCACTTCTTCAAGGACAACTGCAGGAATGACTACTTCATTATCTTCGAAAGAAAATATGGAATACGGGTCTTGTAATAAGACATTTGTATCTAACACGTATATTTTACTCAAAGCGACGCCTCCACTTTTTCTAGTTGATTAGGTTAGTTAATGGGGTTGGACTAACACATTGCTAGATAGGACTTTGGTAAAATATATGTTTGTTCGAATAAAGATAGAAGGATTTCCGCACAATAATTGTAAGTTGAATATAGCTAACGTATAAATCGCACAGACAACTCTTTTTGGAGGTGGATCTTTAAATGAAAAAGCTTTTGATATTTACAACCTTAGTATTAGTCTTAACAGCTTGTAACAACACAAACAATGCTCAAAACAATGAGAAGCAATCATTAGTTAAAGTTAAGAACAGTAATATTGAGAATGTCGACCGGAAAACTGGTCAGGAAATTTCCAAACGCTTGGTTGAGCTTGCCACCAGTATTCCAAATGTTAATGATGCAACAGCTGTAGTAATAGGAAGGTATGCGATAGTTGGAATTGATGTAAATTCAAAGATTGAACGTTCTCAAGTCGGAACCATAAAGTATTCAGTAGCTGAAAGTCTAAAAGAAGACCCGTATGGAGCGCGAGCCATTGTCGTAGCTGATGCAGATACAAATCAGCGATTAAAAGAAATTTCAGCAGACATCCAAAAAGGAAGACCGATACAAGGAATTATGGAGGAACTCGCGGACGTTGCAGGCAGATTAATGCCCGAAATACCAGGGGATATCATAGACCCAAATCCTAAGAATGCTCCAGAAGAACCAAAGAAAGAACTACCTAATGACCAAAAGAAAAGCCTAGAGAAAGACCAGGAAGACCAATCGAACCATTATAAATAAAAGCCTAGTCCATCATGGACTAAGCTTTTTTCATTGATTCCATTACTTGCTTATCTAACCTGGCAGCTGCATTTTTATCATAGGTTTTGTCATACTGGGGCTCAGTAACAATTTTAGAACCATAGAACATTACGTCCCTAACCTCACCGATTTTTATTTCTACTAATGCCAGCTTTAAAGGAACATCTTGAAGTCTTTCTTCTTTTAAAGTCGCATTTCCCTGTATGGAATATGTAGATTCATTTGCAATTAAATTGATTACCACATTACTATTTTGTGTAATATTTTGAATAATTCTTGATTTATTATCAACAGCAAAATAGATGGTTTCTTCATCTTTCGCTAATACCCAAGAGATTGCACTTACATTCGGACCACCAGTTTCAAAATCCACTGTTGCTAATGTTACAAACCTTTCTTTTTGTAACTCATCAAATAATGGCTTAATGAGTTTTGGTTCTACTTGATTCGCCATCTTTACATCCCCTTCATTCTATTCCTGTTAAAAAACAGATATTCTCATAGTACTATTATCTGTTTTTTTCAGCAACTTAATCAGATTGATTTAACAGTATCTATATTTGCATGATATACTAGGTATAATAAAGCAAGACTAGAATTGACTGGGGTGCATTATGAGAGTAAAATGCGTTATCTGTGATAAAATTGAATCGATAGAAGATGAATCGTTTATAGCAAAACGGCTCCGAAATCGTCCTATCCATACATATATGTGTCAAGACTGCAGCAGTAGAATTTCCGAAAAGACCAAAGCGAGAATTGAAACTGGAAACTTTAGATTATATCGAACGCAGTCTGAAAAGGATGAATGGTAAAAAAACAACATGCCGATGGGCATGTTGTTTTTTAATCTTCAAATGGAAAGTTACAATATTTATCTGGCTCTTGATTAATTTGGTTGAGCATAACCTCGATTAGTTCACGGGGAAACCGTGTCTTCTTTGATTCCCCTTCGTGAATATAGGAAACATAATACATCACTTCATCAGTAGTAACTTCAACGTTTGTAAGATGTTGTTCATCCTTAATGATCCCATCAAAAAGGTCTAATGTTTCTCTTGCGGCCGTATCCTCAGGTCGTGCGTCACAAACAATCTTAATCGAAAGCCAATTATAAAGTGCATCCTGTACCGATCGCATGTTTATTATCCCCCGTTACTTTGCTTCAGTTTGCTGCTTTTTAGACTGATGCAGGCGAATTTTGTAAATAATCAAAATTAATGCCGCCACAACCAGTCCCTCTGTTATTGGTAAAAAAATTCCTAGCGCAGTTAAGATCGTACATCCTGCCGCTAAAAAGATATAAATCATGATTGATTTTGCGATTGGCAGCTTCTGAGCAAAGCCAAGTTTATAAACCAATATGGATAGAGCTACAATCGTTAAATAAAGCAGCCACATTCCCATTTTTGGATTTTCGGTTACGTTGTAGAGAGCTGGAAAAAAAGAAAGCCGGTCCGCCACATTCACTCCTATTACCTCCCCCGAAAAAAGATATTAGCTTAATTCTGCAACTTTTTTCTTTTTGGCCATTCTTTCTCGTTCATTTTTATCTAAGATTTTCTTACGTAAGCGGATAGACTCCGGTGTAACTTCACAATATTCATCTTCGTTTAGATACTCCAGAGCCTCCTCTAATGTCATGATTCTTGGTTTTTTAATAACGGAAGTTTGGTCTTTGTTCGCTGAACGAATGTTTGTTGCTTGCTTTACCTTTGTGATATTGACGGTAATATCATTTTCACGGGTGTGTTCGCCAACAATCATTCCTTCATAAATTTCAGTCCCAGGTTCGACGAAAATTGTTCCACGATCCTCAACATTCATAATACCATAAGTAGAAGCTTTTCCTGATTCCATTGATACTAGCACACCTTGACGTCTTCCTCCTACTTGGCCTTGAACCATTGGCTGGTAGCTGTCAAATGTGTGATTAATAATTCCATAACCACGAGTCATTGTTAAGAATTCTGTGGTGTAGCCTATTAGTCCACGTGCTGGGACATTAAAGATTAATCTTACTTGGCCAGAGCCATTATTAATCATATCAATCATTTCACCTTTTCGTGCACCAATTGATTCCATTATGGAACCTGTATGCTCTTCAGGTACATCAATTTGAACCCTTTCAATTGGCTCACAACGGACACCATCAATTTCTTTAACAATAACTTCAGGCTTAGAAACTTGAAGCTCATAGCCTTCACGGCGCATGTTTTCAATTAAAATGGATAAATGCAGCTCACCACGTCCTGAAACAATCCATGCATCCGGAGAATCAGTATTTTCAACACGTAAGCTTACATCTGTTTGCAGTTGAGCGAGCAGTCTTTCCTCAATTTTTCTAGAAGTTAAGTACTTACCTTCTCTACCTGCAAATGGGCTGTTATTTACAACAAAGGTCATTTGTAATGTTGGTTCATCAATTCTTAGGATTGGCAATGCTTCCTGATGTTCAATTGGACAAACTGTTTCACCAACATTAATATCTTCCATCCCTGAAACAGCAATTAAATCACCAGCAACTGCTTCTTGAATTTCCTGACGTTTTAATCCAAAGAAACCAAAGATTTTTGTTACACGGAATTGTTTTACAGAACCATCTATTTTCATTAATGAAACCTGCTGTCCAACATGCATTTTCCCGCGAAATACGCGACCAATTCCGATTCTGCCTACGTAATCATTATAATCAAGAAGTGCTACTTGAAATTGAAGAGGCTCATCGCGATTGTCAATTGGTGCTGGTATGTTTTCTACGATAGAATCATAAAGACATTGCATGTTTTCTTCTTGTTTTTCTGGATCAGTACTAGCTGTCCCATTAATTCCTGAGGCATAAATAACTGGGAATTCAAGCTGTTCTTCATTCGCATCAAGCTCAATAAATAAATCAATTACTTCATCAACTACTTCTAATGGACGAGCAAAGTCACGGTCAATTTTATTAACAACCACTATTGGAGTTAAATTTTGCTCTAATGCCTTTTTTAGCACAAAACGGGTTTGTGGCATTGTTCCTTCATATGCATCAACAACGAGTAAAACACCATCAACCATTTTCATGATACGTTCAACCTCGCCGCCAAAATCAGCATGTCCAGGTGTATCTAAAATATTGATTCGTTTATCCTTATATTGAATCGCTGTATTTTTAGCGAGAATCGTTATTCCGCGTTCTCTTTCAATATCGCCTGAATCCATTGCACGTTCCTCAACGTGCTCGTTTGTACGAAATGTTCCAGACTGCTTTAATAATTGGTCAACCAAAGTCGTTTTCCCGTGGTCAACGTGTGCGATGATCGCTATGTTACGAATATCTTCTCTAATTTTCAAGTAATTCACTCCTGCCTCTATTTCAAAAATTTAAGCTATTTATAGTTTCCCATATACGGCTAAAGTATTATACCACATTAATGATGGAAAACTAAACGCATTTTATGTAGAATAAAACTATAAAAAATATTACCATAACGATTACTCTATTTAAAAAACAAAGGGGACAGAGCAAAATGAAGCAAATTAAATGGATTTTTGTCGTTTACGCGATACTAGCTGCATTCAGCATTATGGGCATAGGAGTTGCGATTGGAGAAGAAAGTATTTTAGGGATAGTTGGCTGCATTATTGCAGTAATGGCAGTAATGGGATTAGGATTTAAAACAAAAGCAAAGCTACGTGCAAAAGGTGAGATGTAAAAAAGAAGCCTCGTTTTGGCTTCTTTTTTTACCATTTTCCTTCTTTAAGATAATCGTTTAATATGGTTTGATGCAATCCTGGCTTGGCTGTAAGCAATGAATCTTGTGATAGAAAGTCAAGCTTCTCTCCTCTTAAATTCGTTACCACACCACCTAATTCATTAATTATTACTGCACCTGCAGCTACATCCCAAGGCGACAACCTCATAGAAATATAAGCATCTACTCTGCCAGTTGCCACAAATACCATTTCAAGTGCAGCTGTACCATATGACCTTGTCCCTCTCGCGTCTCTGACTAGGGGGATAATGAGGTTATGGTCAATTCGGCGATTTTCCATTACCCAAGTAGCATTTAAAGCTATGATTGATTCCTTAACAGTCTTCTTGCTCAAAGAAGGCAGCTGCATGTCGTTCATAAAAGCACCTTTGCCATCAATGGCATGATATAGTTCGCCATGAACAACATCATAAATAATTCCAATTTTCCCTATTCCCTTTTCATAAACTGCAAGGGATATGGCAAAATTTCTTTGTTGGTGAATAAAATTCATCGTTCCATCTATGGGGTCAATGATCCATACTACACCGTCAAGATCACTAACTGCATCGCCAAACCCCTCTTCACCTAAAATTCTATGATTTGAAAAAGTTCCTCTGATTTTACCTATAAAAAATTGTTCAATTTCTTTGTCAATATTCGTTACCAAATCGTTAGGATCGGATTTGGTTTGAATATTTAATGTTTTATTGAAAGAATCTCGGATTTTATCTCCAGCTTCCATTACCCATTGCTTGGCATGAAGATCAATGTATTCCCAGTCCATGTCTTCCCTCCAAATTCTTATCTATGTTCATTATATGTAAAAGATTAGCCAACTATCTCAAGCTTAAACAAATAAATGATAGCCATCAACTTTTAGACAACCCTTTTACCGTTTTTCTTATAAGAATGGCTCACTGTCGGGCAAAACAATAAACGAACTCTCTACATCCTCACAGAGTTCGTTTTATAATTTCAATTTACTTTTCTGTATTTTCATTCTATATAGAATCCCCTTTGAAAGAAATTTATCAAAGAGCCTTTAGTTTTACTAACTCTTGGCGGATTTTTTCTAATTTTTGTTTACATTCCTTCATTTTCTTCTCATTTTTTTCCTCAATGGCTTCAAATAGCGTTGCAAGCTCATAATCCATTTCTAAACGTAAATAAGCAGTTCTTTCTTTCTCTCCAACTTTTTTTAGTGAAGTATTCATTAGTTGTTTCATTTCGGCTTTCTCCTTTCATTTGTTATTTAATTTTTCTGACTATTTTTAGTAATATAATATGAACCAGCATGTAAGGTTGCAACAAATTTGTGCGTTAACCTATATAAGCATGTTGTTTCTTGATCGTTTGCTTGTATGCTACAATTAATGACAAATGCTGCAATTGGGGGAAGTAGAAATGGAGTTTAACGGCTTTGAAAATGGAGATTTCAATGTTTTTAAAATAGATGGTTTAGAGGCAAGGATGGAAGCTTTGATTGATAATATCCGACCTAAATTAGATATTCTAGGACAATATTTTACACCGGCATTAACAACATTAACTGGTGATGAAATGTTTGCTCATGTGGCAAAACACGCAAGAAGAACGATCAACCCGCCAAAAGATACTTGGGTTGCCTTTGCAAATAATCCCCGTGGGTATAAAATGCTTCCACATTTTCAAATAGGACTTTGGGAAACCCATTTATTTATATGGTTTGCAGTCATTTATGAGGCACCAAAAAAACAGGAAATGGCTGCAAGATTTACAAAAAAAATAACCAAAATTTATAAAGAAATCCCGAAAGAATTCGTTTGGTCAGTGGATCATATGAAGCCCAATTCCGTACAGCATGGAGACCTATCTAAAGAAGAATTAAAAAACATGTTTGAACGATTGGGAACGGTAAAGAAAGCCGAATTATTATGTGGATATGAAATTGACAGGGAAACAGTAACAAAAATGGATCCAGAGGAGTTCCTGCAGCTAGTAGATCATGTATTTAAAAAAGTTGCACCTTTATATAAAATTGCACAAAATAGTAAATAAAAAACTCTGAACAAAAGTTCGGAGTTTTTTTATTGTTTCATCATGATGTTATCTCCAGACGAAAGGTCTTTCGCTTTTTTTATCACCCTGTATGATGAATAGCCACTTATGTCTTCAAACTCACCACAAAGGGTTTTCTCTTCCGCTTTACTCGGAACGATTTCCTTAAAACGGCGATAAATGGTCAAGAGTTCGTCACGCTCTATTCCTTTTTCATAAGCCCTTTCAATTGCCTCATAGAATTTAATAACGTCGACAATTTCATCTGTTGTCCAATGATAATCTATCGGGTATTGATATTCCAAATTTTCACCTGCTTATTTTAGTTACTTAACGGCTCTTTTCTTAAACTTTCCTACTTTTTTGAACAAAATTTAATAAGAAAAGAGCCTGCAAACTGTATTCTTAAGAGCAAAATATATTTTGGCACGTTAAAATCGGCTTTAAGATTTTAACAACAATCTTTTTAAAACAGCCTGCTATATGTATAATACCCTTATTTTGCCCATTTTTCACGAATTTGTTCTGCATCACTAATCATTCGATGAAATAACTGAGAAACTGTAGGTACATCTTTAATTAGTCCCATTACCTGTCCTGCCCACGCAAAACCTTCGTCTTCTATTCCATCATAAATATATCGCTTGTTGGCGATTCCGCTGATGTATTCCTTCAACTGTTCGTAATTCCCATTTTCTTTTTCAATTTCAAGAATATTTTCTGTCCATTTATTTGCAATAGCACGAGCCGGACTCCCTAGTGTACGTTTAATTACTACTGTATTTAATTCGGAGCCTTCAACTAATCTTTTTTTATATAATTTACTCGCATGGACACACTCTCTAGTTGCAATAAATCGTGTCCCCATTTCAATTCCCTCTGCTCCTAGACAAAGTGCTGCCATTAACCCTCGGCCATCTCCAATACCACCTGAAGCTATTACCGGTATAGAAACTGCATCAACTACCTGTGGGATTAATACCATGGTTCCAATATCATCCCTTCCTAAGTGTCCACCACCTTCTTGTCCTACAACCATAACTGCATCAGCACCAAGCTCTTCCGCCTTCTCAGCTTGCCTCCTAGCAGCTACAAGAACTAATTTTTTTATTGAGGTACCTTTTAACTGTTCAAAGATTGCTGCAGGATTCCCTCCTGTCATTGATACTACAGGGACATCTTCATCAATTGCTACTTGAAGCATTTCTTCAAAGGGTCTGTTATGCTGTCCAATTGCGTAATTAACACCAAATGGTTTATTTGTCAGCATTTTAACTTTTCTTATTTCCTCTCGAAGCTGAGACGGATTATCAAGGGACATGGCTGTAATCTGACCAAGGCCGCCAGCATTGGATACAGCTGCAGCAAGCTCAGAATAAGCTAGATAAGCTAACCCTCCCTGAATAATTGGATACTTTATATTAAGTACTTCAGTTACTCTCGTCTGCCAATTCAACAAAACCCCTCCTAAATTATTGTTACCATCTTATTTCTCCACCAAAGGTTAAATTTCCTGTTTTAAAGGGAAACTAACATAACATGTTAAAAGCTGGTTCACCAAAGATAAAAAATTCTATGCAAGCAAAATAATTAGTGCTATAATTCATTTGTTTTGAATTTATATAAATGCATTTTGTAAATAAAGAGGTGTGGAAATAAATTGTCTCAAAATCAAACACCGTTATTCAGCGGTTTATTAGAACATGCGAAGAAAAATCCAGTACAATTTCATATTCCTGGTCATAAAAAAGGAGTTGGAATTGACCCTGATTTTCGAAATTTTATTGGTGATAATGCATTATCGATTGATTTAATTAATATTGGTCCGCTTGACGATCTCCATCAGCCCAAAGGCATCATTAAACAAGCACAAGATTTAGCAGCTGAGGCATTTGGTGCAGATAGAACCTTCTTTTCTGTTCAAGGAACAAGTGGAGCTATTATTGCAATGATTATGGCCGTGTGTGGACCTGAAGACAAAATAATTGTCCCTAGAAATGTTCATAAATCTATTATGTCAGCCATTGTCTTCTCAGGGGCCATCCCGGTTTTCATTCATCCGGAAATAGATAAGGATTTAGGTATTTCACATGGTATTACGATTGATTCAGTTGAAAAAGCTCTTACACAGCATCCTGATGCAAAAGCAATCTTAGTGATAAACCCTACCTATTTCGGAATTTCCGCTGATTTAAAAAAGATTGTAGAACTAGCGCATTCCCATAATGTCCCTGTATTAGTGGATGAAGCCCATGGAGTTCATATTCATTTTCATGATGAACTGCCGCTCTCAGCCATGCAGGCAGGTGCGGATATGGCTGCCACCAGCGTTCATAAGCTTGGCGGCTCAATGACACAAAGCTCTATTCTAAATGTAAAAGAGGGTCTAGTCTCTGCCAAACACGTTCAAGCCATTCTAAGTATGCTGACTACCACCTCAACCTCCTATTTATTACTTGCTTCCCTAGATGTTGCAAGAAAACAATTAGCAACAAAAGGGAAAGAATTAATTGATAAAACAATAAATCTGGCGCAAATGATTCGTAAAAGAATTAATGAAATCGATCATTTATATTGCGTTGGAGAAGAGATTCTAGGTTCAAAGGCAACATTCGATTATGATCCAACAAAATTGATTATTTCAGTTAAGGAATTAGGTTTAACTGGATATGAAGTCGAAAAATGGTTAAGAGAAAGACATAATATTGAAGTAGAAATGTCAGACTTATACAACATACTTTGTATCGTAACAATTGGTGATACAGATCGAGAAGCAGAATTATTAGTTAATGCCTTAAAGGAACTTGCGGAGGAGCAAGAACACCGGGAAGAAAAAATCGAACCGATTCAAGTTTTATTACCAGAAATCCCTATTCTTGCATTAACACCAAGAGACGCATTCTATGCTGAAACAGAAGTGATCCCTTTTGATGAATCTGAGGGTAGGATTATTGCAGAGTTTATTATGGTATACCCGCCTGGAATACCGATATTTATACCTGGTGAAATTATCACAAAAGAAAACCTTCATTATATTAAAGAAAATGTTGAGGCCGGATTGCCTGTTCAGGGACCAGAAGATGAAGAAATCAAAAACATCCGGGTAATTAAGGAATATAAGGCTATAAAATAAAAATACAGGATTCCCTTGAGGAATCCTGTTTCTATTTAGAAAATTTTTTTATACTTCTTCTTCGGAATGATGACCATCGCAGCAATTACATCTTGAATAGAGAACTGTTACTTTTTCATCTTCAAAATGATCAATTGTTGAGTCACAGGCTTGGCAAACGATTGTACCCATCTTTTCAATCCCCTTTTCATTATGAAATGTGCATTACTTTGAAAGCGTATTATTGTTGTTAATTTAATAATAATATAACACATTATATATTTCAAGCCTAAATTGTATGTCACATTTAATTATTTTTCACACATTAAAGATCTTATTAGCTAAAACCTCATCTGTATATCTAATTGTTGTCAAATTTGATTTTACAATGCTAGAATAAGAGAGATAATAAATGTAACGAATAGGGGGGCTAATGATGGCTGAAAACGCATTCATTAAACTAGTTCCTTCATCTGCAAAACAAACGATTACTGTGGACGAAGTAAAGGAACTCTTTTATTATTATAAAGATATTACTGGAAAAACAGGTAATCAAGTGGATTGGGAATATGGTGAAAATGCATTTCCATATGAAATCATGGAAAAGAATGAAGCAAAAGGAAAATGGTTTTATTTGAGTTCCACTAACGATAGGTATTTTGCTATTTTAATCGGTGTCGATAAGGAAAAGGTACGTGATGAAGATGGTACTGAAAGAATTCAAACATACATACAGGTTACCCTTCCAGAACAGTCAACGTTTGGGGATAAAGGGAAAGCAAATGAATTCTGTAAATTTCTAGCTAAGAAGCTGCAAGGTGAACTTCATCTTTTCAACGAACGTATCATGTATTATTATCCAAGGAAATAATATCTTCTGACTCCCATCCTGGGAGTTTTTTTAATGGGTAATTAGAACAAGTGTATAATGAATCGACGTATAGATCACAAGACTTAAGGAGGTTATAAAAAGTGTTTTCCCCGTTGAGTTGGTGATTTTGTTACAAAGTACAAAGGCTAAATAGAAAAAGACAAAAAACATTATTACTTTGTATAATAGTTGGTCATGCTTTGATAACCATTCAATTAGAGTAAAAGCACTCCAAATGATTAATTGCAATATTATAATAATGTATACCCGCATTATTCATCACCACTTAAGAACATTTTTGAAATTAATAACTAGCATTGTTTTAAATATATGAATAAAATGGGTAGATATATTATTTTTTTAAAAAAAGGCTGTGTTTAAACTTGGCTGTTGATTTGCCTTAACACAGCATCAAAAAAAGTCCTTTCCAATTAAGTACGGAAAGGACTTTTTTTTTCTATTTCAATACATGGATAGGAGTACCAAGTGCCACTTCAGCAGCCTCCATGGTAATTTCTCCTAATGTTGGATGAGCATGGATAGTCAATGCTAAATCTTCGACTGTCATTCCAGCTTCAATTGCCAACCCTAGTTCAGCAATCATATCAGATGCGCTTGCACCAGCAATTTGGGCACCGATTATGACTCCATCTTCTTTACGTGAAACTAATTTAACAAAACCATCTGCGCTGTCAAGTGAAAGAGCACGTCCATTTGCTGCAAATGGGAATTTTGCGGAACTAGCATCAATTCCTTCTTCTTTTGCTTGCGCTTCAGTATAACCAACGCTCGCAAGTTCTGGATCTGAGAATACTACTGCAGGAATACCTAGGTAGTCGATAGCAGCATTATGACCTGCAATCGCCTCCGCAGCGATTTTCCCTTCATACGATGCTTTGTGAGCTAATTGAGGACCTGCCACAACATCACCGATCGCATAAATATTCGAAACACTAGTACGACACTGCTTGTCAATCTCGATAATTCCACGATCTGTAAGCTTTACACCAACTTGTTCAAGACCCATTTCGTCTGTATTTGGTCGGCGTCCAACCATAACAAATACGTAATCAGCCTCAATTTTCTTTTCTTCGCCTTTAACTTCAAATGTGACAACAACACCATTTTCAGTTTCTTCTACACCTTTAGCCATAGCCTTTGTATAGAATTCAGCGCCTTTTTTCTTCATGGTTTTCTTAACAAGTGCAGCCATTTGCTTTTCAAATACGCCAAGACCCAAGATCTCATCTGCACCTTCAAGAATCGTTACTTGTGTACCAAAGTTTGCATAGGCACCGCCAAGCTCGATTCCGATAACACCGCCGCCAATAACAACGATTTTTTCAGGAAGTTCTTGTAAATTTAGGGCGCCAGTTGAATTAAGAATTCGTTTTGAGTATTTAAAAGTTGGCAGCTCGATTGGCCGAGAACCTGAAGCAATAATCGCATGTTTGAAATTGTATGTTTGTGCAGAGTTTTCACCGATTACTCGTAATGAATTCCCGTCCACAAAGTATGCTTCACCACGAACGATTTCTACCTTATTTCCTTTTAATAAGCCTTCTACGCCACCAGTTAACTTTTTCACGATTCCAGCTTTCCATTCTTGAACCTTTGAGAAATCAACTGTTACATTTTCAGCTTTAATTCCGAATGAATCGGAGTGTTTTGCTACTTCGTAACGATGACCAGCAGCAATTACAGCCTTTGACGGGATACAACCTACATTCAAACAAACGCCGCCAATATATTCTTTTTCTACAATCGTCACCTTTTGACCTAACTGGGCTGCACGAATTGCAGCCACGTAACCGCCAGGACCAGCACCGATGACTATAGTATCTGTATCAATTGCAAAATCTCCTACTACCATTTGTTACGCCTCCATTAACAATAGTTCTGGATCGTTCAATAATCTCTTAATGTGATTTAATGCATTTTGAGCTGTCGCTCCATCAATCATTCTGTGGTCAAAACTTAATGACAATGCTAATACAGGAGCTGCCACAATTTCACCATCACGTACGATTGGTTTTTCTGCAATTCTTCCTACACCAAGTATTGCTACTTCTGGATGGTTAATAACAGGTGTAAACCATTGGCCGCCAGCTGAACCAATATTCGAAATCGTGCAAGACGCACCCTTCATTTCATTAGGAGCAAGCTTGCCATCACGTGCTTTTCCAGCTAATTCATTGATTTCATTTGAAATTGAGAATACTGATTTGCGATCAGAATCTTTAACAACCGGAACCAATAAGCCTTTTTCCGTGTCAGCTGCAATTCCAATATTATAGTAATGCTTATGGATAATTTCACTTGTAGCGTCATCAAGTGATGTATTTAGCGCAGGGAACTCGCGTAATGCACTTGTTAATGCTTTTACGATATATGGTAAGAATGTTAACTTAATGCCCTTAGCTGCAGCCACTTCTTTGAATTTTTTACGGTGTGTAACAAGTTTGGTTACATCCACTTCATCCATGAGCGTTACGTGTGGTGCAGTATGTTTTGAATTAACCATTGCTTTTGCAATTGCTTTTCGAATTCCACTCATTTTTTCTCGCGTTTCAGGATATTCTCCTTGTGGAATTTGGGCAGTTGCAGGTGCTGCTTCTTCCGCTGGAGCTGCTGTTGCTTGTGGTGCCGTAACTGCAGCACCGCCGCTTAAGAATGCATCAATATCGTTTTTCACGATCCGTCCGTTTTTACCAGAACCTGGAACTTGTGTGATTTCCACACCTTTATCACGAGCATATTTACGAACAGATGGCATCGCAATAATTTTACGGTTAGGGTCTACTACTCCTTGTCCTTGTGGTTCTGTAACGCCGATTCCATATGCAGGTGGAGCTGGCGGTGGTGTGGCTGGAGTTTCTTGAGCTGCTGGTGCAGGTGCAGCTTCTTGCTTCGGTGCTTCCTCAGCATGGTCGTCACCTTTGAATTGCAGGTTTTCATAACCTGGAGCATCAAATGTTACTAGTACCTGTCCAACTGTTGCAACTGTTCCTTCTGCTACTAAAACTTCTGTTACTGTACCTTCAACAGGTGAAGGAATCTCTACAACTGCTTTGTCATTTTGTATTTCGCAAAGTACGTCATCTTCCTGGACTTTATCGCCTGGCTTAATGAACCATTTAACAATCTCGCCTTCATGAATACCTTCACCAATGTCAGGCATTTTAAATTGGAATGTGGTTGCTGTTGCGCTCACTGGGATTCATCCTCCTATTTTTGCATAAATTTCTACCGATCTAGATAAGAAAATAAAAGGGAAACAGTCCTACTATTTCCCAACTTATATTAGAATGTTAATACTTTTTTCGCTGTTTCAATAATGTCTTTATAGTTTGGAAGCCATACCGCTTCAGCCTGTGGGAATGGGTAAATCGTATCAGGTGCTGCTACACGCAAAACCGGTGCTTCTAAGCTTAAAATAGCACGATCATTAATTTCAGCTACAACGTTGGCACCTACACCAGCTTGCTTTTGTGCTTCTTGAACAACAATGGCACGGCCTGTTTTTTCAACAGAAGTAATAATCGTTTCGATGTCAATCGGACTGACTGTACGTAAATCAATAACTTCAGCAGAGAATCCTTCTTTTTCCAGCTCTTCAGCAGCTTTTAAGGACTCATGAACCATTGCACCGTAAGTAATGATGGAAATATCTGTACCTTCACGTTTTACATCAGCTTTCCCAAGTGGAATCGTATATTCACCTTCAGGAACTTCTTGACGGAAAGAACGGTATAATTTCATATGCTCAAGGAAAATAACTGGATCATTATCACGAATAGATGAGATAAGCAGACCTTTGGCATCGTATGGTGTTGATGGTATAACCACCTTTAAACCTGGCTGTTGTGCCATTAAGCCTTCTAAGCTGTCAGCGTGCATATCTGGTGTATGTACGCCTCCTCCGAATGGTGAACGGAATGTGATCGGAGCACTGAATTTCCCGCCCGTACGGTAACGAAGACGAGCTGCTTGTCCGGAAATAGAATCCATTACTTCATAAACGAACCCAAAGAATTGGATTTCTGGAACGGGACGGAAGCCTTGCAGGGCTAGACCTATCGCCAAACCACCGATTCCTGATTCTGCTAAAGGTGTATCAAATACACGATCCTCGCCAAATTCATTTTGCAATCCTTCAGTTGCACGGAACACACCGCCGTTTACACCAACATCTTCACCAAAAACTAAAACATTGGGATCATTTTTTAATTCCACACGCATTGCATCTGTAATTGCTTGAATCATTGTCATTTGAGCCATGACTTACTTCGACTCCTTTGCTGAATAAATTTCATATTGCTCTTTTAAGCTGTCTGGCATGTCGGTATACGTAATGTTCATTAGATCCGTTACCTTTTGCTTAGGAGCAGCATCTGCCTTTTTAAGCGCCTCTTTAATTTCTTCTTTTGCTTGTTCGATCACTTCGTTTTCTTTTTCCTCATTCCATAAGCCTTTCTTTTCAAGGAATTTACGGAAACGTACAAGCGGATCTTTCTTTTCCCATTCGTTATCCAGCTCAGCTGTACGATAACGTGTAGGATCATCTCCAGCCATCGTATGTGGGCCATACCTATATGTTAAAGTTTCTATAAATGTTGGTCCTTCACCGTTAATTGCACGCTCACGAGCATCTTTAACTGCTGCATACACTGCTAATGGATCCATACCATCTACCTGGATACCAGGGATACCGGCAGCCACTGCCTTTTGAGCAAGTGTTTTAGCAGCAGTTTGCTTATCAACAGGGGTTGAAATGGCAAAACGATTGTTTTGAGCAATAAAGATTGCTGGTGCTTTGTATGCACCTGCAAAGTTCATACCTTCATAGAAATCACCTTGAGAAGTTCCGCCATCACCTGTATATGTAAGCGCAACAGCCTTAACTCCACGTTTTTTAAATCCTAGCGCAACACCAGCTGTTTGAACGTACTGTGCACCAATAATAATTTGTGGAATAGCAACATTAACTCCCTCAGGAATTTGTCCGCCTTCAAAATGTCCTCTGGACCATAAAAACGCTTGGTATAAAGGAAGACCATGCCAGACAATCGGTGGCACATCACGATATCCAGGTAAAATGAAGTCTTCTTTTTCAAGAGCAAATTGAGAAGCTAACTGAGAAGCTTCCTGCCCTGCTGTTGGTGCATAGAAACCAAGACGTCCTTGACGATTTAACGAAATAGAACGTTGGTCTAGAATACGTGTATAAACCATACGGCGCATTAATTCCTGCAGTTGGTCATCACTTATATTTGGCATAGCTGCTTCATTTACAACTTCGCCTTCTTCATTTAAAATTTGAAGCGTTGTAAATTGATCTTCTACTACTTCAAGTACTTTCTTAGCATCGACTTGAGCGTTCTGAGTTTTAGAAGCCATTCGTCACATCTTCCTTTCTTCCATTACAAAAATGTAAAATAAATTCCTCATATTAGATTACCCAAAACCCTAAAACAACATGAAGGATAAAATTCCCTTTTAGTCTGTTGTTCTGTACCATTTTTTCTAAAAAAATTAATAGTACAATAAATAATTCCATATTGAGTTTACATCAACAACATTAACTCGTCAAATACTATGTTTTATTATTTTACAACATGAATATATAATTAACTTATCATCAATAAATCATTTCTGTATCACTACCCACTCTCCCCTGTTATATTAAAATACCTTTGATTTTCTGCAAAAAAAACCAGCCATTGCAGGCCGATTTTTACTATCATTTTTCAAGTTTAAGTCCTGCCTCTTCATAATACTCTAGTTTCAACTTATTATATTGTGTAGTTAGTTTATTAAATTCTTCATTGGCCTCAGAAACATCTTTATACGTAGTATTTAATTCCGTTACCTGAGATTCAAGATTCTCAAAAGTTATATTTTTATCTTTTAACATTATATATAATTCTTTATCTAATTCTAAAGCATGGGTATATTCTTGAGAAAGTTGGTTATGAACTTTGTATCGAAGGGTCATAATTTCAAATAATTCTTCAGCTTTTCTCTTTTGTTGAGTATCTTTTATTTTACTCTTTATTTCTTCTGCTTCTTTAAATTCCGTTTTTGAAGCTTGAATACTATCGACTTCTTTTTGTAAATGTTCTCGTCTTTTTTCATTTATTAAAAGTGCTTCTTCAGAAAGCTTCACAATTTCATCATGCTGTTTTAAACCGATAGACATAATCTGATTATACATTTCCTTTTCTTGCTTTTCTAAAGCTGCAAGTGGCTGTTGCTGCTCTTCAAATTCCTTCTCTGCTTCGACAACTTTTTCTAAAACTTGATACATTTCTTCAGCTGGCCTCTCCTTTTTAACACAGCCAGTTAACAAGGAAACACCTGCAAAAACGGATAAAACGACGAGACTAATTCTACTAATAGACAAGTGGCAACCCCCTAACTGATTACAATTCTTACTATATCTATACTTTATATTCTTGACAATAACTGTTTGAAATTATCTTTAAACAACTGTGAAGAATGATTATTCTCCAATTAACTTTTCTGGAATAGTCTGATAGACTATTGAGTATCAATATCTTTAGTTTATAAACAGGAGTGAATGGAATCATGTTAATGATGGATGATATCATTCGAGACGGCCATCCGACACTTAGAAAAGTAGCAGCAGAAGTATCAATGCCGCCATCGGAAGAAGATAGAGAAATCCTAAAAAGTCTTTTAGAATATGTACAAAATAGCCAAGACCCTGAACTTTCCTCAAAATATAAATTACGTCCTGGAATCGGGTTAGCTGCACCACAAATTAATGTTTCAAAGCGGATGATTGCTGTTCACCTCCTTGATGACAAAGGTAACTTAATTAGCTACGCATTATATAATCCAAAAATTGTCAGTCATTCTGTTGAAAAAGCTTACCTTGTTTCAGGAGAAGGCTGTCTTTCAGTGGATGAAAATTTCCCAGGATTCGTGGAACGATTTGCTCGAATTACAGTAAAAGGCATTTCCTTGGAAGGAGAAGAAGTTAAACTCCGATTAAAAGGACTTCCAGCAATTTGTTTTCAACATGAAATTGATCATTTAAACGGAATTATGTTTTATGATCATATTAACAAACAAGATCCGTTCAAACCAATTGAAGGTGCAATCGCAATAGAGCGATAGAAATAGCGGTAGAGCTCTTAAGCTCTACCGCTATTTTCATTAGATTAACTGTAATTCTTTTAACCCATTCCAAATTCCATTTTGGGAAACATCAGAAGTAACTAAATCAGCAAGTGCTTTTGCCTCAGAAACCGCATTGCCCATTGCAACACCTGTTCCAACGGCTTTCAGCATTTCTAAATCATTCATGCCATCACCGAATGCATAAACGTCCTTCAAATCAAACCCCAGCCTATCAATCATTTGCTTTATTCCCTCCGCTTTTGAACCACCTTTTGGTAATACATCGACGGAATAGGGATGCCATCTAATAAAATCAAATTCAGGAAATTTCTCAAAATATTGTTTTTCTTCATCTTGGCTGCAGAAAAGTAAGGACTGATATATTTCCTTATCGATATAAAAAGATGCATCTTCCTCCGGATGGGGAAATAAAAGGCTCCCCAAACTTGTCTCAATATAAGAATGGTATTCAGTCGTCGCCTTCATCGTGGATTCGTTCATAAATATTAAGGGATGATCATTAGCATTCGTAACATGGAGGAATTTGTTTAACTCTGATTGATTTAACGGATTTCTATAAATCGCTTCATTTTCGAATACTACATATTGACCATTAAAACTTACAAAAGAATCAACATCTAATTCTTTCTTCAAATTTAAGAACATGAAAGGTGCTCTTCCAGTTGCAATTGCGACGAACACACCATTCTCCTTTAATATACGAATTGCCTTTTTTGTACTTGCTGGGAGCTGTTTTTCATGGTCAAGCAAAGTTCCATCTATATCAAAAAAAACTATTTTCTTCATAATAATTCTAACTCCTCTTTACGGTTTTATCATTTATTTCACTATTCAATAATTTTCTCAAATAAACACTAACATAACAGGAATAAATGTCAATTTATTAAACTTTCACACTTCTTCCATGTTTATCCATGATAGAATTCTTGTTTATACCATATAATATCAGTATAAAAAGCTTATTTTTAAAAAAATCTTTAATAAATCTACATGGCTTGCTTTACATTGGACAAGGATCGTTTAAAATAGTAAGTAAGGAGATGATCCACTATGTTAAAGAAGCTAAGAAAGAAGCTTTTAAAACAGTGGAAAGATTTATTACGAAAAAAATCGATTGCCTAACAACACTTTTTTCGAGCCCTTCAAACTTGCGAAGGGCTCCTTCCTTATTGTAAATTGATTATCAGTGTATTTTTTACATATTTTTTCTATAGTTCCAAGTGTTTACTTTCTAGGTGAAAAGTGAATTTAAATGAAAAAAATGTAATTATTTTATATAATAGAAAAAGTCATGATCGATTAAGGAGCGAATGAATTATGGTATTTAAAGTTTATTTTCAGGAAACAAACAAGGAAGTTCCTGTAAGAGAAAAAACAAAGGTTCTTTTTGTGGAAGGAGAATCTGTAAGGGATGTTAGAAAAAAAATAAATGACCGTGGCTATAACGTTGAATTTGTACAAGCAGTAACAGGAGCATATTTAGAATACGAGCAACAAAATGAAGATTATAAAGTATTGGAGATTTGATAATTTATGAAATTTGTAAAAAATGACCAAACAGCAGTTTTTGCTTTAGGCGGTTTGGGTGAAATTGGTAAAAACACATATGCTGTGCAATTTCAGGATGAAATTATTCTGATTGACGCAGGAATAAAATTCCCAGAGGATGAGCTCCTAGGGATTGATTACGTTATCCCTGATTACACCTATTTAGTAAAAAATGAAGATAAAATTAAGGGATTGTTTATTACCCATGGACATGAGGACCATATTGGCGGTATTCCTTATTTGCTAAGAGAAGTAAATATTCCTATCTATGGCGGAAAACTTGCTTTAGGACTTATAAAAAATAAACTTGAAGAGCACGGCTTACTAAGAAACGCAAAGCTTATTCCGATCCAAGAAGATGATGTGATTAAATTCCGTAAGACATCTGTTACCTTTTTCCGTACCACACATAGTATTCCAGATTCATACGGTATTGTTGTTAAGACCCCACCAGGACAAATCGTCCATACGGGCGACTTCAAATTTGATTTTACTCCAGTAGGCGAACCTGCCAATTTAACCAAGATGGCTGAAATTGGAAAAGAAGGCGTATTGTGTTTACTATCTGATAGTACAAATAGCGAAATCCCTGAGTTTACGATGTCCGAGCGGTTGGTTGGTGAGAGCATTGATGATATCTTCCGGAAGGTTACTGGCCGTCTCATCTTTGCGACCTTTGCCTCTAATATTTATCGATTGCAGCAAGTAGTTGAGGCAGCAGTAGCGAATGGTAGAAAAGTAGCTGTTTTTGGCAGAAGCATGGAATCGGCGATTACGATTGGTCAGGAACTTGGCTACATTAATGCACCAAAAGAAACATTTATCGAAGCGAATCAAATTAATCGACTGCCTGCTGACAAGGTTACCATTTTATGTACAGGTAGTCAGGGTGAGTCAATGGCTGCTTTATCTAGAATTGCGAATGGTACCCATAGACAAATTCAAATTATCCCTGGTGATACAGTAGTCTTCTCCTCTTCACCAATACCTGGGAACACCATTAGTGTTAATCGAACAATCAATAGTTTATTCAGAGCGGGTGCTGAAGTTATTCACGGTAAACTTAGTAACATCCACACATCTGGACACGGTGGTCAAGAAGAACAAAAATTAATGCTTCGTTTAATAAAACCAAAATTCTTTATGCCAATACATGGTGAATATAGAATGCAAAGAATGCATGCTAAACTAGCAGTGGATTGTGGCGTTAACGAAGAAAATTGTTTTATCATGGATAATGGTGAAGTTTTAGCGCTATCTGATAACAGTGCGCAAGTGGCCGGCAAAATCCCTTCAGGCTCAGTTTATATTGACGGAAGCGGAATTGGCGACATCGGAAATATTGTTTTACGCGATCGAAGGATTCTTTCAGAAGAGGGATTAGTCGTTGTTGTCGTAAGCATTAACATGAAAGATTTCAAAATTGCTTCTGGACCTGATCTTATCTCAAGAGGATTCGTCTACATGAGAGAATCTGGAGATTTAATAAACGACGCTCAAAATTTAATAACTAAACACTTAAATAAAGTTATGGAACGTAAAACGAGCCAATGGTCAGAAATAAAAAATGAAATAACCGATACATTATCACCTTTCCTTTACGAAAAAACAAAACGCAGACCCATGATCTTACCTATCATTATGGAAGTATAGTAAAGAAGAAGCGCCTTTATGGGGCGCTTCTTCTTTATTGTCAAGCTTTAACGCTAAAGACATAGGCTAAGATATTTCCTATTGCATTACTTTCCGCTCAAATCGATCAATGTCTTCATCTGCACCAATTACGATCAATACATCGTTTGCACGAATATCTTCATTTGCTTTTGGAGAAACGATAATATCCATTCCTCTTTTTATCGCAACAATATTTAGCCCATATTTTTTTCGAATGTCTAAATCAAGTATTGTATGACCACTTATCCTACTATTTGCGAAAATTTCAACGATACTATGTTCATCAGATAGTTCCAGGTAATCCAATACGCTGCTTGAGGACATATTATGAGCAATTCTTCTTCCCATATCTCGTTCCGGATGGACAACTTTATCTGCGCCGATTTTCATAAGAACTTTTTCGTGATAATCATTTTGGGCTTTTACCGTGATATGATTTACACCAAGCTCCTTTAGAATTAAAGTTGTTAGAATACTGGATTGAATATCCTCACCTATTGCAACGATTACATGATCGAAATTTCGAATGCCGAGACTTTTAAGTACTGCCTCATCGGTGGTATCACCAACAGCTGCATGTGAGGCAATCATGGCGTATGAGTTTACTCTTTCTTCGTTTTTATCAATCGCAAGTACTTCAAAACCTTCATCGGAAAGAGTACGACAAATACTCCCGCCGAACCTGCCTAAACCGATTACTGCAAAATTTTTCTTCACTATTACTCCCCCAGCAAAAGTCATTAATCAATTTTATCATAGCATATCCAAAATAGTTGAATATACAAGTTTTACTCCTTGTCTTTTCTTTTGATTACTTTCTTTACATTAAAATAAATGATAACAGCAATTACACCAATCATCCCTAAGATAGGTAGATTACCTAACAGGAAAACAATGAAACCTGAAATAGCTGTTAACAATAGGTTTGTACTTTTCATGAATTGTTTTTTCGTTTTATCCCAAGTTTTAAGGTCTTCATCTTCTAAATTTGGAACAATCACTTTATTTTCATAAAGAGATATATGGACGGTTGACAGTGAAGTTTGATTTTCTAAATATTTCATTCGCCCTTGTATGGTTTCAATTTCCTCCTGAACTGCAGCAAGATCAGCTGAAATCTTCAAAAGGTCTTCTGTTTTCTGCGCAGCTTCCATAAAAGACGTTAATCGTTCTTCCACGACCCTTTTAGATTTTAATCTAGACTCAAGATCCACATATTCTTCGGTTACATCAGTGCCAGAAATGTTTCTTTGTAAAACCTCTGCAGCCAGACCTTCGGCGTCATGCAAAAATGACTGGAAGTTCTGCTGGGGAATGCGAACACTGATTCTCCCGCTTACTTGTTCTACTCCATCCTTAGATACACTAGATTCAGCGATATAACCACCATATTTCTCTACCTGTGCTTCAAGACTTTCCAACGTTTTTTCAAACTTCTTCACACGTAGTTGTAAATCGGCTTGATAGATCACCATTTGATTAGGGACGTCTATCTCTGCTGATAAAGTTTGGTCTTGTGCTGCGTTATTATCCAACGCTAATGATTCTGACTTTTCCACTTTATTATCCTGTACCGAATCAAATTCTGCAGTATTGTCACTACTTATCTTCGCCTCATCACTCTTACTGCTTGAACTGCAGGCAGCCAGGGAAAGAGTCAGCATAATCGGAATAAAAAAAAGTAGTACTTTTTTCATAAAGCAAACCCCCTTTTTGTCTATTATTAATACCGACGGTAATAATTTCAGATGGTTACAAAAAAGAATAAAAAGTCTGTTTCTTGCCAAAGGTTTAGAAAGAGCCATTAAAAAAGACTGCTCGTGATGAACGAACAATCTCGTAAAATCTGCCTAAAAAGTCTTTTCTAATTCTTCTAATATGCGGTTTACTCTTTTATCCAGCATATTCAACCCTCTGGCGCCCGCTTGGAAATGCCTGAGTTTTCCAGCGTGATCAAATAGATAATAAGCAGGAACGTATTGGTTGTCAAATACCGCTGCTAATTTATGTTCACTATCAACAAAAATAGGCTGATTTATACCATGTTCCGCAGCAACAGCTTTGATTTGAGCGATATCTAAGTCTTCTTCGGATCTTGGCATATGAACGGCAACCACATTTAATTCATCTTTATAATGGTCACGGAACTGGTTAACCTGTGCCATGGCTACTTTACACAAGTAACAGCTGACTGACCAGAAATGAATAAGAGTCGGTTTATCACCAACTAAATCCTCTCTTTTAACTTCTCCATTTAACCATTCCTCTGCACCAGTTAAATCTGGCATTGGCTCAAGTAGTTCCATCTTTTAACCCCCTTTTTTTAAAAATTAACGATTACCTTGATATGTTATATAACTAGACAGAATGTCGATGGCAACTTTAATCGCGTCTTCATTCGGATTTAACTTTGAATGGTGAAGTCCGTATTTCGAATCTACTCCAAGCCAAAACATTAAGCCTGGAATCTCCTTCAGCATGTATCCGAAATCCTCTCCAGTCATTGCTTCCTTGCATTCAATCACATTAACAGATGTATTTTTTTTGATGTAATGAATGAAATCCCGCGTAATTTCCTCATTATTGTATACCTGGTGATACATCGCACCGTAATCAATTACCGCCTCACATTCAAAGCCTGTCTCAATCCCTTTTACCACAGCATCAATTCGATGTTTAACATGATCCATTGCCTCATCGGAAAGAGTTCGAATAGTTCCTTCGAGCCTAGCCTTTTCAGCAATAATATTTTGAACAGTCCCACTAGCGATTTTGCCAATGGTAATGACCGCACTGTCTAATGGATTTATATTACGAGATATGATCGTTTGCAGCTGACTCACAAGCGAACAGGCAGCTATTACCATATCATTCGTTAGATGTGGATAGGCTGCATGGCCCCCTTTTCCTTTCAGATCGATAAACAGTTCTGAGGTATTCGCAAATAATAGCCCTTCTCTTAATGCAATCGATCCTACAGGGTATTCAGGTGCGATGTGTAGAGCAAAAATAACATCCGGCTTCCATTCCTGCATGGTATCAGATTTCAGCATTGGCTCAGCACCACCTGGTCCCTCCTCAGCTGGTTGAAAAATAAACAAAATGTCATCTTCAATTGGGTTTTGAACAAAATAGGTTAGTACTCCCAGCGCGATACTCATATGAAAGTCGTGTCCACAGGCATGCATTTGGTCCATATGAGTGGAAGAGAATTCCAATCCTGTTTCTTCAACAATGGGTAGACCATCAATATCTGCTCGATAGCCGATTGTTTTCCTTGGATTTGTACCATGAACTTTTACAAATAGTCCTGTTCTCCATTTTCTAATAGCTATTCTCTCTTGTGATAAGGTTTCTATGTAGGATAATAAATAAGCTTGGGTTTTATATTCTTGAAATCCTAATTCTGGGATAAGATGCAAATCACGTCTGATTTTTATAAAAGGGTTCACATTTTTCACTCCTTAATTAGAAATCGCAAGCGCCCTGGTCAGCGGCGTATTGCCTAGAGCGCTCCAACTGAGATAAAGGAAACACGAAGAGCCAAGCCGCTACTTGAATTACTTCATTGCAGCTTTGCGACGAGCTGAACAGCCGCTACTCTGAATTTGCTATGGCGCAGGAGCAGATTTGGCGCATTCGATGTTGACTTATCGTAGGTAGGTAAAAATCCTGAAGGGATTTTTACTCGCGGAGAGCGAAGGACACTAGCCGCTAGGGCGCTCCTCATAAAAGCTAACGCTTTTCTTTCGTGCGAAGTAACGCTTCCGAAGTTTACTCTAGTGGAGCTGGACAGTACTAGAAAGAAAGCGTGGAAAAATTCCACGCTCTCTAATTGTTTAGGTCTATAGTTGGCGAAGTTCTTGCATAATTTCTGTTTTTGATTTTGTTTTTTCATCAATATCTTTAATTTTTTTCGCCGGGGTTCCCGCTACCACTGTATACGGCGCTACATCTTTAGTAACAACCGCACCTGCAGCAACTACAGAACCTTTCCCTACTCTAACACCCTCTAGCACCACGGCATTTGCACCAATTAAAACATCATCTTCGATAATGACAGGCTGTGCGGATGGTGGTTCAATAACACCTGCCAAAACTGTACCGGCACCAATATGACAATTCTTACCTACAGTCGCTCTGCCGCCAAGAACAACCCCCATATCAATCATTGTTTTTTCACCAATAACTGCTCCAATATTAATAACAGCACCCATCATGATAACAGCATTATCACCAATTTCTACTTGGTCACGAATTGTAACACCTGGCTCAATACGGGCATTAATATTTTTCGTATTTAATAATGGAATCGCAGAATTTCGACGATCATTTTCAACTACATAATCTTCAATTTTTGCTTGGTTTGATTCTAAGGCTGGATTAATGTCAGACCATTCTCCAAACACGACACCGGTATTACCGTTTATAAATGTTTTAGAATTGCTTCCAAAATTGATACCTTCCAAATCTCCTTTTACATACACCTTTACTGGCGTTGATTTCTTGCTGTTTTGAATAAAAGAAATAATTTCATTGGCATCCATCATTTTCATGGTAAAACCCCCAAATATAATTAAAATTACTTTACCAAACAAAAGTATTGAAAACAAGAAAAATAAACATAATCATTTGCCGCTTTGACCGCAATATTCTTTAATTAAATCCACAAAAGCCTGCACCTGTTTTAGTTGAAAAGAAGATTCATACGCTAATAACCATGTATCACGTTTGAGTGATTCACCATTTTCATCAAGTAAAGGAACTTTATAAATTTCCTTTTCAGTGCTATTTAAAGTTATTCCAGGCAAGATAGAATACCCTAAACCATTAAAGGTTAATTGTTTACATGTTTCAATTTGATCGACAACGATTGTTCTTTTAGGTGAAGCTTTGAATTGCCGCATCCACCAATCTTGAATTTCCTGATAATAATTTGAATCACTCTTAAATTGGATAAAAGGCCTATCAGTTTCTAATAACTGTTCAGGTCTGGTGATGTCTCGATCAACCAAATAAAGTGGATCACTGAATAGTTTAATTTTTACCCCTTTCCAATCTGGCATTCCCCTTATAATACCGATATGTACTTGATCTTCATATAGACTTTTCAGTATTTCACTGCTCCAACCAGTAATTAATGAAATTTTTGCTTGAGGATAAGTATTACTATACTTTTTTAACACTGGCGGCAGCCAATTTTGACCTACTATTGAAGCGACAGCTATTTTTAATGTACCAAATACACCGGATTGTAATGAGTTAATCGTTTCACGTACCTTTTCTTCCTTAACCAGTACCTCATTAACAAATTGGATGACATGCTCTCCAGCGGGAGTAAGTGATAATCCTTTTTGAGAGCGGATAAATAATTTCGTTCCCCACTCCTTCTCTATTGTTTGTAAGCGCTGAGACAGCGCAGGCTGTGAAACAAATAGCCTCTCTGAAGCTTTACGCATATTCATTTCTTGAGCCAAAACGGATAATAATTGATATTCAGATATTGAGGACAAAACCATCCACCTTTTATTCTTTAGTAAGATGCCGCGCTTTACTATTATATATAGAAAATTAAATCATTTCATTAAAAAGCTAAACTTATAATAAAAAATAGCCCTGCAGCTTAAGCTGCAGAGCCTGGTTTTCTTTTAGGGATAAAGCTTATCAAAAGTAAACTAATAAGTGCAAAGAATAATACCACATAATATACCCAATGCAAGGATTGAGTAAGCCCTTCCTGAAGGAGTTCCCGCGCTGATTCTGATAAATTTGACTGCTCATTTTCTTTTAATAAAAGAGTTGCAGAATCAACAGTTAATGGTTCTTCTGATTTACTTGCATGCTCCCTTAGAAAGATACCTAATCGATTATTAAGAATTCCTCCAAGCAAAGCTGCTCCTATTGTATTTCCTAGATTTCTCATGAACATATTGGCAGCAGTTGCGATTCCCCTTTGCTGCCAGCTTACCGTACTCTGTATGGAAACGATAAAAGCAGTAGACGTTAATCCCATCCCTATACCAACAATAAAGGAGCCTAAGGCTGCCCACAATGGGCCTGAAGAGGCATTCATGGTTACAAATACAAAGCTTCCAATGAGTAAGGCTGCTCCTCCAATCAAAGAAGTTTTACGATATCCAATAGAGTTTAGCATTTTCCCAGAAAATGTTGACGCTATCGGCCAGCCAATGGACATGGCTGTTAATGTAAAACCTGCAACTATTGGGGTTTGTTCCATTACCCCTTGCACAAAAGTAGGAAGAAAGCTTGAAATCCCGATTAACATTATTCCAGTCGTTAACGATGTCACATTGGCAACAAATATAGATCGTTCCTTCCAGATTTCAAATGGCATAACAGGTTCTTTGGCTCGCCCTTCATGAAAAACAAACAAAGTAATTGTCACTAAAAACAGGACAATCAAGCCTAATACCTGCCAAGAGAACCATGTCCATCTGCCTCCGCCTTCAACTAGCAAGAACATTAAAGTGGAAACCGATACCATTATTAAAAATGCCCCTATGTAATCAATCTCATGTTTTTTCTTTTCAACATTTTCATGCAGGAATAATCCTAAAGCAATGAGAGAAAGAATTCCAAGTGGAATGTTAATCCAAAAAACATAATGCCAGCTTACGTACTGAACGAGTAATCCACCAACTGCTGGTCCCGTAACAGCGGAAATCCCCCATACACTTGCAAGATACCCTTGAACTTTTGCTCTTTCCTCAGCGGTGTAGATATCGCCCACAATAGTGGTAGCAATTGGCGTAACTGCTCCAGCACCAAACCCCTGGATTAAACGAAAGATAATTAGGGCTTCCATCGATGTTGCAAAGCCGCAAAGAATAGATCCAATTAGAAAGACGATAATCCCAAAAAAAAGAATAGGTTTTCTGCCAAATAAGTCAGATAATTTACCATAAATAAGGACTGTTACCGCGTTCATTAAAAGGTACGCAGAAAAAACCCAACTGTAAAGAGTAAATCCTCCCAAGTCAGCAACAATGGCGGGCATTGCGGTAGAAACAATTGTGGCTTCAATTGCTCCCATAAACATAGCGAGCATTACTGCTGCTAACACAAGGGGTCTTTTTGTCTTCCCTCTTTTTGATTTGGAAATTGGATCACCCATTTTTACACCTCAAATAGAAAATAATACAGCCCCCTTCTGGGAGCCTATTTATCACTCTTATTCATCTTGTTTACGTCTAAATTTAACTGCATTAACACTGTACTTCTTGGTAATATTCCTTCAAAATACCCTTCCTCTGTATCAACACATAGAAAAGGGTGATTTACTAAGAGCCTAAGACAAGTTCTTATGGAAGCCGTTACCTTTACTCGTGGAACAGAAACAATCATTACCTCTTCTACTCTTTTTTTTTCAAGTTGTTCGAATTCGATTCTTTCAAGTCCGAGTATGGAATCCATAATAATTGGAGTACTAATTAAACCATGTAATTTATAATTCGGATCTAGTACGGGTATGGCTGTATAGCCACTTTTTGTTAAGACCAATAATGCATGTTCAAGATTATTTCCAACTTGTACATGAGCAACTCGCTCGGATGGAATCATTAATTTTCGAATATCTATCTCTAAAAATTCTCCACTGTGAAGACTTATCATCGCCGAAAACTCCTCAATGTTTGTTATACCACATGTATATTCTACCATAGTTTTCGGAAAACTGGGTTTTTTTATGAAAACGTTAAAATGCGACCTTCTGAGACGACAGAAAAAAGATAGGAACCGTTGCCGGCTCCTATTGAATTAGATCAAATATCTCAATGGTAATCATGTCTACATTATCAAATTGATAACGCTTTGGTTTTTCCTTTTCATTATATATTTCTAATTCAAATGTTTCTGTTTTCGGATGAAATGTTACCTGACACTTTCTTTCGCCATTTACTTCGAAATAGCGTTGTGCCGGTTCACCTCCACTAGACTGTTCCTGAAGGTTTTTTAACCGGGTTAGTATTCCTTGAAGCTGTGACATATGCTCCGTCTCCTTTCAAACACAAGCAAACTTTCTACTGTTATGTTTCTCTTTTAGCATATTTCTATCCTGATGGATTTTTTCCAGAATATTATCCGCAGGTTTTTATGCCAATAGTAAAAGAATAAAATAACAGACAGCATTTGTCCAAATAAAAATGAAAAAAATGGGTCTTTTTTTTTCAAATCGCTCAAAATGCTTTCTCCAAGACAGAATCAGGAATATTATTATATAAAAATTGGTCCACTTTCCACCCACCGTTAACCTTGTTTAATAATACCCCCTCATAATGTTCGTCATAACCAACAGGACCATCTGTCGACGCAGGGAAAAATTCAAAAACATAAATACGGTCAGAAGAAATGACTACTTTAGTTTTATTTGAATATTGAAAAAAGGGAATATAATATTGTGCAAAATCCGAGCCATATGTAACAAATTCCCCTTCTTCTTCAAAAATATTTTCATTCCAAAATAATTCTTGATAGACTTTTGAAAAATAAGGATCTAATAATTCGATTATTTCTTTTTTTGTCCTAGTCTTTTCACTTAAAGAAATCTGAGTTTCAAATGCTTCCTGCAACAGGCTGAACACCTCAGTTTTCGTGTTTAGTTTCATATTTGCATTTGGAGACAAGGGTATTAATAATAGAACTACGAATAGTAAAAATAACATTTTCTTCATTTCCTTTTTCCCCCTATTCAGTAAAAAGCATTCGTTCTATTCATTTTATCAACAAATATTCTTAAAAATCTTAAAAATAAATCGCAAAAAACCACCAGCAATAGACATAAAACCCCAAATTCCTTATATGCCTTTTTGCGTGTTTCTAAGAAAATTGTATAAAAAATAGACCTCAATTGAGGCCTATCGTAAAAAAGTCATAGCAACAAAAAGGATGATGAATAGAAGCAATGCAAAAAATATACCCCAAGCCAAAAAAATCGGATTGCCTAAATAAACATGTTTTTGTACTGGTTTAGGGATCTGTGTATCTATTTCTCCTTCAACAGCCTTTTGTTGTCTTCCAACAGATAATGTATAGATAAGCGAACCCGCAAGAATTCCAACAATAGCAATCGAAAGTGCATTAACAAATAGATTCATGAGCGATTTTCTCCTTTAATAAGGTTATTATTAAATTCCCACTCAATGACCTTTCCTATACTCTATTCGTTATAACAATTGATCATTGTCAAATAAATATTGATACGAGATGTCGATAAACAAATAGTCATTTCCACTTATAGGAATGGAGAATGTCCGAATCGTCTCCCCTGTTTCAATATCGCTATATAGATCAGACAATATTCCTTTACGATCATTTCTCATTTTAATAATATTTTCTAAAAAGTATGGACGCCAGCTCCAATTCTTTTGAATATATTCCTGTTGGGAGTACCAGCCGCTTTCCCCTTTAAAAATATTTGAGGATATTTGAAAGCCATCCTCATCACAAACATACATCCGGAATGCAATTTGATCCATTTCTTTTACAATCAAAGATATTAACTCTTCATACTTTGCCTTTTTATTCCTCACTAAAATATCTTGAATCTTATCTTGAAAATATTCTGCTGCCGAATAAAGTGCTTCGAGCTTCTTTTTCTCATACGTGATAAATTCATGGAATTTTCCCTTAAGACGCTCTTTAAGTATGTCACGCTCGATAAACATCTCTGCAGGAGGGTGGAGATAGTACCCCTGGTAATATCTCCCTCCATTTTTCCAAGCGAATTGAAGCTGATAACTCATTTCTATATTTTCAAAAAGTAATGTCGCTCCAACCTTTCTTGCTAATAATGACAGAGAAAATAATAAATCCGTAAAGCTTGCAGCCGCTGCATTTGATTTTAATGGCTGTAAATTAATTTTTATAATTTCAGGATTAAGCTGACCAATTCGTTCAAAATAATTGGTATCACTATCAATACTTGCAATGGCAATTTTTATACCATATGTCCGGTAGTATTGTAATAAGTGATCCAATTGACCAAAATCACCTTTATAATTTCCTTCAGAAATTTCTAGGACAATCCTCTTTAAATTCAATCCTCTTTTTTCAAAAGCCAAAAGTTCTTGTAAAAATGGCTCTCCATGCCCGTACATGAGTAAATCGGCATCTCGATTCAAAAAGATACTAATATCATCTTCAAGCTTTAATACAAGTTCTAAAGCCTTTTGAACGAGCAAAAGATCAACCTCATACTTATATTCCTCTGGAATTTGATCATCAAGAAAAAAATTGCCTAAGCTGACGATGTTACCTTCTGACTGATATCTGCCTAAAACCTCATACCCAATGACACGCTGCTCATCTGCACTAAAAATTGGTTGAAAATAAGGAATGACATTTTCAAGATCCGTTAGGATATCCAATGCATCCATTCAAGTACCCTCCAGCAAAAGATTTTCCTCATTATACCATACCCTTATATACAATACGCTTAACTCGGATAACTTGTTCTTTTCCAAAATGATACCATTATAGACCTATTCAAACATTCAAAGGATAAATACCAAGTCCATTTGAAATGGAGGGATTCCGTTTGAAAAAACTTTACCTATTGGTTTCCATTCTTCCACTGTTTGGATGGAACAATACGGATGAGAGTGTTACACCGCATGCTGATAAACAGAACTATACACAAATATACGAGCAAGTACCGAGTCCTGCTATTAAGAAAACCGCAAACCCATCCAGCTCCACTACAGAAGTGAACCAAAAGCCAGCCAAAAAGGAATCTGTGTTGCTGGATGTTGTATTAATTAATCAGCTGCCCGAGTTAAGATATGGATGCGAAGTAACAAGCCTGTCGATGGTATTAAATCATGCAGGTGTGAAAACTGACAAAATGGAGCTATATCGCTCGATTAAAAAAGATCCTGACCCCATCACTAGAGCTCCAAACGGGGATATAATAAGTTGGGGAAACCCAGATGATGGGTTCGTTGGAGAGATGACGGGTAAACAGGCGGGTTATGCGGTCTTTGATAAACCGATGGAAGCTCTCGTCAACCAAAAGCTGCCAGGCAGTGCTGTAAATTTAACAAATCAGCCATTTGAAAAAGTACTGGACCATGTTTCTGCTGGTTATCCCGTAGTGGTTTGGACTACAGGAGATTATCGCTTACCAGATCGTTGGGAGCAATGGAATCATGGGCAACAAGTAATAAAAACACCACTTGACCTGCATGCTGTTGTACTTGTAGGGTATAATGCAAACTATGTATATTTAAATGACCCTCTGTCTGGAAAAAAACAAGTAAGAGTAGGAATAGATCAATTTATTGAATCCTGGAAAGCATTGCAAAGCCGTGCAATTAGTTATCGATAGAAAAGCTAATGACACCGAGCCCCTAGGCGCTGGAGCTAGACACATAAAAATTAGGAAGCAGCCAAAAGGCTGCTTTTATGAATTTTTTTGACATTTTTGAATATGAACTAATGTAGATCTTTTTTGCTGCAGGATTTTCCGACATATTACTTGCAAAATTGACCATTATTAAAGAAAATACAAGTTGACTCGTTTTTAATAAAGAGAAAACAATGGAGATAGGTTGGTAATTCATTATGCCCCAAAAATTGAAAAGGAGAACCTTCCTGAAACGCATATTTGGCACATTTCTCACCGTTCTCGGTCTTGGTTCAGGCGGTTACTTTTATGCAAAACGAATCGAACCTTCACTTCTTGAAATAAATAAATTGGAGATTAAACATTCTTTAATACCCAATAGTTTTAATGGGATTAAAATTGTCCAATTTAGCGATACTCATTTAGGTTTTCATTATAATTTGAACCAACTAAAAAATTTGGTTAAAAAAATTAATCATTTACAGCCTGACATAATTATTTTTACTGGCGACTTATTGGACGAGCCTAATAAATATAAGGAAATTAATAAAGTAGCTCCTATTTTACAGCAGCTAAAGGCGAATATGGGGAAATATTGTATTTACGGAAATCATGACCACGGTGGTTATGGTTCTGAAATCTATAAAAATCTAATGGAACTATCGAACTTTACTGTTTTACTAAATGAATCCCTTAGGATCAAACAAAATGATGGAAGCTTCATTTCACTGCTAGGTATAGATGATCAGATGTTGGGGAAACCTGATTTGTCACTAGCTATGAAGCAGGTAACAGAGGATTCGTTTAAACTTTTATTATCTCATGCACCGGATATTGCAGATGAAGCCTCCGCTTATCAAATCCATTGGCAGTTAAGCGGTCACAGTCATGGGGGTCAGGTAAAAATACCTTTTATCGGTGCACTCGTTATTCCCCCTTTTGCAAAAAATTATCCCGAAGGTTTTTATTCAATTGGTACCAGTAATCCTTTATCCTTGTATGTAAATCGAGGAATTGGAACTACCCGGCTTCCTTTTCGTTTCATGGCAAAGCCCGAAATAACTGTATTTACATTGGTCTCAGCAAAAACAGATTAAAAATTATCCCTTTACCATGTTGGATAGGGATTTTTTAATTTGGTGGATATAAGTCTTTTTTTTCCACAATAATGTTTTTACATTCTTGAATTTCTGTTTTACAATTAAATAATAATAAAAGAATGACCTAATATCAAACTTGGCTTTACGAAACGTAAGCTAGGAAGGAGAACATATTTTGACTTATGTTAGAAAACACCCCTATACAAAAGAAATGCTAACCATTGATCACCTCTCACAAGCTCTCTTTATTGTTAATCGCCATGCTAAGACCGCTCCAAACCCCAAATTCTTATACAAATTAAAGCATGAAACATTAAAGAAACTAATAGAAGATGGAAAAGCAAAGAAAATAGGACTTCATTTTTCTGAAAATCCTCGCAATAGTAAACAGCAATCTGATGTTCTCGTCGAATGTGGTCTTTATACTTTTCATATACCACCTTCAAAGACAGATTTTACAGAGCTTCCCCATTTAGGGAAATTGGACGGCAGTGTTAGAAATCCCAGAACCTCGCTTTCGCTTACCCAAGCAAAAACCATATTACAAACATACACCGGGATAACAGAAGTGGAACCACCGCCCTCCAATCCACGGAAAAACCGACCATATCAAAAACCAATTTTTAAAAAGCTAGGAGAAAGATATACGTAAAGAAACCAGGTTATCCGGCTTCTTTTACGTATATCTTTGTAAGATTTTTGCTACAGTTTTGCGAAAATAATTTTAAACTCTTTCACTAGACATAGACCACGCTGTTTTTTTACTTTGTTTCTAGGCATGCTTGCCATTAATTAATAATTATTCTATAAATCAGAGTATTCATGAAAGCAACGGAAGGATGAACAAAGGGTGGAGCATTTAATTAATAACAAGGTTCAAAATATAGAGGTATCAGGGATAAGGAAATTTTATAATATGGTTTCACACATTGACGATGTTATTTCATTAACGATTGGACAGCCAGATTTCCAAACACCCGAACATGTTAAGAAGGCTGGACTCCTTGCTATAGAGGAAAATTTCACTTCTTATACTCATAACGCTGGTATCATCGAGCTTCGAATGGCTGCTTGTAATTTCGTTGCCAAGAAATATGACCTTACCTATCAACCAGAGTCTGAAGTAATCGTAACAATGGGGGCAAGTGAAGCAATTGATATTGCCTTTAGAACGATCCTTACGGAAGGCTCAGAGGTTATCCTGCCTGGACCAATTTATCCTGGATATGAACCTATCATTACTATGTGTGGCGCAGTTCCGATTCATGTCGATATAAGGAATAATCAATTCCGATTTAATTTAGAAATGATAAAAACTTATATTACCGATAAAACTCGCTGTATTGTGCTCCCTTATCCTTCTAATCCAACCGGGGTAAGTCTAACAGATGTCGAGTTAAAGGAAATTGCAGATTATCTGCGGGACCGAGATATTTTTGTACTTGCTGATGAAATTTACAGCGAGTTAGTCTATGATCAGCCCCATACTTCAATTGCTTCTTTTCTAAAAGAAAAAACGATTGTCATTAATGGTTTATCAAAATCTCATGCGATGACTGGCTGGCGTATTGGCTTCTTATTTGCACCTGAATACATCACCAAGCACGTGTTAAAGGTTCATCAATACAATGTATCCTGTGCAAACTCAATTGCTCAGAAAGCAGCTTTAGCTGCCTTAACAGAAGGAATTGATGATGCACTTCCAATGAAGAAGGAATATAGCAAAAGACGTGACTATGTTTATAACCGTTTAACCGCGATGGGTCTAAATGTAGTCAAACCAGATGGGGCCTTTTATTTCTTTGTAAAAGTACCAGTTTCAAATCCATTAAATAGTTTTGACTTTGCACTTGAAATGGTTCATCAAGCAAAGGTAGCTGTGGTTCCTGGGAGTGCCTTCTCAGAATATGGTGAAGGTTACTTTCGACTATCCTTTGCCTGTTCACTAGAAACTTTAGAAAAAGGGTTAGACCGAATGGAACAATACCTAAAAAATAAAAACCCTCACTCCTAAAGTGAGGGTTTTTCATCTTTATTATCCTTTATATTGGCCGTTATTTTTAGATGCTTTTTCTTTTTTTGCTTTATCCTTATGGATTTTATTAGTTGCTGCAGAGCCCATCTCATGAGCAAATTCTTCATTTAAGACTGCAGAGTCAAATCCCTTTTTATTTTTTTGCTGCGGGTCATTCTTTTTTGTTCGTTTAGCCATCAAGATTCCTCCTAATTTTACTTCTATCCTAGTTTTTGATAGCTGGAGGAATTTATACGAGTGGTATTAAGACTTCCAATATTTATAAAGAGCCTGGGTTCCACTATTTTCTTCGCCCATTTCGGCGAGTTGGCTATAAAGTGATTTTGCCAGTGCTAGACCTGGAACCTTCATTTCCATTTGCTGGGCTTCATCTAAAGCAATTTTCATATCCTTAATAAAGTGTTTTATGTAAAATCCTGGTTCAAAATTTCCGTTTAGCATACGTGGAGCGAGGTTACTTAAGGACCAGCTTCCGGCAGCTCCGGTTGTAATACTTTTTAATACAGCTTCAGGGTTTAACCCTGCCTTTTCAGCATAAATGATGGCCTCACAGACACCTATCATGTTTGAGGCAATCGCAATTTGATTGCACATTTTTGTGTGCTGTCCTGCGCCGGCTGTTCCTTGATATACGATATTAGTTCCGAGCAGGTTTAGTAATGGCTTTATTGCTTCAAAATCTTCTTCCTGTCCACCAACCATGATCGACAGCTTCGCTTCCTTTGCACCTACATCACCTCCAGAAACAGGGGCATCAATCGTATGAATGCCTTTTTCCTTAGCAGCTTTATATATTTTCAGCGCGAGAGATGGTGCTGAGGTCGTCATATCGATCAAAAAGTTTCCTGCCTTACCATTCTTTACAAGTCCATTTTCTCCTAAATAAATCTCCTCTACATCAGTTGGATAGCCAACCATAGTAAAGATAACATCAGCTTTTTGAGCCATTTCCTTTGGTGTATCCACCCAAACAGCGCCTTTTTCTACTAGCTCTCCTGCTTTTTCCTTGGTCCTTGAATATACGATTAGTTGAAAACCAGCTGATAATAAATGTCCTGCCATACTTTTTCCCATAACACCGGTACCAATAAATCCAACCACTGTATTTTCTGTTATAAACAAATGCATCAATCCCCCACTCTTTTATTTTCTCGTCTTAATTATATAATTGATAACGTAAAAAAACCGGAACTAAGTACTTTCCGGTTCTCGTGCTCAATCTCCAAATTTATGCACAAATATAGTTTCTCCTAGATAAAATCGTAATAAACTATATTCTAAAGCTCTGACGAAAAATTTGTTAAGAAAACACGGCCAAAAACTTCTTGATTATTGTATATTTCGATTGAAACTGCATTATTTTTTTCAATCATTTGCTGCAATTCATGAATGTGTAAGTCCTCTTTTAAAGGAAGCGGATCCATGAAAATATATTTTTCACTTTTTCCCTTTACTTCTAAATATTCTCCATTTAAAACCTGATCCTCACCATAGATGATTTCACGTTTACCTATTGCCGCAGCTAATTGATCATCGTGAATCGTTACTTTGACTTTATATAATTCTTGTCTATCTAAAATTTCATTATTAATCCTAAATCGAAATTGAAGTTCATTGTTTTTTGTTAATAAGGCATCCGCGTAACGGTTTACAATTAATTCTTTAGAAAGTGGAAGCCCGCATCCTGCAATCGTGGTTCCTATTACTAGAATACTGATCAACAAAAACACCATTTTTATACTTCTCCGCATCTTTAAACACTCCTTTATGTTTTTACCTTAACCATAAATTATTGGTAATAAACGTAAAATGAGGTCGATCAGTGAAGAATAACAGAGAGGTTAAATCGCTTTAATCATGCCCCCATCAACTAAAAACGAACTTCCGGTCATATAAGTATTGGCATCAGAAAGGAGGAAGGCTGCAACATTCGCAAATTCTTCCGGAGTTCCATATCTCTTAAGAGGAATGCCTGCTTTCATGGTCAATTCAACTGTTTCGAGATCGATCCCCTGTTTATCTGCATTTATTTGATCTAAATGCTTAACACGATCTGTTGCAATTCGTCCAGGTGCAATTGTATTAATTAGGATATTATACTGAGCTAATTCAGAAGCTAATGTCTTGGAGAGACCAACAATTCCTGTACGAAAGGTATTGGAAAGGATTAACCCTGGTATAGGCTCTTTAATCGAAGAAGAAGCGATATTAAGAATTTTTCCTCCTTGCTGTTTTAAAAAAGGTAATGCCTCACGAATAATACGCACATAGGATAATAAATTTAGTTCAAATGAGTTCTGCCAATCATCATCTGTCAAGTCTTCAAAAGTCCCTGCTGGCGGGCCGCCTGCATTATTGACAAGTAAATGGAGATTTCCAAATACTTCGATGGTGTTTGCTACGAGACGTTTAATATCTTCCGTATTTGTTATATCTGTTCTTTGGAAAGCAACCTTTCCTTTGCCAATTGATTCAAGTTCAGCCGCCTTCTTATTGAGTTTTTCCTCATCACGTCCTGAAATCATTACATTGGTTCCTTCTTTTACCAACGTTTGAGCAATAGCAAATCCCAAACCTTGGCTCGAAGCTATTACAAGTGCTGTTTTCCCGCTAAGATTCAAATCCATCCTTACATCCCCCTTTAATCTGTCTATTACTATTATACTAAAAATTTCCTATAAAAAAGAGACAGATTGTCCTGTCTCTCTAAATAATCTTATTTTGTAGCAGCGTTCACGGCTTCAATTACTTGATCAGTTGTTTGCATATTTAAAACTTGCTTGGCTAGGTTCTCCATTTCGGCTTTGCTCAACTTCTTAATTTGGGAACGTGCTTTTAAAATCGATGTTGCGCTCATTGAAAATTCGTCTAATCCAAGACCAAGAAGAAGAGGAATCGCCGTTTCGTCTCCAGCCATTTCACCACACATACCTGCCCATTTTCCTTCAGCATGTGCAGCATCAATAACCATCTTCACCAATCGAAGAATCGATGGGCTATACGGCTGGTACAGATAGGAAACACGCTGATTCATCCGATCTGCAGCCATAGTATATTGAATTAAATCATTTGTGCCAATACTAAAGAAATCAACTTCTTTTGCAAATTGGTCAGCTAGAACTGCTGTTGATGGGATTTCGACCATTATTCCCAGTTCAATATTATCTGAGACCTTTTGCCCGGAGGCAATAAGTTTTTGTTTTTCATCATCAAGAATACTCTTTGCTTCACGGAATTCATCCAATGTTGCAATCATTGGAAACATAATCTTTAGATTTCCGTAACTGCTTGCTCTTAGAAGCGCCTTAAGCTGGGTACGGAAAATATCCTGTTCTTCTAAACATAAACGAATTGCTCGGAAACCTAAAAATGGATTAAGTTCTTTTGGTAATTGAAGATACGGAAGCTCTTTATCACCGCCGATGTCTAATGTACGAACAACAACCGGCTTCCCCTTCATACCTTCTAATACCGCTTTGTAAGCTTCAAATTGTTCTTCCTCGGTAGGAAGCTGATCTCTTCCCATATAAAGAAATTCAGTTCGGTATAGACCTACGCCTTCACCGCCGTTTTCCACTACTCCCTTTAAATCATTGGGTGTACCAATATTAGCTGCCAATTCAACTTGATGGCCGTCTGCAGATATCGTTTTTTCATTCACTAGCTTTGCCCATTCCATCTTTTGAGCTTCATATTGTTGATGGATGGTACGGTATTCCTCCACTAGTTCAGGAGCAGGGTTAATATGTACTTCACCTTTTAGACCATCGACAATAACTAAATCACCATTTTTAATTTCTTCTGTTGCCGTTTTTGTACCTACTACCGCGGGAATTTCCATAGATCGAGCCATGATAGCAGAATGGGAAGTACGTCCACCAATGTCAGTCGTAAAACCTAAAACGTATTGACGGTTTAATTGGGCTGTGTCAGAAGGAGTTAAATCCTCTGCCACAATAATTACTTCTTCAGCAATCATACTTGGATTTACTAAATGAACACCTAGTAAATGTGAGAGTACCCGTTTTGTAACATCTCGAATATCTGCTGCACGCTCTTTCATATACTCATTTTCCATTTGCTCGAACATCATTACAAACATGTCTGCAGTTTCCTTTAATGCAGCTTCTGCATTCACATTTTCGGACTTAATCTTATCTTCAATCGGACCGTTTAATTCTGGGTCAGTCAGAACCAGTAAATGTGCTTCAAAGATAGCAGCTTTATCTGCACCTAACTCGATTTGGGCACGATCCCGAATGGCTTCCAATTCTACTTTAGTTTTCTCAATTGCTGCCTTATAACGATTTACCTCAGATGTTATGTCTTCTACTGAGTGTTTCTTAAAGGATAAATCTGGTTCAACTAACCGATATGCCTTTGCTATGGCAATGCCATTTGAAGCAGCAATCCCCTGTAGTAATGTCATTACTCAGCCAATCCTTCTTTGTTCAATAATTCTTCTAGACTTCTAAGAGCTTCTTCACTGTCACTTCCATCCGCAGTGATTGAAATATCTGCACCTTTTCCAATACCTAATGACATAACGCCCATAATTGATTTTAAGTTAACTTTTTTTCCTTTATATTCTAAATTGATTTCAGAATCAAATCTGCTTGCCGTTTGTACGAGTAAAGTTGCGGGTCTAGCGTGAATTCCAGTATCAGCTGTTACTTTAAATTGTTTTTCTGCCATGTTAAATCAAACTCCTTCTCATATAGTAAAAAAATATAAAATGGTGCTGGCTAATTACATAAATAACAGATCTAGTCAGGTCAATACTACTGAACTAATTGTTATATTTTCTCCAAAAGGATAGGAAGTATGTAAGCTAGAGCCTCATTTTATTATTGAAATCATACAATTGCTAGGATAACATTTCCATTCTTTACAGACAACCAATAACCATTAAAAAATTGACATTTGGCATTTTAATAGGATCCACCATTTGAAACCACTTTTTATATGATCAAATTTAGCTTCTAGGTTCTTCTAGGTATTGATACAGTACATCCCCGCCACGTTGACCAATACCCCGAAAATGTTTAAAGTCCTCTCTTTTGACCAGGACTTCACGAAATATCATAAAATCTTCCTTTTTTACATAAAACTCTGTTAGCTCGCCAGATTTTAATTTTTCTAAAACATCTATAACAAATTGATCATTCATACTTCTGCACCACCTTATTCATATTTTATAATAACCTATATCGTAGTCAAACATTGAACTCTTTTGTAACCGATTCCATTTTTCTTTTAAATTTTTAAGAAATTAACAAAATTGTCAAATAAAATCCTTTACGAATCATAAAAAGTAGTGCAAACTGTTAGATAAATGAATATATATAGTTTGTCAAGTAAAGGAGAGAGGGATAATTGAGAAAAGCTGAAGTAGGGAATATCATCGAATTCCGCGGCGGGCTAAAAGGGATAGTGGAAAAGGTAAATGAAAATTCTGTAATTGTCGATCTAACTTTAATGGATAATTATCGAGATTTGGAATTGGATCAGCGGACTGTAGTTAACCATAAAAATTATAAAATTGTAAAAGAAAGCGCTTATTAAATTAATAGCTTCATAGAAAAGGCAGCGATTTGCTGCCTTTTCTTATTATTCCTATTTAAAATTTATCTTCCTTTACCAGCTTCTTTTGAAAGCTGTTTAAATGATTTTACTTTTCCGTGCGGGTTTTGGTCTTGTTTACGAACGGTCCATTCACGTTCATGCTGACTTTGGGATTTACTCATTTATTATCCTCCTTCCTTTCTCATTACTATTTTTTTCGATTTTCTTTTGAATTATGATAAAAATCGATCAAAATTGGATTGTAAACATTTCCTTTCATAAATCATTTTTGCTAAAATAAGTTCTATTGTTAGAAAGGAGCTTATTTATAAATGAAGAATCGCTTCTTTGACTTGAGGCTTATTATTGGGTACGTTCTTGCCCATGCTCTTATGTATTTTACTTTCTACGATAGAGCGATATTCTGGTATATCTTTACAGGTTCTCTTCTGGTTTTAATCACTTTTGCGATGTTCCAAGAAGATGTTGAAGATCAAGCGTCATTTTTTGTATATATTTCTATAGGTGCTTTTTCTGGAATCCTTCTCTATTTTATATTCTGGCTGGGTGTACAAGGTTTCGACCTCTTAAATCTGCCATTTGAAAAAAGCATTAAGAAGCTCTACCGTTGGTTCGCGCCATCATTATTTTGGCAATATCTTGCACTCATTTTAGTGGCAGCACCTGGTGAAGAACTTTTTTGGCGAGGATTCGTTCAGAAGAGACTCCTGCGTTTTTTTCGTCCATTTGTAAGTATTGTTTTTGGGGCCCTTCTCTATGCCTCAGTCCATATTTATTCAGGAACCTTTACTTTAATGCTGGCAGCATTCCTTTCCGGCCTTATGTGGGGTGCACTATATTTGTGGAAAAAAAGTATGCCCCTGGTGATTGTTTCACATATTGTTTTTGACATCATGATTTTTATTATACTGCCATTAAAATAGAAAAAGCATCAGTCTATAAATTGGACGATGCTTTTTCTATTTATGGTGTTTTTTTATTATTTAATGGCTTCATCCATAAGAGGACGAAAAAGATAAGACTAATATAGCCAAACAATGGATACAGATTAGACAATAGTTTACTATAGTTAACTAGGCTTATGATATAAGAAACGATGAAAATGGCTGATATGGTAATAGTAGTAGGAACCGTAACGAATTGTTTTAACTGTCGGTCAAGTCCAAATACGTTTCCAATGACAGATGTGAAAATTTCACCATAAATCACTAGGACAAATATCCAATAAAAAAAAGGTGCTACTTGCTTCATAATAATTGCCATCGGTATCTCATAAATCTCTAGATTTGGAAGCATGATTAAGGTTAAATGGCTTGATATTAAGATAAGTGTTAAAGCGGCCCCACCTAATATTCCTCCCCATTTAATCGTCCAATCATCCTTAATTTCATTTGCAATCGGAACTAAGACAGCTTGTGCTAACGCAAGATTTAATGCTGTATATGAAAATGGTGCTAGTATACTTTTCCATCCATCCTCAGCATAAGGAATAAATAATAAGTGATGAATAAAATCTTGCTGTTTAATGGAAAGTACCATTAGCATTAGACTAAAACAAACCATTATAGGAACAACAAATGAATTAACTGCAAATATACCCTTTGTACCTACTAGCATTACTAAAAAGGATAAAATTATCGTGATAAAAACGCCTAAATTCTTCGATAGTCCTAATTGCTCTTCAAATACTGCTCCGGCACCAGCAAGCATAACGGCACATACTCCAAGAAGCATAAATAGCATAATTATATTAATACCCCTGCCTGCCCATTTCCCAAACAAGTGTACATTAAATTCCTGGTACGATACTGCATTTATTTGAGCAGCAATTCTCATCAACTTTGAACCTAATACAATAAGGAGATAGCCGCTCAGTAATATGCTCAAAAACCCAATGAAGCCAAATCGTGAGAAAAACTCAACAATCTCTCTTCCTGTAGCAAATCCCGCACCCACAACTGTACCCACGTAAACTGCGGCGATTTGAAAAGCTGCTGACCAATTCTTTTTCAACTCATCTCCCCCTCAAATACAATATATGAGCAAGGGGACAAACAAAGACGAGCTTTTTTTAATTACGAGCCTTTTTGCAACAGAAAAAATTACCATAGGCATACGACTTGAAAGTCAAAGAAGGTCAAAGTATACTATGTTCATAAGGTCAAATATAGTCAAAGTCAAATAAATATAATTAGGAGGTTTTATATGATGCTGTGTCAATTGTGTAAAGAAAACCAGGCTAATGTTCAACTAAATTTAAATATTAATGGACAACACAGCAATATGAAGCTGTGCCATAAATGTTATACAAACAATAAAAACACTATTCATTCAGGAATGGATCCAAAGATGAACTCCTTTTCTGGTTTTCCATTTAATGATTTATTTTTTAATATGAAGGGCACTGAAAATAACCATTTTAATGGCCAGGCACCCTCTCCACAAAATGGTCTGAATGGAATGGGAGGTTTTATTGATCAATTTGGACGAAATTTAACTCAATTGGCCAAAGCTGGTCTCATTGATCCTGTGATTGGCCGTAATGAAGAGGTTAAAAGAGTCGTTGAAATATTAAATCGTCGTAATAAAAACAATCCGGTCTTAATTGGTGAACCAGGTGTCGGGAAAACCGCTATCGCTGAAGGCCTAGCGATGAAAATTGTTGAAGGAAAGGTACCTGGTAAATTAAGAAATAAAGAAGTTTATTTACTAGATGTTGCTTCCTTGGTCGCGAACACAGGTATACGCGGGCAGTTTGAAGAAAGAATGAAGCAGCTGATAGCAGAATTACAAGATCGTAAAAATATCATTCTTTTCATTGACGAAATACATCTCCTAGTTGGAGCAGGTTCTGCTGAAGGTTCTATGGATGCAGGAAATATATTAAAACCAGCACTTGCACGCGGTGAACTTCAACTTGTCGGTGCAACAACTCTGAAAGAGTACCGTCAAATCGAAAAAGATTCGGCACTAGAACGTCGATTCCAGCCTGTTCAAGTAGCAGAACCTACACCTGAAGAGGCCATTGAAATCCTAACAGGAATTAAGAATAAATATGAGGATTATCATGAAGTAACCTATTCTGAAGCTGCGATTAAAGCATGTGTACAGTTGTCACACCGCTATATCCAGGATCGATTCTTACCTGATAAGGCGATTGACTTACTAGACGAGGCTGGATCTAAATTAAATCTTACTTCAGATGGAAATAGCGTCGAACAGGTGAAGAACCGTTTAAAGGAAATCACAATTCAAAAAGACAGTGCACTTAAAGCCGAAAATTATGAGCTTGCAGCAGCACTTCGGGATGAAGAAACTGAGCTTGAAAAATCCTTAAATGAATCTTCAGAAACCAACAGACCCGTTGTAGATATTTCACATATTCAAGAGATTATTGAACAAAAGACTGGTATACCTGTTGGTAAATTACAAGAGGATGAGCAGCATAAACTTAAGCACTTAGAAGAGAACTTAGCTAAAAAAGTTATTGGTCAGAAGAAAGCTGTCGAGAAGGTCGCTAAGGCTATACGTCGAAGCCGCGCTGGCTTAAAACCAAAGAATCGTCCGATAGGATCATTCCTATTTGTCGGTCCAACTGGGGTCGGTAAAACCGAGCTTACAAAAACACTTGCAGAAGAACTGTTTGGTTCAACTGAGTCAATGATTCGCCTTGATATGAGTGAATATATGGAAAAACACAGTGTTTCAAAATTAATTGGATCACCACCAGGATATGTTGGTCATGACGAAGCAGGACAACTGACTGAAAAGGTCCGCAGAAATCCATATTGCATTATATTATTGGATGAAATTGAAAAAGCGCATCCTGATGTGCAGCATATGTTTTTACAGATTCTTGAGGATGGACGTCTTACAGACAGTCAAGGAAGAACAGTAAGCTTTAAGGATTCTGTTATCATTATGACAAGCAATGCCGGGGTAGGACACAAAACCATTCATGTTGGCTTCGGGACAAATGAAGCAATCGAAGAAGCTTCTATCCTAGATTCTTTGGGCAGCTTTTTCAAGCCAGAGTTTTTAAACCGTTTTGATAGTATTATTGAATTTAACACACTTGAAAAAGAACATATCATGCAAATTGTAGAGTTAATGGTGATTGATCTACAAGAAACCTTAAAAGAACAAAATCTCGAATTTACGATTCACCTAGATGCAAAAGAGAAACTGGCTGAGTTAGGCTATCATCCAGCTTTTGGAGCACGTCCGCTCCGCAGAGTGATTCAAGAGCAATTAGAAGATAAGATTGCGGACTTTATACTGGAGCAGCCGGACGCAAATCGATTATCAGCAATCTTAGAAGACAATGTTTTGAAGGTAATAACAACAGAGACTGCCAACGTATGATAATGAATGAAAAAAGCGAAGCCGCTTAGCTTCGCTTTTCTTTATGATTATAACTTCTGATCTTCAACTGAATTTAACCAGGCTTCAATTTCACCAACAACAGATTGTACACAGCCATCCTCAAAAGGAGAAATTAAATTCGCTTCTTTCACCAGCTTTGTAAATGACATGCTGCCGCCAAGCTTACAAAGACTTACATAATCGTCCCATGCCTCTTCTTGGTTTTCTCTAGAACGCTTCCAGAATTGGAAGGCACAGATTTGAGCTAACGTATAATCAATATAATAGAATGGTGAATTGAAGATGTGGCCTTGGCGCTGCCAGAATCCGCCATTCTCTAAATACGTATTCCCGTCATATTCTTTATGAGGCAAGTACTTTTTCTCTATTTCTCTCCACTGCTGCTTCCGCTCTTTAGGGGTTGCTTCGTAATTTTCATACACCCAATGCTGGAATTCATCAACGGAAACTCCATATGGTAGAAATAATAAAGCATCACTCAAATGTGAGAATTTATATTTATCGGTATCTTCCTTAAAGAAAAGCTGCATCCATGGCCAAGTGAAAAATTCCATACTCATCGAATGAATCTCACACGCCTCATATGTTGGCCAATAATATTCAGGGATTTCAAAATTCCTGCTTGAATAAACCTGGAATGCATGCCCTGCCTCATGTGTCAGCACATCAATATCCCCGGAGGTTCCATTGAAATTAGAAAAAATAAATGGTGCTTTGTAGTTTTCAATATAGGTACAATAGCCGCCGCCAGCTTTTCCCTTCTTCGCGACAAGATCCATTAAGTGGTTATCTTGCATGAATTTGAAAAACTCTCCTGTTTCCTTAGAAAGTTCTTCATACATCTGTTGACCATTTTCAATAATCCATTCAGGGGTCCCTTTTGGTACAGCATTACCTGTTTTATAGTTAAATCCTTCATCAAAATATTTTAGTTGTTCAACCCCAATACGTTCCTGCTGCCGTGCTTTTAATTTGGTCGCTATTGGAACAATAAAGTCCTTAACCTGCTGACGGAAGTTTGCCACCATTTCCGAATTATAGTCAGTTCTCATCATTCGATAATAACCTAGTTCAACAAAGTTTTTATAGCCTAACGTATGAGCAATTTCAGTTCTCACCTTAACAAGGTCATCATAGATTGTGTCAAGCTCTGCTTCATGCTCAGCAAAAAAGCCAAACTTTGCCTCAGATGCCAGTTTTCTAGTTTCTCTGTCTGTAGATTGGGTAAAGGGCTCTAATTGTGCAAGTGTTCTTTCTTCCCCTTCGAAAGGTATCTTTGCTGAAGCAATTAGTTTTGTATACTCTGTTGACAATCGATTTTCCCTTTGAAGCAAAGGTACTATTTCAGGTTTAAAGGTCTTTAATTGTCCTTCAGCAAGCGCGAATAATTGTTTGCCAAATTTAATCTCCAATTCATTGCGGAATTTAGAATTTACAAGAGCCTGATAATATTTCGTCACAAGCCCTTCTATTTCAGGCTGCAGTTCATCCATATAATCCTGTTCGGTTTTATAAAACTCATCGTTTGTATCAACAGAATGGCGAATATAGCACAGATTAAACATCGTTCCAATATCATTTCTTACCTGATTCACTTCGTTCATTGCCAAGATTTGTTCTTCTACTGAAGGTGCACTTGTAAATTTTTGAAGTGCTGATTCAATTCTAGCTTTTACTTCGTCAAGGTTTGGACGGGTATATGTATACTCTTCAAATCTCATTCAAAACATCCCCTTAAAATCAAACTTTTCCACCTATTTCTTTCAACACTAAACATTAATATTCCTTTATGTAAAGGCTCTTTTCTTAAACTTTGCTATTTTTTGGAACAAAATTTAATGATTTTGATAAAATTCTGAGAAAACAGCAAAATTTAATAAGAAAAGAGCCAGCAAACTAAAATCTAAAGCGCAAAATTTCTGTTTGCACGTTAAAATCGGCTTTAAGATTTTAACAACATATTTTAAAAGCCTAATTAAAAAAATACGGCAGATGCCGTATTAAAATTTCCCTGCAGGCAACCCCAGTTTTTTTAATAGTTCAATCGCATCCTGTTTTTCAGAATCGGTCAAACTAGACATCAGTGAATGGATCTGCTGGGCATGCTCAGGGAAAATTTCTTGAATAAATTCTTTCCCTTTATCCGTAATTTGGGCATATGTTACCCTTCTATCGTTTGGGCAGGCGATTCTCACTAACAGCCCTTTTTGTTCCAGCTTATCCACCACATAGGTGATACTGCCGCTAGCAAGTAATATTTTGCCGCCAATTTGCTGCATAGGCTGATCACCTTTGTGATATAGAAGCTCTAATACTGCAAATTCTGTTGGGTTTAATCCACTTGCTTGAATAACTTTATTCACATGCTCATTAATCGCTTTAAAAGCCCTTGATAGAACAATAAAAAGCTTCAACGATTGTGATACAGAATCATTTTCCATACGAATCATCCTTTTTTATTAAATCTGAAATTTTCCAGCCCCAGCGCCAAAGAATACAAGATCAAGGCGCTCCCACTTTTCTATTTATCTCGACTTCAAGATTATTATAAGAAATTTTTCAAAGCCTGTCAATTTAGCTCCCACAATTGAGCTTAACGATTTCGGCAATCCATAGCTATTCCTACTTTGACCATGTCACTTTTCACCTTTATTATAATAAAAAATGGAGATAAAGCAATCCAGTTCTCATTTACTAAAAAATTATGTAAGATAGGTTTATTGAAAGATTTATATTTTAAAAACGAGGTGTAATGATGAGTCAACCTGCTGCTGTGTCTGCAAAATCACCGAAAGCTACCGATTCGACCATGTTTAATATTCTTTTTATTATCGGGATTTGTCATTTACTCAACGACTCCATTCAGGCAGTTATCCCAGCCATGTTTCCAATTTTAGAAAAATCAATGGGTTTATCGTTTACCCAGCTAGGCATTATCGCATTTTCTTTAAACATGGTGTCTTCTGTACTGCAGCCAGTGGTTGGAGTCATTACAGATAAGAAACCAATGCCTTTTGCTTTGCCCATTGGACTTTCATTAACGCTATGCGGTGTTCTTGGATTAGCTTTTGCTCCTTCCTTTGGTTTAATTGTGATCTCTGTTATATTTATTGGTCTTGGCTCCGCAGTATTTCATCCCGAAGGATCAAGGGTAGCCTATATGGCTGCAGGAAACCGCAGAGGTTTGGCACAATCTATTTATCAAGTAGGCGGGAATACAGGGCAGGCGCTGGCACCTCTTATCACAGCACTTATCCTTGTTCCCCTTGGCCAAAGAGGTGCTTCTTGGTTTACCATTGTTGCAGCAATCGCAGTTTTGTTATTAATCTATATCGCTAATTGGTATAAAAATAGGTTAATTGAAAACCTTCCTTTATTGAAAAAGAAAAATACAATGTCCACAAAAAACAGTGGTATTTCAAAAAAGGTAAAACAGTCACTATTATTAATTCTTCTGCTCATTTTTGCACGATCATGGTATATTTCGGGTATGACTAATTTTTACGCTTTCTTTGCAATTGAAGAATACTCTTTATCAATTAAGGAATCACAATTTTTTTTATTTGCCTTTTTAATTGCCGGAGCATTTGGCACCTTTTTTGGCGGCCCGCTAGCTGACAGGTTCGGAAAGAAAAAATTAATCTCTGTCTCTATGTTACTGACCATTCCTTTTTCCATACTAATTCCCTTCGTACCATCAGTTATTGCATTTATCTTTCTTACGCTCACAGGTTTTATCTTAATGACCAATTTTTCAGTTACAGTCGTTTTTGCACAAGAGCTTGTACCTGGAAAAATTGGAACTATGTCAGGATTAACCGTGGGGCTGGCATTTGGAATGGGGGCTATCGGCTCAGTGGGACTTGGATATATTGCAGATTTATTTAGTATGTCCGCCATGGTATCTTCGATTGGATTCTTGCCATTACTAGGCTTACTTGCATTCTTACTTCCTAGTGATGAATTAGTCAGAAAGTTGAATCAAGAAGGTTAGAAAGAGGATGGGCATTGCCCATCCTCTTTTTAACGAATGTTAAATTTTCGAAAAGTTTTAACATTTTTACTCAAATAATCTTGAAAACTATCATATAATATAGTTAGAACATAAAAGGGAGGGCTAGAATAATGAAAACCCCAAATTATCATGATTTTTATCAAAAGGCTTTAATCCCAATTGGTTTTAATGATTTACTAGCACTTAACGAAATTAAATCATTTGAGGTTGGTGCACCTGCTACTCACTGGCTCATTGCAGTTGAAGGAGTCCAGCTCTCTCAGGCTAAAATATACTTCCAATGGAAAGTAAGTGTTTACCCGTCCAATTGCAATGGTGATTTTAACTGGAAGAAACCATTTTATTGTTCTCCAATCATGGAATCGATGGACAGTGCTCATGATATTGCTTGCTCTATCGTTGCACTGAGTAAACAAGATCAACTTTCTGCCTTTAACCTTGAAGAGAAAATATCTTAATCCACAAAAAAATTATCCCCTTTTGCTTCACCTTCTTTTTACCCTCACTTGTGAAAAAACCTACATATAGTGAAAATCAAACACAGTTACCTATTTATTCTTATAAAAACGATCTCTAACCCTTTTCAACCTTGCATGATAGTTTAGGATGTCAAGTCTAGCCTTTTCCGCTTCTGGTGCAATTGGTCTTAATTTTTCCAGCTCCCAATAATCCACAATCACATCTAAAACTTGATCAAAATATTCCAATGGACCATAGTTTGCTTCTTTTGCAATAATTGCCATTCGATCTTCGAAATCAGGCATAACTGTTCCTGGCATTTGGAAGTTCTTAATAACATGTCCTAAATGATAACAGTAATTAGGCTCTAATTGGAGATGAAATTTAATGACATCCCGATAAAAGGCATAATGCAGCGTTTCATCCTTCGCCAACCGACGAAGAAGACTTGCTAAATCCTTATCATACGGACCAGCCGTTTTAGCAACGTTATAGTAAAAGACCATTGTCGCTAGTTCTTGTAATGAAGTATAAACCATGGTTTCAAAAGGTGTATGATAATCAGGATTCCAGCCATTCTCAACCGTTTGTTTGTGTAATTGATGAAGACGCTTAGGATCCACATTCCGCGTGAGTAATAGATACGTTTCAAGCAGGTTAGAATGCTGATCTTCTTCTGAAGTCCAAGTATGGACAAAATCTTTAATAACTGTTAATGATCCCTTAAACGTTTGATCTAAATGAGAGGTAAACCATGGCAGATTGACTTCAGTTAAAAGGGCTGTTTCAACAGCAGTAATAATGGCTGGAGGCAGTGTGACCTGACTTTCATCCCAAGGGACGCGCCTGAAATCTTTCCCCTTATCCCACGGTAAGAAATCATGATAGCCCCAATCTATTTTTTCAGACCGCTTCTTATGTTCTTCATATAACTCTATTAGTTTAGGCTCTAATCGAAAGTCCAAATCATTTGTTAACATCTGTATCCTCCATTATTGTAAAAATTCGGCATTAACTTGGAAAATTGAATTAAATTTATGTCAGGTATTAGTACCAAATACTAAGTGGATTATATCACAACTATTCAGAATTAAACTAACAAAATAATTTTACAAAAAAAGGCAGCACAACCGATTCAACGGTGAAGTGCTGCCTCTGTTCTATCAAACTCAGTTAATTTTACCGTTTTTGTAACCACAACTTCTTTATGCTAATCTAAAAACTATTCCATGCCCGCCTTTTGGATATTCCCACTTGATGTTTTGATGCGGGCAGCCTATTCGGCAGCTGCCACATTCGTGGCAGCCTTCATACCCGACCTGCATCCGTAATCCTTCCCATTTGTACACTTCAGCAGGGCAGAAAATCGTGCAAATCTTATCCGGGCATTTTGTCATACAAATATCGTTGTCCATAACTGTAAGATGTGACTTCGTATCAGCTTTAAAACGAAGAAGGTACTGTTTTTCTTCGATATTCTTAGTTGACATTATTTCACCGCCTTCCAAGCACGATAAATATCTTGTATAACTTTAATCGTTCCTCTTTCTGCTGTTACACTCTTCATAATCTCCTTTTGTTTCTCTCTCTTAGGAGTTCCATCAACGGTGAAGAATTTGCTCATCGCTTTGTTCATCATTGGTACATATTCTTTGAAATATTGTGGATTATTCTCAAACGTATGTGTTGCGTCTTTGTATTTCTCTAAATCTTTGATTATGAAGCTATCATAAAGCTTTTGACGGTAAAGATTTAAACCAGATTCCGAAAAGTCTCCACGGTGCTTCGCCTCAATAACCGTTTCAGCAGCAAGCAGGCCAGAGTGCATTGCCATGTTTGAACCTTCACGATGAATCGCATTGACTAGCTGTGCAGCGTCTCCAACTACCACTACACCGTTCCCAGCTACTTTTGGTACCGAACGATAACCTCCCTCTGGAATTAAGTGGGCAAGATACTCAGCTGATTCACCACCAGCCATCATCGGTTTAACCATAGGATGAGTTTTTAAATAGTCTAGAAGATCATAAGGCTTCATTTTTGATTTGATCATACTAGACAGAGTGGTGCCTACTCCGATGTTCAAACTATCTTTATTCGTATATAAAAATGCAGTTCCTAGGTTTCCTTTTGTTGAATCACCGAATATTTCAATCGTACATCCTTGATTATCCTCTAGATTAAAACGATCATTAATTTTCTCTTTAGGTAAATTTATAACTTCCATAACGGTTAAGGCTACCTCATCCGGCCGGAATTCTTTATGGAAACCTAGCTGTTTGGAGAGAAGTGAGTTTACCCCATCTGCAAGAACAACTACATCTGCATATACTTCGCCGTTTGGGCGGTCAGTCCGAATACCTATAACCTTTCCGTTTTCAACAATACACTCTGTTACAACTGTTTCATTTATCAGAAGCGCACCTGCTTCAACTGCTTTTTTGGCAAACCATTGATCAAATTGCGCCCTTAGGACAGTAAAGTTATTATAGGGTTCAACACCCCATTCAAGACCTTTGTAACCAAATTGAACAACGGATTCCTTATCCATCATCCAAAAACGCTGTTCTATTACCGGCCTTTCGAGTGGAGCTTCTTTCCAAAATTCAGGAATTAGCTCTTCCATTTGCTTTCGATATAACACTCCGCCCATTACGTTTTTACTTCCAGGATATTCTCCTCTTTCAATTAGCAACACGTTTAAACCGTTTTGGGCACAAACAAGTGCACAAGATGTTCCTGCTGGTCCTGCCCCAACAACAATCACATCAAATTTTTCTGGCATAGCTCACTTCACCGCCTTTTTCATTTCGCTGCTGTTTAAATTGCTGAATTAATTTAGGTACAATTTCCAATGCATCTCCTACAATTCCGTATGTGGCTACATCAAAAATTGGTGCATTGGGATCCTTATTAATAGCGATGATTAAATCTGAATTTTTCATACCCACTACGTGCTGGATAGCGCCAGATAGAGCAATAGCAAAGTAAATTTTTGGGGTTACAGTTTCACCTGTCTGGCCGATTTGCAGCTCATGCGGCAGCCAGCCTGCTTCTACCACATCTCTGGTACCGCCAACGGTTGCTCCAATTGTATCTGCAAGCTCATAAAGAATTTGGAAGTTTTGAACATCCCCCATTCCTTTACCGCCACAAACAATCACATGTGCATCAGCTAAATTTGCCTTTTTTGTTACGTCATTCACAATTTGCAGTACTTTGGTGCGCATATCTTCTTCTCTAAGCGTAATGCTTTCTTCAATAATTCTACCTGTTCTTCCTGTATCTGGCTCTAGGGCTTTCATTACTTTTGGCCTTACAGTTGCCATTTGCGGCCGGTGCTTTTTACAGAGAATCGTAGCCATAATATTACCGCCAAATGCAGGTCGGCTCGCCTCCAGCAAACGGTTACTCACATCAACATCGAGCATCGTTGTATCAGCTGTTAAACCCGTTACTAAATCCGTTGCTACAGCACTTGCTAAATCTTTTCCATTTGGAGTTGCGCCGTATAGAATGATCTCAGGCTTGTATTTTGGAACAAGCTGCATAACACCCTTCATGTACGATTCTGTCCGATAATCTTTTAATACCGGGTGATCAACAAGATATACTTCATCTGCACCATAAGCGATTAATTGATTAGCCAATGGTTTGATTCCGCTCCCAAGTAAAAAACCGGCTAATGGAACTTCTAATTTGTCCGCAAGCTTTCGACCTGCTCCCAGAAGCTCGAGTGAAACGCCTTCAATTTTACCGCCATTTTGTTCAATAAATATCCAAACCCCACGGTATTCATCAAAATTCATATAAACCCCTCCCTACACCAAAAAAATAATCTTATTGTTTAGATGACTGTAATGTTAAAACGTCTTTTTGCTCGAGTAAGATATCCATGAGCTGTTTAACCTGCTCATCCGGGGAACCTTCAATTCTCTTTCCGCCTTCAGGACGTGGAGGAGTAAACATTTTTCCAACTATTGTTGGTGAACCTTTAAGACCGAGCTGCACACGGTCAACATTTTCTAGATCACTAACAGCCCAAATGATTGGTTCATATCTTGCAGCTTTAATCATATTTGGCATTGGTGAGTATTCAATCTGGTTTATTTCTTTTTCAACGGTAAGAAGACATGGCAATTCTGATTGAATTAATTCATAGCCGCTAGATAATTTTCTTTTGATTAAGACGGTTTTTTCTTCTAAGTTGACCTCAGGTACTTCAATTACATTGGTTACTGGTGGAATGTCCAACCTTCTGGCAATACCAGGCCCCACCTGACCAGTGTCTCCATCAATGGCATGTTTACCGCAAATAATCATATCAACAGGAATTTCCTTATTGATTTTTTCTAATGCCTTGAATAAGGCATAACTGGTTGCCAATGTATCTGCCCCAGCAAAGGCACGGTCGGTGATTAAATATCCTCGGTCTGCACCAATTTCAATACTTTTTTTAATAACAGCAGTTGCTTGCGGCGGTCCCATCGACAATACTGAGATTGTACCCCCAGTCTTTTCCCTAATGCTTACAGCCTCTTGAACAGCATGAGCATCGTAAGGATTTAAAATGGCCGGTGCGCTGCGGCGGTCGAGTGTGTTTGTTTTTGGATTGATTTTTATGATTTTTGTATCTGGAACTTGTTTGACACATACGACAATGTGCATGTAGGAAATACCCTCCCCCATATTTGCTATGTTTGTTGTGAAAGCGCTTGCCTTCATTGGTTATTAAAAATGCCATATTACGATATATGAATCGCAACACAAGCATAGTACCAATCTTTGATAGATTTCTTTTTAAAATAGATAAATTTATGGATTATGGTAAATTCTAGAAGTATGAAGTTGAAGCATTTCGTGATGTGAGTGGTTATGATAAAAAAATAGGGTTAATTTAACTATAAAAAATATTCAAATATAAACAATGATAAAAATCACAGTTTCTGTCAAATTGTGTAGATAATTTTATTTTTACCGATGAAAGGTTGAGGATGATATGGTAGAAGTAGTAGTAGGGAGTGTTCTTTCTGCTTTATCTACTGGCGCAGGTGCCCTAATTATTCTTTTTATTCATCAATCGGTTACACACCGGTGGATGGATATACTTTTAGCCTTTAGTGCAGGGATTATGATGGCTGCCTCAACCATTGGGCTTATTCCTGAGGCAATGAAACTTGGAGGTTTTTTATCACTTGCTATTGGAGTGTTCTGTGGGGTTTTGGCACTAACAACCCTTGAAAAAAAAATTCCACATATTGATCTAGAACACAATAAGGTTGGGATACAATTTGACGAAAAAGCTTTGCTCATTATTGCAGCAATCACTCTTCATAATATTCCGGAGGGCTTATCAGTGGGGGTTAGTTATGCTTCACATACCGAAGATACGGGGAATTTAATCGCGTTAGCCATTGGATTTCAAAATGCTCCGGAAGGCCTTCTTGTTGCCTTATTTTTAGTCAATCAAAAAATCAGCAAATTTAAGGCCTTCGTACTCGCGACTTTAACTGGAGCCATTGAAATTGTCACTGCATTCATTGGGTTTTATTTAACTTCATTTGTTCAGGGGCTTGTCCCATATGGTCTTTCTTTTGCAGCAGGTGCTATGTTGTTTATCATTTATAAAGAGTTAATCCCAGAAAGCCACGGTGATGGGAATGAGAGGGTTTCTACGTATGCATTTATTATCGGTCTCTTATTAATGGTCTTCCTGATTGATATTTTTTAAAGATGGAATCTTTTTTACTAAATGCATACCTTCGGATATATCATAATCATTTGCTTAAACGCAAATCTAACTTCTTCCTTTGAACCTGAAAATTGCTGGGAGGCTTTTTGATACTCGTTAATTAAAATATCAAGCTCCTGGCTGTATTTTATTGTTTCCTCACTTGTATAACCTTTTGTGTTTGCACAATTTATCATCATTTCGCGTTTTACTTTTATCGCATCAAGCATCTCAGAAGGGTTATTACCATCCATGTACAATTTTCTCCACCTACTCCTTACTCTTTTAAACTAATATGCTAATTAATTTGTTTACCTGATGAATTATATCTAAGATTTCAGATAAAAGTAAACACTTTCGCAAAAGTAGACAAAATAAGCATTTTTCGACATAATTTGCATGTTTTTTATAGTTTTTGCGACAATCATTCTCCATATCGACGGATTGTTTCAAAAAAGAAAAACTGACTGCAGCTGCAGCCAGTACTTAACTTTTGAAAATTCCTAGCTTACTTATTCTTCTAACTACTTCATTCAGGCGATCTTCTGATGTGAGCAAGCCAACACGAACATAGCCTTCTCCAAGCTCGCCAAAGGCTACTCCTGGCGCGACTGCAATATGAGCTTTATCTAGTAAGATATCAGCAAATTCAGTCGAAGTCAGCCCTTCAGGAACTTTTAGCCAGGCAAAAAATGAACCCTTTGGCGCCGTCACATTCCAGCCTAATGAACGAAGACCAGTTATCAAAACATTTCTCCTCCGCTCATAAAGCTTATTTAATTCTCGTACACAATCTTGTGGTCCTGTTAATGCTTCGGCTGCTGCTTCCTGTATTCCTCCGAATAAGCTGCAATACAGGTGATCTTGTAAAAGCTCAATAGCAGAAATAACACTGCTATTCCCCACAGCGAAACCGACACGCCACCCCGCCATATTGTAGGTTTTTGATAACGTATAAATTTCTACACCAACTTCTTTAGCCCCTTTTGTTTGCAGAAAGCTTATCGCCTGATTTCCATCAAAACCCAATGCACCATAAGCAAAGTCGTGGACAACACATATATCATGTTGGCTTGCAAGTTTGACGGTTTTTTCAAAAAACTCTTTTGTTGCAATAGCACCAGTTGGATTGTTAGGATAATTAAGAAACATTAATTTTGCTTTTTTAATCAACTCTGCAGGGATTTCATTATAGTCTGGAAGAAAGTTATTTTGTTCCCGTAATGGCATTATGACCATTTCTGCTTGTGCCAGTTCCACCCCAGACAGGTAATCTGGATATCCTGGATCAGGAACAAGAATGGTATCTCCTGGATTTAATAAGCATTGCGGTATTTCTACCAATCCAGCCTTACCGCCAAACAAAATAGCCACTTCTTTTTCCGGATCAATTTTCACATTATATTCACTTTGATAATAATCAGCAGCTGCCTGCTTTAAATAGCGATGTCCCTGAAAGGGAGAATACTTATGGTTCGCTGGGTTCGCTGCGGCTTCTTGCATTTTTTTTACTATATGCTCAGGAGTAGCCTGATCTGGATTCCCCTGCCCTAAATTAATGACATCATAGCCTTGATCAATGTATTTTCCTACCTTTTTAACCAATGAAGCAAAGAACTGTTTGGGAAGATTATTTAATCTCTGCGATGTTGGAAATTGTTTCATTATGTCACCTGCTTTATTTATTTCTCATAATTGTTGAATTCTAGTCACAAATGATATAACTTTTAATACATCTTGTAAAGCAAAAAATTCTGAAATTTTAAATGAGGTGAAGTTTGGTGAAAGTTAAAATATCTTGTCTGCAAATGGATATTGCCTTTGGAGATCCAAATAAGAACTATCAAAATGCAGAAAAACTAATTAAAGAAGCGATGAAAGAAAAACCAGATATTATTGTCCTTCCAGAGTTGTGGACAACCGGCTATGACTTAACTCGACTTGATACCATTGCCGATAAAGGATCAGCCAAGACGATTGATTTTTTGAAAAATGCTGCAAAGAAATATAAAGTACACTTTGTCGGGGGATCAGTCGCAAATCAGAGTGATAATGGAGTTAAAAATACTCTTATTATCATCGATAATAACGGCCAGCTAGTTCACTCTTATAGTAAACTACATCTTTTCAAATTAATGCATGAACACCTGTATCTAAAAGCAGGAGATGAAAAAGGACTATTTCAATTAGATAATCGTAACTTTGCAGGAGTCATCTGCTACGATATTCGCTTTCCAGAATGGATTCGTGCACATACATCTGAAGGCGCGGAAGTACTATTTGTGGTTGCTGAATGGCCTTCTCCTCGTTTATCGCACTGGCGGTCATTGCTCATTGCAAGAGCAATAGAAAACCAGTGTTTCGTCATTGCCTGCAACCGCTCAGGTCATGATCCAAATAATGAATTTGCTGGACATTCCATGTTGATAGACCCATGGGGAGCCGTAATTGCAGAAGCCGGAGCAAAAGAAGAAATATTGTCAGCTGTTATCGAATTAGATCTTGTAAAAGATATTCGTAAGCAAATTCCAATATTTGAAGATAGAAGACCAGATTTCTATTAACCAATTATTAACCAATAAAAAACCACTACTAATTAAATAGTCAGTGGTTTTTCTACTTATGATTCATGTCTATATGGTAAAACAATCTTAAATATCGTTCCTATTCCTTCTTCACTTTCAACGTGAATATACCCATTATGTTCCTCTATAATTCTATAACTAACCATTAAACCAAGTCCATTACCTGTTTCTTTCGTCGTATAAAATGGTTCTCCAAGCTTGTTTAACTTTTCCTTTGGAATTCCTATTCCCGTATCTCGGATCGAGATTTGTATAAATTGATCATCAAATTGATTTATTTTGATGGTAATAGTTCCACCGCTAGGCATTACTTCAATCGCATTTTTGATTAGATTAATAAAAACCTTCTTAAGTTGATTAGGTTCACAAAAAATGGATGGCAGAAAGTCTTCATAAAAAGTACTGAATTGAACATTATAAAGAACTGCTTGGGCACTAAGTAAATCAACGGTTTCCCGCATAATTTGACAAATATCTTTCTCTGTGAATCTAATTTCTTGTGGTTTTGCAAGTATTAAAAACTCATTAATAATAGAATCAATTCTTGCTAACTCTGATGTAATGACATCGTAATACATCGAATGCTCCGCTCTGATACTCGGCTCTAGTAATTGGATAAACCCTTTCAAAGCCGTCATTGGATTTCTTATTTCATGAGCAATACCCGCTGCAAGTTCACCAATAATATTCAGCCGCTCTGATTTCCTCAGTTGTTCCTGCATATCAGCCTTTTCGGTAACATCAATAATAACTGTAAGATTTAGTCCCTCTAGAATCCCACGCTTAGTGGAGTAATCAAAGTGCCTCAATCTCCCGTCATTCCATTTGATGACAATTGTTGAATATTGTTCACCTTTTTTTGTTACCTGCTCTATATGATTAATTATTTCCTGTTTTTTCTCTCCTACCTGATTAAATAAATCAAGCAATGACTGACCGAGCAGCCTATCTTTTGGAAGACCGAATATTTTTTCTGCTGAACCATTGATATCCACAATTTGATTGGCTTCATTCCATAGAATCAGTCCTTCAATAGAATTATCAAATATTATTCTGAATTTTTGTTCGTCTTCTCTTAAGTTCTGGTTCTGTTTCATTATTTTTTCCAGATTCTATCACCCGCCCCAAGAACCCCAAAATAAGGTAAAATCATTAATCCTATATTCTACATTATAATATAAATTCCTTTTTACTTGACTAAAAAAAAGAAATATGTTGGATATATGGCTTGGGAAATTATTAAAAAACCCAGCAAGGAAACCGATCACCTAGCTGGGCTCAACAAATTTACTTTTATTGATTTAAGGCCCGAAAAACCGCTTTAAGATGCGATACGCAGGATAAGAATTCCTACAAAAGCCATAGAAAGGCCGGTTATTTCACGTTTGGTCCAATTTTCCTTTAAATAAAAGCGGGCATATAAAATTACAAACGCGACGTTCATCGCCACAATCGCCGAGACAATTCCGGTAATTCCATCACGAAATGCAGGGAAAATTAGGATCATACCAACTGCATTTGTAATTCCTACGAACATCCCCCAAACGATTGTTTTTTTCACGCTCCACCTTTCAAGTGACTTTTCCTTATCTAATGATTTTGCAGCATTTTTCCTGGCAATTGCCCATGAAATCCCGAAAAGAATACTGCCAGTGGTAAACATAACAGTTAAGACCGGCAGGGTTGATGCCCCGGAAAGAGTTGCCTGTTTCACCGATACGTCGGTAAATCCGAAGAAGAGCATTGTTAAAATTCCCCATTGAATTCCTTTTAATTGATCGAGCTTTAAGTCCTGTGAATATTTAACCAGAAGCAACCCAGCCAACACAATGAAAAATGCTATAAATTGCCAGCCAGTTAGTCCTTCACCCCAAAGGAAATAGGCAACAATCATGACGACCAACGGGGGCAGTCCAGTAAATAAAGCAACAATGGAGGCCTTTCCGACAGCATACCCTTTATACATTGAAGCATTCGCAACAAACGAAAATGTCCCCATTAAGACTCCAAACAACGCCTCTGCTGTCCATGATTGTCCGATGAAAATATTCCCAGCCACCGTAATGAGGGTACCAGATAAATAGACACCTAAGAGCAGTAAATTACGATCGATCGGTCTTTGTGACGTCCAATGATATAAAATTCCCCTTAAGCCAAAGCAACTGGCAGCGGCGACAGCAAAAATAAACCACATAGCTTCCTTCTCCTAATCTTTGTTATAATCCTAACCATAAAAGCAGTTGGACTTGCTAGTAATCTAGCAACCTCCTGCTTTGACTATAAAATAATAAAAACAAAATTATAGCAAAGATTATCATGGAAATGGAATTGTTGCAATCTTTTAAATTGAATCGACGAATCTTTTGGAGGAAAATCACCCTTTTATAAAAATGGATTTTCGTGTTTTGCTTTTAGACGCTGCCATCTCTTTTCGACTTCTGCTTCAAATTCTTCTAAGATTGATTGGTTTTCGTCTTTTAGAAGATGTTTGGTTTTCCCCATATATTTTAGCCAGTCCGAAATAGGAACACGTTTGTTTTTATCTTCTGGATTGTACGTGATGCTGGTAACGCCTTGTTCTACTTCATATAACGGGAAGAAACAGGAGTTTACAGCCTTTTCAAGTATGGTTGCTCCGTAGCGGTCTTCAGATTTCCAGTTTAACGGACATGTGATTAAAATTTTTCCATAAACAGTACCTACATTTTGTGCGTACCACTGTGCTTTAGCACCTTTTTTAATTAAGTCTTGCGGGAAAGCTTCCGCACCTGTAAATACGTAAGGAATATTAGTTGCCGCCATAATTTGAGCTGTATCCTTATGATGGAATCCTTTTCCTTTCTGTGCCTTACCCACACCTGATGTGCTTGTCATATGACCAATTGGTGTAGAATAAGACATCTGAGAACCTGTATTCATATAACCTTCGTTGTCATATTCGAGCATGATGAGCTTATGGCCGCGAAGGGCTGTACCAATAGCAGACCCCATTCCAATGTCCATACCGCCATCTCCAGTAATCATCACAAACGTTGCATCTTCTGATACTTCTATTTCACCGCGGCGCTTTAATTCTAGGAATGCCTCTAGTGTCCCAGATAATGTTGCAGCACCATTTTGGAATAGGTTATGAATCATCGTTTGTTTGTGAGATGTGTGCGGATATGATGTAGTCGTTACATATGCACATCCCGTTTGGAATAATGTGACGATGTCACCTTCAATTCCTTTAAAGAACAATTCAAGTCCAGCAAATATACCACAGCCCGGGCATGCCCCGTGTCCTGAGGCGATTCGCTTCGGTTTTGTTGTTAGTGCACGAAGAGGTGGTATTTTCACCTTTAGCTTATTTGTTTCTTCATCCATTTTTACATCTATTAATCCTGTTTTATACACATCACCGTGCTGTGGTGTAATTACCGGTTTCAGGACCTTTTCCGAATCCCCTGGAATATGGCCATAATAATCAAATGGCTTTTCAGCAAAACCTTTTTCCATAGCATCAATTGTCATATCAAAGAATTTATGGGCATCAGTAGCATAAAAATCCTTGCCTCCCAGTCCAAATACACGACTTAGGACAATCGTTTGATTGTTTCGGTCTTCTTGAAGTGCTGATTTCACTTCATGCGTTAAATTCGGACCATTTGCGCCATACGAATCAGCGCGTTCACCTACTAATAATGCTTTAACATTTTTCAGTGCCTCACGTATTTCCTTGGCAGGGAAAGGACGAATAATATTTGGACTAATGATGCCAGCCTTAATACCTTGTGCACGTAATTGATCGACAACATCTTTGGCAGATTCAGCAGCTGAGTTTAATAGGAATAATGCTACCTCTGCATCTTCCATTTTGTATAGATCAAGAACCGGATATTCTCGACCAGAAATTCGTGCATATTCAGCACCAACCTCTTTGAATACCTCACCTGCTGCGTAAATAGCTTCAGATTGTTGGAAATGATTATTAATCAGATCATCTCCATTCATATGTGCACCTATGGTCACTGGTCTTTTCGGATCTCTGGCAAAATGGTAATCAGTTGGACATTCGCCAACAAACTGCTGAACTACCTTTCGATCTCTAAAGTATTCTACTCGACGCTTTTGATGGGACGTAAAGAAACCATCATAAGCAACGATAACTGGCAAGCGAACCTTTGAATGTTCAGCGATTTTAAGCGCCATAATATTCATATCATAAACAGCCTGAGGTGTTCTGGCCGTTAGGATTACCCAGCCCGTATTTAATGCAAAGTAAAGGTCAGAATGATCCCCTCTAATATCTAGTGGTCCACTTACTGCACGTGTTACCAGATTCATGACCATCGGAAAACGTGTTCCTGCTTGTACAGGGAGCTGCTCGATCATATATAATAATCCATTTGCACTCGTTGCGTTGAAAACCCTGGCTCCAGTAGCTGCAGCACCATAGCAAATACCAGCAGAACCATGCTCACCGTCCGCTGGGATTAATTTAATATCATGTTCACCGCGGGCTTTCATTTGGTCTAAAAATTGCGCAACCTCAGTTGAAGGGGTAATTGGGAAATATCCCATTATATGATAATTGATTTGTGCTGCTGCCATAGCAGCCATTTCATTCCCTGATTCAAAGGTTGAAAGCTGTTCAGCAACAGACGTTTTGGTTATTTGATCTTCTAACATTGCCATTAAGAAATCCCCCCTGCAAGATATGGAAAGTTCTGTTTTACGCGGTTCGCTTCAGCATATCCAATCATTTCACGAAGATCACCTAAAGCATCAGTTGGACAAGCTTCAACACATTTTAAACATCCCTTACAATATTGATAATCAATTCCTTTTAGGAACATCTGCTTTCTGCCCTTTTTATCTTTACCAGCTTCCCAGACGAAACAGTAATCCGGACAGACATTATCACAAGCAGCACAGTGGATACATTTATCTTGTTGTAACTGTGGAAGAAATCCTTGTCTTGAGCCGCTTAAATCTTTCAAGATACTGTTTCCCTGCGCGTTCATTACTCCGCCAATTTCCTGAGTCAGGTATCCTAATTGCGGGAGCGGGCGGGTAAAACTTTTACCATCTGCTCCTTCCGGGACTTCATAGGTTTTAAATTGAACTTCATTATATCCGCGATCAAATGTACGAATATTAGGTTCTACTAAATGTGGATATTTCTTTTCAAATGTTTTTCGAATGACATTTCTCATTGATTTTGGATCAAGGAAATCACAAATACGATATAATGCACCAAGCATCGCAGTGTTTACCTTTGTTTTTTCCTCAACAGCAATGGTTAAAGCGTCTACAAGGGCAAGTTTTCCATATTCTAACCTTAAATCTTTTCTAACATCATCAAACTCTCTTGCTGTATTTACAAGTGCAATTCCATCAGCATTCAATCCGCTGACTACATCAACTGTTTTATATAGTGCTTCATGAAAAACCGCAACGATATGGGGTTGTTCAATTGGACTATGATCTCTTATTTCTACATCTGGATCACAATACCGGATAAAGCTTTTTACTGGTGAGCCTTTCTTTTCTGAACCATATGATGAAAAGTTCGATCCGTTCAAACCCAGACCTAGAACTCCAGCTTCTGCGAGCATTTTTCCTGCTAAGTTAGCTCCAAGACCCCCTATAGATTCAAGACGGATTTCAAAGAATCCAAGCTCATTTTTATTTGGTAAAATAGACATTATGTCCCTCCCCTTCCTTGATAAAAAGACAGAAAATACATAAAATATAATTTCTCTTTACTCATTGTAGGATATATCATTTTTTTAGGCTGTGATAAAAATCAAACATCCTTAAAAAAATTATGTAACACATTTCAAAAATTTAAATAAAATGCCAATTTGTATGCGTTTGGCAATACATTTTAATTATATAACAGTTTATTTTCTGTATTATAACAATCTTGTGATTATCATTTCTATGAAAAATGGGCTATAATATACTATTGTTTTTAATTTGTTGAAGGAGTTTTACTATGAACGTTATTTGCTGTACCTTAAATGCTAAATATATACACACGAACCTAGCGATTCGTTACTTAAAGGCTTATGCAGCCCCGGAATTTAACATCCACCTAAAGGAATATACAATTAAAGATCCGGTAATAAACATTGTCTCTGACCTCTATCAACAAAAGCCAACAGTCATTGGTTTTAGCTGCTATATCTGGAATATTGAAGAAACCATTAAAGTGGTCAACATGATTAAAAAAATCGATCCTTCGATCCAGATTGTTTTCGGCGGTCCCGAAGTAACCTATGATATAAATGAATGGATGGAAAAACTACCGAGTGTGGATTTTATTGTTATGGGGGAAGGAGAATATACCTTTAAACAACTTCTTTCCGAAATAAACGGAGAAAGAAACTATAAAAATGTTCACGGAATTGCATACCGTGATAATGGACAGGTAAAAATCACCCCACAGATGAATAAACTTGACCTAAGGGAACTCCCATCTCCTTATCGTTTTACCGAAGATAAAACTCATCTAGGTAAGCGTGTTACGTATATCGAAACAAGCAGGGGCTGTCCGTTTAGCTGCCAATTTTGTCTCTCATCCATCGAAGTGGGGGTACGCTATTTTGATAGAGAAAAAATTAAAGATGATATCAGATATTTAATGGCTAATGGTGCAAAGACCATTAAGTTTGTTGACCGAACATTTAATATAAGCAGAAGCTATGCGATGGAAATGTTCCGCTTTTTAATTGATGAGCATCTTCCAGGAACTGTTTTTCAATTTGAAATTACAGCCGATATCATGAGACCAGAAGTCATAGAATTTTTAAATAATGAGGCACCGAAAGGACTATTCCGATTTGAAATTGGTGTCCAATCCACAAATGATTACACCAATGAGCTAGTGATGCGGAAACAAAATTTCGCAAAACTAACCAGAACCGTGACGATGGTAAAAGACGGCGGAAAAATTGACCAGCATCTCGATTTAATTGCTGGCTTGCCTGAGGAAGACTACTCTTCTTTCCGTAAGACATTTAATGATGTTTTTGAATTGCGTCCTGAAGAACTTCAATTGGGTTTTTTGAAAATGCTTAGAGGAACTGGTTTAAGACTTCGAGCAGAAGACCATGATTATGTTTATATGGATCATTCACCCTACGAAATTTTGGGAAATAACATTCTTCCTTTCGATGATATTCTTAGAATCAAACAAGTCGAAGATGTGTTAGAAAAATATTGGAATGACCATCGCATGAACCATACCATTGAATATTTAGTAACGAAGGTGTTTCCTTCTCCTTTTGATTTTTTCCAAGAATTCGGAGCATATTGGGATATGCAAGGCTGGTCTAGAATCGGGCACCAATTAGAGGATTTATTTCTGAGATTGTTCGCTTTCCTAGAATCCCGGTCGGTAAGTAACTTGGAGATTATTACAGGACTGATGAAATACGATTATTTAATTAATCATAAGTACAAGCCCCGAAAGCCTTGGTGGGAGCAAAGCTTAAATAAAAAGAGCAGAACGGAAGTTTATAAACAAATTGTTGAAAACCCATCACGTTTGGGACAGTCCTATTTGGAGCTTGAGCTCGATGAGAAGGATTTATATAAGCATACGATGGTAGAGGATCTTGCCTTTGATCTGGATGTTTATTTATCATCAGGAGAAATTATAAAACATCCTTCAAATTTATTAGCCTATTTTGACCCAGCAAATAAAGGGACATTAATCTTTTCTTTTATAGAGAATTAAACTAGCCGGCGTGGTACGCCGGCTTATCTTTCTTTTTTAGATGATTTTTTTTCGTTTTGTTTTGCCTGAAGTACTTCATATAGCTTTATTCCATTTACGTCACCAAATTCAATGCTAAATTCCTCGCGTGTGTTTTCCACACTTTCCTTTTTTTTCATTTAACTTCTTCCTTTTTTCCCTAGCTTTGAATTGCGGTTTGCAAACCGAATGGCATTATTATTATCTGTAAATTCCGCTGAAAATTCACTTTCCTGAACATTTTTATGAGGCGTTTTTGAATACTTTTCTACTGCATTATATTCAGCTTTTCGTTTAGCCACTCTAATCTCCTCCATTCATTGATGATACGTTGTTAGTTTCACCAAAAGCCAGGATTCAATCACTTCCTTATTTTTCATAAATAAAATTGTTCATCCCGCAAAAAATAAGAAAAAACAGGAGTGAGATATATGACAAAAAAAGATAAAAATACACCCGAAAATCTAAGTGTTAATGAAACCATGCCCCACCAAATCAATGCACCAAGTTTTGAGGGAACAGGAATCAAAATGCAGCCGCCTTTCACCAATGAACATGGTGTTGTGATTGGGGACAGTAAATATGCTTCCCAAAACTCACCATTAGAGAATTGGAGTGAAAATACAGACCCTGCCATTATGGCTGGCGACAAATGGGTTCACCCGACAAATGATATCGGCTGGAATACAAGCGAAAATCGCGAATTACTAGAGAGTAAAAAGAAACCACAAGCCTATCCCTTTATGCATCCAACGATTGATGTAAGTAAGGGCAGTGATTAATGTTATCTAGCATCCAGATTCGCAAAACATTACCACTTATGAAATAGCTGATTTGAATCATAATACAATTACAGAGAAAAAATTCTCTGTATAGATACGAAGGAGTTGAAAACAATGGCTAACAGCAGCAATAAATTATTAGTTCCTGGAATCGAGCAGTATCTTGATCAAGTTAAATATGAGATTGCACAAGAGTTTGGTGTTAATTTAGGCTCTGATACAGTATCCCGCGCGAATGGTTCTGTTGGCGGCGAAATCACTAAAAGGTTAGTAAAGCAAGCCCAAGCGCAAATGTCGGGCCAATTTCCACAGCAATAATCTAACTAAATAACATGGAAAAAGTCCGGCACAAATGCCGGACTTATTTTTTATTCTCTTTACCATTATTAGTATTGTGATGATTTTGTTTATTCTCATTTTCTTGTTTATTTATTTTTTTGTTGTTCCCATTTTGATTCTGGTTTACTTGCTCTTTATTGTGTTTTTCATATTGATTCGGGTTCTCTTGCTCTTTATTTTGTTTTTTATTTTGATTACCAGGTGAACCTTGATTTCCATTTTTTTGCTTATTTACGACTGGATTATTAATGTCGTTTTGGCTGTTGACACTTTGATCTATGTTATCGTTTGTTATTGTTTGACTTTGTTCATTATGGTTGGTGTTACTTGGATTGTTGTTTGTTTCATCCTGCTTTTTTATTTGCCCTGGCGGCAATTTTGCTTCAGTAGAAGTTCCTGAAGGAGCATTACTTTTATGTTTTATTTTCTCCGTTTTTGTTGATTTCTTATTTTTTGCAGATTTATTTTTTTGTGCTGATTCATTTTTTGTCTGATAATAGATTCCAACTGACTTACCCGAATTTTTGGCTTTCTCAATTTCTTCTTGCGTAGAAGTATACATTTTTACTTCTACGAGGTTTTTATCGTCATTTTGTTTGATGCTTTCAATATTGTCCTGAAGTTTTGCTGCCACTGTTTCTTTTAATTGGTCCGTCTTTACCGTTGAAATTACTACAGGTTCGGTTTTATGAATATAACCTTCGTCCTTTAACTCTGATAGAATAATCAAAGTTAATTCGGAGGCATCTTTTTTCTTCCAATCCTCTATCTGAGAAATGATATGTTTTGCCTCTTTCGTAAACCCCTTTAATTCGACAACTTGCATTCTTTTATTAAGTCCCATTTCAATATTCGTACCGGCATCTATGGTCATATATGCGTAGGCCTTATTACTTTGGTATACCGGAATCATTGAACCAATACAAATAACTAATACCGCAATGGACATCCAAACTTTTTTTAAAGTAAAAAAGTTTTTAAAAGGATTATTTTTTTTGCTGCTCAAATAATCGGTAACTGGGGAAAAACAGATTTCTTCACCTATTGAATAGTGCTGATCCATTTTGCGGGCACGCAGGAATTCACCCTCTGGAGTTAATAGAGTCAGATAAGGATCATTAACCTCCAGTACAATTCCTTTCCTCATGTCTCTAGCACCCCCTTTAAATAATCGTTTAAGTATACAAATTCGCTAGAAAGTATAAGTGCAATGGCAATGATATACTTCCTGTTCCGTTCAATCGTCTTTCTGCTGACATCTACTAATTTTTCTAATTGTTTAATTGGAAGACGCTTTTTTTCAAATAAAAAGTCCTTTAATTCCTTTTTCTCCACTAATACCTTTGCAATTAATATAGCATTTTCCCTTGCATCTATATGCTTGGGAGAATTTTCAATCAAATCACTAAAGCTTAAGTCAAATGACGATAATAATTGGATAAATTGGATGATTTCTTCTTTCCTTTGTTCCTCATCCGATTTTTTCTTAAAATCCTCTAATGACAGCTCATTTACAATTACCATGCCTGCAGACTCTTCTTCGAGTGTTGAATAGGTTAAATCTATACTGACATGCTGGTTTTTTGATTGTTTTCGAATATAATCTATAACTCTTCTTTTAATTATTACTTCAGCAAACCTGAGTAGGGAATTTCCCTGCGCAGGTGAATATTTCTCAATAGCTTCATTAAATGCAATAAGACCAATGCTAAATTCATCATCGGTTTCAAAAATATATCGTTTACATACTGAAGAAACGTTTTTTGCAATAAATGGTTTATAAGAATCGATCATTTCATTTAAGAGTGAGCGGTCCCCCTGTTGGATTAACAGAACCGATTCTTCTAAAGTTCGCTTTTTATTTTTGGTTAAAAACAATAAACCTAGCACTGCCCTCACCTCTTTACCCATTCAATTATACCATACGGATAATAATGTGAGTTTTTTTGGGGGTGAAAGCATTGGTAAAAGTAGACCCAAAAAAGGCTATCTTTACTAAAGAAATACGCCTGCTAGTATTCGGTTATGGGGGTACAATAAGAAAGTTCAACAAAAAAAGCTTCAAATCATGGTCAGATTTGAAGCGATTTTAAAATTTATTCTATTTGCAGTACATGTTTAAAAGGAAAAATAATATTATAATATTTGTATATGATACTTTGGGTTATCCTTTTGTTTTAAGTAAAAGGATGTCATCGGCTTTAAGCCGGCCTTAAAATCCGGACATTCAATTTCTGAACCCTTTAAATCATTTAATGCCTGCGTACAATCAAAATGACCCAGCCAAGTAAAATAATCCAATGCCTCTTTTTCTACCCCTAGATATTTTCTTAATGGTTTGATGGAAAGGAACCATTTCCCAACTGATAACGGCAATGTCCCCTTTGGTTTCTTGTTCATTAATTCCAACATTAAAAAGCTATATATTTCAACTGCACGATAAGGATGAGGATCTGTCAAATGATAGGTCTTGCCAGCACCTTTTTCTAAAAAGCTCAGATAAGTTGTTGCCTGGATAATATAGTCAATTGGCACTAAATTTACAAATGCTTCCCCTTTTCCCAATTTCGGAAGAAGAGGGAGAAATCTCAATCGCTCCAGGAAGTTCATCATAAAATATGGTCCATCAAATTTAATCGTTTCACCTGTCTGTGAATGGCCTTTAACGATTCCTGGCCGGATGATTGTAATAGGGATTTCTTCTTTAAGTTTATCAACCAAAACCTCTGCCTCATATTTTGTTTCTTCATAATGATTTTTGAAGCTGCCTGGACGAATCAGTTCTGTTTCATATAGAGTTCCTTCTCGTTTTCCTACAACATATGCGGTACTAAAATATACATAACGTTGTAGATGTGTCAGCCCTTTTACCAAGCCATTCACATTTTTCGTGCCAGTAACATTAATAGTAAAGGCAATATCTCTTGGAACAGCTAAATCATAAATGGCTGCAAGATGAAATACATGGGTTACTTTTTCATTTAGCCATTCAAGGTTATCTTTAGCTATCATTAGGGAAGGCTGAGTGATGTCACCTTCTATAATGACAAAAGCCTCATCCTTTAGGCCTAATTCTGAAATAATAGCTTGACGTTCCTTCACCGCTTTATCCATCATGCTTTGTAGAACAAGTACGTAAACAATACAATTTAACTCATTCCGTTTCAAAACTTCTCGAATCAGCTGGTTACAGATAAAACCCGGAAACCCAGTAAAGAAATACCCATATTCCATCATACCCCTCCCAAAAAATGTTAATTAGGCATTGTACTAATTTTATGTTGTTACAAAAAGAAATGTCAAGATATTAATCTGAATTTTCAGTATTTTATACATATAAAATAGGGCGGGATCCGAATCCCGCCCATAGATTAATCATGTTGGTCCATTGGGTTATAAAGCTTAACATCTGGATTTTTTTCTTGGAACCATCGAAGAGCAAAATCATTTTCAAACAAAAACACATACTGACCAAAGCGATCCTTTACAAGCATACTTCTAGAGCTCGAAAGATTTTCATCCAAGACATCACCCTCAACCCATCTTCCAATCTTCGACCCCATCCGTTCCATCAAGACATCAGAATTATATTCATTTTTCATCCGATGTTCAAAAACCTCGAATTGTAACTGTCCTACTGCACCTAACAAATAATCATCTGTTTTTAAAGTTTTATAAAGCTGAATGGCTCCTTCTTGAACGAGCTGCTGAATTCCTTTATAAAATGACTTTTGTTTCATGACATTCTTAGCAGAAACCCTGACAAAGAGTTCAGGTGTAAATTGTGGAAGTCTTTCAAATTGGAAATTGTCCTTCCCTGATGTGATTGTATCACCAATTTGGTAAGTACCAGTATCATAAAGACCGATAATATCCCCGCTCACAGCCTCATCAACAGTACTTCTTTCCTCAGCCATAAAAGATGTTGACTGAGAGAGTTTTATTTGTTTCCCTAATCGAGGAACATTTACCGTCATTCCTCGTTCAAATTTCCCTGAACAAATTCGAACAAAAGCAATCCTGTCACGATGAGCTGGATTCATGTTTGCTTGTATTTTAAAGACAAAACCTGAAAACTGCTCACCAAGTGGATTAATTTCTCCAACCGAAGAATTACGAGCCATCGGAGGTGGAGCAAATTGCAAGTAAGTCTCTAGGAATGTTTGAACCCCAAAAGTAGTTAATGCACTGCCAAAGAAAACAGGGGTAATCTTCCCTTCTTTCACTTTCTCAGCAGAGAAATCATTCCCTGCTTCGTTTAAAAGCATAATCTCTTCAAGTGTTTGGTCATACAGTCCAGTAGCCTTTAAAGGATGGTTCCCTTCAATTTCTCCATCCGCATTCAAAGGAATAAATCGATCTTTTTCGTCTACTCTAAACTGTTCAACTCGATTATAAAACCGGTCATATATTCCAAGGAACTCTTTTCCCATCCCGATTGGCCAGTTCATTGGATAGGACTCAATCCCAAGTACCTCTTCTAGTTCAGCTAGGAGATCTAGAGGTGCTTTCCCTTGACGGTCAAGTTTATTAATAAAAGTGAAAATTGGAATACCGCGCATCCGACAGACTTTGAATAGCTTTAATGTTTGTTCCTCTATCCCTTTGGCTGAGTCGATAATCATAACCGCACTATCTACGGCCATTAAAGTACGATAGGTATCTTCACTAAAATCCTGATGTCCAGGAGTATCCAAAATATTGACACGAAAATCATTATAGTCAAATTGCATAACGCTGGATGTAACAGAGATTCCCCTCTGTTTTTCAATCTCCATCCAGTCACTTGTCGCAAACTTACCTGTTTTTTTTGCTTTTACCGTTCCAGCGTCACGTATTGCGCCGCCAAATAATAATAATTTTTCTGTAAGTGTAGTTTTCCCGGCATCCGGGTGAGAGATAATCGCAAAAGTCCTACGCGATAATACTTCTTCTTTAAAATTGTTACCCATTTCAAAATCCTCTCTTTTGACAATCAAAAAATTTTTCTCGTACCCTTAATCTTATAGTCTTACGGTAAAATTTGCAATCCTACAATTTCTAATTTATGCATTTGGAAAGCTGAATGGAAATTTATTTCCACCCATTCCCACATCCCCTTATCGTTTTTTCATTTTATAATAGAATAAGATTCAGTAAGGGAGATGACGAATGATGAATCAAAGTAAAAAGCTAGTCTCAAAGATTATTCCGCTGATAACAGCGTTTATATTGATTATTGCCGGGATTGTTTGGGTCATCAAAACTTCAAGTGAAAAGATTGATATTCCCTTCTCCTCTGTAGAAGAAACCATACAAAGCCAAAATGGGAAACCAGTGGTACTGACTGAGCACTCTGATGGCCGTATTTTATTAGAAATTGACAGTCTAAAATATGTATCACAGGTACCCCCGAATAGTCAAATGATTGACAAACTTGTTGAAAAATACAATATCCATTATTCCTTTTCGAATAGCAGCCGCTATGGAAAATGGACCATGGCAGGCGTATTACTCGCCCTTGTTGGCGCAGCTTTTGTTTTACAAAAAACAAAAGGAAGCTTTGGGCTTTCTAACTCGATGAAAAACAGCCTTTCTCAGGCACGGCCTCTCCCGTCCATTCGTTTAGAAGATGTCGGCGGGATTGGCGAAGAAATGAAGGAAGAGATCCTCCAAACTCTTACTATCCTTAAGGAACCTGAGAGAGCACTTAAAATGGGGATTAAACCACCAAAAGGCATCCTTTTATATGGTCCCCCAGGTACAGGAAAAACATTATTAGCTCAAGCGATTGCACACGAATTAAATGCCTCCTTCTTTTCAGCCAGCGGTTCTGCATTTAATGAACTATTCGTGGGAATTGGGGCAAGCAGGGTTCGCTCTTTGTTTCAAGCTGCCAGAAAACAAAGCCCTGCTGTTATCTTCATTGACGAAGTAGACGCCTTAGCAGGCAAAAGAAAGGCTCATGGCGGTGAAGAATCCGAAAAAACGTTAACAGAATTGCTTGTTCAGTTAGATGGCGGCCATTCTAATGATGGAATCCTGTTTATTGCTGCAACCAACAGAAAAGATATGCTTGATGAAGCGTTTTTAAGACCAGGAAGAATAGACTTTACATTCCAAGTACCCTTGCCTGATACGAAAGGCAGGAGAGAGATTATTGATATTCATACAAAAGGTAAAGCTCTTAGTCATGAGGTTCATTCTTTTTTAGATGAATTAGCTGAAAGTACTTCAGGATTTTCTGGTGCCGAGCTGCAATCTCTATTTGAAACAGCAACCAGACGTGCAGTTCGAAATGGTCAGGATGTATTAATGAAAGATGATCTTAATTATGCTCTTGACAGAACAATCTTAGGCAGCACTTCTAGGTCTTTACAAGATAGCGAAACGAAACAACGTGTGGCCATACATGAAGCAGGACATGCGATTATAGCCTCATTAACAAAGCCAGGTTCGGTAAGAAAAGCGACCATTATTCCACGCGGTGAGGCACTCGGATATGTAGCCCCTATCCCTAAAGAGCTTCATTTATCTACCGCCAGTGATTTGCTAGACAGAGTCGCAATGATAGTAGCAGGAGGCGTAGCCGAAAGAATGTTTCTTGGCGAGCATAGCATTGGCGTCAGTGGAGATGTACAGCAAGCAAAGCAAATGATCGAACAAATGGTGGATACCGGAATGCTGCAAGGTAGTTTCACTCTCACCTTTAACAAACAAGATAAAGAAGCAAAAATGCAGGAACTGTTCGAAAAAGGTTTAGAAATAGCTGAAAACCTTATTAAGAAGCATCATGAACAATATCAGCTATTAGTTGATTGCCTATTGAAAAAAGAAACACTTGAAGGATTTGAGGTTGAGGAAATTGTCTGGGGAAAGTCAAAGGAGTCGGATAAAATTGCTTTAGCGTAATTTGTACCGAGTGTATACAGCACTCGGTATTTTTTTGTTAATCTAAATGAATTTGAGGTAAACTAACTTTATGTATTTTATATAAAGGAAGTGAATGGAATGATTGATCCTGAAATCGATTTTGTAGTAAAGACGCATAGAGACCGAGCAAAGGGTTATCTCGACAATCCCCAAAAAACGGAAGGTCTACTAAAGAAGGCCATTCTTAAGGCAAAAAATAACAAAGGAACATTAGCAGATGCCTGGGAAAAGCTGCAATTATTTTTTGATTTGGTTCAAGCTTATACCAAAGGCGAATATCGGAACGTTGCTCCCTCTACAATCCTATCCATAATCGGGGCGATTCTTTATTTTGTTTCTCCACTTGACCTAGTTCCCGATTTTCTCGTTGGTTTAGGGATACTTGATGATGCAGCTGTAATAAGCTTTACTCTAAAAAAGTTATCAGCAGAAATTGAAGAATTTAAAAATTGGAAAAGCCCTCTTGCATAACAAGAAGGCTTTTGATTATTTTATTACTTATCTAAAACATGCTGCTCCTACGATAATCAATAGGATGAATAGAACAACGATTAAAGCAAAGCCGCCTCCAAATCCACAGCCGCCATAACCATAGCCGCCATATCCACAGCCGCCGTAACCATATCCAAACATAATTATACCCCCTTTTTTAAATTAATAGTATCCTCCTCGGCACCAAGAAGCCCCGATAATAATTAACAAAATGAACAATACAACTAGAAGGGCAAAGCCAGCGCCGTACCCGCCGTGTGAACCAGACATTTTTCATTACCTCCTTTTTTAATTCCATATATCCTATTCATAGGGTTAAAAATGTGCGATTGACACATATACAAATAACCCACTTTTCAAAAAAAAGAATAAGCCCATTCTGATGGGCTTAACATTTTGAATCCACAATAGGAAGAGGACGATTCACTAAACGAGGTGACAGTGGCTGCAGTGAAGTAAAACATGAGAGGTCTACGAAAACACAGTTTATTGTTGTTCTTAAAGAAAAAATATCACAAATATCTGTTGGACATCCATCCATATCAACCGGTTCAAGAAGAGAAAATGTTGCACAACATCCGTCAATATCTATCGCTTCTAATCTAAATACCTTTGTCGTAAAAAAGTTTCCATTATTTGACCAACCCCAGGCCTCAAATTGACACTCTTTCGTTGAGAGTATAAATGGAATGGTGTGAAATCCAAAATCCTCATTAATAAAACGAAAATCATCAAAAGATAATCTTTTCTGTTCTTCTAACAGTCTTTCTAGGTCTCTGCATATACATTTATCATTTTTATGTTCCCCCATAATCAAACCTCCTTTCAATATTCTATAAGGGGTGCAAGTAAAATTGAATTTGTTTCGCTCCCTTTATTGCACATACTTTTGCTTGCTCTTTTGAATCTGCGGCGGCTAAAACGTATCCATAACGATGTCCCATGGACCGAGGCGGAATTACAATTTGACCGTTCTCAGTCTTTGTATAAACCTCAACTACTCCTGATTGTTCTTGGGCGGAATCACACCCGGACACTTTTAATAATTTCCCAACGGAGCCAACGATTAAATAATGTGTATAAATTGCTTTTTCATGTTTTTTTATTAACTTCGGTTCTAGACCTGCGTACAACTTTAGTGTCTGTTCCGCCAGGTTATAACCAAAAGCTTCTTCAATCATCCGATTCATAGCTCCCCCAGCCATTCTCGGATTAATCTCAATCAACTTCCAGCCTTTATTTGTTAATTTCATCTCTAAATGGCAAGTACCATTTCTTAGCTTAAAATCCTGGATAATAGAAGTGACAGTTTCTTTAAGCCCTGGCAATTTTTCTACTGATATACCTGGGCTGATAGAATAACCTGTAATAATAAATCGTTCACCCTTCGTTATTTCCTGTTCAACAATAGCCGCAATTATAATCGTTGAATTAAATACAACCACTTCAATTAAATATTGGGGGCCCTCTAAATACTCCTCTAGTAATATTGGTAGTTCGGAATTTTTACGCAGAAGATGTTTGATCCCTTTTTGAAATCCCAAAATATCTTCTACAAGTATTACATCCTTAGATCCATTTGATTGAGGTGCTTTGAGGATGAATGGAAATGGGTACTCACTTATTTCTTTCATCATCGCTTCGGATGAACTCAGTACCTTAAAAAAAGGATTGTACTCCTTTCCAGATAAGTACCTTCTTGTTAGAATTTTATCAGTCATGATTTTCAATGGTTCAAAGCAAAGAGGTGAACTGCAAATCATATTTGTCAACATGGCGGCTAAATAAACATATTCATCTAAAAAACTAATAAAACAGTCAATTATTTTCCCCTCAACAATAAGTTCCGTTATCGTTGTAAAAATTTCATCTGTATCTGACATATTTATCAGCCTTACATCATCTATTTCTTGAAAACCCTCCCTTTCCTCTACAAAAATGGTGCGATTTGTGAAGAGAATTGTCTCGTAACCCAGCCTTTTTGCTGCTTTTATTCCTTCATAGCTTGATCCAGATTTATTTGTTCCTAAAAAAATAATTGATTTCATCTACTGCACCCACCAAAAATTCATCACCTTTTTGCGTTAATTTACCTGTTAAAATAAAATATTCATTTTTAGTTAGTTGGTGTAGGCATGTTCATTATGTACGAACAGTTATTTGACCATTAAATTTAGAATGTGACAGACGCCTGCAAAAAATAACGAGGACAAGTGTTTAGAAAAAAGAAAAACCATCTCTTTCAAGGTCTTATACCTGTCAAGAAATGGCTTGCATGATTATTTTAATTCGCTTAATAAACTTTTGGTACGAATTCCAGATCTCCTCAAATTAATGTTCACATCAACATTGACAAGAGCATTTTCGAAATATTGATCCCAATTCTTTTCAATTCGTTTGTAGTTCTGATAATCTTGACGATGAAGGATTTCTCCAAAACCAAAAATATCCGCCTTGTACTCTTGTTGCAGCTTTTTAATCGTTGCTTCCAAAGTCCTTTTAATTTCCTTCTCTGTTTTTCTTGCGAACTTTTCGTAGGTTTTAATTTGAGTTAAATCATCGGTGCATTGAGCACTGTCTAAATAGGCTTCTCCCCTCACCTTAAGATTGATTATCGCTTTCCCTTTGACTACCTTTGCTTTAGATTTAGTTATTGTATTGAAAATTCGAACGCCTAGGTACCTTTGTTTATCACATTTTACAGATAATACCGTTTTATCTAATTTATTAATAAGCCATAAATAATTTCGTGTATCTTCAAGTGGCAAGAAATCTAGAAGTTCATCTTTTTTAAATATCGCTAAGGAATCAACAACAACCATAGCGTCAGGTGTTGTCTTATTCATATTATTTACACTAACACCTTTTTCAGGCTTCCCATGTATGGTTAATGCAGTCATCACACCTCTTCTGCCGCTAGAAGTATAGGCTTGAACAACATCCCTTAGGCGAATGTCCGGGTCACCGCCCCAGCTCTTCACAAGGGTATTTAACTGTGTATGCAGTTTCAAAGAAGATGATTTCTGTGTCTGATAGGTTACTTTTAAGATATCAGCCGCTTTTACATGGCGGGCTATCACAATGTTAAAATCATCTCTAATTTCACGATTTCTTTCTAAAAAATCGAAAAAATATATCATTCCATCTTTAAAAATTTCTTCGCTAATGACTAAGACCTTCATATGTGAGTAAATTAAATTCTTTGATATACCAATATTCATTTTCCTAGCTAATTCCGCTAATGTTTCTCCTTCAAGCGTGAAAACGATGGAGGGAGCATTTCCAGAAGCTGTTTTATCACTTAATTCCTTGGCGTTAACCCCTTCAACGGTTAGTTCGTATTTATTATCTTGACTTTATCAACAGCCATGCCGACGACAACGGTTATTTCTGATAACTCACGATGATCCCAACAGCCGCTCACTATCATCATTAATATTAAAATGAATACCAGACTTTTAAATTTCAACTGCTGTTTCCACCTTTCATTGGAGGCGGTGATGGCGGTGATGAAGAAAATACTTTTTGTTCCGATTCAGCTCTTAAATATTTCGGTCTCTGTTTCATTTTCCAAAACGGAAATCTAAGAAAGACATCCTTTTGGTCTTCAATGATAAACGGAGCAATCGGAGCTAAATATGGAACTCCAAACGAACGAAGCGAACTTAAATGTGCAACCATCGCAACTAGTATAAGCAAAACCCCATAAAGGCCTAAAACAGCAGCAAAAATGATTAACATAAAACGCAAAAGTCTAGATGCTGCTGCAAAACTGTATACCGGGGATACGAAGTTAGCGATTGCCGTTATAGAGACAATGATAATCATAATGTTTGAAATGATACCCGCCTCCGCTGCTGCTTGACCAATTACAAGTGCACCGACGATTGAAACCATTTGTCCGATAACCCTTGGCATTCTTACCCCTGCTTCTCTCAAAATTTCAAAAGTAATTTCCATTATTAAAACTTCCACAACAGCAGGAAATGGTACTCCCTCTCGCTGGGCAATAACACTTAATAATAAGGTAGTTGGCAGTAATTCATGATGATACGTTAGTACACCCACATATAAAGATGGTGTTAACAATGCAATCATAAAGGAAAGATAGCGAATCAATCTTACGAAAGAGCCTAAGAAAAAAGACTGATAGTAATCCTCAGCCATTTCAAAAAAATTCACAAAAACAGCAGGAACAAGTAAGGCAAAGGGTGTACCATCAATAAGAATAACAATTTTCCCTTCCATTAAGTTTGCAGCCACGGTATCCGGCCGCTCAGTATTTAATGCCAGTGGAAATAAAGTAAACGTCTTATCTATGATTAATTCTTCAATATTCCCAGATTCAAAAATGGCGCTAACCTTTATTTTCTTTATTCTGTTTCGAACCTCTTGAAGGATTGCCTCGTTTACAATTCCTTTTACAAATCCTATATAAACGGGTGTTTGAGTTGCTTCACCGATGGTATATTGTTCAAAATGTAGATTTTGATTGCGGATCCTTCTTCTTATAAGACTGACATTCGTCGAAATCGACTCAATGAACCCATCTTTTGGACCTCTGACTACTGTCTGCGAGGATGGTTCTGTAACTGACCTTTTTTCATCTGTCAACATATTAACTGAGATAGCTTTGTCCAAGTGATTGATTGAAATTACCAGACTGCCGTTAATAATAGCAGAATAAATTTCATTCGTTGTGCTGATCATTTGATAACTTGCTCCGCCAAAGATTTCCTTACAATAAGAGGTTAACTCATCTACAGTTTCCAAATTATCAATGAAAATATGATTTGGGGACAAGAATTTTGATATTGTTTCATGTAAACTTTTTGAATTAACCATAGTTTCTAAATAAAAGATTAGTACATCTTTATCAGCAGTTCTGCCTTCCAATACACGCAAATCCGCAGACATCCCGAAGGCACTTTCCACTTCCGCCCTCACGTTTTCAAATGGGTAATCTAAAATGCCCTTGTCCATTCCCATTTCGTTGTCATTGTTTGCAACAATTTCTTCTATTTTTATTGGTTTCTTTTTCAAACGGCGAAATGGTTTAATTGGAGTCATCCTACTCTCCTTTAAAATTTCGACTTACTTTTCCGCTGTTTCCAAAGGACCAGTAGAAATAAAATAAATGGTACAACATGCTGTAACGGAAAGTGTAGCAAGTACGGTACCATTTGAATGCCCTCCTGGATATGGTCAGCAAAATCTACGGACACCATGACAGAAATAAATGAAATAATCATTGAAACTGGAAGGGCGAAATATCGATATGGTAGTTTAAAAATATATTCTAGTCCTTTTAAACCAGCATAAAAAAACATCGATCCTTTTATAAAAACCCCTAACATGATAATAAAAACCACGAGGGCATCAATTCTTTCGATAAATTCTCCAATCGATACAGCTCTGGCAGTACTTAAAAGCGGAAAGTTGGAGCGCTCGGTAGAGTCCACCCCAAGTGTAATGATCATTAAAAAGGAAGAGAGCATAAGAAGTATGGTAGCAATTCCTATACCAGTGATGGAAACCCTGAGACTATATTTTTTATTTGTTAAACTTGCATAAATCACACTGAAAGCTATGAGCTCCCCAAATGGAAATAAAGATAATTCCATAAACGCCGTTTTGAATACAGGAACAATTCCTTCACCAAATATAGGCTGAATTTGATTGACTTCAGTCGTTCCACTTGCGAATAGGAAGACGGTTAATAAAAATAAAAAACCGAAGATATAGGGTGTAAATATTTCCGATGTTCTAGCTAAAACCTCAATTCCTAAATAAAGGATATATCCCATTAAAAGGCATAAAGTGAGTGACATCATTTCAATCGGAGTGTTTGGTAAAATGGCCGTGACCATTAATTCTCCAAAATCTCTGATAACCCGCGAAGATATGTAAAGGAAATAAACAATATAAACGAAAGTAATGATAATGGTTCCTTTTCTCCCAATACAAAATTCAAATACTTGAAAAATATTCTTATCAGGAAACCGCAGGATAAAGAAATGATAAAATGATATAATTCCGATCCCTATCATTCCGCCGAGTGCAATCGCCAGCCATGCATCGTTTCTTGCTTCGCCTCCGATACCAACAACAATGGCACTTCCTAATAGAAAATTGATAATCAAGGTCAGCAGCTGACTTAATGAGATATTCTCCTTTTCAATTTTCATCATTAATTTCTCTCACTTTTAGGTTTTTCTGTTTGGCACGATAAATACGAAAATCCACAACTACACTCCATATCAAACCAAAAAATGCTCCTGACAATGAAATCGTCCTTCCAATTGCGATTTCTGAATAAAATATCTTTACGATGGATTCAAAAAAGGAGATTTCATAAAGTTTCATATCGAATAATGCTAAAAGTGTTGATAGAAATATAATCAATAAGAAAAAAGACAATGTTACCATTTTGTTATTTACCTCAAGACTGTATTTACCTTATGTTTCCAAAACAAATCTTTTTTTATCCAGAAAAAACCACAAAGCATAAAAATAGACAGCAACCTCATGGTTGCTGCCTGTTAAATATTATAAATAGACAATAAAAATGATGAACGCTAAAAGAATTCGATAAATAGCAAAAGGTACGAGTTTTATTTTATCAATAAGTTTTAAGAAAAACTTTATCGATATTAATGCAAAAATGAAAGCACTAATAAATCCTGCAATAAAGAATGGCAAAGCATCCACTGTTATATACTGCCAGTTCTTTAATAATGAAAGAAAGCTTGCACCAGCCATAATTGGAACGGCCATAATAAATGTAAAATCAGCTGCCGCTCGGTGACTCATTCCAATTAAGACACCTCCGGAAATAGTTGAGCCTGAACGAGAAAATCCTGGCCATAAGGAGAAACATTGAATCAAACCAATCGTAAGAGCTTGTTTATACGTTATTTGGTCAACACTTTGGATTTTGGGAAGTTTCGGACCAAAGCGATCAGCGATAATCATAAATATAGCACCAATTACTAATCCAATTAAGACCGTTTCAGTCGAAAATAAATGCTCATCGATATAGTCTTCAAAAAGGACACCAAAAATACCAGCAGGAATTAACCCCACAATTACTTGGGAAAGCTTAAGACGACCGCCTGTCCGGTTCTGGACAGAAAGTTTACTTTTTATTCGCCCCATGCCTAATAAGTCTATAAATCTGTCTTTAAATGTGATTACAACAGCTAAAATTGAACCTAATTGGATCACTACTTTAAAAGTATTGGCCCCATATTTTCCTATAAAATCCTCTGACTTGAGCCACATATCATCAACAATAATCATATGACCTGTTGATGATACTGGAGCAAATTCAGTTAGCCCCTCTACTAATCCTAGAATAATTGCCTTAATTATCAATAATAAATCCATTTTTTTGTAACTACTCCTAACTATTTCTTCTATTTTAACTAAAAAAATGAGATAACTTTTTAATTGTACTCAATTACTATCGCCTTTAGCAAGAACTAAACAAAAAAGGTGGAGCTAATAAAAGCCGCACACCTCTTTTATTCAGATATGATTCGGTTTACACGGCCATTAAATTTTTCTAACCAATATCCATTCGTCATATCTGCAATCGCAACACCAGTGGAACTTTGTGAGCCTAAGAACATCCCAGCACCAAGATAGATACCAACATGCCCATCTTTTTTATAAGTATCAAAAAACACAAGGTCTCCTGGCAGCATTTCATTGATACTAACAGGTGTTCCTGTATTCTTTAAGACTTCTGTACTTGCACCGATTTTTATTTCTACCTGAGCAAATGCCCAGCTGACAAATGCTGAACAGTCAAATCTTCCATTGGCAATATCGTATTCATTTCGACCTCCGCCAAATACATACACTGAATTTCCTATATACTTAAACCCTTCAGTAATTAGATTTTGAACAGTTACATTAGAAGTCAATGATGAATCATGATTAAATTCAATTGGTACAATAACACTTTTGTCACCTAATGTTGTTAGAGTAGAATCCTGTTGCATTAATCCAGCCTGTTCGGCTAGTTTATCTTGCTCCTTTCTCTCTAACTCTGATCTTAGTTGTTCATTTTGTTGTTTTTGTTCTAAGATTTGTGTTTGCATACCTTCTAATTCCACTTTCATATTCTGAAGCTCAGATAATTTATCTTGCACATAAACCTGCTTCTCTTTCACTTCCTGTTTTTCCGATTCATGTTGTTTAACAAGATTTTGATCTGCTTCAACAAAAGAGGCTACTGCACCGACACGGTCTACAAAGTCCTTAAAACTTGAGGCACCAAGTAAGACATCAAGGTAATTTACTTTTCCACCTGATTCTTGAAAAGTAAGAGCACGCTTTTTCAAGATTTCATTCCGTTTTTTTACTTTATCATTTAAAGTTTCAATCTCAGATTCTAGTTCCTGTATTTCTATTTGTGAAGCACTGATTTTTTCCTCTGTTTCTAAAATGATTGCCTCGTTATCTTTTATTGCTTGCTCAACACGAGCAAGTTGTTCATTTATTTGGGCAATTTCATCCTTAACTTGGTTAAGCTCCAACTTTCCTTTCAAAAGTTCTAATTGTAGTCTTGTACGCTGTTCATCAACAACTTGGTGACTGTTGTCATTATTATTCTCTTCTGCTTCAACTTGAAGTAATACAGTTGAACTTCCTAAGGTGATTATGGTACAAAATGCGATAATCTTCTTATTCAAAGCTTTCCCCTGCTTTCCTTCATTGCAATAGAAATACAATTTAATAGTTTAACTATGTAATTTTATAAAATTTACCAATTCCATACTTTATACCCACTTTAATCCTATTCAATTGCAACTAGAAGTATAGCATGAAATTCTGTTTTTTCAATATTAGTAATATTAAATTTTTGTTTCAGGATTTTATATTCCTTCATATTCATTGAATAAAAAAAATAGCAGGCCAATTAGTATTGGTCTGCTAATCATTATTATTGTTTTTAGTTAGTAAATTTTAAAAGCTCTTTAAAACTGTTTGTTCCACGATTCACAATTTCATTGTGAGTATTTCTAGCCACTTTCAAATACTCATTGGTAACCTGCTGCCAAGCATTAAGTTGTTCACGACCAAAACCGATGTTTGCCTCGGTACTCTTTTCAAAGTTATCCTCTAACTGGTCAATAATTTGGAAAGCAGACTTAATTGGTGTAAGTGCTAAGTTTTCTAATTGATTAGAAACTTCCTTAAACTGCTGCTGAAGTAGCTCCTTCTCACCCATCATTTCTTCTTCCTTCACAAATGCTTCCCTGCGTGCATTTATTTGCTGCACAACTCCGGAAACTACTTCTTTGTTTGTATTCTTCGTTTGCTCAAAAAGATTACCTAGTGATTTTCTATATTGTTTGTTAAACTTGATGACTTCTCTTAATGCGTTCATATACGCATCTTCTCGGGTTTCGTGCAATTGTCTAGACCTCTCTAGTGATTGCTCAAACTGATTCCAAAGTGTATCTACAAATAAACCTTCATTATTAGTCTCTTCAGCTGTAGGAATCATCTTAACTTCAACAGCTTGAACAGCTTCATTCTTTTTCTGTGCCATCGTCCTTCCTCCTCTTATTACTATTTTCTTTCTCTATCGAATCCCTCTTCTGAAATGAAGGAATATAGAGCTCAAAGAAACCTGAATACATTTTGAAGAATTGGTCCAGCATCGATTGGTACGATTCTAGTTGATTGGCATAGCCTTTTAAGTATGTAATACCAGCTTGAGTTACTGAATATCTTCTTTTCGCGGGACCACTTCCGTTTGTATCCCACTCTGATGATACGAGTTCTTCCTTTTCTAGCTGTCTTAACAGTCGGTAAAGATTACCTTGATCAATCGTTTTAAATCCAAATGTTTGCAATTTCTGACTTAACTCATAGCCGTGAAGAGACATCCTGCTAAGAAGCAATAGAATAAATGGCAGAACAAAATTTTTTGATGGATTTACCGATTGATTCTCTTGATTTACCATTCTCATCACCTCACCTATATGTATTTTACACCTATCGGTAATATTTTGTCAACCTGACAAATAAATGTTAATATATGGATTAACATCACGTTTACAATTTTAATACATTGGTAATAAAATTAATAAAAAATTGAAGGTGGTGTCAAATGGATAAAGCAAAGATTAGCATGTTTGGGATGCCTTATTTTCATTTTGGCAATGGGGAACCGTTAGTATTCATTCATGGATTAGGCGAGGTGAAGGAAAGCTGGCAGTCGCAATTTGAATTAGCTGATCAATACGAATTAATTATTCCTGATTTACGAGGGCATGGAGAATGTACGAAAACAGAAGGAATCTCGATTCAAAACTTTGCTGCAGACGTGATTAATTTATTAAATGAGTTAAAAATTGAAAGTGCCCACATTTTAGGACTTTCTATGGGCGGTGCAGTTGCTCAAGAAATTTATCGCCAAGCTCCCCACCTAGTCCGCTCTCTCATGTTAATTAGTACATTCCACTTTTTCCCGATAGCACTTAGAAAACCTTTGTTTCTATTAAAGAAAGTGAGGCTGGGTGCTGCTGCAACAGAAGACAACCTTAAAGAAACTGCTGCCAAAATGAGTCTATACTCTTGGTCAGAGGATAATATGAACCAGTTTAAACACTATTTCCAGCCTAAAAGGAATATCTTCTTAAAATCTCTTAAAGCTTGTTTTCAAGTTAACAATATTTCTTTATTAACTACTATTAAAGTCCCTACTTTAATCATTGGATGCCAGTATGACTCTGTTTTACCCGTTTGGATTCAATATTGTATGCACAAGCTCATCCCCCAGTCAGAATTCATCATTATGAGAAACTCGGGACACTTAGCAAAATTAGAAGCAACAAACCGGTTTAATCAACTCCTTAGAAAGTTCTTAAATCGGCAAAAAGCTGCTGCTTAATTCGATTAGCGGGAGAGACATAGATCCTTCCCGCTTATATCCCTTTTTATAAAACCGTTTTCTCCTCTCTGATTATATTGTTGCAGTTAGCTCTTTTTCTTTTTCCTTGCTTTTTGGACTTTCTTTTGCCATAAGTCCCTTTAATAAAGCCAAGTCATCTTTAATTTCAGTTAATTGGCCAAGTCCTAACTTAACTTCTTCAATTTCAGAATGAGTGGTTTTGTTGCCGTTCTGTCTATACATTTCGGCTAGTTCCTTCTGCGTTTCATTTATTTCCTCAAGCTCCTCCCTGATATCTCGAAGGTTTACTTGGATAATCTTAATGTCCACGAGGTCTTTTCTAATTTCCTGAAGGTCATCTTTTATTTTACTTATTTCAGTAACTTCATGTATCGTTTTTTGAAACTCTCCCTGCATATGCTTTACCATTTTACCCATTTCTTGAAACAACTCTAGATTTCCCTTATTTATTCCACCAAGAGTCTCCTGTACGTTCCAAATTTGTTCTTCTAAACTATCCATTTTCCCTTCAGCTTGTATCGATAGATTTGCTACATTTGCAACATCTTTTTTTGTTGGAATGTTCATTAATCCAGCCAAAAGCTCTTGGTTTTTCTTTAATAGTTCAATAGAGCGTGAATGAAAACCCAAGCCAGCAGTGGCTAAGCGCACGAATTCATTGTTATCTGCTGCCATATATAGCAGACTATTAATTTGTTTTTCCCACATGTCACTAATTTGTTTAATGCCTTCAAAGGGATTATTCATCTTTTCTTTGGACATTCTTTATCATCCTCACTCTTATGATTTTATATCCTCTTCTTCTACCGTTTCCATGAAATTATTTAATGGAAACATCAATCCTTTGATTTGCCCGCTAAAAAAATCAACAAATCTTTTTTGATTAGCGGAGATAACAGTGGCAGCTTGTTTTATTGATTCAATATACTGTTTTCTTCCTTTTTTTCGAAATGCAATATATTTATCTATCATTTGGAGATATTGATCCATCATTTGATTATTTGTGACAATTTGTAGAGACGAACCAAGGATGGATGAAGTTCGGGATTTAATTTGATCAATCTGCTGGTTTACCTCTTCATAAGACCTTTTTGGAAATAAGTGTTGCAGTGCAGTAGTAGACATCAAAAATTCTTCTCTGGCTGTTCTTTCCCACTTTGCTATTTCATTATTAAACCGTTCTTTAACAGATATAATATTTTCCTGGTTTCTCTTTATGCCATCAGCAAAATACATCGCTTCTTTCACTAATACATCATCTCGAAAATCTGCACGCTTTGCCCATTGATCTAACTCACGAAACGCATGCTCCCAGAGAATGTCCAAAGTTGAAATGGAGTCTTGCTCTCCTGTCTTTTTAGTTTGTTCAGTTGAATGCAGCGCCTCCTCATGGACAGGCTCCTGAACCTTGGATTTCTTTTTATCAGTCATTTCATTTTCCTCCTACTTATCTGCTTCGAATCCTTTATACGCCTGACGGTAGATATTTACAAGTTCAGAAACAAGTGGTTGTTTTGGATTTGCAATGGTATCCTGATCATCAAAAGCATGTTCAGCTAGGATATTTATCTTTCCTTCAAACTCAGTCTTATTTATATCCATTTCTTCAATGGACAATGGTAATTCTAATTCCTTCATTAACCTATATACGGCTTCTATTAAACTGTTTACTCCTTCTTCAGTTGTCTCCGCAGCCAGTCCTAACATTTTTGCAATCTCGGCATATCGTTGATCAGCAATAAAGTATTCATATTTAGGGTAGGTCATGAATTTATTCGGATTTGCTGCATTATAACGAATTACGTGCGGCAACAATACAGCATTTGCTCTACCATGTGCAATTGTATACTCTGCACCTAGTGCGTGTGCGAGGCTATGGTTAATACCTAAGAATGAATTAGCAAAAGCCATACCAGCTATGGTTGAGGCATTGTGCATTTTTTCACGGGCTAAATCATCGCCATCCTTGTACGCCTTTGGTAAGTATTCAAATACTAACTGGATTGCTTTTAATGCAAGCCCATCGGTAAAATCATTCGCAAGTACTGATACATACGCCTCAATTGCATGTGTTAAAACATCCATTCCCGTATCTGCTGTAACATGCTTAGGAACAGTGTTAACAAACTGTGGATCCACGATAGCAAAATCTGGTGTTAGTTGAAAGTCAGCCAGCGGATATTTAATATTTGAACTTCTATCTGAAATCACTGAGAAGGAAGTAACCTCAGAACCTGTCCCTGATGTTGTCGGAATCGCAATAAAAATTGCCTTTTCTCTAAGTTTAGGGAATTTAACGACTCTTTTACTCGGATCGAAAAATTTTTGCTTCAAGCTATTGAAATCAGCTGCTGGATGTTCATAGAAAAGCCACATCGCTTTTGCTGCATCCATTACTGAGCCTCCTCCTAATGCAATAAGACAGTCTGGAGCAAACTTCCTCATTCTCTCCGCACCACTCATAACCGTTATCATGTCTGGTTCAGGTTCAAGATCATACAACACTTCATACTTAATATTTTCAGGGTTCTTCTCCAATTGATAAAGTACTTTTTCAACGGAGCCATTCTTCATTTGACTTCGGCTTGTTACAATAAACACTTTTGAAATTCTAGGTATGGTAGCCAATACTTGTACCGAGTTTCTTTCAAAAAAGATTTGTGATGGTACCTTAAACCATTGTGTCATATTTCTCCTCTTTGCAATTTTCTTAATGTTTATCAAATTAGCCACACCTACATTCTGAGACACTGAGTTCCCTCCATATGTTCCGCACCCTATAGTTAAGGATGGTAAAGATGTGTTATAGATATCTCCAATGGCTCCTTGGGTCGATGGTGTATTAACAATTATTCTCCCGGCTTTCATTCGAGCGGAAAAAGTGTCAATCACATTTTGGTCAGTTGTATGAATAGCAGCAGAGTGTCCAAGCCCGCCATACTCTAGTGTTTCTTCAGCAATCAGCAGCCCTTCGGCTAAACTATTTACCTTATAGCATGCAAGAATTGGGCTTAATTTTTCACATGAAAGCGGAAATTTAGGTCCTACCCCTTTTAATTCAGCAATTAATATTTTGGTGTTTACAGGAATATTGACTCCAGCCATTTTTGCAATCATAAATGCAGGTAATCCGACGATCATCGGATTTAACGAAGCACTATTTTTATCGATTGCCGCCTTCTCAATCAATTGTTTCTCTTCATTATTTAAGAAGTAACAATTATTTTCGATTAATTCCCTTTTTACTTCGTTATATACCTCGTCGTCAATAATTAGGGCTTGTTCTGAGGCACAAATCATGCCATTATCGAATGTCTTTGATAGAATAATGTCGTTGACAGCACGCTTAATATTTGCGCTCTTCTCGATGTAACAAGGGACATTCCCTGCTCCAACTCCAAGTGCAGGCTTTCCTGAGCTATAAGCTGCTTTTACTAAATTAGGTCCCCCTGTAGCTAGGATGAGTGAAATCTTGGGATGCTTCATCAAAGTCTGAAAAGCTTCATGAGAGGGTATATCAATCCACTGGATACAATTTTCTGGCGCCCCTGCTTTTAACGCAGCTTCCTTAAGAAGTTTTGCGGCAGCGACACAGCATTTTTGGGCATATTTTGGAAAGGCAAAGATGATTGGATTCCTAGTTTTCAACGAAATCAATGATTTAAAGATGACAGTTGACGTTGGATTAGTAATTGGTATAATACCAGCGATTACACCTACTGGTTCAGCCATTTCAACCATACCCTCATGCTCGTTTTCTCGAATAAAACCAACTGTCTTTAAATCTCTAATATTGTTATAAATAAACTCAGTTGCAAACATATTTTTGAATACCTTATCTTCATATACACCTCTTCTGGTTTCTTCTACTGCTAGTTTTGCCAAGTCTTTGTGGTGATCCAGGGCAGTATAGGCGATCTGCTTGACAATTTCGTCTACCATTTCCTGATTGTAGCAGCGGAATTCAGCTAATGCCCTTGCACCATTTTTAGCCAAAGTATCAATCATGGCTGCAACATTTTGTTTTTCCTTTACTGCTTTTTCTTCAATTGCCATATTCAAATCCCTCCAAATCAATCCTCTCAAGCAGGAATGTTTTTGCATCTATTAATCATATCTGGCTAAAATATATCATGATGAACACCAAGGATTTTGTCGAATCCTGCCAAAAACGAATGAATGTTCATTCATTCTTCAAAAATTCATAAATTGTTCAAAACTGAACTTCTAACAAAATAAAAAACCGCACCTCCCTGAAGGGGTGCGGTTTTCAATATCAACCTGTATTACGTAATCCTGCTGAAATTCCACTAATCGTGAGAAGTACTTCAGTTAATAATTCTTCAGATGGCTCGTCCTGTGTTCGTAAATGCTTAATTAATTCAACCTGTAAGAAATTTAATGGATCCACATAAGGATTTCGACGATAGACTGAGTCCTTAATGTTAGGTGTGTGATCTAACAATTCTTTATCACCTGTAATTTTCAGAAGAATTTCTTTCGTTCTCTCATATTCTTCAAGGATGTTCGAAAAAATCCTCTCAGCAATTTGCTGATCTTCTACAAGTGATAAGTATTCTTTCGCTGTTGTGATATCAGCTTTCATTAAAGCCATTTGGAGATTATCAATCGTTGACCGGAAGAATGGCCATTTTTCATACATTTGCTTTAATTGCTGTAAATTTTGTTCACTTTTTGAAGCAAAGCTTTCTAATCCAGTCCCTGCTGCATACCATCCAGGCAGGAGCTGTCTGCTTTGTGTCCATGCAAATACCCATGGAATCGCTCGTAAATCTTCAAAACGACCACGATTCTTTCGGCTCATTGGTCTTGAACCAATGTTTAAATCACCGATTTCTCTTAATGGAGTTGCTTCATTGAAATAAGTTAGGAAGCCTGGATCTTCAAATACAAGTGAATGATATTTCTTTTGGGCAGCACTGGAAATCTCTTCAATAACCGACTCCCATAATTCATCCCTCAAGTTTCCAGGCTCTGCCTCTTTGGATACACGGGCTGTTGCCAGTATAAGTGTCGAAGTGGCTTGTTCCAAGCTTCGATAAGCGATGTCTTCAAGCAAATATCGGGAAGAAAGTACTTCACCCTGTTCGGTAATTTTCACTCCATCTCCTATGGTTTCTGCTGGCTGCGAAAGGAGACTTTTGTTTAAAGGGCCGCCGCCGCGTCCAAGTGAACCGCCGCGTCCATGGAAAAACTTCAAACCTATTTGATATTTGCTTGCCATCTCATGAATTTCAAGCTGCGCTTTATACAACTTCCAGTTAGCTGTCAACGTACCACCGTCTTTACTTCCATCTGAATAACCAAGCATGATTTCTTGTTGGTCGTTCATTACTTTCAAATGGTTACGATAGACTGGCATTTGGAATAAAGTTTCCATGATTTTAGGTCCTGCTGTTAAATCATCAATCGTTTCAAGCAGCGGAGCCACATTTAATTGGCTTTCAAGCGTTCCATCCGCATGTAGTCGATAAATTCCTGCCTCTTTAGCCAATACAAGAACTTCAAGTAGGTCACTTGGAGATTTTGTCATACTGACTAGATAAACGGAAATGGAGCGCAAACCGAATTCCTTTTGTGCATTTCGAATCATCTGAAACACCTGAATCATTTGCTGTGTTTCTTGCGAATAATCTTCATTTAATAAAAGAAGCGGTCGTGGGTCCTTTAAAATACCTTCCAATATACTCATCTTTTCTTCTTCAGAAAGCTGAGCATAATCTTCCGCGATACCTACTTTACGCAGGATTTCTGTCATCGCTGCCTCATGCTCCCCGCTATGATTTCGTATATCGAGTGTAGCCAAATGAAAGCCGAAAAGCTGTACCTGACGAATCAACTTTTGAATGGTTTTTAATTCATGGTCTGCAGGATGATGATTTTTTAAACTTCTTTTGATTACGTATAAATCTTCTAACAATTCTTCGGATTTACGATAGCCTAAATCAGATTTACCCACTTCTTTTAATCGTTCAATAATAATAGCAAATTTACGTCGATAAACTTCTGTTTTAACTGGCCATTTCCTATCCTCTGGTAAGAACTTGTCCTCTTCTTCCTCTAAGTTGTGGATTATTTCTTGACTAACTTCTACTCTAGTTGTGGAATGACTGTAGCGTTTCATAAGATCGATAAGGACATTTTTATATTTTTTTATGACCAGCTTTCGCTGCTTGCGTAAGGTCTCCCAAGTGATCTCAGGAGTAACGTTTGGATTGCCATCCCGGTCGCCGCCAATCCACGATCCAAACCTTAGAAAATTAGGGACATCCCATTCATTGTCAGGATAATTCTTTTCCAAACAATCTTCTACTTCACGGTGAATTTCCGGAAGAACTTCAAATAGCGTTTGATCAAAGTAGTACAGCCCGTTCCGCACTTCATCTAATACAGTCGGCTTATTATGACGCAGTTCATCTGTCTGCCATAGAATCGTAACTTCATTAAACAAACTTTCTTCTAGCTTCCTGCGTTCACTTACTGTTAACAAAGGATGATCAAGCTTTTTTAATACCGCTGCAATACGTTGTTGTATTTCTAAAATGGATCGCTTCGATGCCTCTGTAGGATGCGCTGTAATGACTAATTCAAGTGACAATTTATTTATAACATCTTGAATCATATTCTCACTGATCTGGTTTTCCTTTAGAGATTGAAATGCACTCTCGATGGAATCTGGCTGATTAGTATCGACTTCTAGCTGGTATTGGCGTCTTCTTCGAATGCGATGATTTTGTTCGGCAATGTTTATCAAATGAAAATACATAGAAAATGCTCGGATTACCTGCATTCTCATTGGGCTGCTGAGATCAGCAATCTCATGCTTTAATTGAGAATAAATTTCCTGATCGAAATGGATTCTAAGTGTTTTGCTCATCAGACGGATTTTTTCAACCTTATCTAATAGTTCAGTCCCACCATGACTGACAAGGATTTCACCAAGTATTTGACCAAGTAATTTAACATCGCGGCGAAGTGGAAGACTGCTGTCGTTTACCTTTAATTCTGTATTCATGCTTTCACCTTCCCTGTACTAGTTAATAATTAAATTTTTATTTTTATTAATATAACATAATTTTTAGTCATTTGTTAAAAGTTTTTTTAATTATTAAAAAAAGCAATCCAGAATTTACCCCGGATTTGCCTGTTTTAATCTTTATCTTTGGCTAAATTCTTCAAGCTTTGATGAGATGGCCGCTGTCACTTCTTCTGTTGATTTGGGCACCGCGTTTTTAAAGAGCGAATTTGCCAATGAACCTAATGGACCACTTGCATTAATTTCAAGAAATCCAATCAGTAAAGTTTTATTCTTATTAATCGCTTGGGCTTCAAAATAACCTTCTCCAATATATTTTTCATTGGTACGCTTTAATTCAAAGCTTACCCTGGCTGGTTCATTCCACTCTTTAATATCGATGACTAAACTTACCTTTTTTTTCATTATGCCAAGGTCGCTTTTAAATTCCCAGGTAATTAAGTGATCATTTATTCTCTCATGCTTAATATAACCGGGTACGAGTGGGGCCCAATTATTTTCATCCCTGATGAAGTCCCAAATTACATTTATGGGGATAGCTAATTCTATTTGTTGCTTTTCGCTCGGCATCTGTTATCCCTCTTTCGTTTCAAATGTAAAAGACCTTCAAGTGGCCGAAGGTCTTTTTTTAGATTTATATGATTAATCGTACGGTAATAGAAGGAGGGATTTTTTATTTAGGCTTTGCCAAGAATTTGTGAATCCTTTCTGCTGCTTCCGAAAGTCTCTCTGCTGGCTGTACTAATGCAATTCGGACGTATCCTTCACCTTGTTTTCCAAATGCATCACCAGGGATTACAGCTACTCCAGTGTTATTAATTAATTCAAAAGCGAACTGTCTTGATTTCCATCCTGCAGGGATTTTGGCCCATAGAAACATCGTTGCGGGCGACTTTGATAACTTCCAGCCGCTTTTTTCTAGGCCAGCCATTAGTGTATCCCTGCGAAACTCGTACTCTTTCACCTGCTCTTGCAGGAGTGTGTAATCTGATGTAAGAGCAGCAGTGGCTGCTTTCTGAATCGGATAAAACACCCCATAGTCAATTTGTGATTTAAACATTCCCAGGATATTTAGAGCCTGTTCGTTACCAACAGCATATCCAATCCGACAGCCTGCTAAATTGAAAGTTTTAGATAGTGAATTAAATTCTATTCCCACTTCTTTCGCCCCTGGAACAGACATGAAACTAATCTGCGGATTGTTATCGAAAATCAATTCTGAGTAGGCAAAATCATGAACAACTAAAATATTATGACGTTTAGCAAAATGGACAACCTCTTCAAAAAAGCTGCTATCAGCCAAGACAGGTACAGGATTGCCCGGATAACTAAGAATCATCATTTTTGTCTTTTCCAAAATTGGCAGTGGTATATCATCAAGAACCGGCAGGAAGTTATTTTCAGCTAATAAGGGTAAAGGAAACAGAACACCACCGGCAATGGTAACACTAGCCTCATAAATAGGATAACCAGGGTCTGGTACTAATACATAGTCTCCTGGGTTAATGATGGCGGTTGCTAAATGAGCAAGTCCATCCTGTGACCCCATTAATTGGAGAACTTCATGTTCTGAATCGATGTCTGCTGCGTAACGCTGCTTATAGAAGAATGAAACAGCCTCATGAAATTCTGGTATTCCTTTCAAGGTATATCCGTAATTTGCTGTGTCACTTGCATATTTTACAAGTTCTTCAACAACAAATGCTGGAGGCGGTAAATCAGGGCTTCCGACACTTAAATCAATAACATCCAGCCCCCTGTTTAGGGCTTTTCGTTTAAGAACAGCTACCTCCTGAAATATACTTGCTGTTAATTTTTGAACTTTCTTAGAAGCTGTAAGATTCATAGATTATCCCCTCAATCAAATATTTAAATGCAAATATGGTATTTCATTAATTATTTTAGCAAAATTTCAATTCTTAATAAAATTCTAAAAAGAGACAAAAAAATTAGAGGAGACGTGTATTTTCAAAAACACGTCTCCTCTAGTTTAACCTATATTACTTCTACCCTATCAGTGCTGAAATCGCGATAATAACTTGAGTGAGCTAACTCGTTCATATCCCTATTTGTCACAGCAAAGTAAGCTGATAATTTCCCCTCATACATTAATTCCAAAGAAGAGGACTCTTTGATGTCATCTGGAGTAACAAGCGAAAGCGGCTTTTGTTTATTGATCTTTACTCCGGATTCCTCAAGAAGAGCAGCAACAAAATGTGAGCAAAAGAATGCATTTTTCCGATCTAACTCTAAATTGAACAGAACAGCAAAAAGACCTAATAGATTGTAGCGATATTCCCCTTTATTTTTTTCAATTTCATCAATCTTTTGACAAATCTTATCATACTGTTTCTCTGATATAGTACAGCAGTAAATAGCACAATCAGCATTCCGAAATATTCCGCCACGGATATTCTCCCTTACAAAGCCGGCTAGGAAAGGGTTCCGTGGTCTTTTTCTTCCAAAGCTATAAACATCCCAAAGTTGATCATCTAGTGCAATGGAAGCATGATTATGCGGCTTCTTAGTATATAGTTTTATAATTTTTGTTAAGACTGTCCCAGTATCAGTAAGAAGTACGTAAATCTTCCTCATCCTATATTCCCCCTTCATTTATCTATAGGAAGGGATTTATTTCGCATCATCCCTTGATTATTTTCTCATTCGCCCACTTAAAATAGATCAATAGTATCGTTTCTATTTATATCATACAGCGTAGAACTCCCGTTATAAACAATCTTGAGAATTATCTTCCACTAAGACCTCAGACTTATCTTAAATGTGATTACTCTTAATGCTCATATATTATAATTTACTAAATATAATTCCTCATAGAAACACATTTTTCCTGTTTTTTGATAAAAATTTCCCATTTTTAACATTTCAAGCATAAAATAATACATTCACTAATGATTAGGGGTGTAATAAATGGGATTATATATCAATAAAGGAAAACATCCTGCTGTATTTAAAAACAACCGAAAAATAACCGAACCAAATCAAAAGCTGCTGAGAAGGGATTATCTTACAGAACTAATAGACGAACAACAGCAGGCGAATGTTTCACTTATTAATGCTATCCAAGATATGAAGCATCAGTTTCTTAACCAAGAGGTCGTACAAGCCGGTCATTTGGATAAGATTACAAGCCAATTAAATGAGCTTAGAACAAGTAACCTAAGACATAAAGAATATGAAGAAGTAATTATTGATCTTTTAAAAACACAAGAACAGCTACAAATACAATTATCGGAAAAAATTAGTAAACATGAAGCGTTTCAGACAGAGGTATTAACTCGATTGGATCAACAAGAGGCATTGACCGAAAAAATTTTCCGGCAAATCAATCATATTCGCTCAATCCTTTTTGAGCGAACAAATTATTTGGCTGAAAAAATTGATGAGGGCTATAAAATGACCTCTTCTTATGTTTATAAATTGATGACTGGTTCTGAACAGCCAATTGCCTTTTATCTAATGAATAACAATAAACAAAAGAATAAATGAACAACAAAAGAAGCCCTTTCAAATGAGAAAAGGGCTTCCAATATGAGAATAATGTCTGTTAAGTAACATTCTATGAGATTTTCTTTAATTCCTCTGTTAACTGGAGGAAAGCTTGCTTATTTCTTTCTTGTAAGGAGATGTCGATTTCCTTACGGAGCACTTCTCTTCTAAATTCAATCAAGGCGTGGTTTAAAAACATTTCAGCAAGTGCAGAATCGTTGTTTTCATCTGTGTGTTGTGGTGAATTTAATAATCTCTTTTCCATGGAAATCAACTCCTTGAGCTTTTTTTTATTATACATGTAATTTTCTAAAAATTCAAATATTTTATTTATTTTAATTTAAAAATTTTCTTCCCCGTTAATTTAAGAAAAATTTAATAGTTTCTTTAGATTGCTTTTATAACTTCACAGTAGACTAGACTTGTATCAAAATCATGAATGGGGGCAAAGAAAATGAATAAGAAGCTTTTTGCAGCAATCGGGATAAGTGGAACGCTAATGTTAGGCAGTGTCTATTCAATTTCGGCAAATACATCTGGTTACGACCTTTACAAGGAGGCATTAAAGAAAACTCACACAGCTGATAGTGTGACTATGAATGTTCACTTTAAAATGGAAGACAACAACAAGTCGCTACTATCATCAGAGTCTGTTTTCAATTCTGATTCAGAAAATCAAGTAAGCTCCATCTCCACTCGTTTATCCAATGAAACTGAAGTTAGCACGATGAACCTGTATAAGCAGGATGGGAATTGGTTTGTGATGAAAGACGGATTTGATACAGTTTATAAAATGGACACCTCTTCTCGTCCGCATCACAGTAAAACTGCCGAACTAAAAGATGATTTTGAAAATCTGATTGATGTCATGACCAAAAATCTTCAACAGCAAATTACGGTATTAGAAAAACAAAATGGCAACCAATTCATTGAGCTCGATTTAACTGGGAAGGAAGTCCCTTTGACCGCAAATGCATTAAGTACTTTGATCATTAAACATGCAGTCATGATTCAGGACAATAGCGCAACTGAAAGCTCAGACTTTCACATTAAAGCAAAAGTACCAGAGCTGGATCATGACATAACCATTAAAAAAATTAAATTAACTGCACAGGTGAACAAGGAAAATTATATTGAAGAACAGACTGTCAAAGCCGTTGTGACTGGTAAAGATAAAACAGGTACGGGCCATGAATTAGTTTTAACGATAGACTTGAAGGTTACGGACTATAACCAAACAACTGTAGCTCCTGTTGAGATTCCTGAAGATATGGTAATTGAATTTAATCACGGTAAAAAATAAAGGTTATGAATAGAAGGTGACTAGTTTGGAAAAAGCAGTGGTTATTACCGGAATGACAAAACAATACCCTAATGGCAGAGGAATACAAAATATTAATTTAATTATTAATCAAGGAGAAATAATGGGGATACTCGGTCCAAATGGAGCTGGGAAAACAACATTATTAAAATGTATTACCGGTCTAAGTTCCCTGGATAGTGGGAAAGTCGAGTTATTTGGGGTTGACCTTCTTAATTATTACAAAGAGGCGATACGCCCTGTAGGAGCATTAATTGGACCGGCCGCCGCCTATGAAAATATGACACCTTATAAAAATCTCAAAATGATATCCCGCTTCTATTCCGGTGTATCCCCTTCTGATATTAAGGAAGTCTTAAACATAACAGGGTTAACGCCCTATAAAAATGAGAAAATATCTTCCTTTTCAATGGGAATGAAACAACGCTTTGGGATAGCCTCAGCACTCATTTCCAAGCCGCGTTTGATTATTTTAGATGAACCAACAAACGGTTTGGACATTGACGCTTTGCTGATGTTGAGAAAAACCATCCAGGAGATATCAAGCACTTCCGGAGTAACCTTTGTGATTTCCAGTCACCATATTTCTGAATTAGAAAAATTATGTGATCGTTTTTGTTTTCTCATACAGGGTCAGGTCTCATTTTATGAGGAAGGCAGCGAGCCGTTGGAAGATGTCTACATCAAAAAGGTGGGGGGCTTAGTAGGATGAACACAATCAAAGCAAATAGTCTTAATGAAATAGAAAAGCTGCTGGCAAAAAAGATAACCAAATTTGTTTTTTTATCTGCTTTGCTCATACCCATTCTTACTAAGCTCCTGGTAAATTATTTATTTATTACTGATTGGATGGCTTTACCAGCGGAAAACATTAACTTTACATTGTTAGATCTATTCTTGACCATTCTTATGCCTTTATTTATTTTTATTGCTGTAACAGATATGTTCACAGGTGAAGGAGAGTCTGGTACTTTATTACAAGTAAGGCCTATCAGTAGAATGGAACTTTACCTTTCAAAAATAATAGCCATTAGTATTTTAAGCTTGGTTATTCTTTTAATTGAATGGTTGGCAGTAATCATTAGCAGCGCTGTTATTGATAAGACCTTTGAGTACACGATGATTCCAACAAGTTTTGGAGCCTTTTTCGTATCATGGTTTCCCATCATTTTAATCTCTATATTTGCTATCCTGTTGGCACTTTTTTTCAAATCTAGTGTTCTCGCTATTTCTAGTATGATTTTTATGTATTTGATGATGATATTTATTCCTTATATATTCCCTGCAACCATGTATCTCCTGCCTTCAACTTATTTGGATTGGTATATGCAGTGGCATAGTAATGTATCTATTCAATGGATTTTACAAACTGTCACCTATTTGTGCTCTTCCTTCGGATTGTTTTTTTCATTAGGCTATTATATGTTTAATAGAAAAGAAGCATAACTAAAGGATGTTAATCCAATGTCTATCAAACTTCGCCTGATCTTATCAAATATTGCGATGATCACGGTTCCTATCTTCTTGTTTATACTTACATCTTTACTATTGATGATTGTTTTTCTCGGTGACATCAGAGAAATGACCAATTTTTTACCTGAAAGTCACAATTACCATCAAACAAAGCAAACGGATACCGTGCTCTTCCTTGGTCTTAAGAAAAAATCAGCAGTTAATCCGGATGAATTGATGAGTCAAGAGTATTTACAATCCAAAAAACAGGATCTAATTGCCATTGATTCAGGTTTATTGATTCGAAAAAACAATGAGATATACTATTCAACTTCCGACCTTGAAAACGTGGATACGAAAAAGCTGCCGGAGTTTGGTACAGAAAGAAGCTTTCGCAACTTAGAAAAAATTGGTGATCAGACGTTTTCCATCAAACAGCATGATTTCTTCCTACAAGACGGCAGCGAGGTTTCACTCTTTTTAATGAGAGATGCCAGCCCTTGGAATAAGTTTGTAAGAACCTTTTTTCCTATTCTATTCGGAATCTGTTTATTGATTTTAATTGCAACAAATGGACTATTGGCTTATTTTGTTTCCAAGAGTATTATCAAGCCCATTAACCAATTAAAAAAAGCGGCTCAGTTTATAAAGAACGGAAATCTTGAGCATTCTATTCGGGCAACTAGAAATGATGAGATTGGGCAATTAACACAATCATTTGAAGAGATGCGGATTCAATTAAAAGAGTCTCATAAGATTCAAAAACAATATGAAGATAATCGTAAGGAATTAATTGCACATATTTCCCATGATTTAAAGACGCCAATAACCTCTATAAAAGGATATATAGAAGGTATCCGTGATGGAGTCGCAGATACACCTGAAAAGCGGGCACGCTATATTCAAACCATTTATACAAAAGCAGTGGATATGGATCATCTGATCGATGAATTATTCTTATTTTCGAAGCTGGATTTAGGCAAATTACCTTTTGATTTTGAGGTAATCGATATAAAAGATTATTTAACCGATTATTTCGAAGAATTAAGCTTTGACTTAAGAAAACAGAATGTAGATTTGAATTTTCAATTTTCACCAAATGGTGTTTACCATGTACTAGCTGATAGGGAAAAACTGAAACGAGTTCTCGCAAATATTATTAATAATAGCTTGAAGTATATGGATAAAGCTAAAAAGGAGTTAAAAATAACTCTCCATTCAACCGCTGAAAATGTAGAGATTTCCATCGCTGATAATGGACCTGGCATTCCCGATGAGTCAATTTCCTTCATCTTTAATCAATTTTACCGAGCAGAGCAATCAAGAAATAAATTAACAGGCGGAAGCGGTTTAGGTCTTTCAATAGCAAGAATGATTATTGAAGAGCATAATGGCGAGATACAATTAGAAAGTACACTTCTGATTGGCACAAAAATTACCATTCATCTTCCCCACCAAAGTCTAAAGGAGGCCTCATCATGAAGAAGATTTTGATCATTGAAGATGAAAAGAGTATTGCGGAGCTAGAACAGGATTATTTAGAGATCAACGGCTTCCAGACAGAAATGGCTCATACAGGGGATATTGGTCTTCAAAAGGCTATGTTACAGGATTACGATTTAATTTTACTTGACGTTATGCTCCCAAACATTGATGGGTTTGAAATTTGTAAAAAAATTCGAAGTCAGAAAGACGTACCCATTATTATGGTGACCGCTAAGAAAGAAGAAATCGATAAGATTAGAGGTCTTGGCCTAGGAGCAGATGATTATTTAGTAAAGCCTTTTAGCCCAAATGAAATGGTTGCCCGAGTGAAAGCACATATTTCCCGTTATGAGCGATTATCAATGAAACAAAATACGGAAAACCAAGGAATCTATATCCGTGGATTATTTATTGATAGGTCATCCAGAAGACTCTTTGTTAACAATCAAGAAATCACCTTAACTACAAAAGAGTTTGATGTACTCACCTTTCTAGCCTTGAACCCAGACCAAGTCTTCAGTAAAGACCACCTATTCGAGCGAATATGGGGCTACGACAGCAACGGAGACGTCTCAACCGTCACCGTCCACATCCGCAAAATAAGAGAAAAAATTGAACAAGACCCATCAAACCCAGAATACATCGAAACCGTATGGGGATCAGGCTATCGGTTTCATTAATTTTAGTGACAATTTTAGTGACAGGCACCACAAAAAGACAGTGTCCACCCCAGGTGGACACTTCTTTGTGTTTTAGTGAATTTGGCTTTGGAATAGTGTGTTGCGGTTGTTGAATTTTGTGACTAGTTTTATTAGGAAGAGGTTGGCTATTAAGAGACCTACTCCTATTACGAATAAAATGAATGGGCTTAGAAAAAAGAGGCCACTAGCTTGTGAAATGATTATTCCAACGATTGGTAATACTAGCAGCCCGCCAAATTGCTGGGCCTCTTGAAACGTTTTTACCTTTGCTGAGATCAATACATTTAAAATAATATTAAACATGACCAATAATGGAATTACCCAAAACATTAATATCATCCAAGTAGAATTAACATATAGGACCACTTCAAAATATGGATAGGTGATTATATTTACAATAATTAAACTGACAATAAATGAAGCAAATGAGATCCCTAAGGTTGGAATTAGAGAGGCAAGCACTTTACCAAGAAATAAATCGGTAATAGATATGGGTGCGAACAACAAAGTCTCTAATGTATTTCTTTCCTTTTCTCCTACAAAACTATTTGAAGAAGTAACCATTGAATTAATAATCGCTACCATTAAGAAAAAGGGAATCATCATAAAGGTTAAGAAAAAATAAACAAACTTATAGCCAATTGTCGGCAATGCTATGAGTGTATTTTTCATATCTCCACTTGGAAAGTTTTCAATAAAAGAATTTATAGGCTTTTCAATATCTTTTGAAGAAGTACCAACCATATCAAAATGAATCCCGAAATAGGCAATTCCAGCTGGAACAACGATACATAATAATAAGGCAACGATGATCATTGGAACCCAAACCTTTTTGGATGAAAAGGTTGCTTTCATATCTTTCCGCGCAATGGTTAAGACTGTAGCTTTATTCAAAGTCTTTCTCCCCCTTAATATTAAAATAAAGAGCCTCGAGACTTCTATTGGTAATTTCACAATTATGAACCCATGTTTCCTTAAGAATGTTGGCTAATAAAGGAGTGATCTGATCCTTTGAATCAAGGATAAACTCCAATTGGATCTGCCCCTTTCTACTGTACGGATACCCCATGTAAGTTTGACTAGCAGGCCTAAGGTCCGTCTCCACTAGAAATCTAATTTCTTTTAAGTACCTATCCTCCAATTCCTTCTTTGTACCTTTTTCTACGATCCTGCCTTCCTTTAGAAATAAATATGAATCACAAATGTTTTCAAGCTGGTGGAGCACATGCGAGCAAATCAGAATGGTTACCCCTTCTTCTTGATTTACTTTTCGTAAATAATGGATGACTTCATTAATTCCTTCCGGATCTAAACCATTTGTGGGTTCATCTAGAAATAGAAGCTGTGGATTATGCAATAAAGCTTTTGCAAGTGAGATCCTTTTTTTCATTCCTGTTGAAAAACTACCAACGTGTTGGTCCTTAAATGACAGCATATCAAACTGCTCCAGTAAATAAGTAATTCTATTTGAATCGTATTTTCCATATATTTTAGAGAAAAAGACCAGATTGTCCCATGCACTCATATCATGATAGAGGCTTGCACTTTCCGTAACAATACCTGCTCTTTTTCTAATTTCATCACCATGTTGTTTTGGATTAAAATTCAGCACGCTCATCTTGCCGCTGGTAGCCTCTATTACTCCATTTAACAAACGAATAATCGTTGTTTTTCCTGCTCCATTTGGACCAAGCAGCCCATTAATACTGCCTTCCTTAATGGTAAAAGAAACACCTTTTAATATTTCACGATTATTAAACTGTTTGCTTACGCTATCGACTTCAATTATATTCTTCAAGATTTCTCCCCCTTACCTCTATCCATATTTATAACGATTCATAATAGGTTTTCGTTCACGCAAAGTTAATTTTTTTTTGATAAACTTGTATTTAAAGTATGGACCATATTTTCTAAAGGTTTTTATCACAATCATGACGAATAGGGTTGTAGGAATAAATAATGGAGGAGAATCCAAATGTCTTTAAATAAAGGGACGATTCTAGTCGTAGAAGATGAAGAAAAGATTGCAAGAGTATTAGAACTGGAGCTTGAATACGAAGGTTATTCCGTTACAAAAGTAATTGATGGACTCGAGGCTCTGGAGGCATATCGTACTGGAAGCTGGGATTTAATTTTATTAGATGTCATGCTGCCGGGATTGAGCGGGATTGAACTTCTCAGGCGTATTCGAAACAATGATGTGCTTACGCCTGTCATCCTATTAACGGCAAAAAGCTCGGTTGAAGACAAAGTTTCAGGTCTGGATCTCGGGGCTAACGACTATATTACAAAACCCTTTCAAATTGAAGAACTGCTGGCAAGGATTCGTGCTGCCTTAAGAATTAAGCAAGTGGAGCAACCCGAGCAAGATAACGAAGATCTACTGCGTTTTGCTGATTTAACCATAAATCAAAAATCAAGAGAAGTCATAAGAGCTGGAGAACACATTGAATTAACTCCAAGAGAATTTGATTTACTTGTTTATCTGATGATGAATAAACGGCAAGTGTTGAGTAGAGACCAAATCTTAGAAGCAGTATGGGGTTATGACTTTTTCGGTGACACGAATGTAGTCGATGTTTATATTCGCTATGTTAGAAAAAAAATAGACATCCCACAATTACCAGCATTGATACATACAGTTCGAGGTGTGGGTTATGTTTTGAAGGATGTCAAATGAAACTAAGGAATAAAATCAATCTGTACACTGCATTCTTGTTCGCACTGTTGCTTCTCCTCATCAATATTACTGTGTATTATTCATTTAACAAATTAATTATTGATAGTGAAATTAGTACTGCAAATAAGGAAATCAAAAAAATCTCCGAAAATATCGGTCTGTCCCTTGGTTCAATTCCCGAGGGTGCCCTCTTACGTTCTTACGTTCCAGTCAATGGGATGATTCAAATCGTGACTGCAGATAATAAAAGTTTGCCTGCAGTGACTAGCCCTGGAGAGCAAAATTTAAGTAAACGCAAAGCAGAGTTTTTTAACAGTGAAGTAAGCAAAACGATTAAATATCAAGGCCTTCAATATACGTTTGAATCAATGCCAATTATTTTGCAGGACGGGAGTATTGCGAATCTACAGATAACCAAAAGTATGGACACTGCAACCGACAATTTATCCATCCTTCGTATAGTTTTATTTATGGTAACACTCCTGGCGCTGATTCCTGTATTAATATCGAGCCGGTTTCTTAGTAATCTCATTACAAAGCCAGTCACATCTATGATTAGAACGATGACAGAAATAAGACAAAGCGGTCGTTTTAAAACCATTAAGCTTGAAGGTAAGTCCAAAGACGAACTTTTTCAAATGGGCGAAACCTTTAACCATATGATTGAGTTATTGGAAGTTAACTTTGAAAAACAACAGCAATTTGCTTCAAATGCCTCTCATGAGCTTAAAACGCCATTAACGATTATTGAAAGCTATGCCAGCTTGTTAAAAAGACGAGGCTTAAAAGAACCGCAACTATTTGCAGAGTCGATTGAAGCCATTCATTCCGAGGCAATTCGAATGAAGGAAATGACCGAACAGCTGTTATTGATAGCAAGGAATCAGGAACAATGGAATATCGAAGTAAACCAGTTAAATCTTCACGAACTAATTACCCAAAGTGTTAATGCATTCAAGAATGCTTACAACCGAGAGATTAAATGGGTAGAGGAAATTGATCCCCCCATTATCATTCATACTGACGAAAAAAAGCTTAAGCAGCTGCTTTTTATTTTTTTAGATAATGCAAGAAAATATAGTGATGAAGAAATAGTGGTTACCGCAGGAATAGAGAAGGAAGAGTTTTTTATCAAAATTATAGATTGTGGAATTGGCATTCAAGAAGATGAACTGCCAAAGGTGTTTGATCGTTTCTATAGGGTAGATAAGGCCAGGAGCAGAAAACAAGGTGGATCAGGTCTTGGGCTATCGCTTGCAAAGGAAATTGCTAATGCCATTGGCATTAGCATACATCTTGAAAGTAAATTAGGTGTTGGAACAACAGCCACACTTTTTTACAAAAAGAAAATGAAAATCTAATTGATTTCTCATCTTTTTCTAATTTTCATGTAAGAAAATAAATGTAAAAAAGGTGGTGAATACGTATGAAAAAAATCTCTAGGTTTTGGGCAGCAATATGCTCCCTACTCCTAATTATTGTATTTATCGGTTGGCAGCAGTTTGGAAAACTCAATCCCTCTGCCGACATGTTATCGGAACAAGAGGCTCAGAAGCTTGTTCAAGAACGCTATCAGGGCAAAGTTTCATTAATAAAGTTAACCAGTCAACAATACCATATAGAATTAGAAAAACAGAATCGTCTTTATGTCATCAAGTTAGATGCTGAAAGTGGGAAAGTTTTATCTTTTGCAGAAATCGGATCTACAGGGAAGGCAACGCCCCCTGCTCCTCCTACTGAAGTGGAGTTAACGGAGGAAGAAATAAAAAAGATCGTTCTTACAGCAGCAAATGGCTCGCTAGTATCCTTAGAAAAAATCGTTACGAATCAGGAAACAACATTTAAGGCAATTGTGAATGAGGCCGATAAACAGACTACCATAATCGTAGATGCCATTTCAGGTACCATCCTCTCCTCCACATCAACTGCAGTCAATCAACCGCCCAAACGATTGACAGAGCCTGAGGCTGTTCAGGTTGCCAGTAAACAAGTTCTAGGCGAAGTGGATGATATTTGGTTAGAAACAGAGGGCGACCGAACCTATTACTTTGTTAAAATCGAAACAAAGGATGACCGTGAAGCTACAGTCCAAATTCATGCCATAACTGGAGAGGTGCTATCTGTTACCTGGGATGATCATGACAGTGACAATAATGACAAAGACGACGACGACTAGGAAGTGAGTAGTAACCAAGCATTTCTCATCAATTTCTAATGTTTCTATCCTTTTTCTCTCATTTTAGCTGGATATACTGTAATTATAGGAAGGTTACTAATAAAAAGGAGGAAACAATAATGAAAAAAAAAGTATTAATTGGTGCGTTGGCAGGCTTACTTGTTATGGGAGGTGCAATTGCAGTAGGTGCCTCAAAGAATGATGATAACCGTCCAGATGATTCCATTCATGCAGAAGACAAAACGTCCATCATAAATCTTGATTCACAAAACATCCCTGAATTAAAGGCAGGTCAGGAAGTGGAGCTAGAAACAGAGCATGGTCAAACATTTTACAAGATTGAATCCGATGATGATGACAACAACAGTCCATCTTCAGCTTCCCAACCGTCAAACACTTCAACACTCTCAGTGGAAGAAGCAGCAAAAATAGCGACAAATGAAGTGAGCGGAAAGATTACAGAGATTGAAAAGGAATTGGAGCATGGCAGACTGGAATACAAATTTGAAATTCAGTCAGACAGGGGCGAAGCGGACGTACGAGTCGATGCTGAAACAGGAAAAATCACCAGAGTAAAGTTCGATGATAGATATGATGATGATCACGACAATGATGATGATGACAAGGGAAGCGATGACAACGGAATTGATGGTTAAGCTGGGAAAGGACAATCGTAAAGTCGATTGTCCTTTCTTTTGTCCTAATAAATGTAATATACACCTATTGGTTATAATCAGCATTTTATATTTATATAATTGGTTAATTAAACATTAAACCTGTTTATACTATCCGAATTATGGCAAAAAAAGGTTTTTATCACAAACCATAGGAGGTAGTTTAACTTGGGTGAGTTATTCTCTGGGATACCCTTTTTACGTTTGGGTGCTGGTGAACCTTTGGTTTTTATTCATGGTCTCGGTGAAATAAAGGAAGGCTGGGCGAACCAGTTTGAATTGGCAGAACAGTATGATCTCATTATCCCGGATTTACGAGGACACGGGGAGTATCTTACAAATGAGGAAATATCCATTTCGAACTTTGCACATGATATTATTTACTTATTAAAGGGGTTAGGGATTAAAAGTGCTCATATTTGCGGGCTATCAATGGGTGGAATGGTTGCACAAGAAATCTATCGTCAGGCACCGGAAATGTGCCGGTCTCTTATCCTTGTAAGCACTCTTCATTTCGCACCAAAACATTTTGGTGATTTTTTACTAACATTCAAGAAATACGGTATAGAAAAGCTTTCTATAAAAGAGGAAAAAGATATCGCGGCAAGAGTTTGCTTATACTCTTGGTCTGAAAGTAACCTTGAGGCCTTCCATAAATTTTATCAGCCAAACCGTAAATTTTATCTTTTATCTCTTAAAGCATGTCTTGAGGTTAATAACCTCTGTTTACTCCCCAAGATAAAAGTTCCAACGTTAATAATTGGCGGCCAGTACGATTCCGTAACTCCTGTTTGGTTACAGCTATGGATGCATAATCAGATTAGACACTCTGAATTTATCATTTTCAGAAATACAGGACATATTGCTAAGCTTGAGGCCAAAGAAGCATTTAATGATGTGTTGAAAAAGTTTTTAAACAAAAATAAAATCGCAAGTTAAGGGAAGAATCTCTTCCCTCTTTATATTCATTATATAACCTTGTACTCACTCGTAGAACCATAAATTAGAGTAGTTTCGAACGTGTTGATGCCCATTCATCGATAACAATAGCGAACAAACCAGTTAATGCTAAAGATACATGACCTGCTTCAACTATTTTGTAGGTTTTATCCTTACTAGAAACCAAATCCATGATTGGCAAGCTTTGTGCCTCTAATACTAGTTGATCCTTAGAGGAAGAAATAACCAATAGATTTGATTTAATATTTTTCAAATCTGCAGTTTTATTTTCAATAATTAATTCGCCTTTAACAAGCTTATTCTCTATAAAAAGATCATTTATGAGTTGTTTAAATGCTTCACCCGCAAAGGAGACATGATCGGACGTCCATTTATTCATTCGACGCCATTTATCCACATATTTTTCGTCATCTGCCCGATTTAATAGCGAGGCATAGTGACTAAAATAAATTGGCGTAGTAACCGCCTGAAAGATAGCTTCCACATATGATGACGGTACATTCCCGTAAACTTCGATGAAACGGTCGATATTAATATCTCCATTCCTTAGTCCTTCAGCCCATTTATCTGGGCCCACCATCGTACTGAAGTCAATTGGAACTGTTGCCGCAATCAAGTTTTTAATTGGTTCTTCTGCAATGGAGGCATAGATTGAGGCAATAGTACCTCCTAAGCAATAACCAACAAGCGTTAACTCGTCTGCTCCTGAGTGGCGAAGCGCGCGCCTGACTGCCTGTCTTAAATATTTTTGGATGTATGTATCTAAACCGATATTTTTATCTTCATATCCCGGTGTCCCCCAATCCAATAAATAAACATCATATCCTCGGTTTGTTAAACCCTCCATTACACTTACCTTTGGGGCAATATCAAGAATATACGGTTTATTAAATAAGGAATAGACAAAAAATAAAGGGATTCCATATTTTTTTTGTTTTGCCGGGTAATGCCATAGTATTGATTTATTTTTTCTCCAAACCTCAGTTCTAATAGTATGACCAACCTTCGGTTCCGGTTCACTCAATACTTTACCAACATGCTTCCAACGCCGCATATCTTTCTCATAATCCAAGGCTTGAACGAACTCCCTAAAGAGTGCTTCTACTGCCACCGTTCACACTTCTTTTCTATTATTTTGACGAATCCACTCCTGCGATAAGAGGTTCTGCTGGTGTGTCCTTTTTAAGTAACTCTTTAATCATGTCAAATTCTTCTTTAAAATGACTAAGTTTATTTAATTCACTCTTCATCTCCTGCAGTTCACTTTGTAAATCCTTTGTATAAACGAGCTCTTTATTCGTTTTAACTAACTCAGTTTTTAGTTGTTTTGTCAGTTTAATAATTTCCTTGGCTACCTCTACAACAGTCTCTATTTCTTTATTTTGGATTTGAATGGAATCCTGTAATTTCAAGATTTGTTCCTCTAAGGTCTCAATTTTTTCTTCTGTCTGAAGCGTTAGGGAAGCAACATTCGTTAAATCGCTTTTAGTTGGAATATTAAGGATACCCGCAAGAGCCTCTTGGTTTTTTCTAAATGCTTCAAGATAACGAGAGTTTGCTTCTGTACCGACAGGGGACATTCCGGCGAATTCCTGGTTGTTTGTCCAGAGTTGGATAAAGTCATTTATTAATTTTTCCCAAATTTCACTGTACTTTTTAAAAGAATCATATGGGTCGTTTGGTCCTATCACTGCCATTCTATTTACCTCCGTTAAGATTTTGTTGGTTCCGTAACATTTTTGATATATTGCTGAAATGGAAAAAGAGCTGACTTCACTTGCTTATCTAATTGATCCACAAATAATTTTTGATTTTCATATAATACATTCGTTATACTTTTTAGATTTTCTACATAATCCTCTCTGCTTTTCTTTCTAAAGGAAATACATTGTTCAACCGTATCTATGTATTTATCCAGCGCTTGACCATTCATTAAAGTACGAATAGGTGTTGTTAGAAGGTATGTAGTTTTATTTTGAATATCATCAAATACTTGGTTTATCTCCTCATAGGACGTAATAGGAAAAAATTGCTGTATAGTAGTGGTGGCCATTAGTAATTCTTCACGTGCATATTTTTCCCATTCAAGAAGCTCTCTCTTAAATTGCTCAGTAATGGCATGCCCATTTTCCTGACTTCGTCTCATATTCTCAACAAATTGTTTAGTAGTATTCAAGAATAATTCATCAGACTGGTTTAATTTTTCAGCCCACGCATCTACTTGTTCAAAGGCAGCTTTCCACAATAATTCATAACTTGATACTGATTCATTTTTATTTACCATCTCTTTTTCCTCCTCAATTTTTGTTAGTAAATAATTTTTTCAATTCCTCAAGTTCCATTTCCAATGTCTTCATCTTGTTAACCTTTACATTTTTTACTTCATCTTCAAGAAATTCAAGGTTTTCTTTTAGACAGTTCGTAAGTTTTTTTAACTCAAAATTATTCTTTTTTAAATCCATTTGGAGTATATAGATTGTTTCTTCTAGATTATCTATCTTCTCCTCACAATCTATTTTTCTTAATGCAAGGGCAGCGATATCATCTTTATTTGGGATATCAAATACTGTTAACCATTTTTTGATTATCTTCTGTTGGGTCTCAACATGGTTTAAGTGCCGCTCCATTGCACTTCCAAGTGCTTCTGTAAAGTCTAGACTATTGGTAATGGTGTGGATTTTCTTGTTACATTCTCTTTCAAATTCCTTATAAAGTGTTACTGGGTCTTGATATTTTGTTTCCATAAATGTCCTCTGCCTAACCAGTTGTATAATTGTTTTGAAATAGGCTGTGTAATACTGGCCGTTAATTTGCACAATAGGTACGCACATCGCCACATCGAAACAAGCTCTATAATCAACAGTATCATTAACACAGCCTAAGAATAAAGAATTAATAGTTTTTAGTCAATGTAAATTTGATAATTTCTCAAAAAAATTTGGCAATTCTGTAATCTTATCATGTACAATCATCATTCTACAATAATATCAATCGTTTTATAAGCAATGAAAAAGGCGGCTAATGAAAATACAGCTTCTTTCAATCCGAATATAAAAATTGAACTTCCCAAAATAAAAAAATTAATAAACATAACAATTTTTCCTATTGAGAAGGGTGATCTTTTACTTAACAAAATGGCTAAAACCTCTGTCCCGTCTAAAGAGCCTCCAAATCGAATAACAATCCCTACACCCAACCCTAAAATACCCCCTCCTAAAACAATCACTACCACAGGATTTTCAGATAATGGAGGATATGGCTCTAATATAAGGGTACCAAATGATAAAATAAAAATGGCAAAAATACTAAGAATAATAAACCTTTTTCCAAGATAGGAATAGCCTAAAAAGAGGAATGGAGTATTAAGTAATAAAAGAAATAAACCAACTTCAATACTAGTGTAATGAGAGAGTATAATGCTTACCCCAACGATACCGCCGTCTATTACGTTATTCTTTACTATTAATAACTGTAATGAGATCGCAACCAAGGATGCACCAAAGAAAATGTATAATAATCTTTTTTTAATAGATATATAATTTGTTCTGCTGTAGCTTAAATAATAGTTTATTCTCTTTTTATACATATTTCACCCCTTTGGCCTATTACGTTACACTCGAATATAATTGGTTTAGTATATTCTGCTTAAAGTAAAAAAATGCCCGGCGATTCGGCCAGGCACGGAGTTTTAAAATCTCCCTGATTTAAAGATAGAGTATAAAAGTAAGAGGAACATGATGGCCGCGATACCGAATCCTATTTCTATCATTGGGATTTTCGATAATAGAATCGATGTTTGTCCTGATAGGGAGGCACCAATGATCACCCCTACCAAAATAATGCTAAAAGCTAACAATACAATACTAAATGAGAGCCTATTACTAATAGTATTAAGTTTCTTAAGGACTGATTCTATTTCAGGAGTAGAGATCTCAATCTGCATTTTACCTTTTTTCATGACAGAGGTGAAATCTTTTATCGTTTTTGGGAATTCATGAAGGATATTGCCATATTCGGTGAAGTTAGACCATGCAAACTCAGCCATATTTTTCGGTTTAAAACGATCAATGAGTAGTTGTCGTCCAAAAGGTTCAGCCACTGCTAGTATACTAATTTCATGGTTTAGTTTTTCAACGGTCCCTTCCAAAGTCAGCAGTGTCTTTCCTAATATCGTTAAATCTGTTGGAATCTGAATCTTATGGCGATATGCAACAGAAAAGAGCTCATTCACGGCCATTCCAACACTCATTTGACTAAAAGGGACATCCAAATACTTTTCCCGAAGCTTGTCTATATCTGAATGTAACTGTTTAACATTCACATCATCAGGTACAAGCCCCATATTTGTAATTGCCTTCACAACTTCACTCGTATTTTTTCGCATTAAGGCAATGACAAAGGAGGCGATGTGACTCCTCATGTCAGGAGTGATTCGTCCAACCATACCAAAATCCATAAAGGCAATGACTTGACCTGGCAGTGCCACTATATTCCCTGGGTGGGGGTCACCATGGAAGAATCCATCTATTAGTATTTGATGAAATATAGCATTTACTACTTTTTCACCTAATACTTTTGTATCAAATCCTTCTTCTTCAAGCTTTTCGACTTCATTTAATTTAATCCCATCAATAAATTCCATCGTCAATATCTTTTTGGTCGTGTATTCCCAATATACCTTTGGAATGTGAACTTTTGGATCCTCCTTGAATTGCTTAGAAATCTTCTCGGTATTTCTGCCTTCATTTTCATAGTCTAATTCTTCACGAAGTGACTTTGATAATTCTTCTATAATCGTTCGAATTTGGTATCTTTCGACCCAATCGATTCTACTTTCTGCCAGTCTGGCCAGATCCTGCATAATTTCTAAATCCGTTTCAATCACACCCATAATATTAGGCCGCTGAATCTTAATGGCTACTGGCTCTCCTGAAAGCAAGACTGCATAATGAACTTGTCCAATCGATGCAGCGGCTAACGGCGTTTCACAAAATTCAGCAAATGAATTTTCCAGCGTATCAGCCAATTCTAGTTCTAAAATTCTTTTTACTTCATCAAAGGAAAAAATAGAAACACGGTCTTGAAGTTTTACCAACTCTTGTAGAATTTCAGCAGGAATAACATCGGGTCTTGTACTGGCAATTTGTCCAATTTTCACAAAGGTTGGACCCAGTTCCTCGAGAAACAACCTAATCCGTTCACCTGTTGTTCTGCTATTGAGCGATTTGTTTCCTTCAACAAATACACGCTTTGGTACTGATAATAAATCGATAAGCCCTAATTCCTTCATAATAAACCCAAATCCGTGCTTCGTAAAAGCATATACAATGTCACGATAACGCTGGATATGGCGAATTTTTTTCTTAATCATCTGCTTCACTCCTGAGGAGTATTTTATTTAAGGTTGTTTCGTAAAGATTGTTGAAAGGTTAAGAAAAGAGCCCTATATACCAAGATTCTCACTTTTTCCTGGGATTTACAAGTTCAATCCGGTATTGTTCGTTTAAATAACAAAAAGACGCATCGATGATCGATACGTCTAATTCACTGAAATTACTTTTTTAACATATTAAATACCTGCTCAACATCTTTATCACCGCGGCCTGATAAGTTTACAATCAGAACATCATCTTTTGGTAATTCCTTTGCTAGTTTTATAGCGTAAGCAACAGCATGAGAGCTTTCTAATGCAGGTATAATCCCTTCCGTTTTACTTAGCAGCAAAAATGCATTTAACGCTTCCTGGCCCGTTACGGTTACATATTCAGCTCTTCCGCTTGTTTTCAAATGGCTATGCTCTGGTCCAACGCCTGGATAATCCAAACCGGCTGCGATCGAATAAGTTGGCTGCGGATTTCCATTTTCATCTAACAATGTTAAGCATTTAAAGCCATGGATAACCGCAGGGGTTCCTTCTGTTAAGGTAGGAGCTTCTTTCGGCTCCACTCCGATTAGGCGCACATACTTTTCGTCAATATAATGGGCAAATGCTCCAATGGCGTTACTGCCGCCTCCGGCACAGGCAATTACTGCAGTTGGAAGCCTTCCTTCTTTTTCAATAATTTGGCGTTTCGACTCTTCACTTATTATAGATTGAAAGTATTTTACCATAGATGGGTATGGGTGCGGTCCAACAGCTGATCCTAAAAGATAAAAGGTATTTTGATAGTTTTGAATTAAGTCTGCTAACGCCTCATCGACTGCGTCCTTTAATCGCCCTTGGCCTTTTTCAACTGGGATTACTTTAGCTCCTAATAGTTCCATTCTAAAGACGTTAAGCGCTTGACGTTCCGTGTCTAGCTTACCCATATAAATAATACATTCCATTCCAAACATGGCACATGCAGTTGCTGTTGCAACACCATGTTGCCCCGCACCAGTTTCAGCAATAATTCGCTTTACACCCATTCGTTTCGCTAACAATATTTGACCAATGGCATTATTTATTTTGTGGGCACCGGTATGGTTTAAATCTTCTCGTTTTAAATAGACTTTTGCGCCGCCAAGTTGCTTTGTTAAATTTTCTGCAAATGTCAGCGGATTTTCACGGCCAACATATTCCTTAAGATAATAGTTGAATTCTTCTATAAAGTCCTCGTCATCCTTATACTTTAAGAATTGAGTTTCCATCTCATCTAATACTAGCTGCAGCTCCGGAGGGACAAAACTTCCCCCAAATTCACCATAATATCCTTTTTTATCTACTCTCACTTTTTCCATACTCGGCTCGTCTCCCTTAATTCTATTATTTAAATTGCATAAACTATCTAAGTTTTAAACTATTATAAAATAGCATGGCAGAATATTCAAATAATTCTTTTTTCAAAAAAAGAGGGATGACAAATGATTGTCCCATCCCTCCTTCGAATCTATTCATATCTCAAAGACTCGATTGGGTCTAACTTTGATGCCTTGTTTGCTGGAAGCAGTCCAAATACAATACCAATCACCATTGAAAAGACCACACCACCTACAACGACCTGCCAAGATATTAAGGATGGCCAGCCCGCAAAGAAACTTACGATACTAGCTGTTCCCCAGCCAAGAAAAATCCCAAGGACTCCGCCAATTAATGTCAGCGTCATCGATTCGATCAAGAATTGTGTTAAGACCTGTCCTCTTGTAGCACCAAGTGCCATACGAATTCCAATCTCTCTTGTGCGTTCTGTAACTGAAACGAGCATAATATTCATAACGCCAATGCCGCCGACAAATAAGGAGATCCCTGCGATACTGCCAATAATAAGAGTCATGATTCTGGTAATCTGACCAATTCCCGCAGCGATTTCTTCCATATTGAGTACCTGATAGGAATCATCTGTATTATGCATATTATTTAGCAGGTTAGCAGCTTTTTTCCCAGCTGTTTGAAGCTGGTCTGAAGACTCCGCTTGCAGTGTTACCTGTGTATAGTCACTACTTCCGTAAATCATCCGCCAGGTTTGAAAAGGAAGATAAACTTCCATAGAACTAAATGAAAGGAGACCTGTTGGTTTCTCTAACACACCGATAATTTCAACCGGCTGATTTGCCAAAGTGATCACTTTTCCAACCGGATTTTCACCTTTAAATAATTCTTCCTGGATTACCTGACTAACCACCCCAACACGACGACCGCCTAGAAAGTCTGAAGTTGAAAAACTTCTCCCCTTTTCTACTTTGATATCATTCAGCTGTATGTAAGCTTGATTTATTCCTGTTGACGAGACGTCTGCAGTCTCCTGTCGAAATCGAACGGATGACATCTGAGTACTAGAGGCTACAACGCTTTTTATCTCTGGTATTTGTTCAAGAGCACGTATATCCTCTTGTTTAAATGGAGCCTGCATAAATATATTTGGGTTTGACCGGATTTCTTCATCTGAAGGCTGATAAAATAGCTCTACCGTATTACCCGGACCGGTGATTTGTTTTTTTAACATCGCTTCTCCGCCTTGCCCAATTGCCACTACAATGATAACCGCTCCAACACCAATAATAATTCCCAGCATGGTTAAGATACTTCGCATTTTATGGGCTTTCAGTGAACTTAACGCCATCAAAAGGTTTTCCATAAAACTCATTCAGACGCCCCCCTCGATTGTGAAGAGGGTTGCTGAATCATTCCGTCACGAACAAATATAGTACGCTTCGCATATTCCGCTACTTCTGATTCATGGGTAACAATAATAACCGTAACGCCTTCTTCCTCATTAAGCTCCCTAAATTGCTCCATAATGTCTATGCTCGTCTTTGAATCCAATGCCCCTGTCGGCTCATCCGCTAGAATAATTTTGGGTTTATTCACAATCGCTCTTGCAATTGCCACACGTTGCTTTTGTCCCCCTGATAAAGCATTGGGAAGGTGGTCCATTCGGTCAGCTAACCCCACTTTCTTCAAAGCTTCTTCCGCTCTAGACTGCCGTTCAACTTTAGAAACGCCTGCATATATCATCGGAAGCTCTACATTTTTCAAGGCAGTCAGCCGGGGTAATAGATGAAATTGCTGAAAAACAAATCCAATAGATTGGTTTCGAACTCTTGCTAGTTCATTTTCACTATAATGAGAAACATTTTCTCCCCCTAAGAGGTATTCACCAGTTGTCGGCTTATCCAAACAGCCAATCATATTCATTAGTGTGGATTTACCGGAACCAGATGGACCCATGATGGCTACAAATTCGCCTTGTTCAATGCTTAAACTAATATGATTTAATACATTTACACTCTCTTTTCCTAGCAAATAGGATTTGGTGATAGATTCTAGCTGGATCATTTTACAGTCACTTCCATGCCATCCTTGATTGAATCAGGACTGTCAATGATGACTTTGTCTTCTTTTGATAAACCTTCTAAAATCTCAATCTTTGTTCCAGAAGTGATGCCTGTTTTAACATTTTTCTTACTCGCTTTGCCATCTTTAATAATAAAAACATATGGCTGGTCTCCATCATCATGTAAGGCGTTGATTGAAAGAACATTTGCTTGTTTTTTGTCTGTTTCAATTTCCATGATTACTTGGAAACCAGGCTTCAATGCTTTTATGTCCCCTGTCAGCTTCATTGTTACTGGATACTGCACTGCCTGATTTCCGCTTTGGAGAGCAGTTTGATTTTGCTCTGGAAGAAGAGAAATTTTTGCAATCTCACCCTGCCATTCTTGTTCCGGCAATGCATCTGACCGAAGGATGACTTTCTGTCCTGTGCTCACTTTCAATGTGTCATATTCAGACAATAAACCGTTTGCTATCAATGCATCCAATTTACCGATATGTACGATAGGTTCTGCCATACTGTTTTCAAGAGAAGTTGTATCTGGCTTCTTAGTGGTTAAGACGACACCGTCGATCGTACTCTTAATCTCTAATTCACTTTGGCGCTTATCAATCATGTTCTTTTGCAGTGTTGTTTGCTTTAACTCAAGATTAGCCAGCTTTTTTTCCATCTCGAGCTGTTCATATTCTGGGTCAAGCTGCTTTTTCGCTTCCCCCTTACCCAGCTGTTCAGTCAGGGTCTTTTCTTTATCCTTTAATTGCTTAAGTTGTTTATCAAGTTGATTGATTCTAAGATTAGCAGATTCGATTGAGAGTTTATTTTGCTCCAATTCCAGTTCAAGCTGAGGGTTATGAAGAGTGGCTACAACTGTGCCGCTCTTGATTTCCTGTCCTTCTTCTACTAGCAGCTCTTTCAACTCCCCTTTTTCTGGGGAAGCATAAATAATTTGTTCCTCTTCCAGTTTTATTGTCCCTGGGATCATTAGAAGAGATGAGATTTCCTCCTCCTTCATCTCAGTAGTTTCAACGGAAGGTCCTTTTGCAAGGACCTCCCGATAAACACTGACAGAAATCATAATGATGACCAAGCTGATTACACTTATTATTATCCATGTTTTCTTTTTCATTACAGCACCGGTGCTCCTTGCAGCAGACTGCCAATCATGGCAAAGCCAATTCCGATTAAGAAGAAGACAATTGCAATCGTCCAAGCCAGCCCTTTTGAAAATTGTGCTGTTTTATGTAGTCCAATTGCCGTGACAATCATTGTCCAGATCGTGAATACCTCAAATGATCCTAAGATACCCACTTTATCTTGATTTAGTAACCCTGCTAAACTAGTAACATATATTTCTGGATTTCCGCCAATTGCATATCTAATTGCAGTATTTAGAATAACTCCCGCTGCACCGATTACCATGATATAAGTATTCATAGAGAAAAGTTGTTTAAACGTAACCGGAGAACTAGCTATTTTGCCAATAATCAGGTGGATTGCACTGCTAATGAGAACACCGATAATTGGTGTTATAATTCCAGTTATGGCGACTGTTACCTTCGTAATTCCCAAAACAATATCTACTTGATCCTCTGGAACCCCCTGATCAATTAATGTTAAGGCGTCCATGGATAATGCCATTAATGTCATTCCAATTGCATAAAGAACACTGATTATTATCAAAGGCACCCAAATTTTTGGCACCCTCTTAATCCTCTCAAACTGTTCACCCGGACTCGTGAACATTCCTAATAATGAAGGCTTTTGTTCTTTTGTAATGATTTCTGTTTGATTTTCCATCCATAACACTCCATTCTTCAATTGTGTAAAATTTCCCTTTTAATAATACGATAGATTAGGAAGAAGGTTTCATTTATCGCTAATGCTCTACGAATACTTTACCATTACTTTACTACTACTTTACACTTAGAAAGAAATCGGTTAAAAAACAATTAAAAAAAAGTTCTTTGAAAATGAATTACGTTCATGTTAGTGATACTATTAATACTGACTTGAAAGGAGAGATATTCATGAAAATCGTAGCACTTGTGGGTAGTAATCGGAAGGAATCGTTTAACAAAAAACTAGCAGTATATATGCAAAATCGTTATAAGACTGCTGAGATTGAGATTTTGCCTATTGAAAAACTGCCGATGTATAATCAAGATGATGAGTTAACACCTCCTGAAATCGTAACGGAAATTAAGAAAAAGGTGGCAGAAAGCGACGGGGTACTGTTTGTTACACCTGAGTATAACCACTCTATTCCGGCTTTTTTAAAAAATGCCATAGATTGGTTTTCTCGTGTTGATAAAGTAATGACCGGTAAACCTGTTATGATCGTCGGAGGCACCCCAGGAGCATTAGGAACCGCACGTGCTCAAATGCACTTGCGCCAAATATTAAATTCTCCTGGAATATCTGCACTAACTTTACCGGGAAATGAAGTATTTATCGGTGCAATCCATGAAAAGCTTGATGAATCCGGAAAGCTAGTCCATGAACCAACTGTTCAATTCATCGATACAGTAATGGACAATTTTATCAATTGGATAAACAAACAAAAATAATAAAAAACAACGCATGGATTTTTCTGATCCCTGCGTTGTTTTTTGGTTTAGTTTGAAATTTTCATTTCTTTTTCTAATTGTTCGATTCGCGAATCAATTGTTGATTGATTGTATTTTCTATTTACTTGATTCTCAAGAGTGTCGATATAATTTTCAATCTCTTCGAAACGTGTGATTGATTTATTAGAATAAGTGTTTGTTTCTAGTACATGGTTGATTCGATGGTTCGCTCTTGTAACATTTTCACGACCCATCAGCTCCATTCGGCGAAGCTGCATATCTTTGAGTTTATTTTTCATTTCTCCATGTTTTCTTTCAAGTTCGCCTAATTGACCATTTACTTGTTCTAGAGAGGATCTTACTCTTTCAGCCCGGTCGGAATAAACCTGCTGTTCATCTGCAGCAAATTGATACAGTTCTGTTTCTCCTGCCTTCAAGGCAACCTCTGCCTGATACTTTCTTTTTCCCGCCATTTCCTCCGATTGTTGCAGTTCTTTTGTAAATTCATCTTTTAGTGAAGTTTGACGGTCTATCAGCTTTCCGACTTTTTCGGTTTCCTGTTCGCATTGGCGAAGGTATTGATTAAGCAATGCGATTGGATTTTGGTTTTCTTTTTTATCAAGTGCCTCGTTTAAATCTGCTGTAATCGTATTTTTAATTCTTGTGAAAAGGTTAGTCATTTTTTTCTCCCCTTTGTTTAATAATTTTTTAATTCATTCCATTGCTTTTCAAAATTTACAAATGGATCTGATTCTTCATTGGTTACTTTGTGTTTACTTGAATTCCAGTTTTTATAAACCAGATAAAGAATGTAGGCAGCAACGACACCAATAATGGCTGGTGCATTAGAGATGGAAGCCATTAGAAGAATAACTCCGATAACGCCAAGTGCAATTCTTCCTCCTGTCGATTCTGTTTTAAGAAACTGTTTATAGATGAAATATAGAAGCGCCATACTTACTAATAACCCCACCATCGGACCAATTGTAGAAAGTAAGATGATGGCAGCAATTCCACCTGCAATAACTAAACCAAACTTTTTCATTTTGTTTTCCTCCTTCGTTTATCTTGATATCATCTTACCTTTTTTCTCAGTTTCATATAATTGAGCCTGAGCTTGATTTTCAAATAGGTCTGAAGACGTAGAAAGGGTCAGTCCTCTAAAAGGACTGACCCTTTACAAAAAAAATCCTAACATCAAATTGATGTTAGGATTAGTGATGACCTGTGAGGGATTCGAACCCACGCCCCCTTCCCTGTCAAGGAAGTAAAGTTAATCTGATTATAACAGTTTTGTTATGAAATGCCTGATTTAATAGGCAACAGTTCCAGCGTAAAAAGGTTTAGGCTGATTAAATTGGTGGCAGGATATTGGATTTTGCCCCCACCATGCCACCAACTCAACACCAGAGTGTTCCCGCATTCGATATGTCTGGACTGCTGACTGTAGACGCATTAATTGATGTAGCATTGTTCACCTTTCCTTTATCACCGTTACGGTCATCTAGTTGATTACATCATGCCGCCCATTCATGACTAAATATAATAGTATGAAATCAAAAGTAAATTACGGATTATTATCAGGGTTTTACTAATCTTGTGTTAAGGCAAGGGTGTTAGATAACGGTCCTGACTATAATGTTAAAACCTGCCCCGGTACTGGATTTTTTGGAGGCAATACAACAACTAGTGCAATAAATAATTTTTACCCGCTAGTGTCCCGTAAAGTACAAGAAATAATAAATTCAAATCAATGAGAAAAACTAATAAACCCGCATGATGAATGCGGGTTTTATTAGTGCACACTTGTTTTTCCTAGCTAATCAAACTCCCTTTTAACCAGGCGCGGGGACGGTATGGACCGACCGGGATTTGGATTAGGCTTGTTTTTCCTTTCGAATTGATCCCATAAAGTCCATCACATCGGTTCGCATCAAATCCTAATAGCGGGTGCCCTCCCATTCCTAAAGCACACGATACCAAGAGCAATCGTTGCAAGAGTATGCCCGCTTCCATTTGTTGAATGCGGTATCCTCTATATCCCAATTCCTTTTTGAGATGTTCCCTGTCTCCAACAATATGCAGTACTAGCGGAACTTGAAACAGATTTACATTGGGCATTGTTAATCCATTTTGTAAAAACTCTCGAAAATCTCCCTGAGTTATTCTTCGAAGTGCATGAGTGGCATTGTCATAAGAATAGGCACCATTTGGAACTCCTTCCACGTTGTAAAAACTACCATATAAAGAAACAGGACTCTCCACATTCCCTTGTGTACCATCAAGGTCATTCTGATACGAGAAGGAAAAGGTCTCTTTTAACAAAATGGATAACTGCGTTTGACGGACTTGACCCATCATAAAATCGATATCTGGAGAATGCCGCTCTCTGCAAACGGATGCAAGATCGTATGAAAATCGCTCTGCAAAGGGAAGCAGGATCATTTCCGAATCTAAGGAAACTTTCACACTACTATCTTTCTTTATCTTCACAAACGACTCTGTTGTTTCAAACATGGATGCTTCATTAAATTTTCTCAAGCTTGGATAATCTATTACCCTCTTTGAACGGTTATAGGAGGTATGCTCCAACAGCGGCACTTCCCGGCACAATTCAGCGGCAGAAACAATTTCCATTTGATTATGATTGTTGCCTGCACTATTGACATTTTGATTAACAGATAAAGGAATTACGGCATATACACTTTCATCCTGATCAGACAGCCCAAGCAAATGATTAATAGTCCTATCAAGAAATTGGTAGCATACCCGCGAAGAAAACCCTATTCGTTTGGCCACTTCTAAAGATTGCCCAATTAACACACCTGCATCTAACCCTTGGAGCCTGTAGGAAAAATTATTGTATTTATAGAAATTTTTCCAAAATAGCGTCGAGACAAAAACAGTACAGAAACAGTCAGAAAGATCAGAGCTATTCCCAAGGCTTCTTGATAAGTATGAATCGTAATTTCCTTCTCGCAGCAAGAGGAGGCGATGGTGAGCCGCATCATAATGGTAAATTCCCATTGGTGTGTCCTTCAGCTTCACATACACATATAATTCATTGGGATATAACGCCCCGCCAGAAGGTACAAATCTGCGTAATAACTGGGCATAGCTCACAGCACCTTTTTCCTCGGTGTCCTCGATTAAAGCGATTTGCGAGTATTGCGTAAGGCCGTATACATACCATAAGAAATGTCCTAGCTCCTCCCTGCTGGGTTCAGCCTTAGCTTCCCGTCCGCTGAGTGTTAACGGTACATCTGCGTTCAGCGGAATCTCTGGCAAGCCCCGGTACAGTTTATAGGGAAGTGGTGCATCCTCCCAATCCACTTGCCAATCTGGAGGAGCAACTTTTTCCGTATCAAAGTGAAGATGATGTACAAATGTTTCTAGTTCCAATTTAACACCTCCTCCTTTTCAATTATGGGAATGGGTGGGGATCAGAATTAAGCTGTTCATACGATAACGGCTGTTCCATAAATCCAAGTTTCATTGGCACTTTAAGGACCCTCTCCAACCCTTTTACACGGGTCAGGTGATGTCCGAATGTCATCGGTAACATACCAGGGATCAATACCTTCACACAGAATAATCCATTCCGTTTGGTTATCGATGTCGTTTGATCCACCACAATGACCTCCATATCTAACCGGTGGAACCTCTGAAGAATATCCTGAAGATCCTCCTTCAAATCAGTAGTTGCAGGCGTCTCATTAAATTCTTCTGCAAATGTACGTAATGGACGTTGATCATCCAGTAAAAAATTCAGCCGTTCCTCTGCTTCCCGCAGCCCGTAGAGCATACCATGGTCCTCCATGGTACGTACTTCGTACGGATTCTGTAACATATGTTGATATTTCTGCTCGTTTGCCTCCAGTTTTTCGTCATGCACCATCATTCCCGCAAGCTCGTAAATTGCGCTTTTTACAGCCCTTAAAGGATCAGGGTTAGCTCCGGCTGCACAAATGAGGTTTACCCCTTTGGATCTTCTGTTTTTTGCTACTGCCCACACACTTGGAATTCCATGCTCCATCGTCGAATTGAAAAAATGAAGGTCATATCCCGCCGCCTCACGCATACGGTCGACCATCAGCTGTAATTCTTTATCGTTAGCCGAACTAAGGTCAAGACGTGGAAGGGGAAGTTTTGCATACCAGGTTAACAAGAAAGAATCTCGCTCGACAACCTCCATAATGGCATGAAAAATGGCTTCTTCTAAACTACCCCCTAATGCACATCCATTGGAGGTTTCATAAACAAAGCCCTCCCCATGCCCCAAACTGTAATAGGCGAGTAACTGCGGAACCAATACAGAACGTTCTTGTAAAAACGAATAGCCCCAGACCCAATTCATTGGAGTATCAGGATCAAACGGTTTAAAGGGAAACTGAGGCTTTGTATATTGTTCCTTTTCATGCAAACCTACTCTTTCAGGGTTTAGTGCATTTTGCTTTAAATTATGATAACTATCACGAACTACCGTCCTTTTGCCTCGAGGCTCGATTCCGCAATATCGTTCCAACCCCTCTAAAATGGCAGTCAGCTCACTCATTTCATAAGAATTAGACCGGCCAGCGACTCCCTCGTCCGCTTCAAATAAAGGCATGTTTACATAAACATCAGCAAATGGCAGGGTGATATCCTGCATTTTTCCATTCATGATACCAGTACGGTAATCCAGATAGTCTTTGACCAGTACTGTTTTAAATTCATCCATCGAACGGCTGCGATAACCACTGCTATTAAATTTAGGACTAGATTCTAACCTAATTTGAGCTAATTCTGGTGTATCTTCAGGTAATGGACAGCAAATTGGACATGAGGGATTAGGCAGGAAATAGTGAATAAAATTAGTTAACGTTCTTAAGTTAGTAATGAACACTCTTTCTTCTAAATTGCAGGGTTCTCCTTGAAGCACCCTCTGCACCTCGTTACATATCAAAGCTGCCATTTGTGATAGTCCTGTTCTTGATGTCCATGCATCTTGCATGATATCTACTCCTGCTGCCATCTTTAGCTGTAGCTGCCACATTTCTTTCCGATCGGATCCAGCTATCATGCGCCGGATGTCAGCGCAGAATGAACATCCCGGTGTATCGGGGCGAACTAAAGGACCAATGATTCCCTCTCCAAACGAAACGAAACCTCGAAGCCACGGAATCCCAGTGTTCCTGTATTTTTCTTCTGCTTTTTGATGAATGGCTGGATTCCAGGCATCGTGCAGCACCAGAGCTAATTCTGTTTCTGCGGGTACCTCTTCTAATAGGCTTTGACGCCTAACGAGATAATTGCCGGACAATTGATCAAAAACATAATCCGCTAATAAACCCTCTCCGTCAATGAGAATATGGGCGGCCATTAGGATTCCTCCTCTCGAACCTGCACACCATAGACCCCTGCTAATTCCTGTTTTAAAAGAGGTTCAAACGCAAGATCATAAACGATTAGACGTTTGCTGTTTTGGTTCAAAACCTGAATGGAAGATTGTAATAGCTCCAATTGTGTTATTTCTTCACAAGAAGGGACGTCAAGTTTAAATTCCTTTTCTTTCAAAAAAACAGCTGACTCCGATATTCTTTCGGTTGCATGCACCTGATTTTGTTCATCCATAAGCACTTGTTGTAATGCATTCCGTAAAGCCATCGTTGTATTTAAACCTATACGAGTGTAGCGACGTCCCTGCGACTTTACCCAAATTACGGGGAAGCCTAGTATTTCACTTTCTAAACCGATGGTCGGTGTACCATTTAAAGTAGTCAGGGCATTTAAATAAAATCTGCAGCGTTGATCTTCAATTTGTCCCAATTGTACGCGAAAAACAGGATTCAATGGATCGTCCTTTTTATTTCTCAATTCTTTCTCTAAATAGGCTTGCAAGCCGCGACAAACTGCCTCTTCGATTGTTTCACCCGCACCAATGCCGATCAAATCCCCTGCTATGTTTTCACCAGCCTTATCTTTTAGATCACTACATTCCTTGAACATTTGTAAAACATACATTTCAATACCAGTCAGTCCCGCTTCCCTCTTTGCCTCCTCATGTGTAAAACCCGAACAGACAACCTCTGGCAGTAAGTCTGCTGGCCCCTCTGACACTGGATTAGCCGCCTGAACATAACATTGCGAAAGAGGAAGCTGTGTCAAATTTCGCTCCTCCCAGGTATGGAAAATTCCTGTTTCTTCCGAAGTTAATAGACTGAAATATTCCAAGAGGTTACTCGAAGGTTCGTTTTTACTCTTTTCTTGCTTTATCCTTGCATCAAGATCTTCCACCAGTTCAGAAGGGGCAGGTTTATTGGAAACCAATGGATGTGTGATGAATGAAATCCAGTCTCCTTCAAGCGTTTCAAGATCAAGTTTGTAAATTTGGTTACTCTGATTTGACTCTTCAATTCCTGTAGCCTTCTTAAAATATTCGAATACGGTGACATTGGCCAGAATGGCTCCGGCAGTTGTAGAGAAAGATTGGGGCTGCCGATCTAATTGCAATGAAGATTGATGGATTCTGCGCCATGCTGACTCCCAGCATCCCTCTGATTCCGGATGAACCAATGGACCAGCAAGCCCTACTTGTTCTAAACATATGGCAGGAAAAAATGTTTTCTTTTGCTCTTTACAAACCATATTCAGATCCCTAAGTTCATTTACATTTCCATCCGGTGTGACATATAGAATCCAATCATACGGACGCAAAGCTTCTTGCCAAAAACTCCTTCCCTCCCTTTTTTCAAATCGTACCTGCTCAACCTCCACGTCAGCATCAGCATAGTAGGCATTACGCACTAACTCATTTATCCGCAATTGATTTGATGGTACTGAATCAGTCAACATGAAATGGAATTTGGGAAGTCCCGATTCAAGTAATGCGGCAGCCAATGAAACCATAAAGGCTCCAGAACCGATAGCCAGGACTTTCGTTTGACGGTATTCTTGAAAACGGTACGCACCAGAATCTACAAAATTCTCGATAAATTCAATTTGTGAAACATACTTTTCTAGGACTTTTGGGTTTAATTCATGTGTCTTATCTTGGCTAACATCTCGAACAAAGCCACTCTTGTACAAGGTTTCTCCGAGCTCATATACCCTGTTGCGATACTGCTCCGTTAATCCCTCTGTTATATCTCCCAATGAATGCTCTCCGTTAAACAGCGGCATTAATTTTTCAATCCATTGATAGATTGTATTTCCTTCCATTCGGAATGAACTTACGTTATTTCGAAAATACACACCACCCTTTGGATCTGGCAGATAAAATGAATCCCTTTTGACCTTCAAACGTGTGGACGAGGTAAGTTTTGTCATTCAGCTCCTCCTTCATTCAAAGCTATCCTAATTATGCACTATCATTATATGTTCATTTATTTGTCCATTATGAATTTAAAAACGGAAGCGCCCTCGGACCAAGCCAGAGTGCAGTTTGGTCTTGCGATGATTATTCAAAGGAGCTTTCCTTAGTGGTCAGCAGAGTAATCATATTATTTCTGATATTTCCCCCAAAAAAGAAGTGCCTCCTGCGGCACATATCCATGCAGGGGGCACTTCCTTTTTTTAAAATAACGTATTTTTTTCTGAGATTCCAAAACGACTAAATAAAACCGAAGCCAAAACAGCCAAAACCCAAACCGAAACCTAAACCGAAACAGCTAAAACCGAAGCAGCCGCCGCAACCGCCGCAACCGCCACAGCCTCCACAGCCTCCACAACGGAAGCCTCCACAACGGAAACCGCATCCTCCGCAACGGAAACCGCATCCCCCGCAACGACCAAATATACGCATATCTTGGCTGTAAGAATCTATAGGCATTAATTCACCAACTTGGTAATGATCCATCCCTAATGATTGTAACCCATTCATGCATTTTTCCTCCCCTTTGTATTTATTTAACAGGTTGCACCTGCCAAGAGAGTGGAAACGAAGGTAATTTGCCAGTTTTGAGTAACCCAAACTTTAAAGTACCACGAGTACTCTCTTCAACAAAATATGATTTTTTTAGGTTGTTGCCACTGATTTAACAGCCTATTTTACGTTGAAGGTGTGAATAGAAGAAGCATTTCCTAGTCATTGGCTATTTTAGAGCAAAAAAAGACCTCAACCAAATCGGTTGAAAGCCTTTGAAACGCCAATAATTAACGTTTTGAGAACTGAGGTGCACGACGAATTTTACCTACTTTTGGGCACAAACGTATGGACCAAATAAACACCATGCAAATTTTAAATTTTTTAGAAATATTAAGCCAGGATGGGATGAGGTCTGATGGAAAAACAAGCCATTTATCATCTGCAACAATTCAGTTTTACCATAGAATTTTGAAAAACACTTTTAGTAGAGTGGTTGATTGGAAGGTAATAAAAGAGAATCCAGTTGCCAGCATAAAAAAACCAAAGGTAGAATCAAAAAAAGCTAAAGTTTATACCGAGGAACAGGTTAGTACCCTTATGAACCATATTGTACATGAAGATCCAAAATGGCAAATGATTATAACCATAGCCATTACTACCGGGATGCGTAGGGGTAAGATTTTAGCACTAGAATGGGACCATGTGGATTTAGAAAGAGGTAAAATTTACATACAGCAATCACTTACTTATACGAAAGGAAAAGGCTACATTTTCAAGGAGCCAAAAACAAAAAATTCAATTCGGACAATATCATTGGCACCAAGTGTGACAGAACAATTACGGCAGTATAAATTACATAAGAACAAGGAAAAATTAAGTTTGGGAGATAAATGGAATGGTAAAGAACGTTTTTTGCTATTTACTACTTGCGATGGCGAACCAATGTATCCATCGTCAATTTCTTCGTGGTGGAGGAAGCGATTAAAAAAATATGGGCTACCGCAAATTACCTTCCATGAACTTAGACATACATCGGCAACCCTTTTAATAAACGAAGGCGTGCATATGAAAACGATTAGCGCTAGGCTTGGCCAATCAAAAATCGGCATAACCATGGACTTGTACGAGCATGCACTGGATAGTGCTGATGAGGCAGCAGCAAATAAATTTGATCACTTGTTTCAACCAAAGAAAACAGGAAAAGTTATAGGACCAGTATAGTAAGAAATAATCTGCCACCAATTCATCTGTACTAATTAAAAAATGAATCTATAACAATAGATAAAGCCTTGATAACTCAACGTTACCAAGGCTTTGTTTGATGACCTGTGAGGGATTCGAACCCACGACCCCTTCCCTGTCAAGGAAGTGCTCTCCCACTGAGCTAACAAGTCGAATTAAGCTACAAATATAATTATAGTAAAAACGCGAAAAAAGTCAATAGTTATTTATTAGAACACCTATTCTGAAAATAATTGAATAAAGAACAAATGTTCGGATATAATAATACTATATGATTAAGAAAGGCGGGATAGGCATGGATGGGCTTTTATTACGTTCTATAGAAGAACATATGCCGTTAGAGATGATTTATCTATCGGAAGATCAGCAAATTTCACAGCGCCAATTACTTGTGAAAGAAATCAATGATGATTACATTCGAGCTTATTGTCTGCTTCGAAAACAAATTCGTACCTTTCGCCGGGAAAATATCTTATCCATTATGCCAAATACTCGTTCAAATAATCATTTCCTCCATTACCACACCTACCATCCTTCTTCCCTATTGAGCATTTCCTCCATTGTTATGATAAAATGCTGTTGTATATCGAACATTGGGGGAATGGTCACATGGAGATACTAAAAGGCACAATAAAAGAACTGACAATGAAAAGCGTTGAACTTGGGGAAGAAATCCTTCTTCTTATCTATTTGCCTGCAAATTTCTCACCATTATTTAAATACTCCCTGTTGATTGCCCAAGATGGCAGAGATTATTTTCAACTTGGCAGAATTGGACGATTAGCAGATGAGTACCTTTTTGAGCGCGAAATTGAAAAATTAATTATTGTTGGGATATCCTATAAAGATGTAGAGGATCGCCGCAGGAAATACCATCCTGCTGGTAATCAGAATCAGGCATATATTCGCTTTCTAGCTCATGAATTAGTTCCATATCTGGATAAAGAGTTTCCAACCTATCATATGGGCTCCACCAGAGCTCTAATCGGGGACTCTTTAGGAGCAACCGTATCATTAATGACAGCTCTTCACTACCCTCATACCTTTGGAAAAGTAATTCTGCAATCACCATTTGTTGATGAGCAGGTACTTGGTTTAGTCGAAAACTTCACAGAAACAGAGCTTTTAGAAATATATCATATCGTTGGTAATCAAGAAACAGAAGTTCAAATGACAAATGGCAAGACAAGTAACTTTTTAACTCCAAATCGGAAGCTCTCTTCTATCATAAAAAACAAGTCCATTACATATTTCTATGAGGTGTTCGATGGCAATCATACCTGGACCTATTGGCAGCCGGATTTAAAAAGGGCACTAAAGATGATGTTTTAACTGTCATTTCATATTTTTTGAAAATTTGCTATAATAACAAGAAGTTCTTAAGGCAGCACTATTCTAATCGCTGAAAAAATTCTTTTTAATGGAGGTTTATCATATGAAATTTGGGGTTGTAATATTTCCATCAAAAAAACTGCAAGATTTGTCCAACTCGTATCGTAAGCGCTATGACCCGCATTATTCACTCATAACTCCGCACTTAACGTTAAAAAATGCATTTGAAGCAACCGAAGAAGAAGTTGTAACGATCGCAGATAAATTAAGACAAATTGCTGGCAAAACCAATGCCTTCCCATTAAAAACAGAAAAAATCAGTTCTTTCCAACCAGTAAATAATGTTATTTACTTTAAAGTAGAGCCGACTGAAGAGCTAAGTAAATTGCACCATGAAATCAATCAAGAATTTAGTGAACAGAATTTAGAATATGCCTTTGTTCCACATATTACGATTGGTCAAAAACTATCCAATGACGAACATTCAGATGTTTATGGATCATTACGGATGAAAAGATTCGACCATGAAGAAACAATTGACCGCTTCCATTTGCTATACCAATTAGATAATGGTTCTTGGACGGTATACGAAACATTTCGTCTTGGAAAGGAATAATGAATTGTGAATGTAAAAGTTGTAGAAAATGATAAAGAACTAGAAGATGCTTTTTCTGTTAGAAGAACTGTTTTTATTGAAGAGCAAAATGTCCCTGCTGAAGAGGAGATTGATGAGTTAGAAAATGAAGCTGCCCATTTTGTAGCCTACTCGGAAAATTCTCCGATTGCTGCAGGCCGGTTCCGTATTGTTGATGAGTATGGAAAAGTAGAAAGAATTTGTGTGGTAAAAGAAGCAAGAAACACTGGTTCTGGAAAAGCAATGATGAATGAAATTGAGGCTTATGCTCTAAAACAGGGGCTGCATAAATTGAAGCTAAATGCTCAAACACATGCTATCCCATTTTATGCTCGTCTTGGGTATGAGGTTGTTTCGGAGGAATTTTCAGATGCAGGAATTCCCCATAGAACCATGATAAAAAAAATATAATTACATGCACTTGCCTCTTACACGGCAAGTGCTTTTTATATTCTTTCAAAGTTCAAGGCCTTTTCGATTTAATTCAGTTTTGATATGATGGAATTTGTCGTATTTCAGAAAAAAGAGGCTAAAAAATGAAAACTGCTATGAATCATAATCAAAGGATTGTTCTTGAACAGGTATCCAGAGAACAATATCAACGAATCTATTTACAAGGAAAAAATGGTGACTTAACTTGTCCTGTTTGCCTTGGAAAAGTACGTTTGTTTCTGGGAATACAGGAACAACCTCATTTTTATCATATAAAATCCCCGGAGAGGGCATGTCCGGAACCAGTTATAGAAGAACGTGAACCGATTATCGTCGAGCGGAATGGATTTCGTATTCCCCAAGGAAGAACGATTATTGAAACAACCAAAAGTACCGGTTTATTCCAACCTGCGAAAAGGATAGAATGCACGATACCCTTTAATAAAACGAATAACGCTTTCCTACTAAAAAATGACTCCTATTTACTCCAGCTGGCTTCCAATGGAGTAGTTCTTGATGACAATCAGGCAGCTGCTGTGATTGAAACAGAAGGTTCCTTATTAGTCCTGGCCGGTGCTGGGAGCGGCAAGACAAGAGTCTTAACTGCAAGAACTGCCTATATGCTATATGTAAAAAATATCGATCCGCGCACCATAATGCTTGTTACCTTTACTTCTAAAGCGGCCGGAGAAATGAAAAATCGTTTACTTTCGTATCCCGGTATTAGGAAGGATCAAATAAATCAGTTGGTGACAGGTACCTTCCATAGTATTTTTTACCGAATTCTAATGTTCCACGAAGGGAGTAATTGGTCTTCGGAACGTCTTTTGAAAAAGGATTGGCAGCGGGATAAGATTTTGAAAGAAGCAGGAAAGGAACTTGATTTGTCTGAGAAAGAATTTGCCTATGATTTAGCGCTTCAGCAAATTGGTTTTTGGAAGAACTCGTTACTTTTTCCACAGAATGTAAAACCGACATCCGATTGGGAAGAAAAAGTTGCCTTCCTCTATAAAAAATACGAGGAATATAAAGCAAAAGAAGGTCTGTTTGATTTTGATGATATGCTGATCGGCTGCTATCAGCTTCTGAGTTCCACCCCAGCTCTTCTCGAATTATATCAAAACCGGTTTCACTATTTTCTAATTGATGAATTTCAGGACATCAATAAAGTTCAGTATGAACTGATAAAGCTGTTATCAGGCAAGCACAAAAATGTCTGTGCTGTAGGGGATGACGATCAGTCTATCTATTCCTTTCGAGGTAGTGACCCAAGTTATCTGCTGGATTTTGAAAAGGACTTTCCCTATGCAAAGATGGTGACACTTGAACAAAATTATCGGTCATCTCATGAAATTATCTCTGCTGCCAATGAAATGATTTCGAAAAATAAAATTAGAAGAATCAAGAAAATGAAGGCACAATTTGAATCGGCAACACCCCCCCTTCTCTTCTTCCCCTTTGATGAGGAAGAGGAAGCAACGATGATTGTAACGGACATTCAAGAGAAAATTTTGCAAGGTGCAACCCCATCTGATTTTGCGATTTTATTCCGGACTAATGCAGGTTCACGTGCTGTATTCGAACGCTTAGCAAGTTCGAATCTGCCTTTTAAAATTGATTTGGATTCAGAAGCTTTTTACGGACGTCGAATTGTAAAAAGCGTTCTATCTTTTCTAAAATTAAGCTTAAATGAGGATGAACATCAGGCAATATCTGATATTTTGCCTATTCTTTTTTTAAAGCAGACAGTCATAAAAGACTTAAAGGCTGAAAGCATACTTAACGATTGTACTTATCTAGAGGCGCTTTCGCATGTAAAAACAAAGCATTCATTTCAGGAAAAAAAACTAAAACAAGCTGTACAATTGATTCGATCTTTGAAATTTACTTCTCCTCTTAAGTCAATTGAAATCATTGAAAAGGAACTAGGTTTCCTTGACTTTTTGAAAAAGAGAGGAAATGAATCGAATAAGCAGGAGAAAGGCTCTGATGATTTAAAGGATTTAAAGGTGGCGGCTAAAAGCTTTGATAACATTCAAGCTTTATTGTCACATGCAGAACATATGTCAGCGATGAATAAAGAAATTAAAAATTTAAGCAAGCACTTTACAGAAGCAATTAGCCTTAGTACCATTCACCGGGCTAAAGGCTTAGAATACAAAAACGTGTATATCATTGGATCGGTTGATGGCAGCCTCCCGCATGATTATGCATTGGATAGCAGTAGGAATGGTGATTTTACAGCACTTGAAGAAGAAAGACGGCTTTTCTATGTAGCGATGACCCGGGCTAAGCAATGGCTCCATATCTCTGTTCCTCAGAATCGAAGAGGCAAAAAGGCTCATCCCACCCGTTTTATAACACCATTACTGAAAAAGAAGAAAAGGTAATAGATCTATGGCCAGTTTCCATTAAGGGAACTGGCCATTTTTATTAATGTGTAGCTTAAGGACCTATGCTACCACTTTGCTTATTTCTTATTGATCATCTTAGATATGGTATTGAAATCTAGTTGTTTACCATCGTTAATGATGGATTGAACAATTTTATCTTCCATTTCTTGATTCACTGGCTTATTCGCAATTTGCGACACACGACGAATAACATTTCGAACGGTTTTTTCATCTTTAAAATTTGCATTTTGTAAGGAATTAGCTAATTCAAAAATATCTTTCATATTAACGCCAGTTTTCTTCTCGACGTTTTTAAAGAATCCATTATCCATGATAAATATCACACTCCCTCATAAACTACTCATAGTGTATGAAGGAAGTAAAAAAATGTGAAACAAATGTCAAAAGAAAAGGCTGGCCTCTGAAATGGCCAAACCCTTTCTTTTCCACTGCAAGTTTGTGCAGTTTTTTAATAAAAGCTTGCACCAACGATGATTAAAAGAATGAATAACACAACGATTAAAACAAATGTTGAACCGCCGCCGTATCCACCACCGTAGCCATAGCCGCCATAGCCGCCATATCCACAGAACATAGAGTGTCACCTCACTTTGTAAGTCTCATTTATAACATATGAGATATAGCTTCAAAGTGTACCGGGCTCTCCCCTAAGGACAACCTGTGAAAAGTGTAAAACTTTTTACCCCTTTGGTTTAAAGAGTAACGCACCGATAAATCCAAAAATAATAGCTGCTGAAATTCCTGAACTGGTTACTTGAAACATACCTGTTAACACACCAATCAGCCCATGCTTCTCTGCGTCCTGAAGTGCCCCGTGCACCAAGGAATTACCAAAGCTTGTGATTGGTATAGTAGCTCCAGCCCCAGCAAAATTCATGAGCGGCTCATACAGACCGAAACCATCTAAAATGGCACCTGCTACAACAAGCAGGCTTAATGTATGCCCAGGTGTAAGCTTAGCAACATCAAATAAAAGCTGCCCAATAACGCAAATGATTCCTCCAACAACAAATGCCCAAAAAAACATTGCAAACAACGAAATTACCTCCCCTCTTACATCATTTCAATTGCTACTGCATGTGCAATACATGGAATGGATTCCTTTTGTTGAAAACTAAGAGGCGACAACAAAGCACCTGTTGCAACAACTAATATTCTCCTATACATTCCCTTTTTCATTTGATTCAATAAATGACCATATAAAACGGTTGCTGAGCAGCCTGCGCCGCTTGCCCCAGCCTGAACCGGCTGATCCTCTTTATAAATCAATAGGCCACAATCTTGAAATTGCTTCCTATCTAATTTAAGCCCGCTTTTGCAAAGTAATTCAAAGGCAGTATCATGTCCAATTCTACCCAAATCACCAGTAATAATTAAATCATAGTGGGAAGGATCTAATTCCATATCCCGAAAATGTGCCATAATCGTATCCGCAGCGGCCGGTGCCATGGCACCTCCCATATTAAAGGGATCCGACAATCCCATGTCCATAACTTTTCCAATCGTTGCAGAAGTGGTAACAGGCAGTTGTTGTTCAGGAGTGTTCTCTGTAATAAGTGCCACCCCAGCTCCAGTAACCGTCCATTGAGCTGTTGGCGGCTTCTGCCCTCCATACTCAGTTGGATAACGAAATTGTTTTTCCGTTGCAGCATTATGGCTGGAGGCACCTGTTAATACATTTTTAGCGCCTTGGTAGTTGATGACAAAAGAGGCTAATGCCAACCCTTCCATTGAAGTTGAGCATGCACCAAAAAGTCCAAAATAAGGTATTTGCATGGTTCTTGCAGCAAAGCTGGTAGGAGTGATTTGATTAATTAAGTCTCCAGCAAATAAAAATTCAATTTGTTCTTTCTCCATTTTGGCTTTTGCTAATGTTGTTTTAATGGCTTCCTCAAGCAGCACCCGTTGTGCTTTTTCGTATGAATCCATCCCCATCCATAAATCTTCATGTAAGATATCAAAATCATCAGCTAAGTTCCCATTAGCCTCAAAGGGCCCCCCGGAAACACCTGTAGCTGCTATCATTGGCCGATTATGAAAGACCCAAGATTGATGCCCTTTTAACAATTACAAAACCCCCCACATTCCCAGTAACGTTTTAATTAGCGCAACAACAAACGCAGAGAATACTCCAAAAAGAATAACTGAGCCGGCCAGTTTAAACATATTGCCGCCAACACCCAATACAAACCCTTCCGTTCGGTGCTCAATTGCAGCCGAAATCACAGCATTACCAAATCCGGTGACAGGCACCGCACTCCCTGCACCTGCAAATTGTCCAAGACGGTCATATATACCGAAGCCAGTTAGCAGCATCGATAAAAATACCATTGTCGCAACGGTCGGATTCCCGACATTTTGTTCAGTAAAGTCAAAAAAGTAAATATAAAAATAACTAATTGCTTGACCTACAACACATATTAACCCGCCAACCCAAAAGGCCTTTATGCAATTTTTTAGCACTGGCCTTTTCAATTCATGCTTTTGTTGGAGTTGTTGATATTTTTGTTGCTGCGGCGTCATATTTTTTTGCTTGCTCGCCATATATTGTCATCCCTTCTCACTTCATATCTGATGTCATCTTAACAATTTCGTTTAGCCTTTTCTCAGCCTGTTTATCGGAAAGGGTTCCATTTTTCTTCCTTTCTATAAGCCGGGTAGCTTCTAAAAATATCTTATAATCACTCGAAACAGTAAATTCATCTTTTGGATATTTATCTTCCAGTGATTTGGTTAGGTTCTTTTCGATTTTCTTCATGTTGAAACGCTGCATATGCTTTACTTTATAAACGACAAGTGTTGCCTTTTTGCCCTTCACTACTGCTACATCATAAATTTCATCATAATCGCTGACTTCCTTCTTAATCTTTTTTACGTTGTCCTCACTGTTATTATCCACTGTAACAGTTGGGTTAGGATTGGTCGTTTTCATGAGAGCCATATTGCTTTCCTTCAGCTTTTGATCTTGACTACAGGAGCTCACGAAGAGAACGCTAGTGATTAATATAAATCGTATTATGTAGACCATTTTATTTCCTTCCCTTATTCAAATTATAGGAATTACACTATGGGTTAGTTTTTTCGAGTTTAAGCTAAATTATGACTAGACGGTACTAACATTTTTTTACTTGTTTTTTGAAAAAGAAAAACTGCCAATATGCACTGGCAGTTTACCCGATTATCTTTTAGTTTTTTTATTACAACCGCAACCTTTTTTCCGCCCTTGCTTATTCGTTTGAGAAGGCTTCGTAGCTTGGGTTTTCTTATTCTGACTGTTCATGAATCACCACTCCCATAAAGAATTTTCTCCTACTTCTAAGATATGAGAGCTTGACAACCTTGTCTAAGGCGGACGACTATTTCCACTAAATTTTCTATAACCATAGCTGGATTAATGTTTCCAATATCGCTGCTATACCGGCTACAGCAAGAATAAGAATTATAGGGACAAAAATGATTGGTAACCAAAGGTATCCTGCGACGACAAATACAGACATCCATACTCCTGTACACCAATAACAGCTAAGAAGCTCCCCAATAAATTTTCTCATTGGTGTCTCTTTAGGAACATAATATATTTCCATTGTCCCCTCTTCATTTTCTTCCCTGACTTCATCAAAGAATGGAGCACGGATAAACTCTGTTATTTTATCAAAGACAAATAGCCTGGTCAGCCGGAAACTGGCTAAGGCCAATAGTAAAAAATCGAAAAGGTCAACATTCATTAAATTCTAGTCCTTTCCTTAAATTTTCGCCTAATTTACTTCAAAAAGGCGATTGTCCGTTACCCAATAGGTACTGTTGAAATATGTTAGTAATGTAAGATATATATCACAGATAGGAGGAGTAATTAATGGGTTGTGGCCGAAATAGTGACGAGCGCAGCACCAGTGGCTGTGTATGCGATGTCGTTCGTGCAATAAAAGACATCCAGGATAATGCTGTACAAGATGATGATTGCCTAGATTGCCCAAGTTGTTTCTTGGAACCACTTGGTACATTGGTTTCACCGGCTAGAGATCGCGCTGATACACGTGTTTTTATATTAAAAAACGCTGATGGATCACCTTTCCACGCGTTCTTTATGCCAACAAACGGAGCATGCGTTTCAATTTACTTCCGCGTTGAGGATGTATTTGATAATTGCTGTGCAACACTTCGTGTTTTAGAGCCAGGAAACAGGGCCAATGGTAGATTTACGCCGGTTGACCTCGTTGGCGGAGGCGAAGTATGCTGTATTAACCTTGAAAGAGTATGCCAGGTTAACGCATTTCGTTCTACCAATGACTGTATTACGGTTGATTTAAATTGTTTCTGTGCTATACAGTGTATTGCTGATGTAGACCTTGGACTATGCGATTAATAATTGGGTATAAAATGAGCCAGTCGATAATCCGGCTGGCTTTTTTTAATAGTTAAGATAAGTTTTTAGACCTAGATTACTGTCCAGCTCAAGACCATACCCCGCTGACCACTAAGGAAAGCTCCTTCGAATAATCATCGCAGGACAAAGCCGCACTTTGGCTTGGTCCGAGGGCGCATGTGTTTTACTTATTACCTTTTTATCCCAATCAAAATGATGTCTTTTATATTTTTGACTGGTATGGTTTCTGTTGTTTGATTTGGAATTCTAATGGTTATTTCTTGTTCGTTGTATTCTACTAAATAACCTTGGTAACTCTTTTCTTCCGTATAAAAAACGCATGGAACAGGCGGCAATGCCTTAGGGAAGTTAGCCAGGTATTCTAAACGTTCAATCAGGTTCATTTCCTTAAAGCCTTTTACTCGGTTGAAATTTCGTTGTTTTTCTTGATTTGTTTGAGCTTTATTCTCCTTTTTCACTTCTTTTTTCTTAGACACTTTAGGTAGATCAGTCTTGGCCAGTGAGACCTCGAATACCTCTTTCTTTTCTTTTTCCTCCTCTAGCTGTGGTTCTTCGATTGGCAGCTGGACCTCCTGTCTATTTGTAAATATTTCCTGATTATTTTTTACAGGTGTATTTAGAAAAGTCTGAGATACATACAATAACGGTCCCTTTTTTGTGTTTTTCTCCACCCAATTCACCTCCATTTACATAGCCCTACACTTTATATGTATGCAAATTGGGTATCCTCGTTCACAAAATTTGGCATAGAAAAAGCCCGCTAATCAATTATTAGCGGGCATTACAATTATTTAATGTGAAATCCGGAATCAACGTGAATATTTTCACCCGTGATTCCACGAGAAAGGTCGCTGAATAAAAATAGTGCTGTGTCACCGACTTCTTCTGGCGTTGTGGCTCTACGTAACGGAGCTTTTTCTTCAATCAATTTTGTAATTAAATTAAAATCACTGATACCTTTTGCTGACAAGGTTCTTATAGGACCAGCTGAGATTGAATTGACACGAATTCCTTCCTTACCTAGGTCTTCAGCCAAATAACGAACACTTGCATCCAGTGAAGCCTTTGCAACTCCCATTACATTATAATTCTGAACGACTCGTTCTCCACCTAAATACGTTAGTGTTACGATACTTCCGCCTTCTGTCATCAATCCTCTGGCCTCTTTTGCTACAGCCGTTAACGAGTAAGAACTAATATTGTGGGCCAGCAAGAAGCCTTCTCTGGTTGTGTTTAAGTATTCTCCGCTTAATTCTTCTTTATTAGCAAATGCGATACAGTGTGCAATACCGTGGATCGTTCCAACAGTTTCTTTAATCTCAGCAAAGCACTTAGCCACTTCCTCATCAATCGTTACATCACATGGAAGTACAAGTGTTCCTTCAGCTTCTAATGATTCCGCTAATTCACGGACACTGCTTTCCAGCCTTTCCCCTGCATAAGTAAAAATTAAACGCGCACCTGCACTGTGCAAGGAGCGAGCAATTCCCCAAGCAATACTTCGTTTATTTGCTACACCCATTACCACGTATGTTTTTCCTTTTAAAGAAAGATTCATAAAGAAAAAGTCCTCCCATTTAAAACTTTATATTAGTTATTAGTACTTGGTACTAATTTTACACTATTTCTTAAAAAATTGAAAGTATCTGCTTTACAGCTTGGATTTTTTAATTAGAATTCAAATTCTCTTTTTAACTCATCCACATATTCTTTAGATCCAGTAACAATTAAACGGTCATTTAATAAGAGTTCCGTATCACCATGAGGAACAATGGAGTCCTTTCCGCGGAAAATTCTTACAAAGATAACATCTCCTGTAAAAGGGAATCTTCTTAACGTCATTCCATCAAACTGTTCATTCTGCATTTTTATTTCATAAAGTGAGGTGTCTTGATTTGTTAATATGTTGATTACACTTGGAGTTTCAATTAAAGCACGAAGCAATGTTTTTGTAGACATGAATGACGAGAAAACTTCAATTTCATTTTCCCTTAAGGTTTGCTCTATTTCAGGAGTTTCAATACGCGTAATGATCCTTGATACGTCCATTGTTTTCGCTTTTAGAGATAAATCCGCATTTTTTTGATCATCACCTGTTGATATAACGAGTATATCTGCTTCAAAAACCTTATTCTCCTCAATTGTTTCCATCTTATAATCAGGAATTTCAACAATATCAAATAATGAATTGGAAATCAGTTTATCTGATTTATCTATTTTCGTATGATACAGGGTAGGTTCATATAAACTTGACTTTAGCTCCCTCGAAACAGGGAGTGTTACTTGGTTTGCTCCTAAAAAGGCAATTCTAAGTTTTCGTTCAACAGCCACTTCTCTTGGAAACAATTTCTTAAAGGCAATCGGCGTAAATATCGAACTGATGACTGCTACCAAAATAAGTGTTCCACTCATTGCTGGAGTAATCACCTTCATACGCTCTCCAATTGTCGCCGCTGCAATGACTAACGATAGTGTAGAAGTAAGCAAAAAACCTGAAGCAAAAACTGTTTTCGTATCATACCAGAATTTTAATAAATAGACCGGAACAAGCTTTGAAAGAAGGAGTCCCAATAATAAAAGCGGTATTAATAACAACAGCTTTTTATCTGCAAATAGCGACCAAACATCTAACTCCACTCCAATCATCACGAAAAAAATGGGAATTAAGAAACCATAACCAAAGGAATCCAGTTTATGAACCAGTTCCTGATTTGGTGATAGAAGAGAAACAAGTACACCAGCTAGGAAAGCTCCAAGTATGTTTTCAGCTCCTACACTTTCTGAAAGCCCGACTAAAACAATAATGAGCATAAATACCGCACGGGTACCGATTTGTATCGTTCCTCTTGACATTGATTCCAGTAAAGGTCGATTCTTAAACACTTTTCCTACAAAATACAAGATAACTCCTGCCGCAAACAAAATGAGAAGCAGCCAAGTATTCCCCTGTCCTGGGTCATATATAGATACGAAGACTGCCAAGAGGATCATCGTGACTAAATCCGCTATGACCGCCACTAATAAAATAATTTGACCAATATTAGATTTCATCAGATTTGCTTCTTTTAATGTTGGTACAACCACCCCTAGAGAAATGGTTGAGATAATAAGGGTCATTAAAAAGGCATTGTCAATAAAGCCAGCAAATACAAATACATAAGATAATACCAATGAAAAAACAAATATTCCTAAAAAAATTATAGCTGAGACCAAGAAGGTGTTCGGTTCCTTTTTGCCACTAGGAAGTGTATTTTTCTTCTTTCCTCCACTAAAGGCCGTAAAGTCAATTTCTAGTCCGCTTAAAAACATTAAGAAGATAAATCCTAATGTGGATAGCGTGGATAACCACATATCTTCATGAACGACATTAAAGCCGCTTTTCCCAATCACAAGCCCCATAATAATTTCCGCAACCACGACTGGAATAAAATTTAATTTTAACCGATGTAATAAAATAGGCGTTACAAAGGCAACTGTTACTACTACTAATAAAGAAATTACAGAAGCATGCTGCTCCATAAATCAACCTCCTTTGTTTCTCTTATAAAAACATAAACTCGGGCAAAAATATAATGAAAGGGGGCACGATTCCAATGAAAATTGATATTATCGGTGATATACATGGCTGTTTGCCTGAATTTAAAGCTCTAACACAGGAATGCGGTTACGAATGGAAGGACGGACTTCCGGTTCATCCAGATAATCGCCTGCTAGGATTTGTAGGTGATTTAACTGACCGCGGACCATCTTCTCTAAAGGTTGCTGATATAGTATGGCGACTGGTAATGGAGCAAAAAAGGGCTTTTTACACACCCGGAAACCATTGCAATAAATTGTATCGCTACTTTATGGGGAACAAGGTTCAGGAAACCCATGGACTAGAAACAACCGTTGCTGAATATAAATCATTACCGAAAAAAGAGCAGCAAACGATTCGAAACAAATTTATCGACCTTTATGAAAAGTCACCGTTGCATGTAGTATTAGACGAAAATAGACTGGTTATCGCACATGCTGGAATAAAGGAAGAATTTATCGGGAAGACAAACTCTAAAATGAAGACATTCGTTTTATATGGTGATATTACCGGTGAAAAACACCCTGATGGTTCACCCGTCAGAAGGGATTGGGCAAAAAAATATCGCGGCAAAGCAATTATTGTTTACGGCCATACTCCTGTAAAGGAACCTAGAATCATCAATAATACCTATAATATTGATACTGGTGCGGTTTTCGGCGGAAAGCTTACTGCACTCCGATACCCTGAGATGGAAATCGTTTCTGTAGCTTCTACTATGCCATACATAGGTGAAAAATTTAAAGACTTTACTTAGAAAAAGGGAAAATAAGCCTAAAACTGCATCGACAAATTTCCTAGGAAATCATCAAATTACGCAATATAGGCTGACACTTTGGTGAGTCAGCCTATGTTTCGTAATTCATTCATATCTAATGGAAGTTCTGCCGTGAAACTCAATTGCATACGAGTAAACGGGTGATAGAATTGTATCTTTTTGCAATGAAGTGCCTGGCGTTCAATAAGATTGAGACTGCCGCCATATAGGTCATCTCCTAATAATGGGTAACCAATAAAGGACATATGAACGCGAATTTGGTGGGTCCTTCCAGTTTTTAACTGCAATTCAACATGTGTAAATTCTTTATATGTTTTTAGTACTTTGTAATCAGTGCGGGCATATTGCCCATCACTTCGAACTTCTCTCTCTATTATGCTAGCACTATTTCTTCCAATCGGTTCCTCTATTGTACCTATTTCTTGGGTAAGAATGCCCTCAGCAAAAGCTTCATAGGTTCTTTTAACATTACCTTTTTGTTGCTGCTTGCTAAATAAATGATGGATATGACGATGTTTAGCAATTAACACAATCCCAGACGTATCACGGTCCAAACGGGTGACGATATGTGCAGTTGCCATAATCCCAATTTCTTCATAGTACCCAACCAAAGCATTTGCCAGGCTGCCAGTCGGATGTTCCCTCGAAGGAATAGTACTCATCCCTGCAGGTTTGTTTACTACGAGTAAATATGGGTCTTCGTAAAGAATCTCCAAAGGAATTCTTTCCCCTGCTATTCCTTCACTAGGCTTTTCTGGAGGAAAGATAACCGTTAAGGTTTCTCCTTCTTTTAATACATAACGAACATTCACTTCCCTGTTATTTACCACTATATTTCCGCCCCTGAATTTTATATCGGTTAAGGCAATGCGAGATATTTCCTCTTCTTTCAGGAATTCCTTGATTGTTTGTCCAGCATGTAATAGATTAATTTTCCACTGAAGTTGAAAACGAGAATTCATGTTGTTTCCTCCAGCTATTAGGATTAGTCGGAATCTGAAATAAATGAATCATGGACTCTTTTCCAAAAAGGAAATGGACGGAAACGTGCAAAGCGGATTTTTTCGTCAGGTACCCTAAATTGTATGGATTTTACGTCCTTATGAAGCAAAGTAAGATGATCAACAGTCACTTGGAAATCAACATGATTGACTGGTTTTAACATACAACTATGATGGGATGGCAGAATAAGCGGCGATCCGACTGTTCGAAACACACGGTTGTTAATTGACGCCATTTCAGCAACCTGCAGAGCAGAAATAGATGGATGGATAATTGCTCCTCCAAGCGCTTTATTATAAGCAGTGCTGCCGGATGGAGTTGATACACACAGGCCATCACCTCGGAATCGTTCAAAATGCTGTCCACGAATTTCGACATCCATAACCAAGGTCCCTTCTACACTTTTAACAGTGGATTCGTTCAACGCAAGGTATCGTGACTCCTTACCAGCATGTTGATAACGAATAATCACTTCAATTAAGGGATATTCCACCACTTGGTAAGGGGTTTTCGCTATTGCAATCACTAATTTCTCAATCTCATCAGGGGTCCAATCAGCATAAAAGCCTAAATGACCGGTATGGATTCCGACAAAAGCAGTTTTATCCAAGCGGCTGCTATATCGGTGAAAAGCATATAGAAGTGTTCCGTCACCGCCGATGGATACAACAATATCTGGTTGGTCCTCATCATAAATAAGATCAAAATCAAGTAAATACGTCCGCATCTTGTGCATTAAGATATTCGATTTCTGATCTCCTTTTGATGTAATGGCAAATTTCATAATCGTATGCTCCTCATACTGATATGCTTACAAAAAAACTATCAGCTTTTTTCCTCTTGCTTAAACTCCTTATTTCTTGTAAAAAATGCTTGTGCTTCTTGAATCTCACCACGGATTAATGACATTTCTTCATCTAACCGAAATGCAGCTTCCGAAGCTCGTTGTAATCTGATTTTAATATCCGTTGGGAAAGCCCCTTTATACTTATAATTTAAAGTGTGCTCAATTGTCGCCCAAAAGTTCATGGCTAATGTTCTTATTTGTATTTCAGCAAGAATCTTTTTCTCACCATGTATGGTTTGTACAGGGTACTGAATAACTACATGATATGAGCGATAACCACTTGTTTTTGTATGTGAAATATAATCTCTTTCTTCCAATATATCAAAATCATTCCGGTTTCTTAATAAGCTGACAACCCGATGAATATCGTCCACGAATTGACACATGATTCGCATTCCAGCAATATCTTGCATTTCCTCTTCCAATTTATCTAGTGCAATCCCTTTCTGATTTGCCTTATCAAGAATACTTGCAATTGGCTTAACTCTGCCTGTCACAAATTCAATAGGTGAATGGCTAGAATCTAACTCAAATTGCCCCCTCATTCCTTTTAATTTTATTTTCAGCTCCGATACTGCTTGTTTATATGGAGCTAAAAATTGGTCCCAATGCTTCATCATTCCACCTCAATAAAACTAAAATATATTAAAAAATTGCTTCTACTTTAGCAACCATCTCTTCACCATAATTACTGTTTCCTTTAATGTTGTTTATTAGAAAGACTAATTCCTCATAAAAATTAGTTAACTCTAATTCATCATCTTTAAATTGGACCCACACTGGAGTAGTCATTTCTAATGAATTTTTTATGAATGGCCAAATACTTTCTGGAATATCGAGATATGTATAACCATCTTGATTCTCCAATAAGTAAACAAACGAGAATTGCTTAGAATCAACAAGAATTTGTTCAGATGGCATGAATCCATTTATCGATTCGCTTGCCTGTAAAAGTAATTTGTTATCCGTAATACTAGCTTTTTGAATTGATATTCTTTTTTTCATTATGATTACCTCCACTATTTACTCTTCCATTTTAGCATAATCTATCCAATTCCCCCAAGAATTGCGATTCAAACTAAAGCTAAGATACAATAAATGAATGAAAAGAAAGGAATGGATCTAGATGAGCGAAACCATTGAAATAGAATTTAAAAATTTACTCACGAAAGACGAATACCAAATTCTTCTCGGAGCATTTAAAGTTGAGGAAAGTCAAATCAAAAGCCAAAAAAATCATTACTTTGACACCCCAAATTTTGCATTAAAAAAATTAGGCTCCGCATTAAGAATTAGAGAAAAGGGTAATCACTTTGAAATGACATTAAAACAACCTGCAGCTGTTGGATTATTAGAGACCACTCAACTTTTAATTGCAAATGAATTCCAAGCGGCTATTCAATATGGAACACTCCCTAAAGGAGAAATTCATGATCGCATCCAACAACTAGACGATATCTCTTTTAGCCTTATTGAATATTTCGGATCATTATTAACAAAAAGAGCTGAATTCCAATATAAAAATGGAATACTAGTATTAGACCACAGCCTTTATTTAAAAACAGAAGACTATGAGGTTGAATACGAAGTAGAAGACTTTCAACTAGGTCAAGCAGCATTCCAAGAACTGTTGCATCAATTTAGAATTCCAATTCGAAAAACACAAAATAAAATTGAACGGTTTTATCAGCAAAAATATTTTTTATAAGCGGTTTATTTGAGATATCAAAACTCCATTGATAGAATATAAACAACCAACATAATTAAAGGAGTTGTCAACATGTTTGAGAAAAAGCCTACTCCATATGAGGCCATTGGCGAAGACACCTTACACAGCCTAGTGGATAACTTTTATGGTCTAGTTGCACAACATCCTGATCTTGCTCCGATCTTCCCAAATGATCTTACAGAAGTTGCTAGAAGACAAAAGCAATTTTTAACACAATATTTGGGAGGTCCGCCAATCTACACGGAAGAGCATGGTCATCCTATGATGCGTGCACGACATTTGCCTTTTCCCATAACTCCTACCCGTGCAAAAGCATGGCTTTCTTGTATGAAACAAGCGATGGACAAGACTGGTCTTCGTGGTCCGCTAAGGGAAGATTTTTATTCTAGGCTCTATCTTACTGCACAACACATGATTAATACACCTGAGACACGTGAGATATCAGGTGAAAATTCGTGAGTTACCCAGGATTCAATTCAAAACCGCCATTTACTAATCATGACAAGAAGCCACTTGAAATATATATGTTCATCGATCCTTTATGCCCTGAATGTTGGGCACTTGAACCGATTTTAAAAAAGCTGTACATTGAATTCGGTCAATATTTTTCCCTGAAGCATGTGTTAAGTGGTCGTATCGCAAATTTAAATGTCAGCAAAAAGAAGAAGTATGAGGTCATTGCAGATTTATGGGAAAAAACAGCAAGCAGATCTGGAATGTCCTGTGATGGAAGCCTTTGGCTGGAAAACCCTGTTGCTTCTCCATATATTGCTTCCATTGCAATAAAAGCAGCAGAACTGCAAGGCAGACGAGCTGGAATTAGGTTTCTCCGTAAGCTCCAAGAAAATCTTTTTATTAATAAACAAAATATTTCTCATTTTGATGTACTAAAAACTTGCGCAAAAAGTGCAGGCTTAGATGTAGAGGAATTCATTTCTGATTTCCATTCAGAAAGTGCGGCTAAAGCATTTCAGTGTGACTTAAAAATCACTACTGAAATGGAGGTCCAGGAAATTCCAACACTTGTATTTTTTAATGATAATGCAGAAGATGAAGGGATAAAAATTACAGGACCATACCCTTACGAAGTCTATGTACAAATTCTTGAAGAAATGTTATCCGAACAGCCTGTAAAAAACCAGCCTCCCCCTATGGAGTCATTTTTAAGGTATTTTAAAGTAGTCGCTTCGAAGGAGATTGCAGTTGTTTATAATATGACCATCTCTCAGGTAGAGCGTGAAATGAAAAAACTACTTTTACTTCAAAAGGTCGAACAGCTCCCAGCAAAATATGGTACGTTTTGGCGCTATATTGAGGACTAATATTATCGCTTTCTTTAAAGATACGAAAAGACCTTGCAGCAAACTGCAAGGTCTTTTTCTATTAATACGAACAAAGGGGATGGGAGAAATTTTTCACGGTCAAACAAAGGGGTATATGTTTGTTGTGATTAACTTCACGTATAAAATATATCATGTGTGTGAACCATTGACAATATGATTGTGTATGATTTCACAATATTGTCAAAAACATATTTTTTGATATTGGACAATAAACTAGCTACTAGGTTGAAATGTACTATAACAAAAAGGTGGCATGCTTTCATGAAGAATTTACCGATATTCCTGATGGTTCTGTTTATTGTTTTAGGATTTTGTCTTCATATCCTTGCCTTATTGAAGGTCTTTCCCTTAGTCATTAGCATTCCGCTGTTGTTCATTGGAATCCTTACACTTCTTTTCTACCTGAATGACAGAAAAAGATTTAGAGGTTTTTAAAGGGATAGCACCGTTAGGTACCATCCCTTTACATCTTATGATAATAGCTGTTCTAATTCATTTAACTTTTCTTCAAATACCTTACATGCATCCTTAATTGGGTCTGCGCTCGTCATATCTACGCCAGCTTTCTTAAGTACTTCTATTGGGTAATCTGAGCTTCCAGAACTTAAGAAATCAATATAGCGTTTAACAGCAGGCTCCCCTTCCTCGAGGATTTGTTTACTTAATGCGGTAGCGGCACTGAAGCCGGTAGCATATTGGTAGACATAATAATTGTAATAGAAATGAGGAATTCTAGCCCATTCCAAACCAATTTCTTCGTCAATCACAATATCCTCTTCTCCGAAATACTTCTTATTTAATGCATAATATTCACTCGTTAATAAGTCGGCAGTCAGCGCTTCATTATTTTGAGCCTTTTGATGAATTAAATGCTCGTATTCAGCAAACATGGTTTGACGGAATACAGTGCCTCTGAAACCCTCTAAATAATGGTTTAATAAATAAATCCTTTTTTGTTCATCATCAATCGTTTTCAATAAATAATCATTTAAGAGTGCCTCATTACACGTAGAAGCAACTTCTGCTACAAAGATCGAATAATTCCCATACGGATATGGCTGATTTTTTCTTGTATAGTAGCTATGAACAGAATGCCCAAATTCATGAGCCAATGTAAATAAATTATTTACATTATCCTGCCAGTTCATAAGAATATAAGGGTTTGTTCCATATGCTCCGGAAGAATAAGCTCCACTGCGCTTTCCTTTATTTTCGTGAACATCTACCCAGCGGTTCACAAATCCTTCTTGTAAAATTTGTGAATACTCTTCACCTAATGGAGCAAGACCTTTAATAACAAGCTCTTCAGCCTCTTTGTACGGTATTTCCATCTTCACGTCTTTCACTAGTGGAGTATAAAGATCGTACATATGCAATTCGTTTACGCCTAACACCTTTTTCCGAAGTTTCACGTAACGGTGCAATAAGTGTAAATTTTCGTTTATGGTGTTAACTAAATTATCATAAACACTTTCAGGAATATTATTGGCTGAAAGTGCTGCATGCCTCGCTGAATTATATTTTCTGATTCTTGCATTAAAATTATCCTTTTTCACATTTCCACTAAGCGTGCTGGCAAACGTATTACGGAACTTTCCATATGTTTCATATACCGCTTTAAAGGCATCACGACGGACTTCTTGTTTTCCACTCTCAAGGAATCGGATGTAACGTCCATGTGTGATCTCAACCTCTTCACCATTTTCATCTTTAACAGTCGGAAACTTTAAATCTGCGTTGTTTAGCATCCCAAAAGTATTACTGGATGTGTCCATAACTTCACTCGCTTCTGCTAACAATGCTTCCAACTCCGCAGACAAGACATGTGGCCTCTGAATGTTTATTTCCTCAATCGCATGTTCATAAAGTTTTAATTCAGATTTCTCTTTTAAAAATCCATTCACCTTGCCTTCGTCAAGCGATAGGATTTCAGGGACAATGAATGCTAACTGACTGCCAGCCTGGGAGTAGAGGTTTTTCATTCTGTCATCTAATCCCTGGTAAAAGGAATTCGTCGTGTCTTGGTCATAGCGCATGTGGGCGTATGTATATAGCTTACCAATTCTTTCAAGAAGCTTATCTTGAAATTGAAGGGCATTATAAAGTGTATCAGCACTCTCACCTAGTTTACCTTCAAACTCTTTAATCCCAGAAATTTGATTTTTTACCTCTTTAAACTCTTTTTCCCATTCATCATCACTAGCAAAAATATCTTCTAATCTCCATGTATCCTCAACTGGAATTTCACTTCTTTGTGGCAGTGCCTTCACCGTAGAAGTTTCGTTAGCCATCTTTCTTCCTCCATTCAACATTTTTTCGGTTTACACTAAAGTTTTACAACCCTGTTAAATATTCTCCTTTTTCCTGCAATTTCCTCTTAAAAAAGGCTCTTTTCTTAACCCAAAATACTTTATTGAACAAAATTTTATAAGAAAAGAGCCTGCAAACTAAATTCTAAAGCGCAAAATAACTATTTCCACGTTAAAATCGGCTTTAAGATTTTAACAACAATATTTCGAGAATATTCCATCTTATTTAGATTTACCCATTATATTATGCCCCAAACTAATATTTCATTTATCTTTTTGCAAGGATAGAAGAATTTTTTTGAAAAAATGCCTGCTTACGTTCTTCCTTTTCCCTGTTAGAATTGGGGACCATGAATCCTTGTTGCATTTGATAAACAGATTCGTCCCTTTTTATAATGATTCCGAGTCTCTCTAGTAGTTGAAAATACTCCCTCACCACCATAAAAGGATTTACACTTGTGAGTTGTGGTAAATTCCGGATGATAATATTATTCATTTTTATTCTATCGTTAAATATTCTTTCCACATCCCTCAAATCAATATGGGTATTCGGTGATTTATTCTGGAAAACATCTACATACAAATACGTTTGCCAAATGATAGGTGGTGTTTGAATGAGAAGAGCATGACGAACTGGTAACCCGATTTCAGGTGGAAGCAAATATAAGTTGAGGTTATGAGGATATATTTCGTGAAGAAAATGATTTAATTCGGGACTAGCGTGAAGTGAAGAGTTAATCATAGATTTCTCCATTTCATTTGCCCATTTCGTAAAGTTAATTGGATTGAACAGTGTTGGTTCTAGAATTTCTTCGATCTTTGTCTTGTGAATAGAAAGAATACGGCTGCTTGCGGTTGTATTTTTTATAGAAAATGGGTGAATTTTACTGAGGATATGAAACCTTTTTTCTTCGGAGCAATAAGAAGGAAGGACCAATTGCCTGCTCGGTGTTTTTCTTAAAAAGAAATAATTAAAGTTTGATAAGGAAAAAACATTACCCCTTTTCGCTTTGATATGTTTGCCGCCTAAAATCCAAAAGGGAATGTAATGATGGTGGATGTAATTCTCTGTTCGTTTAACAAATATTTCTTCAGGTATTGGCGAACACTGATATTCCAATGCGTATTTGTTTCCTCTAAAATGGAACATGATATCAGGACGCTGCCCAATCAACGAATCATAATACTCTAATTTTGCGGAAATCCCCTGCATATGTAACCACTGAAAGAGCTGAAGTTTTCCTTCTAAATGATACAGAGATTCACTTTCATGAAAATCACTGCAAAAAGTGCCGCTTCGATGAGCGAAATGGTAAATACGTTGATTTCCTAATTTAAGAGAAACCGCTTCTCCGCAAACCGGACAGAAAAATTCCTCATTGTTTCGAAGAATTAATAAATTTTCTTTTTCATAATGATTACTTAAGCTAAATATTGTTCCTGATTTTGTTCGTGCTGTCAGCAAATGAAAACCAACCTCCTTTTGTACCTTACATTCGTGTTAACAGACTAGAACTCCTTTTTTTACTCAAAAAGAAAACTCGCCATTATGGCGAGTTTGTGAACTTAAAGAAGCGGTGACAGTAACCTTGCTGTTGACTCAAGCAACCGTAAGCCAATATGCCTTTTCCTAAACGATATTAATTCAAGCTGCTTTGCATATTCAAGGTCATTAATGTATTCAGCCACCAGCTTTTGGGTACTTTTTGTACGAAATAGGAAGGCATTTACCTCAAAGTTCAAATGGAAACTGCGCATATCCATATTTGATGTTCCAATAGAGGCAAGTTCATGGTCAACAATTACAATTTTACTATGCATAAACCCTCGTTCATACTCGTAAACCTTAACACCTGCTTCTAATAGCTCCGGAAAATAAGAGCGTGAAGCATGAAAAACAATCCGTTTGTCTGGACGGTTGGGTACTAGTAATCTCACGTCAATCCCGCTCAAGGCGGCCACCTTAATCGCAGAAAAGATGTCATCATCAGGGATGAAGTACGGAGAGGCAATCCAAACAGATTTTTTTGCGGAAGTAATCATTGAGAAAAAAATATTTTTTATGACACTCCATTCATTATCCGGACCTCCGGCAATTAATTGGACTCCTCCATGGTTTTTTTCATCAATTTGTGGTGACAAATATTCAGCCGTTAAAAAGCTATGGTTTGTCATATAATACCAGTCTTGTAAAAATATTAGCTGTAGAGACCGAACAGCTTCACCTCTTAACAATAAATGGGTATCCCGCCAAAACCCATATTGTTGATTCCTGCCTAAGTATTCATCACCAATATTAAGTCCGCCAACAAACCCAACCATACCATCAATGACAATAATTTTCCGGTGGTTTCTAAAATTAAATTTATTATTTAAAAATGGCAGCTTAACAGGACCAAAACAAACTATTTCTACACCGGCGGTTTTCAATTCATTTATGTATTTTTTCGATAATTTCCAAGAACCCACTGCATCATATAAGAATCTAACCTCTACCCCTTGTGCCACTTTTTCAACTAAGATGTTTTTTATTTCCTGCCCGATATGATCATCCCGGACAATATAATACTCCATATGGATATGATGTCTCGCTCTTTTCAATTGTTCAAGAATATGATGGAATGTTTCCTCCCCATTGGTTAAAACTTTGGTTGAAGTATCGAAGGAAATCGGGCTGTTTCCTAACTTTTGTGCCAACATAAATAATCTTGCTTGGTGCTCCCCCATTAAACTAAGCTTCTCTTCGCTTCTTGGGTCATTATCGCCCTCCACTGTTAAAAAAGCTTGTTTATCAAGAAAATACTTCTTCCGATACATTTTCTCCTTGCGATAGTTCCTTCCGAAAAGTAAATAGAAAAAGAATCCGACTAAGGGAAAACTGCCTAAAACCACTAACCAGGTTATCGTCTGGGTCGGATGACGATTCTCTAGGAAAATAACAAAGGCAATAAAAATGACAGATAACGTAATTAGCAGGCTTAGGAAACCAAATATGCCGCCATCTAAATACCCCTTAAAGAAAAATAAAAGGATGGAAAGAACCAGCACAAACAAAATAACCCTGACTGTGTTTTTCATTCTTATCACCGCCATTGATAATCAACCTATGTAAAAAATACCGATTTCAATAATAGAAATCGGCACAATTATTTAAAATGTTTTCTAATTTCAGCAAACACATTTTTAGAAATTATTTCTTTTCCATATTCTTGAATTCGATGGATCGTTAATTGCGTTTCATATCCATATTCAAGCAGAATACTTAATATATCGTCAATTTCGTCCTCACCAAACAAATCTTCAGGGAACTCAGTATATAAATAGTATTTATTATCAAAGTTGTACAACACGGTGATTAATTCATCTAGACCGCCACGATTCGATAACATGATGACATCTTCAAAATCCTTGAAGGCAATTAAAAATTCTAAAGATTCCTCTTCAAGTAAAAGATCTTCTTCATCACGAGGTGAATGGAAGTGCTGATCCAGGATATCTTCAATATTATTATCAACTGGTAAATCCTTTAATTTATCATTTGGAATAGGAAGCTCGAACTTTTGTCCATCCTTTGAAACCTGAGCTTTTGTTACAAGAATTTCCAACCCTTTTTCTAAAGCCTGTACTTGGATCCATAGTGGACCTTCCACAACAAACTCTTCCTCTTGATGGACCTCATCCATCATTTCCCAGAATAGTTCCTCACTTCGTTCCCGATTGTACCAAATTTCCTCACGATCAAAGCCTCGTTCTTCTATATCACCATAAGAAATGTAAAACTTAACAGTATTCTCATTAATTCTTTCAATCTCCATCTTTACCTCTCCCTTCCTTTCATATTGAAGGGACTAAATACCCCCAAACAGACAATGCTTTTTAGCAATTCCCCAAAGTAGAAAGGCTTTCTTTGTTGTGAAGAAACAAGGGTATAATCCTTGTACCTTCATTTTATGACAAAAGTATTAAATTGGGAAATAAATTTGCCCTTTATTGTAAAAACCATTCATTTGCCTATTAATTAGATATTCCTTACATTGTAACAAAATGACATAGAAATCTCAAACTTATTGAAACGGGAGGGTAAAAAAAAGCCTTCTAATGAAGGCTTTCATCTTTTTGTTAATTAACCATGCGCTGGGCTTCTCTTAATTGGAAAGTACGAACTCTCCTTGGCAGGAACCGTCGAATTTCATCCTCATTATAACCAACCTGCAATCGTTTTTCGTCAATAATAATTGGGCGGCGCAGCAGTCCAGGATTAGCTTTAATTAATTCAAATAAATCTTGAAGCGGCATTGTATCTAAGTTTACATCTAACTTTTGAAAAGTCTTTGATCTTGTTGAAATAATTTCATCCGTACCATCTTCAGTCATGCGAAGGATTTCTTTAATTTCTTCGATCGACAAAGGCTCAGAAAAAATATTTCTTTCCGTATATGGGATTTCATGTTCCTCTAACCATGATTTTGCTTTCCTGCATGATGTGCAACTTGGTGAAGTGTATAATGTAACCATTCTTCTCCACACTCCTCTTTTAATTACTATTCAAATTTATAGTAAGCCATCTATATATTGATTGATTGTTGATCGTTGATTAAAATAATTATAAATAAGTAATTTATATCATTAATTATACACTACTGATACTAAAAAAGGTATCATTTTTTCAAAATTTATTGAATGTCAAACTTTTCGCCTATATTGGATATTTTCATTATATTAGACGAATATATGACAAAAAGGTTTCAATCTTTTTTTGTTTTCATCTAGAATTTTTCTATAACAACATCTTCACAACAATAGAATCTTTGAACCAGTAGACTTTATTGTATTTTTCTCAGAACTTTTTTAAGCAATGGTTACAGGTTGTTTTTCACTGAACAGATCCCATCTATTACACCTATGGATATTCTCAATTAAAAACCAATAAATGAAAACGCATTCAAATTTTATAATTATTATCGGTTTTATTCGTTTTCCTCTTTCAAAACCAGAGGGCTTCTTATAAAATAATGATAAGGGGATGTACAAAACAAACAGTTCACTAACTTTTGAATTGAAAATGGAGGTTTTATCATGGGTGGTTACATAGCTGATTTATCAATGGTTGCACTATTAATTATTGGAATTACTGCATTTATGGGTGTATTGACAAATGGATTCGGTGAAAAGGTTCTTGGAGGAAAAAAACGTTCTGAATTCGTTGACCAAAGCGCAAGGTTTCAAACCAGCTGGAAAAGCGTTGGCGGCAAGAAGAAGTAAACCTTATCCGACTTGATTACCATTATACATTTAATTATAATATAAATAAATAATTTATTAGCTTAAGCGATGATAAAGAATAGTACGTATTTTTAACCGATTCAGAGAGTTTGTGGCTGGTGAAAACAAACACGGAAAAATACCGAATGGACTTTTGAGCTTCTTTCTGAACTTCTATTTGATAAGTAGGAAAAGACGTTCCCTTGCGTTAAAAGGTTCCCTGATGATCAAGTTAAGATTCTCAGGAATAAGTGACTCTTTTGAGTAATTTAGGGTGGTACCGCGAACCATTCGTCCCTATTGTTGTGGGGATGAATGGTTTTTTTATTTTATATATATAATTTAGGAGGAATTAGGTCATGCAAACCATTTTTTCAGGAATTCAGCCAAGTGGCACGATTACACTTGGAAACTATATTGGGGCAATGAAGCAATTTGTAGAATTGCAGAACGATTATAATTGCTACTTTTGTATTGTCGACCAACATGCAATAACGGTCCCACAGGATCGGTTAGTACTTCGAAAAAATATTCGCAGTTTGGCAGCTCTTTACTTAGCTGTAGGCATTGATCCAGAAAAAGCAACCTTGTTTATCCAATCGGAAGTTCCAGCACATGCTCAGGCGGGATGGATGATGCAATGTATCGCTTATATTGGGGAATTGGAAAGAATGACTCAATTCAAAGATAAATCTGCTGGTAAAGATGCTGTATCTGCAAGTTTATTAACGTATCCGCCATTAATGGCTGCAGACATTTTATTATACAACGCCAACCTAGTACCTGTTGGAGATGATCAGAAGCAACATATGGAATTAACCCGAGATTTAGCGGAAAGATTTAATAGGAAATATGGGGATGTATTAACGATTCCTGATATTCGGCTTCCTGAAGTTGGTGCACGGATTATGTCGCTGCAGGAACCAACAAAGAAAATGAGTAAATCCGACCCAAACAGTAAAGCTTTTATCACTCCAATAGATGAACCAAAACAAATTGAAAAGAAAATTAAAAGTGCAGTTACAGACTCTGAGGGCATCGTTAAATTTGATCAGATCAATAAGCCTGGAATATCAAATTTACTTTCGATTTACTCTATTCTTGGAAATAAAACCATCCCTGAACTTGAGGCATTGTATAGTGGTAAAGGATATGGGGATTTCAAAGGTGACTTAGCCAATTTGGTTGTAAATGTATTTAAACCAATTCAAGAAAAATATTTTAACTTAATGGAATCGAGTGAACTTGACAGAATATTAGACGAGGGTGCTGAAAAAGCAAACCAAGTTGCAAGTAAAACACTTAAAAAAATGGAAAACGCCATGGGATTAGGAAGAAAGAGAAGATAAAAAGAAAAGCGCAAGTGCCCTCGGACCAAGCAAAGTACAGCTTGTTCCTGCGATGTTTATTCTAAGGAGCTTTCCTTAGTGGTCAGCGGCGTATGGCCTCCTCGTAAAAGCTAACGCTTTTCCTTCGTGCGAAGCTTATGCTGCCGAAGCGTCCCTTGTGGAGGGCTCCAACTGAGATAAAGGAAAC